>PLZW01000031.1 GCA_003153575.1 Acidimicrobiaceae bacterium | reverse complement strand
GCCTCCAAGGCCACCGGCTTCCCGATCGCCAAGATCGCCGCCCGGCTGGCCGTCGGCTACCGCCTCGACGAGATCCGCAACGACATCACCGGCGCCACCCCTGCGTCCTTCGAGCCGGTGATCGACTACGTGGTGACCAAGATCCCCCGCTGGGCCTTCGAGAAGCTGCCCGGCGCCACCGACGAACTCGGCACCCGCATGCAGTCGGTGGGCGAGGTCATGGGCATCGGACGGACCTTCCCGGAGTCGTTGCAGAAGGCGGTGCGCTCGCTCGAGCAGGGGCGCTCGGGCATCAACGCCGACCCGTCGGAGACGGCCGTCGACGCCGTCCCGGTGGACGCGCTCCTCGATGCGGTGGCCACGGCCACACCCGAGCGCCTCTACCAACTCGAGTCGCTGTTGCGGCGGGGGGTGTCCGTCGAGGACCTGGCCGGTGCCACCGGCATCGACCCGTGGTTCCTGGCCGAGATGGCCAAGATCACCGATGCCCGGATGGCCCTCGACCTCCAGGTGACCCTCGGGGTCACCGTCGACGACCTCGACCGGCGGGAGTGGCGCCGGTTGAAGCGCCTCGGCTTTTCCGACACGCAGCTGGCCCACCTGTTGGGCACCGAAGTCACCGAGGCACAGGTCAGGTCGGCGCGTATCGCCGCCGGGGCGGCGGTCACCTTCAAGACCGTGGACACCTGCGCCGCCGAGTTCGAGGCCCACACGCCCTACCACTACTCGACGCACGAGGAAGAGGACGAGATCCGTCCCTCGGACCGGCCCCGGGTCATCATCCTCGGCTCGGGTCCCAACCGGATCGGCCAGGGCATCGAGTTCGACTACTGCTGCGTCCATGCCTCGATGGCGCTGCGCGACGCCGGGTTCGAGACGATCATGTTGAACTGCAACCCCGAAACGGTCTCGACCGACTACGACACCTCGGACCGGCTCTACTTCGAGCCCCTCACCCCCGAGGACCTGGCCAACGTCATCGAGGCCGAGCGGGTCGCTTCGACCGGTGACGGCCGCCTGGTCGGGGTCATCGTCAGCTTGGGCGGCCAGACGCCGCTGAAGCTGGCGGCCGGCATCGACGAGGACCTCGTCCTCGGGACCTCCCCGGCCTCGATCGACCTGGCCGAGGACCGCGAGCGGTGGAACGACCTGTGCGGGCGCCTCGGGATCCCGCAGCCCCCCGGTGGCACGGCGTCGACGGCGGACGAGGCGGTCACCGTGGCCGCCCGTGTCGGCTACCCGGTCCTCGTCCGGCCCTCGTACGTCCTGGGCGGCCGCGCCATGGAGATCGTCTACGACGACGAGCGCCTGGTCCAGGCGGTCGAGGCCATGTCCGGCGTCGGGGGCTCGCTCGGTCGGGAGGGCGGGGTCACCCCCGACCGGCCGGTGCTGGTCGACCGGTTCCTCGAGGATGCGGTGGAGGTGGACGTCGACGCGGTGCGCGACGCCACCGGCGACGTGGTCATCTGCGGGGTGATGGAGCACGTCGAGGAAGCGGGCGTGCACTCGGGCGACTCGGCCTGCGCGCTCCCGCCCCAGACGCTGTCCGGTTCGGTCATCGGCGAACTGGAGCGGCACGTGCGGGTGATCTGCGAGGCCCTCCAGGTCCGCGGACTGTGCAACGTGCAGTTTGCCGTCAAGGACGACCGGGCCTATGTGCTCGAGGCCAATCCCCGGGCCAGCCGGACGGTTCCCTTCGTGGCCAAGGCGACCGGCGTGCCGGTGGCCATGGTGGCCGCCCGGGTCATGGTCGGGGCCACCTTGGCCGAGCTACGGACTGAAGGACTGCTGACCGAGCCGGTCGGGGGCCACGTCTCGGTCAAGGAGGCGGTGCTGCCCTTCAACCGGTTTCCGGGGGTGGACACCCTGCTCGGCCCCGAGATGCGCTCGACGGGCGAGGTCATGGGCATCGACGCCACCTTCGGGCTGGCCTTCGCCAAGAGCCAGATCGCCGCCGGCAACCGGTTGCCCACATCAGGCACCGTCTTCCTCTCGCTGGCCGACCGCGACAAGACCTCCGGGCTCGATGCGGCGCGGGGGTTCGCGGCGCTCGGGTTCGACCTGGCCGCCACCTCGGGCACGGCCGCCATGTTGGCCGCCGAGGGCATCGACGTCGGCACCGTGGTGGCCAAAGTGGGGGAGTCCCACCCGGGCAAGGTGGACGCCGTCGAGCTCATCGCCGGCGGGAAGGTCCAACTGGTGGTCAACACCCCCCGGGGCCGCGGCCCGCGGGCGGACGGCCTCCACATCCGGGCGACGGCCCTGGCCCACCTGGTCCCGTGCCTCACGACGGTGGCGGCGGCCAAGGCGGCGGCGGCCGGCATCGCCGACTGGGTCAGCCACCCGCTGTCGGTGCGCTCACTGCAGGAGTACCACCAGCGGTGAAGCGGTGAGCGAACCCGGGTTCGGCACCGGACGCCGCCGTCGGGTGGGACGGGCCTGGCGGGCCGCCACCCGCAGCGACGTGGATCTGTCCGTCCCCGTCGGCTCCCTCGTCCTCCCCAATCCGGTCATGACCGCCTCGGGCACCGCCGGGCACGGCGACGAGCTCGAGGCCTACGGGCCGCTGGCCGCCCTGGGGGCCATGGTCGTCAAGTCGCTGTCCGTCGAACCCTGGGCCGGCAACCCCGCCCCCCGTGTCCACCAGGCCGGGGCCGGCATGGTCAACAGCGTGGGGCTCCAGGGTCCGGGGATCGAAACCTGGGTCAGGGACGACCTGCCCCGCCTGGCCGCATCGGGGGCCCGCACCGTGGTCAGCATCTGGGGCCAGCGGGTCGACGACTTCGCCAAGGCCGCGGGCATGCTCGTCGGCGTCGAGGGCCTCACCGCCATCGAGGTCAACGTCAGCTGCCCGAACATCGACGACCGGCGCCATATGTTCGCCCACTCGCCAGCGGCCACGGCCGAGGTGCTTGATGCGGTGGCCTCGAACGGTCCCGACCTGCCCCTGTGGGCCAAGCTCAGTCCGACGGTGGCCGACCTGGCCGAGGTGGCCGGGGCGGCGCTCGCCCACGGGGCGGAGGGGGTCACCCTGATCAACACGGCGCTGGCCATGGCCATCGACCTGGAGCGCAGGACACCGGTGCTCGGCTCCGGTGCGGCCGGTGGCGGGCTGTCGGGTCCCCCGGTCCACCCCATCGCCGTGCGGGCCGTCTTCGACGTGCGCGCCGCCCACCCCGACGCCACCATCATCGGCGTCGGCGGTGTGATGACGGGAAGGGACGCCATCGAGCTGCTGATGGCCGGCGCCGACGCCGTACAGGTGGGCACGGCCACCTTCCGGGACCCGAGGGCCCCCTGGCGGGTGCTCGACCAGATCGGGGCGTGGTGTTCGGCCCACCGGGTGCGCTCGGTGGCCTCCCTGCGGGGGGTGGCCCATGGCTGAGCAGACTGCGCACGGGCGGCGGCAGTCCCCATGGGTCGCATCGGTATGGAACACGGACGACGGGACGAGGAGGAGGATCACATGACGGAGGATCACATGACGGACGGATTCGCGACACGGGTGGCCAAGGCGGTGGCCGTGACCGGACCGCTGTGTGCCGGCATCGACCCCTCGGCGGACCTGCTGGCCGACTGGGGACTGCCTGACTCGGCAGTCGGCCTGCGGACCTTCGGGCTGACCTGCGTCGAGGCCTTCACCGAGGTGGTCCCGGTGGTCAAGCCCCAGGTGGCGTTCTTCGAGCGGCTGGGGTCCGACGGGCTGGCCGCTCTGGAGGACGTCCTGGCCGCCTGCCGCGACGCCGGGCTCCTGGCCATCGCCGACGCCAAGCGGGGCGACATCGGCTCGACCATGGAGGCCTACGCCGCGGCCTGGCTCGACCCGACCAGCCCCTTGGCGGCCGACGCCATGACGGTCACGCCCTACGTGGGCCTCGGTGCCCTCCAACCGGCCTTCGACCTGGCCGCGGCAAGCGGGAGGGGCGTCATCGTCGTGACCCGCAGCTCCAACCCGGAGGGCCGGGCACTGCAGACGGCGGCCACGGCGGCCGGCCCGTCGGTCGAGGACCAGCTGCTGGCCGACATCGCCGCCCTCAACGACGGCGGCCTGGCCGTGGCGGGCACGGTCGGCGTGGTCATCGGCGCCACACTCGAGCCGTCGGCCTTCGACCTCGCCGACCTGGGTGGGGTGATCCTGGCTCCGGGAGTCGGGGTCCAGGGTGGAACGGCCCAGGATGTCGGCCGCCTGTTCGGTGCCTGCGCCCCGGGGACGGTCCTGCCGAGCGCCTCGCGCTCGCTCCTCGCCGCCGGTCCGGACGTCGGTGCCCTCCGGGAGGCCGCCATGGCCGAGCGGGAGCGCCTGCGGGCGACCCTCGGCTGAACGTTCCCGGGCCCGGTGGCGGCTACCGGTCGGCGGTCGGCAGGTCCTCGGCGAAGGTGCGGAACGGCGCCGGCGGCAGGTACTCCTCGGGAATATCGGACGGGGCCGCATACCAGTCGACATCGAACACGTTGGACACCCCGTCGTCTTCGACGGTCCCGCTGAGGCCGGCCTCGTGGGAAGCCAGGAAGGCCGCTCGCCCGTCGAGCGCTCCCGACTCGAGGGACAGCCAGGTGTGGAGGTCGACGCGGGCGACCAGGCTGTAGACGCAGCCGCCGGTGGTGGCGCCCACGCGGCGGCCGATCATGCAGTGCTTCGGGCCGTCGTCGATGGCGTAGACGGTGGCATCGCCCGATCCCGCCGAAGCGCGGATGCGGGCCGGGTGCCCGAAGATGTGGATCCCGCCGTGGGCCCGTTCCTTCATGGCCCACAGGGGACTCGGCGGGATGGTGCCCTCGGGTTCGTGCTCGTCGAGAGGCGTGGCGTCCTCCGGGGCCGTGACCGGGAACGTGGTGTCCGCGGTGCCCGGCTCGAAGTGGAGCTGGCCGTCCGCCCGTGACTGGAAGGGGCTGCCGTCCTCGTTCTGCCCGGTGTCGCTCACGTGCCGCTCCTTATGTGTGCGGGTGCCGTCGCCCCGTCCTGGTGGTGCCCCATCGTGCCACGTCGCCCCCGGCCCGGCGGTCCGTCGTCCGAGGTCACGTGCCGGCCACCGTCGGGAACCAGCCCATCACCCGGGCATCGCGGTCCAGGCGCTCGGCGCGCGCCGACCGGGACGCCGTCGACCGGTCGACCTCGACGAAGGCGACGGCGTCCCCCGGAACCAGCTGTCCGAGGAGCGCCAGGTCGGCAGCCACCACGCAGGCGACCACGGGGTAGCCCCCGACGGTGGCGTGGTCGGGGAGCAGGATGATCGGCCGACCGTCGGGCGGGACCTGGACGGCGCCGGTCACCATGGGCAACGAGGCCCGCGGGCCGCCGGCGTCCAGTCGGGACCGGTCGACCGGTTCGAGGCGCACGCCGATGCGGTCGATGTCGGGGCCCACCTGCCACCGGGTCGTCGTCAGGCCCGGAGACGGCGACCCGTGGGGACCGGGGAGCACGCGCAAGGTGGCGGTCCCGTCGGGTACCACAATGGCCGGAGGTGCGAGGCTGCCGCGCGGCCGTCCGCCCGTGCCCCGACCGAGCCGGTCGCCGACGCGTAGAGGTCCGGGACCCAGGCCCGCCAAGCTGTCCGAGGACTGCGAGCCGAACAGGATCGGAGTGGTCAGGCCGCCGGTCACGCCGAGGTAGGCCCGTAGACCACGCCGGACCCGGCCGATGCACACCACCTGGCCGTCCGTCACCGGCAGCACGGTGCAGTCGGGCACCGGGTGCCCGTCCACCGTGACCTCCACCGAACCGGGTGCCACCCCGACCACGGCGAGGTAGCCGTCACCTCCCACCCGGAGCGTGGGGCCGGAAGCCGTGCACTCAAGGGCGGCGCTCCCGGGCGGATTGCCGAGCAGGAGGTTGACCAGGGTCAAGGACCGGGGATCGGCGGCGCCGGCGGCGGGCACCCCGAGATGGGTGCAGCCGCGGCGCCCGTTGTCCTGGACGGTGGTCATGAGGCCCGGTTCCAGCACCTCGAGGCACTGACCGTCGCCGGCGTCGAGAGCCGGCCGATCGACGTCGTCCACCACCGGGGGGACCTCGTCGGGCCCGACGACGGTGATACGCACACGGTCCCCCGGTGCCATCCGGTTGTGGGGAGGGACGTCCGGGTCGAAGAGGGTGACGGCCGTGCGCCCGAGGAGATGCCATCCGCCGGGGGTGGACCGCGGGTAGACGGCGGCGAACCCGGCGGCGACGGCCAACGAGCCGGCCGGCACCGAGGTCCGGGGCGTGGGCCGTCGGGGGAGCTCGGCCAAGGGGGCGGGCAGCCCGGTCAGATAGGGGAACCCGGGAGCGAAGCCCACGAAGGCGACCTCGAGGTCGGCCGCCACCACGAGGTCGACGACGCGGTGGATGGGGTTGCCGACTGCCGCCGCCACCTCGCCGAGATCGGGACCGTCGAAGACGACCGGCAGGATGTGGGTGCGCCTACTGCGTCGGCTGCGCCGGCGCCGGCCACCCGACCGTGCACCTTCGGTGACCCGGGCCAACCAGGAGGCCACCGCGTCCTGGTCCGCCTGCTCGGGATCGGGATCGAGGACGACCACCACGCTGGCGAAGCCGACGGCGACATCGTCGACGCCTCCTGGCGCGTCGCCGGCCGCCATGCGGTCCGCCACCTCGTTCGCCAATTGGTGGGCGGCGCCGACGTCGCCGGTCTCGACCAGGAGGGCCCGGTCGCCGAATTCGATGACCCGCCATCGCGGGCCACTGTTCGGGTCACTCATCGGCTCGCTTGCGTCACGGGCTTCGTCCGGTCACGGAGTCAGTCCGGCTCCGCTAGGGAGAAGGCCCCGAGTTCGACGCCGGCGGCCTCCAGGGCATCCCGTACGGCCCGGGCCCGGAGGTGGGCATCGGGCCTGTCGCCGTGGATGCACAGGGTCCGGACCGCGAGCGCCACCCACGTGCCGTCCACCGCGTGGATGCCGCCGTCGACGGCCAGTGACCGGGCCCGGGCAGCTGAGGTGCCGGTGTCGTCGACCGAGGCACCGTCCTCGCCGCGGGGGATGAGGACGCCGCGGCGGTCGTACCCGCGGTCGCAGAACCCTTCGCTCACCACGCGGACACCGGCTGCGGCGGCCGGCGCGGCCGACATCCCGCCGGGGGGACCGACCAGCACCGGGCAACGCGACCCCAGGGCATCGACCAGTGTGCGAGCCACCGCGGTATCGGTGGCCGCGGCGTGGTACAGGGCACCGTGCGGCTTGACGTAGCGGACGCGCCCGCCGGCACGGTCGACCGCGTCGACCAGCGCCTCCCACTGCTCCACGAGGTCGGCGGCCAACTGTTCCGGCTCCACGTGGAGCGCCTGGCGCCCGAACCCGGCGCGGTCGCGGTAGGAGACGTGGGCCCCGATGGCCACGCCCCGTTCGACACAGGCCTCGGCCGCCTCCCGCATCACCGACGGGTTCCCGGCGTGGAACCCGCAGGCCAGGCTGGCGCTCGTCACGACGTCCAGCACGGCCAGGTCGGTCGGGCCGACGATCTCGCCCTCGGCCAGGTCCGCGTTGAGGTCCATCACCGGCACACCACCAGTATCGACGACGGGTCGCGGCCCCTGCCGCGACGGTCCGCCGAGACGCCGTTCCGGGGCGTGGCACAGTGGTCCGGACGGTGCCGAACACACTCCGCATGACCGATTGCCGTCGAGGCGCTATCGTTCCCGCCATGCCGCAACCGCCTGCACTTACGCCCGAACAGCGCCAGGCCGCACTGGCCAAGGCCGCCAGAGTCCGCCGCGAGCGGGCCGAGGTGAAAGAGAAGCTGAAGCTCGGTTCGATCGACCTCAGCGAACTCCTCGTCATGGCCGAAGGCAACGAGACCGTCGGGAAGATGAAAGTCCTCTCGGTCCTCGAGTCGTTGCCCGGCCTGGGCAAGGTCAAGGCTCGCCGTCTCATGGAGACGGTGGGCATCTCGGAGAGCCGGCGCCTCCAGGGCCTCGGCTCGAACCAGCGTGAGGCGCTTCTCCGGGAGACCGCCCACTGAGCGGAGCGACCCCGCCGGCGCCGGCCGACGGCGCCCGCATCTTCGTCCTCTTCGGCCCCGGTGGAGCGGGTAAGGGGACCATCGCCTCCCGGTTGTCCGCTGCCGATCCGCGCCTGTGGCTCAGCCGCTCGTGGACGACCCGGCCGCAGCGGGAGGGTGAACCCGCCGACGCCTACGCCTTCGTCGACCGTCCCGCGTTCGAGGCCAAGGCGGCGGCCGGCGGCTTCTTCGAGTGGGCCGAGTACCTCGGCAATCTCTACGGCACGCCGGTACCCGACCCCGGCACCGACCGTGACGTGCTCCTCGAGATTGATCTCCAGGGGGCCCGCCAGGTCCGGTCGCTGCGACCCGACGCCACCCTGATCCTGCTGCTGCCCCCGTCTCCGGACATCCAGGCGGACCGGCTCCGGACCCGGGGGGACGACGAGGCCCACGTGGTCCGGCGTCTGGCCGAGGGGGCCGCAGAAGAACGCGAGGGCCGGGCCATCGCCGACTACGTGGTGGTCAACGACACGATCGCGCAGGCCACGGCCGAACTGGCATCTATACTGGATCTTCGTCGCTCGGGAGCCTCCTAGGCCCGGTCGTACCGCACCGCCCGGCGCGCTCGCCGGAACCCGCCCCCGACATTCGGCAAGGATCGTGATGGCCCAGAACCCGACCACCCTGATGGACCCGCCTATCGAGGACCTCCTCGACAAGGTCGACTCCAAGTTCACCCTGGTGGCACTGGCCTCCCGTCGGGCCCGACAGGTGAACAGCTACTACAACTCGCTGGGCGAGGGCATCGGCGTCGTGGTGCCGCCCCAGGTCGCCTCCGCATCGGGCAAGCCGTTGTCGATCGCCTTCGAGGAGGTGGCCGAGGGCAAGGCCACGTACTCGCGACCCGACCCCGAGGAGATCGCCGCCGCCGAGGCCGCCGAGGCCGGGGCCCTGGCTCTCATCGAGGGCGCGGTCGAGTTGGCCGTCGAGGAGGCCGTGGCCGAGGCCATCGCCGCCGAGAAGGACGAGACCACCGAGTGACCCGCGCCCCGGCCGCCGAGCCGGGGCTGCAACGACCGGGGGGAGGGCCGTGGCCGAGGTGACACCGCACGAGGCACGCAGCCCCGAGGGAGACCGCCCCTTCGTCGTGCTCGGCGTATCGGCCGGCATCGCCGCCTACAAGGCCGTCGAGATCTGCCGGCGGCTCGTCGACGCCGGCGTGCACGTCGCACCGGTGCTGACCGAGCGTGCCACCCGCTTCGTGGGCCGGGCCACCTTCGACGCCCTCGGGTCCGAGCCCGCCCAGACGTCCGTGTGGGACGAGGCCTCGCCCATCCCACACACCCGCCTCGGCCAACGCGCCGACCTGGTGCTGGTGGCGCCGGCCACCGCCGACCTCCTGGCCCGCTATGCGGCGGGGTTGGCTGACGACCTGCTGACCACCACCCTGATCGCCACCGCCGCCCCGGTGGTGGTCTGTCCGGCCATGCACACCGAGATGTGGGAGCACCCATCGGTGCGCGCCAACCTGGCCCGACTCGAGGCCCGCGGGGTGGCCGTCGTCCCCCCGGAGGAAGGACGTCTGGCCGGTGGCGACACCGGTGCGGGCCGCATGGCCGAGCCCGCCACCATCGTGGCCGCGGTGCTGGCGATGCTCGAAGGCGGCCACGGTACCGGTGTCGGCGACCTGGCCGGCGTGCGGGTGCTGGTGTCGGCCGGTGGCACCAGAGAGGCCATCGACCCCGTCCGGTTCATCACCAACCGCTCCTCGGGCAAGCAGGGCCACGCCGTCGCCGAGGCCGCCGGGCGTCGGGGCGCCGAGGTGGTCCTGGTGACCACCAGCAGTCGGTCTCGCCCGGCGGGAGTGCAGATCGTCGAGGTCGAGACGGCCGCCGAGATGGAGGAGGCCGTGCTGGCCCGGGCCACGGAGGTAGACGTCGTGGTGATGGCCGCCGCCGTCGCCGACTTCCGGCCGAAGGTGGCCGTCGACTCGAAGCTGCACAAGGCGGACGGCATCCCCGACCTGGTGCTCGAGGCCACCAACGACATCTTGGCCGAGCTGGGCCGCCGGCGTCGGAACGGCCAGGTGCTCGTGGGGTTCGCCGCCGAGACGGAGGACCTGCCCGAGCGGGCCCGGGCCAAGCTCGTGGCCAAGGGCGTCGACCTCATGGTGGCCAACGACGTGTCCGCCCCGCAGGTGGGTTTCGACCACGACACCAACGCCGTCACCATCTTCGGGGCCGACGGATCGATCACCGACGTGCCGCTGGCCACCAAGGCCGAGGTGGCCGACGCCCTGGTCGACTGCATCGTCCCCCTCCTGGCCCCGCGCCGGGCGTAGCGCCCGTGTCCGCACCGCGGGTAGCGTGGTCTGCCGTGCCCGGGGGACCCCCGGGGTGGCACCGCCCCACCCGCCGCCCGCAGCACCGGGTGCCGGGCCGCCGCATGACCAGGATCGCCGACCGTCGACGCCGAACGAGTGCCCGACGCCCAGACCACAGAGGATGGAACGAGCCGTGAGCAGCCGATATACCTTCACTTCGGAGTCCGTGACCGAAGGGCACCCCGACAAGATGGCCGATCAGATCTCGGACTCGGTCCTGGACGCACTGCTGGCCGACGATCCCGACAGCCGGGTGGCCTGCGAGACCTTGTTGACCACCGGGCTGGTGCTCGTCGCCGGTGAGATCACCACCACGACGTACGTCGACATCCCCAAGCTCGTCCGCCAGACCGTGCTCGACATCGGGTACAACGACGACGCGTACGGCATCGACGGCAACACCTGCGGCGTCATCGTCTCGCTCGACGAGCAGTCGACCAACATCGGCCAGGGCGTCGACAAGGCGTTCGAGGTCCGGGCCGGCACCGGCGGCGAGGACCAGCTGAACTCCCAGGGTGCCGGCGACCAGGGGATGATGTTCGGCTACGCCTGCGACGAGACGCCCGATCTGATGCCCCTCCCCATCTGGCTGGCCCACCGGTTGGCGCAGCGCCTGGCCCAGGTGCGCCGGGTCGGCACCCTGCCCTACCTCCGCCCGGACGGCAAGACCCAGGTCTCGGTGACCTACGAGGACGGCCGCCCGGTCGCCCTCGAGACGGTGCTCATCTCCACCCAGCACGACCCGGGCATCGACCTCGAGACACTGCTGCTCCCGGATCTGCGGACCAACGTCATCGACCCGTTGCTGCCCCCGGAGCTCGACCACTCGAACCTCCGGGTCCTGGCCAATCCCACCGGTGTCTTCGAGCTGGGCGGACCCCACGCCGACACCGGTCTGACCGGGCGCAAGATCATCGTCGACACGTACGGTGGCATGGCCCGTCACGGCGGCGGCGCCTTCTCGGGCAAGGACCCTTCCAAGGTCGACCGCTCCGCCGCCTACGCCGCCCGTTGGGTGGCCAAGAACCTGGTGGCCGCCGGCGCGGCCAGCCGCTGCGAGGTGCAGGTGGCCTACGCCATCGGCGTCGCCCGCCCGGTGTCGGTGCTGGTGGAGACCTTCGGGACCGAAAAGGCCGACCCGGACGCCATCAACAAGGCGGTGGACGAGGTGTTCGACCTCCGGCCGGCAGCCATCGTGCGGGACCTCGACCTCAAACGCCCGATCTACCGCAAGACCGCCGCGTACGGACACTTCGGCCGGTCCGACAAGGACTTCACGTGGGAGGACACCTCGCGGGCCGACGACCTGAAGCAGGCGCTCGGCCTCTGAAGGTGCGCCCGACCCGTCGATGGCCGCCGGCGGGGGTGGCATGACGGGAGGGGACCGTCCCCGCATCGTGCGGGTCGTCCCCGACGTCCCGGCCATCCATCGGCGTTTTGACTATTCGGTGCCGCCCGCCCTGGCCGGGATCGTCACCGTGGGAAGCCGCGTCCGGGTGCCCCTGCACGGCCGGCGCGTGGGCGCCTGGGTGGTGGAGGACGACGTGACGCCCGACCCCGGCGTCCACCCGGTCGACCTGGCCGCCTCGAGTGGCCTCGGCCCCCCGCCATCGCTGGTGGCGGTCGCCGAATGGGCGGCGTGGCGGTGGGCCGGTCCCGTCTCGTCGTTCCTCGGGACGGCCTCGCCGTCGCGGGTCGTGCGCACCCTCGGCCCACCGCTGCCCATAGAGGCCGTCCCCATCGACTCGCCCGGCGGTGGGTCGGTGGCTCTGGTGGACGAGGTCCTCGACGGTGGCGGCCCGTCGGTCGTGCGCCTGGCCCCCGTCCTCGACTCGAGCCTGGTGGTCCTCGAGATCGTCCACCGCATCGGTGCCGACGGCGTACTGGTGGTGACGGCGTCACGCGTCCGGGCCGAGCACCTGGCCACCCGGCTGCGCGCCGCCGGCGTACCCGTCGCCCTCCTGCCTGACGACTGGGCCGCCGCCCGACGGGGAGGGTGCGTGACGGTGGGTACGCGGGCCGCCGCGTGGGGTCCCGTGGAACGCGTCACGGCCGCGGTGGTGCTGGACGCCCACGACGAGGCCCACCGTGAGGAACGCTCGCCCACGTGGTCGGCCGTCGACGTGGTGGTCGAGCGGGGCCGGAGGGACGGGGCACCGGTGGTGCTGGTCACGCCCTGCCCGCCACTGGTGCTCACCGAGGGCCGCCGGCTGGTCGTCACCGAGCGGGCCCTCGAACGCCGGGGTTGGCCGGTGGTGGAGGTGGTCGATCGCACCGACGACGACCCGCGGACCGGACTGTTCTCCGAGCGCCTGGCCATCGCGGCCAGAGCCGAGCTGGCCCGGCCCGACGGTCGGGTGGTGTGCGTGCTCAACCGGAAGGGTCGCATCCGGGTGTTGGCCTGCCGCAACTGCGGCGAACTGGCCCGCTGCACCCGGTGCGGCGGCGCCGTGGCCCAGGCCGAGGCCGGGGGTGGGCTGGTCTGCGGTCGGTGTGGCGAGGTCCGTCCGGCGGTGTGCGCGGCGTGCGACTCGACCAAGCTCAAGTCACTCCGCATCGGGGTGGCCCGGGCCACCGAGGAGCTGGCGGCCCTGTTGGCTACGCCGGCCGTCGAGCTGACGGCCGACACGGGACCCGCCGAGGCTCTCGACGGGGCGCGTCTGGTGGTCGGGACCGAGGCGGCCCTCCACCGGGTCGATCGGGCCGGCCTCGTCGTGTTCCTCGAGTTCGACCAGCATCTCCTGGCCCCGCGTTTCGGCGCGGGGGAGGAGGCACTGGCCCTGCTGGCCCGGGCCGCCCGCCTCGTCGGTAGCCGCGGCGGCGCGGGCCGGCTACTGGTCCAGACGCGGGTACCCGACCACGAGGCGCTGGGCGCGGCGGTGCGAGGCGACCCCGGGATCCTGGCCGACGCCGAGCGACCGGTCCGCCGCCAACTGGGCTTGCCGCCGTTCGGTGCACTGGCCCTCCTAAAGGGTCCGGGCGCACCGGCCTACGCGGACCTGTTGGCCACCGGAGGAGCCCTGGAGGTGTCGGCAGTGGGCGGCGACCGCTACGTCGTGCGGGCCGACGACCATGCGGTGCTGTCCGACGGCCTGGCGGCGGTGGACCGTCCCGCCGGGCGGCTGCGGGTCGAGGTCGACCCGACCGACGTCTGACGGGGCCGGGAACTGCGTCGCTGCCGTAGACTGGGGGCATGTCCTACGCAGTGCGCACCTACGGCGACCCTGTGCTTCGCCAGGTGGCCAAGCCGGTCGAGAACGTCGACGGGGCCCTGGTCAAGCTGGTCGACGACATGGTGGAGACCATGTACGAGGCGGTCGGCGCCGGCCTCGCCGCCCCCCAGGTCGGCGTGCAGCGACGGCTCTTCGTCTACGACGTCGACGACGACCCGAAGGCCATCATCAACCCCGAGATCGTCGAGTCCAGCGGCGAGTTCTACTTCGACGAGGCCTGCCTGTCGATCCCCGGGCTGCGGATCGGCATCGTGCGCCCCGAGACGGTGCTGCTGAAGGGGTACGACCTCGACGGCAACGAGCTCACCATCGAGGCCGACGACTTCTTGGGGCGGATGTTCCAACACGAGGTCGACCACCTCGACGGCGTGCTCATGGTCGAGCGGTTGGACGACGACATGCGCAAGCAGGCGCTCCGGGTACTCCGCGACCGGGCCATGGGCCTCGACACGTCGGACCTGGAGGCCAAGCTCGTTTCGGCCGGCAACGACCGCACCGTCTGAGCCTCCCCTTCTGGCGGGGCCAGTAGCGTCGCATCCCATGGCCCGCCTGGTCTTCCTCGGCACCCCCGAGGCCGCCGTTCCCCCGCTGCACGCCTTGGTGGCCGCCGGTCACGACGTCGCTCTGGTGGTGTCGCGGCCCGACAAGCGTCGTGGTCGGGGGAGTGCCGAGGCCCCGAGCCCGGTCAAGGCGGCCGCCCTCGGCCTCGGCCTGCCCGTCACCGACGACCTGGCCGAAGCCACCGCCGTGGGCGCCGAACTGGGCGTGGTCGTCGCTTACGGGCGGATCATCCCGATGGCTGTGCTCGAGCGCCTCCCCATGGTCAACCTCCACTTCTCGCTCCTGCCCCGATGGCGGGGGGCCGCACCCGTCGAGCGGGCCATCCTGGAAGGCGACGCCGAGACAGGGGTCTGCCTGATGGCGGTGGAGGCCGGCCTCGACACCGGTCCCGTCTACGCCGAGGTGGCCACGACCGTCGAGCCCGAGGAGTCAGCCGAAGAACTACGGGCCCGGCTGGTGGACATCGGCTGTCGCATGTTGGAGGAGCATCTGTCCGGGGGCCTGGCGGGCCTGCCGGTGCCCCGCGACCAAGCCGGCAATCCGAGCTACGCCGACAAGGTGGCGGCGGCGGAGCTCGAGCTCGACTTCGCCCGGCCGGCCATCCAACTGCGGCGGCTGGTTCGCCTGGGCCGGGCGTGGACGACGTTCCGGGGCAAGCGGGTCCGTGTGCTGGGCGCCGGGCCGCCCGTCGACGCTCCGGCGGATGGTCCCCTGGCTCCGGGTCAGCTCCGGGGGGCCGAAGTGGGCGCCGGCGACGGGACCCGCATGGCGCTGCGGACGGTCCAGCCCGAGGGCAAGCGACCCATGGACGCCGTCGACTGGCTCCACGGCGTGCATCCGGGACCCGACGACCGCCTCGGCTCCTGACGGTCCGTCGGACCGCCCCCGTTGTCTGTGGCGGGCCACCGGTAGGATCGGGGCGATGGCCACCGTGGACCCCGCCCCCAGCGACGTGCCCACCCTGCGGGTCGTCCCGTCGATCCTGTCGGCCGACTTCGGCAGCCTGTCCGACGCCGTGGCCGGGGTCACGCCGGGGATCGACTGGCTGCACGTCGACGTCATGGACGGTCACTTCGTCCCCAACCTGACCATCGGGCCCCCGGTCGTGGCCTCCCTGCGGGCCCACAGCGACCTCTTCTTCGACACCCACCTGATGATCACCGAACCGGCCCGGTACCTGGAGCCGTTCCGCGACGCCGGGGCGGACGGGTGCACGGTGCACGTGGAAGTGGGGGAGACGGCGGCCCTCATCGCCCTGATGCGCGACCTCGGACTGCGGGTGGGTCTGGCCGCCAATCCCGACACACCGTTCGAGGCGCTGGAGCCCTTCCTCCCGCTCGTGGACCTGGTCCTGTGCATGACCGTCTTCCCCGGCTTCGGCGGCCAGTCGTTCATGGCCGAGGTCCTCCCGAAAATCGCACAGGTACGGGCGGCGGCCGATGCCTCCGGTCTCACCCTCGACGTCGAGGTCGACGGCGGGATCGACGAGCACACCGTGGTCGATGTCACCCGGGCCGGCGCAAACGTGTTCGTGGCCGGTTCGGCCGTCTTCCATCGTGCCGACCCGCTCGGGGCGGTGTCCGACATCCTCCGGGCCGCCGCCGCCGAGCGCTCCGGAGTGGCGTCCTGAGCATCCCGGCGACGACGGACGTCGACACCGCGTGGATGCTGCGGGCGGTCGACGCCGCCGAGCGGGTGCACGGCCGCACGTCGCCCAACCCGTGGGTGGGCGCCGTCCTGGTGCCCGCCGCGGCCGACGGCGCGCCATCGGCGTGGAGCACCGGGGCCACGTCCCCGCCGGGCGGGCCCCACGCCGAGGTCACGGCTCTGACCGTGGCCGGCGAGCGGGCCCGGGGCGGGACGTTGTACGTGACCCTCGAGCCCTGCTCCCACCACGGGCGGACACCGCCGTGTGTGGACGCCATCGTCGCCGCGGGCGTGACCCGGGTGGTGGTGGGCCTTTCGGATCCCGATCCCCTGGTGGACGGGCAGGGGATCGCCGCACTCGAGGCTGCGGGCATCGACGTGGTGGTCGGGGTGGCCGGCGACATCGTGGACGAGCAGCTCGCCCCCTATCTCGCCCACCGACGCACGGGGCGTCCCTGGGTGGTCCTCAAGCTGGCGGCCTCACTGGACGGCCGGATCGCCGCTCCCGACGGGACCAGTCGATGGATCACGGGCGAGGCGGCACGGGCCGATGCCCACCGCCTACGGGCGGTGGCTGACGCCGTGGTGGTCGGGGCGGGGACCGTCCGGGCCGACGACCCCACCCTGACCGTGCGGCTGCCGGAGGGGGACCCGATGTTCCGCGGGCCGGAGGAGCAGCCGGCCCGGGTCGTGCTCGGCACCGTGCCCGAAGGCGCGGCGGTGGAACCGGCCATCGCGCTCACCGGTACGCCCGACGAAGTGCTCGACCGACTGGGCGCCATGGGCATGGTCCAGGTCCTGATCGAGGGCGGCGCGTCGGTGGCCCACGATTTCCACGTCCGGGGCCTGGTCGATCGGTACGTGCTCTACCTGGCGCCCGCCCTGTTCGGCGGGGACGACGCCCGACCGCTCTTTGCCGGCGATGGGGTGGCCACCATCGCCGACCTGTGGCGGGGCGAGGTCCGCTCGGTGACTAGCCTGGGAAACGACATCCGGGTGGAGCTCGCTCCCCCCGACCCGCCGGCCTGACCACGGGGGACGCCCGACTGCACCCGGCCCATGGGCGCCGGACCAGGACCGGAAGTACCGCGCCCTACCGCTGGTGCACGGCAGCACGAGGCAGTACCGGACAACATGAGGGAGACACGGGTTCCATGCCCTTCTCAGCAGTCGAGGACGCGATCCAGGCAGTCGGGCGCGGCGAGATCGTCGTGGTGGTGGACGACGAGGACCGCGAGAACGAGGGCGACCTGATCATGGCCGCCGACGCGGTCACCCCGGAGAAGATCGCCTTTTTCCTGGCCCACACGTCGGGGCTGATCTGCGTGCCCCTGACCCCGGAGCGGGTCGAGCAGCTCGACCTCCCGCTCATGGTCACGTCCAACACCGAGGTCCAGCGCACCGCCTTTACCGTCAGTGTCGACTTCCGCCACGGCACCAGCACGGGAATCTCGGCGGCCGACCGTTCCGCCACCATCAAGGCGCTCGTCGACCCCCACACCCGCTCCACCGACCTCAACCGGCCGGGCCATATCTTCCCCCTCCGCTACCGACCGGGTGGCGTGCTGAAGCGGGCCGGCCACACCGAGGCGGCCATCGACCTGGCCCGGGCCGCCGGGATGTCGCCGGCCGGTGTGCTGTGCGAGGTGGTGAGCGAGGACAAGGCCACCATGGCCCGCCTGCCCGAGCTGCAGGCCTTCGCCAAGAAGCACGGCCTCCATCTCATCTCCATCGCCGACCTCATCCGCTACCGGCGCCACAAGGACAAGCTGGTGCGCCGCATCGCCGATGCCCGGATCCCGACGGACTACGGCGAGTTCACCGTGTACGCCTACGAGTCCGTTCTGGACGGCGAGCACCATGTGGCCCTCGTCAAGGGGGACATCCAGGGTCAGCCCAACACCCTCGTCCGGGTGCACAGCGAGTGCCTGACCGGAGACGTGTTCGGCTCGCTGCGTTGCGACTGTGGACCGCAGCTCCACGGGGCCATGTCGGCCATCGAGCAGAACGGCAGCGGCGTGCTCGTCTACCTGCGCGGCCACGAGGGCCGGGGCATCGGCCTCGCCCACAAGCTGCGCGCCTACAACCTCCAGGAGGAAGGCTTCGACACGGTCGACGCCAACCTCGAGCTGGGCCTGCCGGCCGACTCGCGCGAGTACGGCATCGGGGCGCAGATCCTGGTCGACCTGGGTGTGACCACCATGCGGCTGATGACCAACAACCCCACCAAGTACGGCGGGCTGGAGGGCTTCGGCCTCGATATCGTCGAGCGGGTCAACATCCAGCCCGTCCCCACGGCCGAGAACATCGAGTACCTCCGCACCAAGCGGGAGCGCATGGGGCACCTCCTCGAAGGACTCGATGACGTCCTCTGACGAGACGGTGCTGCCCGACGACGCCAAGGACCGCGCCTCGGCGCGGGTCGGCTCGTCCGTCGACCCGGCCGACCTGGTGGCTCACGTGGCATCGGGCATCCGGGTCGGGTTCGCCTGCGCCGAGTTCAACGGTGGCATCACCGACCGCATGTTGACCGCCGCCCTCGACGAGCTCGAGTCGGCCGGCTGCGATCTCGGCACCGTGGTGGTGACCTGGGTGCCGGGCGCCTTCGAGCTGCCCCTCGTGGCCCGCGGCATGGCCGACTCGGCCCGGGTGGACGCCGTCGTGGCCCTGGGCGCCGTCATCCGGGGCGACACGGGGCACTACGACTTCGTGGCCGGTCAGTGCGCGTGGGGACTGCAACGGGTGCAGATCGACACCGGTCTGCCGGTCGTCTTCGGCGTGCTGACCACCGACACCGTGGAACAGGCGCTGGTCCGGTCGCTGCCCGATGAGACCAACAAGGGCGCCGAGGCGGCCCGCACCGCCCTCGAGACCGTGGCCGTACTGCGCGGCATCGAGCGCCTGGCCGGCGGCGGCCGGGTGGGCTTCACCGTGGGGGGGCGCTGACGGTGCTCCGCCTAGTGCTGCCCAAGGGCTCGCTCGAGAAGGCCACCCTCGACCTGTTCGCCGACGCCGACCTGGCCGTGAGCCGCTCGTCCAGTGTGGACTACCGCGCGTCGGTCGACGATCCCCGTATCGATGACGTCCGCATACTCCGGCCCCAGGAGATCCCGCTGTACGTGGCCGACGGGCTGTTCGACATCGGTATCACCGGTCGGGACTGGATCGAGGAGCGGGGGAGTGCGGTCACGTCGCTCGGGACACTGCAGTACTCGAAGGCGACGGCCAACCCGATCCGGGTGGTGCTGGCCGTGCCGTCGGACTCGTCGGTGGCATCGGTCGCCGACCTGGCCGCGTCGGCCACGGGACCGGGCGGCACCCTGCGGGTGTCGACCGAGTACCCCGAGCTGACGAAGCGGTACCTCGCCGAACACGGGGTCCCCGCCCAGGTCAGCCTGTCCTACGGCGCCACCGAGGCCAAAGTGCCCGACATCGCCGACTGCGTGGTGGAGATCACCGAGACCGGCCGCGCCCTGCGGGCCGCCGGACTCACGATCGTCGAGACGCTGCTGGTCTCGCACACGGAGCTAATCGCCAATCCCGGGGCCGCCGCCGATCCGGCCAAGCGCCACGCCATGGAGCAGCTGCTCACCCTGCTGCAAGGTGCGCTCGAGGCGCGGGGCAAGGTGCTGGTGAAGCTCAACGTGGCCGCCGAGCAGCTGGCCGGCGTCATCGAGGTCCTGCCGTCGCTGCGGTCGCCGACGGTGTCCGAGCTGTTCGGCGGTGGCGGGTTCGCGGTGGAGACCGTGGTCCGCAAGTCGGAGATCAACGTGCTGATCCCCGAGCTGCGCGACCGGGGGGCGACCGACATCATCGAGCTCGCCCTCTCGAAGATCGTCCATTGAGGCCGGACCGGTGACCCCCCCGCTGCCGATCGGTCCCGCCGACCTGGTGCCGGTGGGGCAGGCCACGCTGATCGGCACCGTCACCGAGTTCGACGAGCCTCGAGGTGTAGGCGTGGTCCGTTGCGACGACCGCTCGGTTCCGTTCCACTGCACCGCCATCACCGACGGTTCGCGGTCGATCGAGGTCGGGACGGAGGTGGCCGTGCGCATCACCGCAGCTCGGCGCGGTCGGCTCGAGGCCCGCTCGGTGCACCCGTTGCCAAGGCCCAGCCATCCGGACGCACCGAGCGCCGCCGCCGCCGACCGGCCCAGTGCCCACAGTGCCCGGGCCCACATCGACTACCCCCCGGCGGCGCCCGTCTCCGAGTCGCTGGCACCGGCCCCGCCGTCACCGTTCGCCCCGATGGCATCGCCACCGGCGTCGGGAGCCGTGCCGGCACCGTCGCCCGACTCGCCCGAGCCCGAGCCCGTCGCCCCGCCCGACGTGCCGGCACCGTCGCCCGACTCGCCGGAGCCCGAGCCCGTCGCCCCGCCCGACGTGCCGGCACCGTCGCCCGGCGGCCCCGCCACCCCGGTGTCGGGCACGCCCGCCGTATCGCCCAAGCCCAAGCCCGCGCCCGAGCCGGCAGCGGACGGCGAATCTGACGACGATGACGCCTCGTCGCCCCGGCCCGACTTCTGGTCGCCGTTCTCGAGGTCGCCGGCCGGACCGCCTCCGACCTGGTCCACCCCGGTGACCCCGCGGGTGCCCCCTTCCGACGAGTCCTGAGCGTCGCTCGGCGCCAGGGCTTTCGGACCGTCGTCGAGTTCCTCGTAAGGGTTGCCCAGGATGTTGCGGGCCATGTCGATCACCACTGCGCTGTCGGCGTCCTCTTCGGTCACGATGCCGAGCAGGGGGGCGGCCAGCAGACCGGTGACGATGCCGGTCTCCGCCATCGACTCGGCCTGGACGATGGCCCACTCCCACAGCCGCTTGACCATGTCCGGGCTCGTCGACCGGCGGGCGGGGTACTTGAGCCAGCAGTTGATCAGGGCGTGGCCGAGGCCGGTGGCGGCGGGAAACAGCCAGATCAGCCGGTAGTTGCCCGTGGCGTCGATCACGATGGCGGCGACGTAGGCCAGGATCACACTGCACAGGTTGAACGGGGCGAGCAGGACCCCGATCCGCTCGCCCAACCCTCCGGACCGGGGCAGCAGCTGCAGGAGCAGGGGCGCCATGACGATGAGGTAGGCCCCGATGAACGGCGCTCCGATGTAGCTGAGCACGACCGCCTGCCACAGGTGGGTGTCGAAGTACTGCACCCCGGCCAGCACCGCGCCGAGCAACGGCGCACCGACGGCCAGCTGCATGGGGGTGAGCCAGCGACTGAGGGGAACGCCCAGGGCGATGCCGATGAAGAAGACCGGGATCCCGGTGGCCAGGCCGGCGACGGTCTGCGCACTGGCGCCGGCGTGGAGGACCTTCTGGAAGAACAGGATGGCCACGTACGCCGTCGACCCGACCCCGGACCAGAAGAGCAGCGAGCCGCCGATCAGGACTTTGGCATTGGGTTGGGCGATGATGGCGCGGAGTTCGCCCATGGCCGGTCGGGCCCGCTTCGTGCGGTCCTCGGTGGCTCCGTACGAGGCGGCCGGTGCCTCCCGGACCAGGAACAGGACCGCCAGCCCCACGGTCACCAGGATGACGGCGTCGATCTGGAAGGGCAGATTCCACGTGGACGGATCGCTCTGCTTCCAGGAGGCGATGACCGTCCCTTTGATCACCAGGCTCGCCAGGGTGCCGAGGACGGTGGTGAGGAGCAGGGCCTTGATCCAGCGGCTGCGGCCGAAGACCTCGGGCACCACGGCGACATTGGTCAGCGTGAAGGTGGCGGAGGCCTGGCCGGCGATGAGAATCATCAGGACCAGCGGCCAGTACCCGGGGACCACGGTGAACATCCACGTGGCCACGCCCAGGAGCATGAGGCTTCCGGCCATGTACGGCGTGCGCCGTCCCACCCGACTGCGCGTCCGGTCGCTCAGCCGGCCGGCGACCGGGTAGGTCAGCCAGCTCACCAGGCGGTCGGCCGTCAGCGCGAAGGTCACGGCCAGGGCGCCGGACGCCCGCTGCTGCACGAAGAGCGTGATGAGGACCCCGGACACGGCCAGGTTGGCCCGGGGGCCGACGAGTCCGATCGACAGTCCGATGAAGCTGCGAACCCGGGAGGCGTCGATCCCCCCGCTCGGGGAGGCCGGCTCGGGGAGGCCGGCCATGTCGTCAGCCGTACCGCTCACCCGCCGGTGTCGTCGCCGGGCTCGCCAGGCTCCGGCGCCGGGTCAGGGGCCGCCCCGACGACCGGATCCACGTTGGCACCGGCCCGCTGGGCCCCGTCGATCTGCACGTAGGCGAGGCGCAGGTTGGTCAGCCCCTCCTTCAGCGCCCCCTCGCCCTCGCCGAGGCGACCTTCCAGGCCGTCGACCAGGCAGCCCAGGGCGTCGATGGCCAGCCGGGCCTGGTCCAGGAGCGGCGGCTGCTGGGACAGGTAGACGGCGGCCAGCTCGAACAGGCCGTAGCAGTGGTTGGCCACCACCACCTCGACCGGTGCGGAGGCCAGTTCCGCCCGCATGGCCTCGACTTGGGCGGCCAGGGCGTCGTCGTCGAGGGCGTCGTCGCCACTGTCGTCGGGTGCGTCGGGGGGCGGTCCGGAGGGCTTCCCCACGGGTCGTTCGCCATCAGGTGTCCACAGTGAGCTCACGACTGGTAGCCTAAAGCAACTGATACACGAGGAAGCGGGGCTTCGCGATGCGATTCCCCCACCCGGCCACAGTGTCCGCCTCCGGCGCGACACCCGTGCGACGGGTCCATGGGACCGGAGACCGACACGACGTCGGTCGGGCCGGTGCTGGCACCGCTCCTTCACCGTAGGCCACGGTCAGCCGCGGCCATGAGACAGGGAGCGAAGTCGAATAGCAACCAGCACCACCACCGATCCACGCATCAATGACCGCATCCGCGCCCGCGAGGTGCGCCTGGTAGATCCCGATGGCGAGCAGCTCGGCATCAAGCTGCTTCCCGAGGCACTGGCCATCGCCCGTGACCTCGACCTCGATCTCGTCGAAGTCGCCCCCGGGGCCAATCCCCCCGTCTGCCGCATCATGGATTTCGGCAAGCACAAGTTCGACGAGGCGCAGCGGGCCAAGGAGTCCAAGCGCAAGGCCATTCACGTTGGCATCAAGGAGATGAAGTACCGGCCGAAGATCGGGCCCGGCGACTTCGACACCAAGACGCGGCAGGTGGCCAAGTTCCTGGAGGAGGGCCACAAGGTCAAGATCACGATCATGTTCCGAGGGCGCGAGGTCTTCCATCCCGAACTGGGCAAGAAGATCCTCGACCGGATCGCCGACCAGATGGAAGGGCTCGGCAAGTCCGAGTCCATCCCGCGGCTCGACGGCCGCAACATGGTCATGGTGCTCGCCCCGGAGAAGCGGCCGAAGCCGTCGGGCTCCCGGTCGGGTGGATCGAAGGGTGGGGCCCCGGCGGTGCCGGCGGCCGACGCACAGACGACGGACACCGCACCGGAGGGCACGATGCCCGCACCGGAGCAGGTGGCGCCAGCGGCCCCTGCGGCCCAGGTCGCCGCCGAGCCAGCGGCGGCACCAGCCGCCCCGGCGGGGGAGCAGCCCCCGGCCGCAGAGTCGAATGAAGGAGAGGGATAGCCACGATGCCCAAGATGAAGACGGACAGCGGCGCCAAGAAGCGCATCAAAGTGACCGGGACGGGGCGGCTGCGCCGTCGCAAGGCCTTCCGGTCCCATCTGCTCGAGCACAAGTCGGCGGAGCGCAGGCGTCGCCTCGGTCGCGAGACCGACTTCGCCCCTGGCGACGAGAAGCAGATCAAGAGGATGCTGGGCATGTAGCCACGGCGGCCCGATCGGCCGCCGCACACCCGACAGCGCTACCAGGACCCGCCGCGCCGCCCGCACCACCGGGCGCCACCCGCACGGGGCCCACGTGCCGACGCCCCACCGGGGCGCACCCGCACGGAGCAGACCGACTATCCGCAACCGGCCGACCACGCGACGGCCACACACCCAAAGGAGTTCACCATGGCCCGAGTCAAAGGCGCAGTCCACGCCAAGAAGCACCACCGCGCCATCCTCGAGCAGGCACAGGGCTACTACGGCAACAAGAGCCGTTCCTTCCGCGCCGCCAACGAGCAGGTCATGCACTCGATGCAGTACGCCTATCGGGACCGTCGGGCCCGCAAGGGCGACTTCCGCCAGTTGTGGATCCAGCGGATCAACGCGGCGGCCCGGCTCAACGGGATGAGCTACAGCCGCTTCATCGCCGGCCTGCACCGGGCCGACGTCGAGGTCGACCGCAAGGTCCTGGCCGACCTGGCCGTCACGGCACCCGAGGCCTTCGCCTCGCTGGTGCAGGTGGCCAATGACGCGCTGGCCGCGGGCGCCCCGAGCACCGAGGCCGGTTCCTGACCCAGTCGGGACTGCCCTTCACCCACCAACGGGTGCGGCGGCTCCGCCAGCTCCTGCGCAAGCGCGGCCTGCGGGCAACAGAGCAGGTGGTGGTGGTCGAGGGAGCGGAGCTGTTGTCGGTGGCCGTGGCTGCCGGTGCATCCATCGAGGCCGTCTACGTCGCACCCGAGGGGGCCGGTGTCCCGGCGGTCGCCGACGTGACCGATCGGGTCCTCGCCTCGGGGGGGCGGGTCTTCGACCTCGCTCCCGGGGTGATGGAGCGGGTCGCCTCGACCGTGACACCCCAGCCCCTGTTGGCCGTGGTGGGCTACGCGCCAGCCACGGTAGGCGCCCTGGACGGCGCCACGCTGGTCGTCGTGTGCGTCGACGTGCGCGACCCGGGCAACCTGGGCACGGTGATCCGGACGGCGGATGCCGCCGGCGTCGACGCCGTCGTGTGCTGCGACGGGACGGTCGATCCCACCAACCCGAAGTGCGTGCGGGCCACGGCCGGGTCCTTGTTCCACGTGCCTCTCGTCGAGGGCGGGACCACGACAGCCGCAGTGGCTGAGCTCGCCGACCGGGGGTTCACCACCGTCGCCACCGTCGTGCGCGACGGCACCGACTACGCCGCCTTCGACTGGACGGTACCGGTGGCCCTGGTGCTCGGGAACGAGGCCGGTGGACTCGACGACGACCTGGTGGCCCGCCTCGACGTCGGCGTGACCATCCCCATGTCCGGACGGTCGGAGTCCCTCAACGTGAGCGTGTCGGCCGCCGTCCTGTGCTTCGAAGCGCTGCGCCAACGCCGCGCCGTGGCGCTTCCGGACGGCGGGACGTCGTCGGCCACCCAGCCGGCCCGCTCTACGATGTCCGCCATGGACGAGGCACCGGTGCGACCGGACGACGACGGGGTGCACCGGTGAGCGGTCCGGTGGACGTCGACGCCCTGGTGGCCGAAGCGAGAGTCGCCATCGCGGCGGCCGACACCACCGAGGACTTCCGCCACGTGGCGGCCGTGGTGTCCGGCAAGAAGTCCGCCCTGGTCGAGGCGTCCCGTGCGCTCGGTTCGATGGACCCCGATGCCCGCAAGGAGCTCGGCCGCCAGCTGCACGAGGCCAGGGCCACGGTGGACGGCCTGCTCGAGGCACGGCGCACGGCGATCCGCTATGCCGAGCTGTCGGCCGAGATGGCGGCCTCCCGGCTCGACCTGACCGAGTACGTGCCGGGCGAGGCGGCCGGGCCGGTGGCACGCGGCCACCTCCATCTGGTGTCGCAGACCCGCGACGCCCTGGAGGACGTGTTCGTCGGGATGGGATTCGAAGTGGCCGAAGGCCCGGAGATCGAGTCCGACTGGTACAACTTCGGCGCCCTCAACATCCCGCCGGCCCATCCGGCGCGGGGCATGTGGGACACCTTCTACCTGCACCTGGGCGAGCCGGAGTCGACACTGTTGCGGACCCACACGTCGCCGGTGCAGATCCATCTCATGGAGCGGGCCGTGCTGGACGGCACCTTGCCGATCCACTCGGTGATGCCCGGGCGGTGCTACCGGCGCGACACACCCGACGCCCGTCATCTGGCCGTGTTCCACCAGATCGAGGGCCTGGTCGTCGACCGGGGGATCACCTTCGCCGATCTGGCCGGCACCATCGAGACGTTCACCGCCGCCTACTTCGGGCCGGACATCCACTCCCGTCTGCGTCCGGCCTACTTCCCCTTCACGGAGCCGTCAGCCGAGTTCGAGGTCACCTGCACCATCTGCAAGGGCGAGGGTTGCCGGACGTGCTCACAGACCGGATGGATCGAGCTCGGCGGGTGCGGCATGGTCGACCCTGCCGTCTTCGCCTCCGTCGGCATCGACGCCGACGAGTGGACCGGGTTCGCCTTCGGGTTCGGGATCGACCGGTGCGCGCAGATGCGCCACCAGATCGCCGACATGCGGGCCCTCATCGAGAACGACATCCGATTCCTGCGCCAGTTCTGAGGCGCGCACCCCGAGAGGACAGCGTTGCGAGTTCCCCTTTCCTGGCTCCGAGACTTCGCACCCTTCGAGGGTGACGCCGCGGCCATCGCCGCCACCCTCGACGACCTCGGACTGGTCGTCGAGGGCGTCGAGCACGTGGGCGAGGGCCTGGGCGACGTGGTCGTGGCGAGAGTCGAGGAGATCCGTCCCATCGACGGGGCGGACAAGATCAGACTGGTCGTCGTTTCCGACGGTACCGGTCCGGTCGAGGTCGTCTGCGGCGCCTGGAACTTTGCCGTCGGGGACCTGGTGCCCCTGGCGCCGGTCGGGTCGGTGCTGCCCGGGGGCTTCGCCATCGGGAAGCGGAAGATGAAGGGCGTCGTCTCCAACGGGATGCTGTGCTCGGGGCCCGAGCTGCGGCTCGGCGAGGACCGCGGCGGGATCCTGATCCTGGACGCCGACGGTGCGGTCCCGGGTGCGAAGCTGACCGATGTGCTGGGGATCGAGCCAGACGTGGTCTTCGACGTGGCCGTCGAGGCCAACCGGCCCGACGCCTGGTGCATGGCCGGAGTGGCCCGCGACCTGGCGGCACGGCTGGAACTCCAGTTCGCGGTGCCGTCCACCCCGGCCCTGCTGGCCCGGGTGGCACCGGACGCGGCGGGGGCCGCCGTCCCCGCTACGGGACCGGCCGTCGCCACGTTGACATCGGTCCGGGTGGACGACCCCGACCTGTGCCCGCGCTTCACCGCCCGGGTGCTGACCGGGGTGCAGGTCGGGGACTCGCCGGAGTGGCTGGCCCGTCGGCTGGTGGCCGCCGGCATGCGCCCGATCAACAACGTCGTGGACGCCTCCAACTACGTGATGCTGGAGCTCGGCCAGCCGACCCATCCCTACGACCTCGACCAGCTGGCCGGTGGCGGCCTCGTGATCCGCCGGGCCGGGGCCGGCGAGACGGTCACCACCCTGGACGGCGTCGAGCGGATGCTCGGGCGTCCCGGACCGGGACTGGGCGACACCGGCCAGGACTGCCTGATCTGCGATGCCACCGGAGCACCGGTGGGCATCGGCGGGATCATGGGCGGTGCCACCTCGGAGATCGGCGCCGGCACCACCCGGGTCCTGCTCGAGGCCGCCTACTTCGTGCCCATGGCCATCGCCCGGACCTCCAAGCGACTGAACCTGCGGACCGAGGCGTCGGCCCGGTTCGAGCGCGGCTGCGACCCGGCCGGCATCGACCGGGCGGCCGAGCGCTTCTGCGAACTGCTGGCCCTGACCGGCGGATCCGGGCTGACCCTGGCCGATGGCGTGCTCGACGTCGTGGGCGATGTGCCGACTCCCCTCGAGGTGGCGGTCCGACCCTCCCGGGTGAACGGTCTGCTCGGCACCGCACATACGGCCGCCGAGATCGCCGGGCTGCTGGCGCCGCTCGGCATGGAGGTCCGGCCGACCGGCGGCGACGACGATCCGGTCGAGGTGGTCGTCCCGACCTTCCGACCTGATATCCGCCCCGCCCCCATGGGCGAGGCCGACCTGGCCGAGGAGGTGGCCCGCACGTACGGGTACGCCCGGCTGCCGCGTCGGCACCCCGCCTGGCCCCAGCCCGGGCGGCTCACCCCGTACCAACGGGAGCGGCGGCGGATCAAGGACGTGCTGTGCGGGCTCGGGGCCTCCGAGGCCTGGACGGCGGCGTTCGTGACCGAGGCGGATCAACTGGCCGCCGGGTTCGCCCCGCCGTACGTCGAGATCACCAACCCCCTGGTCGACGCCGAACGCTTCCTGCGGTCGTCGATGGCCCCGGGCCTGGTGCAGGCCGTGCTGTACAACGCGGACCGCCGCCAGGGCGACGTGCGCCTGTTCGAGGTGGGGTCGGTGTTCCGGTTGCCCGAGATCCCTGACGGCGACGGTCCCCTGGCGGTCGAGGAGGAGCGGTTGTGCGCCGTGTTCGCCGGCGAGGGCGACGACGCCTGGTCCGCCGTGGCCGCCTGGCGCACGGTGGCCGACGCGTTGGGCCTCGTCGGATGGACGATGGAGCAGGGGCCGCGCCGCGGCGGGGGAGCACGGGTGAGCCACGAGTTCCGTTCGGCTGCCCTGGTCGGCCCGCCGGCCCGCGGCCGCGCACGACGCGTGGTGCTCGGCGAGGTGGGTGAGCTCGACCCGACGTTCGTCGAGACCTCCGGTCTGGTCGGCACCGACGGCCGCCCGCGGCGCGTGGGTTGGCTCGACCTCGACCTCGCCACCGTCCTGGATCCCGACGAGGCACGGCGCAAGCCGCTCGAGTCGGCCCCGATCAGCCGATTCCCCTCCTCGGACTTCGACCTCGCCTTCGTGGTGCACGATGAGGTTCCGGCGGGCACGGTCGAGGCCACGCTGCAGGTCGCCGGGGGCGAGCTGCTCGAGTCGGTCCAGCTGTTCGACGTCTACCGGGGCGAGTCGCTGGGCCCCGCGACCCGCAGCCTCGCCTACCGGCTGCGGTTCTGCGCCTCCGACCGGACTCTGACCGACGACGAGATCGGGGGCCTGCGGTCGGCCTGCATCACCGCCGTCGAGCAGTCGCACGGGGCCACACTGCGCTGAGCGCCGCGGGCGGGGCGGATGTGGCCCACGTCATGACCCGGCGCCCAATAATCCGACCAGTGATCGCATGTCGTCGATGACGACCACGCCGTCGGAGGCCAGACGGTGGGCGGGGGTCACGCCGCCGGCGTAGGCGATGACCCGTATGCCGGCGGCGCACCCGGCGGCCACCCCGGACGGGCTGTCCTCGACCACCACGCAGCCGATCGGGTCGACACCCATGCCGCGTGCTGCGTGCAGGAAGATGTCGGGCGCCGGCTTGCCGTGCGCGACCTCGTCGACGCTGAAGATCCGACCGGCGAACCGGTCGAAGAGCCCGGTCCGCCCGAGGGTGAACGCCATCTTGTCGTGGCTGCCACTGGAGGCGACACAGGTCGGCCGGGTGATGGCGTCCAGTGCTTCGACGATCCCGTCGACCGGGGTGAGGTCCTGTTCGAGCGCGGCCCGGGTGGGTGCCTCGAACTCGCGGTCCCAGTCCACCGGGCGGCCGAGGTGGCGCTCGACCTCGGCGTGCATGTAGCCGGCCGATCTCCCGACGAACCGCTCGACGACCTCGACCTCCGACATCGGCCACCCGAGCCGGGTCAGGATGGCCGACTCGGTGCGGACGGTCAGGCGCTCGGAGTCGACCAGCACGCCGTCGCAGTCGAAGATGACCAGTCCGCTGTCGTGGGTCACCGGCAACGCCATCCCCGGTCGGTCCCCGTCACGAGTCGAAGCCCAGCCCGACGGCGTCGAGGGCCTGCAGCCACAGGTTGCGTTTCCCGTGGCGGGCGTCGGCCCGGGCCATCGACCACCGGGTCAAGTTGATCCCGATCGACCGCATCGGCTCGGGAGGGAACGGAATGGGCTTGGACCGGACGAACCGCAGCCGGGTCAGTTCGGTCTCGGCACCGGACACCAGGTCGAGCGCCACACAGGCACCGAAGCGGGAGGCGCCCACCCCCAGGCCGGTGTAGCCGGCAGCCGATGACACCCGGCCGTCGGACGAGCGGTCGAAGAACGCGCAGAAGCGCGTGCACGTGTCGATGGCCCCCGACCAGGAGTGGGTGAATCGCACGTCCTCGAGCGACGGGAACGTCCCGGCGAACAAAGTCGACAGCAGCGTGAACGTCGCCGGCCGCTGCTCGAGCGAGGGACCCATCGAACTGCCGTAGTGGTAGACGGCGTCGTAGCCGCCGAACAGGATGCGGTTGTCGGCCGTCCGGCGGTAGTAGAGGAACTGGTTGCCCGAGGTGCCGATGCCCTGGCGCCGGTGCCAGCCGACCGACTCCGTCTGGGCCCGGGTGAGCGGTTCGGTCATGAGCACGTAGTCGTAGACCGGGACGATGTACTTGCGGAGTCGTCTGACGGGGGAGGGCGAGGCGTTGGTGGCCAACACTACCCGTGTTGCCGTGACGCGGCCATGGGCGGCATGGACCACCATGGGTGCCGAGGTGCCCGGACCGTCGGGCCCGAGGCCGTCGACGGTGGTGTGCTCGAAGATCCGCACGCCGGCTCGCTCGCAGGCCGCCCGCAGGCCCCAGGCCAGCCGAGCCGGGTTGACCAGGGCGCAGGAGTCGGGGTCCCAGAGTCCGGCCAGGAACCCAGGTGAGTGGATCTCGGACTGCAGTTCGTCGCCGTCGAGGAAGACGGGATCCGCCCCGAACTCGCGGGATTGGGCCTCGGCGTCGCGCAGCCACGCCACCTGGTGCGGCTCGGTGGCCACGTCGAGCTCGCCGGTGCGCTCGAAGCCGCAGTCGATTCCCTCGTCCGCCACCGCCATCTCGATGGCGTCGAGGTTCTGTCGGCCGAGTTGTTCGAGGGTCCGGATCTCGTCCGGGAAGCGTTCGGCGCCATTGCCGAGGCCATGGGTGAGGCTGGCGGCGCAGAAGCCGCCGTTGCGTCCCGAGGCAGCCCAGCCGCAACGGTCGCCCTCCAGGACCACCACGTCAGCCGACGGGTCGTCGCCCTTGGCCAGCAGTGCCGCCCATAGTCCGGTGTAGCCGCCGCCCACCACCACCAGATCGGCCGTGACCGGCCCCACCAGGGGCATTGCCGGCTCCGGCGCCGCGGGGTCGTCCAGCCAGAACGACAGCGGAGTGGCGTCGGCAAAGGCCTCGGCGCGGTCCATGCGGGCCACGCTACCGGGCAGGGTGGATGCCGTTTAAACTTGAAAGACTTGCATAATCATGCGAAATATCGCATAGACTTGCAGAATGTCGGGAGTGACCAAGGTCGGGATCGTCGGAGCCTCGGGGTACGGCGGCGCGGAGCTGCTGCGCCTGTGCGCGGGGCACCCGGACCTCGACGTCGCGGTGGCCACCGCCGGGTCGAACGTCGGGCAGGCGGTGGCGGCGCACACGCCCTCATTGGCGGCCGCCTACCCCGACCTGGTCTACGGACCCACCGAAGCGGACGCCCTGGACGGGCTGGACGTGGTCTTCCTCGCGCTGCCCCACGGGCAGTCCCAGCATCTGGTGCCCGACCTCGTGGACCGCGTGGGGGTCGTCGTCGATCTGGCCGCCGACTTCCGCCTCCGGGACCCGGCGCTGTACCCGACCTGGTACGGCGAGGCGCATCTGGTGCCCGAACTACTCGACACGTTCGTGTACGGCTTGCCGGAGCTGCACCGCGACGAGCTGCTCGGGGCCACCCGGATCGCCGCCCCGGGGTGCTATCCGACGGCGGCCCTGCTGGCCCTCGCCCCGCTGGTCGACGCCGGGGCACTCGAACTGCCGGCCGACGGGGCACCGGCGCTGATCGTGGACGCAGCCAGCGGCACCTCGGGAGCCGGCCGGGCCCCCAAGGACAGCCTCCACTTCGCCACCGTGGACGAGGACTTCGTGGCCTACGGCCTGCTCGACCACCGCCACACCGCCGAGATGGAGCAGGGCCTCGGCGCCACCGTTCTGTTCACGCCCCACCTCGCCCCCATGGTGCGGGGCATCCTGGCCACCTGCTACGCCCGCCCCGCCGAACCCGGCGCACTGACCACGGAGGACGCCATGCAGCTCCTGCACGTACGGTACGACGACGAGGCGTTCGTCGTGGTGTCCGACGGCCTGCCGTCGACCAAGGCGGCCAGTGGCTCGAACTCCGCGCACCTGACCGTCCGGGTCGATCCCCGCACCGGGTGGGTGGTGGCGCTGGCGGCCATCGACAACCTGATCAAAGGAGCGGCCGGCCAGGCCGTGCAGTGCGCCAATCTGGCCCTGGCCCTACCCGAGGGCGCCGGTCTGCCGGTGGCGGGGGTGTACCCGTGAGCATCACCACCCCCGACGGGTTCGTGGCCGCCGGCGTGGCCGCCGGCATCAAGGCATCCGGGGCCCTCGACCTGGCGCTCCTCGCTACCGACGACGGGCGTCCGGTCCCGACCGCCGCCACATTCACCCAGAACCTGGCCTGTGCGGCTCCGGTCCAGGTCAGCCGGGAGCACATGGCGGCCAACGGCGGTCGGGCCACCGCCGTCGTGGTGTCGAGCGGCAATGCGAACGCGGCCACCGGCGACCGGGGTCGGGCCGATGCCGTCGCCATGTGCCGGCTGGCGGCCGACGGGCTCGGCGTGGCCGAGGACCAGGTCCTGGTGTGCTCGACCGGCCTGATCGGCATCCCCCTGCCGATGGCGCCGATCGAGGCGGGCATCCCGCGGCTGGTGGCCGCCCGGGCCGGTGGGCCCGATGCCGGCGCCGACGCGGCCCGGGGCATCCTGACCACGGACTCCGGCCGCAAGGAGGTGCTGGTCACGTACCCGACGTTCACCGTGGCCGGGATGGCCAAGGGGGCGGGGATGCTGGCGCCGAACATGGCCACGATGCTGGCCTTCCTGACCACCGATGCGGCCGTCGAGCCGGGCCCCTTGGCCGACCTGCTCCGCTCGGCCGTCGCTGACTCGTTCAACTCGATGACGGTGGACGGCTGCACGTCGACCAACGACACCGTGGTGCTTATGGCCTCGGGGAGAGCGGGACTGAGTGACCCGAATGTGGTGGCGACCGCCGTCACCGAGGCGTGCGCCGATCTGGCCGGCCAGATGGCGGCCGACGCCGAGGGTTCGTCGCGGATCTTCCAGGTGCAGGTGGTCGGGGCCCGTTCGGACGGCGAGGCCCACCGGGCCGCCCGCAAGGTGGCCGACTCGCTGCTGGTGAAGTGCTCGATCAACGGGGCCGACCCGTACTGGGGACGGGTGGCCAGCGAACTGGGCTCGGCCGGGGTGGAGTTCATCATGGACCGGCTGACCATCGCCTACGGCGGCACCACGGTCTGCCGCGGCGGGATCGAGGTCGCCCACGACCACGCCGCGGTGGCCGACCACATGGCCGGACCGCTGGTGTCGATCGAGTGCGGGCTCGGCCTGGCCGATGGCACCGGTGTGGTCATGGGCGTGGAGCTCGGCTACGGCTACATCGACGAGAACAGGACCACATCGTGACCGCCATTCCGACCCCCGACGCCACTGCCGCCGACAAGGCCGCCGTCTTGGTGGAGTCGCTGCCCTACATCCGTCGGTTCCTCGACAAGGTGGTGGTCGTTAAGTACGGCGGCAATGTGCTCCACGCCAAGCCGGGACACGCTGCCGTCGCCGAGGACGAGGCGTTGGCCTCGTTCGCCGAGGACATCGTGCTCATGCGCTCGGTCGGGATGCTGCCGGTGGTGGTCCACGGTGGTGGCCCCCAGATCGGCGCCCTGATGGAGCGGGTGGGCAAGGAGGTCGAGTTCCAGGACGGGTTCCGGGTGACCGACGCCGACACCATCGACCTGGTGCGCATGGTGCTGGTCGGCAAAGTCAACCGCGACATCGTGCGCACCATCAACGTCCACGGCGCGCTGGCCGTGGGCCTGTCGGGCGAGGACGCCAACCTGATCAGCGCCACCGCCCGCTCGGAGGCGCTCGGCTTCGTCGGCGACGTGGTCGGCGTCGACCCGACCATCGTCCTGCAGCTACTGGCCCAGGACCTCATCCCGGTGGTGGCCACCATCGGCTCCGACGACTCGGGCCAAGCGTTCAACATCAACGCCGACAGCGCCGCCGGCGCCCTGGCCTCCGCGCTGTCGGCCGAGAAGCTGGTCTTCCTGACGGATGTGGCCGGTCTGCGCGCCGACCCCGACGACCCGGCCTCGCTGCTCCACCGGGTCAACGCCGAGCAGCTCGACGTCATGGTGGCATCGGGGGCGGCGAACGGGGGGATGATCCCGAAGGTCGAGGCGTGTGCCCGGGCGGTGCGCCACGGCGTGCGACGCGCCCACATCCTGGACGGCCGCACGCCGCATGCGCTGCTGCTCGAGCTCTTTACCGACGAAGGGGTCGGGACCATGGTCGGAGTCGACCTGTGACGGGCCCGACCGCGCCCTCGGGAGCCGCGCCTTCGGCCGTCGACCGGTCCGCGCTCATGCACAACTACGCGGAGCCGGCGGTGACGTTCGTCCGGGGTGAGGGCAGCACCCTGTACGACACCGAGGGCCGTGCGTACCTCGACTTCCTGTCCGGGCTGGCGGTGACGTCCCTCGGCCATGCCCACCCGGTGGTGGCCGAGGCCGTCGCCACCCAGGCCCGGACGCTCAGCCACGTCTCCAACATCTTCGGCAACGTCGTCGGCCCCGACGTGGCGGTGACCCTCGACCGACTGGTCGGCGGGGGCTCGGAGCGGGCCGGCGGGCAGGTCTTCTTCGCCAACTCGGGTGCCGAGGCCAACGAGTGCGCACTCAAGCTGGCCCGCCGGTGGGCCGGCCCCGGTCGGTTCCGCGTCGTGTCGACCAACGACGCCTTCCACGGACGGACCCTCGCCGCACTGGCCGCCACCGGGCAGTTCGAGAAGCAGGCGGCGTTCGCGCCCATGCCCGAGGGGTTCGACCACGTCCCCTATGGCGACATCAAAGCCATGGATGGCGCCGTCGACCCCGATCGCGTGGCGGCGGTATTGATCGAGCCCATCCTGGGCGAAGCCGGGGTGGTGGTGCCGTCCTCGGACTACCTGGGCGCCCTGCGTCAACTCTGCACCGAGCGGAACGTCCTGCTCATGGTGGACGAGATCCAGACCGGGCTCGGCCGCACCGGTCGGTGGTTCGCCTTCCACCACCTCGGCATCGAGCCCGACGTGGTGACGATGGCCAAAGCCCTGGGGAACGGGATGCCGGTGGGGGCGTGCTGGGCCCGTGCCGAGGTGGCCGCCGCCTTCGTGCCCGGCGACCACGGCAGCACGTTCGGAGGCCAGCCACTGGCCATGGCGGCGGCCCAGGCCACCTTGGCGGTGATGGAGGCCGAAGATGTGCCGGCCATGGCGGCGGCCGCCGGTGCCCGCCTACGCGATGGGCTCGAGCGCCTGCCGGGTGTCGACCATGTCCGGGGCGAGGGCCTGCTGCTGGCCGCCGTCCTGGTCAACGATTTCGCCGGGCCCGCCTGCGCCGAGTCTCTCCGGGGCGGTCTGGTCATCAATGCGCCGCGGCCGGACGTGCTGCGGTTCGCGCCGTCGTTGCTGGTATCCGATGCCGACATCGACCGGGCGGTGCAGACCCTGTCGCCGATCCTGGCCCGGCTGTCGGCTGCCTTCGGCTTCCGCGACGGACCGGACCAGGAAACCGGACCAGGAACGACGAGCCAGTCGTGACCGCTGATCGCATGTCCGGCCCGACCCGCCACATGCTGGAGATCGACGACCTCGGACCGAGCGGGGTCGCCGACGTGTTGGCCCTGGCCGGGCGGGACCCGGCCACCCTGGCGCGGACACTCGAGGGGCAGGGCGTCGCCCTCGTCTTCGAGAAGCCGTCGGCCCGCACGAGGAACAGCTCAGAGATGGCGACCGTCGCCCTCGGCGGGCACCCGGTCTACATACAGGGCGCAGAAGTGGGCATCGACGTGCGCGAGACGGCCGAGGACGTGGCCCGCACCCTGGCCTGCTTCCACCGGGTGCTGTGTGCCCGGGTCATGGACCACGGCACCCTCGTGCGCATGCGGGACGCCCTCGACGCCGGGGGCGTCGACGTGCCGGTCGTCAACCTCCTGTCCGACCGGGCCCACCCGTGCCAGGCCCTCGCCGACCTGTTGACCCTCCGCCAGTGTTTCGGCGTGGACGGGGCCCGCGACCGGACCGTCGCCTTCATCGGCGACGCCAACAACGTATGGCGCTCACTCGCCCTGGCCGCCTCCATGGCCGGGATACCGACGAGGGTGGCGTCACCCGACGGCTACGGGCCCTCGGCCGAGGACGTGTCCCTGGTCCGGTCCTTCGGGGGCGACCTGACGGTGACCGACGACCCTGCCGCCGCCGCCGACGGCGCCAGCGCCCTCTACACCGACGTGTGGACGTCGATGGGCGAAGAACAGGAGCGGGGGGCCCGGCTGGCCGCCTTCGCCGGCTTCTGCATCGACGAGGCCCTCGTGGCCCGGGCACGACCCGACGCCGTCGTGCTCCACTGCCTGCCCGCCCATCGCGGCGAGGAGATCAGCGCAGCCGTGGTGGACGGGGCCGGGAGCGTGGTCTGGCAACAGGCGGCCAACCGGATGCACGCCATGCGCGGACTGCTGGCCTATGTGACCGGTCACGGTGCCCCGTGACCCGGGTGACCAAGCACCAGCGTCAGCACCGCATCGCCAAGCTGCTGGAGTCGAGCGCGGTCGGCAGCCAGGCTCACCTGGTGGAGCTGCTCGGCGCCGACGGGGTCGAGGCCACGCAGACCACCGTGTCCCGGGACCTGGAGGAACTGGGTGCCGTGAAGGTCCGACTTCCGGGTGGGGACACGGCCTATGCCTTGCCCGAACTGCCCTCCCACCAGATCGCCCCCGAGGACCACCTGCGCCGGGTGTTGGGCGAATGGGTGGTGGAGGCCGACCATTCGGGCAACCTCATCGTGTTGCGGACGCCGCCCGGCTCCGCCCATGTCGTAGGCTCGGCGCTCGACCGGAGCGGGTTCCCGGGAGTGATCGGGACGGTCGCCGGTGACGACACCGTGCTGGTGGTGGCCTCCGAGGCCACCGGTGGCGCCGCTGTGGCCCGCCGCCTGGCCGTGCTGTCCGGATTGGACCCGCCCGGGGCGACGGTCCCGACGGGGCCGGCGCTGACATGATCGACCCGGTCGACAAGATCGACAGGATGACCCATCCGACGATGACGGACCAGACGAGAGGTGCGCGATGACCGAGCGAGTGGTGCTGGCCTACAGCGGGGGACTCGACACCTCCGTGGCCGTGCGATGGCTGATAGAGAACCGGGGGGTCGAGGTCATCGCCGTGGCCGTCGACGTGGGACAGGCGGCGGAGTCGGAGGGCGAGGACTGGGACGCCATCCGGGCGCGGGCTCTGGCCGCCGGGGCCGTCGAGGCCACCGTGATCGACGCCCGGGTCGAGATGGCCGAGGACTTCTGCGTCCCGGCCCTCCGGGCCAACGCCAAATACGAGGGCAAGTACCCGCTGGTGTCGGCCCTGTCGCGTCCGGTCATCGTCAAGCACCTGGTGGCCGAGGCCCGTCGCCACGGTGCCGCTTCTGTGGCCCATGGCTGCACGGGCAAGGGCAACGACCAGGTCCGCTTCGAGGTGGGCACACGCGCCCTGGCGCCCGACCTCCAGGTCCTGGCCCCGGCCCGGGAATGGGGCCTCACCCGTAAGGACTGCATCGAGTACGCCGCCAAGTGGGACATCCCCCTGACGGTGACCAAGGAGAAGCTCTACTCGATCGACGAGAACCTGTGGGGCAAGGCGATCGAGTGCGGCGTCATCGAGGACCCCTGGAACCGCCCCCCCGAGGACGTGTACACCATGACCGTCCCGACGGCGACGGAGCCCACCGAGATCACCATCGGCTTCGAGTCCGGTGTCCCCGTGTCGCTCGACGGTGTGGCCCACTCGCCCGAGCCCCTGATCGCCGAAGTCAACCGGGTGGTCGGGTCCTACGGCTTCGGTCGCCTCGACATGGTCGAGAACCGCCGGGTCGGCATCAAGAGCCGCGAGACCTACGAATGCCCGGGCGCTCTCGCACTCCTGCTGGCCCACGCCGACCTCGAGGACCTGACCCTCGAGCGCGATCTGCACCATGAGAAGCTCCGGCTCGAGCCGAGGTGGTCCGAGCTCGTCTACGACGGGCTGTGGTTCAGCCCGCTGAAGCAGGCGCTCGACGCCTTCTTCCTCGAGTCGCAGAAGCACGTCACCGGCGAGGTCCGGCTCCGCCTCGACCAGGGAAGGTGCTGGGTGGTCGGCCGACGCAGTCCGGTCAGTCTCTACGACCACGGGCTCGCCACCTACGACGCGTCGGACACGTTCCGCCACCAGGACGCCGAGGGATTCGTGCGCCTGTGGGGCCTCGGAGTCGCCACCTGGTCGGCGGTCCAAGAGGGCCGGGGCGCCGACGGCGCCGGCGGACGATGACGCTCTGGCACGGCCGCCTCAGCGGCGGCACCGCTGACGTCGTCATGGACTACTCGGTCAGCCTGCACTTCGACCGCCGACTGGCCCACGACGACCTGAGGGGCTCGCGCGCCCACGTGCGCGGGCTCGGACGGGGCGGGTTGCTGAGCGACGAGGAGGTGGCCGTGCTGCTCGCCACCCTCGACCGGGTAGAGGCCGAACTCGACGACGGCACGTTCGTGTTTGAGCCGGACGACGAGGACATCCACACGTCGGTCGAGCGTCGGGTGACCGAACTGGCCGGCGACGTCGGGGCCAAGCTCCACACCGGCCGCAGCCGCAACGACCAGATCGCCACCGACCTGCGACTCTACGCCAAGCGCGAGCTGGCCGCCGTGGCCGGTCGGGTCCTCGACCTCCAGGACGTGCTGGTGATTCGTTCGAAGGAGGCCGGCGACACCTACCTTCCCGGCTACACCCACCTGCAGCGGGCCCAGCCGGTGCTGCTGGCCCACCACCTGCTGGCCCACGGTTGGGCCCTGGCACGCGACGTCGACCGTCTGGTGGCGACGGTGGCCCGCCTCGACGTGTCACCGCTCGGCGCCGGCGCCCTGGCCGGCTCGTCCCTGCCCCTCGACCCCGACGGGACCGGGGCCGACCTCGGGTTCGCCGGGCGATTCGAGAACTCGTTGGATGCCGTGTCGGACCGCGACTTCGTGGCCGAGGCCCTCTTCGACCTGGCCCTCCTCGGTGTGCACCTGTCGCGGATCGGCGAGGAGCTGGTGCTGTGGTCGACCGAGGAGTTCGGGTTTGCCGTCCTCGACGATGCGTTCGCCACCGGCAGCTCGATGCTGCCCCAGAAGAAGAACCCCGACGTGGCCGAGCTGGCCCGGGGCAAGAGTGGCCGCCTCATCGGCAACCTGACCGGGCTGCTGGTCACGCTGAAGGGCCTGCCCCTGGCCTACAACCGCGACCTCCAAGAGGACAAGGAGCCGCTGTTCGACTCCGTCGACCAGTCGAAGCTGGCCCTCGCCGCGCTGTCCGGCCTGTTGGCGACCGTCACCTTCGTCACCGAGCGCATGGAGGGGGCAGCCAACGGGTCATCGGTGGCTGCCGTCGACCTGGCCGAGTGGCTGGTCGAGCAAGGGATGCCCTTCCGCCAGGCCCACAGCGTGGTCGGCGGCCTCGTGCGTGACTCGCTCGAGCGCCACGTCCCGCTGGCCGAGCTGGTCGAGGCCCACCCGGCGCTCGGGTCCGACGCCGTGGCCCTGCTGGAGCCGGGCGTGGCCGTCACCCGCCGCACCACACCGGGCAGCGCCGGCCCCGAGGCCGTCGCCGTCCAGTTCGAGCGGTTCGCCCATCGGCTGGAGGCCGACCGGATCCGGGTGTCCGCCCTGAGCTGAGCAACGGCTGCACCCCGTAACGCCCGTGGTCCCATCGGGGACGGGATGTGGTGGACACCTGCGCCGATGAACCGGTTGCCGATTCTGGGCGTGACCGGCGTGGAAGGCTGTGGCCATGATCCTGCTGGTGCTCGTGGGGTTCCTCGGCGGCCTGGTCACCGGCATCTCACCGTGCATCCTGCCCGTACTCCCGGTCATCTTCGCGTCGGGGGCGGCGAGCGCCCTGGACGACCGGATCGAAGTGGGGTCCGCCGAGGTTCCCGAGCCGGTGAGCCAGCCGATGCCGGTGACGGTGGGCGGCGGACCCGCGCCCGGTACATCTGAGGGTCCGGCAGGCGGGGGAGGGGCGGTGCCGGACCCCGGGGCCGAGGCTCGTGCCCGTGTGGTGGCCGCACGACGCCGGCGTCGGCCTTTTGCCGTGGTGGCCGGCCTGGTCCTGAGTTTCTCGGTGGCCGTGCTGGCCGGATCGTGGCTACTCAGTGCGCTGGGACTACCGAACTGGCTGTTGCGCTGGACCGGCATCGTGGTGCTCGCCGTGCTGGGGCTCGGTCTGCTCGTGCCCGCGATCGGCGATCTCCTCGAGCGCCCCTTCGTGCGCTGGACGGCGGGTCGGGAGGTGACCGAGGACGGCGGCTTCGTACTCGGCCTCAGCCTCGGTCTGGTCTTCGTGCCCTGTGCCGGGCCGGTGCTGGCGGCCATTGCAGAGGTCGGGGCCCAGCACCACATCGGGTGGTCCGCCGTGCTGCTGACGGCGGCCTTCGCCGTCGGGGTCGCCATCCCGCTCCTCCTGTTCGCCCTGGCCGGGCGGTACCTGGCCACCCGGATGCCGTCGGTGCGGGACCACGCCGCAGCCGTCCGCAAGGCGATCGGTGCCGTATTTGTCGTGACGGCCCTGGTCCTGGCGCTCACGCTGACCGACGGGCTGCAGCGGGCGGTTCCCGGATACACCACCGCACTGCAGAACCGGATCGAGGGCAGCGCCTCGGCCAAGCGGGCGCTGGCCGGCGTCACCGGTCAGGCCACCGGCGGTGCCCTGTCCAACTGCACGCCGTCGAGCCCGGTGCTCCAAAAATGCGGGTCGGCCCCACCGTTCGCCGGGATCTCCACGTGGCTCCAGACCCCGGACGGCCGTCCGCTGACCATCGCCGGGTTGAAGGGACGGGTGGTCCTCGTCGACTTCTGGACCTACTCGTGCATCAACTGCCAGCGGTCGCTGCCCCACGTCGAGGCGTGGAATGCGGCCTACGCCAAGGACGGACTGACGGTGGTGGGGGTGCATACCCCCGAGTTCGCCTTCGAACACGACGTCGGCAACATCACCCGTGCCGAGTCCCAGCTCGGCGTCCGCTACCCGGTCGCCGTGGACAACGACTACGCCACGTGGAACAACTACCAGAACAACTACTGGCCGGCCGAGTATCTCATCGACGCCTCCGGCACCGTGCGTCACATCGACGACGGCGAAGGCCAGTACGCCCAGACCGAGACGTTCATCCGCCAATTGCTGGTGGGGGCCGATCCCCGTGTCGTCCTGCCACCCCGGACCGATGTGCCCGATCGGACCCCCCAGGTGCAGACCACCCCCGAGAGCTACCTCGGCTACCACTACCAGGAGCCGAATCTGGACGGCGAGCAGGTGACCCCGGACTCGATGACCACCTACCTGCCCCCGTCCACCCTTCCCCAGGACACGTTCGCCTTCGGCGGCCAGTGGGACATCGGGTCCGAGGGCGCCACGGCCGGTCCGGGGGCCACCCTGACGCTCCACTTCCAGGCCCAGGACGTCTACCTGGTGCTGGGTGGGAGCGGTGCCGTACGGGTGGCGGTCGACCGGGCGCCGTTGCCGACGGTGCTCGTGAGCGGCGAGCCCCGGCTGTACCAATTGGTCGGGCCCGGTGCCTTCCAGCGGGGTACCCTCACTCTTGACGTCCCGGCCGGCGTCGAGGCCTACGACTTCACCTTCGGCTAGGACGTGTGAACATCGGCGGTACGGGCCGTTTTCGGGAGCGGATCTGGGGATATCCCGGGCCCGCCACTTAGGACGTGGATCGACGACGGAGGTCAGAGATGGTCGCAATCAGCCGAGCACGCACACCGGAACGTGGAATCGGGTCTGCGGCACCGCCCCGGCGCTGGCGCTGGCGTGGCGTGGCGGCCGCTGGTGGCACGGCGGCTGTGGCCGTGCTGCTCGCCGCCTGCGGATCCAGCGGCTCGTCGTCGACCACGACGACGGCGGCCCCGGTCACCTCCACTTCGGGCTCGCCGACCACCTCGGCCCCGGCCCCGGGAGTTGTCGACGCCTCGACCGTGGGCACCCACGGGGTGATCCTGGTGACCAAGACGGGGGTCACGCTCTACCGCTACACCCCCGACGGGACGGGTGCTCCGACTTGCACCGGAGGATGCGCAACGGCCTGGCCCCCGCTGACCGTGCCCGCCGGCACGAATCCGGTCACCGCCGGATCCGGTGTCACGGCGTCCGACCTCGGTACCGTGGCCCGGTCCGACGGCTCGCTCCAGGTCACCTACAAGAAGATGCCCCTCTACACGTTTGCCGGAGATTCGGCGCCCGGACAGGCCAATGGGCAGGGTGTGGGTGGGATCTGGTTCGTGGTGCCGGCGACGGCGACGACATCGGCCACCGGTGGCTCCGGAGCGACCACCACGACCACGAAGTCGGGGTACGGCTACTGATCCCGGTGGTCCCGGTCCGAGGACCGGGGGTATCCGCAGCAATCGACGCCACGCCGGGCCGGGAGTGTGTATAGTTGGCCCCTCGCACGGAGTCGCCCTTCTCGGTCCAGGAGCAGTCCTGGCCCGATTGACACGCCGGCCCAGGTGCGATAGTGTAACTAGTCCCGGTGAACGCCCTTCGGGGTGGCGCCAGGCAACTGCAGTTCGAGGGTTTGCTTCGTTCTGCGGTCATTCCGGCACCAACGCTCAACAGGCGTGTGCCCGGTCGCTCCTTGAAAACGGAATAGTGATAGCCAAAAGTCAGTGCGGGCGATCGCGGGGAAACTCGAGATCGCCAGTCAATTCAAAGCATTGAACGGACAATGATCTGTTCTTTGCCAGTATTCAGTTGACCGAGAGGATCAGTGTCCTCGAGGTCAGCTCTTCGATTTTGGCTGGGCCTTCGGGTCTGGTCGGAGTCTCAATGGAGAGTTTGATCCTGGCTCAGGACGAACGCTGGCGGCGTGCCTAACACATGCAAGTCGAACGAGGTCCAATTTGTAGCAATACAGATGAAGACCTAGTGGCGAACGGGTGAGTAGCACGTGAGCAACCTGCCCCGAAGACTGGGACAACACCGGGAAACCGGTGCTACTACCGGATGTCCCCACCGAATCGCATGGTTTGGTGAGGA
>PLZW01000030.1:75950-79028 GCA_003153575.1 Acidimicrobiaceae bacterium | reverse complement strand
CAAGAAGGAGTCCTGACGTGCCCCGTAAAGGCCCCGCAGTCCGTCGTGAGCTCATGCCCGACCCCGTCTACCACTCGGTGCTCGTCACCCAGGTGGTCAACCGCGTCCTGAGCCGGGGCAAGCGCACCCTGGCCGAGCGCATCGTCTACGCGGCTTTGGCCGACGTGGCCGAGAAGACCGGCAACGACCCGGTCGCCGTCCTCAAGAAGGCCGTCGAGAACACCCGCCCCGAGCTCGAGGTGCGCAGCCGCCGGGTCGGCGGCGCCACCTACCAGGTCCCGGTCGAGGTACGCCCCCGCCGGGCCACCACCCTGTCGATCCGCTGGCTGGTGGGCTACTCGCAGCAGCGTCGCGAGAAGACGATGGCCGAGCGCCTGTCCAATGAGATCCGCGACGCGGCCAACGGCATCGGTGCCGCCGCCAAGCGCCGCGAGGACCTCCACAAGATGGCCGAGTCGAACAAGGCGTTCGCCCACTACCGCTGGTAGCCGGACCCCTCCTCGACCACCCCGATACGAGCACGACCCGAGAGTTGAACACGCATGTCTGACACCATCACCCGCAACCACCCCCTGGCCAAGACCCGGAACATCGGGATCATGGNNAGACCACCACGACCGAGCGGATCCTGTACTACACCGGCAAGAACTACAAGATCGGTGAGGTCCACGAGGGCGCCGCCACCATGGACTGGATGGTCCAGGAGCAGGAGCGGGGCATCACCATCACGTCGGCCGCCACCACCTGCATGTGGCACGACACCCTCATCAACATCATCGACACCCCGGGCCACGTCGACTTCACGGTCGAGGTCGAGCGCTCGCTGCGGGTGCTGGACGGCGCCGTGGCCGTGTTCGACGCCGTGGCCGGCGTCGAGCCCCAGACCGAGACGGTGTGGCGCCAGGCCAACAAGTACGAGGTCCCCCGGATCTGCTTCGTCAACAAGATGGACCGCACCGGCGCCAACTTCGAGATGTGCGTCGACATGATCAAGGACCGCCTGGACTGCACCACGGCCGTCGTCCAGCTGCCCATCGGGGCCGAGGGCGACTTCCGGGGCGTCATCGACCTGGTCAACATGCGGGCCCTGGTGTGGGACGACGGCATGGGCGAGGACTGGATCGAGGAGGCCATCCCGGACCACCTGCTGGCTGCGGCCGAGGCCGCCCATGCCGAGCTGATCGACGTGGTGTCCAACCATGACGACCTCATCATGGAGAAGTACTTGGGTGACCAGGAGATCCTCCCCGAGGACCTGACCCGGGCCCTGCGCACCGTGACGCTGGGCAACCACGCCGTCCCGATCCTGTGCGGCTCCGCCTTCAAGAACAAGGGCGTCCAGCCCATGCTCGACGCCGTGCGCGACTACCTGCCCAGCCCCCTCGACATCCCCCCGACCATGGGTCAGGTGCCCCGCAAGGAGGGTGTGGAGGTCGAGCGCCCGGCCGACGACTCGGCGCCGTTCTCCGCCCTGGCCTTCAAGATCATGACCGACCCCTACGTCGGCAAGCTCACCTACCTGCGGGTCTACTCCGGCACCCTGACCAAGGGCTCCGGCGTGGTCAACTCGACCAAGGACCGCAAAGAGCGGATCGGCCGCATCCTCCAGATGCACGCCAACTCCCGCGAGGACCTCGACGCCATGTTTGCCGGCGACATCGTGGCCGCCGTCGGGCTCAAGCAGACCACCACCGGTGACACCCTGTGCGACCCCGACAATCAGGTGATCCTGGAGTCACTGACCTTCCCCGAGCCGGTCATCCACGTGGCCGTCGAGCCCAAGACCAAGGCCGACCAGGACAAGCTGTCCAAGGCCCTATTCGCCCTGTCCGAGGAGGACCCGACCTTCCGGGTCAAGTCCGACGAGGAGACCGGCCAGACGGTCATCTCCGGGATGGGCGAGCTCCACCTCGAGGTCCTCGTCGACCGGATGCTGCGCGAGTTCAACGTGGACGCCAACGTCGGCAAGCCCCAGGTGGCCTACCGCGAGACCGTCCGCAAGGCGGCCCAGAAGGTCGAGATGAAGCACATCCGCCAGACCGGCGGCAAGGGCCAGTACGCCCACGTGGTCATCACCCTCGAGCCCAATCCGGGCAACGGGTACGAGTTCGAGGACAAGATCACGGGCGGGGTGATCCCGAAGGAGTACATCCCCTCGGTCGACCAGGGCATCCAGGAGTCGATCACCTCGGGCGTGCTCGCCGGCTACCCCACGGTCGACATCAAGGTCATCCTGACCTACGGCTCCTACCACGACGTCGACTCCTCGGAGATGGCGTTCAAGATCGCCGGATCGATGGCCATCAAGAAGGCCGCCCAACTGGCCAGCCCCGTGCTCCTCGAGCCGGTGATGGACGTCGAGGTCACCACCCCCGAGAATTACATGGGCGACGTGATCGGCGACCTGTCGGCTCGCCGGGGCAAAGTCGAGGGCATGGAGCAGCGGGGCAACAGCCACATCGTCCGGGCACAGGTACCGCTGAGCGACATGTTCGGCTACGCTACCGACCTGCGCTCGCGTACTCAGGGGCGGGCCACGTACTCGATGCAGTTCGCCGCGTACAACGAGGTCCCCGAGTCCATCGCCAAGGAGATCATCGCCAAGGCGCGCGGCGAGTAGGCGTCACGGCACCGGGCCAGCCCGGCACCGTGTAGCCGACCAGCCTCACCAACACCGTCCGGGTACCAGTTCGCCCGGGTACCGCAGTCCGTAGCACCGGCAGCACCAGTCGTACCGCAGTACCACCACTAACGAGGAATGACGGAGGCAACCGCCTCCGTCGTGGCGGGCCCGAGGGGGCTACCGTCCGAGATCAGGGAGCATCACCCCAACCATGGCCAAGCAGAAGTTCGAGCGCACCAAGCCCCATGTGAACGTCGGGACGATGGGACACATCGACCACGGTAAGACCACGCTCACCGCGGCCATCACGAAGGTCCTCCACGACAACGACCCCACCACGTCGTTCACCCCCTTCGACCAGATCGACAAGGCCCCCGAGGAGCGTCAGCGCGGCATCACGATCTCCATCGCCCACGTCGAGTACGAGACACCCAACCGGCACTACGCCCACGTCG
>PLZW01000030.1:0-75926 GCA_003153575.1 Acidimicrobiaceae bacterium | reverse complement strand
GACGACGAGGAGCTCCTCGACCTGGTCGAGCTCGAGGTGCGCGAGCTCCTCAACGAGTACGAGTTCCCGGGTGACGACACCCCCATCATCCGGGTCAGCGCCCTGAAGGCCCTGGAGGGCGACCCCGAGTGGGCCGCCAAGATCACCGAGCTGATGGACGCCGTCGACTCCTACATCCCCGAGCCCGAGCGTGACGTCCAGAAGCCCTTCCTCATGTCGATCGAGGACGTCATGTCCATCACCGGTCGCGGCACCGTGGTGACCGGCAAGATCGAGCAGGGCATCGTCAAGGTGGGCGAGGAGGTCGAGATCGTCGGCCTGCGCGACACCCAGAAGACCACCGTCACCGGCATCGAGATGTTCCGCAAGCTGCTCGACGAGGGCCGGGCCGGCGACAACGTCGGCGCCCTGCTGCGCGGCACCAAGAAGGAGGAGGTGGAGCGTGGCCAGGTGCTGTGCAAGCCCGGCTCCATCACCCCCCACACCAAGTTCGAGGCGACGGTCTACGTGCTGAACAAGGACGAGGGCGGCCGCCACAAGCCGTTCTTCACCAACTACCGGCCGCAGTTCTACTTCCGCACGACCGACGTCACCGGCACCATCACCCTGCCCGAGGGCACCGAAATGGTCATGCCCGGCGACAACACGGACATGACGGTCGAACTCGGCAAGCCGATCGCCATGGTGGAAGGCCTGCGCTTCGCCATCCGCGAGGGTGGTCGCACCGTGGCCTCGGGCCGGGTCACCAAGATCCTCGCGTAGTCACCCACCGATACCGCACATCCACGAGAGGACGCTGTAACCCATGGCTGCAGAGGGCCCCCGTCAGAAGATCCGCATCCGCCTGAAGGCGTACGACCACGAGATCCTCGATCAGTCGACCGAAAAGATCGTGCAGACGGTGCTGCGCACCCAGGCCAAGGTCCTGGGCCCGGTGCCGCTGCCCACCGAGAAGCACCGCTACACGGTGATCCGGTCCCCGCACAAGTACAAGGACAGCCGGGAGCACTTCGAGATGCGGGTCCACAAGCGGCTGGTGGACATCGTGGACCACACGCCCAAGACGGTCGACTCGCTCCAGCGGCTCGACCTGCCCGCCGGCGTGGACATCGAGATCAAGATCCAGACCGTCTAGCCGGGTCCGGATCGCCTGGATGGTGACCGGGTCGCCCTAGCAGGGCGGGGCCCGATGGTATAGAGTTTCCGGTCGGCCTGATTCCAGGCCTAACCATGTGAATGGGACGTGTTCGAGCGCCCGCTGCCTTCCGGCGGGGACCTCGGGCCAAACCAGGCGAGCGCTCCGCTCGGGTACATCCGAGCGGAGCGTCTGCGTGCGAGCCGATGCGAGTCGGCACGCTCCTCCTCCGCCCGGTCTGAGCTCGGGGGAGTACCCAGCGGAGCACCGTCGGCAGGCGTCCGCGCCGGCCGGCGGTATCCCGACCGGTCATCCGGCCGAGCAGCACCAGCAGCACAGGATCGGCACCCACCGGTGTCGAGCAAGAGCGAAGAGTCGAGACGGAGAAGCTCCAGTGGCCACCAAGGCGATCGTGGGCGAAAAAGTCGGAATGACGCAGATCTGGGACGATCAGAACCGGGCGATCCCGGTGACGGTGCTGCGCGTGGCGCCGGTTCGGGTCGTGCAGGTCAAGACCCCCGAGACCGAGGGGTACTCCGCGCTGCAGGTGACCTGGGGCCACCGCCGCTCCAACACCCTGACCAGGCCCGAGCAGGGCCACTACGACAAGGCGGGCGTCGATCCCGGTCGTCGGCTGGTGGAGCTGCGGCTCGACGACATCTCGTCCTACGAGGTCGGCCAGCAGCTGACCGCCGACCTGCTGCAGCCGGGCGAGCTGGTGGACGCCACCGCCGTGTCCAAGGGCAAGGGCTTCGCCGGCGCCATGAAGCGCCACAACTTCAAGGGCCAGGGCGCCAGCCACGGCAACCACAAGGCGCACCGCGTCCCCGGTTCCATCGGCGCCTGCGCCACCCCGGGCCGCGTGTTCAAGGGCACCCGGATGGCCGGCCGCATGGGTGGCCAGCAGGTCACCACGCTGAACCTCGAGATCGTCCAGGCCGACCCGGAACGGGAGCTGGTCCTGGTCAAGGGAGCGGTCCCCGGCCCCCGCGGCGGCATGGTCGTGCTGCGCGACGCCGTGAAGGCTCCCCTCGGCAAGGGAGGCGTCAAGTGAGTTCGGACACCATCGACTTCGAGACGGCCAGCCCGTCGGAGATCCGGCGCTTCCTGCGCCCGGCCCCCGAGCACCGCACCGTCACCCGCCGGTCCATGGACGGCATCGACCTCGGTGAGGTCGACCTCGACCCCGAGACCTTCGGCATCGAGCCCAACCAGGCCGTCCTCCACCAGGTGGTGACGGCCCAGCTGGCCGCCGCCCGGGCCGGCACCCAGTCCACCAAGACCCGCTCCGAGGTCCGTGGCGGTGGCGCCAAGCCTTTCCGCCAGAAGGGGACCGGACGGGCCCGTGCCGGATCCAGCCGCTCGCCGGTGTGGATCGGTGGTGGCGTCGCCCTCGGGCCGAAGCCCCGCTCCTACGCCCAGAAGACCCCCAAGAAGATGAAGGCCCTGGCCCTGCGCTCCGCCCTGTCGGACCGCGCCGCCATCGGCAACGTGGCCCTTGTCGACCAGTGGTCGTTCGAGGCCCCGAGCACCAAGGCCGCCGTCGCCTCGCTGGCGGCCCTCGGCCTCGAGGGTCGGGTCCTGGTCGTCCTGACCGAGGACGACTTCGTGGCCGACCGCTCCTTCGCCAATCTCCAGACCGTCCAGACGCTGCTGGTCAACGAGCTGAACGCCTACGACATCCTGGTCAACGACTGGGTCGTCTTCACCGACGAGACCCTGCCGGGCAGCCCCAAGGTCTTCAGCGCCACCGAGGTCGAGGTGGTCGAGGACGCCGACGGCAACGTGGTCGAGATCGTCGAGACCGAGGTCGACGTCGTCACCGACGCCAAGGGCCGCGTGACCGAGATCGTCGAGACCGAGGTGGACGAGGTCATCGACGCCGACGGCGGGGTCGCAGGCATCGTCGAGACCGAGGTCGACATCACACTCGACGCTGACGGCCAGGTGACGTCGGTCACCGCCACCGTGGACGGAGAGTCCGCCGACGAGGCAGAAGGGAACGAGTCGTGAGGGATCCCCACAACGTCCTGATCCGGCCCGTCGTGTCGGAGAAGTCGTACACGCTGATGGACAACAACGTCTACGTGTTCGTCGTCGACCCGACGGCCACCAAGATCGACGTCCGTCACGCCGTCGAGCAGGCCTTCGATGTGCGGGTGACCAACGTCAACACGCTCAACCGCAAGGGCAAGACCAAGCGCAACCGCAAGGGCGGCGGCATGGGTCACCGCCCCGACACCAAGCGGGCCATCGTCACCCTCGCCGCGGGTGACTCGATCGACCTCTTCGAGAACTGAGAGACCGGGACACCTCATGGCATTGCGTTCACGTAAACCCACCAGCGCCGGTCGGCGGTTCCAGACCGTCTCGGACTTCGCCGAGCTCACCACCGACCGTCCCGAGAAGTCGCTGCTCGCCCCCAAGCCCCGCACCGGCGGGCGCAACAACCATGGGCGCAAGACGGCGCGCCACCGCGGCGGCGGGCACAAGCAGCAGTACCGGATCATCGACTTCAAGCGGGACAAGGACGGAATTCCGGCCAAGGTCGCCACCATCGAGTACGACCCCAACCGCAACGCCCGCATCGCCCTGCTCCACTACCTCGACGGCGAGAAGCGCTACATCCTCGCCCCCGCCGGCATCGCGGTGGGCGACCGGCTGCAATCGGGCCACGGAGCGGAGATCCGCCCCGGAAACGCGCTGCCCATGCGCTTCATCCCGGTCGGCTCGACCATCCACAACGTGGAGATGCGGGTCGGCCAGGGCGGCAAGATGGCCCGCGGTGCGGGCATGAGCATCCAGCTCGTGGCCAAGGAGGGCGCCTTCGCCACCCTGCGCCTGCCCTCCACCGAGATGCGCCGGGTACCCATCGACTGCCGGGCCACCCTCGGCGTCGTCTCCAACTCCGAGGCCGAGCTGATCAAGATCGGCAAGGCCGGCCGCAACCGCTGGAAGGGCGTCCGCCCGCAGACCCGCGGCGTGGCCATGAACCCGGTCGACCACCCGCTCGGCGGTGGCGAGGGCAAGACCTCCGGTGGTCGCCACCCGGTGTCCCCGTGGGGTCAGCCGGAGGGCCGCACCCGTAGTCGCAACAAGGACTCCGACAAAATGATCGTCCGACGTCGCCGCAAGCGCGGCGCGCGCCGGTAGGGAAGACAGAGGGAACGACACACATGCCCCGCAGCCTCAAGAAGGGTCCGTTCGTCGACGACCACCTCCTCAAGAAGGTGGACGTCCTCAACGCGGCCGGCGACAAGAAGGTCATCAAGACGTGGTCCCGGCGCTCCACGATCATCCCCGACATGGTCGGACACACCATCGCCGTCCACGACGGCCGCAAGCACATACCGGTCTACGTGACCGAGTCGATGGTCGGCCACAAGCTCGGCGAGTTCGCCCCCACCCGTACCTTTAAGTTCCATGCCGGCCAAGAGCGGGCGGGGAGGCGCTGACGTGCCCGGAGTGAAGACCAACGAGCGTGAGGGCACCCGTGCCGTGCTCCGCCACAGCCGCCTGTCGGCCTCCAAGGTCCGCCAGGTCCTGAACCTGATCCGCGACCAGGACGTCACCCTGGCCGGCGAGATCCTGGCCAATGGCGACCGCGAGGCCGCCACCGTGGTCGGCAAGGTGCTGGCCTCGGCCGTGGCCAACGCCGCGCACAACGACGGCCTCGACGCCGAGGAGCTGTTCGTGTCGGCCTGCTACGCCGACGAGGGCACCACGCTGAAGCGCTGGCGGCCCCGTGCCCGCGGCCGCGCCACCCGCATCCGCAAGCGCACATCGCACATCACCATCATCGTCAGCCGGATGCCCGACGAGCGCATCGCCCGCCACCGGGCCAAGCAGTCTGCCGCCGGCGCCCAGCGCTCACGCCGGGTGGCCAGTTCCCGCCGCCAACGGACGGAGTCGACGCCGCAGACCAGGCCGGCCACCGCCACCGAGGACACGACGGAGACGACCGACACCGGGGTCGACGAGACCGAGGCCGTCGAGACGACAACCGACACGGAGGACACCGGGACGGGGTCCTCCACCGAGACCGACACCGAGGCCGAAGTGACCGGGACCGACGAGGTCGCGGCCGAGGCCACCGACGGCGAGTCCGCCGACGACACAGACGGCGACACCGCCGAAGAGAAGGGCTGAGCAGATGGGCCAGAAGGTAAACCCCTACGGGTTCCGGCTCGGCGTCACGACCGACTGGAAGTCGCGTTGGTTCGAGGAGCGGAACTACCAGAACTGCGTGATCGAGGACTGGGAGATCCGCGACTATCTGATGTCGCAGCTCGAGTCGGCGGCCGTCAGCCGCATCGAGATCGAGCGGACGAGGGACCGACTGCGGGTGGACATCCACACCGCCCGTCCCGGCATCGTCATCGGTCGCCGCGGCGCCGAGGCCGACCGCCTCAAGAAGAAGATCGAGGAGATCACCGGCCTCAACAACCGGATCCAGCTCAACATCCAGGAGATCAAGCAGCCCGAGCTCGACGCCGCGCTGATCGCCCAGGGCATCTGCGACCAGCTGGCCCGCCGGGTGGCGTTCCGCCGTGCCATGAAGCGCTCGATCCAGACGGTGCAGAAGGCTGGCGCCCTCGGTGTCAAAGTCCAGTGCTCGGGTCGCCTGGGCGGCTCCGAGATGTCGCGCAAGGAGTCCTACCGCGAGGGTCGGGTGCCGCTGCACACGCTGCGGGCCGACATCGACTACGGCTTCCGCGAGGCCAAGACCACCTACGGGCGCATCGGCGTGAAGGTGTGGATCTACAAGGGCGACATCCTCCCGTACAAGATCTCCTCCGAGGAGAAGATCACCCGTGAGGCGGCCATGGCCGTCGGCGAGACCTCCGGCCAGTCCGGCGAGCCAGCGCCCCGCCGCCTGATCACCGCCGGTGGCGGTCGTCGTCGGGCCGAGCAGGGCGCCCCGGGCAGCGTGGTCACCCTCGACGCCGAGGCCACCGAAACCGAGGTCCCCGACGGACTGGTCGACCACACCCCGGCCGACATCGCCGCCCCGCCCGCCGTCCCCGACGAGCTCGAGCGCATCCTGACCGAGGACGAGGAGATCGAGCGCAAGACGCGCGAGCACCACGAGACCCCGCACTTCCGCAAGGAGGTGGACTGACATGTTGATGCCCCGCAAGGTCAAGCACCGCAAGCAGCAACGCGGCCGCATGTCCGGCAAGGCCAAGGGCGGCAGCGAGGTCACCTTCGGCGACTTCGGGATCCAGGCGCTCGAGCCGGCTTGGATGACGGCCCGCCAGATCGAGGCCGCCCGTATCGCCATGACCCGCCACGTCAAGCGCGGCGGCAAGGTGTGGATCCGCGTCTTCCCGGACCGGCCGGTGACCAAGAAGCCTGCCGAGACCCGCATGGGCTCCGGCAAGGGCAACCCCGAGCACTGGGTCGCCGTCGTGAAGCCCGGACGCATCCTGTTCGAGCTGGCCGGTGTCGAGCAGGACCTGGCCAAGGAGGCCATGGACCGCGCCATCCAGAAGCTCCCGTTCAAGGCCCGCTTCGTGGTCCGTCCCGGGACCCACGGCACGCCGGAGGTGCAGGTCTGATGGCTACCGCCGCCGACATCGCCGAGTACGACACCGAGGAGCTGGAGCGCCAGCTGGGCGAGACCCGGCGCGAGCTGTTCAACCTCCGGTTCCAGCTGGCCACCGGCCAGCTGGACAACAACTCGCGGCTCAACCACGTGCGCAAGGACGTGGCCCGCATGCTCACCGAGCTGCGGAACCGCGAGATCGCCGAGGCCGAGGGCCTGTCCTTCGACGAGCTGCCCGCCCACCTGGCCGCCGCCCGCCGCCGTGACGAGGACGAGGCCAAGGGCCGGGACAAGAGCACTGCATCGGAGCGCCGGGCGGCAGCCCGCGCCGAGGCCGAGGAGGAGGCTGCCGAGGAGGCGCCCGCCGACGGGCCCGCAGACGACGAGGCTGCCGAGGACGCAGAGGAGAACGACTGATGGCCGACGAGCAGCGTGCCCCGGGCACGACCGAGGAGCGGGCCAACGCCCGCAAGGTCCGCGAAGGCCTCGTGGTGTCCGACTCGATGGACGCCACCGTGGTGGTCGCCGTCATCGAACGCGTCCGCCACCCCCGCTACGGCAAGACCGTGCAGCGGACCAAGAAGCTCTACGTCCACGACCAGGAGAACGCCGCCAAGGTCGGCGACCGGGTGCGCGTCGTCGAGACCCGCCCCCTGTCGAAGCTGAAGCGCTGGCGGCTCGCCGAAGTGCTGGAGCGTGCCCGATGATCCAACAGGAATCCCGACTCCGCGTGGCCGACAACTCCGGGGCCAAGGAAGTGCTCTGCATCAAGGTGCTGGGCGGCTCGCGCCGTCGCTACGCCTCGATCGGGGACGTCTTCGTGGCCACGGTCAAGGACGCCATCCCGGGGGCTGCAGTCAAGAAGGGCGACGTCGTCAAGTGCGTTGTCGTCCGGACGAAGAAGGAGAAGCGCCGTCCCGACGGCAGCTACATCCGCTTCGACGAAAATGCCGCCGTCCTCATCAACGACCAGCAGCAGCCCCGGGGGACCCGCATCTTCGGTCCGGTGGGCCGGGAGCTGCGCGACAAGCGCTTCATGCGGATCATCTCGCTGGCGCCGGAGGTGCTCTAGATGCGCATCAAGAAGGGCGACAAAGTCCAGGTGCTCTCGGGCAAGGACCGGGGGAAGCAGGCCCACGTGGTCCGCGCCATCCCCGCCGAGGGCCGGGTCATCGTGGAGGGCGTGCACGTGGCCAAGCGCCACGCCAAGCCCACCCGGGCGACCATGCAGGGCGGCGTGATCGACAAGTTCATGCCCATCTCCGTGTCCTCCGTGGCCATCGTGTGCGACGCATGCGGGGTCCCCAGCCGCATCGGCATGCGCTACGACGAGCAGGGACGCAAGATCCGCGTCTGCCGCAAGTGCGGGGCGGACCTGTGATGGCCTCCACGTCGGCGGCCGAGCGGCCGCGCCTCAAGCAGCGCTACGACAGCCAGGTGCGGGCCGAGCTCCAGGAAACGCTGGGCATGTCCAACATCATGGAGGTCCCGCGCCTCACCAAGATCGTGATCAACATGGGCGTGGGACGCGCCACCCAGCAGAAGTCCCTCATCGAGGGGGCCATGCGCGACCTCGAGATCATCGCCGGCCAGAAGCCGGTGGTGACCCGGGCCAAGAAGTCGATCGCCTCGTTCAAGCTCCGCGAGGGCCAGGAGATCGGCGCCAAGGTCACGCTCCGGGGCGACCGGGCCTGGGAGTTCTTCGACCGCCTGGTGGCCATGGCCATTCCCCGCATCCGTGACTTCCGGGGGCTTTCGCCCCGGTCGTTCGACGGGCACGGCAACTACACCTTCGGTGTGACCGAGCAGCTGATCTTCCCCGAGGTCGACTACGACCGCATCGACACCACCCGTGGCATGGACATCACCATCGCCACCACCGCACGTACCGATGACGAGGGCCGGGCACTGCTCGCCGCCTTCGGCTTCCCCTTCCGCAAGGAGAACCAGTAACCCCATGGCGAAGAAGGCTTTGATCGAGAAGCAGCAGCGCACGCCCAAGTTCAAGGTGCGCGGGTACACCCGGTGCCGCCGGTGCGGCCGCCCCAAGTCGGTGTACCGCAAGTTCGGCCTGTGCCGGATCTGCCTGCGGGTGATGGTCCACGCCGGGGAGATCCCCGGCGTGACGAAGGCCAGTTGGTGAGAGGAGGCGACGAACGATGACGATGACCGACCCGATTGCCGACATGCTGACCCGCATCCGGAACGCCAACACCGCCCACTTCGACACGGTGTCGATGCCCGGCTCCAAGCTCAAGGAGTCGCTGGCCGCCATCCTCGAGGAGGAGGGCTACATCGGTGGCTTCCAGGTGAGCGACACGCCGGGCAGGCCCGGCAACACGCTGCAGATCACCATGAAGTACGCACCTGACCGCGCCCGGACGATCTCCGGGATCAAGCGGGTGTCCAAGCCCGGCCTGCGCATCTACGCACGGGCCGACAAGATCCCGCGCGTGCTCGGCGGGCTCGGCGTGGCGGTGGTCTCCACCTCCAAGGGCCTGATGACCGACCGCGAGGCGCGCAAGAAGCGCATGGGCGGCGAGGTGCTCTGCTATGTCTGGTAGCCGCCCCCTGATCCCGGCCGCGCCCGGCGCCGGCCGCAATGATGGAGGTACCCGCTGATGTCCCGCATCGGACGCACGCCCATCACCGTGCCCTCCGGGGTCACCGTCGCCGTCGACGGCGACCACCGCGTCACGGTCAAGGGTCCCGGCGGCGAGCTCGCCCGCCAGGTCCCCACCGCCATCAGCATCCACCAGGACGGTGACGTCCTGACGCTGGAGCGCCCCGACGACCAGCGCCAGAACCGGGCCCTCCACGGGCTCACCCGGTCGCTGGTGGCCAACATGGTGGTCGGCGTCACCGAAGGCTTCTCCAAGGAGCTCGAGATCGTCGGCGTCGGCTACCGCTGCGTCCCCAAGGGGCCCGGCGCGCTGGAGCTGGCACTGGGTTTCTCGCACGCCGTCAACGTCACCGCCCCCGACGGCGTGACGTTCGAGGTCCCGAGCGCCACCCGCATCATCATCAAGGGAATCGACAAGGAAAAGGTCGGCCAGACCGCCGCGGACATCCGCAAGCTGCGCAAGCCCGAGCCCTACAAGGGCAAGGGCATCCGCTACTTGGGCGAGCACGTCGTGCGCAAGGCCGGGAAGGCAGCCAAGTAATGGCACGCACCGATCACAAGCTGGAGCTCCGTCGACGCCGCCACAAGCGGGTCCGTCGCCGGGTCGAGGGCACCGCCGAGCGCCCGCGCCTGGCCGTCTTCCGCTCCAACAAGCACATCACCGCCCAGCTCATCGACGACCTCGCCGGCCGCACGCTGGTGGCGGCGTCGACGGTGGAGCCTTCCATGCGGGAGTCGAACGGCGGCAATATCGAGGCGGCCAAGGCGGTGGGGACCCTCGTGGCCACCCGGGCCAAGGACGCCGGAGTTACCACCGTGGTCTTCGACCGCGGCGGGTTCGCCTACCACGGGCGGGTGGCCGCCCTGGCCGACGCCGCCCGCGCCGAGGGACTGGAGTTCTGAGATGGCCGTGAACAACAACGAGCTGCAGTTCGAGGAGCGGACGATCCGGGTCAACCGGGTGTCCAAGGTGGTCAAGGGTGGCCGCCGCTTCTCGTTCGCCGCCCTCATGGTCGTCGGTGACGGCAACGGGCGCGTCGGCCTCGGCTACGGCAAGGCCAAAGAAGCCGGGCTGGCCGTGCAGAAGGGCATCGAAGAGGCCCGCAAGAACATGTTCGACGTGCCGCTGGCCGGCTCGACCATCACCCACCCCATCGTGGGGGAGAGCGGCGCCGGCCGGGTCATGCTGAAGCCGGCCGCCCCCGGTACCGGCGTCATCGCCGGCGGCGCGGCGCGGGCCATCCTGGAGATGGCCGGCATCCGCGACATCCTGGCCAAGTCGCTCGGTTCGTCCAACGGCATCAATGTGGCCCACGCCACCATCGCCGGCCTGAAGGGCCTCAAGCGGCCCGACGAGATCGCCGCCCTGCGGGGCAAGCCGGTCGAGGAGGTGGCGCCGGCAGCCATGCTGCGGGCCTACCGCGAGCGGCGCCGCGAGGCCGACGTGTTCACGGAGGTGAACTGACATGGGGTCCCCTGTCGACGCCCCGCTGTCGACGACGGGTTGGATCCGGGTCACCCAGGTCCGCTCCTCGATCGGCACCAAACCCAAGCACCGGGGCACTCTGCGGGCCCTCGGACTCCGTGGCATCGGACGCACCAACGTGCTGCCGGACCGCCCGGAAATCCGTGGGATGATCGCGCGGGTGCCGCACCTGGTGGACGTCACGTCCGCCGGCGAAGACGAGAAAGGCTGACCATGAAGGTTCATGAGCTCCGCCCCCCGGCAGGGTCCAACCGCTCGCGCAAGCGGGTCGGCCGCGGCATCGCCGGCAAGGGCGGCAAGACGGCCGGCCGCGGCACCAAGGGCCAGGGCGCCCGGGACACCATCCCCATGGGCTTCGAGGGCGGCCAGCTGCCCCTCATGCAGCGCATCCCCAAGCTCCGCGGCTTCAAGAACCCGTTCCGGGTCGAGTACACCCCGGTCAACGTCGGCGCCCTGGGTGCCGTCGAGGGGGACACGGCCGACATCGCCGCCCTGGTCGCGGCCGGCCTGGCCCACAAGGGGGACCTGGTCAAGGTGCTGGGCGGCGGCGAGCTGACCAGGGCCCTGCGGGTCGAGGTGCACGCGTTCTCCAAGTCGGCCGAGGCGGCCATCACCGGCGCCGGCGGGTCGGTCTCGACCGTCCCGCTGCCCTTCGGCAACGATCGCCCGCCCGCCAAGGGCAACGCCCTCACCAACCGCTAGCATCTTCCGAACGCGGCGTCGAGGAGTCCCATGCTTGCCAGCTTGGCCAACATCTTCCGCATCCCCGACCTTCGCAAGAAGGTCGTCTTCACGCTGACCGTCATCGCCCTGTACCAGTTCGGGGCGAACGTGCCGGTTCCCTTCGTGAACTTCTCGAAGGTGGCCCAACTCGAGGCGGCCTCGAAGTCGTCCGGGGTGCTCGGGTTCCTCAACCTGTTCAGCGGCGGCGCCCTGACCCGCATGGCGGTGTTCGGGTTGGGCATCATGCCCTACATCACCTCGAGCATCATCATCCAGCTCCTGGCCACGGTGATCCCGAAGCTCGAGCAGTGGCGTGACCAGGGCGCGGTCGGCCAGAAGAAGCTGACCCAGACCACCCGGTACCTGACGGTGGCCCTGGCCCTCATGCAGTCGACCGGCCTCGTCTACCTGTTCCACAAGGGCGGGGGTGGGCTGTTCGGCAGCTCCCAGCAGATCGACCTGATCCTCAACTACTCGATCTGGCGGGCCGGCTTCATCGTCCTGACGCTGACGGCCGGGACCGCATTCGTGATGTGGCTGGCCGAGCTGATCACCCAGCGGGGCATCGGCCAGGGCATGTCCATCCTCATCTTCGCCAACGTGGTGGCCGGCATCCCGTCGGGCCTCAACACCGTCCTCCAGGAGGGCGGCAAGGTGAAGTTCGTCACCATCCTGCTGGTCTCCCTCGCCCTGTTGGTCCTCATCGTCTTCGTCGACCAGGGCCAGCGCCGGATCCCGGTCACCTTCGCCAAACGGGTGGTGGGGCGCAAGATGTACGGGGGCTCCAACACGTACATCCCGCTGAAGGTCAACCAGGCCGGCGTGATCCCGATCATCTTCGCCAGCTCGGTGCTGTACATCCCCGTCCTGCTGTCCAACATCGTCCCGTCGGCCGCCTTCCGGACATGGGTCAACCACAACGTCACGCCGACCAGCGTCTTCTATATCTTCACGTACTTCCTGTTCATCCTCCTGTTCACGTTCTTCTACGTCTACGTGGCCTTCGACCCCCACCAGCAGGCCGACATCATCCGCAAGCAGGGCGGGTACATCCCGGGCATCCGCCCGGGTCAGCCCACCGAGCGCTACCTGGCCCACATCCTGAACCGGATCACGTGGCCGGGCGCCCTCTTCCTGGGTGGGGTGGCGATCACGCCGTCCCTGCTGATGGCCGCCTGGAACATCACCAGCTATCCCTTCTACGGAACGACGCTCCTGATCGCCGTGGGCGTGGCACTCGAGACGATGAAGCAGATCGACAGCCAGCTCATGATGCGAAACTACGAGGGCTTCCTCAAGTAGGTGACCGCCGGCGCCAGGCTCGTCGTCCTCGGCAAACAGGGGGCGGGGAAGGGGACGCAGTGCCTGTCCCTCTCCCACCACTATGTCGTCACCCACGTCTCGACGGGTGACATGCTGCGCGAGGCCGTCAAGCAGGGCACCCCGCTCGGCGTGAAGGCCAAGGAGCTCATGGACAAGGGGGAGCTGCTCGGCGACGACCTCATCATGGAGATGGTCTCGACCCGCCTCGGTGAGAGCGACACCAAGGACCGCGGCTTCATCCTCGACGGGTGCCCGCGCACGGTCACCCAGGCCCGCATGCTGGCCGACTTCCTGGCCCCCGTCGACCTCGACCTGGTCATCGACATCGAGGTCCCCACGCACCAGGTGCTCCGGCGTCTGGCCTCGCGGCGGGTGTGCGTCGACTGCGGTGCCAACTACTCCCTCGCCTCCCGGCCGCTCATCAACTGGACGTGCGACGTCTGCGGTGGCGAGGTCATCCAGCGCGAGGACGACACCGAGGGGGCGATCACCCGCCGACTCGAGATCTACGAGATCCAGACCGCCCCGCTCATCGACTGGTACCTGGAGCGGGGTCAGCTGGCCCAGGTGACCGGCACCGGCTCACCGGAGGCCGTCACCAAGCGGATCGTCCGGGCCATCGAGGACCGCCGCAACCGCCGGGGCGGACGGTTCACATGACCCGCCGCCCACCTACGATGACGGTCATGTCCGACGCCGTACCCTCTCCCCACTTCGTGCCCGGGGCGTGCCCGCCATGAGGCGCAATGCCGACGAGCTGGCCAAGATGCGCAAGGCCGGCCGGGTGGTCGCCGAGATCCACGAGGCCACCCGGGCCGTGATCAAGCCGGGTGCCACCACCGCCGACATCGACAAGGCGGCCAGGGCCGTCCTGGAGCAGCGGGGGGCCGGCTCCAACTTTCTCGGCTACCACGGGTTCCCGGCCGTGGTGTGTACCTCGCCCAATTCGATGATCGTCCACGGCATCCCGTCGCCGAAGGTGGTGCTGGAGGAAGGCGACATCATCTCCGTCGACTGCGGGGCCATCATCGAGGGCTACCACGGGGACGCCGCCTACACCGCCCCGGTGGGGGAGGTCTCGGCCGAGGCCGCCCGCCTGATGGAGGTCACCGAGGCCAGTCTGTTCGCCGGCATCGACCAGCTGACCGACGGGAACCGGCTCCACGAGGTCGGCCGGGCCGTCCAGGCCGTGGCCGAGGCAGCCGGGTTCGCGGTCGTCCGGGAGTACGTGGGCCACGCCATCGGCACGGCCATGCACGAGGAGCCCCAGGTCCCCAACTACTGGCCGGGCACCCCGGGGCCCACCCTGAGGGAGGGGATGGTCTTCGCAATCGAGCCGATGGTGAACGCCGGTGGCCCGGGCACCCTCCTGCTCGACGACGGGTGGAGCGTGGTGACCTCGGACGGACGCCTGTCGGCCCACTTCGAGCACACCATCGCCGTGACCGACGACGGACCGGAGGTCTTCACCGTCCTGTGAGCCCCTGACCAGGCACTTCTTCTCCCGGCGGGGTCGCGGTGCCAGCCTGGAGGGTCGGACTGGCAATTTGGTGCCGAGGGGCTAGACTGGTCTTTCGGCTGGCCACGGGTGTGTGGTGGCGTGCCGACCCCGCTCCTGGTGGCGCTGCTCAGGCGTGCCCCCGACTGCGGTTGCGTCCGGACGACGATTCCCGTGGTCCACGACGCACGTCGTCCCCCGGGGCGACGAATGACGAGATCGACAGAGTACTAGGAGATTCACCTGCCCAAGCCCAAGGAAGATGCCATCGTGCTGGAGGGGACGGTCGTCGAACCGCTCCCGAACGCCATGTTCCGCGTGGAGCTCGAGAACGGCCACAACGTACTGGCGCACAGCTCCGGCAAGATGCGGATGCACCGCATCCGCATCCTCCCCGGAGACAAGGTGCAGGTGGAGATCACCCCGTACGACCTGGCCCGCGGGCGGATCACCTACCGCTACAAGTGAGCCGGCCGGCCCCGTCCAGTGGGTGGTGGCCGGAACAGAGTGCAGTCATCCGGGGGCCCGCCGGCCCGCCGGACCGAGACAAGGACGACAACGTGAAGGTTCGACCCAGCGTCAAGCCGATGTGTGAGAAGTGCAAAGTGATCCGCCGGCACCGGCGCGTCATCGTCATCTGCGACAACCCCCGCCACAAGCAGCGGCAGGGCTGACGCCGACCGGCGCCGAGTAAGAAGAGAAAGAAGAGCACGTGGCCCGCATCTCCGGCGTGGACATCCCCCGCGAAAAGCGGTTGGAGATCTCCCTGACCTACATCTTCGGCATCGGCCGGACGACCGCGCAGCGGATCTGCGCGTCGACCGAGACCAGCCCCGACACCCGTGTCCGGGACCTGACCGACGAAGAGGTCACCCGGCTCCGCAACTACATCGACGCCAACCTGCAGGTCGAGGGCGACCTGCGCCGCGACATCTCCCAGGACATCAAGCGGAAGATGGAGATCGGCTGCTACCAGGGCATCCGCCACCGCAAGGGCCTGCCGGTCCACGGACAGCGCACCCACACCAACGCCCGCACCCGCAAGGGCCCGAAGAAGACCGTCGCCGGCAAGAAGAAGGTGCGCAAGTAATGGCCAAGACCACCAAGCCGGGAGCCGCCCGTCGGCCCCGCAAGCGCGAGCGGAAGAACATCACCTTCGGCGTCGCCCACATCAAGAGCTCGTTCAACAACACGATCATCTCCATCGCCGATCCGGAGGGCAACGTCCTCGCCTGGGCGTCGGCCGGCAACGTCGGGTTCAAGGGCTCCCGCAAGTCCACGCCGTTCGCCGCCCAGCTGGCCGCCGAGCAGTGCGCAAAGCGGGCCATGGAACACGGCGTGCGCCGCGTCGACGTGCTCGTCCGCGGGCCGGGCTCCGGCCGCGAGACCGCCATCCGCTCGCTGGCCGCCGCCGGCATCGAGGTCGCCGGCATCAAAGATGTCACCCCCATCCCGCACAACGGCTGCCGCCCCAAGAAGCGGCGGCGGGTGTAGGGACGGGAACGAAGGGAACCAAGGACCACCATGGCTCGTTACACCGGACCCGTCTGTCGGCTCTGCCGCCGGGAGCGCACCAAGCTCTTCTTGAAGGGCGAGCGCTGCTATTCCATGAAGTGCCCCGTCTCCGAGGCGGTCACCGACCGCCACAGCCGGGCCTACCCGCCCGGCGAGCACGGCCGCGACCGCATGCGCCAGGGGTCTGAGTACCTGGGCCAGCTGCGCGAGAAGCAGAAGGCACGCCGCATCTACGGACTGCTCGAGAAGCAGTTCCACAACCTCTACGTCGAGGCCAGCCGGGCTCCGGGCATCACCGGTGAGAACCTGCTGGTCATGCTCGAGCTCCGGCTCGACAACGTGGCTTTCCGGGCCGGGTGGGGAGCCAGCCGCTCCCAGGCCCGCCAGTTCGTCCGCCACGGCCACGTGCTGGTCAACGGCAAGCGGGTCACCATCCCCAGCTACCGCCTCCGCCAGGGCGACACCGTCGCCCTCAAGTCGGCGTCGCGGGAGCTCTTCCACGTCCGCCGCAACATGGACACGCTCGACCGGGCCCTGCCGCCGTGGCTCGAGACGGTGGGGGACCGCTTCGAGGTCAAGGTGTTCTCGCTGCCCTTGCGCGAGCACATCGACGAGCCCGTCCAGGAGCAGCTCATCGTGGAGCTCTACTCCAAGTAGTCCTGACCGGCCCCGCCGCCGCATCCCCACCCGAACCACCTAGTCACCGACCCAGACCGAACCTGCGCACCACCTGCCGAGGAGTCCTACACGCATGCTCATCATCCAGCGACCCACCGTCGAAGCAATCGGCGAAGAAGAGGACAACCGCCAGAAGTTCGCGGTCGGTCCGCTCGACCCCGGCTTCGGCCACACGCTCGGCAACTCGCTGAGGCGGACCCTGCTGTCGTCGATCCCGGGCGCGGCCATCACCCAGGTCCGCTTCGACGAGGCCCTCCACGAGTTCACGACCCTGCCGGGCGTGAAGGAGGACGTGACCGACATCATCCTCAACTTGAAGGACCTGTTGTTCAAGGTCCACAGCGACGAGCCGGCGACCATCCGCCTCGACAAGCGCGGCCCCGGCGCCGTCACCGCCGGCGACCTCCAGCTCACCTCCGACGTCGAGGTCCTGAGCCCGGACCAGCACATCGCCTCCCTCAACGGCAAGGGCCACATCGCCGTCGACCTGACCGTCGAGCGCGGCCGCGGCTACCTGTCGGCCGACAAGAACAAGGGCACCGGCGCCATCGGCGTCATCCCGATCGACGCCATCTTCTCGCCCGTACGCCGGGTGGCCTTCACCGTCGAACCCGTGCGGGTCGAGCAGTCCACCGACTTCGACCGCCTGGTCATCGAGATCGAGACCGACGGCTCCCTCACCCCCCGCGAGGCCGTGGCCTCGGCGGGCGACACCCTCCGCACCCTGGTCAGCCTGGTGGCCGACCTCGAAGACGAGCCCATGGGCCTCGAGTTGAGCGTCCCCGGTACCCAGAGCTCGGGCTCGCCCGACCTCGACCTGCGCATCGAGGACCTGGACCTGACCGAGCGTCCCCGCAACTGCCTCAAGCGGGCCCAGATCAACACCATCGGCGAGCTGGTCGACCGCACCCTCGACGATCTCCTCAACATCACCAACTTCGGGCAGAAGTCGCTCGACGAGGTGCTCCAGAAGCTCGACGAGCGGGGCCTGTCCCTGCGGGTCAAGGACTGAGGTTCCCCCATGCTCGGTACTCCGAAGAAGGGCCGTCGCTTCGGCGGCAGCGCCGCCCACCAGAAGGCGATGATGGGCAACCTGGTCGCCTCGTTGATCGCCGCTGAATACCTGGTGACCACCGAGGCCAAGGCCAAGGCGCTGCGCCCGGTGGCCGAGAAGGTCATCACCGCCGCCGCCAAGGGCGGCGTCGCCCGCCAGCGCCATGTGGTGGCCTTCATCCGGGACAAGGACATGGCCCACAAGCTGTTCGAGGAGATCGGCCCCCGCTATGCGGAGCGCCCGGGTGGCTACACCCGCATCCTGAAGCTGGGCAACCGTCTGGGCGACAACGCCCCGATGGCCCGCATCGAACTGGTGTGAGCACGCCCCCCGTTCCGGGGGGGAGTGACCGACCGACCGTCCGGTGGCGTCTCCGGGTGGCCTACGACGGCACCGACTTCCACGGCTTCGCCGCCCAGGAGGGGCTGAGCACTGTGGCCGGCACCCTGGCCGGGGCCCTCGCCAAAGTGGCCCGCACCCCGGTCGCCTTGACGTGTGCCGGCCGCACCGACGCCGGCGTCCACGCCCTCGACCAGGTGGTCCACTTCGATCTGCCCGCCGACCGCTCGGCCGCCCTCGATCCGGCCGCCCTGGTCAAGTCGTGCAACAGCCAGGTGGGACCGTCCATCGTGGTCCGCTCGGCCGAGATCGCCCCCGAGGGCTTCGACGCCCGCCACTCGGCCACCGCCCGCCGCTACCGCTACCTGGTGGTCAACGCCCCAGTGGGCGACCCGCTCCTGGCCGGGCTGACCTGGCACGTGCCCGACGCCCTCGACCTGCGGGCCATGGCCGCGGCCGCCGACGCCCTGCTGGGCGAGCACGACTTCCGGGCGTTCTGCCGGCGGGTCCCGGGCACCACCCCCGACGACCCCATCACCCGGCGGGTGGTGGACGCCCGCTGGACCCGCCTGGACGGGCGGCCGGCCACGGCCCGCACGGCCGGGACGTCCGACGTCGGGGCCGCCGACGGGGCCTATACGACCGGGCCGTCGCTGGCGCCCGTGGTGGGAGACCTGCTGGCCTTCGAGATCGAAGCCAACGCCTTCTGCCACCAGATGGTCCGCTCCCTGGTCGGGACCCTGGTCGACGTCGGCCGGGGGCGCAAGCGCCCGTCGGACATGTTGGCCATCCTCCGGTCGGCCGACCGGGCCTTGGCCGCCCAGCCGGCACCGCCCCAGGGCCTCACTCTGATGGCGGTCCGCTACTGAACCCCCAGCGGCCGCGGCTTGCCCGCCGACCCCCATCCGACCTAGTGTGGGAGGTCGCCGGGTCGGGCCCCAGCCAGTGGTGGGCGGGACTCCGCCCCCATCGGTCGCCCACTCCCGAGGGCCCGCAGCAGCAGGTGCCCGGACACCCGACACCATCGAACAAGGATCCCCGTTGCGCACGTACTCACCGAAGCCCGATGACATCACCCGCGCCTGGCACATCGTCGACGCCGACGGCCTGGTGCTCGGTCGCCTGGCCACCGAGGTGGCCGCCGTGCTGCGGGGCAAGCACAAGCCGACCTTCGCCCCCCATGTCGATACCGGCGATCACGTGATCGTGATCAACGCCGACAAGGTCGTCCTCACCTCGGGCAAGGCCGACCTCAAGATGGCCTACCGCCACTCGGGCTACCCGGGCGGCCTGACCGCCACCAGCTACGCCGACCTGATGGTCGACCGGGCCGACGACGTCGTGCGCAACGCCATCCGCGGCATGCTGCCGAAGAACCGCCTCGGCCGCCAGATGGGCACCAAGCTCCGGGTCTACCGGGGCGAGGAGCACCCGCACACCGCCCAGTCCCCGATCCCGATGGAGATCCCCGGGGCGCGCCGCACGGCGTCCGCCCGCAGCGGCGCCTGAGCCGACGCCGGACCTCCGACCACCGCACCAAGCGAAGGAACCATTAGTGACTGCCCCGATCTGCCAGACCACCGGACGCCGCAAGCAGGCCGTCGCACGGGTGCGCATCCGCCCCGGCCAAGGCGCCATCACCTGCAACGGCCACACGTTCGAGGAGTACTTCACCTCGGCCACCCACCGGATGATCGTGACCGAGCCCCTGCGGCTGACCGAGACCACGGAGTCGTGGGACATCGACGTCACCATCGACGGCGGCGGGGTCTCCGGCCAGGCCGGCGCCTTCCGACTCGGCATCGCCCGGGCCCTGTGCGAGCTCGACCCCGAGCTGCGCGGCGCGCTCAAGAAGGCGGGCTTCCTCACCCGGGACGCACGGGAGAAGGAGTCCAAGAAGTACGGCCTGAAGAAGGCCCGCAAGGCCCCCCAGTACTCGAAGCGGTAGCCCGGTGTCCCGAACCTGGTTCGGCACCGACGGCGTCCGGGGCAGCGCCAACACCGAGCTCACCCCGGAGCTCGTCCTGGCCCTTGGGCGCGCCATCGCCCGCACCATCACCGCTACCGCCTTCCTGATCGGCCGCGACACCCGCAAGTCCGGCCCCATGCTGCAGGCCGCCCTCGGCGCCGGCCTGGCCAGCGAAGGGGCCGACGTGGTCGACGTGGGCGTCCTGCCGACCCCGGCCCTGGCCTGGCTGGCGGTCAAGCGGGACCTGCCGGCCGTGGTCATCTCGGCCTCCCACAACCCGTTCGGCGACAACGGCATCAAGCTGTTCGGGGCCGGCGGCGTCAAGCTGTCCGAAGACGTGGAGCGGGCCGTCGAGCAAGAGCTGCACCGGGTCCTCGACCCGACGGTGAAGGGCCCCCGCCCGCTCGAGGGCCACGGGGTGGGGACCATGCGGACCGAACCCGACCTCGGGAACGCCTACGTGGAGTACCTGGCGGGCGCGCTCGACGGCCGACGGCTCGACGGGCTCCGGGTGGTGGTGGACAGCGCCAACGGGAGCGCGTCCGAGGTGGCGGCCTCCGTGTTCGAGCAGCTGGGTGCCGAGGTGGTGGCCATCGGCTGCGACCCCGACGGCACCAACATCAACGCCGGCTGCGGGTCCACCTCGACCGAGCTGTTGAGCCGGGCGGTGGTCGAGCACGGCGCCGACCTCGGCCTCGCCCTCGACGGCGACGCCGACCGGCTGCTGGCCATCGACGGCGCCGGGGTCCTGGTGAACGGCGACTCGCTCCTGGCCCTGTTCGCCCGCGACCTGGCCGACCGCGGGCAGCTGGCCGGCAACACGGTCGTCGTCACCGTCATGACGAACCTCGGATTCCGCCGGGCCATGGAGCAGCGGGGGATCCTGGTCAAAGAGACCGACGTCGGCGACCGCCACGTGCTGGCCGCCATCGACAAGGAGGGCTTCTCGCTCGGCGGCGAGCAGTCCGGGCACATCATCTTCCGCCGCCTGGCCACCACCGGCGACGGCCTGTTGACCGGCCTGGTGCTGGCCGATCTGCTGGCCCGCAGCGGCTCCTCGCTGGCCGGCCTCCTCGAAGGCTTCCTCGAGCCCGTCCCCCAGACCCTGGTCAACGTGAAGGGGGTCGACCCCTCGCTGTACCGGGAGGTGGCGTCCCTGGCCCTGGCCGTCGACCAGGAGCGGGCCGCCCTGGGGGAGAGCGGGCGGGTCCTGGTCCGCCCGAGCGGCACCGAGCCCGTGGTCCGGGTGATGGTGGAGAGCACCGAGCCCGGCGTGGCCACCGCCACCGCCGAGCGCCTCCACGCCCTGATCCGCCACGAGCTGCTGGAGGCGGCGCGGGCCCGGGACGAAGTGCGCCAGGCCGCCGAGGCCGAGGCCCTCGGCGAAGGGCTGGACTCGGCCGTCTGACGCCCCGGCGGGCCGGGCGGCCGCAGGGGAGGGGCGCAATCGCCGGTCGGTCCCGGTCCCCGGAGGCCTGTCGGATGCCACCGGCGGCGGGTAGCGTGGCCGATCATGTGCGGCATCATCGGCATCACCACGGGCTCGGGGCCGGAAGCCGGTGACCAGTCGGTCCTGGACGTCCTGGTCGAGGGCCTGGCCCGCCTGGAGTACCGGGGCTACGACTCGGCCGGGCTGGCCATGGTGGGACCGCTGGCCGCCGACGGGATGTGGCGGGTCCGGGCGGCCAACGGCACCCGGTCGCTGGACGACCTGATCAAGGGGACCAAGGACGCACCGGGTCACCCCTCGGCCGGCATCGGCCACACCCGGTGGGCCACCCACGGCCGCCCGAACGAGGGCAACGCCCATCCCCACGCCGACTGCACCGGGAACCTGGCGCTGGTCCACAACGGCATCATCGAGAACCACCTCGAGCTGTCCGACCGGCTGATCGACGACGGCCACCACTTCGAGTCCGAGACCGACACCGAGGTCCTGGCGCACCTCGTCGAGTCCCATCTGGCCGCCCGACCGGACGACAGGCTCGCCGGGGCGGTCCGGCTGGCCCTCGGCGAGGTCCGGGGTGCCTTCTCGATCGCCGTCGTCCACGCCTCGGACCCCGATGTCATTGTGGCCGCCCGCAGGGTCTCCCCGCTGATCATGGGGGTGTCCGACGGGGCGGCTTTCCTGGCCTCGGACATCCCGGCCATCCTCGGGCTGACCCACGACTTCTTCATCCTGGACGACGACCAGGTGGCCGAACTGCGACCGGGCTCGATCTCGGTGACCACCCTGGATGGCGACCCGGTCGAGCCCGACCCGCTGCACGTCGAGTGGGACCTCGACGCCGCTCGCAAGGACGGCTTCGACGATTTCATGGCCAAGGAGATGCACGAGCAGCCGAAGGCGGTGGCCGACACCCTGCTCGACCGGCTGCTGCCCGACGGCACCCTGGTCCTCGACGAGGTCCACCTGACCAACGAGGAGTTCCGGTCGATCACCAAGGTCTTCGTGGTGGCCTGCGGCTCGAGCTACCACGCCGGGCTCATGGCCAAGTACGCCATCGAGCACTGGGCCCGCCTGCCCGTCGAGATCGACATCGCCTCCGAGTTCCGGTACCGGAATCCGGTGGTCGACGGCAACACCCTGGTCATCGGCGTCAGCCAGTCGGGCGAGACGGTCGACACGTCCCAGGCCGTCCGCGAGGCCAAGGCGCTCGGCGCCAAGGTGCTGGTCATCTCCAACGTGGTCGACTCCTCGATGGCCCGCGACGCCGACGCCGTGCTCTACACCCGGGCCGGGCCCGAGATCGGTGTGGCCGCCACCAAGACCCACCTGGCCCAGATCATCGCCCTCGAGATCCTGGCCCTCTACCTGGCCCAGGTACGCGAGACACTCTCCCCGGCCGAGGCCCGCGGGCTGCTGGACGCCATGGGCGCGCTGCCCGACAAGGTGGCTGAGGCGATGGAGCGGGGCGACGCCGTCCACGCCGTGGCCGAGCGGTACCGGACGTCGCCGTCATTCCTGTTCCTGGGCCGTCACGTCGGCTACCCGGTGGCCCTCGAGGGCGCCCTCAAGCTGAAGGAGATCTCCTACCTCCGGGCTGAGGGGTTCCCGGCCGGCGAGCTCAAGCACGGCCCCATCGCCCTGGTGGAGCCGGGCACGGTGGTGGTCGGCGTGGCCACCCGCACCCCGGTGTGGGAGAAGATGATCGCCAACATCGCCGAGGTCAAGAGCCGGGGGGCGTCGGTGGTGCTGGTGGCCAACGACGGCGACGTGGAGACGGCCCGGCACGCCGACGACGTCCTCTGGGTCCCCGCCACCGAGCACCTGTTCGCGCCCGTCATCGACGTGGTGCCGCTGCAGATGTTCGCCCATTCGATGGCCCGGCTCCACGGCCTCGACGTCGACCGCCCCCGCAACCTGGCCAAGACGGTCACCGTCGAGTGAGCCCCCGTCCCGCCGCCGACCTGGCCGCCGGTGCGGCCGAGCGGCTGGCCGGATCACTGGGGAGCGGGGTGGTGGGCGTCGGCATCGACGCGGTGGACATCGACCGGTTCCGCACGGTCCTGGCCCGCCGCCGCCACCTGGGAGCCCGGCTGTTCACGGCGGGCGAGCTGGCCTACGCCGACCGGGCCGCCGACCCGGTCCCGCGGTTGGCCACCAGGTTCGCCGCCAAGGAGGCGGTGATGAAGGCGCTCGGGGTGGGTCTCGGAGCGTTCGAGTTCCACGACATCGACGTCGTCCGCCGTGGGCTGGACGCCCCGTTCCTGATCCTCCACGGGGCGGCGGCCGAGCGGGCCGGCGCCGCAGGTGCCGTGGGCTGGCACCTGTCGCTGACGCACACCGACCGGGTGGCGCTGGCCGTGGTGGTGGCCGACGCCACCGGGGGCGACAGTGGGCCGGACTGACCGGAGCCGGTGGTCGTCGCCCCGCCTCGGGGAGTCGTAAGTTCGTGGCGTGCAGCCCGTCCTGACCGTCACCGAGATGCAGGCGGTCGACGCCCGGGCGCAGGCCGATACGCCGTTGGAGCAGTTGGTCGAACGGGCGGGGACGGCGGTGGCCGGGGCCGCCCTCGAGCTCATGGGCGGCGCCTACGGCCGGAGGGCCGTGCTCGTCTGTGGCAAGGGCAACAACGGGGCCGATGGACGGGTGGCGGCCCGGCTCCTGGCCGGGCGGGGCGTGCGGGTCACCGTGGTGGCACCCGGCGAGGTGGACGCCCTCGGCATGTCGGGCCCACCGGTCGACCTGGTGGTCGACGCCGCCTTCGGTACCGGCTTCCGCGGCGCCTACGACGCGCCCCGGGTGGCACCCGGCATCCCGGTCCTGGCCGTCGACATCCCCTCGGGGGTGGAAGGTGACACCGGGCGGGCCACCGGCACCGTGCTCCCGGCCACCGCCACCGTCACCTTCGTGGCCCTGAAGCCCGGTCTGGTCCAGGGCGACGGGGCGACGTTGGCCGGCGACGTGCGGGTGGTGGACATCGGACTGCCCGTCGGGTCGCACCGGGTCGACGTGGTCGACGACGGCGACGTGGCCGACCTGGTGCCGGACCGCGACCCCGGGGGGAACAAGTGGGTGGCGGCCGTCCTGGTGGTGGCCGGGTCGCCGGGCATGACGGGTGCGGCCGCCCTGTCGGCCCGGGCCGCCTACCGGGCCGGTGCCGGCATGGTCCGCCTCGGGGTACCCGGTGGCGATCCGGACGACCTGCCGGCCGACGAGGCCGTCGGCATCACCCTGCCGGCGGTCGGGTGGGCCGACCTCGCCCTGTCGGCTGCCGACCGGTGCCACGCCGTGGTGGCCGGCCCCGGGCTCGGCCGGGGCACCGGGGTGGGTGCCGAGGTGCGGGCCCTGGTCGCCTCGTCGCCGGTGCCCGTGGTGGTCGACGCCGACGGGCTGTTCGCCCTCGGACGGCTCGACGGGGCGGTGGCGACCCGCTCGCCGGTCGTGCTGACCCCCCACGACGGCGAGTACGCCCGCCTCTGCGACAGCCCCCCCGGTCCCGACCGCATCGACGCCGCCCGCCGGCTGGCCGCCGCCTCGGGCATGGTGGCCCTGGTCAAGGGTCCGACCACCGCCGTCGCCGACCCGTCGGGACGGGTCCTGCTGGCCCGGTCCGGTACCCCGTCGCTGGCCACGGCCGGGACGGGCGACGTGCTGTCCGGCGTCATCGGCGCACTCCTGGCCCGGGGGGTCCCCCCGCTCGAGGCGGCCGCCCTCGGCGCCCACCTCCACGGCCGGGCCGGCGCCCTCGGCCACCGCTCGGGACTGGTGGCCGGTGATCTGCCGGACCTCGTGGCCCGGGTGCTGGACGCCGCCCGGCGCACCTGACGGAGGCCGACGGCCCCGGCCGTGTCCCGGGGTCGGGCGGTACGATGCCGCGGTGGCCACCGGATCCCGACTCGTCGAGCTCGCCGCCACGGCGGCCGGCTGCACCCGGTGCCCGCTGGCCGCCACCCGGACCCAGGTCGTCTTCGGGACCGGCGACCCGGACGCCGACCTGATGTTCGTGGGCGAGGCCCCCGGGCGCGAGGAGGACCTCCAGGGGGTCCCCTTCGTCGGCCGCTCGGGCCAGCTGCTCGACCGGCTGCTGGTCGAGGAGCTGGGCCTCGGCCGCCACCAGGTGTACATCGCCAATGTGGTCAAGTGCCGACCGCCGGACAACCGTGACCCGAGGCCCGAGGAGATCACCGCCTGCCGCCCCTACCTCGAGGAGCAGGTCTCCCTCATCGCCCCGAAGGTGGTGGTGACGCTCGGCAACTTCGCCACCCGGCTGCTGCTCGACACCGACCAGGGGATCACCAAACTCCGCGGTGCCGCCTACCCCGTGGGCGACGTCCAGCTGGTCCCCACCTTCCACCCGGCGGCGGCCCTGCGGGGTGGTGGCGTGGTGCTGGCCCAGATGCGGGCCGACCTGGTCCGGGCCAAGCAGCTGATCGGCCTGGCTTCGTGACCGCACCGGTGGTGCTGGTCACCACCTCCGCCGAGGCCACCCGGGAGGTGGGCGCGGCCCTTGCCGCCGTCTGCGTCCCCGGTGACGTGCTGCTGCTGGCGGGGGGCCTCGGCGCGGGCAAGACCACCTTCGCCCAGGGCTTCGGCCGGGCCCTGGGCATCGACGAGCCGGTCACCAGCCCCACCTTCACCCTGGTGCGCCAGTACGAGGTGGCGACCCGGCCGACCGGGGTGCGCACGCTCTTCCACGCCGACGTCTACCGGCTGGAGCGGCTCGGCGAGATCGCCGACCTGGGTCTCGGGCAGCTGGTGGAGGACGGCGGCGTGGCCCTGGTGGAGTGGGGCGACGCCGCCGAGCCCGTGCTCGGGGCCGATGCGCTGCTCCTGGCGTTGGCGGCCGACGCCGACCACGACGAGTGGCGGACGGTCACGTTGACGGCCCGAGGACCGTCCTGGTTGAAGCGGTGGAAGGAACTGGACGTGGCGCTCACCCCCTGGCGGGTGGCCTCGTGAGGCTGCTGGCCGTCGAGACCGCCACCGCACTGGTGGGTGCCGCAGTGATGGGTGACGACGGCGCCGTCGCCGAACGGTCCCACCTCGGCGGGCGGGCCCACGCCGAGCTGCTGGCCCCGGCCATCGAGGAGGCCTGCGCATCGGCCGGATGCGCGCTGGGCGATATCGACGCCCTGGCCGCCGACGTCGGCCCCGGCCTCTTCACCGGCCTGCGGGTCGGCGTGGCCACGGCCAAGGCCCTGGGCCAGGCTCTCGGCCTCGACGTGCTCGGGGTCTCCAGCCTCGACGTCCTGGCCGCAGGGGCCCGCGAGGAGGCCGGCGCGGCACGGTCCGCCCGGGTGCTGGCCGTCGTCGACGCCCGGCGGGGCGAGGTCTTCGCCGCCGCCTACGACTTCAGCACCCCGGGAAGCGGTGACGACCCCGACCCGGCCGACGTGTGCGACGACCGGGCCGAAGCCCTCACCCCCGAAGAGCTGGCGGCCTGGTCGGACGACCTGGCCGCGGCCGGACCGGTGCTCGTGGTGGGCGACGGGGCCGTCCGCTACCGCGAGCTCCTGGCCCCGCGGCCCGGCCTCGACCTGGGCCTGGCCGACCGGGTGGCCGCGCCGTCCCCGGCGGTGCTGGCCAGGCTGGCCGCCCGGCGCCTGGCCGCCGGCGTCGCCCCGGCGGCGCCCGCTGACGTGGTGCCCGACTACCGTCGCCACGCCGATGCCGCCATCAACTGGGAGGAGCGCGTGCCGGTCCGGACGGCGCCGTCCACCGCTCCGTGACCGTGCCCCACGGCGGCCCGGCGGCACCGGACGGGCGGCTCGCCGTGGTCGTCGCCCCGTTGCGCCACAAGGACCTGACGGCGGTGCTGCGGATCGAGGACGAGGTGTTCGACGAGCCCTGGTCGCGGCGGCTGTTCCTCGACGAGCTGGCCCAGCGCACGTCGCGGGCCTACCGGGGTGTCTGGGTCGGCACCGAGCTGGTCGGCTACGCCGGCCAGATGTCCATCGACGACGAGGCCCACGTGAACAACATCGCCCTGGCCCCCGGATGGACGGGGCGGCGCATCGGCACGGCCCTCATGGCCGACCTGGTGCGCACCGCCCTGGCCCGGGGATCGGCTCACCTGACCCTCGAGGTCGCCGTCGGGAACGAACCGGCCATCGCCCTCTACCGGCGCTTCGGCCTGGCCCCCGTCGGGGTGCGGCCGAACTACTACGCCGGGGGCGGCGACGCCCTCATCATGTGGGTGCGCGACATCGACACGGGCGACTACGCCGAGCGCCTGGCGGCTGTCGAGGCCTCGCTGGCCCGGGACGTCGACGTCGAGCGCCGGGACTGACGGGCCGGGCCGCGCCGACTGTCGCCGCGGTCCGGAGGGTGGCGGCGGTTCGGTAGGGTCGGGCCATGTGCGCCGCCCCGGCACCCGGCCACCGCGCCGCCATCCACCGGGTGCTCGGCATCGAGACCTCGTGCGACGAGACGGCCGCCGCCGTGGTCGACGGCGGCACGACCATCGTGTCGTCGGTGGTCAGCAGCCAGATCGACCTGCACGCCCGCTACGGCGGCGTCGTCCCCGAGTTGGCCGGACGGGCCCACGTGGAGCTGTTGACCCCGGTGCTCGCCGATGCCCTGGAGCAGGCCGGCTCAGACCACACCGGCCGGGGCATCGACGGCATAGCGGTGACCCACGGTCCCGGCCTGATCGGCTCGCTGCTGGTCGGGGTGGCCGAGGCCAAAGCCCTGTCCATGGCCTGGGGTGTCCCCCTGGTGGGCGTCAACCACCTGGAGTCCCACCTGTTCGCCTCCCTCCTGGAACAGCCCGACCTGGGCTGGCCCCTGGTGGTCCTCCTCGTGTCCGGCGGGCACACGCTGCTGATCGAGGTCACCGCCCCGGGCGAGTACCGCTTGATGGGCGGCACCATCGACGACGCCGCCGGCGAGGCCTTCGACAAGGTGGCCCGGTTCCTCGGCCTGGGCTACCCGGGCGGACCGGCCATCGACGCCCTCGCCCCACAAGGTGACCCGACGGCCTTCTCGTTCCCCCGATCGATGCCCGGTGACGGGTACGACTTCAGCTTCAGCGGCCTCAAGACCTCGGTGGTCAACCGGGTCCGCAAGGAGCCCGGGGCGCAGACGGCCGACGTGGCCGCCTCGTTCCAGGAGGCGGTGGTCGACGTCCTGGTCACCCGGGCCCGACGGGCCGCGGCCGACGTCGGTGCCCGGGCGCTCTGCCTGGCCGGTGGGGTGGCGGCCAACTCGCTGCTCAGGACCCGGGTCAGCCAGGCGTGCGCCGACGACGGGATCGGGGCGTTCCTGCCCAGCCGGGCGCTGTGCACCGACAACGCCGCCATGGTGGCCGCCGCCGGCCACTGGCGCCTGACCCGGGGGGACCGCAGCCACCTCGACCTCGGGGCCGACGCCAATCTGCGCCTGGTCTCCACCGTCTGAGGCCCGGCCCCGCCCACTGCTGCCCGCCGTGTGCAGGCGGCCGTTGGCACTCGGGGGGCGAGGTTGCTAATCAGATCCGGGCCGGGTATCGTTGGCACTCTCAACCTTCGACTGCTAACCGTGCCACAGGAGGCCCGAACCATGAGTCTGCACCCCCTCGACGACCGCATCGTCGTCCAGCCCGGCGAGTCCGAGGAGACCACCGCTTCCGGTCTGGTCATCCCCGACACCGCCAAGGAGAAGCCCCAGCAGGGCGAGGTCCTGGCCGTCGGCCCCGGCCGTCGCTCGGAGACCAGCGGCGACATCATCCCGCTGGACATCAAGGTCGGCGACACCGTCGTCTACTCGAAGTACGGCGGCACCGAGATCACGTCGGACGGCAAGGACCTGCTGATCCTCTCGAGCCGCGACATCCTCGCCAAGGTGACCAAGTAATGCCCAAGATCCTCAAGTTCGACGAGTCCGCCCGCCGCGGTCTCGAGGCCGGCGTGAACAAGCTGGCCGACGTGGTCAAGGTGACCCTCGGCCCGAAGGGCCGCAACGTCGTCATCGAGAAGAAGTTCGGCGCCCCCACCATCACCAACGACGGCGTGTCCATCGCCCGTGAGGTGGAGCTGGACGACGTGTTCGAGAACATGGGCGCCCAGCTGGTCAAGGAAGTCGCCACCAAGACGAACGACGTGGCCGGCGACGGCACCACCACCGCCACCGTGCTGGCCCAGGCCCTGATCCGCCAGGGGCTGCGCAACGTGGCCGCCGGCGCCAACCCGCTCGGCCTCCGCAAGGGGATCGACAAGGCCGTGGCCGCCGCGGTGGCCTCGATCCACAAGCAGGCCAAGGAGATCGATTCGAAGACGGAGATCGCCCAGGTGGCCTCCATCTCCGCGGCCGACGGCGCCATCGGCGAGGTCCTGGCCGACGCCATCGACCGGGTCGGCAAGGACGGCACCGTGACCGTCGAGGAGTCCAACACGTTCGGCATCGAGCTCGAGTTCACCGAGGGCATGCAGTTCGACAAGGGCTACCTNNCTCTCGCCGTACTTCGTGACCGACGCCGAGCGTCAGGAGGCCGTCCTCGACGACCCGCTGATCATCTTCGTGAACGGCAAGATCAGCGCCGTCCACGACCTCGTGCCCGTGCTCGAGAAGGTCATGCAGACCGGCAAGCCGCTGCTGATCATCGCCGAGGACGTCGAGGGCGAGGCCCTGGCCACCCTGGTCGTCAACAAGATCCGCGGCACCTTCACGTCGGTTGCCGTCAAGGCCCCCGGCTTCGGCGAGCGCCGCAAGGCGATGCTGCAGGACATGGCCGTGCTGTCGGGAGCCCAGGTGATCTCCGAGGAGATCGGCCTGAAGCTGGACTCCACGACCATCGACCTGCTCGGCAGCGCCCGTCGCGTCATCGTGACCAAGGACAACACCACCATCGTCGAGGGTGGAGGGTCCAGCGACGAGGTCAAGGGTCGCATCGCCCAGATCAAGCGGGAGATCGAAGACACCGACTCCGATTGGGACCGCGAGAAGCTGCAGGAGCGGCTGGCCAAGTTGGCCGGCGGCGTGGCCGTCGTCAAGGTCGGCGCCGCCACCGAAGTGGAGCTCAAGGAGAAGAAGCACCGAATCGAAGATGCACTCTCCGCCACCCGGGCCGCGGTCGAAGAGGGCATCGTGGCCGGTGGGGGTACCGCACTGGTCCGCTCCCGCACCGCCGTGCAGGCCGTGATCGACTCCCTCGAGGGGGACGAGGCCACCGGCGCCACCGTCGTGCTGAAGGCTCTGGCCGCCCCGTTGGAGGCCATCGCCAACAACGCCGGCCTCGAGGGCTCGGTGTTCGTCAAGGAGGTGGAGGCGAAGAAGGGCCACATCGGCCTGAACGCCGCCACCGGCGAGCTCGAGGACCTGGTCAAGGCCGGCGTCATCGACCCGGCCAAGGTGACCCGTTCCGCGTTGCAGAACGCCGCCTCCATCGCCGGACTGCTCCTCACCACCGAGGCGCTCGTGGCCGACAAGCCCGAGAAGGCCGACGCCGGCGCCGCGGCGGCGGCAGCTGCCGCCATGGGCGGCGGCATGGGCGGTATGGGTGGCATGGGCGGGATGATGTAGTCACGCCGCCGGCCTGCAGTTCGGGTCGGCACGCCGCGCCAGCGGCAACGTCGTGTGAACGGAGGTCGGGCCCACGGGCCCGGCCTCCGTCGCGTCACGGGTCGGGCGAACCCGCCGCGCGCCTCCGGTGGTGGGGCCGTCAGCCCTGCTGCTCGGGCACGTAGTGGCGCTCGCCGGCCCGGTCCATCCAGACCCGCATCATGCGGTCCGTTCCCGGGTCCTTGAAGAGCTCGTCGGTCGGGGTCCACCCCGCCTGGGGCTGGTCGGACTCGCCGTGGCGGCGGACGAAGAGGCTGATGACGACGGCCACGATGAGGGCCACCCCCAACAGGGCGAAGACGATCACCACCGTGGCCACCCGATGCCGGACGATCCGGTCACGGCCGGGCGCCGACGACCACGGCGGTGCCGTAGGCGACGATCTCGGTGAGCGACTGGCCGATCTCGGACGAGTCGAAGCGGAACGAGACCACGGCGTTGGCTCCCATGACCCGGGCATTCTCGATCATCCGGTCGAGGGCGTGGCGACGGGTGTCCTCCAACAGCTTCGTGTACTGGGTGACCTCGCCCCCGGCGAGGGCTCTGAACCCGGCGGTAAAGCCCTTGGCCGCCCCCATGGAGCGGACCACCAGCCCGAAGACCAGACCGACGTTGCGGTCGACCGTCCACTCGGGGAACTCGAGCGCCGTCGTGATCGGGAACTGGGGTGCGGCACCGGCATCGGTCATCGAAGGCCTCCTGTCTACGCGTGCCAGAGGTGGGCACCGAGGATGTCGCCCGATGGTAAGCAGGCGGGCCCGTCACGACCCGGATGCCCGGCTCCGGCGCGTCGCCTCCGGGCCGGCGCCCCTAGTGTCGACCCCGATGCCGTCCACCGAGCCCCAGCACCGCACCGGTCCCCAGCTGATCCCGCGGCCACCGAGCCACCGGCCGGGCGGCCCCGCCCCCTGGTCGCACCTGCCCGCCACGGCGCGCGCGTCGATGCCGCTGGCCGCCGTGGTCGAGGCCGTGGCCAACCGCGACCAGACCCTCGACGCCGCGGTGACGGCCAGCGAGTTGTCCGAGTTCTCCCGCACGTTCACCGACGCCTACCCCGACGCCAACCCGGCGGCCGTGTTGGTGGCCCTGTTCGAGGAAGCGGGGGAGTCCCGCGTGCTGCTGACCGTGCGGTCCTCCCGGTTGCGGTCCCACCAGGGGGAGGTCGCCTTTCCGGGGGGCAAGCTCGACCCCGACGAGGGGATCGAGGAGGGCGCCCGACGCGAGGCCGAGGAGGAAGTGGGGCTGGACCCGGCCACGGTCACCGTGGTCGGCCACCTGACCGCCATGCCCACGGTCTCCTCCAACACGTTGATGACCCCCGTCGTGGCCACGCTGTCCGGCCGCCCGGTGACCGTCCCGGCCCCCGACGAGGTGGCCCGGGTCTTCGACGTGGCCCTGGCCGACCTCCAGGCCGATGGGGTCTGGGCCGAGGAGCTGTGGGCCGTGCCCGGCCGCAGCGGCAGGGACGGGCAACTCGGCGGCGAGTTCCCGGTGTGGTTCTTCAGCGTGGCCGGCGAGACCGTCTGGGGGGCGACCGCCCGCGTCCTGACCGAGCTGCTCTGCCTGGTCCTCGGGGTGCCGGGGCCGACGTCTGCCCGCCGGCGCTGAATCGGGCCCGCACCGGTCGGATCGGGCCGATTCGAGGCTCGTGGCGGGATACGGCCCCAGTGCGCAGGCGGTATCGTGGAGGACAGGTCGGTCGGCGCAGTGTCGGAGCTGCGGCCGCCCAGGAGGTACGTCCAACTGCAACCAGGGTCCGGAGGACAATTCAGTGGCTGAGCTAGAGATCGGCATCTTCAAGTCGGGGCGGAGGGCCTACGGGTTCGACGACATCGCCATCGTGCCCAGCCGCAGGACCCGGGACCCCGAAGATGTCGACATCAGCTGGCAGATCGACGCCTACCAGTTCGACCTGCCCCTGATGGCCTCGGCCATGGACGGCGTGGTCAGCCCCACGACGGCCATCGAGATCGGCCGGCTCGGCGGTCTCGGTGTCCTCAACCTGGAGGGCCTGTGGACCCGGTACGAGGATCCGTCCGCCCTCTTCGACGAGATCCGCGAGCTGCCCACCGAGAAGGCGACGGCCCGGATGCAGCAGATGTACTCCGAGCCCGTCCAGCTCGAGCTCGTCACCCAGCGGATCAAGGAGATGAAGGCCGCCGGCATCACCACCGCGGCGTCGGTGACCCCGCAGAAGACCCAGGAGTTCGCCCCCGCGCTCCTCGCCGCCGAGCTCGACATCCTGGTCATCCAAGGCACGGTCGTGTCGGCCGAGCACGTGTCGAAGACCGTCGAGCCGCTCAACCTCAAGCGGTTCATCCGGGAGTTCGAGGTGCCGGTGATCGTCGGCGGCTGCGCCTCGTACCAGGCGGGGCTCCACCTGATGCGGACCGGCGCCGTCGGCGTGCTGGTCGGGGTGGGACCGGGCAACGCCTGCACCACCCGCGGCGTGCTCGGCATCGGCGTGCCCCAGGCCACCGCCATCGCCGATGTGGCCGGCGCCCGCATGCGCCACCTCGACGAGACCGGTGTCTACTGCCACGTGATCGCCGACGGCGGCATGTCCAAGGGCGGCGACATCGCCAAGGCCGTCGCCTGTGGCGCCGATGCGGTGATGCTCGGCTCGCCCCTCTCCTCCGCCGTCGAGGCCCCGGCCCGCGGCTTCCACTGGGGCATGGCCACGTTCCACCCGACCCTGCCGCGTGGGGCGCGGGTCAAGACCACGACCCGGGGCACCCTCCAGGAGATCCTCCTCGGCCCGGCCCACGAGAACGACGGGCGCATGAACCTGTTCGGCGCCCTGCGTACGGCCATGGCCACCTGCGGCTACGAGACCGTCAAGGAGTTCCAGAAGGCCGAGGTCATGGTGGCCCCGGCCCTGCAGACCGAAGGCAAGGACCTGCAGCGCTCGCAGGGCGTCGGCATGGGCCATTGAGCCCGTCCGTGCCCGCGGACGACCCTCGTGAGGGGCCGGTCCTGGTCGTCGACTTCGGCGCCCAGTACGCCCAGCTGATCGCCCGCCGGGTGCGTGAGGCCCATGTGTACTCCGAGATCGTCCCGCACACCGCGTCGGCAGCCGTAGTGGCCGACCGCCGCCCCGCCGGGATCATCCTGTCGGGGGGACCGAAGTCGGTCAACGAGACCCCCGCTCCCTCCATCGACCCCGCCGTCTACGACCTCGGCATCCCCATCCTGGGCATCTGTTACGGCGCCCAGCTCCTGACCCAGCAGCTGGGCGGCGTGGTCGACCGCACCGGTCGGGGCGAGTACGGGCGGACCCCGCTGACCCTGACGGGCGCGTCCCCACTCTTCCAGGACTGGCCCGAGGCGGCCGAGGTGTGGATGAGCCACGGCGACGCCATCACCGAGGTGCCGGCCGGCTTTGCGGCCACGGCCGCCAGCCCCGATGCACCGGTGGCCGCCCTCCACGATCCCGAGCGCGCCATCTTCGGCGTCCAGTTCCACCCCGAGGTGGTCCACACCGAGCACGGCCGGGACCTGCTCGAGCGTTTCCTCTACGACATCTGCCACTGCCCCCCCTCGTGGACCCACACCTCGATCATCGAGAGCCAAGTGGCCGCCGTGCGGGCCCAGGTCGGGTCCTCACCGGTGCTGTGCGCCCTGTCCGGCGGGGTCGACTCGGCCGTGGCCGCGGCCCTCGTCCACAAGGCCATCGGGGAGCAGCTGACGTGTGTCTACGTCGACACCGGCCTCATGCGGGCCAACGAGTCCGAGCAGGTGGAGGAGACCTTCCGCCGTCAATTCCACGTCGACCTCGTCCATGTGAAGGCGGCCGACCGCTTCTTCGAGGCGCTGGCCGGGGTCACCGACCCCGAGGCCAAGCGCAAGATCATCGGCGGGCTGTTCATCCGCATCTTCGAAGAGGTCGCCCGCGACCTGGTGGTGGAGAAGGGGCGCCTCGACGAGGGTCCCGACGACGAGCCGGCCGGCTACCTGGTGCAGGGCACCCTCTACCCCGATGTCATCGAGTCCGGTTCGGGCACGGCGGCGACCATCAAGTCGCACCACAACGTCGGCGGCCTGCCCGACGACCTGGCCTTCGACCTGGTCGAGCCCTTGCGCCTGCTGTTCAAGGACGAGGTCCGGGCCGTGGGCGAGGAGCTGGGCCTGCCCCACGAGATCGTGTGGCGGCAGCCGTTCCCGGGCCCGGGCCTGGCCGTGCGGATCGTGGGCGAGGTGACCCCGGAGCGGGCCGAGATCCTGCGCGCCGCCGACGCCATCGTGGTCGAGGAGATCCGCAAGGCCGGCCTCTACCGCGACCTGTGGCAGAGCTTCGCCGTCCTGCCCGCGGTGCGCACCGTCGGCGTCATGGGCGACGGCCGCACCTACGCCTATCCGGTGGTCATCCGGGCCGTCACCTCCGACGACGCCATGACCGCCGACTGGGCCCGCCTGCCCTACGACCTCCTCGAGCGCCTGAGCTCCCGCATCATCAACGAGGTGGAGGGCGTCAACCGGGTGGCACTGGACATCACGTCCAAGCCACCCGGCACCATCGAGTGGGAATGACCGCGTGGGGCGGGGGCCCGGGCGACCACCCCGACGGCGGCCCGCCCGTCTATGTGCCGACGCCGCGGTTCCAGCCGGTGTCCGCCGACGAGCTCCTGGACGGCCTCACCCCTCCCCAGAGGGCCTCAGTCGTCCACCGGGGCGGCCCGCTGCTGATCGTGGCCGGCGCCGGCTCCGGCAAGACCCGGGTGCTCACCCGGCGCATCGCCCATCTGATCGCCACCGGGGACGCCGCCCCGTGGCAGATCCTGGCCATCACCTTCACCAACAAGGCGGCCGGCGAGATGCGCTCGAGGGTGGCCGAGCTGGTCGGCCCCCGTGCCAAGCGCATGTGGGTCTCCACGTTCCACTCGGCCTGCGTCCGGATCCTGCGTGCCCACGGTGACCGCCTCGGCTACAAGGGCTCGTTCACCATCTACGACGACGCCGACTCCCGGCGCCTGGTCGAGATCATCGCCCGCGAACTCGACATCGACACCAAGAAGCTGTCGCCCCGCTCGATGCTCGGCCAGATCAGCCAGGCCAAGTCCCGCCAGCAGGGCCCGGCCGAGTTCCGGGCGGCTGCCATCTCGATCTTCGACCGCCGCATCGCCGACGTCTTCGACCTCTACCAGCGACGGATGCTGGCGGCCAACGCCATGGACTTCGACGATCTGCTGTTGAACGCGGTCCGGCTGTTCCGCGAGCACCCCGACGTCCTCGAGCACTACCGCCAGCGCTTCACCCACGTCCTCATCGACGAGTACCAGGACACCAACGCCGTCCAGAACGCGCTGGCCGTGCAGCTGGCCGGGGGCCACCGCAACATCGTCGTGGTGGGTGACAGCGACCAGTCGGTCTACCGGTTCCGCGGTGCCGACATCTCGAACATCCTCGACTTCGAGAAAGCATTTCCCGATGCCACCGCCATCACCCTCGACCAGAACTTCCGCTCGACCCAGACCATCCTCGACGCGGCCAACGCCGTCATCACCAACAACGTGTCCCGCAAACCCAAGACCCTCTGGACCGATCAGGGCGCCGGCGCCCAGATCGTCCGCTACCGGGCCGAGGACGAGCACGACGAGGCCGAATGGGTGGCCCACGAGATCGGTCGCCTGCGCGGCGACCAGGGCCTCAAGTGGGGCGACGTCGCCGTCTTCTACCGGACCAACGCCCAGAGCGCGGCCCTCGAGGAGGCCATGGTCCGGGCCGAGGTCCCCTACAAGGTGGTGGGCGGCACCAAGTTCTACGACCGCAAGGAGGTCAAGGACGTCTTGGCCTACCTGCGGGTCCTGGTCAATCCGGACGACGAGGTCAGCTGGCGACGCATCGTCAACGTGCCCAAACGCGGGGTGGGGGACACCTCGGTGGCCAAGCTGGCTGGTTCCGCCGGGATGCGGGGGATCTCCTTCGGGGATGCGGTGGCCGAGGCGGGCGAGGCCGGGATCGGCGGCAAGGCCGGCAAGGCTCTGGAAGACCTGGCCGATCTGTTGGCCGAGGTGCGCAGCCAGATGGCCGTCCCCGACCTGGTGGACGACAACGGTGACGCCCTGGCCCCCGTGGACCCGTTGCCGGCCGCGCCCGACGCAACCGTGCCGTCCGGGGTGGGGCCCGGTGAAGGGTCCGGGCAGGCGGCCGACGAAGGGTCGGGTGCGGACCGGCCCACGGTGCTCGCCCCGGGCGACATCGCCGCGGCCATCGTCGAGCGCACCGGCTACCGCTCCGAGCTACTGATCGAGGGCACCATCGAGGCGCTCGGCCGGGTGGAGAACGTCGACACGCTGGTGAACATGGTCTCCGAGTACCGCACCGTGGCCGAGTTCCTGGAGGCCGCCGCCCTGGTGGCCGACTCCGACGAGCTCGGCGGCGACGGCACCAAGGTCTCGCTCATGACCATGCACATCGCCAAGGGACTCGAGTTCCCGGCGGTGTTCCTGGTCGGGATGGAGGACGGGATCTTTCCCCACATGCGCTCGCTGGGCGACCCGGTCGAGCTCGAGGAGGAGCGCCGACTCTGCTACGTGGGCATCACGCGGGCCGAGCGCCACCTCTACGTCTCCCACGCCTGGAGCCGGATGACCTACGGGAGGGGCAGCGCCAACATCCCGAGCCGCTTCCTGAACGAGATCCCGGCCGAGCTGGTGCGGGACGTGGTGGTCGACCGCGGATACGGATCGTCCGGTTCCGGCCGCGGCCGGCGCGGGACTGTCGGGGACTTCGGGCGCTCGACACGCACCGAGGAGCGGTCGGGCACTCCCGGCCGCTCGGTCTTCGGCAGCGGGATCTCGCCCGCCGAGGGGCCGTTCGATGCCAACGGCCGCCGCATCCGGGCCGCGGCAACTACGGGGGCCGAGCTGCTCGGCCTCGAGGTCGGCGACGTGGTCGTCCACGGGCAGTGGGGCGAAGGCCGGGTGGTCGGCACCGCCGGCGAGGCCGACGACGCCGAGGCCGAGGTCATCTTCACGTCCGTCGGCCGCAAGAAGCTCCTGCTGCGCATGGCCCCGGTGAAGCGGGCCTGAGGGCACCCGAGCGGTCGCCCCGGCGTCGTCATGCCCGCGTCAGGCGCGGTCCCTACGATGATCCGATGCCGTCCGCCCGGACCTCGTACGACGCCGCGCCCGCCGGTACTGGCCGTCCCGGCCCCCGGCCCCGATGCCGCCCGGAAACAGTTCTGACCAGGGGATACCCCCATGGGGCCGGGGCGGCCCACGGCGCCCGGCGGGGCATGGGAAACTGGGCGCTCGCGACGCTCCCGTCGGCGGCTGTTGGCTGATGGCGCCCGGAGAACGCACCGTCTACGACGTGGAACGAGGTCTCGGAAGCACCGTGTCAGGGCACATCATCTTCGACCAGGACGACCCGCCCGTCGACGACGCCGTGGGCCTTCCCTCGGTGGATTCGACTCCGCAGCGGAGGGAACCGTCGGGGACCCCGCGCTACGCGCACACCCTGCCGCGACCGAACCGCCGCGAGCGTCGGGCCCTCCGGAAGCAGAAGCGGCGGGAGCGGTCGACCATGGCGGGCCGCCATCCGAAGAGCACCGTCTTCCTGGTGATCCTGGTGTTGCTGTCCCCGGTGTGGTTCTCGCTGGCCAGCGCGGCCACCGACCCCGTCCTCGGGCCCACGGTGGGCACTCGCCTGACCGAATGGGTCCGCAACCACGGGGGCGGCGGGATCGTGACCTGGGCCGAGAACACGTGGTACACGTGGCACGCCCCGCCCAAGGGCGGCAAGCCGGCCGCCGGCGCCATCCCGAAGCCGGTGACCGCCACCACCCTCCCGGTGCCGACAGGCCCGGCCCACCTCCCGGCCCCGGCCGCCATCGCACCGTTCGTCTCCAGCCCGACCCCCGGTGAGGGCCAGTGGCATGCCATCGGCCGCTCGGTCGACGGGATACCGACCACCTATGCCGCCTTCCTCCGGCCGAACGCCGTCAACACCAGCCTCGTCACCGGCGTGGCCTGGATGGACACCAAACTGCTCAGCACGAAGCTGTACGCGGGGACGACGATCCCGGGTACCGGGAACTTCACCGACATGGCGCCCATCACCGGGGCCGCCCTGTCCACCCTCGACGCCGCCTTCAATTCCGGGTTCCGTATTCAGGACTCCGGCGGCGGCTTCTACATGGCCGGTACCACCGCCGTGCCCCTCGTGGCCGGCAAGGCATCCCTGGTCATCGACTCGTCCGGCAACGTGAACATCGGCTCGTGGGGCACCGAAGTGGCGATGACCCCGTCCACCGCGGCCGTCCGGCAGAACCTCGACCTGATCGTCGACAACGGCGCGCCGGTGCCGGGGCTCAACGCCAACGACAACTACCGCTGGGGCGCCACCCTGGGCGGACGGGTCCAGGTCTGGCGGTCCGGCCTCGGGGTGACAGCCGACGGGGCCCTCGTCTACGTGGGCGGTTCCGGCCTGTCCATCGTCGATCTGGCCAACCTGCTGGCCCGGGCCGGATCGGTGCGGGCCATGGAGATGGACATCAACACCTCGTGGGTGAACTTCTCGTCCTGGGCCCTCCCGACAGGGGCCGCGGCCTCGGGTACCAGCGGCACCCTGTTGACCTACGACCAGGCCACGTCGCCGACGCGGTACTTCTCGCCGCTGTCCCGCGACTTCATCACCGAGTCGGTGCGTCCGTACACGCCACCGGCCGCCTCACACCTGGCGAAGTAGCGTCGGCTCCACCCGCTCGGGGTGGACACACCCGTCGGAGGTGGTGATGGCCGGGTCGATGCCGAAGCGACGCTACGAGGCCGAGTTGCTGCGCCTGCAGGCCGAGTTGACCACCATGACCGAGTGGATCCGGGAGACCGGCGCCCGGGTGGTGGTGGTGTTCGAGGGTCGCGACGCCGCCGGCAAGGGAAGCGTCATCAAGCGCATCTCCGAGTACCTGCCGCCCCGCACGGTCCGCACCGTGGCCCTGCCCGCCCCCACCGAGCGGGAGCGCACGCAGTGGTACTTCCAGCGCTACGTGGCCCAGCTCCCGGCGGCCGGCGAGATGTCCCTCTTCGACCGCAGCTGGTACAACCGGGCCGGCGTTGAGCACGTGATGGGCTTCTGCACGTCCGAGGAGTACCTCCGCTTTCTGAACCAGTGCCCGGTGTTCGAGCACCAGCTCATCGAGGACGGGATCATCCTGGTCAAGTACTGGTTCTCGGTGAGCGACGAGGAGCAGGAGCGCCGGTTCCAGAGCCGGCTCGACGACCCGCTGCGCCGGTGGAAGCTCAGCGCGATCGACCTCGAGGCCCGCCAGCGCTGGTCGGACTACTCCCGGGCCAAGGACGCCATGTTCCTCCACACCGACACGCCGGAGTCGCCGTGGTACGTGGTGGACGCCGAGGACAAGCGGACGGCGAGGATCAACTGCATCGCCCACCTGCTCACCCAGGTGCCGTACCACCAGGTCGATGAGGCCCGGCTCGAGCTCCCGCAGCGGGTACCCGACGACGGCTACCACCGCCCGCCCCGCCACCTGTACACCTACGTGGCCGACTACGCCGCCACCGTCGTCGACTGATTCCCCATCGGGGCGGGTCGGTCGTCCCGGCGCGTCGTCAGCCGGGCATGCGGCGCCAGACGGCGCGGGGCAGTTGGCGCATCACCGCGAACACCCAGCGCAGGACGGGGGGTTCGTAGACCACCTCGGCCCCCGATTCGATGCCCCCGATGACGGCTGCGGCCACCGCCTCCGGTGTGGTGGCGAACGGAGCCGGATCCATGCCCTCGGTCATGCGGCCGACCACGAAGCCCGGGCGCACGATGGTCACCGACACCCCGGAGCCGACCAGCGAGTCGCCGAGTCCCTGGGCGAAGGCGTCGAGTCCCGATTTGGTCGACCCGTAGATGAAGTTGGCCTTGCGGGCGCGCTCGCCGGCCACCGAGGAGAGGACAACGAGGCGGCCGTGGCCCTGGGCGCGCATCCGGGCGGCGGCGGCCAGCAGGGCCGTCGCCAGCCCGGTGAAGTTGGTGGTGATGAGCTCGGCCGCGGCCGTCGGGTCCGACTCGAGATCCGCCTGGTCGCCGAGGGCCCCGGCCGCGGCCAGGACCAGGTCGATGTCGCCGAACCGGTCGAACACCGCGTCGATGACCCCGGGGGTGCCGGCCAGGTCGGTGGCGTCGAACGCCACGATCTCGACGACATCGGCTCCCTGCGTCCGGGCCTCCTCGGCCGCGGCCTCGAGGCGCTCGCTCGGACGGCCGGCCAGCACCACGGTGCGGCAGCGGCCGGGGACGAGCCCGGCCACGATGGCCCGGGCGAGCTCGGAGGCTCCTCCGAGGACGAGCACTGACTGGGGGCGCCCGGTGGCGTCGATCATGGGGAGGTCCGTCCTTCGTGGTCGGGTGGGTCAGTCGCGGGGGAGCGGGTCGGCGTCCGAGCACAGCCCGATGCGGCGCCCCAGATCGGAGCGGAGGACACCGTCGGGGTCGACCTTCGCTTTGACATCGAGGAACCGGTCGACCTCGGGATACATGGAGTGGAACGTGTGCGGGGCCAGGCGGGAGTCCTTGGCCAGGTAGATCCGGCCCCCGGCGGTCAGCACCAGCTCGTCGAGGTCGTCGAGCACGCGGTCGAGGTCCTCGTGGCCGACGGCCAGGTCGACGGCCAGGGTCCATCCGGGCATCGGGAACGAGAGCGGTCCCGGGTCGCCGGGACCGAAGCGCTTGAGCACGTTCACGAACGAGGCCAGCTTGACCTCGGCCAACCGTTCGATGACGTGCCGCACCGTCTCGCCCTCGGCGTCCGGCACCACGAACTGGTACTGCAGGAAGCCCCGTGGGCCGTAGACGCGGTTCCACCCGCCGATCCCGTCGAGGGGATGGAAGAAGCCGGTCATGTGGTGGGGCTGGCGGAGTTGCGGGTGCCGGGGCGCCTTGTGGAACCAGAACTCGTTGGCGGCCCCCACGGTCAGCGGATTGAGCAGGCCTCCCGGCGGGGTGAAAGGCACCCGTACCCGCTGGCGGGGCACGAAGGCCCGCGCCTTCGCCGGGTTGCCGGCCAGCGGGTCGGGGAGGTCGGCCAGTCGGGCGTGGTCGCCCCGGGTCAGGACCGAGCGCCCGAGCCGTCGGCCGGTGGCCTGGCAGTCGATCCAGGCCACCGAGTACCGGTAGGCATCGTCGCCCGTCAGCATCTTGGCCATGACGTCGTCGAGGTCCTCGGCGCGCTCGGTGTCGACCAGCAGGTAGCTGGTCTCCACCGGGATCATCTGCAGGGTGGCGTCGGTGATGACGCCGGTCAGGCCCATCCCCCCGGCGGTAGCCCAGAAGAGGTCCGGCTCCGACACCGGGGTGACCGTGTGGATCCCCGTGGGGGTGACCAGGGTCATCGACGCCACGTGCGAGCAGAAGCTGCCGTCCACGTGGTGGTTCTTGCCGTGGATGTCGGCCGCGATGGCCCCGCCCACCGTCACCAGGCGGGTGCCCGGGGTGACCGGGACGAACCAGCCCAGGGGGACGAAGCGCTCCATCAGCGTCTGCAGGCTGACGCCGGCGCCCACCGTGATCCGGCCGACGTCGAGGTCGACGGCATGTACTGCGTCGAGCCAGGTGGCGTCCAGGACGACGCCCCCGGCGTTCTGGGCGGCGTCGCCGTAGCTGCGCCCCAGGCCACGGGCCACCAGGCCCCGGCCCCGACCGCCCGTGGCGTCGGACACCGCAGCGGCCATGGCCTCGTCGACGAGGGCCGGGTGGACGGCGTGGACCACGTCGGCCGCCGTCGGCGCCGTGCGGCCCCACCCCGACAGCAACGCCCGTGACCGGTGCGGGGTGTTCATCCGGCGTAGGCCCCGATGGCGAAGAGGGCGACCCAGCAGACGCCGTAGATCTGGAGGCGGTGGTCCCGCAACGCCAGCTCCTCGGGCGCAGCACCCGCACCGGAGTCGAGCAGGCGCAGGACGTGGAGGAGGGCGAGCACGAAGGGGATGATGGTCAGCTGGAACCAGATCGGGTCGTGGCCGGGATGGACCTGGCTGGCCCGCTCGAAGGCCCAGGTGCAGTAGGCGCTGACCGTGACGGCCGCCGACAGCGTCCGCACCGAGCGCAGGAACGAGGGGGAGTAGAGGCCGAGCGTCTGGCGGATGGCGGCGTCATCGGCGTCCCCCGTGGCCAGCAGCTCCTTCTCGCTCGACCGCTTCCCCGTGACCACCAGCAGCGAGCCGAAGGAGACCACGATCAGGAACCAGTTCGACAGTTGGACCGAGGTGGCCACGCCACCGGCCACGGCGCGCAGGATGAATCCGGCGCTCACGCAGGCCAGGTCGAGGATGGGTTCGTTCTTGAGACCGAACGAGTAGGCGAGCTGCACGGCGACGTACGTCCCCATCACCACGCTGAGGTGCCAACCGGCCACCAGTGCGGCCAGGCCGATCGAGCCGGCCATCAGGGCGGCGCCGATGCCGAGGGCGAGGGGGACGGGGACGACCCCGGCGGCCACGGGGCGGTGGCGCTTGGTCGGGTGTCGGCGGTCGGCTGCCGCGTCCAAGGCGTCATTCAGGTAGTAGGTGCCGGTGGCGGCCACGCAGAAGATGCCGAACGCCGCCGCCGCATGCCACAGCACCGTGGCGTGGAGGAGGACGCCGGCGGCCCCCGGCGCCACGAAGACCAGGAGGTTCTTGATCCACTGCCGGGGCCGGGCCAGGCGGACCAGCCCGTGCACGAGCGTTTCCGGCGTGGCGGCGGGCGGAGCGGGGCGTTCGTCGGGTCTGTCCACAGCCTCGGCCGGTGTCGTCAACGGGTCCTCATGGGTGATCGGTCTCGCCCCCGTGGCCGTGGCGACCGCACGCCGCGGATCGGTGGCGGGGGCACCCACAGGGTAGGGCCTGGAGGCCCCCGTGGTGGACGATCCGGGCCGTCGTCCCGCCGGCGCCGGTCCCGGATGGGCCTGACGGTCCGTCACCGCCTAGTATCTGCCGCCGTGAAGCGCCCTTATCGAGTGGTAGTCGCCAAGCCCGGCCTCGACGGGCACGATCGGGGCGCCAAGGTCATCGCCAGGGCGCTGCGCGACGCCGGATTCGAGGTCATCTACACGGGACTGCACCAGACGGCCGATCAGGTGGTCCAGGCCGTCATCCAGGAGGATGCCGACGCCGTCGGACTCTCCCTCCTCTCCGGGGCCCACCTGACCCTCGTTCCCCGGGTGATCGACGGGCTGCGGGCGGAGGGCCGGGACGACGTGCTGGTCCTGGTCGGAGGCATCATCCCCGAGGGCGACATCCCCGTGCTCAAGAAGATGGGCGTGGCCGAGGTCTTCACGCCCGGGGCCCCCCTTCCGGCCATCGGTGCCTGGCTCGGCGAGGCACTCGACGAACGGGAGACCGGCGAGGACGCCTGAATCCCGACCGAGCGTCGGGCCAACGTCAGGAGTGGCCTGACGGCGGCGCACAGCGCCAGCCGATCCGATCCCAGGGGTCGGCGGCCGACCGGCATGATCCGGAGCAGTACGTTCGTGACCGCCGTCGCCACGAAACGCAGTCGTAGACAGTCGAAACCAGAACCAGCCAAGCAGGCAGAGAGGAACGGATCCGGTGGATCTCTTCGAATACCAGGGTAAGCAGTACTTCGCCCGGTTCGGCATCCCCATCTCCAAGGGAGGGGTGGCCGACACCGTCGACCAGGCCGTGGCCCAGGCGGAGGAGTCGGGCTACCCGGTGGTGGTCAAGGCCCAGGTCAAAGTGGGCGGCCGCGGCAAGGCCGGCGGCGTGAAGCTCGCCAACGACGTCGCCGAGGTGCGGCTCCACGCGGGCAACATCCTCGGCCTCGACATCAAGGGACACGTGGTCAAGCGGCTCTGGGTGGAGCACGCCTCGGACATCGCCAAGGAGTACTACGCCAGCTTCACCCTCGACCGCAGTGCCAAGCAGCACCTCGGCATGCTGTCGGCCGAGGGTGGCGTGGAGATCGAAGAGGTGGCCGTCACCAATCCTGATGCCATCGCCATCCTCCACATCGATCCGGTCGACGGACTGAGCCTGGACGCGGCCACCGAGTGGGTGGGCCGGGCCCACCTCGACGAGGAGGCCCGCGAGCAGGCCGCCGAGCTGCTGGTCAAGCTGTACGCCTGCTACACCGAGGGCGACTGCGACCTGGCCGAGATCAACCCGCTGATCCTCACCCCCGAGGGCCGGGTCCACGCCCTCGACGCCAAGGTGACACTCGACGACAACGCCGCCTACCGCCATCCCGAGTGGGAGGAGTTCGCCGGGAGCGACGTCGAGGACGTGCGCGAGACCCGGGCCAAGGAGCGCGGCCTCAACTACATCGGGCTGTCCGGCTCGGTGGGCATCATCGCCAACGGCGCCGGACTGGCCATGAGCACGCTGGACGTGGTCAACCAGTGCGGGGGATCGGCGGCCAACTTCCTCGACATCGGCGGCGGCGCCAACGCCGACGTCATGGCGGCCGCCCTGGAGGTCATCAACTCCGACCCGGCCGTGAAGTCCATCTTCGTCAACATCTTCGGCGGGATCACCCGCGTCGACGAGGTGGCCAACGGGATCCTCGAGGCGCTGGACCGGGTCGAGATCAGCTCGCCCATCGTGCTGCGTCTCGACGGGACCAACGCCGTGGCCGGTCGGGCGATCCTGGCCGACCACCTGTCCGATCGCCTGGTCGCCGAGCCGACCATGCTCGATGCCGCCCGCCGGGCGGTCGCCCTTGCTGGAGGCCAGTCGTGAGCATCTTCGTAGACGAGAACACCAAGGTCGTGGTGCAGGGCATCAGCCCCACCAGCCAGGGCCTCTACCACGGCCTGCGCAACCGGGCCTACGGCACCCACGTGGTGGCCGGCACCAACCCGAAGCGCGGGGGCGAGGAGATCGAGGGCATCCCGGTGTTCGCCACCGTGGCCGAGGCCGTCGAGGCCACCGGGGCCAACGCGTCGTTCATCTCGGTCCCGCCCACGTTCGCGGCCGACGCCATCGTCGAGGCCGCCGCGGCCGGCGTGCCCTTCGTGGTGTGCATCACCGAGGGCATCCCGGCCCAGGACGAGGCATTGGCCTTCAACCGCCTGGTCCGCGACTTCCCGGGCACCCGCCTGCTCGGCCCCAACTGCCCGGGCATCATCTCCCCCGGCAAGTGCAACATCGGGATCACCTCGGGCGACATCGCCATGCCCGGTGGCCCGGTGGGCATCGTGAGCCGGTCGGGCACGTTGACGTACCAGGCGCTCCACGAGCTCAGCCAGCAGGGTGTGGGCCAGACGACCTGCGTGGGCATCGGTGGAGATCCCGTCCCTGGCACCAGCTTCATCGACTGCCTGGCCGCCTTCGAGGCCGATCCCGACACCCTGGCCATCATGATGATCGGCGAGATCGGCGGCTCCGCCGAGGAAGAGGCCGCCGAGTTCATCGCCTCGTCGGTCACCAAGCCGGTCGTCTCCTACGTGGCCGGGGTCACCGCACCCCCCGGGCGGAAGATGGGCCACGCCGGCGCCATCATCTCCGGGTCCAAGGGCACGGCCCAGGCCAAGATGGACGCCTTGGCGTCCGCCGGGGTCACGGTGGCCCTCAACCCGACCGAGGCCGGCGAGGCCATGGTCGACGTCGTCAGGAAGCTCGGCTGACCATCCCTGCGGACCCCGGCCACCCCGGGGTGGGCCTCCCGTCGGCCGACGCCCTCCACGGGCGCCCGGTGGGTGCCGTGGTGTTCGACCTCGACGGGCTCCTGATCGACTCGGAGCCGTTCTGGCGCCGCGCCGAGATCGAGGTCTTCGCCACCGTGGGGCTCCACCTGTCGGAGGCCGACGTCCGCCAGACCATGGGACTGCGCATCGACGACGCGGTGCGCCACTGGTGGGACCGCCACCCGTGGCAGGCGATGGCGCCGGTCGAGGTGGAGCGGGCCGTCACCGCCCGGGTGGCGACGCTCATCGAGGCCGAGGGCGAGCCCATGCCGGGCGCCCGCGCCGTCATCGAACTGTGCCGGCACCTGTCCATCCCCATGGCCGTGTGCTCGGGCTCGTACGCCATGGTCGTCGAGGCCGCCCTCGACCGGCTGGGCATCACCGAGGCCATCTCGGCGTGGCACTCCGCCGAGTGGGAGCCCCTGGGCAAACCCCACCCCGGCGCCTACCTGACCACGGCGGCCAAGCTCGGTGTCGACGCCACCGCCTGCCTGGCCTTCGAAGACTCGTTCAACGGGGCCATCTCGGCCAAGGCGGCCCGGATGCGGGTGGTGGCCGTGCCGGAGCCCGCCGCCCTCGGCTCGCCCCGGTGGGGCTTCTGCGACCTGGTGCTCGACTCGTTGGTCTCGTTCGACGAGGCCGCGCTGCGGTCGATCGAAGGCGGTCCCGCCGCACACTGAGCGGGGAACGGGACGGTCCTTGCGAACGCTGCGGCCGGGACCGCCGTCACGGCACGGTTGCAGTCGGTTGCAATGTGCTCAAGGTGCTTCGGTTAGCCGCGGGCCCCGCCGATGAATCCATCACGAGGGGCTTCCCCGGGCAGGGGGACCGGGTGATGTCGTGCCCGTTCCGGTGGGCAGGCCGGACGGGCCGCATCACCCGTGCGTCTCGTAGCGGTCCAAGCCGTGGAGGGCCCGCCCAGGCGGGCCCTCCGGCTTGGACTGCACCCCATAAGGCGCTGGTAGCGTGCGCCCGTGGCCCCCGGAACGACTCGTGACACGACTCCGTCACCGGTCCGCATCGGCGTACTGGCCTCGGGGAGCGGCACCATCCTGGAGGCCATCCTGGACAGCGACCTGCCGGTCCGGCTGGTGGCCGCCGACCGCCCTTGCCGGGCCCTCGACGTAGCCACCGATGCCGCAATACCCGCGGTCCTGGTGGACCGGGCCGACTACGGGGGGTTCGGTCCCGACTTCGACCGGCACGGGTACACCCGGGACGTCGCCGACGCCCTCGTGGCCGCCGAGATCGACGTCGTGGTGATGGCCGGGTTCGGCACCGTGCTCGACCAGCCGATCCACGACGCCTTCCCCGGTCGGATCCTCAACACCCATCCGGCGCTGCTCCCGGACTTCCCGGGATGGCACGCCGTCCACGACGCCCTGGCCGCCGGTGTGCCCGAGACGGGCACCACCGTCCACGTGGCCCTCTTGGAGATGGACACCGGACCGATCCTGGCCCAGGCCACGGTGCCCATCCTGGCCGACGACACCGAGGCCACCCTGCACGAACGCATCAAGGCCGTCGAGCGCACGCTCTACCCGGCCACCATTCGCACCTTCGTCGACGACCTGGCGTCCCAGGCCGTCGGCGGGGGACCGTCACCTGAGGAGGTCAACGAATGAAGGCCCTGCTGTCCGTCTACGACAAGACCGGGATCGAGGATCTCGCCCGCGGGCTGTCCGACCTGGGCTGGGAGCTGGTCTCGAGCGGTGGCACCTCGGCCGCCCTGACGGCCGCCGGCATCGACCATGTCGAGGTGGCGGAGCTGACCGGCGCCCCCGAGATGCTGGGCGGGCGGGTCAAGACCCTCCACCCGGTCATTCACGGCGGCATCCTCGCCGACCGGTCCAAGTCGGACCACCTCGACGCCCTCGACCGCCTCGGGATCGGCCTCATCGATCTGGTGGTCTGCAACCTCTACCCGTTCTCGTCCGACCCGTCGATCGAGCTGATCGACGTGGGCGGGCCCACCATGGTCCGGGCCGCGGCCAAGAACCACGACCACGTCGCCGTGGTCGTCGACCCGGTGGACTACGCCGCAATACTCGACGAGCTGCGCGCCGCCGGGTCCATCTCGCTCGACAACCGGCGCCGGCTGGCCCGCCAGGCCTTCGCCCACACCGCCGGCTACGACGCCGCCATCGTGGCGTGGCTGGACGAACGGGAGCGGGCCGATCTGGCCGAGGCCGCCGGGACCCGGGTGCCCGACCTCGAGGTGGCGGCCCTGCTGCCCCCGTCCATCCACCTGACCCTGGAACGGGCCGGCTCCCTCCGCTACGGCGAGAACCCGCACCAGCACGGCGCCCGCTATCGCATCGCGGGTCAGCACTCGTGGTGGGACGACGTGGTCCAGCACGGCGGCAAGGAGCTCTCCTACCTCAACGTGTTCGACGCCGACGCGGCCTGGCGCCTGGTGCACGAACTCCCCTCGGGGCCCGCCGACGCCGCCGTGGCCATCATCAAGCACGCCAACCCCTGCGGTGCGGCGCTCGACGCCGACCTCGTCCGCGCCTACGAACTGGCCCTCGAGTCCGACCCCCAGTCGGCCTTCGGCGGCATCGTCGCCGTCGGCGGCCCGGTGACCGTGGCCGTGGCCGAGGCCATCGCCGCCGGCCCCCAGGCCGACGTGATCATCGCCCCGTCCTACGACGAGCAGGCGCTCGCCCAGCTGTCGTCGAGGCGCAAGGCCACCCGCCTGCTGTCGGCACCCGCCCCCGAGCCGCTGGTGCGCCAGTACCGCTTTCTCGGGGCGAGCGTCCTGGTCCAGGACGCCGACCGCTTCCTGGTCGACCCGGCCACCTGGCAGGTGGCCTCGCAGCGCCGGCCCACCGATGCCGAGTGGCAGGACCTCCGCATGGCCTGGAAGGTGTGCGCCCGTACGGCCTCCAACGCCATCGCCGTGGTGACGGCCGGCCAGGCCGTCGGGATCGGCGCCGGCCAGCAGTCCCGAGTGGTGGCGGCTCAGATCGCCGTCCAGAAGGCGGGCGACCGGGCCCGGGGCGGATCGGCGGCGTCGGACGCGTTCTTCCCCTTCCCGGACGGTATGCAGGTCCTGGCCGACGCCGGCGTGTCGGCCGTGGTGCAACCCGGCGGCTCCATCCGTGACGATGAGGTGATTGCCGCAGCCGATGCGGCCGGGATCGCTATGGTCATGGCGGGCGGCGAGCGTCATTTCCGGCATTGATCAGTGAGGAGACCTCGATGACGGCGACACTGCTGGACGGCGAGCTGCTCGCCGCCCGGATCCGAGCCGAGGTGACCGACCGGGTGGCCCGTCTGCGGGGCGTCGGGGTGACCGTCGGCCTCGGCACCATCCTGGTCGGCGACGACGGCCCGAGCGCCCGCTACGTGGCCATGAAGCATGCCGACTGCGACGAAGTCGGCATCACCTCCGCCCACGCCCACCTCCCGGCCGATGTGTCCCAGGAGGAGCTCGACGCCACCGTGGCCCGGTTCAACGACGACCCGGCGATCCACGCCTACCTGGTCCAGCTCCCGCTGCCCGCCGGTCTCGACGAGGAACGGACGTTGTTGGCCGTGGACCCGGACAAGGATGTGGACGGGCTCCATCCGGTCAACCTGGGTCGTCTGGTGATGGGCGCCAACGGGCCGCTGCCGTGCACACCGGCCGGCATCGTGGAGCTGCTCCACGCCAACGACGTCCCCGTCGAGGGCAGGCACGTGGTCATCATCGGCCGGGGACTGACCATCGGTCGGCCGCTCGCCCTGCTGTTGGCCTCCAAGCGACCCGGATGCAATGCGGCGGTGACCGTCGTCCACACCGGCGTCGACGACATGGCCGCCCTGGTCCGCCAAGGCGACGTGGTGGTGGCCGCCGCCGGGCGGGCCGGGTTGGTGACCGCAGACATGATCAAGCCGGGTGCCGCGGTGGTCGGTGCCGGAACCTCGTGGGAAGGGAAGAAGTTCTTGTCCGATGTCGACGAAGGAGTGGCCGAGGTCGCCGGGTGGATCACCCCGCGGATCGGCGGGGTCGGCCCCATGACCCGGGCCATGCTGTTGCGCAACGCCGTCCGCGCCGCCGAGCGCGCGTCATGAGCGAGAGCGCCGACCGTGCCGGATTGGAGACGGACCAGCGGCCGTGGGGGAGCTACACCGTCCTCGACGACGAGGCGACCTTCAAGGTGAAGCGCATCGAGGTGCTGCCCGGCAAGCGCCTCAGCTACCAGCGCCACGCCCGGCGTTCGGAGCACTGGTTCATCGTCCACGGCACGGCTGTGGTCACCCTCGACGGCGAGCGCCGCCAGGTTTCGTCGGGCGACGCCGTTGACGTACCGGTGGGCACCGACCACCGGATCGAGAACGCATCCGATCAGCTGGTGGTCTTCGTCGAGGTGCAGCACGGTGACTATTTCGGCGAAGACGACATCGTCCGACTCGAGGACGACTACGGGAGGACCCGCACGTGAGTCGGGCCGGCACCGCCCGGACCACCCGCCTCGTGGCCATCGCCGCCGTGGTCGGAGTCCTGGGCCTCGCCGGCCATGCCGCCCCGGCCGGTGCCCTCCCCTCGCCCGCGGACGCGGTCGTGGTCGACACCACCACCACGACGGTGGTCCCGACGACCACGACCGTGGTCCCCACCACCACGACGTCTTCGACCACCACCTCCACCACGCCCCCCACCACCACGACGTCCACATCGACGACGACGACCACCACGCCGACGACCACCACGACCGCACCGGGCACCACCTCCACCGGCACGACACCCTGGGGGCTGATCGCCCTCGTCGTAGTGCTGGTACTTCTGATCGCCCTGGTCGTCTTCGTGATGGTCGCCCGCAACCGGAAGTCGGCCCTTGCCGCCTGGCGTCGCCGGGCGCTCCCCGCCATGAGCGACGCCAGACTGGCCCGCGAAGCCCTGCTGTCCCCGTCGGCCGTCTCCGACGACGCCGAACTGCGGGGCGCGGTGGCCGTCCAGGTCGACCGGGCATCGACGGCCCTCGAGCGGGTCGGATCGACGTCGCCCGACCCGGCGGCCGGAGGATCGGCCACTACGGCGGCCGGCGCCCTGCGCGGCCTGGCCTTCGCCATCGAAGCCGACCGGCTGCTGCGCCACGGCGCGGCGGCGCCCACCGGGGTGCAGCTGGCCCAGGCCGACGAGGCCCGGCGTGACCGCGACGCCGAGCTCGGTGGAGCGCTGTCCCGGCTCCAGGCCCACGTCACCCCACCGGCCGGCAAGGGCTGAGGCGGGAGGTCCCGGAGACGGGTCGACCCTGGTCATCGACGGGTGCCCGGAAGTAGGCTGGTCCGACCATGACCCGCATCGCCGACCTGCTCGACAAGGGCAAGACGTACTCGTTCGAGTTCTTCCCGCCGAAGAACGACGTCGAGCAGGCCACGCTGGTGAAGACGTTGCGCGAACTCGAGCCGCTCAGCCCCTCCTTCGTGTCGGTCACCTACCGGGGCGGCGCCGAGTCGCGGCGACGGACCGTCGACCTCGTCACCGGCCTGCTCCGGATCACCAACCTGGTTCCGATGGCCCATCTGATCTGCGTGGCCCACACCCGCCTCGAGCTGGCGGAGATCCTGGTCGAGCTGCGCAAGGCCGGCGTCGAGAACCTGATGGCCCTGGGCGGCGATCCGCCGACCGACCCCGATGCCCGTATCGGCGACCTGGTCCACGCCTCCGAGCTGGTGGAGCTGGCCCGGGCCATCGGCGGTTTCTCGATCGGGGTGGCCGCCCAGCCCACCGGCCATCCGCACTCGACCGACCTGGCCTCCGACCGCGACTTTCTGGCGGCCAAGTTGACGCTGGCCGACTTCGCGGTGACCCAGTTCTTCTTCGAGGCCCGGGAGTACACCTCGTTGGTGGCCGACCTGGCCGAACGCGGGATGACCAAGCCCGTCCTGCCCGGCATCATGCCGGTCGAACGTTTGAGCTCGGTTGCGGGCATGGCCCGGATGGGCGCCGCCGTGCCCACCTGGATGGTGGACCGCCTCGAGGCGGCGGACGCCCGCGGCGGGGCCGAGGCGGTGCGCCGCGAGGGCGTGGCCTGTGCCACGGAACTGTGCCAGGAACTGATGGCGGCCAGTGTGCCCGGGCTCCACTTCTACACGCTGAACCGGTCGAGCGCGACCCGCGAGATCTACTCGGCCCTGGGCCTCGGCCAGAACTGACGGCCGGCGCCGCCGGTCGGTAATTCGTCGGTGCACGGCCGCCCGGCCCCGGTTCGACCACCTCTCCCGGGCCGGATTAGCCTGCCCCACATGGCAGCCAAGAACCCCATCCACGTCACCGTCACAGGCGCCGCCGGCCAGATCGGTTACGCCCTCCTCTTCCGCATCGGCTCGGGTGCACTCTTCGGCCCCGACCAGCCCGTGGTGCTGCGCCTGCTGGAGATCGAGCCCGGTATGAAGGCCCTCGAAGGCGTGGTCATGGAGCTCGACGACTGCGCGTTCCCCCTGGTCAGCGGCATCGTCACCACGACCGACCTGGATACCGCCTTCGACGGCACCTCGTGGGCAATGCTGGTCGGTTCCATCCCGCGCAAGGCGGGCATGGAACGGGGTGACCTCCTGACCGTCAACGGCGGGATCTTCGGTCCCCAGGGCCGGGCCATCGCCGCCAATGCCGCCACCGACGTCCGCGTCCTGGTGGTGGGCAACCCGTGCAACACCAACTGCCTGATCGCCCGGTCCAACGCCCCCGAAGTGCCGGCCGACCGCTGGTTCGCCATGACGCGGCTCGACGAGAACCGGGCCAAGAGCCAGCTCGCCCAGAAGGCCGGGGTGCCGGTGGCCTCGGTCGCCAACCTGGCCATCTGGGGCAACCACTCCGCCACCCAGTTTCCCGACGTGGCCAACGCCCGCATCGCCGGCAAGCCGGCGGCCGACGTGATCGGCGATGACAATTGGCTGCAAGGCGACTTCCTGACCACCGTCCAGAAGCGCGGTGCGGCCGTCATCGAGGCGCGTGGCCTGTCGTCGGCCGCCTCGGCCGCCAACGCCGCCATCGACTCGGTGGCGGCGGTCCACAACGGCACCGCGGGAGACGACTGGACGTCGTTGGCCGTGGTCTCCAACGGCGAGTACGGGGTGCCCCAGGGCCTGCAGTTCGGGTTCCCGGTGCGCACCAACGGCCAAGGTGGGTGGACGGTGGTCGAGGGACTCACCCATGACGAATTCGCCACCGAGCGGATCCGCGTCACCACCGACGAACTGCTGGCTGAACGGGCGGACGTGGCGGGCCTCCTGCCCTGAGGGGCACCGTGGGCGCCCGTGGGTTGCTCGAGCTCTTGTCGGGACGCGAAATCTGACCGTTACGTGGTGCAGGGCTCCGACAGCCGCTGGGTCGGAGGCAGGCGAGAGTCCGGAGGGCGCCACGGTGCGCATGGCCGCACGCCGGTCTAGCGTGACCGCATGCACGATGCCGTCACCGTCCATATGTCGGCCTCCCCCGACCAGGTCTGGGCGCTGGTCAGCGACGTCACCCGGATCGGGAGCTACAGTCCCGAGACCTTCGAGGCGCAGTGGATCGAGGGCGCCACCGGTCCCGCCGTCGGGGCGAAGTTCCGCGGACACGTCAAGCGCAACGGGATAGGGCCGATCTACTGGACCACCTGCGTGGTGAGCACCTGTGTGCCCGGGTCGGCGTTCGGGTTCGACGTGCTGACAGGCGGCAAGGCCCTCAACACGTGGGCCTACCGGATCGAGCCGTCGGGCGACGGTGCGGACGTGACGGAGTCGTTCCGGTTGGCCGACACCGTGCTCCTCAAGACCTACTGGGCGCTGCTGGGGTGGGCCCGGGGCAAGACCAACCGCAAGGGCATGCAGGCCACGCTCGAGGCGATCAAGGCCGAGGTCGAGCAGGCCGCCGCGTAGTCCGCGCCGTCCCGGATCGCCGTGATCGGGCCGCCGCCGGCCAGCTCAGGCGGGCAGCAACTCGATGCGGTTGCCGAACGGATCGTCCACGTACCACTGGGGCACACCCGGGACGTCCTCGGTGCGCCGCACGGTGTGTCCGGCCGCCTCGAGGACGGCGCACAGCTCCTCGATCCCGGTCACGGCCAGAGCCGGGTGGGCCTTCTTGGCGGGTCGGAAGTCCTTCTCGACCCCGAGGTGGACCCGCAACCCGTCCCGCTCGAACCAGCATCCGCCGCGGACCTCGAGCTCGGCCGGCTTCGGGACCCGGGGGATGCCCAATAGGGTCTCGTAGAAGTCCGTGGCCGCTGATTCGGACCCCGGAGGCATGGCCAGCTGCACGTGGTCGATGCGCTCCACCCGGTGGGACAGGTCCATGAGCCGACGCTATCCCCGACCCGGATCGACCGCCCGGACGTCGCGTCGTAGGGGATGGTCGGCCGGGACTTCGACGAGGTGGATGCGGACCCCGTCGGGATCGTCGACCCAGGCCTCGATCAGTCCCCACGGTTCCAGCACCGGAGGGCGGGCGAGCGTCACGCCCCGGTGCACGAGTTCGGACACGCACTCCGTCATCGAGCGGACCTGAAGCCACAGCTCGACACCGGGGCGTCCGGGCGGGGGTCCGGTCCCCACCACCTCGAGGAATCCGCCGCCGGCAAAGAAGACCACGCCCCGGTGGTCCCCCGACCCGAACTCGCGGGCCACGGCCAGGCCCAGGGTGTCGCCGTAGAAGGCGTTCGTGCGGTCGAAGTCGGCCGGATGGAGGAGGGTCCGGCTGCCCAGGATGTCCACGGCGTCCCTCCGGTCCCGGTGTCCTAGAACGTGGTGTCAGCGTCGAGGACCCGGGTGTGCACGCGGGCGGCCCGCAGCAGCTCCTGGCCGGCGGCCAGTACCGAGAGGTCGCCCCGGACCCGGATCCGCCCGCCGGTGAGCGCGTCGGCCGGGGTCAGCTCGCCCCTGGCCAGCGCAGCGGCGTCGACGTAGTCGAGGGCGATGGTGACTTCGGCCCTGTCGGTCGTACCCACCCTGTCGGTCGTACCCGCCCTGTCGGTCATCTCGGCCAAGGGGCCCACCTCGAGGGTCATCGACCCGCCCTCGGTGTGGAGCACCAGGAGGACGTCCCCGTCGGGCGTCCCCCGGACCTCCTGGGCCACGGTGAACCGTCCGTCGGCCGCGGCCAGGCCGGCATCGGGGCCGGGGGCCGGGAGGGTTACGCCCGCCAGGGAGGCGTTGAATCCTGCCACCCAGTCGGTGGTCAGGAAGCGGGGCACTGTCGGCTCCCCGCCAGGTGGTTCACGACCCGTCGTCGTCGGCGGGCGGTACGTCCACGGCTGCGGCGGGCGCCGCCGTGTAGACCGGGATCCCGGTGCCGTTGCCCTCCGGCTGGGGGATGGCGACGACGCCGCCCGGGGGTAGGACCGCCGCCGGTCCGCTCGACGGCGCTTCGGCGGCCGCCTCGGCGGCGGTGCGCTTGGTCCGGTCGCGGATCTTGCGGCCGAGCCATGCCACCGGGTCGTACTTGGCGTCGACCACGCGCTCCTTCAGCGGGATGATGGCGTTGTCGGTGATCTTGATGTGCTCGGGGCACACCTCGGTGCAGCACTTGGTGATGTTGCACTTGCCCAGCCCCTGCTCCTCCTGGAGCAGCTGGCGCCGGTCGTTGGTGTCGAGCGGGTGCATCTCGAGCTCGGCCGACCGGATGAAGAAGCGGGGGCCGGCGTAGGCGGTCTTGTTCTCCTCGTGGTCGCGCACCACGTGGCACACGTCCTGGCACAGGAAGCACTCGATGCACTTGCGGAACTCCTGGCTCCGCTCGACATCGATCTGGGCCATCCGGTACCCGCCGGCATCGACCTCGTCCTGGGTCTTGTCGCGGGGGCTGAGCGGCGGGATCCGCTTGGCCACCTCGTAGTTGTACGAGACGTCGGTCACCAGGTCGCGGATGATCGGGAAGGCCCGCATCGGGGCCACCGTGACGGTCTCGCCGAAGGGAAGAGTGTCCATGCGCGTCATGCACAAGAGGGACGGGCGCCCGTTGATCTCGGCCGAGCAGGAGCCGCACTTGCCGGCCTTGCAGTTCCACCTGCAGGCCAGGTCGGGGGCCTCGGACGCCTGGACGCGGTGGATGACGTCGAGCACGACCTCGCCCTCCTGGGCGGGCATCACGTACTCGACGAACTCGCCCCCGTCCTCGTCACCGCGCCAGACGCGCATCGTGACCTCGCCGCTCTGGTCGCTGTGGATGATCTCCTCGGCCATCAGAGCGCCTCCTCGAGTAGGGCCCGCAGTTCGTCCGGCAATACCGGGACCGGCTCGGGCTGACTGGTGATCGACCGCACCGACGGGGTGCCGCCGACTCCGCGCGCGGCAGCGGAGGGGTCGGAGATGCGCTCGACGAAGTTGACCTTGCCCATCTCCGGGTCGGCCATCGGGTAGTCGTCGCGGGTCTGACCGCCCCGGCTCTCCTTGCGGTTGAGCGCTCCCATGGCCGTGCACTTGGAGACGGTCAGCATGGCGGGCAGGTCGGTGGTCAGGTTCCAGCCCGGGTTGTATTTCGTGCCACCGGCCAGCGAGATGTTGGCGGCCCGGTCCTCGAGCTCCTCGATCTTGACGAGGGCGTCCTCGAGCTCGCTGCCGTTGCGGATGATCCCGACCAGGCTCTGCATGGTCTCCTGCAGGGACTGGTGGACGTCGTAGGGGTTCTCGCCCCCCTCGCGCTCGAACGGAGCCACCGCGGCGTCGATGACCTCCTGGATCTGCCCCTCGTCGAGCGAGATCTCGCCTTGGCGGCCTTCGGCGAACTCGGCTGCGCCGATCCCGGCGCGTCGCCCGAACACGAGCAGGTCGGACAGCGAGTTGCCACCCAGTCGGTTGGCGCCGTGCATGCCGCCGGCCACCTCGCCGGCCGCGAACAGTCCGGGGACGGTGGCGGCCGTGGTGTCGGCATCCACGCGGACGCCTCCCATGATGTAGTGGCAGGTCGGGCCGACCTCCATGGCCTCGGCGGTGATGTCCACGCCGGCCAGCTCCTTGAACTGGTGGTACATCGACGGCAGGCGACGACGGATGTCCTCCGCCGTGCGCCGGGTGGCGATGTCGAGGAAGACGCCGCCGTGCGGGCTGCCCCGTCCGGCCTTCACCTCGGAGTTGATCGAGCGGGCCACCTCGTCGCGGGGGAGCAGCTCGGGTGGGCGGCGGCCGGCGGTGTGGTCGTCGTACCACTTGTCGGCCTCGTCCTCGGAGTCCGCCGTCTCGTCCCGGAACATATCCGGCACATAGTCGAACATGAAACGCTCGCCGTCCGAGTTGCGCAGCACGCCACCGTCCCCCCGGACGCCCTCGGTGACGAGGATGCCCCGCACCGACAGCGGCCAGACCATGCCGGTCGGGTGGAACTGCACGCACTCCATGTCGATGAGGTCGGCTCCGGCCCACAGCGCCATGGCGTGGCCGTCGCCGGTGGACTCCCAGGAGTTGGAGGTGTACATCCAGCTCTTGCCCACACTGCCCGTGGCCAGTACCACGGACTTGGCCTTCAGGACCACGAACCCACCGGTGGGGCGCCAGTAGCCGACGAGCCCCGAGACGGTCCCGTCGACGTCGTGCAGGAGGCGGAGCACCTTCAGCTCCATGAAGACCTCCAGGCCGTCGGCCACCGCCTTCTGCTGCATGGTGCGGATCAGCTCGAGGCCGGTCCGGTCGCCGACGTGGGCCAGGCGGGCGTAGCGGTGGCCCCCGAAGTCGCGCTGCAGGATGAGGCCGTCCTCGGTGCGGTCGAACAACGCACCCCATGCCTCGAGCTCGCGGACCCGCTCCGGGGCCTCCTGGGCGTGGAGCTGGGCCATGCGCCAGTTGTTGAGCAGCTTGCCACCGCGCATGGTGTCGCGGAAGTGGACCTTCCAGTTGTCCTCGGGGTAGACGTTGCCCATGGCGGCGGCGATGCCGCCCTCGGCCATGACGGTGTGGGCCTTGCCCAGCAGGGACTTGCACACCACCGCCGTCCGCAGGCCCATGGCCTGGGCCTCGACGGCCGCCCGCAGGCCGGCACCGCCGGCCCCGATGATGATGACGTCGAAATCGTGGCTCTCGTACTCGGTCATGTGATCGTCGCCTTTAGAAGTGGAAGCCGTAGTCGTGGATGGTCCCGCTGGCCACCAGTCGCACATAGAAGTCGGTGAAGGCCACGAAGACCAGGCTCATCCAGGCGAACAGCATGTGCCTCCCGTTGAGCGGGGTCAGGGCCTTCCAGATCTTGTGCCGGATGGGCGCCTTGGAGAACTGCTTGACGCCCCCGCCGCACAGGTGGCGACAGGCATGGCAGCTGAGGGAGTAGAGCCACAGCAGCGTGGCGTTCACCAGCAGCACGACGGTGCCCACACTGATGCCGATGCCGCTCGGCGTCCCGGGCTGCTGGAAGGCCACGATGGCGTCGATGGTCAGGATCACGTTGAAGACGAGCCCGAAGTAGAAGAAGTAGCGGTGGGCGTTCTGGAGGAGGAGCGGGAACCGGGACTCACCGGTGTAGGACCCGTGGGCGTCGGAGACGGCGCAGGCGGGCGGGGCCAGCCAGAAGGACCGGTAGTAGGCCTTGCGGTAGTAGTAGCAGGTCATCCGGAAGCCGAGCGGGAAGATCAGGATCAGCAGCGCGGGGGAGATGGTCCACCAGGACAGGGTCGGCCCGTGGCTGGCGCCGGGGACGCAGCTGGCCGTCAGGCAGGGCGAGTAGAAGGGCGAGATCAGGTTGCGGTTCATGGAGGCGCCGACGAAGTAGTTCTTGTTGACGAAGGCGGCCCAGCTGGCGTAAGCCACGAATGAGGTGAGCACCGCGAAGGTCACGACCGGCTGGACCCAGTACCGGTCGGTGCGCAGGGTGGGGACGTCGGGTCCGCCTCGGGCCCCGCCCAGCACGACCGGGGTGACTGATGCGTCCTCCAACGTCGTCAATGTCTTCTCCCTCATGAGGCCGTGTTCGGCCAATCTAGGTGGCCGTTCCCGACCCCGATGCGTCGGGCGGTCTGTGCCCCGACGCGCGCAGACCCAGGGGCCTGTTTCCTGACAGACCGCTATCTTTCCACCCCTGGGCTGCTGGTGCGACACCATACCTGGCGAACCGACCGACGTCCCTCTGCGGCCTGTGCCGGGCCCCCCCGTGTGCCACATCGCCTGCCCCACGCGTAGGCTCGGCGGCATGACCACACCGGAGCCCTCCCGCCGGCCCGCAGCCAGCGCCACCGTCGACCTCGCCACCCGCCTCACGCCCCCGCCTGACATCACCACGCTCGGTGCGCTCCGCCAGGCCGGCTGGGTGCCGATGACCGTGGCGGATGAGATCCGGCGCAACGCCTCGGCCCGGATCGCCGCGGGCGAGCCGCTGGTGACCGGCGTGCTCGGCTTCGAGGACACCGTCCTCCCCCAACTGGAGAACGCCGTCCTGGCCGGTCACGACGTCATCCTGCTGGGCGAACGCGGACAGGCCAAGACACGGATCATCCGCTCGATGGTCGGGCTGCTCGACGAGTGGCTCCCGATCGTGGCCCACTCCGAGATCAACGACGACCCGTTCCACCCGATCTCCCGCTTCGCCAAGGACCTGCTGGCCGAAGCCGGCGAGGACCTGCCGATCTCCTGGGTACACCGCAGCGACCGGTACGGCGAGAAGTTGGCGACCCCGGACACCTCGATCGCCGACCTGATCGGCGAGGTCGACCCCATCCGGGTGGCCGAGGGCCGCTACCTGTCCGACGAGCTGACCATCCACTACGGACTGGTCCCCCGGCTCAACCGCGGCATCTTCGCCGTCAACGAGCTGCCCGATCTCGCCGAGCGCATCCAGGTCGGCCTCCTCAACGTGCTGGAGGAGCGCGACGTGCAGATCCGGGGCCACCGGGTGCGCCTACCGCTCGACATCGTGCTGGTGGCCACCGCCAACCCCGAGGACTACACAAACCGCGGGCGGATCATCACCCCGTTGAAGGACCGGTTCGGTGCACAGATCCGTACGCACTACCCGCCCGACGCCGCCACCGAACTGCGTATCGCCGAACTCGAGGCGGACCTGCCGGGCCACGGCGGGCAGGCGGGCGACGGCACCGTCGGCTCCCCCCGGATCGAGGTGCCCGCGTTCATGGCCGAGGTCGTCGCCGAGTTCAGCCAGCTGGCCCGCCAGAGCCCGCACCTCAACCAGCGTTCGGGCGTCTCGGTCCGCCTCACCATCGCCAACTACGAGACCTTGGTGGCCAACGCCACGCGCCGGGCCCTGCGCAACGGCGAGGTGGGCGCGGTGCCCCGGGTCTCGGACCTCCAGTCCCTCGTCTCCTCCACCCAAGGCAAGGTCGAGATCGAGTCGTTGGAAGAAGGCCGCGAGGAGGCCATCCTCGGCCAGATCATCAACGCCGCCGTCCTGCTCGTCTTCCGACGGCGGGTCCACCTGGCCGAGCCCCAGACCGTGGTCGGCGCCTTCACCGAGGACACCGTCGTCCACGCCGGCGACGACCTACCGTCCTCGGCCTACGCCGAGACACTCGAGCTGGTGCCGGCCCTTTCGGCGCCCGTACTGTCCCTGACCGGCGGGTCCGAGGACCCGGCCATGGTGGCCAGCGCCACCGAGTTCATCCTGGAGGGCCTCCACCTCACCAAGCGCCTGAACAAAGAGGCGGCCGGGTCCCGGGCGACCTATCGGGGCCGAGGATGACCTGGCGGTACGACTACCGGAAGTGGGACGGCTCCCAGGCGTCGTCGGCCGACGACGCCGACGCGGTCCTGAAGCAGTTGACCGACGACCTGCTGGCCAACGGCGACCTCCACGAGGCGCTGCAGCGGATGCTCAACCGCGGCTGGCAGACGCCCGACGGCGAGCAGGTCCAGGGCCTGCGCGACCTCCTCGACCAGCTGCGCATGGAACGCGAGGAGCTGCTCGAGCAGGGGGACCTCGGTGGTGCCTACGCGGAGATCGCCGAAGAGCTCCAGGACGTGCTGCGCGAGGAGCGCCTGGGCATCGAGCAGCTGGAGTCCGACGCCCGCGACTCGGGCGATCAGCGTCGCCAGGAGGTCACCGACCAGGTGGCCGCCGAGCGCCGGATGCAGCTCGACCTCCTCCCGAACGACTTGGCCGGCCAGGTGCGGGGGTTACAGCACTACGAGTTCGTCTCGTCCGAGGCCCGCGAGCACTTCGAGGAATTGATGGAACGCCTGCGGGAGGAGGTGGCCAAGACCTACTTCGACCAGATGTCCGATGCTCTGGCCAACCCCGACCCGGCCCAACTCGAGCACATGCGCCAGGCCTTCGACGCCCTCAACCGTATGGTGGAGCAGCGCGAGGCCGGCGAGGAGATCGACCCGAGCTTCGAGTCGTTCATGGAGCAGTTCGGCGACCTGTTCCCGGGCAACCCCAAGGACCTCGACGAGCTCCTCGAGCAACTGGCCGCACGGATGGCCGCCGCCCAGGCGATGTGGAACTCGATGTCGCCCGAGCAGCGGGCCCAACTCCAAGGTCTGGCCGAGTCGCTGCTCGAGGACATGGACCTGCGCTGGCAGGTGGACCGGCTGGCCCAGAACCTGCAGAAGGCGTTTCCCGACGCCGGATGGCAGAACCGCTTCCGGTTCCGGGGCGACGACCCGATGGGCATGGGCGAGGCCACCGATGCCGCCGGACGGCTCCGTGACCTGGATGAGCTCGAGGGTTTCCTGCGCTCGGCCAACTCACCCGCGGCCCTGTCCGAGGTCGATCTGGACAAGGTGGCGAAGAGTCTGGGCGAGGACGCCGCCAAGTCGCTCGACCGGCTGGCCAAGCTGGCCAAACAGCTGGAGGAGGCCGGGCTCATCGACCAGCGCGAGGGCCGGTTCGAACTGACCCCGAAGGGCACCCGCCGGATCGGCCAGCAGGCCCTCTCGGATCTGTTCGGCCAGCTGACCAAGGACCGCGTCGGCACCCACGCCACGACCTGGACGGGCACCGGGCACGACCGCGAGGAGACGACCAAGCCCTACGAATTCGGCGACCCGTTCAACCTCGACCTGTCCCGCACTGTCCACAACGCCGTGCGGCGGGCCGGCAGCGGCGTGCCGGTCCGGCTCCACCCCGACGACTTCGAGGTCATCGAGACCGAGGCCCTGACCCGGTCCGCCACCGTGCTGCTCCTCGACCTCTCGCTGTCCATGCCCATGCGCGACAACTTCGTGCCGGCCAAGAAGATGGCCATGGCGCTGCACACGCTCATCACGTCGAGATTCCCCCGCGACTACCTGGGCCTGGTCGGATTCTCCGAGGTGGCCCGGGAGATCGAGCCCGAAGACCTCCCGACGGTGAGTTGGGACTACGTCTACGGGACCAACCTCCAGCACGGGCTGATGCTGGCCCGCAAGATGTTGGCCCACCAGCAGGGGACCAGGCAGATCATCCTCGTCACCGACGGCGAGCCCACCGCCCACATCGTCCCCTACGACGGGGGCCTCGGCTACGACGTCGAGTTCAATTACCCGCCCCGGCCCGAGACCCTCGAACTCACCTTGGCCGAAGTGATGCGGTGCACCAAGGCGGACATCACCATCAACACCTTCCTGCTCGACCCCGACCGGGGACTCTGGGGCTTCGTCGACCAGTTGTCGCGCATCAACCGGGGGCGGACCTTCGCCACCACCCCCGGCGAACTGGGCGACTACGTCCTGGTCGACTTCCTCAACCACAAGACGACGGTACGGTCACGGGGTCGCCGGGCCGGCTGAGCGGCACTCCGGTTCATCGACAAATAGAAGTGGCCGGTTTTCGATCCGAACCGGTTTCTGGACAGGCGTGCCTCCGACGCGGCAGATCGGTATATCGCCTTGCTCCGGACGCGCCAGTGGGGCAGTGAGCCGGACCGCGTGCCGGTCGACGGAGGCCGTGCGGGGCCCGTGCGTGGCGTGCCGTCGTGCCCTCCGCAGACGGGACGCAAATTCCTTGGAACATTTTTCTTGCGTTTTCCGAAGTTATGCGGAAGGATTACATGCCTGTAGTTACATCCGTGCTATGCGGCTTCACGCGGAGTCGCATGGATGAGTGGGAGGGAGGTCTGGCGATGGACATGGTGTCATTGATGTACGGACCCCAGGAACGGACATGGCAGACCAAAGCAAACTGTATGGGGGTCGATCCCGACCTCTTCTTTCCTGAGCGGGGTGCGTCCACCCGTGAGGCGAAGGAAGTGTGCCGTGGATGCGTCGTGCGTGAGGACTGCCTCGAGTACGCGCTGGCCAACGGTGAGAAGTTCGGCATCTGGGGTGGGTTGTCCGAGCGCGAACGACGGCGGCTGCGGCGTCAGCGGGCCATGCAGCGGCGGGCGGCGACAGCTTCCTGATCGACCGGTACCGTGTGGGGGCCGGCCGGCAGTCGGCCGGTCACCTACACCGTGCCCAGCCGGGATTCGATGGTGTCCTCGGCCCTCAGGCCGAGTTCGGCCCACCGTGACGGCGGGACGCCGGCCAGGGCGGACCGGGGGAGCAACCCGACGAGTTCACCGCGCACCACCGTGCAGCCGCGCTCATCGGCACCCCGTGCCACTCCGTCGAACACCTCGGCCAGGGTGACGAGGCCGGGGTCCACCACGTTGCAGCTGACCTGGGCACCGGCCCCGACGGCCAGGCCGAGCGTGCGTAGCCCGGGCCGACGTAGGTCGTCGGCGAGTTGTCGGGCCACGGCGACCACGTCGACGTCGGCCTGCCCGTCATCGGCCGTTCCGCCCGCGATCCACACGTTGTAGGCGATCAGGACGTCCCGGGCCCCGACGGCGGTGGCCCCTGCCGTGGGGTGGGGTGCCGGCGGCCCGGTGTCGGGGGTCAGCGTGGTGAACGCACCCCGGCGCACGTCGGGGAGCGTCCGTTCCGGGCCGTAGAGGAAGCACGGGACCCCGAGCGCCGTCCCGGCCCACGCCGCGAAGGCGTCCCGGGCCGCCACGATGTCTTCCCATGGGGTGACCGTGCCGTCGGGTCGGGCCAGGGGGACGAAGGGGACCACGTCGACGGCACCGAGCCGGGGGTGGACGCCGCGGTGGGAGGAGAGGTCGATGGTGTCCACCGCACGGGCGGCCACCCGGCGGACCGCCGACTCGACATCGGGGAGGTCGCCGGCCAGGGTCAGGACCGAACGGTGGTGTTCGGCATCGGTGTGCACGTCGAGGACCAGCGCGGATCCGGCCCCGGCCACGGCGTCGATGACCGAGCGGTCGCGGCCCTCGCTGATGTTGATGACGCACTCGGCCGGTCCAGGCGTGCCGGCCGGTGCCACTCCCAGGGTCAGGCGCCGGCGCCGACGACGCTGAGTCCGACCCGGCGGCGCCGCAGGATGCGGCGGCGCTCCCGCTCCGACTTGCCGCCCCACACGCCGTGGTCGACGCGCTCGGCGAGGGCGTACTCCAGACAGGCCTCGGCGACGGGGCACTCGGCGCAGATGCGCTGGGCCTCCTGTACGCCGACGCCGTCACTCGGGAAGAAGATGGACGGTGACAGGTCCTTGCACTTCCCCAGTTCCATCCAGTCCGTGTCCATGGATCCTCCAAGATCCTCAGGGTCCGTCCGGCGCTCTCGATGGGCGGTGAGCCCGCCGGATCGCCGACGTCCGTTGCACGACCAGTGTCGCGCCCCGCACCCGGAGGCAGCGCGGATTACCGGGGTTCTGCGGGATTCCTCACCGGATTCTTATCTGTGACCTGGGGCTTCTTATGAATCCCTGTGTTGGCTGGTCCCGGCTTGGTCCCTGACCGTCCCCGACTTGCCGGCCGGTGCCCGCCGTCTGGTCCTTCCCCGACGCCGTCAGGGTCCCACCCGGTCGGCGGTAGGCTCTCCACACTGCCGTCCCAGGAGGAACCACTGCCATGACCCCGGTCACCGATGACCCGATCCTCCCTGACGAGGATGCCGAACCGCAGCCCCCGGTGGGCCACGTGCGGATCGTCTACCTGGGTCCGGTCGCCCCCCACTGGGAGGTCCGCAGCGACTTCGGCGACCCGGCCCTCATCGAGGAGTTCCGCCGCCGCACCAATGCGCGACTGGTCCTCCTCCCCCCGCACGACCCCCAGTACCGCCGCAACCGCGAGCGGGTCGTCCGGGACGCCGAGCGGGAGAACATCCTGATCGAGTGGGACCTCGGGCTGCCCGAGGAGGAGCCGGCGGCACCCGCCCCTGAAGCGGCCGTCGGACCGGTGACCGAAACCCCGGCCTGATCGACCGGCCTGATCGACCGGCCCGTCAGCCCGCGGTGGCGTCGGGCTGCGGCAGGTCGATCCGCTCGAGCCACAGCCCGGGCGCGTCCACCTCGGCGGGCGTGGGCAGGTTCCTCGCCGGCTCCCAGAGCCGGGCGAGTCCGTCCTGGCCGGCGCGCTCGATGACGCCGGCCACGAACGCCCGGCCGCGGTCCACCGCGGACTGGTCGAGGTCGAGACCGAAGAGCGCGCCCGCCGCCTCCTCACCCTTGCCCCGTTCGGTGCGGCGCCGGTACCAGGCCTCGGCCAGCTGGGTGTGGGCGCCGACGAGCTTGGTCCCGACGAGGGTGGCGATGTGGTCGGCGTAGGCGTCGACCACCACGGCCAGTGACGTCAGCTGATCCGAGGTGTAGCGCGTCTCGGGGGTGAGCAGGTCGCCGAGCAGGGCTTCGGGGTCGCCGAGCATCCCCTGCAGCGACTCGAGATCCATCCCGCTTCCGAGGCCCGCCTCGATCTCCTCGCCGCCCCCCAGTCCGCGGAGCCGACCGGCCAGGTCCTGCTGGGCGGCCGCCTGCGATCCGGCCAGTGCGAGGAGGAGCTCCTCGAACCGGGCGCGGATGGCGGGACGGGTGAGGACGGAGTTGGACGCCAGCTCCCGGGCGCTCACCCAGAGCAGCGTCTCCTCCTCGGGCAGGCTCCAGTCAGACGCGAACTCCACGATGTTCGAGGTGACGAGCAGCAGCTCCTCGGACGGTGACCAGGGGAGGGCGAGCGGGTACTGCCCGAGTGTGCGCTGCGACAGGTGACCGACGACGGAACCGACCTGGAGCCCGGAGAACATGGGGCCGATGGTGGACGCCATCTGTCCGAGCATGGCGGCCATGCCCCCGGTGGGGTCGGGATCATGGGGGTCGAGGTCCGACGACCCGGTCGCGTGTGCGTCCTCCGCCGGCGGGTCGGGAGCCTGGGCAGGGGCGGCCATGGCCTGGAGGACGGGTCGCCACGACTCCAGGGCCCGAACCGTCCAGTCGCCGCGGCCGACAGGCACGCAGGTGAGGCGGCGACCGTCCGGGGTGACCGGCATCCCGGTGGCTTCGATGACGTTCAGCTCGGCCACCCGGGACAGCTGCTCCACCTGGATGCGCTGGAGGGGCTCGACATTCGTCTCGGGGGTCCCCCCGGTGGCCACGTTGAGGGCGAAGGCCCGGGTCATCTCCCACAGGTCGGGCCCATTGGACCCGAGCATGTGCATCAGGTCGCCGAGCAGCGACTGGAAGGGGTTGGCCGCGTCCCCGGCATCGGGCGGTGTCATGGGACCATGCTACGGCGCCTCCCCGACGACCGGACAGCGGGCACCCAGGTGGCCCGGGCCGGTCCGATTCACCCGTCGGTCAGTACCACCATGGTGGTGATGGTGGCCCCGTCCCGCACCACGGCGAAGCGGAGCGGGGTCCCGGGCGGGTCGCCGTAGAGGCGGGTGGCGAGCTCGGCCACCGACCGCACGGCATGGCCGTCCACCTCCACCACCACGTCGCCGTCCCGCAGGCCGGCCATGGCGCCGGCGCCACCGGTCGCGACCGACTCCACCCGGGCGCCGCCGCCGACGCCCGCCACCGTGGGCGCGTCGGACACGCCGAGTCCGAGGGTCCCGTGGTCGACCGAGCCGCGGCTGACGATCTGGGCGGCCACGTCGCGCACCAGCTCGGCCGGGAGGAAGACCGAGGTCCGCTGGCGTCCGGTGCCGACCACCGTGTCGAGGACCCCGACCACGGCGCCGCTGGCGTCGACCAACGGGCTGCCCATATCGCCCGGGGACAGGGGAGCGGCCACCCCTGTGGCGCAGAACCCGGTCCCCTGCCAGGTACCGGTGGGCATGCCGGCGAAGAGGACCGTGCCGGCGTAGAGACGGAGGTTGGGCGTGCTGCGGGTCGACGTCCCCCGCTGCTCGGCCATGGCGACGACGACCGATCCGGTGGGCGGGTCGCCATCGGTGAACTGGGCGGCCGGCAGATCGTCGGCGATGCGCAGCACGGTGATCCCGGTGGTGGCGTCGGTCCCCACCGGGACCGCATCCTGGCGGGTGCCGTCCGGCTCGACCACCGTCACGGACAGCGCCCGGGCCACCATCGGCTGCAGCACCACGACGATGCCGCCGGACTCGGCCACCACCCCGGTGGCCACCGAGGTGCCCGAGGCCCGGTGCACCAGGAGGGCCACGGTCGAGTCGTGGGCCGGCGTGGCCACGGCCGCCATCCTCTTCACGTCGGTCAGCTGACTGAGGTCGGCCTCGGTGGTGGGCACGCCGGATACCCAACTGCCGGTCGTCGTGGAGGCGTCGCGCGCGCCGTCGGCGACCACCAGCACCATGCCGACCACGACCACTGTCAGGGCCACGCAGGCGGTCAGGCCGCCGACCAGCCAGTGGGTACCCAAGGTCCGGGTCGGCATCGGACGGGCCGGGCGCGGACCGGCGGCCGCCCGCTCGGAGGGATGGAGCCACAGGCGGTCATCCGGCGCGACCCAACCCCGGAGCGGGCCGTCGTCCTCGGCGCCGTCGTCGAGGGGCGCGCCGAGGTCGTCTGGAGGGTCGCCCTGCACGTTGCGAAGGATACCGACCGGCGGCTCCGAAAGGACGGCGCCTCGCACGCGCGCCGTGTGCGGCGGGGACCGGCTCAGGGGCCGACCGGACCGCCCTACGATGACGGGGTGGCCCGGGACCTCGCAATCGACCTGGGAACCTCCAACACCCAGGTGTTCGCCAAGGGCAGGGGGGTCATCCTCGAGGAGCCCACGGTGATCGCCCTCAACACCCGGACCCACGAGGTCCTGGCCGTCGGCGATGAGGCCTGGGAGTTGATCGGGCGCACACCCGGGTACATCGTGGCCGTCCGTCCCCTGCGCGAGGGGGCCATCACCGACTTCGACATCACCGAGCGCACGATCCGACTCCTGCTCCGTCGGGCCGGTGTGACGAAGTTGAACCGGCCCCGGGTGCTCCTCTGCGTCCCCTCGGCCATCACCTCGGTGGAGCGCCGGGCCGTCAAGGAGGCGGCGCGCCGGGCCGGCGCGTCGGCCGCCCACCTGATCGAACAACCGATGGCCGCGGCCATCGGGGCCGGCCTCGACATCCACGAACCGGTGGGCAACATGGTGGTCGATGTCGGTGGCGGTACCACCGAGACGGCGGTGATCTCGCTGGGCGGGATCGTGGCCTACCGGGCCGTGCGCTGCGGCGGCTTCGACATGGACGCCGCCGTCCAGGAGTACGTCCGCCAGAAGTACGGCGTGGCCGTCAGCGACCGTACGGGCGAGGACCTGAAGATCGCCATCGGGTCGGCGCTCCCCTACGAGGGGGAGATGGGCGCCGAAGTCCGCGGCCGCGAGGTCACCACGGGCCACCCGCGCACGGTGGTGCTGACTCCCGAGGAGATCCGCTTCGCGCTGGGCGAGCAGGTCGACCTGGTCGTCGACACCGTCCTCGGTTGCCTGGCCAAGGCACCCCCCGAACTGGCCCAGGACATCATCTACGAGGGCATCCACCTGCTGGGTGGCGGGGCCAGGCTGCGCGGCCTGGCCGAGCGCCTGGCCCAGGAGACGGACGTGCCGGTCCACGTCGTCCCGGACCCGCTGAAGTGTGTGGTGCGCGGCGCCGGGCTCTGCCTCGACTCGTTCGACAGCCTCCGCCCCATCTTCGCCGCCGCCGAGTCCTGAGCGCGGTCGTCACCACTCAGCCGACGTCGAGCAGGTCCTCGGCCACTTGGCGGACCTGCCAGTCCCGGTCGTCGAGGCACCGGTGTAGTGCCGCCTCGACATCGGGCCCCTCGAAGGCGGCGAGGGCCACCGCGGCCCGACGGCGGACGGCCGGCTTGTCGTCGAGGGCGCCGAGCACGGCCGCCAGGCCGCCCGGATCGCCGATGGCCCCGAGGGCGGCAACGGCGGCCTCGCGGCACAACGGATCGGCGTGGGCGGCTCCCCCCGAAGCCATGCGGGCCAACCGGTCGACGGCGGCCGCCTCCCCCCGCTCACCCATCGCCCACGCCGCCATCTCCGCCACGGAAGGGTCGGGATCCTCGAGGATCGCCAGGAGCGCCACCTGCGGGTACCTGGCGGCCAACTCGGCGGCCCTGCAGCGCACCGATGGGTCCGCGTCGGTCAGTGCCGTGGACAGATCATCGTCGGCCAGGGTGTCGAGCCGCTCGAGTGCGCCGAGCGCGGTCGCCCGCACGGTCGGCGCCGGGTCGGCCAGACCGGACCGGGCCGTTGCCGGGTCGCCGATGTGCCCGGCCAGGGCCACGGCGCGCCGGCGATCGGTGACCGTCGGGTCGTCTGGTTCCGTGGCAGGCTGCACGGCACCACTATGACCGACGACGAGCACCCGCCCACCCCGGCGCCGCCCGTGGGATCGCCGGCGGCGACGGACGGCGCCGTGCCCCTCCCTCCCTTCCCGACCCGAACACGTCGTTCGCGCGCCCGTTGGATCATCTGGGGGACGCTGGGCATGGTGGTGTTGGCCGTCGCCGTGGCCTCGCGCATCAACCTCGACTACTACGCCATCCAGCCGGGCACGGCCCAGTCGGTGCAGCCCTTCATCACGGTCCCTCCGTCCAAGGCCCACCCCGTGCTGGACCCGGTGCTGCTCACCGACGTGCAGGAAGCCCGGGTCACGGCCCTCAGCTATCTCTTCTTCGAACTCCAGTCGAACACCTCGCTGTACCCCGTCCCGGACGTGACCGGCGGCACGTCGCCCGACGAGCTCGACGCCCAGGGCGCGCTCCAGATGTCCCAGGCCGAGTCGTCGGCCAAGACCTCTGCGCTCCGTCACCTCGGCTACACCGTCACCGCCACGCCGTCCGGCGCGGTGATCGCGGGCACCTTCGCCGGGACGCCCGCCTACGGCGTGCTCAACGTGGGCGACGTGGTGACGGCCCTCGACGGCACGCCGACCCCGGACGCCGTGGCTCTGACCCGGGCGCTCACGCCGCATCGCCCCCCTCAGACGGTGACCTTCTCCGTCCGCAAAGGGGGCAAGGGACCCTCTGTGCCGGTGCCCATCACCTTGAAGCAGTCCCCGGTGAAGATCGCCGGCCGGACCGTCGTGCTCGACGTGGGCATCGAGCCCCAGGACCAGGTCGACTACGCCTATCCCTTCCCGATCTCGATCAACGTCACGAACATCGGAGGACCGTCGGCCGGGCTGGCCATGACCCTGGGGGTCATCGACACGCTGAGCGGCGGCCGGCTCACCGGTGGCCACACCGTGGCCGCCACCGGGACCATGGACGCGGGCGGCAATGTCGGTGACGTGGGCGGGGTCCCCCAGAAGACGGTGGCCGTGGAGAACGCCGGGGCCACCATCTTCCTGGTCCCTCCCGACGAGTACGCCGACGCCAAGTCCAAGATCCGGCCGGGCCTCAAGATCTTCGCCGTGTCCACCCTCGACCAGGCGTTGCGGGTGCTGGCCGCCAACGGCGGGCACGTGCCCACCGCCGCATTCGTGGCCACCACCATGCAGAGCGCAGGATGAGCCGATTGGGCGACGGGCGGTCGTAGGCTCTGCGCCATGCCTGAGGAACGTCGGTTGACCATCACCTCGTCGTCCCACCTGACCCCCGATGACGTGGCCCGGCACACCTTCGCCTCGGTCCGACGGGGCTTCGACCCGGCCGAAGTGCGCGACTACCTCGAGTCGCTGGCCAACGGGTTGCGAACCCTGACCGAACGCGAGCAGGAACTGCTCGCCGCTCTGGCCGAAGCCGAGGAGCGGGCCGCCAATCCGGTGATCGACGACGCCATGCTGACTGCCGCGGTGGGCAAGGAGACGGCCCGGGTCCTCCAGAGCGCCCACGACGCCGCGGCCGAGATGGTGGCCAATGCCGCGGCCGAAGCGGCCCGCATCTCGGCCGAGTCGCAGGCCGAGTCCGAGCGCCTCCTGGCCGAGGCGACCGAAACCAACGGACAGGCCCGGTCCCGGGCCGACGCGCTGTTCGCGGAGCGGACCGCGGAAGCCGAGGCCTCCGCCGCGTCGTTGCAGGAGCGGACCGAACAACAGGTGGCGGCCGCCCTGGACCAGGTGCGGGCCGACGCCGAAGAGCTGACCGAGCGGGCCCGGGTCGAGGGACGGGTCATGGTCGAGGAGGCACAGCAGCTCCGCGCCCGGGTCCTGGCCGACCTGTCCCGGCGCCGCAAGGTGCTCCATGCCCAGATCGAGCAGCTCCGGGCGGGACGCGAACGACTGGCCGAGACGATCACCGATGTCCGGCACTCGGTGGACGCCATCGGCGAGGAGCTGTTCAACGCCGAGAACGAAGCCCGTCTGGCCGCCGAGGTCGCCGGGCGGGAGGCGGCCAACCGACCCGACGACGGTACTCCCGAGGAGCTCGCCACCGCGCTGCTGGCCGAGGAGGCGGCCGACGCCGAGGCACTGGTCGAGGCCGCGCTGGACGGCGAACCGACCGGCGAGCCGGGAGACGGGAGCGCCGCCCGCGGCGGCCCAGCTGCACCCGTCGAACAGGTGGACGCCCTGTTCGCCAAGCTGCGGGCCGCCCAGGGCGACGAGGGGACCGACGCCACGGCCGCAGCGGCGGGCGACGATACCCCTACGTCCGCGGCCGATGATGACGAGGACGTGGAGGGACCGCCGGAAGCCCGTCATCCGCTCGTCGTGCAGCGTGACGAGTTGGTGGCCCCGATCATCACGGGCCTGGCCCGCCGGCTCAAGCGCTCGCTGCAGGACAGCCAGAACGACCTGCTGGACAAGCTGCGGGCGAAAGGGACCACCTGGTCGACCGACCTCCTGCCCGACGAGACGGAGCACGTCGACTCCTTCTCCACATCGGCCCTGCCCTTCCTCGAGGAGAGTGCCGACGCCGGCGCCACGCTGGTCGGAGGCTCGGCCGAGCGACCTTCAGCCGACGCGCTGCTGGGGATCGCCCACGAGCTGGCGGAGGCCATCGTCGCGCCGCTGCGACGCCGGCTGGCCGACGGGGACGGCCTCGACGGCGCCGAGGAGTCGGTGGTCACCGAGCACATCGGCACGGCATTCCGGGAGTGGAAGGGCGAGCGCATCGAGCGGCTGTCCGGGGACCACGTGGTTGCCGCCTTCTCGCTCGGGACGATCGCCGTCGCCGGGAAGGGCGAGCTGGAATGGGTGGCCGTGGCCCCCGCCGACGAGTCGCCCTGCCCGGACTGCGAGGACAACGGCCTCAACGGGGCCCAAGCGGCGGGCGAGTCCTTCCCCACCGGGCACGCACACCCGCCGGCCCACCCGGGCTGTCGATGCCTCCTCGCGCCGAGCACCCCCTAGGCTGCTGCCGTGCGCACCCCCAGTGACATGCCGGCGGCGACCAGGACCACGTCCCATCGGGGCCGTCGTTGGATCATCGTGGCGGTGGTCCTCGTCATCGTCCTCTTCGCTTCGCTGCACACCTTCGCCGTCTTCTACACCGACGCCCTGTGGTTTTCGTCGCTCAATCTGCACTCCGTCTGGGTGAGGCTGTTCGAGGTCAAGGCCGGCCTGATGCTGGTATTCAGCGCCATTTTCGCGGTCCTGCTCCTGGTCAGCCTCATCGTCGCCGAGCGACTGGCCCCGAAGGGTCCCTCGATGGATGCCGAGGACGAGTTCGTGAAGCGCTACCGCGAGGTCATCGGCCCCTACGCCCGGTGGCTGCGGGCCGCCGTGGTGGTGGGGCTGTCGCTCATCATCGGCTCCCAGGCCCTGGGGCAGTGGCAGAACTGGCTCCTGTACCGCAACAGCACGCCGTTCCACGCCGTTGACCCCCAGTTCCACCGGAACATCGCCTATTACATATTCACGCTGCCTTTCCAGCAGTTCGTGATCCACTGGACCCTGGTGGCCCTCGTCGTGGTGCTCCTGGTCACCGCCCTCAGCCACTATCTGAACGGTGGCATCCGCATGCAGGGCCCCCGCCCCCGTGTCCGTCCGGCGGTCAAGGCCCACCTGTCGGTCATCCTGGGCCTGATTGCCCTGACCAAGGCCGTCGGCTACTACCTGGCCCGATTCAACCTGGACCTCTCGTCCAACGGCTACGTGCAGGGCGCCAGCTACACGGACGTGCACGCCCGCCTGCCCGCCCTCGACCTGCTGATCCTGGTGTCGCTGGCCGCGGCCGTGCTCCTGATCTACAACATCCGCCGCCAGGGCTGGGCACTGCCGATCCTCGGTGTCGGCCTGTGGTTCCTGATCGCCCTCACCGCCGGGACCATCTACCCGGCCGTGGTCCAGGCGCTCAAGGTCAACCCCGCCCAGAACACGCTCGAGCGTCCGTATATCCAACGCAACATCGACGCCACCCGGGTGGCCATGGGCATCGACAAGGTGACGAGCGCCCCGTACCCCGCGTCACCCAACCTGACGGCCGCCCAGGTGTCCGCCAATAGCGACACCCTGGCCAACATCCGTTTGTGGGACCCGCTCCAGACGCAGCCCACCTACGACAAGCTGCAGGACACCAAGTCGTACTACCAGTTCAACAGCCTGCCCATCGACCGGTACAAGGTGGACGGTGCCGAGGCGCCGACCGTGGTCGGCGTGCGCGAGGTCAACTCCCAGGACCTGCCGTCGACGTCCTGGGTGAACACCACTCTGCAGTACACCCACGGCTACGGGATGATCGTGTCGCCGACCAACGTGGCCACGACCAACGGCACCACCGCCGCCGGCGACCCCCAGTTCGCGGTGGGCTACGTGCCGCCGGTGTCGACGAATGGGTTGCCGACCATCACCCAGCCGTCGGTCTACTTCGGGCTGAACAACACCGGCTACGTGGTGGCCAACACCAAGCAGCTCGAGATCAACTATGAGCTGACCGCCGGCAGCAACGACGAGACCCACTACAAGGGCGACGGCGGAGTGCAGCTCTCGTCGTTCTTCAAGCAGGTGATGTTCGCCGTCCGGTTCAACGATCTGAACCTCCTGATCTCGAGTCAGATCACCAACAACTCCCGGCTCATGTTCGACCGGGGGGTACAGGCCCGGGTGTCCAAGGCAGCACCGTTCCTGAGCCTCGACGCCGACCCCTATCCAGCCATCATCAACGGGCACATCGAGTGGATCCAGGACGCCTACACGACCTCGGACAACTATCCCTACTCCCAGAACGCCGACACCGGTGCGGTGGCCTCGGGCAGCGGACTGTCGGGCTCGTTCAACTACGTGCGCAACTCGGTCAAGGTGGTCATCGACGCCTTCACCGGCAAGATGACCTTCTACGTGATGGACCCGGGCGACCCGATCATCGAGACCTACGAGAAGGCGTTTCCAGGGATGTTCACCCCGGGCTCCCAGATGTCCCCCGAACTGCGCGCCCACATCCGCTATCCCGAGGACATCTTCACCGTCCAGGCCACCATGTACGGCAAGTACCACATCACCAGTGCATCCAGCTTCTACAGCGCCGCCGACGCCTGGGCGCTGTCGCCCGACCCGGGGGCCGGCTCGCCGTCCCAGGCCCTCGCCACCACCCAGACCGTCAACGCCCAGGGCCAGGTGGTCTCGACGGGCCAGCTCGTGCGGATGTCGCCGATCTATCAGATGATGCGCGTCCCCGGAGAGACCCAGCAGACGTTCACCCTGCTCGACGCATTCGTCCCGGTGTCGTCATCGAGCCAGATCCAGAACCTGTCCGGGTTCATGATCGCCGGCTCGGACCCGGGACACTACGGCGAGCTCAAGATGTTCGTGACACCGCGGGACAATCCGCCCAATGGCCCGGCCATCGTGGCAGCCAAGATCGACGCGCAACCGAACATCTCGAGCCAGATATCGCTGCTCAACCAGAACGGGTCGTCAGTTCTGCTCGGCAACCTCCTGCAGATTCCGGTGGCCGGATCGCTCCTCTACGTCCAGCCGCTGTACGTCGAATCGTCGAGGAACCCCTTCCCCGAACTGCAACGGGTCATCGCCCAGTACGGGAACCAGCAGGCCACCATCGCCAACTCGCTGTCGACCGCCCTGACCACCCTGTTCGCGGCGCCGATCCAGATCACCCCGTCCGGCGGGGGCGGCACGTCGACGTCGTTGTCGCCGCAGGCCCAGGCGCTGCTGGCCCAGGCCCAGGCCTCGTACCAGCAGGCCCAGACCGACCTCAAGGCCGGCAATCTGGGCGCCTACCAGAACGACATCAATGCGCTCGAGTCGGCGCTGCAGGCCGTCCAGGCTCTTACCGGTGGACCAGTCGCCAGCACCACGACGACCACCACAACCAACCCGGGCTCGGCGGCCGCGTCCGCGCTGTCCAACTGATCGCGGGAGACCGGAGCGGAACCGGGAGGCGCTGGACGGGTCCCCCGGGAGGAGTGGTACTCTGTCCCCTCACGACGCGGGGTGGAGCAGTCTGG
>PLZW01000038.1 GCA_003153575.1 Acidimicrobiaceae bacterium | reverse complement strand
TGATCTCATGCTCGCATTCTATCTACTTCATGTATATTAGCGACGGACCACTAGTCCTCCCCTGCCCCCTCCGCTGATAGCTCCCCTGTCCCCGGCCTACCGAGCACGAGATCGCCCAGCCGACCCTCGACGCCGGCCACCGGCCCGTCGTACACGACCCGCCCCTTGCTGAGCACGGCCACGTCGTCGGCCAGCACCAGGGCACGGTCGACGTGCTGCTCAATGAGGAGCAGCGACGTGCCCGAGGCGAGCACCCGCGCCAACGCGGAGTAGACCTCGTCGACCACCACCGGGGCCAATCCGAAGGACAGCTCGTCCACCACCAGCAGGCGCTGGTGCAGGACCAGAACCCGGGCCAGGGCCAGCATCCGCTGCTCGCCCCCGGAGAGGGTGCCCGCCGACTGGGTCCGCCTCTCCCCCAGCCGGGGGAAGGCCTCGTAGGCCTGGGCCAGGGCGTCCGGGATGCCCCGGCGTCCGAGGGCGCGGCGGAACGACAGTGTGAGGTTCTCCTCCACCGTCAACGAGGCGAAGACCGAGCGTCCCTCGGTCAGCTGCGACAGGCCGAGCCGGGCGATCTCGTATGCCGGACATCCGGTGATGTCCCGGCCGTCGAACACGATGGTCCCCCCGGTGGTCGGAACCAGTCCCGAGACCACCCGGGCGACGGTGGACTTGCCCGCACCGTTGGCCCCGACCAGGGCCAGGGCGTGCCCGGTGCGGACGGTCAGTGACACGTCGAACAGCGCCTCGTACGGGCCGTAGGCCGCCCCCACGCCTCGGAGCTCGAGGATCGGCTCGGCCGCCACCGGTGCTGGCGCGGTGGGCCGGCCCTCGGCGGTCGAAGTCACGCCGTGCTCCCCAGGTAGGCCCGGCGCACCTCGGGATCGGCCAGGACCTCGGCCACCCCGCCCGAGGCCAAGACTTTGCCGAAGTCGAGCACGTAGAGCCGGTCGACCGTGGCCTCCACGAGGGCCAGATCATGCTCGACGAGGACCACCGCCACCCCGGTGCTGCGCCGGGTCTCGCCGAGGATGCGGGCCAGGCGGGTCGTGTCCTCGGCGTCGAGGCCCGAGGACGGCTCGTCCAGCATCAGCAGCCGTGGCTTGCCCATCATGGCCCGCCCCAGCTCGACGAGCCGCCCGTGGCCGAGATCCAAGGTGTCGACGGGCCGCCCGGCCAGTTCGACGAGCCCGAGCAGGTCGAGCACCTCCTCCACGTGGTGGAGTTCGGCCGGCGTGGGACCACCCCGGTGCAGCAGGTCCCGCCAGATCCGCACCGTGCCGTTCGCCGCCTGCTCGGCCACCAGGAGATGGTCGGCGACCGTCATCCCCTCGAAGAGTTCCATCCGCTGGAACGTGCGCCCGATGCCCAACCGACTCCGCTTCCACACCGGCATCCGGTCGATGGACTGCCCGTCGAAGACGACCGACCCCTCATCGGGGTCGTCCAGGCCGAAGAGGCAGTTGAACAGGGTGGTCTTGCCGGCCCCGTTGGGGCCCACCACGCCGACCGCCTCGCCGGCGGCGACGTCGAGGCTGACGTGGTCGAGGGCCAGGATGCCACCGAACTGCTTGGTGATCCCGGTGGCCACGAGCAGCGCCGGCGCCGTCATCCCGCCCCCTCCGCCACCGGGTCGGTATCCCTCGTCGCCTCATCGCCCGGTGGCGACGGACGGCGGCCGGAGCCGGTCGGCCCGCCCGGCAGTCGGCGGGCCCGCCGCTCGGCGACAACCGACTGGACCCGGCCGCTCAGGACGTCGAGGAAGCCCTCGGGGTGGCGGGTGTAGCTGAGGGTGGCCAGGCCGAAGAGGACCGCCACCAGTCCGGCGAACCGGGTGGGCAGAGACGTCACCGCCACCTGGAGCGTGGTGTAGACGACACCGGCCACAACGGCCCCGGTGATCGACCCGAGTCCCACGATCGCCACCACCACCAGGAGTACGGCCGAGATCTGGTACCCGAAGTCGTTGGCCGACAGCGAACCCTCCAGCGAGCCGAACAGGGCGCCCCCCACTCCGGCCAGGGCGGCGGACAGGGCGAACACCAGGATGCGCAGGCGGTAGACGTCGATGCCGACCGAGTTGGCGGCCAGCTCGCTCCCCCGCACGGCCGACAGGTAGCGCCCCATGGTGCCGTCGCCCACGAGTTTGACGATGCCGGCCGCCACGGCCAGCACGCCGAGGGACAGCACGAAGAACGGCTTGGCCGCGGCGAAGCTGACCGGGCCAGCGGATGGCCGGGGGACGGTGACCCCGCTCGCCCCGTTGCCGATCCACGAGTTGGGGAAGAGGATGTTGTCGGCCAGCAGGGCGAAGGCCAGCGTGGCGAGGGCGAGGGGCAGTCCCGCCAGACGGAGCGTGGGGACGGCCACCAACACCCCGAGGGCGCCGGCCAGCAGCCCCCCGGCCACCATCCCGAGGACGACCGGGAGCCCGAAGTGGTTGGCGAGCTGCCCGGCCATGAAGCCCCCGAGCCCGGCGAAGGTGGCCTGGCACAACGAGATCTGTCCGGACATGCCGGTCAACAGCGTGAGCGACAGGAAGATGACGGCGAAGGCCACCCCCTGGTTCATGGTGAGCAGCCAGTCGGGCGGTACCCAGGTGAGGGCGGACGCGACGGCCACGACGGCCACCACCCAGGAGAAGGTGGCGGTCGGTCGTCGCGTCAGGATGCCGGTCATCCGCCCGCCTGGCAGCGCGTCGAGGCGCTGGTGCCACACCCCGACGGTGTGGACCGACCCTTCCGAGGCGGCGACCGTCGTGGCCGACCGGTAGCCGGTGATGCCCCGCTCGACGGCCGACGACGGCGGGTCACATCCCGACAGCGGATCGTCGATCTGGCGCTGGCGGGCGAGCGGCAGGAAGACCAGCAGCACCACGAACGGCAGGGACGGCCGCAGGCCGTTGGCGATCACTCCGGCCGGCAGGTACCCGGCGACCACCTGCTGGGCCACCCCGAGGCCGAGGCCGCCGAGGAGGGCGAGGGGGAGGCTGGCGAACCGTCCGATGACCGCGCCGGCCACACCCCACACCAGGAGCACGGTGAAGTTCTGAGGGTCGAGTTGGGAGTACAGCGGCGACAGCAGCACGCCGGCCAGCGCGGCCATCATGCTGGACAGGATCCAGGCGAACGCGCTGATCCGCCCGGCGTTGATCCCGGCGAGCTCGGTCATCCGCGGGCTCTCGACGACTGCCCGCATCTCGAGCCCGACCGGCGTGAACCGGAACAGCGCCACGAGCACGGCCACGACGACGATCGTCGACACGGTGATCGACAATTCGAGTCCGCTGAGCGGCACGGAGCCGAGGTGGAGGTAGACGTGCTGGGCGTCGCCGACGATGGCCGGCGGCGGGATGGTCGGGGTGGACCCGGCGATGATGAGGGCCACCTGGGGTAGGGCCACCAGCAGGCCGAGCGAGGGGACCAGCTTCACCAGCGGCGAGGCCGTGCGGATCCGCCGAAAGAGCAGCCGGTCGAGCACGATGCCGACGATGGGGCCGATGACCGCCACTGCGATCACGGTGGCCGCCCACCGGGGCCATCCGTCCTGGACGAGGGACACGTAGGCGAGCGCCGACACGAAGGCCTGGGCGCCGAAGGCCAGGTTGAACACGCCCGAGGCCTTGTAGGTGAGCACGAGGCCCACCGACATCAGGGCGAACACACAGCCGAACGGGACGCCCGGGACCGCATAATTGAAGAACTGGCTCACTTGCCCGGGACCCCTGGCTGGAGCGGCAGGGTGGTGACTGTCTGGGTCGGGAGGTGGGCCGAGCCGGTCAGGTCGTAGCAGGAATAGACGCTGGCCGGCGTGGTGAAGACGGGCACGAAGTGATCACCGCGGGCCCGGACGTAGGTCGTGCAGTCGAGGCCGGTGATGCCGTAGTGGCTCACCTGCCAGTTGACCGGCGGATAGGCGCCGTCGGCCGTATAGGCGGTCAGCCGGTTGATGGCCCGGACCAGTGCCGTGCGGGTGACGTCGTTGCCGATGGCCCGCAAACCCTGGGTGAACAGGTCGGCGCTCACCCAACCGGCGAGCGCGGTGCCCGACGGCGCCGTGCCCGGAGCGTACCGGGCCAGGGCGGCGTTGAAGGCGTCGATCCCCGGATAGACACCGTGGTAGAGGGCGGACGCCTCGAACGGCGTCTGCTGCAGGAAGAAGTAGACCCCCTGGTAGGCGGACTGGTTGTTGTGCAGGATCCCGGTGTCATACCCGTCGAGCCAGTACTGGGTGGCCGATCCCATCCCGTGCTGTTGGAGCGTCTGGGAGAGCTTGATGTTCCCGGTGGAGTCCATGCAGGTCGCCACGAAGTCCACGTGGTCCTGCTGCATCCGGGTCACGTCGGCATCGAGTGTGGCCGCCCCGTAGGGGATGGAGAAGTCCACGACCGGAGTCTTCACGTGGTACTTGGCCAGCCCCCGGACCACGGACACGCACCCACCGGACGACTGGGCGACGTTGTAGGCCAGCACGGCGGCGACGTGGGAGTGGGTCTCCTGGGCGACGTAGGCCACCTGCGGCATGGGCAGGGTCGGCGCGCTGAACGAGCCGCCGGCCCCGAACATGGTGGGCCCCGACCACTGCGCATTGGTGTTCTCCTGGATGCCGAAGGTGGGCACTGCCTGGGAGCGGAGGATCGATGAGCCGGTGAAGAAGGGGGTGCCCACCCCGACCACCGCGAACACCTTGGACTGGACCAGCCGCTGGGCCCCGGCGGTGTTGCCCGAGGGCGAGGTGCCGTCGTCGACGATCGGCGCGTAGACGATCTTGCGGCCGTAGACACCGCCGGAGGCATTGAGCTGGTCGAAGTAGACGGCTGCCCCGGTCGTGACCGGGGCGAAGGACGATGCGGCGAACCCGCTGAAGGAGCCGAGCGCCCCCACCCGGATCGAGGTGGCCGTGACCCCGTCGGTGTCCCCGGCGTGGGAGACGGTCAGCACCGTGACATTGCCGCACCCGGCGATCGAGGATGCGGCGAGGACCAACGTGGCCAGGGCGGCAGCCGATCCCGTGCCCTTGGAGAGGGGGGCCGGCCGCTGCCTCTGCCGACGCTCCACAGCCCTCCTCGGTCCTCGTCCCGCCTGCCGACGCCTGGTCCGGCCGGGTGACGACGGCACCGAGACCCGACCCCGGTCGACTGTACCCGCCGACCACGGAGCCCCGGGGGACGCACGGGGTGGCGCTCCCGCCGGCGCCGTGCCCCTACGGGACCTCAGGCCCGGGAGGGGACGGCGGCGGTGGCCTCGCCGACCACCTTCTCCTCGCCCGCCGCGTTGTGCAGCCGGACGTCGAGGTCGACCAGGTGGGCGTCGCCTTCCTTCCGCTTTCCGGTGACCACGATCTTGGACCGCAGCTCCTCGTCGGGCCACGTCTGGCGGGCGAACCTGACGGTGAACCGCGTGACGTTGCCGGCCCCGACGTAGTCGGTGATCGCCGTCCCGAGCAGGCCCATGGAGAACATCCCGTGACCGAAGACGCTCGGCTGGCCGGCGGCCATGGCCTTTACCTCGTCGTGGTGCATCGGGTTGTAGTCGCCCGAAGCTCCCGCATACGTCACCAGGTCGGTGCGGGTCAGGACGTGGGCCAGCTCGGGAGCTTCGTCGCCCTCGGTGACGTCCTCGAAGTACAGCGTTGCGTCAGCCATGTCCAGGTCCTCCCTCGTACGGCCACGTCTCGGCCTCGTGCGGCCACCACCGGGTGCCCCGGTCGCAGTCGTTCAATCTTCCTTTGCCTCCCCATACCGTGCCACGGCACGACCCGGTCCGCACCCCGCGCCCCGCGAACCGGTGTGCCGGCCCGGAACCGGCGGAGTTCACCGGAGCGCGACCGCACCCCGGCGCGGCCGGCCCGGTCGGACGGTCGGTCATCGGCCGGGCTCCGGATCGCGAGGCAGTCCGAGCAGGCGCTCCCCGATCACGTTGCGTTGGACCTCGCTGGTCCCGCCGGCGATGGTCATGCACTTCGACTGCAGCACCATGTAGGCCGACAATGCGGCGTCGCCCTCGGTGATGGCCCCCTCGGGCCCACAGATGTCGAGCCCGAACTCGTGGACCCGCTGGTCGAATTCGGCGCCGAGGAGCTTGCGCACGCTCGACTCGGGACCGGGTTGGAGGCCGCCCACCGAGCGGAGGGTGGCACGCATACCCAGTTGCGCCAGCGACTGGGCCTCGGCCAGCAGGTGCCCGAGCCGGTCGAGGGTCACCGGATCCTGGAGCTCGGGCCGGGCCGCCACCCGATCGAGGACCCCTTCGAGGGCGCCGCCGAAGGCCGTGTCGGACGACAGTGACACCCGCTCGTTGGCCAACGTGGTCCGCGCCAGCTTCCAGCCACCGTCGATCTCCCCCACCACGCAGTCGTCGGGCACGAAGCATTCCTCGAAGAACACCTCGTTGAACAACGCCGCCCCGGTGATCTCCCGCAGCGGCCGGACCTCGATGCCGGGCGAGTGCATGTCGACCAGGAAGTAGGTGATGCCCCGGTGCTTCGGGACGTCGGGGTCGGTCCGGGCCAGACAGATCCCCCAGTGGGCACGCTGGGCCACCGACGTCCACACCTTCTGGCCGGTCAGCGACCATCCACCATCGACCCGGTTCGCCCGCGTGGTGAGTGAGGCCAGGTCGGAGCCGGCGCCTGGCTCGCTGAAGAGCTGGCACCAGATGATCTCGCCCCGCAGCGTCGGCCCCACCCAGCGCTCGGTCTGCTCGGCCGTGCCGTGGGCCATGATGGTCGGAAGGGCCCAGGCGGCCACGGCCAGCGCCGGTCGCTTGAGACCGGCCTCGGCGCACGCCTGGTCGATGACCAGCTGCTCGACGGCCCCGGCGTCCCGTCCCCACGGAGCGGGCCAGTGGGGAGCCAGCAGTCCGTGGTCGGCCAGGGCCCGGTGGCGCTCGGCGGGGTCGTCGATGGCGGCGATACCGGCCACCACGGCGTCGATCTCGACCCGCAGTGCCGCCGCTTCGGGAGGAAGGTCGATCGACAAGCGTCGACGCCAGCCGGCCAGCGCCAGGCGGGCCGACTCGGCCCGGAGCGGTGCGGTGCCGCCCACCAGCTGGCGCAGCGTGGTGGCCCGGCGCAGGTGGACGTGGGCGTCGTGCTCCCACGTGAAGCCCATCCCCCCGAGGACCTGGATGGCACCCTTGGCCGCCTCGACGTAGCCGTCGAGGGCGAGGGCGGCGGCGAGTTGGACGGCCAGGCTCCCCTGGTCCGTCTCCTCCCCCGAGGTCGATCCCCCCTCGGCCTCCAGCACCATGGCGGCGTCCCAGGTGGCGGCCACGGCCTGCTCCACGGAGACCAGCATGTCGGCCAGTCGGTGCTTGACCCCCTGGAACTGTCCGATGGGCCGGCCGAACTGCTCGCGGGTGCGGGCGTGCTCGGCCGCTGTCTCCACACACCATCGGGCCCCGCCGGCGGCCTCGGCCGAGAGCACCACGAGGGCCAGGTCCCGCACGGCGCCGGTCGTGGCGTCCAGTACCCGTTCCCCGGCCACGTTCGCCCCGTCCAGCGTCCATGACGCGGCGGGTCGGGTCGGGTCGAAACTGGGCAGCTCGACCACCGCAACGGGGTCGGCCCGCTCCAGGACGACCCAGCGGGTCCCGTCGGGCACGGTCACCGGGGCGAGCACGTGGGTGACGACAGCCCCGTGCACCAGGGGCCGGAGCACGCCGGAGACCACCAGCGAGCCGTCGGGGCCGGGGGTCCCGGTCAGATCCGTGTAGGCGACGGGGGAGCCGTCGGGCGCCGCCGTCGGCACCGCCATCGAGGCGATCAGGCTGCCGTCGGCCAGGCCGGGCAGGAGCGCCTTGGCCAGACCGGCACTGCCCGAGGCGGCGACCACGCCGGCCACCACGGCCGTCGTGTCCCACGGTCCCACGGCGGCGGTGCGGCCGAGCTCTTCGGCCACCACGGCCAGTTCGACCACGCCGGCTCCCTGCCCCCCGAGGTCTTCGTGGAGGTGGATGGCGAGCAGCCCCTGGGCGGCTAGGTCCCCCCAGTAGGGCGGGAGCGCGTCGCCTTCGGCGTCGAGTGCCGTTCGGACGGCGGCGACCACGCCCCTGGCCTCCGCCCAGCCCTCGACCGAGGCGCGTAGCTCCTCGTGCTCGTCCTGGATGCCGATCGCCATCGGATCAAGCTCCGAAGAGGTGCAGCAGGTGGTCGACCGACCAGACGGCCCACGCATGGGTCCCGAATGCCACCACGGCGGCCAGGATCATCATCAGGTTCTGTCCCTGCTCCGCCCAGTCATGGATCATCAGCACCAGGTAGAGGAGATTCAAGAGGATGCCGGCCACCAGGGCGATCGGTGTGAGGAAGCCGAGGACGAGACCGAGGCCGAGGGCCAGTTCGGAGAAGACCACGATGTAGGCCATCGGGATCGGGTGGGGTCGGACGACCTTGTCGAAGCCGGTCTTCACGAATGCCCACTTGTGCTTCTCGGCGACGGAGCCGCCCCACTCGATGCCGGAGCCCCGCTTCAGCCAGCCGCCCAGGTCCTTGTGGGCGAAGCTCTTGACCCACCACAAGCCGAGGCCGATCCGCAGGACGGCCATCCACTCCGCGTACCGGGTGGCGGAAAGGAGCGCGGACTCACCGATCATGTGCACGGTGATGTTCTACCATCTCGTCGCTCGAAACCAGAACCCGTTCTAGGCCCGGCGGGGCCTCGGCTACCCATCGGATGGACCTCCCTACCAGCCCCGGAACACCGGGGGCCGGCGCTCGGCGAACGCAGTCAGACCCTCGCGGCAGTCCTCGGTGCCGGTCACCAATTCTTGGGCTGTGGCCTCGTCCCACAGGGCGGTGGCCCGGTCGGACTCCAGGGCCCGATTGGTCAGGTACTTGGCGGCGCTGACGGCCTTGGTGGGGGCCGAGGCCAGGCGGGCCGCCCAGGCGCCGACCTCGGCCATCAGGTCGGCACGGGCCACCACCTTGTTGACCAGTCCCAGCCGCTCGGCGTCCCGGGCCGGGAGGTCGTCGCCGAAGAAGAAGAGCTCCTTGGCCTTCTGGGGCCCGACGAGGCGGGCCAGGAGGTAGGCGCCTCCGGCATCGGGTGCGATGCCCCGCCGGATGAAGACCTCGATGAACTTCGCCTCTTCGGCGGCGATCACCAGGTCGCAGGCGAGGGCCAGGTGCATGCCCCCACCCGCCGCGGTGGCGTTGACGGCGGCGATGACCGGCTTCTCGCAGTCGAGGACGGCGGTCACCAATCGTTGCCATCCGGTTCGGATCATGCGCGCGGCGTCGCCCACCGCCCGGTCGGGGGCCCCCTCGGGCCGGACAGGTCCGGGCCCGGAGGTCCGGAGATCGGCACCGGTGCAGAAGCCCTTCTCACCACTTCCGGTCACCACGACTGCACGCACGGCCAGGTCGGCGGAGGCCTCCTCCAACCAGGCGATGAGCTGGTCCCGCATCGCCGGCGTGATGGCGTTGCCGGCCTCGGGCCGGTTGAGGGTGATCCATGCCACCCCGCCGTCGATGCGGCGGAGTACGGCGTCGTCGCCCGGGGCCCTCTCGCCCGGGAGATCGGCGGCGGCCATCAGAGGCGGTGGATGATGTTCATGCGCGAGGTGCAGACCGCTTCGCCGCTGTCCCGGTCGCTCCAGGCCGTCTCCACGACGACGAAGGTCATGGTCTTGCCCTTCGACTCCTTCTGGTAGGCATCGGCCACGGTCCCCACGCCGACGAGCACGTCACCCGCGAAGACCGGCCGGTGATAGGTGAACTCCTGCTCGCCGTGGAGGATGATCCCCCCTTTGGCCATCAACGGGCCGAGGACCTCGGCCATCGGGTTGCCGGTCGGCGCATCCTCGATCTGGAGCTCGGGGTAGGCCCCGAAGTTCCCCATCACAAATGGGTAGGTGGGCGGTGCGGGGATACCGGGCAGGCCGGCGGCCTCGGCCGCCCGCGGGTCCCGGTACACCGGATTGTCGTCCCGCACAGCCGTGGCGAACAGGACCAGCTGGCCCCGCTCCACCGTGACCACCGTCGTCCCTGTCGGCCTGCCGATGATCGCGCTCAGGCTGTCGTCTGCCACCTCGGGCTCCTTCGCTGTCGTGGTGCGTCGATCCGTCGACCAGCCGGGTCAACGGGTCGAAACGTGGGGGCTCGGCCTCGCCGGCCCGGAGCGAACCGTAGCGCGCACGCCTGCGCAGGGTCGTGCCCGGTGCCGGTCAAGGCGTCGGTCGAGGAATCGGAGGGGACGCCGACAGCCGCGCTCGCAGCTCCGTTCGGTCGAGCTTGCCCAGCACCGACACGGGTAGCTCGTCGGCGAATGCGAGGAACTCCGGCACCTTGTAGGTCGAGAGGTGCCGGGAGCAGTGGGCCACCAGCTCGGACGGCGTCACCGGCCCCGAGGCCACCACGACGGCACCGACCCGCTCCCCGAGCTCCGGGTCCGCCACACCGACCACGCCCACGTCGGCGACGAGCGGGTGGGTGCGGAGGACGTCCTCCACCTCGACGGGACCGAACTTCTCGCCCCCCCGGTTGATGGTGTCCGAGATCCGTCCCGAGAGGAACAGGTAGCCCTCGGCGTCGCGCCATCCGGTGTCCCCTGTGTGCAGCCATTCCGACGTCGTGTTCTGCACGGCCCGGACCCAGAACTCTCCGGTCCCGCCCTCAAGTACCGGCTCCCCCGTCCCGGGGTCGACGATCCGGACCTCGACCCCGGTCAGGGGACGCCCGACCGATCCGAACCGGTCGCCCCGACGATGGTCGTCTGGGCCCAGTGCCGCGTACGCCCCCAGCGTCTCGGTCTGGCCGAAGGTGTTGGTGAAGTCGACGTCGGGCAGGGCGTCGACCGCCCGGCGCACGACGTCGACCGGTGCGGCGGCCGCACCGTAGTTGAGCGAGCGAAGTGATCCGAGGTCCGTCGATGCGAACCGGGGATGGTCGAGCACCCGCCGGAGCATGGTCGGGACAACGAAGGTCTGGGTGACCCGGTGGCGCTCGACCTGGTCGAGCCAGGTACCGGCGTCGAATTTCGGCAGTACCACCAGCTTCTTCCCCTGGTACAGCGACACGAAGAGGCCGAGCGTCCCGCCGATGTGGAAGATCGGCGCGGACATCATGTCGACCACCTGAGGCGCATCCGGGTCGATGGGCTTGCCGTAGTAGGCCAAGCGGTCGGCCACGACCCGATGGCTGATGGCGACAGGCTTGGGCAGCCCGGTCGTGCCGCTGGTGAACAGGACCAGCGCGGTGTCGTCGGCATCACCGGTCGTGGTCGGCACCGCATCCGGATCGGCCGACTCGATCTCGACGGCGCCGAGGACCGGCCCACTCATCGCCACCGCCAGGCCCTCGAGGTACGGGGCGCCGGCCACGCCCACTGTGGCACCGACCAGCTGGACCAGCTGTGCGAGCTCCCCCGGGGTGAGGTAGGCGTTCATCTGAGCGCTGGCCGCACCCAGGCGGGCACAGGCGAAGATCGTGGCAATCGAGAGTGCACTGCCCAGGTTGACCAGAGCGACCCGGTCGCCCGGCCCCACGCCGGCGGCCGCCAGCGCCGCCCCCGTCCGTCGGGTCAGCTCCTCGAGTTCCCGGTACGTCCAGGACCGCTCCCACACCACCAGGGCGGTCCATTCGGGAACGACGGCCAGCGCACCGTCGGTGGCGTGTCCGGCGTTCACCGGCCGGGGCCTCCACGCCGTCCACGTCGCATCGGTCCGGACGCCCCGGCTGTGGTTGCTCCCATGGAGGACCGATCGTAGGCCCGGGCCGGCGGACGGCGCAGGGCTCGTCGGCCGTTCAGTCCGACTCGGCCAGACCCAGCACGCCGGGTGGGGCCTGGTCCTCGACCGCCCGGGCCAGGCGCTTCGAACGCGACCGCACCGAAAGGAGCTGCTCGTAGCTGTCGTCCTCGCCCTTCATCCCCGAGATGAGCGGCGAATGGGCAAGAAACGCGGCACCCACGAACATGATGAGGAGCGAAACCGCCTCGAGCGGTCCGTAGGCCCCTCCGGTCCGCAGGTTGTCCCCGAAGATGCCGATGCCGATGGCCAGGCTGACCAGTGGATCGACCAGGACCAGGGCCGTCTGCGACGCGGCGATCGGACCGGCGTGGAACGCGTTCTGGGCCAGGAACACCGATCCCAGGCCGCAGATCGCCAGGGCATAGGTCTGCCAGTGCAGGAAGAGTTGGCTCCAGTCGGCGGCCACGTAGTCGCCCACTGACTTGATCAGTGCCGCTGTGAACGCGAATCCGACGGCCCCGGCCGCTCCGAACATCGCCGCCCGCCACCACCTAGGACCGCGCATCGCGGCCACGACGGCCAACACCACCGCCCCACCGCACAGCGATCCGGCCAGGATCCATTCGGCCGCACTCGGGATCTCGCCGCCGCTGCGGGGATCGGCGAACACCAGGAAGCCGGCCAACCCGCCGGCCGCCGCCACGCACGCCAGCCACCCGTGCCATCCGATGCGGAACCGGAACCAGGTGGCCAGCAGCAGGACGAGGAGCAGGAGCTCGATGGTGAGGATGGGCTGGACCTGGCTCAGGTTGCCGAGATGCAACGCGAACGCCTGGCAGAGAAACGACCCCACCATGCAGGCGAACCCGAGCAGCCAGACCCCTCGCTTCAACGCGTGGGTCAACAAGCTGAGGTGCATCGTCGACTCCGGCGGGGCATCCTCCACCCCCATGCGCTGGAGGATGCTGGTCAGCGCGTTGGCCAGCGCCGCGGTCAGTGCGAGCGCGTAGACCATGGTGATGGGGACACCCGGTCCCCGATGTTACCGACGGCGACCGGACCGCCTCTATCCGGTCGCACTCCCGAGTGTGCTTGGAACAAAGTCGACGTCCCTCCGTGCTCGATTCCCGCCTGATGTCGGTGCCCGGCCCCTCTTCCGTCATTCTACGCGGCCGTCCCGGAAATCATTTCAGGAGCGGACGGGACCCGATGAACTCGGAGGCGAAGGATCGCAGGCTCTCGATGGCGTCCGACGTCCGCCTCCACGGCTTGACGAACACCCGGTCCACACCGGCCTCGGCGTGGCGGTCGATATCGGCCTGGGACCCGATCTGGGCACCGAGCGTCACCTCGGTGCGGCCTTGACGACCAGCCCGTTCTCGGAGCTCGGCGATCGTGGCCACGGCCGAGGGGATCTCCTTCAGCGTGTGGTTCATGGGAATCCAGCCGTCGCCCACCGTGGCGGCCCGACGCAGGGCCGCCGATCCGTCCCCTCCGATGTGCAGAGGGGGTCCGGGGCGCTGTACCGGTTTGGGCTCGAACATGACCGGGTCGAAGTCGAAGAAGCGGCCGTGGTGCTCGACCACGGGCTCGGACCAGAGTCGACGGCACACGTCGATGGCCTCGTCCACGCGTGCGCCGCGGGAGTCGAAGTCGAGCCCCACGGCGTCCCATTCGGCCCGCAACCAGCTGGCCCCGATGCCGAAATCGAGCCGCCCGTCCGACACGTGGTCCAGGGTGGCGGCCGCCCGGGCCGTGACGAAAGGATGGCGGAGGCCGATGTTGAAGACTTGGGTGCCGAACCGGATGCGGTCGGTGCGGGCGGCCAGGAACGCCAGGAACATGAGGGCATCGAACACCGGGAGCTCGGGAGGGATGGGCGGGTGATCCTGTCCCGCGTGGGGACTGCCACCCATGTCGACCGGGAGGACGAGGTGCTCGGGGATCCACACCGAGTCATAACCCAGCCGGTCGGCCTCCTCGGTGACGGCCGTCCATGCTGTCGGATTGAGTTGGCCGAGGCTGAGAGCGAATTTCACCGTGCACCTACCCCGTTGGTCTCGGTCCCGGCGGTTCGGCCCCCGCGGGTGGGAGCGCCGGCCCGGCCACAGGGTAGCGGTGACCCTCCGATGGCGTGGGAACCAGATTTCGGGCTTGCTCTCTGACGACGGAGGAAGGACCCCCTTGGGGCGACCCGGGTAGGTCGGCCCCTCAGAGCCGTGCTGCCGTGGGGATCGGGTGGGTGGCCGGGTCCTGCTCGAAGGCCCGGAGCATCGCCTCTTGGACGAAGGACGCGATCAGGTCGCCCCGCTCGGTGAAGACCTGACCCCGCACGTAGGACATCCCCGCTCCCACCTGCGTGGACTCGTGGTGGTAGAGGAGCCAGCCGTCCCAGGCAACCGGTTCATGGAAGGTCACCCCGATGGCCATGACGGCGGAGGAGACGGTCTTGTGGGCCTGTCCGGTGCCGATCCCCGCGTGGCCGCGCATGGTGGCCGAGAGCGACAGGTGGCCGGTGAAGTGGGCGATCAGGGCCCTGGCGAGATCCGACCGGTCCGGCACCGGGTCGTAGTGCACCCAGGCGTCGAGGACCGGGGGTCCCACCTCGTCGGGGTCGTTGGGGTCGGCCACGCCCACGAGCCGGAGCTGCCGTCCGTCCATGGGCATCGTCACCTCGATGGCGTCGGCCGGAGGTCCGACCGTCGGCGGCGGGGCGGCATGGCGGATCACGTCCGGGTGGACCACGTCGAGGAGCAGGCTCACCACGGCGCACCGACGGTCGCCCTGGCCCACGGTGACGATCGCCCCGGCGAAGGTCCGGCCGCAGTGGGTGACGTCCACCTCGAACCAGAGCGGTCGAACGTCGTCGACCGCCCGGGTGAACACCGCCTGCGCCGAGCGCACCCCGTGGTCCGGCAGCTCCTTCGATGCGGCCACGATCGACTGGGCCAGGAGCTGGCTTCCGTCCACCACCCGACGATGGCCGCCGTCGCTGTACCCGGCGTACCGGTGGGCGCCGTCGGGGGTGACGTCGAACAGTTCCACCATCCCGACCACGGAGGTAGGCCCGTCGACACCGCCCTTCTCCGGGCTCACCTCCCCGAGACCGCCGGGACCGCGCTACCCACGCGCACGTCCACGACGTCCTGGTAGAAGGCGACGTATCCGGCCAACGGGGCGACTTCGGGAAAGGGGGTGAGGTAGCTCCAGGCCACCACCTCGACGCCGTCATGGACCAATCGGCGATAGCTGGCGATGCCCTTGAACGGACAGATACTGGACCGGTCGTCATCGGCGAGGAGATCGAGGCGCACGTGGTCGGGAGGGAAGTAGAAGACCAGGCCGTGGTCCTGTTCGTCGACCAGAAGGCACCGTTCGCTGTCCGCCAGGACAAGGTCCCCGATCGACGCGGTGACCCGGTTCCGTCGGGCCAGTAGGTCGACCCGGTAGTCGGGCCGCTCGACGTATCCCGAGTGCTCCATCGCCTCTCCCCCTTGTCCCGGCCCGGTCGGCAGCGGCCATCGTAGTGTGCAGGGTCACGGGTCTCCGAGGCGCGCCGGCCGAAGGCCCTCCAGAGACATTCCAGAGACAGGGAGTCATCATGATCATCGTCGTGGGCACCGTCGAAGTCGCCGAGTCCGACCGCGGTCGGTACCTCGAGAGCCGACGCGACCAGGTCGCGCGCACCCTGGACGAGACCGGGTGCATCGACTACTCATTCGCCGCCGATGCCACCCACCCCGATCGGGTCCGCCTCCTCGAGCGGTGGGAGACGCTGGCCGACCTCCAGGCCCACGTCGCCGCCCTGCGGGCGGCCGCGCCGACGACCGAGCCGGTCGTGAGTTCGAAATACACGGAAGTCTCGGTATACGAAGCGACCCCGGTCGACGGAGCACTGTGACGATCGATGGCCGTCCGTCGGGCGGTCCGGGGTGGGCCCTGCGCACCGTGCCGGCCGAACTCGAGCGGAGCTGGCTCGAGGGCGGCCTCTGGGACGACCGGACCCTGGGCGACCAGCTCGACGCAGCACTCCGGGACCATGCCGGCCAGACGTTCCGCGTCCACTCCGAGGTGCGACCGTGGTCGGGCACCTTCGGCGAGGTGCACATGCGGGCCCGGGGGTTGGCCGGAGCCCTGCGTGCACGGGGGGTCGGACCGGGAGACCCGGTCGCCTTCCAGCTCCCGAACTGGGTCGAGGCGGCAGTCACCTTCTACGCGGCGACCCTCCTCGGCGCCGTGGTGGTGCCCATCGTCCACTTCTACGGTCCGAAGGAGGTCGGCTACATCTTGAGGCGGACAGGGGTACGGGTGCTGGTCACGGCGGCCGCGTTCGGGCACGCCGACTTCCTGGACGGGCTCGTCCGGATGGGCGACGCACTCGACGGCGTGCACACCGTCGCCGTGGTCGCCCCGCCACCCGGACCCCTGGCCGAGGGACTCGTGGCGTTCGACACGCTCGAAGCCGAGGGTGAGCCGATCGCCGCTCCGGTGGCCGTCGACCCCGGTACGGCCGCCATCATCGCCTACACCTCAGGTACCACCGCCGACCCAAAGGGGGTCATCCACTCCCATCGGACCATCGGTGCCGAGGTCCGCCAGCTGGGGGCCATGGACGCCGCCTCCGGACGGGAGACCCTGACCGGTGCCCCGGTCGGCCACGCCATCGGCATGCTCGGTGCCCTGCTCATCCCGGTGGTCCGGGGCAAGTCGGTGCACCTGGTCGACGTGTGGGACCCGGCCCGCCTGCTGGTGCTGATGTCCGAGTTCGAACTCGCCTGTGGATCAGGGGCCACCTACTTCCTGACCAGCCTGCTCGACCATCCCGACCGCACCGACGAGCACCTGGAGCTCATGCACTTCGTGGGCCTGGGCGGGGCCACCGTGCCCACATCGGTGGCCGATCGGGCCGCGGCCAACGGCATCTCGATCGTGCGGATGTACGGGTCCACCGAACACCCCTCCATCACCGGCTCGTACCACACCGACCCCGAGCCGTTCCGGCTCTACACCGACGGCAGGCCCCTCGAAGGGGTGGAGATCCGCCTGCTCGACGACGACGGGCACCAGGTCGGTCCGGGTGATCCCGGCGAGATCTGGTCCCGCGGCCCGGACTGCTGCATGGGCTACACCGACCAGGAACTGACCGACACCTACTTCGACGACGCCGGGTGGTACCGGACCGAGGACATCGGTGTGCTCGACGGAGACGGCTACCTGTCGATCACCGACCGCAAGAAGGACGTGATCATCCGGGGTGGGGAGAACATCAGCGCGGTCGAGGTCGAGGAGCAGCTTGTTGGCCTGTTTGGGGTGGCCGAGGTGGCGGTGGTGGCCGCCCCCCACGAGCGACTGGGCGAACAGGCCTGCGCATTCGTGCGCCTGGCCGATGGCGGGGCGGCGGTGGACCTGGCCACCATCCGATCACACCTTGCCGATTCCGGTCTGGCCCACCAGAAATGGCCCGAGCAGCTCCGATTCGTCGACGAGTTGCCGAGGACCCCGTCCGGCAAGGTGAAGAAAGAGGTACTGCGACAGATCCTGCGGGACGAGGCGGCGGAACCAGGGACGACTGGGTGAGCAATGGGTTGCCCATGGGAGTTGCCTTAACCGCCCGCTCGGGCCAGTGCCTCGGAGCGGTCGTCATAGCCGGTGATGTCCACGATCTGACCACCGTTCACCGTGAACACCTGCCACCGCTCGACGCCCTCAGCCGCATGTTCGTCTCTGCCCCAGATCCGTGTTCCGATCAGGATGCGGCAGTCGAACACGTGGCACTCGACCACCTCGGCTCGGACTCCGGCATCACGACCCCGCCGGTACCAGGTGAGGACCTGCTTGCGATTCGTACAGCCGGGGTTGGGGTCGTCGGGAGGTCCCCATCGCACATCGGGATGCAGCAGGTCAGTGAACTCGGTCAGATCGGCGGCACCGAGGGCGGTCTGGATGCGCGCTGCGATCGCATCCATCAATGCGTCACTCATTGGTCACCTGCCTCCCTGGCATGGAGCAGACGTGCCCCGGATGCCGGCTGACTGTCGGACCTGCAGATCCTCGATGGTCGGCGATTCGGTCATCCGACCAGATACGTTCGCACGAACTCGACGGGTTTGCCGGTCGCACGGGAACGTGTCGTTGGACGTGTCGATGGACCAGGGCACCGATCGGTTCGCCGTGAGGATCTGCAGGCCCAGGTGGGAGGCTCGGGTGACCTGCTAGAAACAGGCCATGGGTGACTATGAGGTCCTGTGGCTGACAGGCGAGGACCAGATCCGCCAAGCGGTCGGCGTGGCGGCACGTGCACTGCGGGACGACCCGACCTCCATGGCGGTCTCCGACGATCCCCTCGTTCGTCTTGAGATGATGTACTCCACATTCAACGGCATGCTCGCCGGCGGGATCGTGGCTGGTGTCAAGCGCGGCGACTGCGTACTCGGCACGGCAGGTGCCACCCCACCGGGTGATTGCGTGGCGACCCTGTTGCCACCGGAGATCAGGGCACTGGACGAACCTGGCCGCGATGCGACCGACGCGGATCGATTCCTCCATATGGGGTCGATTCTGGCCGAGCACGATCTGCAGGAGACGCACTGGCACGTCGGACCCGTCGGCGTCGAACCCGGCTTCCAGGGCATGGGACTGGGCGGGGCGACCCTGAAGCTCCTGTGCAGCGAATTCGACGAACATCAGCGGCTCGCATGGCTGGAGACCGCCAAGCCCCAGAATGTCCGGTTCTACCTCAGCCAGGGCTTCGAGGTGGTCGAGGAGATACTGCTTCTCTCCACACCGAACTGGTTCATGCGCCGCGAACCGCGCTAGCAGAACCAGGCAGGCCGAACCGGGAACGGCCACAAGGACCTCACCACGGCGAACGCCCTAGCCTCGACCGCGGGATCTCGTTATCCTCGCCGTGAGGGGTTCGGAGCGGCCCACCGAGACCCGAGCTCGGCGGGCCGGAAGACCAGAGGACGGGCACCCAGAGGCACTGGATCGAAGCTGGATGTCCGGCAATGGTCTCCTGATCAGAGGGGAATCACGGCATGGGCACGATCACCACCACCGACGGCATCGACATCTTCTACAAGGACTGGGGCAGTGGGCAGCCCATCGTCTTCAGCCACGGCTGGCCGCTCTCCTCCGATGACTGGGATGCCCAGATGCTCTTCTTCCTCCAGCTGGGCTACCGGGTCATCGCACATGACCGCCGAGGCCACGGTCGGTCCACGCAGACCAGCGAAGGACACGACATGGACCACTACGCCGACGACCTGGCGGCCCTGACAGCTCATCTCGACCTCCACGACGCCGTCCACGTCGGCCACTCGACCGGCGGAGGGGAAGTGGTCCGCTATCTCGCACGACACGGGGAGAGCCGGGTGGCGAAGGCCGTGATGATCAGCTCGGTGCCGCCGCTCATGGTGCAGACCGAATCGAATCCAGGCGGCCTTCCCAAAGAGGTCTTCGACGGACTTCAGCTACAGGTGGCCACGAGGCGGTCGTCGTTCTACCGGGAGCTCCCCGAGGGGCCGTTCTACGGCTTCAATCGTCCGGGGGTCGAAGCCTCTGAGGGCGTCATCGGCAACTGGTGGCGCCAGGGAATGATCGGCGGAGCCAAGGCGCACTACGACGGCATCGTCGCCTTCTCGCAGACGGACTTCACCGAGGACCTGAAGCAGATCGGCATCCCTGTGCTGGTGATGCACGGTGACGACGATCAGATCGTCCCCTACGCCGACTCCGGACCCTTGTCGGCAGCCCTGCTCAAGAATGGTTCGCTCATCACCTACAGCGGCTTCCCGCACGGCATGCCGACAACGCAGGCGGAGACGATCAATGCCGACCTGTTGGCCTTCCTGAAGCAATGACTTCGTTCACAGGACGGTCTGGCAATCACATCTGAGTAGTGGCGACGTCACCGTTCAGCCGACTCGCAATCCATCCAATGGTTGTGAGGTGTGCAACACCAGGTGCTAGCCGCTATGGCCTGCCATGATTCGCAGGAAGTACCCTCACCAAGGGGCTGAGGCTGAGGGGTGCGGAATGCGGATGGTTCGGTGGACATTGACGGTGGTCGTGGTGGGTCTACTGGCCGCTGTCCTGATGGCACCGACAGAAGGGGGGGCCGGGGCGCCGCCGACGGTCCCTGGCTACTGGCTGGTCGGCGGTGACGGCGGAGTCTTTGCGTTCAATGCACCGTTCTACGGATCGGGCACACCCTCGGCTGCGCAGGGCTCGTCATGCGGCTTCCCTCCGCCCGTGCTGTACAACTACCAGCGTGTGTTCTGTACGGCCATTGCCCCAACTCCGTCTGGCTCCGGGTACTGGCTCGTCAATCTCTGGGACCTCCCAGCCTTCCCCTTCGGGCAAGCTGGCCCTCAGCCGTCATCGAGTGCATGAGCCGTCCTCAATCAACCGGGTTACCAGCCCGAGAGCAATTGGGCCGGATCGGCCTCGTCCAACTCCGGCGCCGGCTACTGGCTGGCATCCCAACTCGGTCTCGTCTTGGGATGCGGCGACGTGAAGCCGCTCCCTGGCGGACCGACCACCTTGCGGTTCAATGCGCCGGTAGTCGGGATCGCCGCGACCCCGGACGGCATGGGCTACTGGTTGGTCGGCGCCGACGGAGGAGTGTTCGCCTTCGGGGACGCCGAATTCGCCGGTTCGATGGGAGACAAATCGCTCAATGCTCCGATCGTGGGCATCACCGCCACGCCGGACGGCAAGGGATATTGGCTGGCGGCGTCGGACGGTGGAGTCTTTTCATTTGGTGATGCCACGTATGCGGGGTCGATGGGTGGCACGCGGCTGAATGCCCCGATTGTCGGCATTGCCGGATCACCTGATGGCAAGGGCTACTGGTTGGCGGCCACCGATGGCGGCGTGTTCTCTTTCGGAGCTGCTCCGTTCGGCGGTTCGATGGCGGGGAAGGCACTCGCTGATCCGATCACAGGTATCGCCGCCTATCGAGGATCGATTCCTGGCTGAAGGGGATCATCCCGACCGCCACTCGCCTACCGACAAAGCCCACGACTCGACTACGGCACCCGCAGCATCGGTACGACCTCGCCCATGAACCGCCGCAGCGTCTCGTCGGCCGGATAGTCCCGCAGCCAGAGGATGAGTCCTCGGCAGCCGGCGTCGACGAAGGCCTGCGACTTCTCGGCCACCTGCTCGACCGTCCCCACCAGGTTGTCAGCGAGGTAGGAGTCGGTGGACTCGCCACCCCACAGGTTGCCTCCACCTTCTGCTTCGCACCAGGCCAGGCACTCGGCCTCGGTGTCGAAGATCCGGCAGTCCGGTCCGTGGGTCCGGGTGATGGACGAGAACTCGCGACCGGCCTCCTCGCAGTACTGCTCGAGCAGGCCCGACTTGCGGATGAAGGCCTCGAGCCCGACCTGCCAGTTGGTCAGGTCGGCCTGCCGGGCGGCGATGCGCAGCGTGACCTGCTCCCCTCCCCCACCCACCAGTAGCGGAGGCGGCTGCTGGATCGGCTTGGGATCGCAGAACGCCCCGTCGAAGACCAGGTGCTCGCCCTTGAACGTGGTCGTCTCCTCGGTCCACAGGGACCGCACGACTTGGAGTGTCTCGTCCAGCACGGTCAGTCGGTGGCGATCCGACGGGTAGTCGTAGCCATAGGCGTGGTACTCCTGGTGGAACCAGCCCGCCCCCAGCCCGAGGATCAGCCTGCCGCCCGAGTAGACGTCCACGCAGGCGGCCTCCTTGGCCAGCAGCCCGGCGTTGCGGTACGAGGCACACGTCACCAACTGGCCCAGTCCCGCCCGGGTGGTGCGCTGCGACAGCGCCGCCAGCATGGTGAAGGCCTCGAACACGTGGGTCGGCCGACGCTCCGGCACCGTCTCGACGTGGTCGTACACCCACAGGTGGTCGTAGCCGAGCGACTCGGCCAGCACGGCCAGCTCCACCGAACGGTCCCAGGCGTCGGGCCCGGACCACCCGGTGTACTCGGTCTTCCAGCCTTGGGGGACGAAGACCCCGATCTGCAGGTCACCGGTCACGATGTGAACTCCCACCACTGCACTTCGACCATCATCGGCAACAGGTACCCCACGTAGAACGAGTGGATCTTTATGACCGCCTGGTCGTCGACGGCGTAGTCGATGAGGTCGACCCGGTCGTCATGGGCCCCGAACGCGGCCGCCCGGTCACGGAGGTCGGTCAGCTCCTGCAGGGATCCCACCGAGAAACCGAAATGGTCCATCCGGGGGCAGCGCATGGCCTGGTCGTCGGCGATCAGGAAGAGGAACTGGTCCCAGTGGACACACGAGAGCACCAGTCGTCGCCGATCCTCCGTCAACATGTCGAGCTCCTCGAAGCCGAACACCTCGCTGTAGAACTGGCAGATCTCTTTGCGGTGCGACGCGTCGAGCATGCCGGCGTCGAGGCTCATGGCCACGTGGTTGAGTCGAGGCACTCCGGACGGGTAGTAGGGATGGGCCATCACACACCTCCTGACGGTGCTGCACCGGTAGCACCGCTCGACCGTCCGGGCACGACCATGACCTTGCCGGCCAGGTCCCCCTTGGCCAGGCCGGCCAACGCGTCGGATATCCCTTCCAGGGGCACCCCGTCCGCCTCGATCAACAGGTCGGTCGGGAATCCGTCAGAGGCGAGCAGGTCGAGCGCCGCCTCGAATCCGCCATCGTCGTAGATGAACGATCCCACCACCGAGAGCTCGTTGAGGACGAACCGGTTGGGATCGAAGGTCGGCTGTTCCATGCCGGCCCCGACCAGGACCAGGGTCCCGCCCCGCCGGAGTTGCTGGAACCCGGCCTCCATGGCCGGCTTCTTGCCCGAGCACTCGAGCACCACGTGCACGGCCCGCCCGGCGACACGCTCGGGCTGCCAGGCCGGGAACGTCTCGAGCTCGGACGGGTCGAGCACTTCGGCCGCCCCGAGGTCCCGTGCCAGCTGGCGGCGGCGCTCGCCCGGTTCGACGACGGTGACCGGGCCGATGCCCCGGGCCACCAAGGCGGCGATGGCAAGCGCGCCGATGGGTCCGGCCCCGAAGACCATCGCCGTGTCACCGTGGGCGACGCCGGAACGGGTGATCCCGTGGAGGGCCACGGCCAACGGCTCGGCCAGCGCCGCCTGGCGCGGGCTCAGGTCGTCCGGCATGCGTAGCAGCGAACTCGATGGCACCAGCAGGTAGCGGGCGAAGGCCCCGTCGTGGCCGTCGATGATCGAGCCCTGTTGATCACACTGGGAGGGCTTGCCCTCCAGACAGCGGCGACAGCGCCCGCAGCGGGGCGACGGCCCACCCACGACGGGCTCGCCGACCGTCCAGGTGTCGACGCCGTCGCCGAGGGCGGCGATGGTCCCGGTCCACTCGTGGCCGGCGACCAGGCCGGGCTTGCCCGCCCAACCCTCAAACAGCAGGTGGATGTCGGAGCCGCAGATGCCGCAGTGGTCGACCTCCACCAGGACCTGGCCCGGTCCGGGCCGGGGCACCGGCCGCTCCTCCACCTCCACCACGCCCGGGCGCCGGTAGACCGCGGCCGGCATCGTCTCGGGCAGTCCGTTCACGGTGCACCTCCCCCATCGGGCCCACCATCCCGGTACGCCGTCGTGCCCGGCCGGAGGCTCATTCGGCGTCACTCTAGGTCCACACCCGGCCCGGCGCACCGGCCCGAGCGGCAGGGCCGGTCCGGCCGGTGTCCTCTACAGTGCGACGGTGGCCACAGCAGGGAGCGGCGGGACCGGCGCCGATGTCAGGATCCTGCCCAGCACCGCCACGTTGGCCGCCGCGGCCGCGCGCGAGGCCGCCCTGGTGATCCGGGACGCGGTGTTCCGCAACGGAGTGGCCCACGCCATGTTCGCCACCGGGAACTCCCAGCTGGCCTTCGTCGATGCCCTGGTCGACCCGTCGGCCGGCGTGCCCTGGAGCGACGTGGTGGTCTTCCACATGGACGAGTACGTCGGGCTCGGCCCCGAGCACCCGGCCAGCTTCCAGCGGTGGATCGCCGAGCAGATCACCGCCCGCGCCCACCCAAGGGCCGCCCACTATCTCGACGGCCGGGCCGACCCGGATCAGGAGTGCACCCGCTACGCCGGTCTCCTGGCTCTCCAACCCCTCGACCTGTGCTGTCTCGGCATCGGTGAGAACGGCCACCTCGCGTTCAACGACCCGGGGGTCGCCGACTTCGACGACACCCTCGACGTCAAGGTGATCGAACTAGACCCGGCATGCCGGGCCCAGCAGGTCGGTGAAGGGCACTTCGCCACGGACGCTGACGTGCCCAAGCTGGCCATGACCGTGACGGTGCCGGCTCTGCTGCGGGCCGCCCGGGTCCTGGCCATCGTGCCGGAAGGCCGCAAGGCGGAGCCGGTCCGGGCCGCGCTCTTCGGACCGATCGACACCTCGTGCCCGGCTTCGATCCTCCAGCGGACACCCCACGCCACGGTCTTCCTCGACCCCGACTCGGCCACTCTGCTCCCGCACGCAGGGTGATTCCCACCGGCGGGACGTCTGTTCCTGCGCAGCCCATGCGCAGTATGCGGCTCAGATGGGCCGACTCAGCGTTCCGCCCCGGATGAGCCGACTCAGGCGAGCCGCTCGTCGATGAAGGTGTAGGCCGCATCCCCGTGCCACTGGTGCTCGCCGTCGAAGACCTCGTGCTCCAGGGCGTGACCGGCGCCCAGGTGCTCATAGACCCGACGGAGCCGGGCCACCGATCCGGTCGACGCGGCGATCGGGAACAGCGGGTCGTCGCGGCCGCTCGAGACCAGCAACGGCCGCGGGGCGATCAACGCGCCGATGTCGGCGTGCTCCATCTGTCCGAGCATGTCGGGGAGCACCTGGGAACCACACATGTTCCACGGCATCTTGTGCGACTCGGCCCAGGACGAGAAGTACCCGCTCACCACGGCAGCGGCCACCCGCTCATCGCACGCGGCCAGGAACAGGGACATGGTCCCGCCGTAGGAGAACCCGACCACGCCCATGCGCTCCCCGTCGACCAGCGGGTGCCCGGCCAGCACATCGAGGCACCGCATCAGGTCCCACAGGTTCTGGGTCAGCGGGCTCCAGCCGGCCATGACCTGGTGCACCAAGTTGGTGTCGCAGGCGTAGTGGTCCTCCGGATTCCAGTCGAGGCGCTCCCCGAAGCAGCGCAGGTCGGGCGCCAGCACGACGTGGCCCCGCCGGGCCAGCTCGGCCGCATAGTCGTTCCCCGGCTCGTCGCCCGGCTCGACGCCGCAGATCCGGGACTTTCCGGGTCCGTGTCCGTGGACGGCCAGCACCGCCGACCCCGGAGTTTGGCGACCGTCGGGTACCAACAGGAAGGCCGGCACCGACATGGTGTCCTCGGTGTCCAGCACCAGGCGGTGCCGCCGGAAGCCCTCGGCCGCCTCTCCCTCGTCGATCTCCACATTGGTGGCAACGAGGTCGGGCCAGGGGCCGAGCCGGTCCTCGAGCTGACGTTCGAAGCGGGTCCGCCACGTTTCGAACGACGCCAGATCGGCGTCCGGGAGGGGATCCGCCTCAACGGTCGCGGCCAGACGGGTCACCACCTGGAACCAGGGGGAGAAGTTCCGCGGGCGTGTCATCGGGGCGGTCACGGTCGGTCGTCCTCCTGGTCGTGCGGCAAATCCGGATCGTGTCCCCGTCCGAACCCGGCGGCACCCTCCTACGCTGCCACAACGGTGCGGTGTGAGAACGGCCCACTGTGACCGGTTGTGACACCGTTCCCGGTGGGGCACACTTGGCACTGTGACGGACACGGTCGGGCAGGAGGTGGAGGTACGGCCCCTCTCGCCCCTGATCGGCGCCGAGCTCTTCGGCCTCGACCTGTCACGCCCCTTGAGCGACCTGGCCATCGGCCAGGTCCGGGCCGCGCTCAACGCCCACCACGTCGTCTTCTTCCGCGACCAGGAGCTCTCCCCGACCCAACAGGCCGACTTCGCCCGGCAGTTCGGCACGCCCACCGAGGGTCACCCGGTCATCCCCGCCCTCGAGGGCGCACCCGAGGTGCTGGCCATCGACGGCCGCGACGACCGGGCCAACTGGTGGCACACCGACGTGACCTTCCTGCAGACGCCGCCCATGGGCTCGATCCTCTACATGGCCACCTGTCCCGAGGTCGGGGGCGACACCACGTGGGCCAGCCTCCAGGACGCCTACGACCGACTGGCCGAGCCGGTCCGCGCCATGTGCGACACCTTGATCGCCGTCCACCACGACCCCTGGTTCGCGGCCGACGTCGACGAGCGGGGCGGCTTCGAATGGATGGGGGTGCACATCGACAAGTTGCTGCCCGCCATCCACCCGGTGGTCCGCACCCATCCCGAGAACGGTCGGAAGGGTCTGTTCGTGAACCCCCAGTTCACCAAAACCATCCTCGGGTGCTCCACCAACGAGAGCGACGCCATCCTCGCCATGCTGTACCGCCACTGCCAACAGCCGGAGCTCACCTGCCGCTTCCGGTGGCGGCCGGGTTCGGTGGCCTTCTGGGACAACCGGGCCACGCTCCACTACGCCCTCGACGACTACGGCGACGAGTTACGCATCGCCCACCGGGTCACCTTGTGCGGGGACGTCCCCTTCGGCCCGGCCATGCCCGCCCGGGACTGACCCGACCCCGGGCCGGGCGCCCGACACGGCCAGGGCTGACTCGCTGGCCCCCAGATAGGCGGCCACCGCACGGGGATCGGCCGCCACCTCGTCCGGCGTGCCCGAGGACACCACCCGCCCCGACGCCACCATGACCACCTGGGTGCACAGGGCGAAGACCAGCGGGACGTCGTGTTCGACCAGGACGATGGTGGTGTCGGCCACGTCGCGGAGACGGGACAGCAACGGGCCGAAGGCTTCCGCCTCGCGTTGGGCGATGCCGGCTGTCGGCTCGTCGAGCAGCAGCAGGCGGGGCCGGGCGAGGACGATGGAGGCCAGGTCGACCACCCGCCGGGTGCCGGTCGACAGCTGGGAGATCCGGTGGTGCCGGAACGGCCCGATCCGGAAGGACTCGATCACCCGCTCGACGTCGGAGCGCTTCTCCCGCTCGGACCGTCGGGCCCAAGGCATCTGGAGGGTGGAGGCCGCCACCCCCACCGGGCGGTGCGCGTCGAGGGCCACCAACAGGACGTCACGGACCGAGAGGTCCGGGAAGAGGCGGCAGTCCTGGAACGACCGGATCACACCGACGCCGGCCCGCTCCTCGGGCAGGTAGCCATCGAGCGCCTCGCCGTCGAGTCGGACGGAGCCGTGGCTCGGATGGACGAGACCCGAGATCACGTTGAGCAACGTGGTCTTGCCGGACCCGTTGGGTCCGATGAGGCCCACGATCGACCCGGGCTCGGCCACCAGGTCGACCCCGTCGAGCGCCTCGACCCCGCCGAAGCGGACCGACACGCCGGTCACGTCCAGATGGGCCGGCCCTGCGGACGCCGTGTGCGGATCCGGGTCGCTCATCCGGTGACGCCCCCGGCCACCGGTACGTCCCCGGCACCGGCAGTGTCGCCACCGGAGCCCGGATGCCGTTCGCTCCGGAGGTTCCGGATGCCATCGGTCACCAGATCGCCGAACCGGTGCAGCAGCTCGGCCAGACCGCCGGGCAGGTAGAGGATGAACACCAGGAGTCCGAGGCCACTGGTCAGGAACTGGATGGTCGGCGTGGTGCCGGCCAGGGCGGGCAGTCCGACCAGGTAGAGCGCGCCCAGGACGGCCCCGCTGACCGAGCCCAGCCCGCCGATGACCACCATCGAGACGGCCAGGATGGAGAGGGTGGGATCGAAGGTGGCCGTCGAGATCCGTTGGGTGGCGAATGCCAGGCAGACGCCGGCGTATCCGGCGATGAACCCCGAGAGGGCGAACGCCAGCAACTTGGTCCGGGCCACGGGCACCCCCATGGCGGCCGCCCCGATCTCGTTGTCCCGGACGGCGATCAACCGACGGGCCACGCCGCGGTCACGCCACATCTGGACCATCAGGATGGTGGCCACCAGGACGGCCAGCGAGAACCAGGCGAAGGCCCGCTCCGACTGGAGGCTCAACCCGAGGAAGCTGGGCCGGGCCAGCAACGTCGACTCCGGGTTGGGCAGGCCCGTGCACAGCAGCCGGCCCACCACGGGGGCGGTCCAGCACGGGGTGGCGAGCACCGACTGCATGAACCACAGGCTGAAGGCCAGGGTGCTGACGGCCAGATAGAGCCCGCGCACCCGGAGAGCGGGCAGGCCGATCACCACGGCGATCACCGCGGTGACGGCACCGGCGAAAGGGAGGAGCAGGACCAGCGGAACGCTGGAGCCGAGATGGGTGGCCACCAGCGCACCGCAGGCCACCAGCCCGAACTGCCCGAGCGACACTTGGCCGGCCCATCCGGTGAGCACCGTCAGCGACAGGGCGACCATGGCGTAGATGCAGATCTGGGAGAGCAGGAACGACCGCCCGGTGCTGATCACCAGTGGCAACAGGGCCACCACCACCACCGTGGCGACGACACCGGTCGAAGAGACCCGTCGCCGCAGGGCATCGGGTACGCGCACGGCGGCCCGGGACTCCTCCGGCCAGGCGATGGTGGCGTCGCCGCCCCCGCCGAACTGCAGGGCGGCGATCCGCACCAGCAGCACCGCCGACACCATCAGGAAGAGGACCAGGTCGACCTGGGCAGTGCTGTGGAGGTTCCACACCAGGATCTCCTGGATCACGCCCACGCCGATGGCCGCTATGAAGGCCGTGGTCAGGTTCACCATGGCCCCGACCATGGCCGCGGTCAGGGCCAACAGCAGCAGCTCGGGATTGAGCACCTCGGTCAGCGACGACGTCTGGCCCGGTGCGGCCAGGATGGCCGTGAAGGCCGAGAGCAGGCCGGCCAGCATCCAGGCCACATTCGACGTGCGCCGGACCCACACCCCCGAGAGGCGGGCCGAATCGCTGTTCTCGGTGGTGGCCCGCATGGCCAGGCCCCACGGCGACCACCGCACGAAGGCCACCAGGCCCAGCGCCACCAACGGTGCGGCGATGAGAGCCAGGGCCTCTCCCGGCGTGAACAGGTACGTCCCCACGTGGAAGCTGAGGTCGATCGGGACGGGAAAGGCCCGGAAGAGGCTCTTGGGCCGGATGAACGGCAGGGCGGTGAAGACGAAGAGGACCTGACTGAGCCCGATGGTGGCCACCATGACCAGGACCCGGGGTCGGGTGGACAGCCGTCGGAGCAGCAGCTCGCTCAATGACCCCATGGCGACGGCCAGGGCCAGGGCCAGGGCCAGGGCGAACCAGTAGTTGAACCCGAAGTCGTAGTAGCACTTGACCAGGAAGACGGCCGCCACCACCCCGAGTTGGCCCTGGGCGAAGTTGAGCACCCGGTTGGACCGGTAGATGAGCACCAGGCCCATGGCCAGCAGCCCATAGATCAGGCCGGTGACCGCCCCTTGGACCAGGACGAATCCGGGGATCGACACCGTCGCCTACCCGAGGCCGTCCGTCGCCGCACCGAGGAAGACCGGTCGCAACAGGTCGGGCCGTTCGAGGAGGCCGTCGATGGAGCCGTCGAAGCGGACCTCGCCCCGTTCGAGGAAGACGGCCCGGCGGGCCAGGGTCATGGCCCGGTTGACGCTCTGTTCCACCAGGACGACCGTGGTGCCCGCCCCGTTGACCTCGCGGATCAGGTCCGTCAACCGGTCGACCGCCATCGGGGCCAGGCCCAATGCCAGTTCGTCGATCAGGAGCAGGTCGGGACCGGTGATCATGACCCGGGCCAGGGCCAGCATCTGCTGCTCCCCGCCCGAGAGGGTGCCGGCCGGTTGGCGGAGCTTGGCCGCCAGCTCCGGAAAGCGATCGAGCGCTTCGGCCACCGCCCCTCCTGACCGGGCACGGTCTCGGCGCATGGAGTACGCACCGATATGGAGGTTCTCCTGCACGGTCAGCCCGGGGAAGGTCATCTTCCCGCCCAACAGGAGGGCCACGCCCCGGTCGATGATCTGCTCGGGTTCGAGGTAGGTGCACGTGACCCCCGCGATGCGGATCACCCCGCGGTGCGGGTGCTGCAGCCCGGCCACCGTCCGGAGCAGGGTGGACTTGCCGGCGCCGTTGGTGCCGAGCAGGGCCACGATCTCACCGGGGGCGACTTCGAAGTCGACGTCGAACAGGACCTGGTTGTCGCCGTAGAAGACGTCGAGGTTGTGGACCTGCAGGGCGGGCACGGCATGCCCGGCCTGGCGGCGCTGTCCCTCGGCGTGGCGCTCCAGAACATCCTCGATGACCATCGTGATGTCGCGCTTCACGTGCCGCGACCCGAGGAGGAGCATGATCCCGCCGACCACGCAGACCGGTCCGATCAGCGTGAGGGCGACGGTGGGGCCGTGGAGGTAGCCGGCCGCGTCGCTGACCGCGCCGAGCAGGACGCCACCGGCGAAGCCGCCGAACACGAGGGCGTAGACGCCGAACATGGCGAAGCAGATGGTCCGCATCTCGGCCGGGGCCGTGGCGGCGAGGGTGAGGAAGATGCAGATGGCCAACGGCGAGATGGCCGCACTGGCCAGCAGCTGGAGGGTGACGACCATCCACAGCTGGGGCATGTAGAGCGAGGTGACGAACAGCACGCCGTAGGCCGTGATGCACCCCGCGGCGATCACGAGCGGCCGCTCCGGAGCCCGACGGAACATGCGGTCCCCGAGCACGTAGGCGACCGGGAGGCCGACGAACGCGGCCAGCCCGATGATGGCGTAGACCTCGCTCCTCTGGGCGGTGTCGAGCCCCCACCGACGGACGAAGTAGAGGTTGCCGAACAGGGGTCCGCCGGTGCCGGCGAACCCCAGGATGGCCACTGCGGCCAGTTCGTAGTAGATCGAGCGGATACGGAGCAGGCGGGTGACCGCCGATCCGAGCAGCACCCGGGGGGCCTCCTCCTGCTGGCTGTGGAGGTCCATCCCCGACGCCTTCAAGATGTGGCTCGATTCGTTCTGGCCCTTGTCCGGCTCGCGCAGCGTGAACACCGCCAGGGCGATGGGGATCCCGGCCAGGGGGATCAGCATGCCCCACCGCCAGCTGTGCCCGACGGTCACCACCAGTCCGAAGATCAGGATGCCGATGGTGAGGGACAGTGGATCCGAGAGGTTGTGCCAACTGAAGATCCGTCCGCGCCCCTCCATCGGATAGGCGTCGGACAGGTACGAGTTGTGGACGGTCTCGCTCACGTTGAATCCCACCGAGGCGATCAGGTACAAGAACGTGAACGTCCACACGTTGGTGGCGAGCGCCATCAACGGCGCGACCACGGAGAAGATCAGGAGGGCCACCCCGGCCACCACCTTGCGGCTCCCCCGGTCCGCCCACAAGGCGAGCGGCACCGCCCACAACAGCTGCGCTACGGCGGCTGCGAAGGTGAGGGCACCCAACGCCGCATCGTGGATGTGGAACGAGTGCTCGAGGTTGTTGCCGATGAGCGAGATCCCGTTGCCGAACGTGTTGGGGACGATGGCCGCAGCCGTCAGCAACGCCAGGGGTGCGTACCCGTACTGACGGAGGATCCCGGCCAGCGGCGGGGGCTTGCCCTCGCCCGTGCCGGGCATCACGGCCAGGTCGGCGATGGCCTCGCTATGGCGGCCTTTAGCTACGACCTCGGACAACAGCTCGTCGGGAACCGCGAAGTCGAACCGCACCTGGTCGGCCATTGGACGGCAACCCTATCCTCGGGCGGTCCGGCGGGCACCGGTGACGGTCCGCGGCCTCCGGCGGGTCGGCCCCACGCCGGTTCCACCGTCTAAAGGAGGGAGGCCACCGCCAGCGGGCCGCGGGGCAGTACGCACACCCGGGCCCCCGGCCCGTGGCGGTCCAGGGCCTGTCGGACCGCGGCGGACACGTCGTCCACCGGGTTCATGAGCGCCGTCCGGACCTCGTCGTCGGTCACCCCGTCCGACCGGACCCAGACCTCGGCCCGCTCGAGGACCCGGCCCAGCACCTGGGCCTGCCAACCATCGACCCGGGCGGGACCGCCGGGTCGGGCCAGGGAGGCGGCGTCGGTGGCACCGGCGAGAAGCCCGGCGAAGGCGCCCCCGTCGGGGACACCGTCCAGGCAGGCGGCGGCCAGGATGATCGTCCCGCCACCGGCCACCACCCGTTCGGCCGCGGCCAGGCCCTTGACCGCCTGGTAGAGGTTGCGGTCCAACGGGTAGCCGCCGTTGGTGGTGACCACCACCTCGAAGGGACCATCGACCACGGTGGTGACCGTGCGTTCGGCGAAGGCGCAGGCCTCGCGGTGCCCGTCCGGGAGCGCTCCCACGAACACGCCGGTCAGGCCGCGCCGACGGTCGAGGGTGACGTCGACGGCGAGGTCCGGCGGGCAGAGTGCGGTCGCCCGGGTGACGAACTCGTGGACCGGGTTGCCCGCGGTGGTGAGCCACGTGGCGGCGGGGTCGGCGATCCGGGCCGGGCTGTGCGCCTCGAGGATGGTCGAGGTGGCCGCCAGCCCGGGGCACACCGCTTTCGGTCCCCCGCTCCACCCGGCGAAGAAGTGCGGCTCGACGAAGCCGGTCACGATCCGCACGTCGGCGGCCAGGTAGCGACGGTCGAGCAGGATGCGGGCACCGTCGACCGCTCCGACGTCGACGTGGTCGTCGTCGTCGGCCCGGTGGTCGTGGATCCGGTAGCGGCTAACGAGGTCCGGGCCGAGCAGGTTCGACAGTTCCTCCGGTGTGGCCTGGCGGTGCGTCCCGGTGGCGCACAGCAGCTCCACCCGATCGGGACCGGCGCCCAGCCGTGCGAGCTCGGCCAGCAGGGGCGGTAGCACCGTGGTGTTGGGCATCGGCCGGGTCAGGTCGGGGAAGACCACGGCCACGGTCTCCCCTTTCCCCACCAGGTCCGCCAGGGCCGGTCCGGACAACGGTGCGGCCAGCGCCCGGCGGATGGCTTCCGCCTCGTCCTGCAGCGGAGGCGCTTCCTCACCGTTCACCACCACGGCGTCGTCCGGCACGTCGATCGACAGTCCGTCGGCGCCGTAGGCCAACGTCACCAACACGTCGACGGTCCCGTCGATCCCACCGGTCCGGCAGTCCCCAGCTCGACCAGGGTGGCCGCCACGTGGTCGGCACCGTCGCGAAGCCTGTCGTACTGCTCGACGATGGCGGGATCGGGTGTCGACCGCTCCACCACCGGGTCGAGCCGGTCCAGATCCCACCCGTCGCCGACCGCGCCCGCAGTCAGGAGGGCGGCACCGGCGGAGGCCGCCTGGCCCGAGCGACGCCGGTCGACGGGGAGACCGGAGATCCCGGACAGCACGTCCTGCCAGACCGGTGCCGATGCACCGGCACCGGCCAGGTGGAGTACCGCGGGCGGAGGGACGGAGGGTCGGCACTCCCCCGCCACCGCCAAGCAGCGGACCACGTCCCGGGCCACCGCCTCGAAGACGGCCCGGGCCAACTCGGTGGGGCCGTGGGCGCCGCTCAGGCCGACGAAGGCGGCGGCGGCGTCTGGTCGCCACCAGGGGGCCCGGGCTCCGTCCATCCAGGGGGCGGCGGTGACACCGCGGGCGCCGGGAGGGCACGCCGCGGCCAGGGTGGCGAGCTCGGCCGGCGAGTGCCCGCACACCGTGCCCAGCCAGGCCAGCAACGAGCCCGCCCCCGAGAGCCCGCCCTCGAGCAGCCACCCCCCGTCGGCCGCCCGGGTGACGACCAGGTGCCCCCGACCGGGCGGAGGATCCTCGATGGGCAGTGAGACGTTGGCTGTCGTACCCCAGCTGACCATGGGTCCCGTCGGCGTCGCCCCGGTCCCGAGGACTTCGCAGGCCCGGTCGCCGGCGCCGACCACCACCGGGAGGCCGCTTCCGAGCCCGAGCGCATCCGCCGCCTCCCGACCGAGTTCACCGGTCACCTCACCCGAAGGCACCACCGCCGGGAGCCGGTCGGCCATGTGCTCGTGAGACCCGGCAATCTGTCCGTCGGCGTCGTAGAGGCCCGAGCACGAGGCCAGGGTGGGATCGGTGACCGGCCGGCCGGTCAGGCGCCACACGACGAGGTCGCGGGGAGCGAGGACCCAGGCGGTGCGCTCCCAGTCGGTCGGCCGGTGGCGTGCCGTCCACGCCAGTTTGGCCGGCACCGAACCGCCGTCGGGAGGGGTTCCCGATGCGTCGTCGACGTCGTCGAGCCACCTCGATGGACCCCCGCCGGCGTCGCCGAGGTCCCGTCGATCCGCCCACAGGATGCCGGGTCCGAGCGGCCCGCCGCCGGCGTCGAACAGGCCGAAGGTCTGGCGGGCCCCGGTGCACCCGATGGCCGTGACCCTGTCGAGCCCTTGCGACGTCTCGCCGGCCAGCCGGCCGCACGCCTCGACCGTGGACGCCCACCACTGCGTCGGGTCCTGCTCCGCCCACCCGGGTGCCGGATGGTCGGTCACGATGCCGATCTCGGCCAGGCCGACCATCCCGTTCCGATCCCACAACGCCGCCTTGGTGACGGTGGTGCCGAGGTCGAAGGTGAGGATCACCGGTCGTGGACGACGGCGGCGAGACGTTCGGCCATACCGGCCGGGTCCGGGTCCTCGATCACCAACCGTCCGACGGCCAGGCCGGCACCACCGCCGTCCATGACGTCGTGGGCCAACGACGCGGCGTCCCCGGTCGCGTCCCGGCGCGGCCCGCCGAGGAAGAGGACCGGGACGCCCACGCTGTCCACCACGCGCCGGACCGCCTCCGCCCGCGCCGTCCCGGGGACGGCATCGGGCACGGGCACCTTGAGCAACGGGGCGCCGAGGTCGTGGGCGATGACGGCGGCGAGGACCACGTCGTCGGTCGCCCGGGACATGGTCCCGTCCCGCCACCGGACCGGCTCGACCAGTGCCTCGAGGCCGACGGCCCGAGCTTCTTCGAGGACCCGGCCGAGCAGTTCGAGGGCGGCCGCCCCTCCGGGGTCGTCGGTGGCGATCCGGGTCATCAACTTGACCCCGGTCCACCCGTCGCGGGCGGCCCGCTCGACACTGGCCACCAGCCGGTCGTCGAGTTCGAAGGCCGAGCCGGCCAGCCCGGTCCGGTTGAGCGACAGATACGTGCGCTGTCCCGGGCCGATGGCCCCGGCCGCGGCCAGGTCGCCCAGGGGCTGGGCGGTGGCCAGGACTCCGTCGCAGTGCGCCAGTGCCGCCGAGACCGCGGCCAGGTAGTCGGCGTACCGCTCGATGGTGGCCACCCCGCGGGCGCGGTGGTCGGCCGCCAGGATGATCGACGGCGGCACGAGGCCGGCCGGAGCCGGCGGCGGACCGGGGCCCGTCACCCCTCCCCCCCGCCGTTCCCGGCGATACCCGAGAGGGCGAAGACCACCTTGGCCAGCGACGAGAAGTCCTCCCGGCCGTACCCCGCCACCGACGCCGCGGTGAGCACCTGACGGGCGACCGCCGTCGAGGCGAGGGGCACCCCGACGTCCACCCCGTAGGCCAGGGCCAGGTCGAGGTCCTTTGCCATCAGGTCGGTCATGAATCCCGGCTGCCAGCCGTTGGAGGCGGGGCTGGCCGGGAGCACCCCGGGTACCGGGAGCCGGGTGCGCACGGCCACGCAGTCGCCGGTGGCGTTGGACAGCACCTCGTGGAGCTTGCCCGGGTCGACCCCGGATTTGACGGCCAGGGCGGTGGCCTCGGCGGTGGCCAGCATCTGCGCGGCGTAGATCAGGTTGTTGCAGAGCTTGACTACCTGGCCCATGCCCGGCCCGCCGACATGGATGATCCGTCCGGCGAAGGGGTCCATGGCCGGTCGGACCTGCTCGAGGGTCACCTCGTCGCCTCCGACCATCAAGGTGAGCGTGCCCGCCTCGGCCCCGGCCGTGCCTCCGGACAGCGGTGCCTCGAGGAATCCGGCTCCGGTGGCCGTCACCAGGTCGTGCTGGCGACGTTCCACCTCGGGATCGATGGTGGAGCAGTCGACCACGACCTTGCCCGGACCGAGGTCGGGGAGCATGGCGGTCACCACCTCGGCCACCTGCGGGGAGCTGGGCACACAGAGGAAGACGACATCGGCGCCACCGGCCACGGCGGCCGGCCCAGCACCCTCGGTCGCCCCGAGCGAGACGGCCCGGTCGATCGGCCCCCGGCTGCGCGAGGCCACTGTCACCTGGTGACCGGCCTCGAGCAGGTGCCGAGTCATGGGGAGGCCCATGGCCCCGAGCCCGATGAAGCCGAGTCGCATGGAGTCCTCTCCCGGAGCGGCAGCCGGCGTCATGCGGCGAACTGCGGCAGCCACCTGGCGGTGCCGACCCGGAGCTCGGTGGCCATCGCCTCGGTCCGGTGCAGGTCCCCGCGTCCGGCCAACGGGTCGAGCAGGAAGGCCGAAGAGGCCAGTCCCGGGTCCCCGGACAGGGCGGCATCCAACGTCAGCTCGGTGACCGCCGCGTGCCGACGGACCAGCTCGGCCAACGCGGCCGGCAGGACGGCCCGGTCGCGTCCGCGGATCCCCTTCTCGTCGACCACACAGATCGACTCGACCACCGCGTCGTCGGGCACGTCCGGCACCTGGCCGGCATTGGGGATGTTGACCGGCAGCTCGCGGGGCGTACCGGTCACGAGCGAGTCGATGACCAGGGCGGGCAGCTCCCCCGAGGCCCAGGTCTGGAGGTCCTTCGTCCCGGCCACCCAGGCGTCGACATCGGCGATGTACCCGGCCTGGTGGGCACGCCGGTCGGACATGGGCGTCAGCTCGACGTTGTACGCCGCGCCCCAGGCGGACGACTCGGTAAGCGCCCAGGGCACGAACTCGGCGACGTGGCGGTCGCCGGCGGCCGGTAGCGCGCCGAACCGGTCCAGGAACGTGAGCGCGAGGACGTGGCGGCGGACGAAGTCGAGATGGGAGAAGGGCTCGGCCTCTGCCTGGCCCTCCCGGTCGGCCAGGGCGTCCAGTCCACCGGCCTCGGCCACCATCTCCTCGAGGATGGCGAACCCGTCATCGCCGTCGACGGTCAGCTCGGTGACGATCGGCAGGTGGTTGACCCCGGCCACGGTGGCCCGTACGGACTCGGCCGGTCGACCCCGGGCGATGGCCAGGTCCATCGTCCAGTTGCCGACCTCGTGGCACAGACCGACCGCCCGGACCGGCGTCTCCCGGCACACGGCCCGGGTCAGGCAGGTCATCGGATTGGTGATGTTGAGCATCCAGGCGTCGGGGCACACCTCGGCCATGTCGCGGGCCAGCCCCACCAGCACCGGGACGTTGCGCAGCGAGCGGTTGATCCCACCCGGGCCCACCGTGTCCCCCACCGACTGACGGATGCCGTAGCGGGCGGGCACGTCGATGTCGACCTCCATGGAGTCGAAGCCCCCGGTGGAGATGGTCACGATCACGAAGTCGGCGCCCTCGAGCGCCCGACGCTGGTCGGTGGTGGTGACGATGCTGCACCCCGACCCCATGGCCTCGTCGAGTTTGCGACCCAGCGCCTCCATCTTGGTCAACGGTGCCGGATCGACGTCCTCCAGGACCACGCGCGCGCCTCGCAGGGACTCGGTGCCCAACAGGTCGGCGAGCAACTCCGGCGTCCACTGGTAGCTGCCGCCCCCGACGATGGTGATCTGCACGGCGTTCAGCTGCCCCGCGGTGTCCGGACAACGTGCACGGTCATGCCGAGCACTCTACCCAGCACCCCTCCCGGGCGCCGGGTGGCGCGTCACGACGTCGGCGCCGGCCCCTCGGCCCCGTCCCGGGCCCAGGTGATGAGCCGCCGGTAGGCGGCGGCCGAGTCCTTTCCGTCGGCATCGGTGTCCAACCAACGGAACCCCCGGGGGCCGCGGTTCCGGTCGATGCCGAAGATGCCGAACCGGGGTTCGTACGATCCCCACTCGTAGTTGTCGACCAGCGACCAGTGGAGGTAGGCAGTGACCGGCACCCCGGCGGCTACGGCGTCCACCACCGCCGACACGTGCTCGGCCAGGTAGCGGGGACGGTCCCACCCGTCGGGCCGCGGATACGACCGGCCGTTGCGGACCCGGTTGCACAGTCCGTTCTCCACGATCCACAGCGGCAGTCCCGGCAACAGCTCGTACTGGTCCTGGCACCAGCGGGTCATCCCGGCCGGGTCGGCACAGACGTCCCAGATGGCCCGCGACGGCTCCCACCATCGACCACCGGAGGTCTCGTGGCCGGGGGCCCGGACGGAGTGGCTGGCCACCGGGTCGTACCAGTCGAAACCCGTCGCGTCGAGGGGCCGGGGGTCGTCGCCGGCGTAGACGGCCTCCAGCACCCGGCGCGGCGCGTGCCGCCGGAGGCGGGGCCGCAGGCGGGAGACGACGGGGGATCCCGACGGCTGCCCGCCGTAGGGGCAGGCGGCGGCGAACAACCCGCGCAGCATCCGCTCACCGCGACCTTCTGCGGGAATCCGCTCGTTGTGGAGGCTTCGCCGTCCGTCGATCCACGCGTCGATGTCACCACGGTCCACCCCGGCCTGTCGGGCCGTGAGCAGGTCGGTCAGGAGCCTGTCGTGCTCGTAGATCGACGACGAACTGGTATTGACCGACACCAGGGCGTCGGGCTGCACGGCGTGGACGGCCCGGTAGGCCAGTACATGTGCGGTCAACAGACTGTCGAGTACCGCGAAGGCCTCGTCGAAGGCCCGGCTCCGACCGGGCGGGCAGGCGCCGGTCACCCACCCCATGAGGGCCACGATGTTGGGCTCGTTGATCGTTATCCACTTGTGGCAACGGCCGGCCAGAGAGGGGACGATCCGCTGCACGTGGGCGGCGAACCGCTCCGGTGCATCCGCGTCCAGCCAGAACTCCTCGCCCAGCCACGCCGGATGGGTGAAGTGGTGCAGGCTGACGATCGGTTCGAGCCCGCGTTCGTGGCAGGCGTCCAGGATCCGGACGTAGCCGTCCAGGGCGCCGTCGTCGAAACTGCCCTCCTCGGGCTCGAGCCGGGCCCACTCGACCGACAGCCGGAAGGCGTCGCACCCCATGGCGGCAGCCCGGTCGAGGGCCTCTTCGGGGTGCAGCCAGAAGTCGCACGCGTTCCCGGAGGGCTCGATCCGACCGCCGGCCTCCCAGCGCGCCCAGTTGTTGGCCGGCTCGCCCGGACCGTTGTAGCCCCCCTCGACCTGGAACCCGGCCGTGGCCACCCCGAAGAGGAAGCCCTCGGGAAGCTCAACCGACCCCGTCCGATCGGGGCTCACGTCCGATACCCCACGGCCCATCCGGTCCGGCGCATCGGCTCAGTATGGCACCGCGGCCCCCGACCGGCCCCGCTGCCGCGGGCCCCGGCTCCCCTCTTCACTGCACCTCAGCCCTTTCACCTCAGCCGGGGGACCGGGACTGGAACCGGTAGGCGCCGGAGCCGATCTCGATCCGGGTTGCACCGTCGGCCACTGCGATCCGACGGACCCCGGCCGCCCGGTCGATGGGCCGGCCGCCCTCGGTCACATCCTGGGGCCGGCCGGCGGGCACGGTCACTTCCGCCACCGAGTTGGGGGGCACCTCGACATCCAGTTGGAACGGTCCCCCTCCTGCATTGCGGACCCACGACACCGACACCGTCCCCCGTGGTGTCGGTACGGTGCCGGCGGCCCGGCCGAGACCGCCGGTCGGGGGCGTCACGGCGAACGTGGCGAAGCCCGGGCCGGTGGGCCGGACGCCCAGGAGGGCCCGCTCGATCTCGACCAGGACGTTCGATCCCCAGCCGTGGGACATGCTGTCCCCGTTGGCGTCCGATGGGTTCCACACCTCCCAGGTGAAGGTGGCCCCGCGGGCGACGATGTTGGCCCAGCCGTCGCCCGTGGCGTCGGTCAGCAGGACGACCAGGTCGGCGTGGCGGCCGGCCACGTCCAACGCGCGCAGGACCTCGGCGGCGGTGTTGGGCGGAGCCTCCATGCCCGAGCTGGCCACCAGGGCGGCCACCGCCGCCAGGCGGCGGTGCGGTACCACCCCGTAGGCGGCCGCGCAGGCGTTGGCCGTCTGCGACGCCGTCAACTCCTGTGTGCCGTCGGCGGCCAGTCCGTCCACGAAGGTCCCGTCGGGCCGGGTGAGGAGGCGGTTGACCGCCGCTGCCAATCGGTCCCGGCGCCGGCGCTGGAGCGCGACCTCGGCGGTCGGACGACCCAGCGCGGCCGCCACGTCGGCCACCCGCTGGAACACGTTGACACCGAGCACGTTCAACCGGGTGACCACCGGGAAGTCGTAGTACACGTTGGTGGCCGGCAGTGACGTCACCAGACCCGTCGTCGGGGAGACGGCGTGCAGCACGTAGCCCGCCAGGCGGACCAGGACGCCGTAGACGGCGGCGAGCAGACCGGTGTCGCCGGTGTGCAGCCAGTACTGCCAGACCCACTCCGGGTAGATCTCGGTGAACTCGTTGATGTCGAGGGCGCCGAGCCCGGTCGGGTAGATCTTGTTGACCGCCCCGTTGGGCCAATACCGCCCCTGCGACTGGGCGAATTCGAGCAGCGACTTCCGGGTCAGATTCTGTTCGCCGACCGCGGCCATGGCCGTGCACGACTCGTTGAAGCCGTCGAACAGCCACGGTCCCTTCTCCCGGGTGGGCGTGTCGATGAACTGCTCCTGGGCGGTGAAGACCGCCGAGTGCATCCCGAGCCGGAACACGGCGTCCACCACCGGTTGGTCCGACGTGAAGGTGGCCGGTGGCAGGTCGGGCAAGGCGGTGTGCCGGGCCAGGGCGGTGATGTCGGCGCTCCCGAGTACCTCACCGGCCCCGTCGACCTGGAAGTAGCGGAACCCGAGATAGTCGAAGGGGTGGAACTCCTCGGTGCCCCCCCGCTGGACGTAGCCGTAGCTCATGTCGGTGTGCTGGGTGCCGTGGGCCACCGAGACCTGGCCGGGAACCCCGGTGAACGGCTGGTCGGTCGTCGGCTCGTCGAGCAGGTAGCCGGCCCGCATGGCCACCGTGCGCCCGACCACCCCCTGGTGGAACCGCACCGTGGGGACGGCGGCCACGACGGCGCCGAAGTCGGCGACCACCGAACCCGACGCCAGCGTGGTGACCGAAACTGGTGGGAGCGGTACCTCGACGATGCGGGTGCGTACCGGCACCAGCCGCGTCCACGGTTCCGATGGTCCTCGTCCGAGGACCGTGGGCGGCGACCAGCCCGAGTCGTCGAATCCGGGAAGCAGCCAACCCTGCGGCACCCCCGGGCCGTCGATCACCTCGGTGTGGTCCACCAGGTCGCCCTCGAGGTTGCGCTGGCTGCCCGGCAGCCAGGCGCCCTTCGTCACCCGCCACGAGCCGTCGGTGGCCACCCGGTGCACCGAGCCGTCCGGCCGGTGGGCGGCCAGCTGCACGAGGAGGCCGGGCTGGCCGGCGGGGTGGCCCTTGGTCGGACCCTGCCAGTTGGTCACCACGGCCAGGGCGTTGGCCGCACCGGGGCGGAGGAGCCCGGTGACGTCGAGCGTCTCGAAGTACGTGGTGTCCGGGTAGCTGTAGGCCTGGCCCTTGCCGGCGCGGACCCCGTTCACGTACAACTCGTACTGCTGGTCGGCCGAGACGGACAACCGGGCCCGGGTCACCGCGCCGGGCGGCAGCGTGAACTCCGTGCGGGCGTAGGTGTACTGGTCGGGCTCGGCCACCGGGTCGGCGGTCCGGCGGATCCACCGGGCTATCCAATCGCCAGGGCCGAGGCTCGTCTCGAATGCCGCCGGGGCCGAGGTCGGACCCGGGCGCCCGGCGCCATCCCAGGTCTGGACCGTCCACCGGAAGGCCGCATCGGTGGCCAGCTCGGGACCGCCGTAGCGGACGAACGCCTGCTCGCCCGAGGCGACCTGGCCGCTGTCCCAGACGACGGGGCCGGCGCCGGTACCGACATGGGGTCCGGTGACCACGATCCGGTGGGCACTCTGGCTCGCTCCCCGGCGGGCGTCCCGCACCGTCCAGGCGAACCACACGTCCGCACCGTCGACACCGAGCGGGTGCACGAGGCCGTCGACCGTGAGCCGGCCCGGGGGTCCGGGACCGTCCGCCGCGCCGGCCCCGTCGACTCCGGAAGTCGAGCAGCCGGCCGCCACCAGTCCGGCCGTCCCGGCCAGACCCCATCCGAGCAGCTGGCGGCGGCTCACCACCGACTGGCCCGGTCGCCGGCCCTCGGTGGCGCCGCTCATCGCGGCAACCGTAGCGGTCCGCTCCCGATCGGGACGGCCCGGTTCCGGACCCGACTGTAGGCTCCGGGCGTGCCCGACCCGGCCCTCCTCTACGTGACCCAGGTGGCTCCCTACCGGGACGGTCCGGCCGGGATCCACGGCGTCCTCGACCAGTCGGCCGCCGCCGTGGCCGAGTTGGCCGAGATGGCCGGACTCGGGTGCACCCGGGTGACGGACGTGCGCTCACTGGCGGCCGAAACGCTGGCCGGGGCGGCCGTCGTCGCCCTCTTCACGATCGGCGAGACGCCGTGGTCGACGGACCAGCGGGCCGCCCTGCTTCGCCAGGTGCGCTCGGGCACCACTTCGGTGTTGGCCATCCACTCGGCCACCGATGCCTGCCACGGGTGGGACGAGTACGGCTGCCTGGTCGGAGCGCGCTTCGCCGGGCACCCGTGGACCCGGACGTTCACCCTCGACGTCCACCGTCCGGTCCATCCGGCCCTGGTCCATCTGGGCCCGACCTGGTCGTGGCACGACGAGGTGTACCTGTTCAGCGAACTCCGCCCCGACGCCGAAGTGCTGCTCACCGTCCGGCCGGACGAGTTGGGCCCCGAGGAGCACGGTCGTGCCCCGGACGCGCCGGGCCCTGCCCTGACAGATGCCGGCTATCCGCTCGCCTGGTGCTTCACCGAGGGTGAGGGCCGGGTGTTCTCGACCGCGCTCGGGCACTTCCCCCACGCCTGGGAGAGCACCGACTACCTCGCACATCTTCTCGGCGGCCTCCGGTGGCTCCGCGAGGGCACCGCGTAGCCTGCCGCCTCACCGCACCGGACCCGCTTCCGTCCCGGTGTCCACCACCACCGCCTCCCACCTCCCGACCCGGAGTCCGCCGTCCACCGACTCGCCGCGGCGGCGTTCGGTGCCGAACAGGACGGTGCCCTCGACATCGTTCATCGCCGCCCCGTCATCGGACAGGTTGACCAGCACCGTCAGACTCTCGCCCCGGCACCAGGCCCATGCATCGGGCGGGGCCGCCAGCGACCGGTAGGACCCGCCGTGGAGCGCCGGCTGGCGACGCCGGAGGTCGATCAGTTCCCGCACCATGTTGACCGTCGAGTCCGCATCGTCCCGCTGGTCCCCGAGGTTGTACGAACCGGTGTCGCCGACGGGAAGCCACGGCGGCACGTCCGCTCCGGTGAACCCGCCTCCCGGCCCGTCCCGCCACGGCATCGGCGTGCGGCACCCGTCCCGGCCGGCCCAGTGCGGGTAGTAGGCGATGCCGAGCGGATCCCGCATCGCCCCGTGGGGCACCTCGGTGTCGACCAGACCCAGCTCGTCCCCTTGGTACAGCACGGGAGTGCCCCGCAGGCAGAGCAGCATGACGAGCGCCGCTCTCGCCTTGGCCCGGTCCCCCCTGGCCCACCGGGTGGCCAGTCGGCCCAGGTCGTGGTTGGACCCGGTCCACACCGGCCACGCACCGGCCGGCAGCGCCCGCTCGGACGCCTCCACGATGTCGCGGAGGGCCTCGGCCTCGAACGGCGCGGTCAGGAAGGGGAAGTTGAAGGCGAGGTGGAGCTCGTCGGTCCCGTCGCCGTAATACCGGGCCAGCGAGTCCATGGTGGGCACCGGGGTCTCCCCCAGGAGGAGCCGGCCCGGGTAGCGGTCGGCCAGGCTGCGCCAGCGGCGGAGCACACCGTGCACCTCGGGCCGGTCGCTGGTGAACTCGGGACGTTGCCCGAAGATGCGGACGTCGAGCGGGTCCGAGTCGAGCGCGGGCGGGTTGTCCCGCAGCTCGGCGTCCTTGATGATCATGTTGCACACGTCGATGCGGAACCCGGCCACGCCGCGTTCGAGCCAGTAGGCCAGGATGCGGTCGAAGGCCTCCCCAACGGCCGGCTCCCACCAGTTGAGGTCGGGCTGCTCACGGAGGTGGTTGTGCAGGTAGTACTGCCCGGTGGCCTCGTCCAGGGTCCACGCCCGGCCCCCGAAGCTGGAGACCCAGTTGTTCGGAGGTGAGCCGTCGGGTGCAGGGTCGGCCCACACGTACCAGTTCCGGTGGATGGACGTCCTCGACGTCCGGGAATCGACGAACCACGGGTGCTGGTCGCTGGTGTGGTTGGGGACCAGGTCCATCAGGACCCGGATGCCCCGTCGCCCGGCCTCGGCGATCAGGCGGTCGAGGTCGTCGAGCGTGCCGAGCTCGGGGTCGACGGCCAGGTAGTCGGCCACGTCGTACCCCCAGTCGACGTTGGGCGAGACGGTGACCGGGCCGAGCCAGATGCCGTCCACCCCCAACCACTGGAGGTGGTCGAGGTGGTCGACGATGCCGGGCAGGTCGCCGACGCCGTCGCCGTTCGAGTCGGCGAAGGACCGGGGGTACACCTGGTAGAGGACGCCGCGCTGCCACCACGGGACGACCTCCCCGGCAGTCGCCGCCGGATCAGCCCGATCCGCCATGCGGCCCCGCCTCGAACCAGGGCGTCATGTCGAGCCCCGGATAGCGGGCGGCCACCCCCCGGAGTGTCTCAGGTGTCCAGTAGGGATGCCCCGGCTCCGGGAACCCGAGCACCGTCAGCTGGCGCACCGTGGCGCCGGACACGAAGTGGTGCCACGCCGTCCCCTCGCCGTGGATGGGGAAGGTGTGGTAGCCGGCCCAGTCGGTGCCCACCGGCTTGTAGGCCACGTGCAGGAGGAACCGGGCCGAGTCGGGCGCCCGGAGCGCAGTCCCCCGGTGGTAGACGTCGGGTCGGTAGGCGAGCACCGTGCCGGCGGGTCCGGAGGCCGGCACCTCTGCTGAGTAGATATCGGCGTACTCGGCCAGATCGAGATAGGTCCGCTCCGCCGGGATCCCCCCGGTCAGCCCGAGGGGGACGATCCTCGTGGCCGCCGTGTCCGGGGTCACGTCGCTCAGGTAGATGAAGAGGAGCAGGTGCTGGTAGCCCACGTCGTGGCGGGGCACGACCAGCGTGTGATTGCCGAAGTCGGCGTGGAGGAGCTGCTCGTAGTCGTCATGGGTCCCGGTGTACTTGGCACTGGCCGTTCCCTGATAGAGGCGGACGTGGTCGGTGCCCAGCAGCGACTGGGCCAGGTCGATGACCGAGTCGTGGACGACCAGGCGGTTGAGGGCGCGTCCGGCGAAGGGGAACACCGGCTTCACCGAGTCCCAGCTCAAGTTGAAGTCCCGGACCTCGCCGGTGGCCACCGCGTCGGCCGAAGGAAAGAGGGAGTGGACCTCGTCGATGGCGGCCGCCACCTCGTCCGGGGAGAAGAGGCCCTCGACGAGACACCAGCCGTCGGTGTTCCACCGCTCGGCGGCCAGCGGTCCGGCGGGGACAGGTTCCATGGCGTCTGTATACCAGCGGCTCCCCGGCGTCCGCCGGGAGACTCACGGAGGGGGCAGAGGGGTAAACGGCTGCACCTGCACCCAGCAGGTCACCTGGGGAATGCGGTTCTTGGGCAAGGCGCACTGGGTCGACAGCGGCGAGTTGATGTGCAGTCGGACCACCTGGTAGCTGGTCGGACCGAACCGCTTGTCCGGCCCGTAGCTCAGTACCGGGCTGTTCGTCCCGGGGAACCCGGTCACGTGGGACATGGCCGTCACGAACGTGCGCCGGTTGAGATCGGGTCCTGCCGCCCGGGCGGCGGCGGCGAACAGGCGGATGGCCTGGCACCACAGGGCGATCGGTCCCTGTTCCTCGATGTAGAAGGACAGGGTCCCGGGAGGGATCTGGGGGTACGCCGCGTGCCACGGCGTCCAACAGCTCCGCAGTCCGGGGTCGTAGCCGCCTTGGCTCTGGGGCCGGTCGTCGTCGATCCCGCCCAGGGTCTCGGTGGTGACCCCCTGTTGCCCGTTGAGGGCCTTGGCGTAGGGGATCGGGAGCAGCCCGAGGGACGACTCGATGCTCGACTCGTAGTCGCTGAGGAGGAGCCGGGGGAAGTAGTGCTGGTCACTCTCGGCCTGGAGGACCGGGAAGAAGGCGTTGAACGGTATCAGCGGGATGACCGAGTCGACCCCGGCGCTCCGGAACTGCTGGACGATCAGCGGTGCCTGGCTGTCGGTGGTGGCGGTGGCCGACGGATCAGAGGCGATGGTCTCGACCACCGGGTGCACGCCCGCCTTGGCCAGTGCGGGCAGGAGGGCGTCGTTGAGGGCGGCCTGGTCCGAGGCCCGGTCTCCGGCGATGATCCCCACCGTGCGCCCGTGTCCGAGGAGGTGGGCGCTGAGCCCCCAGCTGACGACGGCCCGGAGGATGGCGGACTGGTCGGGACCGGTCCACCACAGGTACGGGGAGCCCTGGTCGGTCCAGTTGGTGACCGTCGTCCACTCCCCGAGGAAGGGGGTCTGACCCTCCTGGGTGACGCAGAGCTGGTTGTCACCGGTCCACGCCCCGAGGCCGTCGACCACCGCGAAGGCGGCCGGCGAACCCTCGGTCCAGGTCTTGCACAAGGCGCGCATGCCCGACTCGCTGGCCGGGTCGTAGGACGTGATGATGGGATCGATCCGCCGACCGTTGATCCCGCCTGACCGGTTGATCTGGTTCACATAGAGGTTGATGGCCTCGGCCTGTTGCCCGTACTCGACATCCTGGGCGAAGCCCAACTTGCCGGCCAGGGAGTTGAGGGCGACCACCGGGAAGACCACGTTGATGGCGGTGGCGGACACCCCGCGCGAGGACGTGCTCGCCCGCTCGACCGGAACCGGTCCGGCACCGGGCCCGGCACCGGCGGAGCCGTTCGGGTTGCCCGCTCCCGTGGCGCTCGGAGGCGAGGCGCTCGTCGGCGCCGAGGCCACCCACACCGAGGTCCCGATCAGGACTGCTCCCACCATCACCACCGTCCGGATCTGGGTGCCACGGGGACGTCGCCGGAAGTGCCCCCACGATCCGGCCACCGCCGCCGCCGGATTCCACCGTGACACCCGGCTCACCCGGCTCCCCCGGCGCTCGGCAAACAGGGGCGGGGCGACACGGCGCCGGCGGTGTCCGCCACGGTGCTGTCCACCACCTCCACCTCCCCCGATGGGCCCGCGTTCTGACGTCGCTGTGAGCGGTCGACGCCGGGCGTGCCCCCGTACCGTATCGTCGGCCCCGAACGGGGACATGTCGGGCGTCCCGAGAGCCGGTCCCGGCACGCCCACGAGCAGTGAGGAGTCACGGGGGAATGCACGGAGGACCGCACGAGACGACGGGCGCCGCCCTGACGGTGCAGCCACCGGGCGACGGCCGGGCGCCCGCCGTCGAGGTCGACGGACTGGCCAAGCGCTACCCCAAGTCGGCTGTCGATTCCCTGGCCGGTGTCAGCTTCCAGGTCCGACAGGGCGAGGTATTCGGCTTTCTCGGCCCGAACGGCGCCGGCAAGTCGACGACCATCGGAATCCTCACCACCCGCATCCGACCCACCCGGGGCCGGGCCATCGTGGCCGGGGTCGACGTGGTGGCCGATCCGGTGGGGGCCCGCCGCGTGCTCGGCGTGGTCCCCCAGCAGAACAATCTCGACCGATCGCTCTCGGTGCGCCAGAACCTCCTGTTCCACGCCAGCTATCACGGCGTCCCCCGGGCGGAACGCATCCGCCTGGCCGATGCCCTGCTCGACCAGTTCGGCCTGGCCGACCGGCCCGACGGGCGGCCCGACGACTTCTCGGGCGGTCAGATCCAGCGGATGATGATCGCCCGGGCCCTGATGCACGCACCGTCCGTGTTGTTCCTCGACGAGCCGTCGACCGGACTCGACCCGGCGGCCCGGCTCTTCTTGTGGGAGAAGGTGGCGGAACTACAGCAGGCCGGCACGACGGTGGTGATCACCACCCACGACATGGACGAGGCGGCCACCTTGAGCGACCGAGTGGCCATCATCGACCACGGCACGCTCCTCGCCCTCGACACGCCCGCCGCCCTGGTGCGCGGCATGGCCAGTGAACGCACCCTCGACTGCGCGGTCGATCCCGGGCCGACCACCGATGCCGGCGCGCTGGCCGCAACCATCGGCGCCCTTCCCGGCGTCCGGGAGACCGAGCGGCTGGACGATCCGGTCACGGGTGCCTGGCGACTGCGGATCTACGTGGAGGGCGAGCCCGCCGGTTACGTTGCTCCGGTGGCCCAGGCCGTCAGCGCCGCCGGCGGCAGCCTCACGGACGCCCGGCTCGGCGAGCCCAACCTGGAGGACGTGTTCATCCACCTGACCGGGAGGGCCCTGCGATGACCGTGGCCGATGCCGACCCCCGTCCCGCCGACACTCGCCCCGCCGCACTGCGCGAACTCCCCCGTTGGGGCCCGTGGCGCACGGGTCTCGCCATCTTGCGCCGCGACCTGTTCGTCACCGGCCGGGAGTTCCCCATCTTCCTGGCCCAGGTCATCCTGCAGCCCCTGTTCCTGCTGTTCGTCTTCGGCAAGGTCCTCACCGAGCTCGGCTACGCGCGGCCCGGGTATCAGCTGGTGCTGTTTCCGGGGCTGGTGGCTCTGGCCGCCGTGCTCACCGGCCTACAGAGCACGGCGCTGCCCCTGGTGATCGAGTTCTCCTATAGCAACGAGATCGAGGACCGCCTGCTCGCCCCGCTCCCGATCGGGGCGGTGGCCGTGGAGAAGGTGGTCTTCGCCGCCATGCGCGCCTTCGTGGCGGCCGCCGTCATGTTCCCGATCGGCATCTGGATCCTCGGGTCCATCCCCTGGAGCAGCTCGACCGGTCTCGCCGTGTTCGTCATGATCGTCATCGGCTCCCTGCTCGGCTCGGCCATGGGCCTGATCCTCGGAACCTACGTCCCCCCGAACCGGATCAACGTGACCTTCGCCCTCGTCCTCACCCCCCTCATCTTCACCGGGTGCAGCCAGTATCCCTGGCCCTCCCTCGGACACCTGCGCTGGTTCCAGGTGGTGAGCGCCCTCAACCCCATGACCTACGTCAGTGAGGGGTTGCGGGGCCTCATGGTCCCCCACGTCCCCCATATCCAGACGTGGGTGTGCTTCGTGGTGGGCGTGACTTATCTGATCGTGCTGATGGTCATCGGCATGATCGGATTCAACCGGCGGGCCCTGGGCTGAGCCGCCGGTCTCCGTTACGCTCCCCCTCATGGATCCTCGGCGGATGTGGGGCGCGCTCGAGGACGGGGCACTGGACCGCATCGTGGTCGTCTCCCCCCACTTCGACGACGCCGCGCTGGGTGCCGCCCACGTGATCGGCCCCCACCCCGCCTGCACGGTCGTCACCGTCATGGGCGGTCGCCCCGACGTCTATCCGACCGAAGTCAGCGAGTGGGACGCGGCGGGGGGATTCCAGGCCGGCGACGACATCGTCGCCGTCCGCCGGGAGGAGGACGGGGAGGCCATGGCCCTGTTGGGGGCCGGGACCGAGTGGCTGGAGTTCGTCGACCACCAGTACGTGGAACCCGTTCGTCGTCCGGCACCGGCCGACGTCGCACCCGTACTCGAGCGGGCGGTGCGCGACATCGGCCCCACCGCCGTGTTCCTGCCGATGGGCCTCGCCAATCCGGATCACGGTCTCACCCACGCGGCCGGACTGCTGGTGCGCGACGCCCTCGCCGCCGGACCCGACGCCCCACTGTGGTTCGCCTATGAGGACGCCGGGTACAAACACCTTCCCGGCCTCCTCGCCTGGCGGATCTCGACACTGTTCCGCCGCGGGCTGTGGCCCACCCCGTCCGTCGTCCCCATGCAGGTCGACATGGCCGCCAAGCGTGCGGCGATCGCCTGCTACGCCAGCCAGGTAGCCGCCCTTGAGCGCGAGCACCTGCTGGCCGAGCGCCTCGATGCCAACGTGCCCGAGCAGTACTGGAGGCTCGACCCCCCTCCCGAGGGGTGGGAGGCCCTATCCTCGCTCGATGACCCGGATGCACGCTGAGCCCGACGCTGGACCCGACGGCGAGCCCGACGGAGGGATGCCCCGATGAGCACCCCCCGGGCCGCAGGGGAACCTGACGAAGTGGCCGGCAACGCTCGGGCCGTCGGTCCCGGGACTTCGGTGCTGGTGACCGGGGCCTCGTCGGGTATCGGCGCGGCAACGGCCGTGAGGATGGCTGATCGGGGAGCGACAGTCGCCCTCGTGGCCCGACGGGTCGATCGGCTCGAACAGGTGGCGGCCGAGTGCCGGGCGGCAGGCGGCGAGGCGACAGTCTTCCCCTGCGACCTCGCCGCCCCGGAAGCGGCGGCGGCCATCGGACGCTCGGTCTGGGACCGGACGGGTCCCGTCGACATCATCGTCAACAATGCCGGGATCCCCATGCGCCGCCCGGCCGACCGGCTCACCATGGACGAGGTGACCCGGGCGATGACGGTCAATTTCTTCTCCCCGGTCGCCCTCACGCTGGCCCTGCTCCCCCGACTGCTGGAGCGGGGGCGAGGCACCATCGTCAACGTGTCGAGCCTGGGTGGTCGGCTCGGCATCACCCACGAGGCGGCCTACAGCGCATCCAAGTTCGCCCTCGCCGGGTGGAGCGAGTCGCTGGCGGCCGATCTGTACGGGACCGGGGTGGCGGTCCGGCTCGTCCTGCCCGGGGCCATCGACACCGAGATCTGGGACCAGCCCGGAAACGACCCGGCGGACTACGACGGACCGTTGGCCCCGGCCGACGAGGTGGCCGAAGGGATCGTCGACTGCGTAAGCGACGGCGCCTTCGAGCACTACATTCCCGACATGCGCGCCGTGGTGGAGATGAAGACCAAGGACTTCGACGGGTTCGTGGTGGCCATGCGGTCGATGGGTGCGCCGGCCGACGAGCAGTCGGACCAACGGACAGTGGCCACCGAGCCCCGGCCGGGTCCGGGGTCCCGGCCTTGAAGGCTCTGGTGTTCGGGTCCCGACCCGACCGCGACGAGCCGAGGCCGGTGGCGACGGACGAGCTGGAGAAGCACCTGGCGTCGCTGCCCTTCGGGCTCCACCACGTGGACGACGCCCGGCCCGTCCGCCCGGACTGGGTAGTCACCCGCCCGATCCTCTCGGGGGTGTGCGGATCCGACGCCAAGCTGGTCCTCGGCGACTTCGCCGACGGTGACATCGACAACCCCATGGCCGCCTTCTCCTCGCTCCCCCACGTGCCCGGTCACGAGGTGGTCGCCGAGGTCGTCGCCCTCGGGCCCGAGGCGCGAGGCCTCGACGTCGGCCAGCGGGTCGTACTGAATCCGTGGTTGAGCTGTGCCCCACGGGGCATTTCCCCCGTCTGCCCCCCGTGTCAGGCTGGCGACGTCAACCTGTGCTGGTCGTTCACCAAGGGCCACCTCGGACCCGGGGTCCACATCGGCGTGATCACCGGGGCCCCGGGCGCCTGGGCCGAACTGATGGCCGCCCACGACTCGATGCTCATCCCGGTGCCCGACGACATCTCGGACGAGGCGGCCGTCATGGCCGACCCGTTCTCGGTGGCCTTCCACGCCATCGTGCGCAACCCTCCTCCTCCGTCCGGGCGGGCTGTCGTCTACGGGGCCGGGGCGCTGGGCCTCGCCAGCGTGGCCATCCTCTCCGCCTTCCACCCGGAGGTGGAAGTGGCCGTCGTGGCCCGCTTCCCGGCCCAAGGAGAGATGGCCCGGCGCTACGGCGCAGCAGTCGTGGTGCCCCACGAGCCGAGTGTGGCCACCGTGGAAGCCCTGGCCGACTGGTCGGGGGCCGTGCTCCACCAGGCGTTCGCCGGCCTCCCCATGGCCCACCCCGGCCGGATCGACGTCGTCTACGACACCATCGCCAAGCCCGAGACCTTCGAGGTGGGCGTAAGGGTCCTGGCCGAACGGGGCCGGCTCGTGTACACGGGGGTCGCCATACCGGGTCGGTGGGAGTGGACTCCCGTCTACTTCAAGGAGCTCACCATCGTCGGCTCCAACGCCTTCGCCCAGGAGGAGTTCGAAGGGACCCGCCAACACGCCATCGAGCACTACCTGCAACTGGTCCAGGACCGGAGGATCGACTTGACCGACATGGTCACCCACCGCTTCGCCCTCGAGGGGTGGTGGGACGCCCTGCTGGCCCTGTCGCGGCCCGAGATCAGCGGTGTACTGAAGGCGACCTTCACGCCCAACCCCGTGGCCGCCGGGCTGGCACCGGCCTGAGCCGACCGTTCAGTCCGGCGGGCCGAGCTCCACCACGCGGTGGTAGCGATCGGACGCGGCGGCCACCCAGTCGGGGTCGGGATCGATGGTCCGGCCGCGCTTCGCCCAGCTGGCGGCCACTCCGAAGTCGGACTCGAGACCGGCGGTCAGCCGGGCCAGGAAGGCCGCGCCGAGGGCCGCGCCCTCGGGGACGGCCACGGTGTCCACGGACAGCCCGGTGGCATCGGCGACGGCCTCCATCCACGGAGTGGACCGCGACCCCCCACCGGTGGCCACGATCCGGCGCGGGGTCACCCCGGACCGCTCGATCATCCGGCGGACCACGAACCCGCTGGCCTCGTGGGCGGCGCGGACGACCGATGCGGGGCCCATGGTGATGTCCAGGCCATGCAGACTTGCCCGAAGCCATGGGTCGTGGAACGGGGTCCGCTCGCCCCTCAGGTAGGGGAGCCACACCGGGACCGCACCCGTGTCCCCCGCCCGGCCGCCCGGTGGCCGGGCCGCCCCGCCTCGGGACGCCCGTCGGGGATCGGGCGCACCGACCATGGCGCGCACCCAGTCGACGAACAATCCGCCGGCATTGCTCGGGCCGCCGATCAGCACCCGTCCGGCCGCCGTGGACGGGAAGGTGGTGAAGCCGGGCAACTCGAGCCAGGCGTCGGACACCACCCAGACGATCAGCGTGGCGCCGAAGATCACCAGCACGTCCCCCGGCTCGTCGGCCCCGGCCACGATCTGTTCGCAGAAGGCGTCGATCGACCCACCTCCGACCACCGTCGACGTGCCGGCAACCGTCCCGGCGGCCTGCCCGAACGGGACGATCCGGGCCACGCGGCTCTCGTCGAGGCCGAGGGCGGCCAGTGCCTCCCGGTCCCACCGCCCGTTCGGGACGAGCGGGCCGAAAGTGGTGGCCGCGGCCGAGTCGACGGCGGGCACCCCGGACAGTGCATGGGTCGCCACGGCCTGGCTCGGCCAGTAGCCGGCGGCGTCGGGCATCTGGCCCACGGCCCAGGTCAACATCCGCGCCCCCTCGCCGCGCTCGCCCCCGTGCGCGTTGCGCCGGGCCACCGGGTCGCCGCCCCAGGGGTCGGTGCGAGCCCGGTCGTCGCCGTACAGGAGGCCGGGCAGGCGGGGGATGCCGCGGCGGTCCACGGCGGTGATGGACGGGACCATGGCCGTGGTGACCACGCCGGCGGCCGGTCCGTCGAGCGCCGCCGAGACCTGGGCGAAGGCCCGTCGGGGCCCTCGTCGCCAGGCCTTGGCGGCGTCGTGCTCGAGATGGTCGACGGTGGGGGTGCCCACCGTATGGGGGACACGCGTCCGGGCCACCACCTCGCCGCGGGCGTCCACGGCCACGGCCTTGACCGAGGTGGTCCCGATGTCCACGCCGACCGTGCACGTGCCCCCGTCGGGCCTGGTCGTCGTCTGTCCGCTCTCCCCCACCGACCCGTCCCCCAGTGCTCGTCCCCACCCCGGCGTACCGTCTCTGACCGGACAGTATGGACCCGAACCCGTCGGAGGTGGGTGCTACCCTCCGGCATTGCCCGCCATCGACCAGGGGGATCTGATCGCATGCCCGACGTACGGCCCAAGGCTCTGGTGACCGCAGCGGTCGGCGGGCCCGGACTCGACCTGCTCGGCCAGCTGGCCGACCTGACGCTGGACTCGTGGCTCGACCAGCCGACCCTGCGCATCTACGACGCCGAGCAGTTGGCGGCGCGCATGGCTTCCGAGGGGGCCACCATCGCCATCGTCGAGAGCGACCGGTGCGCGGGGCCGCTGTTCGAACTGCCGCTGGTGGCCGTCGGCAGCTGCCGGGGCGACCCGACCAACGTCGACGTGGCGGCCGCCACGGCGGCCGGCGTGCCGGTGCTGCGGGCTCCGGGACGCAACGCCGACGGCGTGGCCGAGCTGGCCGTGGGCCTGATGTTCGCGGCCACCCGCGGCCTGGTGGCTGCCGACGCCGACGTACGCAAGGGGGACATCTACAAAGAGGGCACCATCCCCTACCAGCGCTTCCGGGCCTGGGAGCTGGCCGGGCGCACCGCCGGCCTGGTCGGTCTGGGTGCGGTGGGACGGGCGCTGCGGTGGCGTCTGCGGGGCCTGGGCATGGAGGTCATCGCCTACGACCCCTACGCCGACGAGTCGACGGTGTCCCTCGACGAGCTGCTCGAGCGGGCCGACGTGGTGTCCCTGCACGCGCCGGTCACCCCCGAGACGACCGGCATGATCGGAGCGGCCCAGTTCGCGGCGATGCGCGATGGTGTGGTCTTCATCAACTCGGCCCGGGCCGCCCTCCACGACACCGACGCACTGGTCGAGTCCCTGCGTTCCGGCAAGGTGTCCGCTGCCGGACTCGACCACTTCGAGGGGGAGTTCCTGGCCCCTGACCATCCACTCACGTCATTGGACTCGGTGGTGCTGGCGCCGCACATCGGCGGTGCCACCTACGACACCGAGTCGAACCACACCCGGATCATCGCCGACGACCTGTGCCGCCTGTTGGCCGGGGCCCGACCCCTCCACTGTGTCAATCCCGAGGTCCTCTCCGGCCGATGAGCACCTCCACCGACGAACATCCGACGACGACGCCCAAGGCGGCCCGGTGACTGCCGACGGGCCGTCGATCCGGCTCCTCCCCCGGCTGGAGCCGGACAACGAGTTCTTCTGGACCAGCGGTGCCGACGGGCGGCTCCGGTTCCTCCGCTGCCAGGACTGCCGCTCGTTCATCCACCCCCCGTATCCCCGCTGCCCCTTCTGCATCTCGGCCGATGTCGCCGTCGAGCCCGTCAGTGGGCGGGCCACCCTGGTGGCCCACACCGTCAACGTGCACGCCTGGATCCCGGGCAGCGAGCCCTACATCATCGGCCTGGTGGCCATCGAGGAGCAGGAGGACGTTCGCCTCACCACCAATCTGGTCGGTGTGGATCCCGATGACGTCGCCACCGGGATGGCCCTCGAGGTGGTATTCGAACAGAATGACGACGTCTACCTCCCGCTGTTCCGTCCGGCGGACGGGTCGGCGTCGTGAGCACGACCGAGCCCCTCGAGCGCCGGGCCGCCATCACCGGGATCGGCCAGTCGGCGATCGGGCGCCGTCTCGGCCGCTCCGAGCTCGATCTGACCCTCGACGCCTGCCTGGACGCGGTGGCCGACGCCGGCCTCACCCGCGACGACATCGACGGCCTGGCCACGTATCCGGGCATGGGGACGGGCACCCCGGGGTTCGCCGGACCGACCACCCCGGAGGTCCAGGACGCGCTCCGGCTGTCCCTCGACTGGCACGACGGCGGTGGCGAGGGCCCCGGTCAGATGCGGGCCCTCATAGCTGCCTGCCTGGCCGTCGGGGCGGGTCTGGCCCGTCACGTCCTCGTCTACCGGACCGTCACCGAGTCGACCGCCCAGGGGTCGGGCAGCCGCCAGGGCATCGGCGGTGATGGCGGCGGATCCGGCTCGGTGCCGCGTTTTTCGGGATTCCTGCAGTGGACCCTGCCGTTCGGCGCCGTGTCCGCCGTCAACTGGCTGGCCATGGTCGCCCAGCGCCGGATCCACGAGTTCGGGTTGACCCGCGACCAGCTCGGCCAGATCGCCCTCAACGCCCGTCGCAATGCGGGCCTCAACCCAACCGCCATCTACCGCGAGCCCATGGACTTAGAGGCTTACCTGTCAGCCCGCATGATCTCGACCCCGCTCGGTCTGTTCGACTGCGACGCGCCCAGTGACGGGTCCACCGCCTTCGTCGTGTCCCACTGCGACTACGCGCCGGATGCGCCCCGGCCCGCCTGCCACGTCAATGCGGTGGGTACCGCACTGCGGGGACGGCCCAGTTGGGACCAGTTCGACGACATGACCACCATGGCCGCCCGGGACGCGGCGGCGTCGATGTGGGAGCGGACCGAGCTGACCCCGGCGGACGTCGACGTGGCCCAGCTCTACGACGGGTTCTCCATCCTCGCCATGGTCTGGATCGAGGCCCTGGGCTTCTGCGGTCGGGGGGAGGGCGGCCCGTTCGTGGAGGGCGGGTCGGCCATCGCCCTCGACGGGGTGCTCCCCCTCAACACGGCCGGCGGTCAGCTCTCCGGCGGCCGCCTGCACGGATTCGGCTTGATCCACGAGGCGTGCGTCCAACTCCGGGGCGAGGGCGGGGATCGCCAGGTGACCAGACCGGGCGGGCGTCCACCCGAGGTGGCGGCCGTCAGCAACGGCGGCGGCCCCATCGCCGGCTCGTTGCTGCTCACCCGCGGCGCGGGCTGACAGCGGGGCCTACGCCGGCCGGGTGCCGGCCAGCACGTGCGCGGCCCTGGCCGCCAGGGCCACCAGGGTGAGCGTGGGTCCGTAGCCGGCGGACGTGACGAACACCGAGGAGTCGGCCACCACCACGTTCTCGACGTCGTGCATGCGCCCCTGGGGGTCGACCACCGACGATGCCGGGTCGGCACCCATCCGCACCGTGCCCACGTTGTGGCGACTCTCGGGCACGGCCTCGGGGGACGCCGCGTTGCCCCGCCCGGGCGAGGAGGTCACCGCCGTCCACTCCGCTCCCATCTCCTTCAGGATCGCCGCCAGCCGGGGCCCGTAGTGGTCGGAGGCCACGTGCTCGTGACGACCGGCGCGGTACGTCACCCGGGCCGCCGGGAACCCCCGGGCGTCCCGGATCGTGGGGTCGAGGTCGACCCGGTTCGTCGGATAGGGGAGATCTTCGCCCTGCATGATGAAGGCCCACAGCCGCGCCCGGATCGGCGAGTCGGCCATGAGGCCGGGGTGGGCACTGCCCCACGGGTAGTGGGTGGCCTCGAGGATGGGCAGGGCCGCGCCGCTGTGCTCGACCAGGCCGCCCCGCATCCAGGGCAGGCCGCCCTCTGCGGCCGCCTGACGCGAGGCGTCGTCGCCGACGATCATGTCGTCGTGCACGTGGGTGACCGCCCGGCCCCGCTCGGCGTAGGTGCGGAACGGCATCCCCCCGGCCACGATCGTCTGGAAGTGGGTCATCAGGTAGCGCCCGATCAACGGGTGGTCGAATCCGGACAGCAGCAACAGGCGAGGTGTCTCGATGGCCCCGGCCGCCACCACCACGTGACGGGCGGCAAGGAACCTGGCCGCGCCGTCGGGCCCCACCACGTCGACCCCGGTGGCCCGGTTCTGGACGGTGCGGATGCCGGACGCGAACGTCTCGGGCAGCAGCTCGACCCGGCCCGTGGCCATGGCCCGACGCAGCATCGCCACCGGGTCGCCCTTGGCGTGGATCGGGCAGCCGAAGAACGCGCAGAAGCCGCAGTTGTTGCACGCCGGCCTGCCGTCGTAGGGGACGCTGTTGGCCGCCGTCGGAGCCGGGTAGGGGTGGTAGCCGAGCCGTTCGGCCGCGGCCACCGACACGGTGGCACCGAACATCGGTGCCCCCGACGGCATGGGGAACGGTCCGGAGCGGGGACCGGCGAAGGGGTTGGCGCCGTCGGTGCCGGCCACGCCGACCGACCGCTCCACCTCGGCGTAGTACGGCTCGAGCTCGTCGTAGTCGAGCGGCCAGTCGGCGACGTCGGCCCCGTCCTGGGGGCCGAAGCGCGATACCAGCCGGAAGTCGTCGGGGCGGAACCGGGGCACCTTCCCGTCGGCGTGGGTCCCGCCGCCACCCACCGTCGACGGCACCGAGTTGACCTCCCCGACGAACGTTCGCTCCCCGTCGTCCTCCGACGCCCGGAACGTGCGGGGCTCGATGAGCGGGTCGGGACCGAGGAAGTACCGGCTGCGGAACTTGACCTCGTCGTTGGAGAAGTCCGACGCCGGCCGGGTCAGGTCGTCGGGGTCGAGCAGGTGGTTCCGCCCCTTCTCCACGATGGCCACCGTCCACCCGGCGGCGGTGAGCACGTCGGCCACAGTGGCCCCGCCCGGGCCCGACCCCACGATCACGGCGTCGAGGGTCATGGACGGGTGACCTCCTCGTCGGTCCACCCGCGGGGCTGGACGTCGCCCTCGAACCCGATGGCCCGCCATCCGAGGAGATCGCGGTTGCCGCCGTACTCAGGGGCTCCGTACATGCCCTCGCAGGCGTGCCCGTACAGCAGGTCCGCGAATTCGGTGTCGGCCCGCAAGCGGGCCTCCCGTCCCCTCACATCGAGATCGCAGAAGTCGGCGCCGAGGGCATCGAGTCCCTGGCGGTACCGTTCCTGGAGACCCACCACCGGGCCGTTGAACTCGCGTTCCGGCAGGCTCTGGGACCCCTCGATACGCGTGCGCCAGGCCAACTCGTCGATCGCCGACAGCTGGTGGAACCGGGCGAAGCCGGCCTCGCCCCCCATCCTCCCCGACGTCGGGCCCCCGGCCCAGATCCGCGGCGGGTCGAAGGAGAAGGCGCCGAGCAGCCCGTCCACGTAGTCGGCCACGCCGGCGGCCGTGGCACCCGGACCCCGGTCGGAGCGGGGGATGAGGCATTCGCAGGCCGCCTCCAGCACCCGGTACTCCTCTTCGGTCAGCCAGACGGGCATCGGGTCAACCTAACCTCGTCCGCGTCGGGAAGGCGGATGACCGCCTCCTCCGTGGGTCAGCACGCCGCGAAGGTGACGGGCAGTGTGACCGGGGACCGGAAGGCGAGTCCCCTGATGTGGGGGTCCAGGGCGGGGTCGGACGAGAGTTCGAAGTCGGGCAGGCGGTCGAGGAGCGTGTCGATGGCCACCCGGGCCTCCATGCGGGCCAGGTGCATCCCCAGGCAGACGTGGACGCCGAAGCCGAAGCCCACGCTCTGGCGCGAAGGCCGGGCGATGTCGAACTCGTCCGGACGCTCGTATTTGCGCTCGTCCCGATTGGCCGAGCCGAGGAGCAGGCCGACGTCGGCGCCCTCGGCCACCTCGACCCCGGCGAGCTCGGCGTCCCGGTTGGCCCGACGCAGGATCACCGTCACCGGCGGCTCCCAACGGATCGTCTCTTCGAAGGCCACCGGTAGCAACGAACGGTCGTCCCGGACCGCCTGCATCTGGTCCGGGTGGGTCAACAGCCCGAACAGCAGGTTCCCGGACGCCCGGTAGGTGGTCTCCACCCCTGCCGGCAACAGGAGCCGGAGGAAGGAGTAAATCTCCTCGTCGTCGAGTCGGCGACCGTCCACCTCGGCCACCACCAGATCGCTGATGAGGTCGTCGGCCGGACGCTTCCGGCGCTCGACCAGCACGTCGGCGAAATAGTCGCGCAGGGCGGCTGAAGCGGCCACCCCCCGGTCCCAGTTGGCGGCGACACTGGTGATCTCGACCGCCCAACGCTGGAATACCGGAAAGTCGGCGCGGGGCAGTCCCAGGATTCGGGCGATGACCTGGACGGGAAAGTCGAAGGTCAGCTCGCGGACCAGGTCCGCCGAGCCGCGCTCGGCGAATCTGTCGATCAGCTCGTCGACCACCAGGCGGACCAGGCCCCCCTCCCACCGTTCCAGCACCTTGGTGCGGAACGTGGGGGACACCAGCGCCCGGTGCAGCCGGTGCTCGGGCTCGTCCATCTGGAGGATGGTCCGGCCCATCACCTCGCCCATGATCCCCTCGTAGACCGTCGACGAGTACGTCCCGTCGTCGCGCAGCACCTGGACCACCTCGTCGAAGCCGAACACGGTGACAGGAGGCGGGCGGTCCGGGTCGACCCCGGGCAGGCCGTTGCCGAGGTCGACGGGCCCGGAGTGGACCGGTGCCTCCCGGCGGAGCTCGGCCATACGCGGATAGGGATCCCGCAGGTCGCCGGACACCGTGTCCTGGAGCTCGAAGGGGTCGAACGGGGCGATCGGTTCCGCTCCCCCGGTCGTCTCCTGCTGCCGTGCCGTCATCGGCCCTCCCCCACTGGGACCGGTGGTCCCGATCTCCGTTGGCGTCGACTGGTTCGTCGACTGTTGCGTCGGCCCGGTCAGGCGCCGATCAGCTCGGCCGCCACCTGGTGCCACTGGTGGCCGCTGCCCCCCATGAGCACCTGATTCTGCTTGGCCCGCTTGAACAGGAAGTGGGCGTCGTTCGCCCACGTGAACCCGACGCCCCCGTGGACCTGGATGTCGTCCCCGGTCAATCGCACCGCCGCCTCCGAGGCGTAGCCCGCGGCCATCGCCGCCGTCCGCGACCGTTCCGGTGCGCCGGTGTCCGACGCCCAGGCGGCGAAGTGGACGCCCACCCGCGCCATCTCCAGTGCGTGGTACATGTCGACGATGCGGTGCTTGACCGACTGGAACGTGGCGATGGGACGGTCGAACACCACCCGCTCCTTGGCGTACTCGACGGCCTCGTCGAGGGCCCGGTGGCAGACGCCGACCAGCTCGGCCGACAGGGCCACGGCCACGTCGTCGAGCACCCCTCGCCACAGCTGGGTCTGGTCGCCCACGGGACCGAGGGGTTCGACCGGTTCGTCGTCCAGCACCAGCCGGGCCAGCTTCCGGGTGGGGTCGAGATTCGGGACGGCTTCGGCGCGCGGCGAAGGCAGGAGGAACGAGCGGACGCCGTCCTCGGCCAGTGCCACCACGATCGCCCAGTCCGCCGTGTGCCCGTCGACCACGATCGGCTTGGCTCCCGACACCACCCAACCGGCACCCTTGCGCCGGGCCCGGGCCCGCACCGTGCCCAGAGGATGACCGTTGCCCTGCTCGTGCAGAGCCACCGTGCCCCGCTGCCCACCGGAGGCGAGTCCCTCGAGGAGTTCGTCGGCACCGAGGGCCCGGGCCGCCAGGGTGGCGTACACGCACGACGAGAAGAACGGGCCGGGCAGGGGGACCCGTCCCATCTGCTCCAGCACGATGCTCGTCTCCAGGAGGCCGGCGCCCGAACCGGGCTGCAACATGTCCGTCCACCCCAGGTCGACCAGGCGGGCCCAGTGCCCGGCGTCGAACCCGACGGGGTCGTCGGCCAAGCGACGCACCTCGTCGCCACCGATCTCGTCCATGGCGCGGCGCGCCACGTCCTGCAAGGCCAGCTGCTCGGCATCGAACGTGAAGTCCACTGCGACCCCCCGGGGCACTGTTGACGATTTGCCCGTCAGTGTAGACGGGTGCCCGGCTAGCATCTCGTCCCGTGGACTTCACCCTTGCCCCCGAAGACGAACAGTTCCGTGACGAGCTGCGCGGATGGCTGGACGAGCACCTCGAGCCGTTCCTGGCCAGCGAGGAGATGGCCGACGACGGAGCCATGTCGCCGGAGAAGGCCCAGCAGCGCCGGGCGAGCTGGCAGCGGGTCCTGAACGAGGGGCGTTGGGCGGCGGTGCACTGGCCCGAGGAGTACAACGGGCGGGCGGCAACCGCCATGCAACGCATCCTCTACTCCGAAGTGATGACCGAGTACCGGACACCGGGGCTCGCCAACCCCAACGGGCTCTGGCAGATCGGGCCGATGATCATCGCCTGGGGGACCGACGAGCAGAAGGCGCGCTGGCTCCCCTGCATCCTCGACGCCTCCGAGCACTGGTGTCAAGGGTTCTCCGAGCCCGACGCCGGCAACGACCTGGCCAACCTGCGCACCACGGCCATCCGTGACGGCGACGGCTACGTGGTCAACGGCCAGAAGATCTGGATCTCCACCGCCCACCTGGCCCGCTGGGGCCTCTTCCTCCTCCGGACCGACCCGACCGCCATCGAGCGTGGGGCCAAGCACGAGGGGATCACCGCCTTCATCGTCGACATGCACACCCCCGGGATCGAGGTGCGGCCCATCCGTGACATGACGGGTGAGGAGATGTTCAACGAGGTGTACTTCAACGACGCCCACCTCCCCCTCGACAGCCGTCTCGGGGGCGAGGGCGAGGGCTGGCTGGTGGCCATGGGCACCCTCGGATACGAGCGGGTGGGCATCGCCGGGCAGATCTCCAGCCTGGCGGCCGACCTCCGCGCCATGGTCATGGCCGCCCGGTCGGTCAACCCCGCCGCCCTCGAGGACCCGTCCATCCAGGTGCGGCTGGCCCGGGCGTGGACCGACATCGAGTTGGCCCGACTCCTCACCATGCGGGCGTTGAGCAAGATCATCAAGGGCGAGAAGAACTGGCCCGAGGTGCCCTTCGCCAAACTGAAGTGGTCGGAGTTGGCCCAGACGTTGGCCGACCTGGCCGTGGACCTCCTCGGTCCGGCCGGCCTGTTGGCACGCGGTGGACCGGACTCGGTGGACCGCGGCAAGTGGACCCGGCTCTACGCCTTCCAGCGCTACAGCACCATCGGCGGTGGCTCCACCGAAGTGCAGAAGAACATCATCGCCGACCGGGCCATCCGGCTGCCCGGACAGGCCCGCTCCTCCTGAGGTCCATGGCGCCCGTCGACCCGCGGACCCCGTGCATCATCGGCGCGGCGCGTCACACCTGGCGCCGGGAGCCCGCACCGGAGCCCCTCCTCCTGTGGGAGGACGTGGCCCGGGCGGCCGCCCGCGACGCCGGGGCTCCCGACGCCCTGCGCTCCTTGCAGAGCCTCCAGGTCGTCTACTGCCAGTCCTGGGAGTACGACGACCCGTGCGGCCGACTGGCCGCGGCGTTGGGGGCCGACCCCGCCCACCGGGTCTACTCGGGCATCGGCGGCTCGGTTCCCGTGGGCCTGGTCCGCCAGACGGCGCTGGCCATGGCCAGGGGGGAGCTCGACCTCGCCCTGGTGGTCGGGGCCGAGGCGCTCGCCACCCGCCGCCACCTCCCCGACCCGCCGTGGTCCCACGCCCCGGCCACCCCCACGCCGTTCCCCATCACCATCGACCGCGACGAGGCGGCCAACGGGATCTACCAGGCCTACCTGACCTTCGCGCTCTTGGATACCGCCCGGCGGGCGGCCCTCGGGCGGACGCCGGCCGAGCACCGCCGCGAGCTCGGCGCCCTGCTCTCCCCGATGTCCGAGGTGGCGGCCGCGCAACCTGAGCACGCCTGGTTCCCAATAACTCGCACCCCCGACGAGCTCACCACACCGTCACCCGACAACCGCATGGTGGCCACGCCGTACACGAAGCTGATGACGGCCATCATGGACGTCGACATGGCGGCCGCCGTGCTGGTCGCCACCGTGGCCGAGGCCGACCGTCTGGGGGTGCCGGCCGACAAGCGTGTCCACCTCCGGGGCCTGGGTGCCGCCGACGAGGCGCCGGCCCTGGCCGCCCGGCCCGACCTCGGACGGTCATCCGCTCTGGCCGCGGCGGGGGCCGCCGCCCTCGGGAAGCACATCGCCGACGAGGTGTCCCACTTCGACCTCTACTCGTGCTTCGCCAGCTCGTTGGGCTTCGCCTGCGACGCCCTGGGCCTGCCCGTCGGTGGGGCTCTGACCGTCACCGGCGGCCTCCCCTACCACGGGGGCCCAGGTAGCAACTACTGCACCCACGCCCTGGCCGCCATGGTCGAGACCCTTCGGGACGACCCCGACTCTCTTGGCCTGGTCACCGGGATCGGGATGCACATGGAGCACCACACCGCGTCGCTGTGGTCGACCCGGCCCGGGGGCTTCATCCACGCCGTCGGGCCCCCGAACGCCGCGCCGAGCGTGCCCGTGGTGTCCGGCGTCGAAGGTCCCGCGGTGGTCGCCACTTTCTCGACCGTCCACGATCGACAGGGCCCGACGTCGACCGCCCTCATCTGCGACCTGCCCGACGGGACCCGCGCCTACGCCCACCTGGACGATCTGCCGGGCGAGGACGAAGACCTGTGCGGCTCATCCGTCCAACTGACCCCCGGACGCCGGGGCAGCCACACCGCCACCCGGTAAACGACAGCCGGACCGAACCGAATCGAACCGAAAAGAGGACCATGCCCATCCACTACGAGCCGGGTGACGACCACATCGTGAGGATCACCATCGACCGGCCCGAAGCGCGCAATGCGCTCGACATGGAGCACTTCGCCCAGCTGCGCGCCGCCTGGGAGCGGTTCGACGCCGAGGACGATGCGTGGGTGGCCATCGTGACCGGGGTGGGACCGGACTTCTGCGTCGGGGCCGACCTCAAGACGTACATCCCCCAGATCACCGCCTTGTCGGCGCAGATGAAGGACGGGGTCACCGAGATCGACGGCTACCGGCTCGACGACGGGGTCAAAGCTGTACTCCGCAACGTGAAGCTGTACAAACCGATCGTCGCCGCCGTCAACGGGACGTGCGTGGCCGGGGGCATGGAGATGCTGGGCGGGTGCGACATCCGGGTGGCGGCCGATACGGCCACCTTCGGCGTGCTCGAGCCCAAGCGGGGCCTCTTCGCCGGCGGGGGCACGACCGTGCGACTACCCCGCCAGATCCCCTTCCCGGCGGCCATGGAGCTCCTGCTCTGCGCCGACCGGCTGTCGGCCCCCCGGGTGCTGGAGATGGGCCTACTCAACGAGGTGTGCTCCTCCGAGGTGCTTGCCGACCGGGCCGAGGACTACGCCCGCCGCATCACCGCCAACGGGCCCCTGGCCATACGCAAAACGAAGGAGTCGGTGCTCCGGGGTCTGGCGGTCGACATGCGGGAGGCCTACAAGATCGAGTCCACCATCTCCTCAGAGGTGTTCGCCAGCGAGGACGCCGTCGAGGGGCCCAAGGCCTTCGCCGAGAAGCGGACGCCGGAATGGAAGAACCGGTGACGTCCCGACGGGCCAAGACAGCAGGATCGACCACATGAGGGAGGGAACCATGTCCGACACGTTCGCGGGCTTGCGCGTACTGATCACCGGGGGCTCGTCGGGGATCGGCGCCGGTCTCGCCGAGGCCTTCGCCGCCGCCGGCGCCACCGTCGGGATCGCGGCCCGCCGCCACGACCGCCTATCCGAGGTCCTCGAACGCTGCCGGGTCCACTCCCCCGGCTCGACCATGTGGACCATCGACCTGACCGACGACGCCTCCGTCGATCGACTGGCCGCCGAGGCGGTCGAGACCCTGGGCGGGGTCGACATCCTGGTCAACAACGCCGGCATCCCCAAGCGCAGGCACGTGACCCGTCTGGACGCGGCCACGGTGGCGTCGGTCATGGCCGTCAACTACCTGTCCCCGGTACGGCTGACTCTGGCCCTGCTCCCCCACATGATCGAACGCGGGTCGGGCCGCATCGTCAACGTGTCGTCGGTGGCCGCCCCCCTCAGCTCACCCGGCGAGGCGGCCTACGACGCATCCAAGGCCGCTCTGGCGGTGTTCTCCGAGGCGATGGCTGTCGACCTGTGGGACACCGGGGTCAATGTCACCGTGGTGTACCCCGGCGTGGTCGACACCGAACTATTTACCCTGCCGGACAACGATCCATTTACCGACGACGTCGAGGCCATCACGGTGGACGAAGCTGTCCGGACCATCATGGGAGGCATTGCCGACGGTGTCCTCTCTGTGTACGTCCCCGAGTACTTCGCCCAGTTCGCCACCCAGAAGGCGCAGGACCCCGAGGGATTCCTGGCCGGCACCGCCGCCTACGTCCGGGCCAAGGCAGCTCCTCGGAAATGAGCGGGGTGCGCCAACTCGGCTGACGTAGTGCTCGCGCCTTGCTGCTTGCCTCGCTCCGGCACGTCGGTGCGTGTGGACAACTGCGATGGTCGCACCGAAAAGGCCCCGGCCGCACGTAGTGATGTTCGAACAGCCGCAATGTGGGACGATTCAGCCCATGTCCGTTGATCATGTGCTTGCCGTAGTCCCCGTTTCCGACATCCGGGTAGCGCGGCAATGGTACGAGGCTCTCGTTGGTCGTCCGGAGGACAACCATCCCATGAACACGCTGGTCGAGTGGAGAATCACAGAAAGTGGCTGGGTGCAGGTCTTTCATGACCCCGATCGAGCGGGGTCCACACTTCTCAACTTTGCGGTGGACGATCTGGAGGCGCAGGCCGCTGAACTCGCAGCGAGGGGCTTGGTGCTCGACGAAATTCAGATGGCCAACAAAGGTGTCCGGACGGCAAGTATCAACGACCCTGATGGCAACAGGATCACCTTCATAGGCGGGTTTCGAGTCGTCTACTGAGCATCGAGCCCCGCTGGGTGCCCCCCACCGCCGGGCCAGTGGGCCTGCACTCGGTCCGACCTCGTAGCTTCGACCCAAGACACCGTTGCGCTTGCACGACGGATGAAACTACGTTCCAGCCGAGCGTGAGGATACGACGTGGCGGAAGGACCAATCGAGGCGAACAAGAAGACGCCACTGCTGAGCGGGTGGATGATCGTTGTCATAGTCGCCATCGTTGCCGTGGCCGCCGTGGGGATCACTGCGCTCGCCACCCGCAGTTCAACAGATGACAGCGCCACGACCACCACAAAGGTCCCGGCGAGTACGACCACGACGGTCGCACCCACGACGACCCTGCCGGTCACGACAAAAACGGTCGCTGCCCCCACGACGACCGTAATGATCGACAAAATCACCTCTGGGGTCTACGGGCCAGTGGTCTGGCAAACAGGCGATCCGCTCGGCTCCAACTCTGGCCCGTACTACTGCTGCTTCCCACCTCCACCAGGATCACCACTCGGTATGGACTACAGCGGCTCTCGTGGATGCAGCGGGGGTGCTGATCAGAACGGGAACCTGGTAGGTGGATATTGGCTAGATGGCAAGGACTGCTGACCCATCGGTCGGAGTGCTCCACTACACCGGATTCGTGGGATACGACTTGGAGCTGCAGCCGCCCAGTCTTCGGAAATACAGTGGTCCCCGTGGAGACTCCCGGAATGCCCCCAGTGGTTGACAGGGCTACGTTCAACGCCGACCTGGATGCACTGAGGACCCGAGAAAAGGCACACACTTACGAGGGCGATGCCATCGCCGCCGCACGCCGTCGGGTGCCCATGGTGGAAGTTGACGGCATGACACCCTTGATCGGCCCCAACGGCCAGATGCGGCTGCTCGACGCATTCGATGGTCGCCGGATGCTGCTCGCCTACTACTTCATGTGGCATCCCAATCACCCAGCAGCGGAGCAATGCGAAGGTTGCACTTGGGTCACCAGCCACGTCAGTGAACTGTCCTATCTCCACTCCCGTGACATCACCTTCGCAGTGCTCTGTCAGGGGCCCTACGACCAAAGCAACCGCTATCGGGACTTCATGGGATGGAACACCCCTTGGTATTCGGCACAGGATTCCCTTCCCGCCCTCCTTGTTGGACGCGAGATTGGCTTGTTCCATCTCGTGTCATATCTTCGAGACGGTGACCGCGTCTTCGAGACCTACTGGACGATGCGGCGAGGCGCAGAAGCCATGGACTACAGCTATGCACTCATGGACCTCACCCCCTATGGACGCCAAGAAACCTGGGAGGATTCGCCACCCGGTTGGCCACAACAGGGTCACCTCACGCGAACCGACGGCGGGCCGCCCGACTGGCCTCGAATGTCTGCGTGGCCGGGGGGGCGTCCTACCGCACAGTGGCCTCGTATCGAGGCTGGACTATCGGATGACCTTGAAGACGCTGACTGATGCAAACTTATTAGCAAGGGGTGGTGTGCGTGCCCCTGCGTCGCCGGGTCGGTGATCGGGTACGGCTGAGGCCTGAGCACCTCTACCGCACTGTGGAGAGGCAAAGTGGAGGGCGATGGCAGTGGCGATCGGAGTGATGGATCCCGAACCGTCGTTAGCCACGTTTGTGGCCTTGCCGCCGGGGTTGACCGCCATGGCGGTGGGTTCCCTACCCACCGCTATGGGGTGCCGGGGGTGTTGGTGGTCGGGGACACGATACGTAGATCTCCGACGTACTCGTCGGAAACGCGGAGGTCTTTTCGTACTTCAGTGGATCGTTACGCTGCGGGTCGCGCGGGCAATCTTCCTCCCATTGCGGCTCATGGTCTGACCGGTGAAGACCTTGGCGGTGGAAGTCCCGGCCGAGTCGGTCTCGGTCACGCTGGCGGTATAGGCGCCGACCGTGGCGTACGTATGGGTGGTCGAGGGGACACTGGTCGTGGACTTGGTGCACTCGGGCCCGAACCCTGGCCCGTACGACTGCTGCTTCCCGCCTCCACCAGGATCACCGCCCGAGACGGGCTACAGCGGCTCTCGTGAACGCAGTGGATGTGCTCACCAGAGCGGGAATCTGGTCGGTGTGTTCACATTCGTACAGCTACCGAGAGGGTGTCCCCGATCCGGGATTGAGCACCTTGAGACATTGGGCTCCATTATGTGCCTAAGGTTCTGAAAGGCACCGGGAGGGTCACAATGAGTGAAGAAGTCGATGTGGGAACCGTTGCGGAACTGCAACCCGGCGTCATTCGCGGCGCAGGCCACTATGCGGTGGGGAACGCTGGAGGCGAATTATTCGCAGTGAGTCGGCGTTGCCGCCACCTTCGCGCCGATCTCGCAGAAGGTTCACTCGATGAAGAGGGTTGCCTGGTGTGCCCCTGGCACGGCGCAAAATACGACGTCTCGACGGGTCGCATGACTCTCGGCCCGCAGGGTGCCTTCGCCAAAGTCCCGGGCCTTGATGCGAGCTACCGACTGTTGACCAAGGTGATTCCGCTGCGCCGCGGCAAGGTGACCGAAAGGGATGGGAAGGTCTCCGTTCAATAGGGCTCGTCGTCGTCTCTGACTCCCCCCGTACTCCGGGTCGGGCGCGCTTTTCGACGACCTCCGACCATCACTTGAGGGTAAACCCGCTTCGGCGGGCACGAACGGTTGGCTCCACCAATCAGGACGGCCCCTGTGGTGTCCTACGACTATCGTCCCAACTGTGGCTGACGAGCCGAGCAACCAGGACCTCCACTCACTCAGAGCGGATTCGATCGTGAGATGGATCATCATCGGCGTTGAGTACGCGATCGTGGCCAGCCTGCTGCTGGTGGCTGGCGTCGTCCTCGTGCACTCGGTAGACACGTTCCTCAGGTACGGACAGAACTTTTCCGGTGCCGTCGTCGAAGCCATCGACGGCATCCTGGTCGTCATCATCACCCTTGACATCGCTCACACCGTCTTCGGTCACTTGAGAACCTCGGTGTTTCCAGTAAAGCCGTTCATAGTTATCGGCATCTTGGCTGGAGTTCGAGATATTCTCAGTGCGTCAGCCCGATTGACATTGACCAGTTCGCTAACCCAACGCGAGTTTTATGACACATTGATTTCACTCGGCGTCGGTGTTGGAGTGGTGGTCTTTCTGCTCTTGGGTTTATTGATTCTCCGCTTTAGTGGACATGTCGATGATTGACGTCGGCTACTGAATTTGGATCTTGCTAGTGATCCGTCGCTGAAATAG
>PLZW01000003.1 GCA_003153575.1 Acidimicrobiaceae bacterium | reverse complement strand
TGGGTGGGTCCCACCTCAACAAGCCAATCGTGGGGGCGGCATCGGTGGCCGTCACGGTGGCCGCCTAGCCCGCTCACTCGCCCACCCTGGGTCGGGTACTGGGGAGACCCGATACCCGACCCAGGGTGGGGAACGATGGTCGGTCCGGGGGTCTGTAGCGTGTGGGCCTCGGATGGCCGGTTGGACAGTTGTCGCCATTCCCACATGTGCCTGGTTCCGGGCGCATGCAAGTTTCGCGACCAACATGGTTGCCGGTTGGACTTCTCCGGCTCACATGACGCTCGGGGAGACCACGGGGGAGTGGCGACGGATGCCAGCGCACTTCGAATCGGCGATCTCGCGTCTCCGACCGAATGCAGAACGCCGTGCCAGAACGACGGCCATCGCCATCCTGGCCAAAGCGCAGAACGGCACATCCGGCGCTCGCGGCCGGAAAGCCGGCCCGACGTTCGGCGACTTCGCCCCCTCCGCGAACCGGCAGCGATCGGAGACAGTCGGACCGGCTCGGTGTCGGCACAAACTCATCGGTCACGAAACCGAGTGCGAGGGTGGCGGTCGAGGGTCCGGAATGAGATCTGAAATGCTATGGGTATGGAGGTTGTCGCTTGTCGTCCAGTAGGAGGAACAAAGCGATATCTGATGAGAGCGCTGCGCCCAAAGTTGCAGTGGATTCGTCTAATGCCCGGGCGACAACCACCTTCAGAGGACACCGAGGGCCCAAGGGTTGTTCTAATTACTGATGAAGGACGAGAAATAGTCCTCCAACATCCTGGCACGTTCGGTCAGGCCGAACGAGCGGCCCTTCGCATGCAGGCCGAACTCGAAGGGGACGGCCCTCAAAAGTTCGCACATCGCTACGGCATCCATCTCTGCTAAGCGAGACTCGCTCGAACCGCTGAGTGCAAGGACCGGTCAAGAGGGGCGAGATGTCCAGCAGCGTCACACGAGAGAACGCCGAGAAATGCCCCACACGCCGATTGACTGCACCCCAGCCCGGGGCAATGTATGGGGCCACGTCCAAATGTCAGGCAATTCTTTATGGCGGTACAGGATCGACTCAGTCTGTTCACACTGGTCCTCCCGCCCTATCGAGGATCACTCGCGCATCGGAACGGGCACGAAGCCGTGGGCCATCCTCTGCAGCCATCTCCTCAATCCGGGGGTTGCTCAGCAATCAGTTACACCAGGGTTTCCGCGCTTGGCATGAAATACGGCTTCGAGGCGAAAAACCGCAGTGCAGGGTGTCGATGGACCAGTTCTGCTCCAGTTCGCTGGGGCAGTCACCTGCGGGTGTGGTGGCGCGCCCGGAGTGCTCGCGGTAAGAAGCGTGCGTCAGCCGAGTCCGAGATATCGCGGCGCGTAACCGGCAGCGTTTAGGGACGCCCCGAGCCCGTGAACCATCACTACCGTCGGCCCGCCTCAGCCCCGATGACGTGTGGTCACTACGAGCTGGGCCGCGTAGAGCGCTGTGGCAGCTCAGCCCGCGCCGAGGAATGGAGCCCCGAAGCTGAACACTCCGCCGTCAGAGGCGACCAACCAGTATCCGCCGCTGGCATTGTCAGGTGCGATGCCCACCACCGGTGCATTGAGCGGCTGTCCACCCATGGAACCGTGGAAGACGGCGGAGCCGTAGGCGAACACACCACCATCACTGGCGGTGAACCAGTAGCCGCCCCCGTCGGAAGTCGCTGCCATTGAGACGACCGGCTGGTTGAGGGCAATAGCCCCCGTCGAGCCGAGGAACGGCGCAGCAAAGCTGAAGATCCCCCCATCGGAGGCCACCAACCAGTAGCCACTGGTGGCGTTGTCGGTGGCGATCCCGACCACTGGCTGGTTCAGGTGTCTCCCACCCATGGATCCCGAGAAGGTGGCATCGCCGAAGGCGAACACCCCACCGTCGGAGGCCACCAGCCAGTAGCCGTGGCCGCTGGGGGTCGGGGCGAGGTCCACCACCGGTGCGTTCAACTGCTTGCCGCCCATCGAGCCGTAGAAGTGGGCGTCCCCGAAGGAGAAGGTGCCCCCGTCGGCGGCCACCAGCCAATAGCCCTTGCCGTCCGGGTCGGCAACGATATGGGTGATGGGGGCGTTCAGTGGGTGACCACCCATCGAGCCGTAGTTGACTGCTGCTCCGTGGGTCGTGATGTCCCCGGTCGAGTCCGCCAGCCAGTACCCCGTGCCAGTTGGCATTGCAGCCATGCCGACCACGGGTGGGACCAGGATGCTGACGTTCGGGCTGGGTACGATCGACCAGGTGGCCCCGTCCCAGGACTCGACCAGGGTCTGGGATTCGTTCGATCCGTTCCCGTAGCTGCCCACAGCGACACAGATGGTCGGGCTCGTGCAGGACCCGCCAAGGAGCCAGTTGTCGCCGCTGCCGCTGCTGGGGCTCGGCACCGCCGTCCAAGCGTTCCCGTTCCAGGACTCGACGAGCGTTTGGCGGCTGCCCAGCGCACCGCTTATAGAGAAACCGACCGCCACACAGTTGGTCGAGCTGGTGCAGGACACGCTGTTGAGGACGTTGGTATTGCTGCCCGGGCTGGGGCTCGGGATGATTGTCCAAGTCGTCCCGTCCCAGGTCTCGATCAGAGTGAAGAAGCCCGAGCTGTCGTAGTAGTCGCCCACAGCCACACAACTGGTCGAGTTGGTGCAGGACACGCTGTTGAATACGCCACCACTGCCCGGGGTGGGGCTGGGAACGACCGACCAAGCGGCACCGTTCCACGACTCCACCAGGGTCGGTTCCGTCGATCCGTTCCCGTAGCCGCCCACGGCCACACAATCGGTCGAGCTGGTGCAGGACACGCCTCCGAGGGTGTCGAGAGTGCTGCCCGGGCTGGGACTGGGGACTACCACCCAGGCGCTCCCGTCCCATGACTCGACCAAGGTCTTGTCCGGCGGAACACCGCTGCCGTAGCCGCCCACGGCCACGCAGTTGATCGAACTCGTGCAGGATACGCCGTCGAGGAAGCTGTCAACAGCTGCCTGGCTGGGACTGGGAACGAGCGACCAGGTGCTCCCGTCCCATGACTCGACCAAGGTCTTCTCTCCCGGTCCATTGCTGTAGTCGCCCACGGCCACGCAGTTGGTCGAGCTGGTGCAGGACACGCCGGCGAGACTGTTGCCACGGCCCGGGCTGGGGCTGGGGACGACCTTCCAGGCGACCCCGTCCCAGGACTCGACCAAGGTCTTGTCCGTCGGCCAGAAGTCGAAGTCGCCCACGGCCACACAGCTGGTCCAACTGGTGCAGGACACGCTGCGAAGTCCGTTGGGTAGATTGCCGTTGCCACCGGGGCCGGAGGTCACGGATTGCCGTGCACTGGCGTCCTTGCCGGTAACGGATTGCGGCGCAGCCTCGCTTCCGGTCGGAAGGGCGATGCCCGAGAATGGTGCGCCAAACGGCGAGGCGCTTCCGCCGGCCACATCCAGCTGATGAGCCGGGAGGTCGACAGCGCCTGCGGCGCCAGCGGTCATCGAACCTCCAACTACCGTTCCGCCGAGTAGGCAAGCAACCACCAACGCCTTCATGCGAGGTGTCTCCGTCCGCAGAAGCATCCGCATGGGTGCATCCTCTGCCGCCGACCACCGGGGACGCTAGGGCCGAAGGTCGGAGTTGGGGTCGGTCGGCGCTACCGAAAGGTGCCGCCACTCATGACCACGTGGCCGGCCACGGCACAACGAGCCCCCTCCACTAGTGGCATGGGGGGTATGACAGGACACCCGACGGAGCGTTCGGCCCTATCCCACACGTGCCTGGTTCGGCCACAGTTCGCGGAATGCAAGCACCTTTCCGTCCATGACGTGCCCAGAGCCGGCGGCATCGTTGGGGGACGGTCGACCTTCGTGGTCCGGGATTGAGGCGACGGTGATGCGGTGGGCGCCCGTTCCGCGCCCGGGTTCCGGTGTCGGAGCTGTTGTCGGGCGGCCCGTAGGCGCCGGCGGACGATTGGGGACGAAAGACCCTGGGAGCGCCGGGCGGGTTGGTGGGAGCGTTAGGGGTTGAGGTCGACCTGTGGCAGGTCGGCCGTAGAGGAGATTCCCGGATGATGCGCTCTCGGCTCTTGCGACTGTCGGTGCTCGTAGTATTCGCGTTGGCTCCGATGCTGGCGTTCCCGGCACCCTCACAAGCGAGCGTCACGCCGGCGGTCGGGCCTTCCAACCTGGCGGTCGGGATCGACGCTACCCACTCCGGCCACGGCTACTGGATCGCCACCGCCGCTGGCAACGTCTACCCCTTCGGCGACGCCCGGTCGTATGGGTCGCTGAGCGGTGTCCGGCTGAACGCCCCGGTGGTGGGCATCGCCGCCACAGCCGACGGCGGCGGCTACTGGCTGGTAGCCAAGGACGGTGGCGTCTTCTCCTTCGGCGACGCCCACTTCTACGGCTCCACCGGCACCATCGAGCTCAACGCCCCCGTTGTCGGAATGGCGCCAACTGGCGACGGAGACGGCTACTGGCTGGCCGCGGCCGACGGCGGCGTGTTCAGCTTCGGCGACGCCGCGTTCTCTGGGTCACTCGGAGCCGTCCCACCCGCCAGCCGAATCGTGGGGATCAGCGCCTTCCCAGACGACTCGCACTACTGGCTGCTCACAGCATCCGGTGAGATGGATGTCTTCGGGTTCTCGTCTGGGAGTTGGCCCGCCGGATGGGCTGACATCTCCCCCACACCACCGAATGCCCCATTCGTGGCAGTAGCGAACTGGGGAACTGAATCGGACTTCGGCGGCGTCTGGATGGTCGGCGCTGACGGTGGAGTGTTCACCCTCGGCGGGGCGGGCTTCTACGGCTCAACCGGCGTAACACACCTCAACGCCCCCGTCGTCGGCATCGCGGTCGGACCTGGACAAGGCGGGTACTGGCTGGTGGCCGCGGACGGCGGGGTGTTCGCCTTCGGCGACGCACCCTTCGCCGGGTCCGCAGCGTAAGCCAACCTTCAGCTCCAGTGAGACCTCCCATCTGCCGATCGCAGCAGACCCGGCGGCGAGGTGACCCAGAACCGCAGGTCCCGCACCGGTGCATGTCCTCATGCCCCGCCGGACATTGGCAGATGTGGGTATGTCCCGCCAAGCGGCCCGTTCGGACAGTGTTGACTCTTGCGCACGTGCCCCTGGTCCGAATCGAAATCTTCCACGCTCCCCAAGGCACCGCTGATCGCCGACCTGCTCCCGGCACTGGTTGGGGGCAGGTAGTGACGCTGGTGTAAGCAGGTGTGGTGGCACCTGCACTTGGTCGAGGCCTGTTCGGCGATCGAGAGTGGGTACTTCGGTTCCTGGAAGCCCCCGAGGGTCCTGTCGTCCTATTCGGAGGTAGCGGAATGTACGCCCACCTTCGCCCTTCGCACCGCCTGGACGCTTCGTTCGGAAGGGTCGGGCTGCTCCGGGAAGCGGATCATTACGACACGTCCTTCTGGGCACTCAGGGAAGCTCGGACCGGATTCAACTAGGTGCTGCTGCAGGGCGAAGACGGGAGCGAGGACGAAGCGGCAATCGTGGACTGCGAAGAGAGGTTCGGGTTCAGCTTCTACGTGGCGATCACCCGAAGCAAGCCCGTAGCGGTCGTGGCAACCACACCTGATGAGATCTCGGAGACGAGGGTCTGGCCTCAGTAGTGGCAGCTAGACGATCCCACTGACCCGGTGTGTGGGACACCCGAGTCCGAGATTCATCACCGCCGTCGATCCGCCTCAGCGCCGATGACCAGCTGGGGCTTCATGGAGCGGAGTGGCGCTCAGCCTGCCTCGAGGAATGGAGTCCCGAAGCTGAACACTCCGCCGTCTGAGGCGACCAACCAGTACCCACCGGTGGCGTCGTCAGCTGCCATGCCCACCATCGGTGCGTTGAGGGGCTGACCCGCCATGGAGCCGTGGAAGGCGGCGGATCCGTAGGCGAACACACCGCCATCACCCGCGGTGAGCCAGTAGCCACCCCCGTCGGAGGTCGCTGCCATCGACACGACCGGCTGGTTGAGGGTCATGGCCCCGGTCGACCCGAGGAACGGCGCAGCAAAGCTGAAGACGCCACCGTCGGAGGCGACCAGCCAGTAGCCATCGGTGGCGCTGTCGGTGGCGATCCCGACCACCGGCTGGTTCAGGTGCCTTCCACCCATGGATCCGGAGAACACGGCGTCACCGAAGCTGAAGACCCCACCGTCGGAGGCCACCAGCCAGTAGCCGTGGCCGCTCGGGGTCGGGGCGAGGCCCACCACCGGTGCGGCCAACGGCTTGCCGCCCATCGAACCGTAGAACCCGGCGTCGCCGTAGGAGAAGATGCCCCCGTCGGCCGCCACCTGCCAGTAGCCCTTGCCGTCGGGGGTGGCCACGATGTGGGTCACGGGGGCGTTCAGCGCGTGGCCACCCATGGAGCCGCAGTTGACCGCTGTCCCGTGCGTGGAGATGTCCCCGGCCGAGTCTGCCAGCCAGTAGCTGTCACCGTTCGTCGTGGAGGCCATGCCGACGACCGGTGCGAGCAGGCGCCTCACATTGGGGCTGGTGACGATCGACCAGGCGGTCCCGTTCCAGGATTCCACCAGGGTCACATCATCCCCTGAACTGCCTTGACCGAAGCCGACGGCGACGCACCAGGACGCACTGGTGCACGACGTGCCGAAGAGGAAGTTGGTGGCCGAACCGGCCGGGTCGGGACTGGCGTGACGCCCCAGGCCATCCCGTCCCAGGTCTCGACGAGGGTGTTGAGCAGGAACCCATCGAAGTACCGGCCAACAGCCACGCAACTGGTCGCGTTGGCGCACGACACGCCGTAGAGGATACTGAATACGCCGGGGCTGGCACTCGGGACGATCCGCCAGCTCGCGCCGTCCCACATCTCGGTGACCGTCGTCGACCTGTACGTTCCGTCGCTGCCACCACCCACCGCGACACAGTTGGTCGAGGACGTGCAGGACACGCCGGTGAATTCACCACCGCCGGAGGGGAGGGGATTCGGGCTGGGGACGACCTTCCAGGTGCTTCCGTTCCAGGACTCGACCAGGGTCTGGTCCGGCAAGGAGTCGCCGCTTCGATAACCGCCGACCGCCGTGCAGTCGGTGGCGCTGGTGCACGACACGCTCTGCAGGGCGTTGTAGGTGGAACCGGGGCTGAGGCTGGACGCGGTCGACCAGGTGATCCCGTTCCAGGACTCGATCAACGTGCGATCGGTCAGTCCGTTGGCGATGCGATAGCCGCCGACCGCCACGCAGTTGGTTGTGCTGGTGCACGACACGCCTTCGAGGACGGCGGAGGAGCCTGCTGGATTAGGACTTGGCACCACCGTCCACGAGCTCCCGTTCCACGACTCCACCAGGGTCCTGTCAGGCGGCCATGCGTTCCCGTAGCTGCCTACGGCCACACAGTTGGTCGTGCTGGTACAGGAGACGCCGTACAGGAGGCTGGCTGTGCCGGGGTTGGGACTCGGCACCACCGTCCAGTTGCTCCCGCCCCACGACTCGATCAGGGTCTGGCTCGGATGCGCGTCATCCGAGAAGTGGCTGCCCACCGCCGCGCAATTGGTCGAACTGACACAGGAGACGCCGTCAAGTTCGTTGGACAAGTTCCCCTCCGGGCCACCACCGCACTGCCCTCCGTCGCCGCAGCCCGCTGCCACGTGAGATGCCGATCCCTCCGTTGCAGGAGGAGTCCCGACGCCCGCCTCCGCCGACTGGGCAGTGCCTGGCGCAGCTCCGGCGGAACCAGTTGTGAGCGAAACTGCGACGATCGTTGCGCCGACGAAAATCGTGCCGACGATCGTATTCGTCTAGCGCACCTTCGTTTTCGAACCTGCTCGCATCCATTGATGGTCCGCCACGATCCTGGAGAGCGGTAGTGCCGAAAGACCTGCGAACGGACTGGCACTCTTGGGACCCACCCCCAAGCAGATTTCGACGCCCGGAAATGACCCTACCTCCTGGGACCATCGCCTTGGCTAGGCACGTGAAATGCCTCGGCTCAACGCAGCGATGCGATGCTTGGAACCGAGTGCGCTGAGTCTGTTTAGCCGAACTGGACCCGAATGACCGATGCTTCCATCACCGCACCATTCTCGGCGGAGGTCGTGTAGAGCACGACCGCGCCGTACTTCACTGTGGCCTTCGTGAACGCGAGTGACCCACTGAACGGGCCCATCGCCGTGCTCCCACCGGTGACATAGCCCTCACCCAGTGGCTTGGTGGTGTCGTCTTGGCGCACCTGGGTCTGCACGGTGCCCTCGTAGGCCACGCTGGTACCGGTCAGTGTCACCGGAGACGAGATCGCGGCGTTCCAGACGGGAGCCGACAGATTAATCGAGGCCGTTCCCGCACCCAGAACCCACCATGAGTTGTCGGAGCCCAGCTGTCTGACCAGCACGGTCGTCACGGGGCCGGTAGCACTGGGTTGGACTGGCACCTCCCCTGAGCGGGAATCTCCTTGGAGGAACTGGCCGACCACCGGATCGACCATGTGGAGGTAGTCCGTCGCAAATCCTGTAGCAGCTGCTTCTGGTGTCCGGTAGCGGATGCTATTCGACGCTGTCGGCCACACTGCAGTCAGCGCGGTCACTCGAGGAGACGTGGTGCTCGTCGTTGACGACGCGGTCGTCGAAGTCGACGAGGACGTCGAACTGTTGCCACCGCACCCGACTGCCCCCACTGAGAGCACCAAGGCCACTGCGGCAATCCCCATACGTCGTTTGACCATGGTCTCATCGTTCCATTGGGGGCAAGGGGTCGGCAGAGCCGAAGGTCCTTCCTGTGGTGTTCGGCCTTCACCGGGATTCGAGTTCCGTCAAGTCCCACAGGAAGCGCCAGGTGCAGCTCCGGTATGCCATCCACCACGGGCTTCACCAAGTGACGAACGTCCCTACTCGCCTCACCAGCTCCCCTCTACCCTCATCCATGGGGACCGAGTCGGGAATGGGTGACGATGAAGAAGAAGCGGGCAGTGGTGCTGCTCCTGGGGGCCGTGACGTTCTTGGCCACGGCGTGTGGCAGTTCGACCAAGGGTTCTTCGTCATCGACCACAAGCGTCCTCCCTTCCACGACGGCTTCCGCTCCCACCACGACGATCCCAGCAGACGCCGGGACCTGGTCGCTCATCCCGAATGGCTTCTACCCAGTGGGAGGCCCCGTGGCGTGGACCGGGAGCGAACTTCTTGTCGCTGGATCCGGCTGCTGTGGCGGCGTTGGCTCGGTCGACTTGGAGGCGCTCGATCCTGCCAGCAACACCTGGCATCAACTGCCGCCGACGCCCCTTACGCCCCGAAGTGACGCAGCTGGCGCGTGGACCGGCACCGAGATGATCGTGACCGGAGGATTGGCGAGCCCGGACGGATTGCGAGACCACGCCTCCCTCGCCACCGACGGTGCCGCCTGGAACGCGAGCACGAACACCTGGCATGCCATCGCCCCCCTACCGACGCCACTTCTCGGCTATGCCCCGACAGCGGTGTGGACTGGTACCGAGGTACTCGTGTGGTCGTCGGCTCCTGCGACCCCCGAGAACAGCGGCAGCGAGGTGGTGGTCGCCTACAACCCCTCGACCAACACGTGGCGCAAGCTGCCCCCTTCGGGACTCACACCTCGACAGGGTGCCATCACGGTCTGGACCGGCCATCAGCTGGTGGTCTGGGGTGGCCTCAACTCCGACTTCACCTCCGCCTACCCCGATGGGGCCCGTCTCGACCCACTGACCGACACGTGGCAGCGCCTCCCTGCCGCGCCTGTCCCCGCCCGGGGCTTCGCAGGAGCGGTCTGGTCCGGCCGTGAGGTCCTGCTGTGGGGTGGTCAGACCGGGACGAGCGTGAAAGCCAGAGCTTCGGCTGGTTTCCAATCGGTAGGTCAGGGTGCGGCGTACGATCCGGCAACGAACCGGTGGCGCGCTCTGCCCCTCTCGCCGCTTCGAGCCAAGTCCTACCCAGCGGTCGCGTGGACGGGGCATTTCTTCATCGTCATCGGTGGATCTCCCAACGGGGTGCTGCCCGCTCCCGGTCCCGGGGCGGCGGCATATGACCCGGCGAATAACACGTGGACGACGTTGCCAGCCGCTCCCTCCTATCCTCCGCCAGATCCCAATGGGCCAACGGGATCTGCCGATCAACGCGAGGGCGCGTTTGCGGTCTGGACCGGGACGGATGTCGTGCTCGTCGGCGGCAGCGACTACGTCGAGCAGGGTACGAGATCAGACGGGATACGGTGGACACCGACTGCTTGAAGCCGCTGACAACTGCGTTTCGTGGTGCTTCCCGATTTGTCGCCTGTGCATGGTCGTCGGTGCCCCACTCGTGCCTGGCGCAGGCAACTATCACGAGCGGCGGTGCCGAGTGGGATCAAGAATTGATTCGAGCGACACGCAACTGCCACTGAGGCGTGGGTCATCCTCGACCACCATCCCATGGGTCCAAAGGTTGCTCAGCAATCAGTTACACCAGTGTTCCCGCGCTGGGTACGAAACACGGCATCGAGGCGTGAAGCCGTAGTTCATGTCGATGGGCCCAATCTGCCCGGGTTCACTGGGGCAGTGACCTGCGGATGTGGTGAAGCCGCCGGGGTGCTCGCGGTAGTAGGCGTGCCGTCAGCTCAGCCCGAGATGTTGCGGTGCATAAGCGGTCAGGGATACCTGTCCCAGAGTCCCGTAGCCTCCGGTATACCCAGTCCGAATCACCCCAGCGAGCGCACATCGGTCGAGATCCGACGCCGACTCAGCAGGGGCACCCGGAGCGTCGCAGAAGTCGAAGGCGTCACGATGGTGGCGCACGTTCCCCCGGCCTGCGGGTCCCCGAAGGACGTTTGCCTCTGGTGAACCCGTCGAGATATCGGCAGATTGGGAACTAGCTCACAACTGAGAAGGAAGCACACGCGATGGATGTTGACGAGATTGTTGCCGGATTGAGCGGTTCCGACCGCAAAGCTCTGCTGAGGCGGTTGCAGGAAGGCGGTTCCGAGGAGCCTCGTGAGGACTTGGAGGATCGGCTATCCCGCTTGGAGGAGGCTTTCGAACGACGTGGGACGATGCACTGCTCATGCGGACACTGTTCAGGTGGGCACTGTTCGGGCGGACACTGTGAGGGGCACGGGTCGGCACACGGTGGTCCTCCATGCCCCGCTCACCACCATTGCCCGCACTGCGGACGGTAGGTGGCTGCAGTCGCAGCATCTGCCGAAGTTCCGGTTGACATCATTGGCGCGGGACGTGCTCCAGCTCGAAGGATCGAACCATGCCGAAGAAGTTCCCTGCAGCGTTCAAGCATGACGTCGTCGTCGCCCGTCGTCGCCCGTCGGGCCGATCTGAGCGTCGCCGATCCGTGGACCGTACCGGAGGAGGAATTGACACGTGGACGTCCCTAAGTCGCACAGTCTCGAGTCGGGAGAGCGGGATGACCCTGCGGGAGCGCAGGAGTTGTCAAATTCGGAGCCTGTCGTTTCGGAGTCCGGCCCGGCGGAGTCGGCCGAGATACTGAGCAGCCCGGCTGGTGCCTCGGGCACAACACCCACTGTCAGAACCGGGCGGCACGAGGAGATGGGAGCAGAGGTCCACTCGAACCCGATATCCCTGCGGGATCTGCTCGCCGGGTACGACCGGGAAGTAGAGGTCTCGCTGCGCGAAGCACTCGGTTCCACCACTGGGGTCGGTCGGGTCAGGGTGCTACACAACATGCTGCGCCGCTCCATCTCCGTACATGACGCGGTGCTCGAGTCAGCCCTGTGCCCCGTACTCGAGGATCTTCCCGGCGGACCAGCGGTCGCCGAACGGCTCCGGCAGGGATGTCACGAGCGCGCCGAACTGTTGGGCCGCTTCGAGAAGCTCAGTCACAATGTCGCAGCGCACAACGTATATCCGGTCTCGGGAGAGGAGATCGAGCGGATCCTCGAGGGCCTGGAGCGCAGCTTCGGTGAGCACATCAGCATCGAAACCACCGAGGTCGGTGCCCTGCTGGAGGCTGCTGCCGGAAGCGTCGACCCCGATGTACTCGGGGCAAGGATGGCCATCGAGGCCCAGCAGGCCCCGACTCGGGCCCACGCTGCAACCGTCAAGCATCCGAGATCATCGGTCCTGCGGACCGTGTACCGCAGTCGGGACAGGTTCCGTGACTGGAGTGACAGCCATTCGGGATGGTCAGATCCTCAAGCTGCGCCCAGGTCGCCACGAGATGCGCAGGTGGAACTCCTCACGAGCCAATCGACAGGCTCGGCGCCCTCGGTACGGGACATCCTCACCGGTTACGACGCCATCGTGGAGCAGCTGATCGTGGAGGTGCGTGCTGCCCGGACCGATGTGGACCAGGCCAGGCCACCTACCGACTCAATGCTGCGATTGCCATCCACGACTCTGTCCTCGGAGGTGTGCTGTGCCCTCTGCTGAAGGCCGTTCCCGGCGGTGAACCGTTGGCCGTTCGGCTGCACGAAGGGTGCCACCAGCGGGCGGAGCTGCAGCAAGCATGGGACGCGCTCGCCAAGCGAGTCGAGGGGGACGATCTATCTCGCCTGACGTCAAGCGAGGCGGAAGCGATCATCGAGCCACTGATCGAGAGTTTCCGTGCCCATGAAGAGGTGCAGAGCCTCGATCTCATCCCGCTGCTCGAGCAGCTGCCAGACAGTGCCTACCGGACCAGCGTGTCGCCATTCAATGACGCCATGTGGCCCTGGCACAGCGAGGGACCGAGCCTGTTGGCCCTTCGCATGGCGCTGTGGACTCAGTCCGCCCCGACCCACGCCCATCCGTTGCTGGTGAAGCACCCCACCAGCCGGACGCTTCGGTCCTATTTCCACGTTGTCGATGGCTTCCGAGACCATTGGGGCGACAGTTCGATCGGTAGATGGCTTTCCCCGGAGCTCCCGTCACAACCGTTCTCCGGCCAGCCGCGTCGCTAGTTTCGAGGGGGTGCGGGGCCCATGGCGCCGGCCCTCTTCGAGGACGGCGATGTAGCGCGTCCTGCAGAATCTGAATCGAGGAGTTGCAGTTGGTTCCCTCCGGCCGCCCAGCCTGATTTGAGCGGCCGGTCGGGTGTCGTTGGGGGTCCAAGGTCTTTCGCATATGCATATGGTGTCGACGGCAAGGACTGATACGCCTGTCGAAGTCGCGCTTGACCCAAGATGAGGAGACGGATCACATGCCCGCTCGCACGGGGGCAACCGAACCACGATCATCACCCATTTCGACCAGCACAGCGTGGTCAGGTAGATGATCGACCCCCTCGGTCGCCAAAGCCGCAGCCAGGTACCTCGCGGGCCACTCCCTGGTGACCGTCGCCGATCAGTTCAACGTCGACGCCAGGACCATGGGTAGAGAGTTCGGCAAAGTGGAGGCACCGATCAGGCCGCGGCAAGGATGAGCCTATTGACCTCCTTGTCGACCCACCCACCTGCCCCTTGGCCAGACCAAGATTGGCAGGTGCACCAAACTCCTATCGCCGACTACCCGACAACAACGCCGCCGCCGAGCCGGATGGCGCGAGCCAAACCAGCGAGAGGGCGGGCATGACGCATCAGTTCCAGAAGAGGATCTTCACACCCGGGCTGTTCCTGAACGATGTCGGGTTCCTCCTGATCCATGGCCCGTCGATCATCGGCGCAGCCTGCGACCACAACATCAGTCGGACGTTCATCGAGAAGATCATGACCGTGACCACTGTCGTCAACGAGTGCACCTACTGCGCCTGGTATCACGCCAAGGCCGCCGTGGCCAGCGGCATCGGCGCAGAGGAGGTCAAGAGTCTGTTGGACCTCCGGTTTCAGGCCACCGCCTCCGACTCCGACTCCGAGATCATGGCATTGCTGTACGTGCAGCACTACGCCGAGACCAATCGACAACCCGAGACAGACATGACTGCCCGGTTGTTCGATACCTACGGCCAGCGAACCGCGAAGCACATCATGCTGGTAATCCGAATGATCTCCTTTGGCAACCTGCTGGGAAACACCTGGGACGCAGTCCTGAGCCGGTTCAAGGGGAGACCCGCGCCAGAGAGCAACGTCGCCTTTGAGCTGGCATTCGTCCTCGTCACCTTCTGGTTCATGTTCCCGGCCATGTGGCTCATGAAGACGGACGGGAAGAAGGGCGCTGTGCTGGCCCGCTCCGAGGAGCGTGCGTCGGGTTCGGCTCAGTGATCAACCGAACTACTGCTCAGGGGCGGATCTCGTAGAACGCGTTGACCGGATGGTCGACATCGAGCCGGCGGAAACGGCTGAACCCTGCTGCTCGTGCCATCGCTTCGGCCTTGGCCGGAGGCAGGCCGAGCGTGCCGAGGCCCGCACCGTCAGGGGCCGACATCGCCGACGACAGGCACGACAGAACGCTGATGCCGTACATCAACGATGCCATCGGGTTCTCCGACGCGTTCAGCGCGAATGTGTCATGCGCCTTGATGTCGACGAGTAGCCACGTGCCATCGGGCGTGATCGCCCGACGAAATGCCTGCATCATCTCGAACGGATGCGTCATGTCGTGGATGCAATCAAACGTCGTGATGAACCCGATTGATCCGTTATCGGTCAGCGGCTCGTCTCGCGGGTCGTGAAACGACACGTTCGACGCCTCGGCCTCCGAGCGCTTCTCCTCCGCTCGAGCGAGCGCGAACCGGCTGATGTCGTACCCCAGGAACCGACTCTTCGGGAACGCTCCGGCCATCAGCAACAGTGCTCCCCCCGCACCACAGCCGACGTCCGCGGCGGTCGTGCCCTCGGCGAGCCGCTCGGCCACGCCGTCGAGCGCGGGCAGCACCACCGGCAGCAGGTTCGCGCGGTTCCATGGTTCGAACGACCGCTCGATGCCAACCGCGGCTTCTAGACCATGGCTGTCGTAGTCATGCCCGTGCCCGGTACGGAAGCTCTCGGGCATCGCTCGAAGCGTGTCCATCGTGTTTGGAAATCGGTGGAACATTCCCATGCCGTATGCCGGATGGTCGGGAGTCGCGAGGACCGCGGCGGCCTCGTCCGACAGTGAGAAGCGCTCTTCGTCGTCGTAGTCGATGATCAGCGCGGCCGCCTGATTGTATGCCCACTCGCGAACCCAGCGCTCATGGAGACCCGTTCGTCGGGCGAGCTCGTCCGAACGCAGTGGCTCCCCGGCATCTTGTAGCGCCGCGTAGAGACCGAGCTTGTCGCCGAGGTGGATCATCCCGGCGGTCACCGCGCCCTCGAGCTTGGTGAACACGAGATACGAGAACATCCGGAGTGTCTTCTCATCCATAGTCTGCATCCTTGTCGAGCGGATGCGTCCGGCGCCGTCTCGCCGAGATCGAGCTTGCATCACGCTCGCCGAGTGGTGAACGCCATATTCGATTGGCAGCATCCGGATGCAGCAGCAGCAGGGCCAGCATGGAACCTGACCGGGGAACCGGAGACCAGTTGAGCGATGGGGAGGGTGAGGGCCTACTCGCAGCGCTCGATGACGAGTACCGGGCTCATGCGATCTACCCGCAGGTGCCCGCCGACTTCGGCGAGAACCTGCTGCCTTTCGCGAACATCGTCGAAGCCGAGACCCGCCACATCGACCATCTGCTGGGCCTGTTCCGCCGATACGGCCTCGACGTTCCCGACAACCCGTGGCCCGGAACGGTCGAGCGTTACGCGTCGGTCACCGACGCGTAACGCGCCGGGGTCGACGCCGACATCGAGAACGCGGCTCACCAGCGACATCGCCGGGGCTACGGCCCAGCTCGGTTCGCAGATTCCCCCGGGTGACCGGGGGACGGATCACCCTCGGAGCCAGTGGCGGAGCTTCTTGGAGGACGCAGCACGCCAGATGTCCAGCCATTGGGCCCGAAGTTCTGACCGCTGCGATCGCTCCAGAGCGACCAGTTGGCCCGCCGCCAGGCCGCTGGACCGGACGGCGGCGGCGGCGTGGCGAAGCCAGGACTCAGCAACGACGGTGTCCTGGTGGTCGCCGAGGACGGTCTGGACCTCTGCCACCGCGGCGGCGAAGCGTGAGGCTGCCGGCCCGACAATGGGTGCGACGGCCTCTGCCGCATACCGGCAGCGCTTGGCGAGGATACGAACCTGGTGCAGCTCTGCGTCGGAGGGATCCGGGCCGAGAGCGTCGACAGCTTCCGCCAGCCGCCGCCACGGTTTGCGGGCGATGTTCGATGCGAGTTGAGCGTCTGACCGGAACGAGAGCCCGGGCACCTCCGCGACTTGGAGCTCAGGGGCGAAGTGGACCAGCGCCTCCAGGAGACCTAGATAGCGGTTCCCACGCAAGGCTCCGAGCATCGCGGCACGGGCATCTTCAGCTTCGTCCTCCAAACGGCGCATCAGCTGGGCGCCGGCGGGGGCATCCACCTCGGGGAGACTGGCGATGTGGGCGGCGAGTTGGGCGGCGAGTACATCGTGGTCACGGACGGCACCGACGACGGTACCGAGCCACCCGAGCTCGGCACGCAGCTGGGCGATCTGGTCGCGTCCAAGCAGCGGGGCGAAGCTTCGCAGGTCCGAGCGCAACCGGCGGGCCCCGACCCGCAGATGGTGGACGTCCTCGGGATCGCCGCCGAGCCGGACACCGGGGTCGTGGCGGATGATCTGGGCCACGGAGCTGGCTACAGCATGTCGTACCACGCCGACGAGGGTGGCATCAGGGGCCAGCGGGGTAGCCACCAGGTCCGGAGGCCGGGTCGCCGGCTTCCCCAAGGCCCGGATCACCTTGGGCATCGGGGACCCGGTGATACAACCGGCAGCGACGAAGCGCAAGACCGCGGCATCCAAGATCTGCCGACTGCGGTCCCCGGGGTCGCGTAGCTCGATCTCCACCTCCCGGAACCGCCCAGCGGGACACCGGCCGCCAGAGACCGAGACCATGTCATCTACGACTTCGGCCAGGAGCCGGCCATCGAGATCGCGGATCTCGATGGGACGGCGGATGGTTGTCAAGTGGGCCACCGGCTCGAGGTCCCGGGTCCTGGCGGAGGCGAGTACGAGGTCGGCGGCCGCGTCTGGGACCTCGCCTACCGGACCGTCGAAGCGGATCTCACGCCGAGCCAGTACAGGACCCCCGACGTCGAAGGGGAGCTTCACCGTCCAAGCGGGGCCGGGCTCGCCGTCGCGCCGTCGAAGAGTGATCCCCGAGCGCGCCAGCCGCAAGTCGTCAGTGTCGTAGTAGGTGGCATCGAGCCGGAGCTCGGGCAGCTCGATGGCCGTCGCACTTGGCACCAGTCCCGTCATGTCGGGCAGCTCGACTCCGGCAGGTACCACGAGTTTCGCCTCTCGCTCGATGACCGCTCCGGTGGGCCGAACCGTTTTGTCCACTGCGGTCGACGCTACCCGGGTCCACGAGGAGCGGCACCGGACCGGTCCGGCCGCCAAATCAGGGTGGGCACTCCCTAGCTCAGTCGCTCGCTCAAGCCCCCCATACCTCCACTCGTTCTCTCCGCTCAGCGAGACCTCGGCCGGATCAGCCTCTGGACCAACACGATGCCCCGCCGACTACACCACTGGGACATTGCCCAAGACCGCTACGATGCCGTCGTCGTTGCGCTGACCGCTTGAACTCGCCGAGCGTGATGCTTCGGCATCTTGCGCTCCCACGTTTGCGGTTTCAAAGCATCCCTGTCGGTCCGCGACCTTCGGTCAACTCCGATATCCTCGCCAATAGAGACCAGGTCATCGACCTCCGACGGATGCTGGCCGCTTCAGGTTTCCACTGCGCGGTCGGATAGCTCGAGGAGAGAGGAAGCGAAGTTTGATGGTTGACCAAGACGGGGATCTCATTCGAAACAAGAACGTGGTCGCCGTCATTTCCTTCCGCGACACGTACATCTACGCCACCGATGCGAAGCCCGGAGAGCGGCCCGAGCGCATTGTGGCTCCCGATCCGCACGGGCGGTTCCACAAGGTCCACCACAAAGCCGGGAATCCATCGGGGACTTACGAAGACGACAGTCCTGCCTACTGGGAGGAGATCGCCGACGAACTCGCCCCCGCAGGCGCGATCCTCATCTTCGGTCATGGCAACGGTAAGGCCAACGCATCGCACCACTGGGTGTCGTACGTCGAACACCAACGCCCGGATGTCGCAGCGAAACTGGTAGCTGACGTGCGCGTCGACATCGACCATGTCGACGAGGAGCAGGTGCTAAGGCTCGCGCAGACCTACTTCGACGAGGCGCCAAATCGCGACTTCGGTGACAATCGCCGCGGCGCGTCCGGGAGCTAACGGAGAGCTCTAGCTGGCAGAACGTCTGGCAACGTCTCGACCTGCGGTCCCCGGAGACCCAGGCCCCTAGTCACGCCCCTCTCAGATACCAGATGTCTCGCTGATCCCCTGGCAGTGGCTGTCAAGGGAAGCGGGCTATGAGATGGTCGAACTGTAGACATGGCACGTCCGGGGGATGGAACACAGGTTCGCGGTGAGTTCCATCTGCCCAGATGGTGACCTCCATGCCGCTCCACAAGCCGATTTCCGTGGACTGGAAAGCTCTGAGCGCACGGAGTTGATCGCTGACGAAGCTGGTCACTTCTTGATACTCGCACTGCCCCTGCGTGCCCCACTGACCCCGGGGACTGTTCGGGGGCACCGTCCTATGTGATGGGGAACCAAGTGCTTGCGTCGAATGCCGCGTCCGACCCCTTGCCCGCTCCTCTCGCCGGCAGCCCTACGACCGCTGGGCGACGAAGCGGAAGACCTGAGCTGCTCCCTGTTTGCCTGCGGGTTCACCACTACTTCCGTCCAGGGGCGCCAGGACGTCGGGGCCGAACTCCCGGCTTCGACCTCGGCCACGAGGGTACCGAGCGCCTTGGATGCGGCTCGTTCGCTGCCCCTGAAGGTGCGGGTCGCCTGGCGTGGGTTGCCGGTCACGGGGTCGAAGCCGGAAAAGGCGCGCAACTGCCAGCGGCCGGGCGAGCGCTCGCGCATGGTCCCGGGTCGGTTCGTACTGCTGGTCCTTGCCATGACCCCAGGGCTACCGGCCCCGGGACCATATTAGGACTTCTGTAGGACATTGGCACTTCCGATAACCCCAGAAAGTGCCTCTGACCTGGTGGGGCTAACAAGAATCGAACTTGTGACCTCAGCATTATCAGTGCTGCGCTCTAACCAACTGAGCTATAGCCCCGCAAACCGGATGCTCACGCTACACCACGTCGACCACGCATCCGAAGTCGTCGCGCCCTGCCGGATGCTGCCGACCCCCGAACCCCGCCTCAGGCGTCGTCGGAAGTCTCGCCGGCCACCGGTGCCACGGCCGCCACCGCGTCGCCCTCGCCCAGGTTCATGACCCGCACCCCGGTTGCGTCCCGGCCCTGGCTGGCGATCTCGCGCACCGAAGTCCGGATCACCACGCCCGACGTCGAGATGAGCAACAGCTCGTCCTCGAGGCCGGCCATGAACGCGGCAACCACCCGACCACGCTTGGCCGTGAGCTTGATGCCCCGCACCCCCTGGCCGCCGCGGGCCTGGCTGTTGAACCGGTCCACCTTGGTTCGCTTGCCGTAGCCGGCGTCGGTCACGATCAGGATGTCGGCTTCATCGCGTGCGATGTCGCAAGACACGACCTCGTCCTCGGGCTTGAGACGGACGCCCCGGACGCCGGCGGCGTCGCGGCCCATCGACCGCACGTCATGCTCCGAGAACCGGATCGTCATCCCCGACGAGGTGACGATGAAGACATCGTCGTCGCCGTGGGTCTCGACCACCCGGACCAGCTCGTCGCCGTCGCGGAGGTTGATGGCGATGAAGCCCTCGCGCCGGGACTTGTCGTACTCGCTGAAGGCGGTCTTCTTGATCTGGCCGTGCTTGGTCGCGAACACCAGGAAGTTGTCGGCCGGAAAGTCGCGGGTGCCGATGATGGCCTGGATGCTCTCGCTCGGCGACAGGGGCAACAGATTGACGATGGCCGTCCCCCGGGCCGCCCGTTCCTTCACCGGGATCTCGAGGGCGCGGAGCCGGAACACCCGGCCGCGGTTGGAGAAGAGCAGCAGGTGGGCGTGCGACGACGTGTGCACCACGTCGTCGATCAGATCCTCTTCCTTCAGCTTGGCCCCCTGGACGCCGCGCCCACCTCGGGCCTGTGTCCGGAAGGCGTCGGCCGACACCGCCTTGATGTAGCCGGCGCGGCTCATGGTGACGACGATCTCCTCGTCGTCCACCAGGTCCTCGACGTTCATGTCGCCCGGGTCGTGGGTGATGATCGTGCGCCGTTCGTTGGCGAACTTCTCCCGGATCTCCCCCAGCTCGCCGGCGATCACGCCGCGCAGCTTGGCCGGGTCGTTCAGGATCGACTCGAGCTCGGCGATCTCCTCGAGCAGCTTGGCCAGTTCCTCTTCGAGGTTGGTCCGCCCCAGCCGGGTGAGCCGGGCCAGCGTCATGTCCAGGATGTGGTTGGCCTGCTCCTCCGAAAAATCGAACGGGGCGACGCAGAGCGCCTCGAGAGCGGCCGGACGGTCGTCGGAGCCCCGGATGGTGGCGATGACCTGGTCGAGCATGTCGATGGCCTTGAGCAGGCCCTCGACCACATGGGCCCGCTTCCGGGCCTTCTCCAGCAGGAACTCGGACCGCCGGGTGACCACTTCGACCTGGTGGGCCACGTAGTGCGTCAGCATCTGGGCCACGTTGAGGGTGCGCGGCACCCCGTCGACCAGGGCCACCGCGTTCACACTGAAGGTGGTCTGCATCGGCGTCTGCTTGAACAGGTTGTTGAGGACCACGTTGGCATTGGCGTCGCGCTTGAGGCGGATGACGAGCCGGGTCTTGCCGCCGGACGAGTCGTCCTGGGCCTCGGCGATTCCGTCGAGGTCACCCGCCCGCACCAGGTCCTCGATCCGCTTGGAGACCGAGGCGATCGACGTCTGGTAGGGCATCTCGGTCACGACGATGCGGGTCGCTCCGTCGCGGCCCTCCTCGATGTCGGCGACGGCACGCAGTTTGATGGAGCCCCGTCCGGTACGCAGTGCGTCCTGGAGGCCCTGGCGGCCGAGGATCAGGGCGCCGGTCGGGAAGTCCGGGCCCTTGATGAACTGCATCAGGTCGTCCGGCGTAGCGTCGGGGTGCTCGAGGAGATGGGCGGTGGCGTCGATCACCTCGCCCAGGTTGTGGGGCGGGATGTTGGTGGCCATGCCCACCGCGATGCCCTGGGACCCGTTGACGAGCATGTTGGGGAACCGGGCGGGGAGAACCGTCGGCTCCAGCGAGGTGGCGTCGTAGTTGGCGACGAAATCGACCGTCTCCTGATCGATGCCGCTCATCAGCTCGAGGGCGAGGGCCCCGAGCCGACACTCCGTGTACCGCATGGCGGCCGGTCCCTCGTCGGGCCCGGTGCCCCCGAAATTGCCGTGCCCGTCGATCAATGGGTGCCGCATCGAGAAGTCCTGGACCATGCGGGCCAGGGCTTCGTAGATGGCCGAGTCGCCGTGGGGGTGGTACGTGCCCATGACGTCGCCGACCACCTTGGCGCACTTCGTGTGGGGGCGGTCGGGCAGCAGCCGCTGGTCGTACATGGAGTAGAGGATCCGGCGGTGGACCGGCTTCAGGCCGTCCCGCACGTCGGGCAGAGCACGCGAGACGATGACCGACATCGAGTACTCGAGGAACGAGCGCTCCATCTCCTCCTGGATCTCGATGGGCTCGATGAACCCGGTGACGACGTCGTCGGTGGTGTCGGACCCGCTCCGGCCCTCGCTGTCACCTCTAGGCATCCACTGTCTCCATCTGCGTTGTCCTCGTCTGCTCTGCTGTGGTCACCGATGTGACCGGATCGGGCGCGAGGCCCTGTGGTCCGTCGTCCCTCACCTCAGATGTCGAGGAACCGGACGTCCTTGGCGTTGGTCTGGATGAAGTTGCGCCGGAGCTCCACGTCCTCGCCCATCAGCACGGAGCACACCTCGTCGGCGATGGTCGCCTGCTCGACCGCCACCTGGAGCAAGGAACGTTGGCCCGGGTCCATCGTGGTGTCCTTGAGCTCGCCGAAGTCCATCTCCCCCAGACCCTTCAGGCGCTGGAAGTCGGCCTTGTGGTTCGGGTGTTCCTCGAGGAACGCCGTCTTGGCGTGGTCGTCCTTCAGGTAGATCTTCTCTTTGCCCACCAGGGTCGAGAACAGTGGGGGTTGGGCCACGTAGACGAAGCCTCCCTCGACGAGGGGCTTCATCTGGCGGAAGAAGAACGTCAGGAGCAGCGTCCGGATGTGGGACCCGTCGACGTCGGCGTCGGCCAGGATGATCACCTTGTGGTACCGGATCTTGGTGACGTCGAAGTCCTCGGCCAGCCCGGCGCCGATGGCCGAGATGAGGGCCTGGATCTCGGTGTTCTTCAGCATCTTGTCGATGCGGGCCCGCTCGACGTTCAGGATCTTGCCGCGGATGGGCAGGATGGCCTGTGTCTTGGGGTTGCGGGCGTCCTTGGCCGATCCGCCGGCCGAGTTGCCCTCCACGATGAACAGTTCGCTCTCCCGGGGATCCTTCGACGAGCAGTCGACGAGCTTGCCGGGCAGGCCGGCACCGTCCAGCGCCGACTTGCGTCGGGTGAGGTCCCGGGCCGAGCGCGCCGCCACCCGGGCGCGGGCGGCCAACATGCCCTTCTGGATGATCTGGTTGGCCTCGCGGGGGTTCTCCTCGAACCAGTCGGCGAGCTTCTCGTTCGTGGCCCGCTCGACCAGCGACCGGACCGGCACGTTGCCGAGCTTGCCCTTGGTCTGGCCCTCGAACTGGGGGTCCTGGAGGCGCACCGAGACGATGGCGGTGATGCCCTCGCGGATGTCCTCACCGAGGAGATTGTCGTCCTTCTCCTTCAACGTGCCTTTGGCCCGGGCGTACTTGTTGGCCACGTTGGTCAGGGACTTCTTGAACCCCTCCTCGTGCATGCCGCCGTCGATGGTGGAGATGCCGTTGGCGAAGGAGTGGATACTCTCGTAAAACCCTGCGTTCCACTGGAGGGCGACCTCCACCTCCATGGTCTCCTCTTTCTGCTCGAAGGAGCAGACCTTGCGGAAGAGTGCCTCCTTGGAGGCATTGAGGTGCTTCACGTAGTCGACGATGCCGTCCTTGTACTGGAAGACCTGGGATGCCTTCCCGTCCGGGCGCTCGTCCACGAATCGGATCTCGAGGCCCTTGTTGAGGAAGGCCATCACTTGGAGTCGCTCGAGCACGGTCTGGGCCCGGAACTCGATCTCCTCGAAGACGGACGCGTCCGGCCAGAACGTGATCGTCGTTCCGGTCCTCCCCCGGGGCGCCTTGCCGGTCACCTCGAGCTTGCCGACGGGCTTGCCGCCGTCCTTGAACTCGAGGACGTGGTGATCCCCGTCCAGATCGATCTCGAGCAGGAGCCGGGTGGACAGCGCGTTGACCACCGAGATGCCCACGCCGTGGAGACCACCGGAGACCTTGTAGCCGCCACCTTCGCCGAACTTGCCTCCGGCATGGAGCGTGGTGAGGACCACCTCGGCGGCCGACTTACCCTTGTGCTCCTTCATCGGGCCGACGGGAATGCCTCGCCCGTCGTCAGCCACCCGCACCCCGCCGTCAGCCAGCAGGGTCACCTCGATGTGGTCGCAGAAGCCGGCCATGGCCTCGTCCACCGAGTTGTCGACGACCTCCCACACGAGGTGGTGGAGGCCGGTCGGGCCGGTGGAGCCGATGTACATCCCGGGTCGCTTGCGGACCGGGTCCAGGCCTTCCAGAACAGTAATATTGCTCGCGTCGTACGTGGGTTTCCCCACGGTGCGTTCTTTCTCCGGCTTCAGCGCCACAGGCGCGCCCTTTCGCAGTGTCCTAGCGGGTGGGGACCGGTATTCCGACGAACTCCCGGCTGTGCGATACGCACTTCCGGGCCCGCGGATCTCTCCCGATTCCAATGCCCCAGTGTAGCCGCCCGGTGTATCGCCTCGGGCCGATGGTCAGCCCCGCGAGGACCCTTCTCAGCGTTGGATCCGGACGTCCAGCCGCTCGGGTCGCTCGACCCCGGCGTGGGCCGAGGCCCGGTCGAGGAGCGTGTCCCCGAGCCGCCGGACCTGGGTCGCCCAGGCCGGGTGATCGACGGTCACCACCAGGGCGGATCGGTCGATCCGGACCGGCTGGACGTGCTCGGCCATGGCCTCTCCGACGATCTCCGTCCAACCGGCGAACAGCCGGCCGACGCCGAGCGCGCCCTCGAGTCCGAGCTGCTTCGAGAGCGCTTCGAGCGAGCCGTCGAGCGTGCGCGGCTCGGAGTCGCGACGGTGGAACGGCTCCGGGCTCACGGCACGCCTCCCATGGCCTCCACGTGGCCGCCTTCGGCCATGGCGTAGACCCGGTCCGCCACCACTTCGGGAGGGGCCGGCTGGGCGGTGGTGAGCAGTACCTGGCCCGGCGGGAGCCCCTCCAGCAGCGCCCGTGACCGCAGCGGGTCGAGTTCGGAGAACACGTCGTCGAGCAGGAGCACCGGCGCCGTGCCGAGCCGTTCGGTGGCCAACTGGTGGGCGGCCAGCTGGAGGGCCAGGGCCAGAGAACGCTGCTCCCCCTGGGAGGCGTGGGTTCTTGACGGCAGTCCCGCCAGGGTCAGCTCGAGCTCGTCGCGGTGGGGCCCGACCGTCGATACCCCGCGCTGCACGTCCTTGTCGCGGGCCGCGCCCAGGGCAGCGAGGAGCGGCCCGGTCCAAGACCGCCCGTAGGACATTCCGACATCGGTGCGCCTGCCTGCGAGCCGGGCATAGTGCTCGGTGACCGACGGTGCCAGCCGCTCCACGAGCTGTTCGCGGGCCTCGACCAACCGGGTTCCCGAGTCGTCGAGCCGCAGGTCCCACACGTCGAGGGTGTCCGCCGCCTCGGCCCGCAGTGTCCGACCCGAACCCCGGAGCAGGGCTGCCCGCTGCCGCAGGACCTTCTCGACCTCCTCGGCCGACCGGGCGGCCTTGGGATCGACCACGGCCAGGGTCTCGTCGAGGAAGCGCCGGCGGTCGGCGGGCCCGGAGCGGACCACCCCGATGTCCTCGGGTGAGAACACCGTGACGAGCAGCGCCTCGTGCAGGTCGACCCGGCGACGGACCACCTGTCGGTTCACCTGGGTCCGCGCCCGGCCCGTCGCCAGGATCTCGGCCTCGATGGTGAGTGTCCGGTCCCCCTTTCTCGTCTCGGCCCGCAGGATGGCCCGCTCGGCGCCCCGTCGGACCAGGGCCTCCTTCGGCGAGCCCCGGAAGGACTGCAGGGTCGCCAGATAGGCGGCCGCCTCGAGCAGGCTGGTCTTACCGGCCCCGTTCAGCCCGGTGATGACCGTGGTCCCCTCGGGATCGAGCTCGATGGCGGTGCTGGCCAGGTTGCGGAAGTCGGTGATGGCGAGTGAGACGAGGTGCACGGTCTACCGGGCCCCGGGCCGGTTCAGGACACGCGGACGGGCATCAGCAGATACCGGAAGTCGGTCTCCTCGGCTGCCCGCACCGTAGCCGGCTTGGTGGCGTCCACCGTTTCGAGGAGCACCTCGTCGCCGGCCACGGCCTCCACCCCGTCGATGAGGTAGGTCGGGTTGAACGCGATGGTCAGGTCCTCCCCCTCGAAGTCGGCGTCCACCGTCTCGCTGGCGTCGCCTACCTCCTGGGACACGACGGTGAGGTCGACGCCTCCGTGGCGCATCGACAGACGTACGGGAGTGGTGTTGTCCCGCACGAGGAGCCGCACCCGCCGGAGCGCGTCCAACAGCGAGTCCTTACCCACGTGGAGGCGGTTCGGGTACTCGGCCGGGATGAGTTGGCGGTAGTCGGGGTAGGTGCCGTCCAGGAGCCTGGTACTCACCTTGACATCGCCCGCGGTGAAGGTCACGTCATGGTCGCCGATCGACAGACCGACCATCGCCCCGTTGTCACCCGCACCCTCGACCGCGCCATCCCCACTCTTGGCCCCGGTGCCCAGGGCCGACAGGCGTTGCAGTTCGGCCAGCGCCCGGGCCGGGACGAGGATCTGCGAGGTGCCGACGAAGGCGTCGCTGCCCTCGATGTCCCGGAGCGCGAGCCGGTAGGAGTCGGTGGCCACCAGGCGCACGCCGGCCCCCTCGGGTGCGATGAGGACACCGGTCAGCAGCGGGCGGGCGTCGTCGCCCGATGCGGCCCGAACCACCTGGCGCAGTGCGCTGGCGAGGCCGGAGGCGGCAAGGAACGTGGCAGGCTCGGGCGGCTCGGGCAGTGTCGGGAAGTCGGCGACCGGAAAGGTGCGCAGACTGAACCTCGACCGGGCCGCTCCGATCTCGACCTTCTCCCCCTCGGACTCGATGGTCACCGCACCCGGCTCGAGCGAGCGCACGATGTCGGTGAGGAGCTTGGCCGGGGCCACACAGACACCGTCGGTGATGCCGATCGCCTCGGTGGCGACGTGGACCGTCAGGTCCAGGTCGGTGCCGATCACGGATAGGCGGTTCCCCACCGTCTCGATCCGGATCCCGCTCAGGACCATCTGCGCGGACGAGCGTGTGCCGACAGCCCGTCCGGCCGTCGCCAGCACCTCCACCAACGAGTCACGCTCGCATCGAAACTTCACGAAAAAGTCCTTTCTCGCATTGCTTCTTTGTTAGTTAATTAGAAATTTGTAGTGATGGTAGTAAGGGTTGTGGACTGTGGACAGACAGCAATCGTCCAAGGCCAGAGGGTATGGAGATTTCCACGCTCCGTCCCCCTAATGGGAGCGGAGGGGCCACCAGGGTGTCCGTGAGGTGTCTCGTTATGGACAAGTTCACCGGAGTTCACAGAATTACCCCAGATTCACCAGGCGATATCCACAGGATGAGCACAAGCTCTGGATACCGGGGGTGCATCACACACCGCTCTTGATGCGGACGATGAGGTCGGTGACCTGGTTGTAGATCTGGTGCCGTTCCTTCATGAGGCCGCCGATCTTCTCCACGGCGTGCATCACGGTCGAGTGGTCGCGACCGCCGAATTCACGCCCGATGGCGGGGTAGCTGAAGTCGGTGAGCTCCCGGAAGACATACATGCTGACCTGCCGTGCCGTGACCAGCGGACGTCTCCTGTTGGGACCGCACAGCTCCTCGACCGAAAACCCGAAGGTCTCGGAGGTGGCATCCAGGATCACCTGGGGGGTGATGCGGCGGGGCTGGTCCGCCGAGACGATGTCGGAAAGCACCTCCTCGGCGAGGGCGCGGCTCATGGGCTGGTGGTTGAGGCTGGCGAACGCAGTGACCCGGATCAGAGCGCCCTCGAGCTCACGGATGTTCTCCTTGACATGGGTGGCGATGAACTCGAGCACCTCGTCGGGGACGGCCACCTGCTCGTGCTCGGCCTTGGTCTGGAGGATGGCCAGCCGTGTCTCGAGCTCAGGGGGCTGTACCTCGGTGATCAGTCCAGAGAGGAACCTGCTCCGCAGGCGGTCCTCCAGGGTGGCGATCGACTTCGGGGGACGGTCGGAGGTGAGGACGATCTGCTTGGACGCCCCGTAGAGGGAGTTGAAGGTGTGGAAGAACTCCTCCTGCAGCGACTCCTTGCGTTCCATGAACTGGACGTCGTCGATCAGGAGAACGTCGCACTCGCGGTAGCGGCGCTTGAACGCTGTGGTGGAGCTGTGGCGGATGGCGTCGACGAACTCGTTCATGTACGTCTCGGTGGTCACATACCGCACGTTGCGGCCACTGAAGTTCTCCAGCACGTAGTTGCCGATGGCGTGGAGGAGGTGGGTCTTGCCCAGTCCGGCGTCCCCGTAGATGAAGAGGGGGTTGTAGGAGCGGGCTGGCGATTCGGCCACCGACTGGGCCGCGGCATGGGCGAACCGGTTGGACGAGGCGATGACGAAGGTCTCGAACGTGTACCGCGGGTCGAGCACCGGCAAGGTCGACACGTCGGACCCCAGGTTCGGGCGCGCCGGCGCGGCACGGAAGGGTCGGATGTCGTCGATGGGATCGGCCGCGGCCACCGCCAGGTCGCGCGCCGCATCGGGTGCAACGACCTCGAGGTGGACGACGAGATCGCGACCGAGGGTGCCGGTCACCGTGTCCTGGATGAGGCCGAGGAACCGGGACTCGACCCGGTCCCGGATCAACTTGTTGGGAACGCCCAAGATGATCTCATGCTCTTTGATGGACACTGGTGTGATCCCGGACAGGTAGGCCTGCCAGATGGCGTCCGACACCTGTTCACGCAGGGCGTCGGCGCAAGATATCCACAAGACTTGGGTGTCGTTCACATGGGCCTCCGCCCTTTGCTGCGCAACTGGTCCACAAAGTTATCCATACCTGTGGACGAGCATCGTCCTGCGATGCCTCCTCCCCCTGGGTGAGGGGGGCGCTGTCACTGCCTAGTCACTGAGATCTGGTCACCGCACGTTGGTCCGGAAGGGTGGTCACCGCAGGCGTATCCGGTAGCGTGCCTGGATCGGAACGGTACACCGTGCCCGTCGACGGTGCCTACGGGCTCCGACTAGAGCGGCGGGTGTGTTTCGGCGTAGCATGTACGTCGAATGCCCGGTCCCGAGTGACCAGGCCCCTGCCGCACCGGACACCACGTCCGCGGTCCAGGGCGAGGAAGGAAGTGGATGGATGAAGCGGACTTATCAGCCCAACGTGCGCAAGCGCGCCAAGACGCACGGTTTCCGCAAGCGGATGTCGACCAAGGCCGGGCGGGCAGTCATCAGGGCGCGCCGGGCGAAGGGGCGCCAGCGCCTGTCGGTGTGACCACCGGCCCATTTCGACGGGCCGGAGTCGAGCCGATCCGGTCCCGCGGGACCTTCGCCGACCTGCGGCGGAGCTCGTCGAGGGGCCGCAGCGGGCCGCTGTCGGTGTCGTTCGTGGGCCGGCCCGACTGGGACCGCCCCCAGGTGGCCTACGCCGTGAACCGGAAGGTGGGAAACGCCGTGCAGCGCAACCTCCTGCGCCGTCGGATGCGGGCGATCGTGTCCGAACGGGCGGAGGAACTGCCGGTCGGGGCCTATGTGGTGCGCAGCACCGCCGAAGGCCCGGCGCTCGATTTCAACGAACTGAAGGTGGCCATGAGCCAAGCACTTGAGCACGCGACGAGCAGTGGATCGTCACAGGTGGGCCGATGAGCGCGGCCGACGTGCACACGGTCGCGGCCGACGAGGCGGAGGCCGGTGCGCCCCATGCCCTTCCCTCGGGGCAGACGTCGCTGACCTCCACGCGCACGGCCCGTGCCTTGATGGCGCTCATCCGCGGCTACCAGTCGGCACGCGCCGGTCGACCCACGGGCTGCCGCTACCTCCCCACCTGCTCGGAGTACGCCACGGAGGCCATTGACCGGTACGGCCCCGCCCGGGGCTCGCTCCTGGCCGCCCGACGCATCGCCCGCTGCGGCCCGTGGGGTGGCCACGGCATCGACCCCGTCCCGGAACGGAGCGCTCCATGAGCCAGCTGGTCCACGCCGTCGGCAGCATCTTCCAGCCGATCCTGAAGCTGATCGCCGGGATCATGGCGTTCTTCTACGCCATCATTCCGAGCTACCCGGTGGCGGTGGGTCTGCTCACCATTGTGGTGATGGCGGCCCTCACGCCGTTGACGGTCAAGAGCACGAAGAACATGGCGGCCATGCAGGCGCTCGGGCCGGAGATGAAGAAGCTGCAGCAGAAGTACAAAGGCCCGGAGAACCGGGTGCAGCTCAACGAAGAAATGATGAAGCTCTACAAAGAGCACAATGTCAACCCGGCCTCCGGGTGTCTCCCAATGCTGTTGCAGATGCCCTTCTTCTTTATGCTCTACAGCGTTATTCGCGGTATCACGACGACCGTGGGTAAGGGTGCCAAACTCCCTTACTCCATCACGAGCTCCGGCGTCAACATCCACCAGACCAGCGTCTGCCACGTCAGCGAGTGTGCCGTACCCCGGTACATCTCGCCGTCGACGAAGATGTATCACGACATCGTCGCAGCTCACGGCAAGCTCCTCTCCGGTGGGATCGACTTCGCCGCCAAGCTCCTCTCCCACCACGCCTCGCCCTGGGCCTACGTCCCTTACGCCATTCTGGTGCTCGGCGCAGTCGGCCTCCAATACCTGCAGATGGCGCGGCTGAATGCCCGGAACCCGCAGGCAGCCCAGGCAAATCCTCAAGCAGCCATGCTGCAGAAATACATGCCACTGATCTTCGGATTCATTTATCTAAATGTGGCGGCAATTCTCAACGTCTATTTTATTGTTTCCAGCGCCATCAGAATCGGCACACAAGAAGTCTTGTTCCGCCGAGGGATGGTCCCGGGGCCCAATTCGCCACCACCGGCGTCGGGTGGCAAGCAGCGGACGTCGTCGTCGTCCAAGGACAGTGGCACCGACAGTTCCGAACGTGCCCTGCCGAAGTCGACCGGGCCGAAGACGGCAGGGCCGAAGACGTCGGGGTCGAAGTCGTCGGGCACGGGAAATGACGCCAAGGACGGCGCTCCCAAGGCGTCCGGCGGAGGATCGGGCACCAACGGTGCGACCCCGTCCACCAACGGGAACAAGTCGAATTCGAACGACGGGTCCGGATCCGAGGGTGCGGCCAAGAAGCACCCCCGGTCCAAGGCCAAAAAAGAGAGAAAGGCGCGCTGACACGTGGAGTGGGTGGAAGCAAGCGGTAAGTCCCTCGCCGAGGCGAAGGAGACGGTGCTCGACATGCTCGGAGTCGCGGAGGATGACGCAGAATTCGTTGTCCTGAGCGAACCGAAGGCGGGGCTGTTCGGACGACAGCGTGGTGAAGCCCGGGTCCAGGCACGGGTCAGGCCGGTGTCCCCTCCCCCGAAGCGCACCCGTCGACAGCGACCGGACCGCAAGCGGGAAGGTGGCGACCGTTCACGTCAGGGTGGATCTGGAGCCAAGAACGGGAACGGACGAGGTCGCCAGAACGGCGATGCGGTCGAAGGCGACCAGGACGTGGTGGCCACGGGTGCCGCATCGTCGAACGGTTCCTCCGACACCGGCGACCCGAACCGTCGGAGCCGGTCCCGGGGCGGCAGTTCGTCCGGGGGCAACCAGTCGAAGCAACAGGGCAAGAAAGTATCCGGACACACGTCCGGAGATCGTGAGGAGAACATGGAAGAGTCATTGACGCTCGAGCAGCAGGGCGAGGCGGCACAGCAGTTCCTGTCCGGGCTCGTCCATGAATTCGGGCTCGATGCCGACGTCTCCTACTCGGAGGTCGACGAGGAAACCGTGCAGGTGGCCGCCACCGGTGGCGACCTCGGCCTGCTGGTCGGTCCCCGAGGAGCGACCCTCGCCGCCGTGCAGGATCTCACCCGCACGTACGTGCAGCGACAGTCGGAGAACCGGACCGACCGTATCCTGGTCGACGTCGGGGGCTACCGGGAGAAGCGCAACGCCGCACTGCGCCGGTTCGCCGAAGGGATCGTGGAGGAAGTGAAGGCCGCTGGCACCGAGCGCGCCCTCGAGCCCATGTCCCCGGCCGACCGGAAGGTGATCCACGACACGGTCAATGAGATCGAGGGTGTGGAGACCCGATCCGACGGGGTGGAACCCTCGAGGTACGTGGTGATCTCACCGGCCTGATACCGGCCGATGGCCGTCAGCAGTTGGTACGTAGCCGAGGCACCGGGGTCATCCCGGTGCCTCGGTCGCGTCCAGTTGACGTCGGAGGCGGCGTGGCGGGTGAGGTCTCCGCAAGATCCATCGACCGTGGGAGAGTGGGCCGGTGAGTGCTGAGGAAACGACCGACGACGCAATGGTCCGGCTCCGGGTGTTGGTGGACCCGGCTCTTGACGTCTTCCTCCGGAGGTCGTTCGAGCTCGGATTCCTGGGCAACATGCCCATTGCCGACCAGGTCGACCACGCCCTCGGCTTCGTGGCCCTGCTGGAGGCTGTGTGCGGCGAACCACCTCCGACCGTCGTCGACCTGGGGACCGGCGGCGGCGTGCCCGGTCTGGTGCTGGCTTCCTGTTGGCCGGAGACCAGAGTGGTGCTCCTCGATGCCAACGAGCGGCGGACGGCCTTCCTCCGCGAGGTGGTCGAGGGTTGGCCGGGAGGGTCAAACGCGGAAGTGCTACGGGGCCGCGCGGAAGAACTGGGCCGGTCGAAGGAGTACCGGGAGCAGTTCGCCGCGGTCACATCCCGGTCGTTCGGCCTGCCGGCGGCAACAGCTGAATGTGGCGCTTCGTTCCTTGCCGTGGGGGGCTCCATGGTGATTTCCGAACCCCCCGACCCAGGATCCGCCGACCGATGGCCGGAGGCGGGCTTGGCGCTGCTGGGCCTTGCCCCGAAAGCCGTCCTCCGCCCGATGGGGCGCTTTGGGTATCAGTTGCTCACGAAGGTCGAGCCTTTGGACGACCGGTTCCCCCGCCGGGTGGGCATCCCGGTAAAGCGCCCGGTGTTCTGATCCGAGGGACTCGGGCCCACCCTTCACCGTGTTTCACGTGAAACATCGATGGAGGTTCCGCCAGGGGTTGCCACGAATGGCTGGCCGGCGCTCACGGGGGTGTGCGATGGGTTGTGAATGAAAAGATGAACTCTCGACTCCCGCGCTGACCCGCAGCGGTCAAGAGCCCGGCTGGCAATACCGGCCGGTGGTCAGCCGACTTACCCCCAGGGTGGACCAGGGTTCGATCGGGATGATCGGTTCCAGGCTGAGGGTCGCCAGGATCGAGCACCCACGACGGCGACCGGCCGAGTCGAGGTCGAGGGCCTGATGGGACCAACAAAGGATGCATCGAGTTGGATCAGTGGGGACGACCGGGGATGGCTGGCGCCGCTCTCCCGGAAGCGAATCGAGTTGACGGCGGATTCGGGTGAGGAGGGGTGTGCCCGTCGCTCACGGCTCCGGTGGCAAGACCCGCCTCCACCTCCAAAGATCCTCTGCCGAAGCCGGCGGGATCGACGTAGGCCGGTCCGTCAGCACGCCCGGACCGAAGACGACCCCGGATCGGCCGTCGACTGCCGGTGTGGCGCGCTGGGTCGACCCCGTGATCCGGCCTCTCCGTTGGGACCTGAATCGGGTCGATCCGGAGATCCAGCCACTCCCCCGGCGGACTGCCGGCGGGCTGTATTGAGCCCGCACCGCAGCCCGCACCCGGAATCGCTGTGGCAATCCGTCCGGCGTCGGCGTTGATTGCGACCACTCCTGAATCATTGATCCGACATGGTCGATCGGAGCAAGACGGGCCGACAGACAGCCTTGGGGGTCGGCCTACCGGTTCCGCGTGCTCCGATATCCGGGGTCCTGCCGGGAGGTCGAACGGCCCAGAATCAGCAGCCCTCATGTTTCACGTGAAACATTTGGGGATGATGCTTGACGCGAGGGTCAGGGCAGGGGAGTATGAGGCCCTTGCACCCTGCCTACTCGAGGAGACGATAATGCGCGGCCGACGTCGTGGTCGGAACAGGCCATCCCCTCAGAGTCCCCCCTCCGTAGAATCGGCCTCGGCGGCCGCGCCCGGAGGTCAGGGGGCTGTCAAATTGTTGGACGCCTCGGAACCGGAAGCCGAGTCTCCCGAGGACCTTCCCCCGGATTCCCGTGAGGCCGGCGATGCCCCGGAAGCGGGAGACACCCCTGAGCCCGACGAGGCCTCGGGGACCGACGGGAGTGTCGAGACGGGCACCCGTGAGGAGCCCGACCCCGTGGCGAAGAAGAAGCCCAAGGCCGCGACCACAACACCTCCGGCGGTGGCTGCCGACTCGGTTGAGGAGTCGGCTCCGACCGTCACCACCACTGAGGACTCGGGCGGGGCCGACGAGAAGCTACCGGACCCGCCGCCGCAGCCCGCTGCTGAGGCAGTGGAGGATGTCGCCGCAGCCACCACCGGCCGACAGCCCCAGTCGGCATCTGGCAACCCGCTTCCCCGGGTGATGGCCGTCGCCAACCAGAAGGGGGGGGTCGGCAAGACCACCACGTCGGTGAACCTCGGCGCGGCCCTCGCCGAGTTGGAGTTCAGGGTCCTGGTCATCGACCTCGACCCACAGGGGAATGCCACCACCGGCCTCGGGATCGATGCCCGGAACTTCGAGCTATCCATGTACGACGTGCTGATGCGCGACTGTTCGTTGGAGGACTGCATCGAGCCGACGAGCATGAAGCACCTCTTCGTCGCCCCGGCCACCATCGCCCTGGCGGGTGCCGAGATCGAGCTGGTGCCGGCGTTCAGCCGGGAGCTCAAGTTGAAGCGGGCCATCGAGTCGGTCATCGACGACTTCGACTACGTGCTCATCGACTGTCCGCCTTCGCTCGGATTGATCACCGTGAATGCGTTGGCGGCCGCCGGAGAGGTCCTCGTCCCGATCCAGTGCGAGTACTACGCCCTCGAGGGTCTCAGCCAACTCATGCGCAACGTCCACCTGGTGGCGTCCAACCTCAACCCTCGACTGGACATCTCCACCATCGTGCTCACCATGTACGACGCCCGGACGAAACTGGCCGACCAGGTGGCCACGGAGGTCCGCGAGCATTTCGGCGCCAAGGTCTGTCGGATCGTGATCCCGCGCACCGTGCGCCTGTCGGAGGCGCCGTCGTTCGGCCAGCCGATCACAGCCTTCGACCCCGCTTCCCGCGGGGCCATTGCCTACAGGGAACTAGCCAAGGAGGTCAGCGGTGGCACGTCGTAGCGGGCTGGGGAAGGGCCTGAGCGCCCTCATCCCCACCGAGGTCACGGGTGATCGCACCTCAGCGCTCCGTGAGGTTCCCATCAGCAGCATCAAGCCGAACCCCCGTCAGCCGCGGGTCAACTTCGATGAGGAGACGATGTCGTCGTTGGCCGCCTCCATCAAGGAGCTCGGCGTCCTCCAGCCCGTGCTGGTCCGCCGCATCGGGGGGGAGTCGTCCGACGAGTTCGAGCTCATCGCCGGCGAACGTCGGTGGCGCGCTTCGCGGCGGGCCGGACTGCAAACCATCCCGGTGCTCATCCAGACCTCGAACGACACCCACAGCCTCGAGCAGGCCCTGGTGGAGAATCTCCATCGCCAGGATCTCAACGTGTTGGAAGAGGCCGCCGCCTACCAACAACTGATCGAGGAGTTCAGCTACACCCACGACCAGGTGGCGACCCGGGTGGGGAAGAGCCGGACCGCGGTCACCAACATCCTCCGCCTCCTGCAGCTCCCTTCCGGAGTCCAGCGGTTGCTGGCCGAGGGCCAGATCAGCCCCGGCCATGCCCGGGCCCTGTTGGGCACGCCGGACCGCGGCTACCAGGAGGTCCTGGCCCGTCAAGTCGTATCCGACGGTCTGACGGTGCGAGCCATCGAGGAACTGGTCCGGGACCACAACGACGAGGCCAACGGTGTGGTGCGGGAGCTGATCGTCCCCGGCAGTGGGGACGCGCCGGGTGCCGGCAATGGGGCCGGTCGGGTGGGCCCCGCCCCGGTGCCGTCGGTCCGCGGCATCGACGGACAGGCCGATGGGAGCACCGGACCCCGCCACCTGCCACCGCCTGGGATCCTGGAACTCGAGGAGCTGCTGTCGAGCCACCTCAACACCCGAGTGAAGGTCGACATGACCGCCAAGAAGGGCAAGGTGGTGGTCGAATTCGCGACCCTCGAGGACCTCGAGCGGATCTACAAGCTCATGGTCGGCGGGGTCGAGACTTCAGCGATGTGAACAGGTCACTCTGCGCAAGGTTACCTGACATAAGAGATGAAAGGGCAGGTGAAATGACCACTCTGCGTGGTAGTTCACAGGACCTGAACCCTTAGTAGAGCGTAATCCACAACCTGTGCATGAGGTTGTGGATTACCCCCCTCAGGGACCAGAGGTCACGTAGAGGTGGACCGCTTCCGGCGGCCTGTGGTTGCTCAGTCCCAGGCGGTGTCGACCCACTCGGCCAGCGAGTCGACGACGGCGCGGGCGATGACCGCCGAACGCTCGACCATCACGCTCGCCGGGCTGATCTCACTGATCACGGCAGGCATGCGCGTCTCTCGTAGGAGGGGGAGCGACATCCCGCGGCTCCCGAGGTCGGGCAGCACGAGCATGGTGGCCAGCGCCACATGCAGGAGTTCGGCCAGGCGGCGACCACCGGGGGAGGAGTAGCGGTAGCCGGTGTAGTACGAGGCGGAGCATCCGTTGGTGACGCCCAGGCGGATGCCGACGAACACCTCGGCGTCGGCCGCGTTGGCCTCGGAGGCCTGGATCGAGCCTTCCGGATGATGATGGGTGGTCACCGACGCCCCGTGGCTGACGAGCAGGCGGCGGACGGCGCCGACCGTCGCTCCGAGTCCACCCTCTTCGCCCAGGGACACCCGCCGACCGGCCAGGGTGCGGGGGGTCTGGCGGAGCCGCTCCCGGTCCCGCACCGCGGACACGAGCTCGGACCCGTCGTGCCGGGACCCGAAACGCAACAGCTCGGAGACGGTGGCGGCACCGGCGATGCCGTCGACCGGCAGGCCCGCGTTGCGCTGGAACTCGCCCAGGGCGACCGACGTCAGGTCGCCGAAGATCCCGTCGACGCGTCCCGCGTCGAAGCCGAGCGCGCTGAGCCGCTGCTGGAGCTCGGCCACGTCGTCGCCGCGGAGCATCGGGGACCGTCGATAGAGGAAGCGGTCGCCCAGCCGTCGTCCGGCCTCGACCAGTGCCGACCACGTCTGTCGCCCGCAGACCCCGTCGACCCGCAGACCCCGTCGGTACTGGAACGCCTCCACGGCTGCGCGAGTGCCCTCCCGGAACGTGCCCTCGGGGTCGACCCCGGCGGAAAAGCCCAGCTGGGCGAGGCGTGCCTGGACGTCGGACACGCCTTGGCCGGTGTCCCCCAGGGTCAAATTGATCTCGCGGTCCGGACTCAACGTTCCCAGCCGGTCCGACTCCGGGCGGACGCCCTCCGAGGCGGCCCGCGCGGGGTCGCCGGGGGACTCAAAGGTGTGCCGAGAGCTCCTGGAGCAGCTGACCCTTGCCCTTTGCCCCCACGATGCGCATGGCGGGCTCGCCGTCCTTGAAGAGGATGAGCGTCGGGATGCTCATGACGTCGAAGCGACGGGTGACGTCGAGGTTGTCGTCGATGTTGAGCTTCACCACCTCGAGCTTGCCGGCCTGCTCGTCGGCGATCTCCTCGAGTACCGGGGCGATCATTTTGCACGGTCCGCACCACTCCGCCCAGAAGTCCACCAGTACCGGAACATCCGAGGACTTGACATGCTCGTCAAAGCTAGCGTCGCTCAGGTTGGTGATCTTCTCGCTCATGGTGCTCGTTCCTTCTGGGCCCGGTCGGGGCCGTGCCGTCGTAACTGTCGGGACAGGCTACGTCAACCACGGGCGAGCCGACCTCATTCCCGCATCCGGGGGATGTGCGGCCGCTTCAGTGGCGCGAGGCCGCCTGGTCCTCGAGCCAGCGTTCGGCGTCGATGGCCGCCATGCAGCCCGATCCGGCGGCGGTGACGGCTTGGCGGTAGCGGTGGTCCTGGACGTCGCCGCAGGCGAAGACGCCCTCCACATTGGTGTAGGTGGTGGTGCCCAACGTCTGCAGGTAGCCGCTGTCCTCCATGTCGAGCTGGCCCTTGAAGATGGCGGTGTTGGGTTGATGGCCGATGGCCACGAACAGGCCGGTGACCGGCAGGACGGACTCCTCACCGGTCTCGTTGTTCCGGATCTTGATGGACTGGACCTTCTTGTCGCCGAGCACGTCGATGACCGAGGTGTGCCAGAGGAACTCGATCTTGGGGTTGGCGTGGGCCCGCTTCCGCATGACCTTGGATGCCCGCAGCTCCCCCCGCCGGTGGATCAGGGTGACCTTGTCGGCAAACCTCGTGAGGAAGATGGCCTCCTCGAGGGCGGAGTCGCCGCCGCCGACCACGGCGATCTCGTGTCCGCGGAAGAAGAAGCCGTCGCAGGTGGCGCACGTCGACACGCCGTAGCCGAGCAGGCGCTCCTCGTTGGGCAGCTGGAGCATCAGGGACTTCGCCCCGGTGGCCACGATCAGGGCTTCGGCCGTGTAGGTGGGATCGCTCGCGTCCGGGTCCCCGACCCATAGCCCGAAGGGGCGCGCCGACAGGTCGACCCGGGACACCTTGGCGGTGACGTAGTCGGTGCCGAAGCGGGCGGCCTGCTCGCGGAAGGCCACCATGAGCTCCGGCCCCATCACGCCGTCGACGAAACCCGGGTAGTTCTCGACGTCGGTGGTGAGCATCAGTTGGCCGCCGGGCTGGTCGCTGTTCGAGGACGGTTCGCCTTCGATGACGAGGGGCGCGAGTTGGGCACGGGACGCGTAGATGGCCGCCGTCAGCCCGGCCGGTCCGGATCCGATGATGATGATCTGGCGGGCTTCGGTCACGGTGCGCCCGTGGCGGCGGGGGCCGACCGGGCCATCCGCTGCGACCAGGCGAGGAAGCCCCCGACCACGAACAAGGTCCCGACGATCAGGTCGGACACCCAGACCCGATTGCCGGGGATGTAGACGGTCAGCAGCCGGATCAGGGTGATGGACAGCAGGACCACCGTGACCACGGATGCGGCGAAGACGATGATGCCGAAGACAATGCCGCGGGTGGCCAGGGTGAGCGGCCGAACGGCCTTGTCCTGGATGAAGTCGACGACGGCGTCGACGGCGTCGGCGCCCTTGGTCGGCAGGTCGTCGAGGGCGGACAGTCCCGGCAGTGACGACGCGCGGTGTTCAGGCTTCGGATCCATGGCCCGAGGTTACCTCGGACAGCGCGCGTCCCCCCGGACGCAGTCAGTCGAGCGTCACCATGCACACGCCGATGGTGCCCGGGCCGGTATGGGTCCCGACGACCGGGCCGAGCTGGCCGACCACCAACGGGTGCTCACTCTTCAGGTCGGTGAGCAACGCCACGAAGGTGTCGATGTCCGTGGCCGCACCGTGGGTGATGGCCACCCGGCTCAGCGGGGGCGACCCGAGCATCTTGTCCGCCAGGTACTGCATCGATCGTCCCCGGGTGCGCTGCTTCGACTCCTCGGCCACCACGCCGTCGACCAGGGTGACGACCGGTTTGATGGAGAGGAGCGAGCCCATCAAGGCGCGGGCCCCGCCGATGCGGCCGCCCTTCTCCAGGTGCTCGAGGTTCTCGACCACCCCGTAGACCGAGGTGCGGGGGATGAGCTCGTTGACGCGGGCCTCGAGAGTATCGAGGTCGGCGCCGGCGGCGGCCAGCTCGGCGATCTCGAGCACCATCAGGCCGAGACCCATCGTCATCGAGCGCGAGTCGAGGGCGCGGACCTCGAACCGGTCCTCCACCGCCTCGGCGGCCGCGGTGGCGGACTGGAACGTGGCCGACACCCCGCCGGACAGGCTGAGGCTGAGCACGGCGTCGTAACCCTGTTCGGCCGCGTCCAGGAAGGCCTCCTGGAAGGCGCCGGGCGAGGGGGCCGCCGTCTCGGGCAGCACCGAACTGGCCTTGCAGCGGGCCCAGAACTCCTCGGTGGTGAGGTCGCGGCCGTCGACGAACTCCTCGTCGCCGAAGCGGATCGACAGGGGGACGACGCCGACGCCGTGCTCGGCGGCCACGTCGGCCGACAGGTCGCAGGCGCTATCGGTTACCACCCGGATGCGGGTCATGGCGTTCCTCCTCCTCCGGGGGCAAGGGGCCCCCCACTTCGTCCATCGCCGGCACGCCGGTGGCCCGGTTCCCGCTCGCTCCGCTCAGCGGGGCGCCTCCGGGCCGGCCTGGCACCGGGCGCAGGTGACGCGCCGGCAACTCATCGGACTCGTCGCCGAGTCTGTCATGGAACGGGACGGTCGACGGCGCCGAAGGCGGGTCCGCCGGTGGCCCGGAGGGCTCCTCCACCGGCACGGAGATGAGCCGGATGGAAGAGTGGGCCGCCCGTTGGCGGGGACCGTCCGGCCCGGCTTCCTCCTCGGGACCGCGAGAGCCGACGGACCCGATGGGCACCGGGCGCTCGGCCGCCCGCGCCGCCCGCTCGACGTCGACGCGATGGGCCTCGACGGCGGCGAGCGCCACCGTCGTCCCGACGAAGGCGAGAGCCCCGACGACCACTGCCAATGTGACCCGACCGAGCAGGGCGAACCCCGATGCGGCACCCGTCACGTTGACGGCCAGCACCGTGGCGACGGCCATCGCCCCGGTGGCGATGAGCACCCGCCCCACCGGGGTGGTGAGCTCCTGGCCTCCGAGGCCGTCGTCCTTGGCGGCCACCACGGACAGGGCGATGAGGGCGGCGACGGTGTAGGCCACGGACACCGACAGGGCCAGCCCCCGCACGCCGAGGGTGCCGACCAGGGCGATGCCGAGGACGATGTTGATGGCGTTCTCCACCAGGTAGATGCGGAAGGCGGTGCGGGTGTCCTGCATGGCCTGCAGGACGCGCACCATGTAGAGGAATGTGCAGAACCCGGGCAGACCGAGGGCGAACATGGCCAGGGTGGCGGCAGTCTCGGACGCCTGGGCCGAGGTCTCGGCACCGTGCGCCAGGATCAGGTCGATCAAGGGGTGGGCCAGGATGATCATGCCCACCGACGCCGGAATGATGATGACCAGGATGCTGCGCAACCCGAATGTCATCCGCCGTCGGAAGGCGGCGATATCGCCCTCGGCCCAGCGGGCCGACAGCGACGGGGTCACTGCGCTCATCACCGAGACGGCGATGATGCCGTAGGGGAGCTGGAAGAACGTGTAGGCGTAGGTGTAGGCCGACACGGCCCCGGGCACGCGGGCCCCGTCAGCCAGGGCCAGCACCACCACTAGGGCCACCTGGTTGGACAGGACGATGCCGAACGTCCACCCGGCCAGCCGGGTGATCCGGCGCATGGCCTCGTGGCCGGGCTGCCACCGGAACCGGATGTGGAGGTCGGAGCGGAGCAGCGACGGGACGAGCAGCGCGGCTTGGACCACCACGCCCAGGGTGGTGCCGATCCCGAGCAGGACCAGGGCCGTGTGGTGGGCCTCGATGGTGGCCAGGGTGGGCGTCGGCACCAAGGCGTGGAACCAGACCAGCATGCCGATGACCACCAGGTTGTTGGCGATCGGCACGAACATCGGGGTGGCGAACTTGCCCTGGGTGTTGAGGAGCGCGGTGAAGAGGGCGATCAGTCCGTAGCAGGCCAGCTGGGGGACGAACCAGCGCAGGAGGAAGACGGCCACCTGCTGTTGCTGATGCACGTCGGCGTGGTGGTTGGTCGCCGTGTAGAGGTCGATGATCGACGGGGTGAGGACGAAGAAGGCGATGGTCGCCACGACCAGGACCGTGACGGTGACGGTCACCACGGCCGAGATGGCCTCCCACGCCTCCTTGGCCACCCGGGTGGTCAGTTCGGCCACGAAGACGGGCACGAACGTGGCGGCCAGCACCCCGCCGATCACGATGTCGGTGATGATGTTGGGGGTGGTGTTGGCCAGGTTGTAGGCGTCGGCGAAGCCACCGCCGCTGAGCGCCGCCGTCATGGCCACCACCCGACCCACCCCGGTCAGGCGCGACAGGGTGGTGCCGATGGCCATCCCGACGGTGGCCCCGGCCAATCGCTTGGTGGCGCCCCGTGGCGGCGTGGGGGTGCGCAGTGAGCCCTCGGTGACCGCGGCCCCGGCTTCGACCGAGGTGTCCTCGTCGGTCATGGCGTCGCCGTGGTGCCGTCGGTCGCTCCGACCGCCACCGGCGCCGGGTCGGGGGCCTGCTCATCGGCGCCCGTGGTGTCGTCCGCCTCGTCGGCCCGTCGGGCCGCCCGACGCCGCCGCGAGGTGCGGAACCACCACACGGCCAGCACCGCCACCGCCCCCACCGTGAGCACCACGCCGACCACCGATGACGCAGTGGATCGGACAGACAGCTCGCCGGCCGCCAGGCGGACCGAGCCGTCGGGGGAGTGGAGGGAGATGTCGATCCGGAAGACGCCCGATGCCCGGGTCTGCACCCGCACGTAGACCACGGTGGAGTACCGCGGCCGGAGGGGGACGCTCTGCGTCCACTGGGGTTCCCCGTTGGGGAAGAGGAGTTTGTCGCTGCTGAGGGTAAGCGTGGCGCCCACCGGGTAGGGGGCGTTCGACAGGATGGTGATCGGCACCCTTCCGCTGCGGGCGGTGAGGGTGACGGACTGGTCGCTCTCGACGGCGAGCTGACCGAACTGGGCGTCGACGGCGTTGCCGGCGTTGGAAAGCACGGCCGACTGTTGGACGGGGCGGAGGGCGGCGGCCTCCCCGCCCAGGACCAGGTCCCCGAGCTGCAGGACGAGGGCGTGGGCGCCGACCGCCGCCGACGCGAAGCCGTTGACCCGGACGCGCTGGGCCCGGATGGCGGCGACGGGAAGACCGCCACCCCCGGTGGGCGCCAATCGGCATCCCGTCCGACACGTGGCCGGGGTGGGGTAGAGGGAGAACAGCTGCCCGGTGGTCACCGCCTTGACCAGCGGATTGCCGTCGAGCGCGCCCAACAGGGCGTCGACGAAGGCCGGATCGTCGTTCCACGCCTGCGGGGCGACGGCCACCACCGACCGGGGGGTGACCCCATTGGGCCGCTCGTAGTAGACCTGGGCGAGCTCGGCCACCAGTTGATGGGCGGCCAGCACGGGATTGCCGACGTCGGCCACGAACCGGGCGGACAGGTCGTCGCTGGAAGCCATGGCCACCACGCCGGTGCCCCGGGTGCCGGACAAGGTGAACGGGGCGGTCGTCGACCCGTTGGTCGGGATGGCGCTGAATTGCGACGCCGGCAGCACCACCTGGTGGAACCCGTTGCCGACCAGGGCCCCGACGGTGGCGGCGTCGAGTCCGCTCCCGGTGATCCAGACGCCGCGGTCGGCGGAGGGTGCGGGGGACGGCCGTCCGGTGGCCGTCGCCACCACCTGGCCACCCCGGGCCACCTGGAGGGCGAGCTCGGAGCCCAGGCCGGCATCGATGAGCTCCGTGGCGTCCACCGGGGTGAAGGGTGCCGACGTCAGCTGGTGTACGTCCGGCGTTGCCGCCAATTCGGTGAGTTGGCCCATGGTGGTCACGTGGGCCGGGGTGTCGAGCAGCTCGACGGTCTGACCACTGACCTGCAGGGTCACCGGGACCGACGGATGTTGTTCGGCGATGGCGGCCACGGTGGCCGTCACGGCGTCGACGGTCCCTTGAGACGGCGTGGCCAGGGCGGCTGCGGGGCGGGCCAGGAGTGCCGCCGGCGTCGGAGCTCGCGCCGCCCCCTGGGTGATCTGGACGGGGAGGACGACCGCCACCCGCAGGCGCTGGGTGGTGGACGCTGCCTGGCTGTAGACGAGGTGGGTGGTGAACGCGGCGAGCACGGTCGGGCCCGAGGTGTCGACCAGCTGGATCCGGACGGGAAACACGCCGGCCGGATAGGACTGGCACTGTCCGCTGACGGACAGGAGGTGGATGGTGAAGGGGGAGGCCGGCGTGGAGCCGCTGGGCTCGGCGCTGCCCACCACCACCGGCATCTTGAGGTCGACGGCCCCGCCGGGCTGGACGGGGAGCGAGCCGACAGGTATCGCCGTAGTCGTGGCCGACACCGGGGTGCCGAGGGACGTCGATGTCGTCGACTGGTCGAATCCGGAGATGCTCGAGAGGCAGGGGTAGACGGCCACGGTGATCCCGAGCCGGGCCGGCGGCACCGTCGGGCTCGCCGTCCGCAGTTGGAGGTCGAAGTCCTGGCCCTCGGTCACCCACCCGGTCTGGTACTCCAGCGTCAGCGGCAGGGTCGGGATCCGGGACGCGGTGGTCCGGACATCGGTCGGCGCGGTGCCGGCCTCGGCGCGGTGCGGCCCGGCGACGGTTCCGGCCAGCAGCAGGACGGTGAGGGCGCCGGCGCCCGCAAGCCGCCTCCTCCGCGTTGGCGGTCCGGTGGCACGAACAGTTGACACCCCTGGTCGTGGGGAGGAACCTCCCCTGGCCGGGCCGGTGCCGCCGGGGTCACCGCCCGGGGGGCAGGTTCTGGCTCGTTGCCGGTCCACGTCGAACCGCAGCCTATTCCAGTCGCACTACCCTCGGCTGCGTGTTCCCCGAGCGACTCCGGCCCTTGGTCGACGCCACCGCCGACCTTTCGGACCGCTTCCGGTCGGCCGGCCACACCCTCTACCTGGTGGGGGGTTCGGTGCGTGACGCCATCGTGGCTGACGTCGACGCACTGACCGCCGAACTCGGCCACGACCTCGACTTCACGACTGACGCGCGGCCGGACGACATCGAGGACACCCTGCGTGGCTGGGCCGATGCCGTCTGGACCCAGGGCAAGCGGTTCGGGACGATCGCCTGCCTGCGCGGGGACCAGAAGTACGAGATCACCACCCACCGGGCCGAGGCCTACCACCCGGACTCGCGCAAGCCCGAGGTGGCCTTCGGTGACAGCATCGAGGACGACCTGGCCCGGCGCGATTTTACCGTCAACGCCATGGCCCTCCGGCTGCCCGACCTCGAGCTGATCGATCCCTTCGGAGGCCTGGCCGACCTGGCCGCGCACCGGCTGCGGACCCCGCTCGACCCCGACGTCTCCTTCGCCGACGACCCGCTGCGCATGCTGCGGGCCGCCCGCTTCATGGCCAAGTTGGACCTCGAGCCGACCGGGGAGCTGGTGGCCGCGGTACGGGCCGGCCACGGCCGTCTCTCGATCGTGTCCGCCGAACGGGTCCGGGACGAGCTCGACAAGATCATGGTGGTCCCGGTCCCGTCGACGGCACTGTGGTTCGTCGTGCGCACCGGCCTGGCCGACGAGTTCCTGCCCGAGCTGCCCGGACTGGCCCTCGAACAGGACCCGATCCACCGCCACAAGGACGTGCTGGGCCACACCCTGGCCGTGGTGGACAAGACGAGCCCCGACCGCCTGCTGCGGCTGGCCGCCCTGTTCCACGACGTCGGCAAGCCCCGGACCCGTGCCTTCGTCGACGGTGGGGTGACCTTCCACCACCACGAAGTGGTCGGCGCCCGGATGACCCGCAAGCGGATGCTGGCCCTGCGCTACCCCAACGACGAGGTGGACCTGGTCACCGAACTGGTCAACCTCCACCTGCGCTTCCACACCTACCGACTGGGGTGGACCGACCGTGCCGTCCGGCGCTACGTGCGCGACGCCGGACCGTTGCTGGACCGGCTGAACGAGCTCACCCGGTGCGACTGCACGACCCGCAACGCGGCCAAGGCCCGCGCCCTCGACCGCCGGATGGACGAGCTGGTGGACCGCATCGCCGCCTTGCGCGAGCAGGAGGAGCTCGATGCCATCCGTCCCGACCTCGACGGCTCCCAGGTCATGGACCGCCTCGGGATCGCCCCGGGGCGTGACGTGGGCCAGGCCCTGGAGTTCCTGCTCGAGCTCCGGATGGACGAAGGCCCCCTCGGTGAGGAGGAGGCCTACCGTCGTCTGGATGATTGGTGGGCCGACCGGATCCGGACGGCCTGAGCGGTCAGGCCTCGGGCCAGACCGGGCCCGGGTCGCCGGACGCGAACGACTCGACCATCTCGTGGGCGATGTCGTCGTGGTACTGCACCGGTGGCGACTTCATGAAGTAGGCCGAGGGACCGACCAGCGGGCCGCCGATGCCCCGGTCGAGGGCCAGCTTGGCGCACCGCACCGCGTCGATGATGACGCCGGCCGAATTGGGGGAGTCCCACACCTCGAGCTTGAGTTCGAGGTTGAGGGGCACGTCGCCGAAGTTGCGGCCCTCCATGCGGATGTAGGCCCACTTGCGGTCGTGCAGCCACGGCACGTGGTCCGACGGGCCGATGTGCACGTCGTCGGTGTCGAGGTCGCCGTGCTCGATCTGGCTGGTGACGGCCTGGGTCTTCGAGACCTTCTTCGACTCGAGGCGGTCGCGCTCCAACATGTTCTTGAAGTCCATGTTNNCGAGGGCCAGGCCGCGGTCCTCGAACAGGCGGGTCAGGATCCGGTGGACGATGGTCGAGCCCACCTGGCTCTTGATGTCGTCGCCCACGATGGGGAGGCCGGCATCGTGGAACTTCTGGGCCCACACCGGGTCCGAGGCGATGAACACCGGGATGGCGTTGACGAACCCGACCCCGGCCTGGAGACAGGCGTCGGCGTAGAAGCGCTGGGCCTGCTCGCTCCCGACCGGCAGATAGCTGACCATGACCTCGGCCCCGGACTCCTTCAGGGCGGCGACCACGTCGATCGGCTCGGCCGGCGACTCCTCGACCGTCTCCTTGTAGTACTTGCCGAAGCCGTCGAGGGTCGGTCCGCGCTGGACGGTCACGCCCAGATCGCCGACCGAGGCGAACCGGATGGTGTTGTTCTGACCGGCGAAGATGGCCTTGGCGAGGTCGGTGCCGACCTTGGTGGCGTCGACGTCGAACGCGGCCACGAAGTCGAGGTCGCTCACGTGGTAGCCGCCGAGCACCACGTGCATCAGGCCGGGCACCGTGTCGCCGGCCTCCGCATCGCGGTAGTACTCGACGCCCTGGATCAGCGAACTCGCGCAGTTGCCCACGCCGGCGATCGCCACTCGGATCTTGCTCATCGTGTGATTCCCTTCATATGTGTGGTCGCGCCCCGGGGGGTCGCATTGGCAGGGGCATCCCGAAGGGTGCCGGGTCTCATGACGCCCCCGTGGGGGACGACGAGGTCATGGCGTCCCCGGAATGGGGATCGGAGGGGTCGGTGCTATCGGCGCTGCGGGCCCCGTCGGTCCGGGAGGCCGCCTGCTTCTGGCGCTCGGCATCGATGAGCCGGTCGAGCCAGGCGATGTCGTGCTCGGTCGACTCGGTGCTGTGCTCGACGAGCGAACGGGTGTAGACGTCCAGGCGGTCGCCCGAAGCCCGCACGAGATCGGTGGCCAGTCGCCGGGTCAACTGGGCCCGGCGACGCTCGAGGAGCGCGAGGCGGGCAGAGGGCGCGAGGTGGCGGGCGAAAGCGAGGCGGAGCCCGAAACTGCGGGCGTCGTCGGCGCCGGCCGGCTCCTCGCCCTCCAGCAGTTGCTCGAACAGGGCCCGGCCCTGGCCGGTGATCCGGTAGACCTTGCGCGACCGCTTGGTGCCGAGGGTGGCCCCGGACCGCCGGGCCCGGAGTCCGGCCCGCTCGCCGCCCAGCGAACCGGTCGACAGGAGGGGGGCGGAGGATGTCCCGCCGGACTCGGTGACGGCCACCGCTCCGGACCGCTCGAGTCGGGAGAGGGCCGGGTAGAGGGAGCCGAACGAGATGTTGGCGAACAGGCCGAGTTCGTCGCGGAGCCGACGGCGGATCTCGTAGCCGTGCATCTCCTGCTCGAAGAGGAGGCCCAGGATGGCCAAGTCGAGCACGTCAGGCCCCGGGCCTGGAGCTAGGAGTGGTGTTCACCAACTGCATACCTTCCACGATACATCATTTCGATGTATCGGATTGATACATCGAAATGATGCTTCTTCCCGGTGGCCCCCACCGGCGCGGCGGCCGACTGCCCGAGCGGGCCGCCGACGCGCCGACCGGGGCCGAGGGGCTTCCCGAACCGAATCGAGGGGATTCCGGACCCGAACCGGCAAGGAACGGTCCGGTGCCATCCGGGGACAGAGGCGGTACCCTGGGCCCGGTGAGCTTCCGACCCGGAGCGCTCGATGGCATCCAGACCTCCCCCACCGGGGGACAGGTCGAGTACCTCCTCGCCCGGAACTCCGTCATCCGCGAGTTCCGCAAGGGACGGCTCTCCCGCCTCGACGTGTGCGACGCCCATCCCGAATTGATCCGTGCCGCCACCAACCTGGGCCGCACCATGGGGGAGCAGTGCCCCATCTGCGAGGAGTCCGACCTCGTCGACGTGACCTTCGTGTTCGGCTCGAAGCTGCCGGCCGGTGGCCGGTGCGTGGCCACCCAGGCTGAACTGGCCCGGTTCTGGCGGCGCAAGGAGCCGGTGGTCTGTTATGTGGTCGAGGTCTGCTGCGGATGCCGATGGAACCACCTGGCCCGGATGTACCCGGCCGGCGCCGGGGTGGACGCCGTGGCCCGCAAGCCGCTGCGCAGCCGCACCAAGGCCTGACCACCGCCGGGCGCACCCTGTCCGGACGGGCCCGCCCGCAGTACAATGGTGGGGTCGTACTCCGCGGGCACGTCCCGCTGATGCCGCCGGCAGCCCCCGGGCGCTGGACGGAACAAGAGGAGGAAGCCCATGCCTGATCCACGGCCCGCGCCCGTGACCGTCCCGATGGTCCGCGCCGCCAAAGTCCGCGACGGCCACCAGCCCCTGGTGATGGTCACGGCCTACGACGCGCCGGGGGCCCGCATCGTCGACGCCGCCGGGGTCGACCTGATCCTGGTCGGCGACTCGGTGGCCAACGCCGTGCTCGGCTACGAGGACACGCTCCAGGTCACCGTGGACGACATGGCCCACCATGTGGCGGCAGTGGCCCGGGCCCGGCCCGGCGCCCTGATCGTCGGCGACCTCCCCTGGATGAGCTACCACGTCGACGTCGCCGACACCGTCCGCAACGGAGCCGCGCTGATCCGGGCGGATGCCCAGTGCGTCAAGCTGGAGGGCGGTGCGGTGCGAGCCCCCATGGTCGAGGCGTTGGTCCGGGCTGAAATCCCGGTGATGGGCCATATCGGGCTCACCCCGCAGTCCGTCAACGCCATGGGGGGCTTCCGGGTCCAGGCCCGGGACGACGAGGCTGCCGCCGACCTCATCGCCGGAGCCCAGGTCCTGGTGGAGGCCGGTGTGTTCGCCATCGTGGTCGAAGGGGTCCCTGAGAAGGTCGGCCACGCCCTGACCGCGGCGCTCGACGTGCCGACCATCGGCATCGGGGCTGGACCGGGTTGCGACGGTCAGGTGCTGGTCCTCCACGACCTGTTGGGGGTGACTGAAAGGACGGCCAAGTTCGTCCGGCGCTACGCCACCCTGGCCGACGACGCCACGGCGGCGGTCGCCGCCTTCGCCGCCGACGTGCGATCCGGGGCCTTCCCGTCCGACGCGGAGGTCTACCACTGACCGTCGGCTAGAGTGCTCTGGCTGTTCCGGCCATCACGCTGCATCCACAGATGGTCGTCGTCATAGTCCGACCTGCCCCACGCCGTGGGGCTCGAGCGCCGAGCGCCCGATCCAGAGGGAGGTGAGCCGTTCATGCGGCCCTACGAAACCATGGTCATATTCGATACCGGAGCCGATGAGGCCGCGGTCAACGGGGTCCTCGACCGGGCCCTCGACGCGCTGAAGGCGAAGGGCGGCAACCCCGGACGTGTCGAGCGCTGGGGCCGGCGGACCTTCGCCTACGAGCTCCAGCACAAGCGCGAGGGCTACTACGTCGTCGTCGAGCTGAACGCCGAGCCGCCGGCCGTCGCCGACATGGAGCGTGTCTTCGTGCTGGCCGACGAGGTCCTCCGCCACAAGGTCATCCGGCTTCCCGACAAGGTCGCCGGCCGTCGTGCCGCCGCCGCCACTGCGGCCGCCAACGGGGAGGGCTGACCATGGCTGGCAACGCAGTCACCCTGGTGGGCAACATCACCCGCGATCCCGAACTCCGCTTCACCAACACCGGCCAGGCCACGGCCAGCTTCGGGTTGGCCGTCAACCGCCGCTGGCAGAACCGNNCTCGAGCAGCGCAGCTGGGAGACCCCCGACGGCGACAAGCGCTCGAAGGTCGAGGTCGTCGCCGACGAGATCGGCCCCAGCATCCGTTGGGCGACCGCCCAGGTCACCAAGAACGAGCGGCGCAGCCCGAGCGACGGGCCTTCGGGCGGCGGCGGCGGCGGTGCCGCCCGCGGCGGACAGTCGAGTGGGGGCGGCGCACCCGCCGACTCCGGGTACGGATACAGCGAGGAGCCTTTCTAGCCATGGCCAGGAACAACGATCGTGGAGGCAGCACCGCACGGCGGGCGCCCAAGGACAACGGCCGACGGGTCAAGAAGAAGCCGTGTGCATTGTGCAAGGACCGGGTGGAGTGGGTCGACTACAAGGACGTCGCCATGCTCCGCAAGTACATGAGCGACCGGGGCAAGATCCGGGCGCGTCGCGTGTCGGGCAACTGCACCCAGCACCAGCGCGATGTGGCCATCGCCATCAAGACAGCACGCGAGCTCGTGCTGCTCCCCTATACCCAGCGGACGACGACGGAGCGCCCCGGCGGCCGCGGCGGCCGCGGTGGACGCGACGGCGGTTTCTCCGGAGGCGGCGGTCGGCGTGGACGCGACGAGGAGCGGACCCTCGGCGAGGACGGCGCATCGACGGCCATCCCCGACGGCACGCCCCCGCTGGACGCCGCGGTTCCCGCTGAGGCTCCCGTCGAGGTGGTCGAGGTCGACGTGGTGGAGCTCGACTCGGGCGACGAGATCGTCGTGGTCGAGCCCGTGGCCGAGGCCGTGGTCGAGGCTGGTGGGGAGTCGTGAAGGTCCTCCTCCGCAGCGACGTCGACGGCGTGGGCAAGCGGGGCGACATCATCGATGTCGCCGGAGGCTTCGCCCGCAACCACCTGCTCCCCGCGGGCAAGGCCATCGTCGCCTCGGCCGGGGTGGCGACCCAGGCCGCCGCCATGCGCCGGTCACGCGACCTGAAGGACGCCAGGGACCGCGACGGATCCGAGACGGTGGCCAAGACCCTGGTCGGCAACGCGGTCACCATCACGGCCCGGGCCGCCAACGAGAAGCTGTTCGGCTCGGTCTCAGCGGCGGACATCGTGCGCCACGTCGAGGAGCAGACCGGAGCGGTCATCGACCGTCACGACCTGGTGCTCGATGAGCCGATCAAGACCACCGGCGAGCACAACGTCCGCGTCGAACTGGTCGGCGGCGTCGTCTTCGAGCTGACCGTCCACGTGGTCGCCGCCGACTGACCAACAACGCCCCGGCGACGCCGAGACTCCCCGTACACGGATCCATGCAGTGCCCCGGCTTCGCCGGGGCACTGTAACTTTCCGGGTGATCGAGCGCTCGCCGGCCGGCCAGGGGCGCGTACGGTCCGCGTGGTGGTCACAGCCGCTCGCCATGATGTCCACATGGTTCCCGACGTCCGCAGGCAGTCCGGGGTTCTCCACCGCCGGTCCACAGACCTGGGCCGTAGTTTCCGCAGGAAGATGCCCTTACCTTCCACAGGCCGGATGGGCGAGGGTTGACGCACGATGGTTCAAGCCTTTGACGACACCCGTCCGCGCCGCCTGCTGACCCCCCGCCTCGGGGGTGCCAACGTCGCCGGCCGCGTCCCGCCCCACAACCTCGAGGCGGAGGAGTCCGTCCTCGGCGCCATGCTGTTGTCCCGGGACGCCATCGCCTCGGCCATGGAGAACTGCAAGGCCGAGGACTTCTACAAGGCGTCCCACGGGTACATCTTCGAGGCCATCACCTCCTTGTACGGACGTGGCGAGCCGGCCGACTGGGTGACGGTCACCGAGGAGCTCCGCCGCCGTGAGCTGCTGGAGTCGATTGGCGACACCTCGGTCTTCGTCACCCTCCAGGCCAATACCCCGTCGGTGGGCAACGCCGAGTACTACGCCAAGATCGTCGAGGAGCTGGCCCTGCTCCGCCGCCTGGTGTCCGTGGCCGGCGAGATCTCCGAGCTCGGCTACAGCGTGCCCGAGGACGTTTCCGAGGTCCTGGACCGGGCCGAGAGCCTGGTCTTCGACGTGGCCCAGCGCCGGGTGGTGGACACCATGACACCGCTGGAGGAGCTGCTCGGGGCCACGCTCGACCATCTCGAGCTCCTATTCAGCCGCGGCGAGTCGGTGACCGGCCTCGCCACCGGGTACACCGACCTCGACGAGCAGCTGGCCGGGCTCCAACCATCCAACCTGATCGTGGTCGGCGCCCGTCCGGCCATGGGGAAGACCGCCTTCGCCCTCGGCATGGTGGCCCACGCCGGGGTCAAGCTGAAGAAGCCGGTCCTCCTCTTCTCCCTCGAGATGAGCCACATGGAGCTGACCCAGCGACTCCTGTCGTCCGAGGCCCGGGTGGACGCCGGACGCATGCGCACGGGCAAGCTGCGCGAGGCCGACTGGCCGAAGATCGGCAATGCCATCAGCCGCATGAGCGAGGCCCCGATCTATATCGACGACAACCCGAACCTCACGGTCATGGACATCCGGGCCCGGGCCCGGCGCCTCAAGAGCCGCGAGGGGCTCAGCCTGGTGGTCATCGACTACCTGCAGCTCATGACCGGCCGGCACGGCTCCGAGAACCGTCAGGTCGAGGTGTCCGAGATCAGCCGCGGCCTCAAGATCCTGGCCCGCGAGCTCGAAGTGCCGGTCGTCGCCCTGTCGCAGCTGTCCCGAGGCCTCGAGAGCCGCCCGGACAAACGGCCCATGCTGGCCGACCTGCGCGAGTCGGGTTCCATCGAGCAGGACGCCGACGTCGTCCTCTTCCTCTACCGCGACGAGGTCTACAACCAGGATGTCGCGGAGACCCAGGGCACTGCCGAAGTGATCGTGGCCAAGCACCGCAACGGGCCGACCGGGATCACCCGGCTGGCCTTCATCGGCCACCACGCCCGGTTCGACAACATGGCGCGGGTCTAGCCGACCCGTCAGCATCGGGGCCCGGTCGCGCCCCCAGATGGCTAGCGTTGCCCGGGTGGACGACACGCCGGTGGCTCGACGGGTCTGTCGACCATGAACATCCTGGCCGTCGACCAGGGGACGTCGGCCACCAAAGCACTGGTCGTGTCCGATGACGGCACGATCCTGAGTGTGGCCGAGTGCCCCGTCCACCCGAGCACACCCGGGGACGGCGCCGTCGAGCAGGACCCCGGCGAACTGTTGGCGTCGGTCATGGCCGCCGGCCGCGCCGCCATCGCCCAGGCGGGCGTCGTGGTCCACGGGATCGGCTTCGCCAATCAGGGCGAGACGGTCCTGGCCTGGGACCGCGCCACCGGACGCCCGTTGACGACGGCCCTGTCGTGGCAGGACCGCCGGGCCACGTCGGTGACCGACGCGCTCACCGGACACGGCGACCGGCTGGCCGCCATCTCCGGCCTACCGCTCGACCCGTACTTCTCGGCACCGAAGCTGGCGTGGCTCCGCCGGCACCGGACCACCGACGGGGTCGTGACCACCACCGACACCTGGTTGCTCCATGCACTGACCGGCGGGTTCGTGACCGACGCCACCACCGCGTCGCGCTCCATGCTGCTGGACCTCGACACCCGCGACTGGTCGGACGAAGCGGTGGAGATCTTCGGCCTGGAGTCCGCCGACCTGCCCGAGGTGGTGGGGTGCGCCACGCCGATCGGGACGACGGCCGCCTTCGGGCCCGCACTGCCGGTGACCGGCCTGGCCGTCGACCAGCAGGCCGCCCTGGTCGGCGAGGGGTGCCTGGCGACCGGGCAGGCCAAGTGCACGTACGGGACGGGCGCCTTCCTCCTGGTGACGACCGGCGCCGAGCCGCGCCGGTCGACCCACGGGCTGTCGGCCTCGGTGGCCTGGGACGTGCCCGGTTCGGCCTCCTACTGCCTCGACGGCCAGAGCTACACGGCGGGAGCGGCCGTCTCGTGGCTCATCTCCATGGGACTGCTGCGCACCGTCGAGGACCTCGACGCGGTGGCCACCAGCGTCGACGGCACGTCGGGGGTCACCATGGTGCCTGCGCTGGCCGGTCTGGGTGCCCCCCACTGGTGCCCGTCGGCTACCGGCACCGTGGAGGGCCTCGACCTCCACACCTCGCCGGCCCATGTGGTGCGGGCGACGCTCGAGGGCCTCGCCGCCCAGGTCGCGCTGTTGGCCGCCGCCGCGGCCGACGACCTCGGTGGGCCCCTGCTCGAACTGCGCGTCGACGGGGGGCTCTCCCGCTCCTCGTTCCTCATGCAGCACCAGGCCGACCTGCTCCAGGTCCCCATCGAGGTGTTCGCCTCCCCCCACGCCACAGCCCTGGGCGTCGCCGCCCTGGCCCGGCTCGGGCTGGATCCCACCGGGAAGGCTCCCGAGGTGGCGGGCCCGGCACCGGCCGCCCGGTACGAGCCGCGGATGGGCGCCGACCAGGCGGCCGAGCGACTGGCCCGGTTCTCAGCGGCGGCCGAACGCGCCATCGCGGCCTCCGGTCGGGACTGAGGGGTGCACCCCGGCGGCGACGTGGAGTTCGACGTGGCCGTGGTGGGTGCGGGGGTGGTCGGCTGTGCCATCGCCCGGCACCTGGCCCGGGCCGGCGCCTCGGTGGTGGTGCTCGACCGGGCCGTCGACGTGGGCGACGGCACCTCCAAGGCCAACACGGCCATCCTGCACACCGGGTTCGACACCGAGCCGGGGTCGCTCGAGTCCCAATTGGTGGTGCGGGGGCGCTCGCTCCTGGCCGACTACGCCGCCGCGGCCGGCATCGCCGTCGAGCCGACCGGCGCCCTGCTGGTGGCCTGGGACGACGAGCAGGAGGCGAGGCTCCCGTCGCTGGTGGACAAAGCCGCGGCCAACGGTTGCGCCGACGTCGTCCTCGTCGGTGCCGAGGAGGTGCGAGCCCGCGAGCCCCACCTCGGTCCAGCGGCGCGGTCGGGGGTGTCGGTGCCCGGCGAGTGGGTCATCGACCCGTGGTCGGTCACCCTGGCCTTCGCCACCGAGGCGGTGGGCATCGGCACCGTGCTGCGGCTGGGCACACCGGTAGTCGGCCTGGACGTCGGGGACGAGGGTCTCGAGGTCCGGACGCCCGACGACGTGGTGCGGGCCCGGTGGCTGGTGAACGCCGCCGGTCTCGGCGCCGACCGCATCGACGAGATGCTCGGTCACCGGGACTTCACCGTCACCCCCCGGCGCGGCCAGCTGATCGTGTTCGACAAGCTGGCCCGTCGCCTCCTGACCCGGATCCTGCTGCCGGTGCCGACCGCCAGGTCCAAGGGGGTTCTGGTCTCGCCGACGACATGGGGGAACGTCCTCCTCGGGCCGACGGCCGAGGACCTGGAGGACCGGACCGACACGGCGACGACCGCGGAGGGGATGGCGCGGCTCCTGGCCGACGGCCGACGGATCCTGCCGGACCTGGGCGCCGAGGAGGTCACGGCCACCTATGCCGGACTGCGCGCCGCCACCGAGCCCGGCGGCTACCAGATCCACATCCACGGCGACCAGCGGTTCGTGTCGGTGGGCGGCATCCGGTCGACCGGCCTGACGTCGGCCATGGCCGTGGCCGAGCACGTGGCCGGCCTGCTCGACGGCGCCGTCGCCACCTGGAGTGGACGCCCGGTGGCGACCCCGCCACCGGTGATGCCCCCATTGGGCGAGCGCCAGGTCCGCCCGATGCGCGATCCCGTCCGGATCGCCGCCGACCCCGCCTACGGGACGGCGCTGTGCCACTGCGAGCAGGTGAGCCGGGGCGAGGTCCGCGATGCCTGCCATGCTTCGGTGCCGGCCACCGATCTCGGAGGCGTCCGGCGCCGCACCCGGGCCATGAACGGGCGGTGCCAGGGCTTCTACTGCGGTGCCGAGGTGGTGGCCCTGGTGGCGGCCGAGACCGGCACCAGGGCCACCACCCTGACCCGGGTGCCGCGGTGAGCGACCCCGCCGTCCTGGTGGTGGGGGCCGGCCCCGCCGGGCTGTCGGCCGCCCACGAACTGGCGGTCCGCGGGGTCACCGGTGTCCTGGTGGTCGACCGCGAGGCGTCGGCCGGCGGCATACCCCGCCACTGCGACCACACCGGGTTCGGCGTGCAGGACCTGCATAGGGCCATGACCGGCCCCGCCTATGCCCGCCGCCTGGCCGACCGGGCCGCCGGTGCCGGTGTCCGCATCCGGCTGTCGACCACCGTCGCCGAGGTGGGAGCGGACGGATCGGCCACCCTGGTCGGTCCCGACGGCATCGACGTCGTCCGGCCCCGGGCCGTCCTGCTGGCAACCGGCGCCCGCGAGCGGCCCCGGTCGGCGCGCCTGGTTCCGGGCGACCGCCCGGCCGGGGTGTTCACCACCGGCCAGCTGCAGCAGTGGGTCCTGCTGGCCGGCCTGCCCGTCGGCCGACGGGCGGTGGTGGTGGGTGCGGAGCACGTCGCCTACTCGGCCGTCCTCACCCTGCGCCACGCCGGCGTCAGGACCGTGGCCATGGTCACGTCGCTGCCCCGCCACCAGACCGTGCCGGCCTTCGCCTGGGCCACCCGGCTCGGCCTCCGGGTCCCGCTGCGCACCTCGTCCCGGGTGGCCTCCCTGGACGGACACGGGCGACTCGAGGCCGTCGACGTCGAGGACCTGGTGACGGGGGTCGTCGACCGGATCCCGGCCGACACCGTCGTCTTTACCGGGGAGTGGGTGCCCGACCACGAGCTGGCCCGACGTGGCGGGGTGGTCACCGACCCCGCCACGCTGGGGCCGCGCACCGACGGGTGGGGTCGGACGTCGCGCCCCGGGATCCTGGCCGCCGGCAACCTGGTCCATCCGGGGGAGACGGCCGGTCTGGCCGCGCTCGGCGGCCGGGCCGCCGGTCGCCGGCTGGCCGAGACCTTCCAGCGGGCGACCGTGCGCCCGGCCGTGGGTTCGCTCCTCACCGTGGCCCCGCCGTTGGTCTCGGTGGTGCCGGCCCTGGTCGACCCGGACGATCTGCCGGACCGGCTCCTGCTCCGCACGGCGGCGTTCACCGACCGGCGCCTGGTGGTGGCCCGCCAGAGCGGCCGTGAGATCGGCCGGCACCGGTTACGGCACTCGGTCCCCAACCGGTCGCTCGGCGTGCCCGGCGCGGTGGTGGGTGCCATGGTGTCCGACGGCGGGCCGGTCGAGCTCACACTGATCTGAACGACCGGACCGGGCCCCAGCCGGCGCGGTACGTTGGAGTGCACACGTGAACCCGGGGGGAGCATGGCCGGTCTGAACTTCGCCGACATCTTCGAGACCGTCGTCGACACCACGCCCGACGCGCCGGCTCTGGTCGTGCGGTCGACGGCGGGCGACGAGGTACGCCTGACCTTCGCCGAGCTCGACGCCCGGGCCAACCGGCTGGCCCACGCCTTCCTCGACCAAGGCATCGGTCCCGGCGACCACATCGGCTGCCACCTCTACGACGGCAACCAGTTCGTGGAGGCCACCCTGGCCGCCTTCAAGGTCCGGGCCGTGCCCGTCAACGTGAACTTCCGCTACGTCGACGAGGAGCTCGGATACCTGTTCGACAACGCCGACCTCCGGTTGGTGGTGACCGAGCCCGACCTCGAGATCAGGGCCGAGCGGGCGGCCAAGGGGATGGAGCGGGACTGCCCGGTGGTGGTGGCCGACGACCGCTACGAGACACTGCTGTCGGCCCGACCCGCCACCCGGCCCGAGGTCGCGGGCCGGGGCCCCGACGACCTGTACGGACTGTGGACCGGGGGGACGACCGGCATGCCCAAGGGGGTGATGTGGCGCCACGAGGACATCTACCTGTCGGTGGTGGGTGGGGGCGGCAACCCGGCCCTCGGCATCGCCCCGGTGGCCGACCTCGGTGACGTGGCCGCCCGGGCGGCGGCCGACTACCCGATCCCGGGCGCGCTGACCCTGTGCCCGCTGATGCACGGGGGCGGATGGTGGATCGCCTTCTCCGCCCTGCTCTCGGGCACGTACAACGTGCTCATCCGGGACCTCGGGTTCGACCCCGACTTCGCCATGCGGGTCATGGAGGAGGAGGAGGTGCGGGTCGTCATGACCATCGGTGACGCCTACGCCCGCCCGCTCATCGACCACCTGGAAGAGGTCGGCACCGACCGCCACGACCTGTCGAAGCTCCTGGTCTACGGGTCGGGCGGCGCCATCCTGTCGCCGTCGATGAAGGCGGCACTCGGCACGCTGCTTCCCCACGTCATCGTCATGGACGGGTTCGGGGCGTCGGAGACGGGCGGCCAGGGCAGCCTGGTGGGCCAGAACGGTGACGGTGCACCGGTGTTCCAGATGGGGCCGGGCAACGTGGTGATCGGGGACGACGGCACGCTGTGCGCGCCGGGGGACGGCCGGATGGGGATGCTCGCCACGAGCGGGCACATCCCGCTCGGCTACTACAAGGACGAGGCCAAGACGGCGGCCACGTTCCCCGTGGTCGACGGCGTCCGGTATGCGGTGCCCGGCGACATGGCCAAGCTGCTCGAGGACGGGACCATCGCCGTCTACGGCCGCGGGTCGGTTTCCATCAACTCCGGCGGCGAGAAGATCTTCCCCGAAGAGGTGGAGAAGGCGCTGAAGAGCCACCCGGCGGTCTTCGACGCCATCGTCGTGGGTACCCCCAGCGAACGCTGGGGCTCCCAGGTGACCGCCGTGGTCCAGCTGCGGAACGGGCTGGCCACGCCGCCGGACCTCGAGGGGCTGCGCGACCACTGCCGCGCCCACCTGGCCGGTTACAAGCTCCCCCGTGAGGCCGTGTTCGTGGACGCCGTGCGGCGCTCGCCGTCGGGCAAGCCCGACTACCGCTGGGCGAAGGATGTCGCCGTCGCCGCCTTGGAGGGATCGCTCACGACGGGCTAGCCCCGTGCGGATCGGTGATGATGGGACGGTGACCGAATTCGTTCTCCCCCGGGTCCCGGCGTCGGCCGGCGCGCTGCTGCACGACGGGTCCGGCCGGATCCTGGTCCTCAAGCCCACCTACAAGTCGGGCTGGACCATCCCCGGTGGCCAGATCGAGGAGGACGGCGAGTCTCCGTGGGACGGGTGCCGGCGGGAGGTGGTGGAGGAGACCGGGCTGGTCGTCGACGCCGGGCGACTGGTGTGCGTCGACTTCCTGCGGCCGCGCCCCCGGCGGCCGGGCGGCCTCCGGTTCCTCTTCGACTGCGGTGTGATCGATGCCGACCTCCGCGCCCACCTCGTACTCCAGGCGGAAGAGATCGAGGACGCCCGGTGGGCGACGGCCGACGAGGCGGACGGGCTGCTGAGCGGGCCCGTCGGCCGGCGGGTGGCACGGGGGCTCGGGGCCGACCGCACCGTCTACCTGGAGGACGGACGCCCCGTCCGAGGCGTGTCTGGCTGAGGCCGCGTCAGCCGTCGCCGGGCACATCGAGCCGTCCGGCGAACGCCGCCACCTGGGCGCGGACCAGGTCGGCCTCGCGGGTCACGGCGAACCAGGGCTCGGGGGGCACCACGTCCCCGACCGGAAAGACCTCGACCAGATCCCCCGAGCGGAGACCGGCGGCACAGGCGTACTCCGGGAGCAGGCTCACCCCGAGCCCGCGGGCCACGGCTCCGGCCACGGCCCGCAGGTCGGGGGCGACCAGACGGAGGGATCCGGCGAACGGACGACCCAACGAGGTCTGCCAGAACCTCCGGGTGCGGGGCAGCTCGGCGCTGTAGGCCACCCAGTCCCGCCCGACCAGGGCGCGACCGAGCTCGGTCAGGTCGGCCGCGGGCCCGGGCACGCGGTCCGGCGCGGCCACCAGCGTGTACCGGGTGGTCCCGAGCAGAACGGGTGCCAGGCCCCGTCTCGTGGGATCGGTCGTGGTGACCACGACGTCGAGTTCGCCGTGGTGCAACAGGGCCACGAGATCGATGTCGGTGCCGAAGCGGACGGCCAGGTCCGGGGCCTCCGGTCCGAGGTGGGGCACGACCCCATAGGCGAAGAACTCGGCCGACGACCCGAAGCGGAGGGCCGGCGCCGATGGCGCAAGGGCGCCGCCGTCGAGCCCGGTGAGCACGGGCTCCAGCCGGTCGAGGGCGTCGGCCACCGCCACGTACAGCTCCCGTCCCGACCGGGTCGGGTCGACCCCGTCGCGGTTGCGGACGAACAGCGGGGTCCCGACCGAGCGCTCCAGGGAGCGCAGCTGTTGGCTGGCCGCCGGCTGCGACAGGCTCCGCAGGCCGGCCCCCTCGGTCACCGACCCGCTGCGGTAGATGGCCACGAAGGTGCGCAACCACTCGGCCGTTGCCATAAGGACAGCTTATGTCAACGGTTCAACAGTGTGTGTTGCCAATGCATGGCACCTGGCCCATGCTGGGGAGATGCCCGACACCGTCTACACCCACGGCCACGATGACAGCGTGCTGCGCTCCCACCGGTGGCGGACCGCCGCCAACTCGGCCGCCTATCTCCTCCCCCACCTGGCCCCGGGCCTGGACCTGCTGGACGTGGGGTGCGGTCCGGGCACCATCACCTGCGACCTGGCCCGGGAGGTGGCCCCCGGCCGCGTCGTCGGCGTCGACGCGTCCGCCGACGTGCTGGACCAGGCCCGCGCCACGGCGGCGGACGACAACCTGACGGTGGCCTTCGAGGTGGCCGACCTGTTCGCCCTGCCGTTCGCCGACGACTCGTTCGACGTGGTCCACGCCCACCAGGTGCTCCAGCACGTGGCTGAGCCGGTGGCCGCCCTGGTCGAGATGCGGCGTGTCTGTCGGCCCGGTGGCCTGGTGGCGGCCCGCGACGGCGACTACCCGAGCTTCACGTTCGCGCCGGCCGAGCCGGACCTCTCCCGGGCCATCGCCGCCTACGGGGAGCTGACCCGGGTGAACCGGGCCCACTGGGACGCCGCCCGGCACTTGCTGGCCTGGGCCCATGCCGCCGGGTTCGAGGACGTGACCGCCACCGCGTCGGTGTGGTGCTTCGCCACGCCGCAGGACCGGGATTGGTGGGGAGGACTGTGGGCCGACCGCTTCAGCGCACCCGGCTCGTTCCTGGCCGCCCAGCTGGAGACTCACGGAATCGCCGACCGGGACGCGCTGGAATCGTTCGGGGCGGCATGGCGGCGGTGGGCGGCCTCACCCGACGGCTGGTTCGCCGTGCTGCACGGCGAGGTGCTGGCCGTCGCCTGACGTCCTGCCGTCGACCTCCCGGCCGCCGTCGGCGAGCCGACCGTGTGGTCAGCCCCGGCCGGACAGCGCGGCCACGAACCGCAACGGATCCTCCACCATCGGGTAGTGGCCCACGCCGTCGAGCCGGACGATCCGGGCGTCCGGACGGGCGGCGGCCAGGCGGTCGGCCATGGCCGGGACGGCGATCGGGTCGTCCGTCCCCCAGACCACGGTGAGCGGCGAGGGGTGGGAGACGACCGGCGGAGTGAACCGCTGCTCGCGGTGGCGGCGCTCGTCGATGTACCGGGCGTGGCGGGCCATCAGCCGCTCGCCGTCCTCGGCCGCGATGAGCTCCCAGGCCGCCGCCACTTCGTCGTCCGGCACCTGGTGCGCAGGGCTGAACGTGGCCACCAGTCCGGCGACCACGGTGTCGCGGGTCAACACGTCGGCCGCCAGTCGCTCGTCGGGCAGGGCCTCGAGGAACTGCTGGCCCGCACTCAGCTGCACGAGGTCCATGAAGAGGGTGCCGTTGGCCAGGGCCCGGTCGGTGACCTCGACCGGCCAGGAGCCCTCGAGTTGGCGGGCCAGGAGCTCGCCGCCGACCGAGTCGCCGATGTCGTGGGTCAACAATCCGAGCCGGTCGATCCCGAGGTCGGCCACCAGGGCCGCGGTCAGGTCGGCCTGGTCGACCAGGCGGTAGGAGCGGTCCGGCTTGGCCGACAGCCCGTAGCCGAGCATGTCGAACAGCACCACGCGCCGCTCGACGGCCAACGCGTCGACGACCCGGTGGAAGTCGAACGAGGAGGTGGGGAAGCCGTGGAGGACGAGGAGGGGCGGCGCGGTCACCCGCCCGGTGGCCGGCACCTCGACGACGAAGATCCGTTGGCCCAGCAGCTCCCGGTGGCCTCCCCGGGACCGCCAGGCGTCGACCAGCGCGCTCACCCGAGCAGGCGGGTGCGGAAGAGGTCGAGGACCTGGTCGAGCGCTTCCCGGGTCGGGGTGCCGGGCCGATCGTCGAGATCCTCGGTGAGCACGGAATGGGCTCCTCTGCGATGGCCGTGGGGATTGCCGGGCGACGAGTCGAGCTCGACGCCGACGAATCCGTCACCGAGCAGCTCGCGCAGGGCGGCGAACCGCTCCGGCGGGGCCGCCCGGTCACCGGTGAACCGCAGACCGAGGACGCACACCCCGGCCGCCACCCGCTCCTGGACCCTGCGGGCGTCCTCGTCGCTGATGCCGAGTGCACGCCGGCGGGTGGCGGACACCGGGAAGGGGAGGGATGGCTGGCTCAGCACGGGAGCGAGGACGACGTCGTCGATCATCATGGCCAGGGCGAATCCTCCGGTGAGGCACATGCCGACCGCCCCGACACCCGGACCGCCGCAGCGTTTGTGCTCGTCTTTGGCCAGGGCGCGCAGCCACACCGTGATGGGGCTGGTCTGGTCGAGGGCCAGGACGGTGAACTCCTTGGAGACGCATGCCTTGGCCACCTCCTTGAGGGCCAGGGGCATCGTCGGGTCACGTCCGTCGTCGCCGAAGACGTGGGGCATCACCGCCGTGCAGCCGATGGCGGCGACCATGCGGCCGAAGCGGGCCACGCTCGGCGTGATGCCGGGGATCTCGCTGATCACGATGACCGCCGGACCGGATCCGGTCCGGTAGACGGTGCGGGTGGCGCCTTCGAAGGTGAAAGCCGATCGCTCGAAGTCGTCCAGGGGGTCGGTCATGGACAGACGCTATCCCCGGTCCTGGCGGGGTGCCCCGGGTGCGGGGCTCAGGCCAGGGCCACGGTGACGACCACGGGCCGGTGGTCCGAGCCGCTGGCTCCCGCCACCCTGGCGTCCACGACCTCCAGGGCCGGGGTGACGAGGATGTGGTCGAGTTGGCTGTGGGGTCGGTGGGCCGGCCACGTCCGCCCGACCACGGCGCGACGCCACCCCCGGAAGAACGACGCTGCCGGCGGGCCCCACATGTTCATGTCACCGGCCAGCAGCGCCGGCCGGTCGAGCGACGGCACCAGGTGGGCGAGCCGACGGTACTGCGCCGGCGACAGGTGGGTGATGTGGGACATGTGCGTCCCGAGCACAGTGAGCTCGGCTGCTCCGAGGTCGGTGGTGCACCGGACCGCGGCCCGTCGGGCCGGATCCCGCCGGAGCTTCCCGAGGGGCAGGACCTCGGGGTCCCGGCACGGCACCCGGGCCAGGACGGCCACGCCCCACCGGCCCCGCTGGAACCCCCGGTGGCGGGGGCCGGGCGCCACCTTGAGCCGCTCCAGGTCGAGGTGGAGGGTCTTGCGCACCTGCCCGAACCTCGGTGCCCAACGGTCGGTGTCGGTGGCCACCGGCTCGTAGAGGCGGGCGCGGGCGAGGTCGGCCTCGCCGACCACGGTGTACCCGAGGCCGTCGGCGACCCGGGCGGCCGTGCCGTCCGTGCCGTCGTCGGGGGTCCACGCCTCCTGGAGGACGAGGACGTCGGCGTCGAGCGCGGCGCACTCGGCCACCAGGTCATAGGGACGGCCCCACCCGTCCACCCCCATGTGGACGTTGAAGCTGGCCACCCGGAGGTGGGCCGGCCCGTCGGGCCGCCGGGACGGTGCCGACGTGGCGACCGTCCGGTCGTCGGGTCCGGTGAGGTCCACCGGGTCAGAGACGCCCGAGGGTGGCGGCCACCGCCCGCAGCCCGTCGCGGAAGTCCGGGTGGGCGATCTCGGCCAGGGCGGTGGCACGCTCGCGCACCGTCCTCCCCGACAGGTCGGCCGAACCGTGCTCGGTGATCACGACCCCGGTGTGGTGGCGGGGGGTGGAGACCACCGAGCCCTCCGGCAGGAACGGCACGATCCGGGAGCGCGTCACCCCGTTGGACACGGCCGTCGACCGGAGGCAGATCAAAGAGTGGTCGTCGACGCGCATCTCGGCACCGGCCACGAAGTCCTCGTGCCCGCCCACGCCCGATATCTGGCGTCCGTCGATGTTGTCGGCCACCACTTGGCCGTAGAGGTCGACGCTGAGGGCGCCGTTGACGGAGACGAAAGCGTGGTTCTGGGCGATGACCGTCGGGTCGTTCACCACCTGGACGGGCACGAAGGCCACGTCCGCGTTGCCGTCCAGCCACGCGTAGAGCTCGGCCGACCCGAGCGCGAAGGTGGTGATGGAGACCCCGTTGAACAGCCGCTTGGCATCGTTGGTGACCTTGCCGGCCTGATGGAGGCGCATGAGCCCTTCGGTAAACATCTCGGAGTGGATGCCGTAGCCGCCACCCGGGCCGTCGGCCAGTTTGGTGGCCACCATGTTGGGCACCGCTCCGATCCCGATCTGGAGGGTGGCGCCGTCGGTCACGAACGAGCGGGCCTGGTCGGCGATGGCCTCGTCGATCTCGTCGGGGGCGGCTTGGGCCAGGGTGAACGGGGCACCGTCCGCCTCGACCAGGATGTCGATGATGTCCAGCGGGAGGGTGTTGGCGTACTCGGGGGCGAGCGACCGGGTCCGGGGTAGGTGGGGGTTCACTTCGACGACCAGCAGGCGGTCGGGGTCGCGTCCGGCCAGCAGCAGTTCGTCGTAGGTGGCGCCGATGTGGAGGGAGAGGTTGACGGTGCCGTCGTCGGGCGGCGCGGCGAGCACCGTCATGACCCGGGGGTTGTAGCGGCGCAGGATCGGGGCGAACTGCCGGAAGCCGCCCGGGACCAGCTCGATGTTGGCCCCGCCGGCCAGCAGGATGCGCTCCGCCGGCCCGAAGAAGCCGCACCGATAGGAGACGCCCGGGTGGGCCAGGAACTCGTAGTAGCCGAGCAGCAGCGCGCCGCCGACGGTGAGGTCGACCCAGTCGTCCCGTCGGCTCATGGCGGTCAGGAACGCGTCCGGATTGGCCGGACCGAGGCCGAAGCCGATGGTGTCGGTGGCGCCGATGTGGCCCACCGCCTCGTCCGGGGTGCAGATCAGCGGTGCCATCGCCCCAGTGTGCCATCGGGTCCGAATGACGGTCGGGGACCATGGTTCCGAGGTGCGGACCTCCGGGCGGCCACGGCGACAGCGGGTCGGCGTCGGTGGGAGCATGGGCCGATGCAGTTCGACACCCAGCTGGCCGGCCTCGAGGACGCGGCCGCCCACGCCCGTCGCCTGGAGGCGCTCGGGGTCGACGGGGCGTTCACGTTCGAGGGTCCGCACGACGTGTTCACCCCCCTCGTCCTGGCCGCCGGGACCACGACCACGCTCGAGCTGGCCACCAATGTGGCCATCGCCTTCCCCCGGAACCCGGTCCAGCTGGCCCATCAGGCGTGGGACCTCCAGCTCCTGGCCGAGGGGCGGTTCACACTCGGGTTGGGCAGTCAGATCCGCGCCCAGGTGGAGAAGCGCTACGGGGCGGGTTTCGAGCGGCCGATCGCCCGCATGCGCGAATGCATCGGTGCCCTGCGGGCCATCTTCGCGGCGTGGGAGACCGGTGACCGACTGGACTTCCGCGGCGAGTTCACCTCGCACACCCTGATGCCCCCGATGTTCAATCCGGGACCCCACCCCTTCGGTCTGCCGCCGATCGCCCTCGGCGGACTGGGACCGCAAATGGTGTCGCTCGCCGCCGAGGTCGCCGACGGTCTGCTGGTGATGCCGTTCAACACCGGATCGCACCTGCGGACCCGGACCCTGCCGGCGTTGGCCGAGGGCCTGGCCCGTGGCGGCCGGTCCCGGTCGGACCTGACGGTGACCGGTGAGGTGATCGTGTGCTGCGGACGGGACGAGGCCGAGCTGGAGATGGCCTGCCTGGCCGGCCGCTGGCTCCTCTCCTTCTACGCGTCGACCCCGGCCTACCGGCCCGTGCTGGAGGTCGAGGGGTGGGAGGAGCTGCAGCCCGAGCTCAACGCGCTGAGCAAATCGGGGCGGTGGGACGAGATGCCCGCCCGCATCGATGACGTCATGCTGGCCACCCTGGCCGCCGTCGGCTCGCCGGCCGAGGTGGCGGCCGAGGTCGTCACCCGCTTCGGCGGACTCGTCGACCGGGTCGGGTTCTACACGCCCTACCTCGTGGCCGACGACACCCTGGGCGAGCTCGTCGACCAGCTCGCCGGGGCCGACGACACCGAAGTTGGACCCTTCCTACCCGCACCGGAGGAACTGCCGTGACCGAGCCCGAAACGACCTACGACGAGTTCTCGCTGTTCCACGAGAACGCCGAAGAGGTGGGCCTGCCCTACGACGGTCGTCCGGTCGTGCGGCGGGAGTCCATCGAGGTGGCGCCGGGGCGGCGGGTCAGTGCCCTGTTGTGGGGAGAGACCCCACCCGAGCTGGTCTTCCTGCACGGCGGTGGGCAGAACGCCCACACCTGGGACACGGTGGCCCTCGCCCTCGACCGGCCGCTGCTGGCCGTCGACCTTCCCGGTCACGGGCACTCCGACTGGCCCCGCGACTCGGCCTGGCTCGATCCGGGGGCCATGGCCGACGATGTCGCCAAGGTCGTCGAACGGTTCGCACCGGACGCCCGGGCGGTGGTGGGCATGTCGTTGGGCGGCGCCACGTCGATCGCCCTCGCCGCCCGTCATCCCCACCTGGTCCGCCGTCTGCTGCTGGTCGACATCACACCGGGGGTCACGAGCGACAAGACGACCGACATCGCCGCCTTCCTGTCCGGGCCGGAGTCGTTCGCCACCTTCGACGAGATCCTCGAGCGCACCATCCAGTTCAACCCGACGCGGTCCGAGTCGTCGCTACGACGGGGGGTCCTCCACAACTCGGTGCAGCTGCCCGACGGCACCTGGACGTGGCGTCACCAGATCGGCCGCCCCACGGCCGACACCGGACTGCACGTCGAACGGGCGGAGTTCGGTGCCCTGTGGGACGTCCTCCAGGCGATCCCGGTCCCGGTGCTTCTGGCCCGCGGGAGCCGGTCCCCGGTGGTGGACGACGACGACGTCGCCGAGTTCCGCCGCCGGCGACCCGACGATTCGGTCATCGTGGTCGAGGACGCCGGGCACAGCATCCAAGGCGATCAACCGTTGGAGCTGGCGTCCATCATCCGGGATTTCGCCTGGACGGAATGACGCGTCCAGTTCATCGCGTGCTCCCCTGAAGTTCGTGTCCCGTTCACCTCCATTTCACTTTGCGTTCAGCTGACCTCGGTAGCGTCGGGATCAACGGTAAAACCACCGGCGCCACCGGCGCGCACCCGACCGAACCGAAAGGCAGACCACCTGTGACCAGCTGGAACACCAACCGCACCCACCGGCGCCGCATCGTCCCGATGCTGGCCGTGGGCCTGGCCGGGGCGGCCCTCCTGTCCGCCTGCAGCTCCTCGTCCTCGAGTTCGACCACCACGACCACCACCAAGCCGGGCGGCACGCTGTCCGCCAACAATGCCGCGTACCTCGCCGCCGACCTGAAGGCGCCGGGAGGCTCGCTCAACGCCTCGGGGTCGACCTTCGTCCAACCGTTCTTCAACTCGGCGTTCTACAAGTACACGAGCCTGAACCAGGCGCTGCAGATCAACTACCAGGGTGTCGGTAGCGGTGCCGGCATCACCGCCTTCGAGGGCGGATCGGTCGCCTTCGCCGCATCCGACGTCCCGATGGCTGCCGCCGACCTGGCCAAGGTACCCGCGTCGTCCGGATCCGTGGTCCAGATCCCCGACATCCTCGGCGGCGTCGCCGTCGCCTACAACCTGCCCGGCGTCTCCCACCGGATCAAGCTCGACGGCCCGACGCTGGCCGGCATCTTCGACGGCACCATCACGATGTGGAATGCCCCGCAGATCACCGCCCTCAATCCAGCGGTCACCCTTCCGGCCCACGCCATCACCCCCGAGGTCCGGGCCGACAGCTCCGGCACCACGTACATCTTCACCGACTACCTGAAGTCGGCGAACCCGACGGCGTGGACGCTCGGCACCTCGAAGACGATCGCCTGGCCTTCCACCGCCATCCAATCCCCGAAGAACTCGGGTGTGGCATCCGCGATCCTCACGTCCCCGTATTCGATCGGCTACGTCGAGTTGTCGTACGCCATCCAGAACAAGATGACCTACGCGAAGGTCAAGAACTCGGCCGGCCTCTACGTGGCGCCCAGTCTGGCCACGGTCGCCGCCGATGCCGACCAGAAGACCAGCGTGTCGGCCGCCGACTTCTCCATCGTGAACCAGGCCGGGGCCACCAGCTACCCGATCTCGGGGTACAGCTGGGCGATCTTCCTCCAGAAGCAGACCAGCGCCACGACTGGTGCCCAGGTGGTCAAGGTTCTCGACTGGACCACCCACACCGGCGGAGGACAGGACCTGGCTGGTGGACTGAACTACGTGCCGCTTCCTCCGGCGGTGCAGAACCAGAACCGGACCCAGCTGCTGACCGTGACGGGTCCCTCCGGACAGACGCTGCTCACGAAGTGAGCCGGGTGGTCCGGTCCGTCGGGCACCACCGGTCGTGAGGTCGTGGCGATGACCACAGTGGAGACGCCGCTATCCCCCAAGGTCGGGCGGGGACGGCGGCGTTCGCTGCCCGACAACGGGTACCGGGGCATGCTGGCTCTGACGGCCATCGTGTTCGGTGCCCTGGCCGTCTGGTTCCTGGTCGCCGTCATCCTCCAGGCCAAGCCGGCGTTCGCCACCCTCGGCGTCGGCTGGATCTTCGGAGGAACGTGGAATCCGACCCACGGCCAGTACGGACTGCTCCCCTTCATCCTCGGCACCCTCGAGGTGACGGCCATCGCCGTCGTCCTCGCCTTTCCCGTCGGCCTGGGCACCGCTATCGCCCTCGCCTTCCTGGTGCCGATGCGGGTGCGGCCCGCGCTGTCGACCACCGTGGAACTGCTGGCCGCCATTCCGAGCGTTGTCTACGGCCTCTGGGGACTCATCGTGCTCGCTCCCGTCTTCCGCGACACCGTCGAGCCCTTCCTGACGTCGGCATTCGGCTGGACCGGGCTGTTCAACGGACCCAACAACGGCACGGGTCTGCTGCTGGCCGGCGTGATCCTCTTCGTCATGATCCTCCCGACCATGGTGGCGATCTCCCGCGACGTGCTCATCGTGGTGCCGACCGACCAGGTCGAAGGGGCCATGGCGCTCGGCGCCACGCGGTGGCAGGTGCTGCGCAAGGTGGTCCTGCCCGGGTCCCGCACGGGAATTCTGGGGGCGTTCACCCTGGCCACCGGGCGGGCACTGGGGGAGACGGTGGCGGTGGCAATGGTGATCGGCAACTCCCCGTACATCGCCCATTCGCTCAAGTCGTCCGCCGCCACCATCCCGTCGCTGATCGTGAACAACTTCGGCGAGTCCACCGGCACCGAGCTGAGCGCGCTGTTCGGGGCCGGCCTGGTGCTGCTCGTGATCGGGATCCTGGTCAACTCGGCGGCGCGCTGGCTGGTCTGGTCGACCGGTCACCAGAGTGCCGGCGTCGAGGTCGGCACGTGACCGTCCTGATCGACACCCCGCCCGATCCCATCGTGGAGCGGCGACGGGCCGTCCAGGCCGCCGCCGCCTCCAGCTTGAAGCGCCGCAAGCTCGGTTCGCGGGTGGCCCTCACGGTCTGCTGGCTGTTCCTGGCCATCGCCATCGTTCCGCTGGTGGCGGTGGTGGTCTACGTGATCTCCAAGGGTCTGCCGGCCTGGAACGTGGACTTCTTCACCAAGTCGACGACACCCGAGGGTGTCCCCGGTGGCGGCGTGTGGAACGCCATCGTCGGCACCGCCGTCATCACCGTGATCGGCACCGCGGTGGCCGTGCCCCTCGGTCTGCTGTGCGGCCTGTTCCTGACCGAGTCGGACGGACGGATCGCCGCCGCCCTCCGGTTCACGGCCGACGTCATGACCGGCATCCCTTCGATCACGGTCGGCATCTTCGGCTACATCGCCATCGTCCACAATTTCGGATACAGCGGTCTGGCCGGATCATTTGCCGTCGGGTTCATCATGCTGCCGGTCATCATCCGGGCCGGCGAGACGGCCTTCAGGGGCGTGCCCCGATCGCTCAACGAGGCCGCCATGGCCCTCGGCGCCCGGCGGGCCACCATCGCCCGGAAGATCGTCGTCCCGACCGCGCTGCCCGGGGTGATCACCGGCGTCCTCCTGGCCATCGCCCGTGGCCTCGGCGAGACGGCGCCACTCCTGTTGACCATCTTCGGCAACCAGTACCTCCAGTGGAATCCGACCAAGACCATGGCGGCCCTCCCGCCACTGATCTACCAATACAGCAGCCAGCCCTACGCCGATCTGGTCCAGATCGCCTGGGGCGCCGCTCTGCTGCTCATGGTCATCGTCCTTGTCCTCAGCATCGGCAGCCGCCTGCTTGCCGTCTACCTGCGCAGGGAGCGCCGATGACCGAGTCCAATTCCATGCCCCGGGTGGCGGAGACGCTGACCGAGCGGACCGAGCGGGCGCTGACCGAGGCGCCGGCCGGTGAGGTGGTCATGACGTTGCGCGACGTGGCCGTGTCCTTCGGTGGACACACAGCCGTGCGCAACGTCAGCTTCGACGTGTGCGCCGGCGAGGCCACGGCACTCATCGGCCCCTCGGGCTCCGGCAAGACCACCCTGCTGCGGGCCTTGAACCGCATGCACGACGCCGAGCGGTCGGCCAGGGTCACCGGGAAGATCCTCCTCGGCGATCTGGACATCTACGGACCGGAGAGTGACCCCACCCTGCTGCGTAGCCGGGTCGGCATGGTGTTCCAGCGTCCCAACCCGTTCCCCACCATGAGCATCTACGACAACGCGGTGGCCGGGCTCCGGTTCAACGGCGTCCGCAAGAAGGCGCTCCTGGACGAGGCGGCCGAGTCGGCGCTCATCGCCGCGGCGCTGTGGGACAGCGTGAAGGACCGCCTGAAGGCCCACGGCAGCACCCTGTCGGGCGGCGAGCAGCAGCGGCTGTGCATCGCCCGCGCCCTGGCCGTCGAGCCCGAGGTCCTGCTCATGGACGAGCCGACGTCGGCCCTCGACCCGATCGCCACCAAGCGCATCGAGGAGCTCGTGGGCGAACTGAAGGACCGGGTCACCATCGTGATCGTGACCCACAACATGCAGCAGGCCATGCGGGTGTCGGACCGCTGCGCCTTCTTGTTGATGGGAGAGGACAAGGCCGGCGAGCTGATCGAGTTCGGGCCGTCGGCCCGGCTCTTCAGCGAGCCGTCCGACCCGCGCACCCTCGACTACGTGAACGGCCGGTTCGGTTGAGCCCGATCCGTCGGCTCAGGCGCTGACGGACTCGCCGGCCTCGCGAGGCTCGGTCGCCGGGGGGTCGCCGAACGTTCCGTCGGGGTCGATGCGGAAGCCGACCCCCCGGACGGTGACGATGTAGCGCGGATCGGTCGGGTCGGGCTCGAGCTTGGACCGCAGCCGGTGGATGTGAGTGTCCAGCGTCCGGGTGTCGGTGAGGTAGGTGTCGGGCCACAGCAGGTCGATCAGCTCGTCCCGGGACCGGACCCGTCGGGCCGGCCGGAGCAGGGCGGCAAGGAGATCGAACTCCTTGCGGGACAGATGCACCGGGCTTCCTGCCACCGTGACCTCCCGGCGGACGAAGTCCATGGTGACCACCCCGAATGCGGTCTCGTGGCCGTCGGTGACCGGCACGTCGGTAAAGCGTGCGGCGGACGGGTGGACCGGACCCGTCGCCACCTCGACCGGTGTCGGCATGCCGCGGGGGTGCACACGGCGCAGGATGGCGTGCATCCGGGCGACCAGCTCGCGCAGTCGGAACGGCTTGGTCACGTAGCCGGAGGCGCCGAGCTCGAGGCCGAGGACGACGTCGAGCTCGGTGTCGACGGCGCTCACCATCAATATGGGCACCTCGGAGACGGCACGGAGCTTCCGGCACACGTCGATGCCGTGCATCCCGGGCAGGAGCATGTCGAGGAGGACGATGTCCGGTTGGTGGTCGGCGAACTGCCGGATCCCTTCGGGGCCGTCGGCGGCGAGCACCACTTCGAAGCCCTCGTGGGCGAGGCCGGAGGCCAGGGCTTGACGGTAGGACTCCTCGTCTTCGACGACCAGGACCTTGATGCTGTCTCGCTCCACGACCACCGGCGCCTCCTCCCTGCGCCACGCTACGGAGGCCAGGTGAACGGCGGACGTTCGGTGGGGAACCCCCCGGTGATCATTCCGTGAACGTCGCGTGGCATCGGGCAGGTCAGAGGGCGATGCCTGCGGCCAGGCCGAGCCCGGCGGCCGCCAGTCCGAGGGCCAGACTGGCCGCCACGTTGACTGCAGCCGCGCCCGCCCGGCCCCGCTCGGCCAGCCCGACGGTGTCGACGGTGAAGGTCGAGTACGTGGTGTAGGCCCCGAGGAGCCCGGTGCCGACCACGGTGACGGGTCCGGGTCCGATCCCGTGTGCCTCGGCCAGTCCTGCCAGTAGCCCGAGGAGGAAGGACCCGGACACGTTGATCATCAGCGTGCCGAACGGGAACGAGGGACCGAGCCACCGGCGGACGGCAAGCTCCACTTCGTACCGCAACAGGGCGCCGCAGCCGCCGGCTACCACCAGGCCCAGCACGATCATGCGACGCCTGCCGGGTCGTCGTCGCCGGCCAGGAGGTCCGGGTCGGGGAGGCCCGGTCCGCGGGGGACGGGTAGCAGCCGGCCCCGGCCCAAGGTCGTCCCGGCCAGGGCGGCGCCCATGCCGGCCGCCAAACTGGCCACCACGTAGGCCAGCGCCATGCCGGTGTGGCCGTGCCGTATCCGCTGGTCGACCTCGAGGGCGAACGTGGAGAAGGTGGTGAAACCGCCGCAGAACCCGACGGCCACCAGGGGCCGCAGCCACCGGTCACCGGGCCAGCGCTCGACCACCAGGGTGACCACCACGCCGAGCACGAACGAGCCGACGACATTGACGGCCAGCGTCGCCCACGGGAAACCGAGGGCATCGGGCACCAGCGCCCGCTCCATGCCGTACCGGGCCAGCGTGCCGAGCGCCCCGCCGCTGGCGATGGCGGCCATCGGCCCCGGTCCGTGGTGGGGGTGGGCGGTGCGCGGCCGGAGCGGGGCGTGTCCGTTCGTGCCGGTCGACTCGGGCACCGCTGCGCTCCTTCCGGGTGGCGACGGGTGCCGCGGGTCGGGCGGTGCGGATGGCCCACAGGGCGTCCCGGCTCCCCCGGCCGGGCAAGTCTACGGCACGGCGCGCCGCCCCTCCGGACCCGGATTCCGGTGCCTCAAGCCGTAGGAGCCCGCCCGACCACCACCGGACGACCATTGGGGGAGGGCATGGACGAAATGTGGTGCCAGGCGGGCTCCTACGGCTTGAAGCGGTAGCCGACCCCCCGGACGGTGATGAGGTGGATGGGCTCGGCCGGGTTGACCTCGATCTTCTTGCGGAGGCGCTTCACGTGGGTATCCAACGTGCGGCTGTCCCCCTTCTTGCGGTCCTTCCAGATCCGGTCCATGCACTGCTTGCGGGTGACGACGTGGCCGCCCTCTGACACCAGCAGGGCGAGCAGGTCGAACTCCTTGCGCGACAGCTCGACGTCCCGGCCGTGCAGCGTCGCCTCGCGACGCGCCACGTCGACCATCACGGGACCGAACGTGTAGGCGCCGCTGGGTGGCGCAGGCACGAGGCTCTGGGGCTGGCGGCCGACCCGGCGGAGCACGGCCCGGATGCGGGCGGTCAGCTCGCGGGGACGGGGGGGCTTGGTGATGTGGTCGGCGGCGCCCGCCTCGAGCGCCAGCACGGCGTCCAGCTCGTCGTCCTCTTCGGTGATCATGATGACGGGTACCCACGGGGCGATGGCCGTGATCCGACGGAAGACGGCGAATCCCTCGGAATCGCCGATCTGGGTGTCGAGGATGACCAGTGACGGCGATCCGGAACCGACCAGGGCGAGCCCCTCGTCGCCGGTGGACGCCGTGATCACGTCGAATCCTTCGATCGACAGGGTGGCGGCGAGTGAGTCCCGTGTGAGGTGGTCGTCGTCGATGACGAGGATGACGGGTGCCTGCTCGTCGGGCAGGTCCTGTCGTTCGACTTCGCGGAACGTCAAGGTCATACCCGCCCCCGGACGTCCCGGAGCAGCGCACAGGTCGACCATGTCTCAGGATGTCGACGGGAGCGCGCGGCCGAGCCGCTGCTGGACCGCTTGACCGGCGGGGCCGGCGGTGGCGGGGATGCCGTGAGCGGCAACGGGGTCCAAGACCCCGGACGGCATTGGACCCGGTGGGCGGACTCGGCACTCGACCTGCGGTCCTGCCGGGATCGTGCGCACTGCGCCTGCGAATGCTCTGCCATCCCTCCGGACAGTAGGAGCGGCAGGTGAACGGTACGCGACCGCTCCGTTATCAGACGGTAATCATTCGTCAATTTCCCCGATGCCCCTGGTGGCGTGCCTACAGTCGGACCCCACGGCGCCCATCGGTGCCGACCGACGACGGAGGCGAGCACGGATGGACGGCAACGATGCAGTGGTGGATCTCGTCGGGACGCACGAGTGGCGGGATCTGGTCGGCCACTTCGAGCGGCTGCGGGACCGGCACCTGCGCGAGCTGTTCGCCGAGGACCCCACTCGGGGAACGGCCCTGGTGGCAAGGGCGGGCGACCTCGTCCTCGACTACGCCAAGCACCGGATCGACGCCGAGGCACTGGACGCCCTGGTGGCCGTGGCCCGCCGGGCCGGGGTGGAGGGGCGACGCGACGCCATGTTTGCCGGCGACCGCATCAACACCACCGAGGACCGGGCGGTGCTGCACGTGGCGCTCCGGATGCCCCGGGGGCTGCAACTCATGGTCGACGGGCGGGATGTGGTGGCCGGCGTCCACGCCGTGCTCGACGCCATGGGTGCGGTGGCCGAGCGGATCCGTTCGGGCGCCTGGACCGGCCACACCGGCCAGCGCATGCGCACCGTGGTCAACATCGGCATCGGCGGGTCCGACCTCGGCCCGGCCATGGCCCACGAGGCGCTGCGCGACTATGCCGACCCGTCCATCGAGTGCCGGTTCGTCTCGAACGTGGACCCGGTCGACCTCTATGCCAAGACCCGCGGCCTCGACCCGGCGACCACCCTGTTCGTCGTCAGCTCCAAGACGTTCACCACCCAGGAGACGCTGACCAACGCCCGGTCGGCCCGCACGTGGCTGCTCGAGGGCCTGGGCGCCGGCAACGAGGCGGTGGCACGCCACTTCGTCGCCGTGTCGACCAATGAGGCCGGGGTCGTCGACTTCGGCATCGACCCGGCCAACATGTTCGGCTTCTGGGATTGGGTGGGCGGTCGCTACTCCTACGACTCGGCCATCGGCTTCTCCTTGATGGTGGCCATCGGACCGGCCGCCTTCGCCGACATGCTGGCCGGCTTCCACACCATCGACCGGCACTTCGTCGACGCGCCCCTCGGGTCCAACCTGCCCGTGCTCCAGGGCATGCTGAACGTCTGGTACTCGAACCTCTTCGGGGCCGAGACCCACGCCGTCCTCCCCTACAGCCAGCGCCTGGCCCGGTTTCCGGCCTATCTGCAACAACTGACCATGGAGTCCAACGGCAAGTCGGTGCGACGCGACGGCTCGCCGGTCGAGGGGAGCACGGGCGAGATCTTCTGGGGCGAGCCGGGCACCAACGGCCAGCACGCCTTCTACCAGTTGATCCACCAGGGCACGCGGCTCATCCCGGCCGATTTCATCGGGTTCGCCACCTCCACCCACGAGGATGGTGACCGCCAGGACCTGCTGATGGCCAACTGCTTCGCCCAGACCAAGGCCCTCGCCTTCGGGCGGACGGCCGAGGAGGTGGCGGGCGACGGGACGCCCGCCGACGTGGTGCCCCACAAGGTCATGCCCGGCAACCACCCGACGTCGACCATCCTCGCCCCCGAGCTCACGCCGTCGGTCCTCGGTCAGTTGGTGGCCCTCTACGAGCACACGGTCTTCGTCGAGGGCGCGGTGTGGGGCATCGACTCCTTCGACCAGTGGGGGGTGGAACTGGGCAAGCTGATGGCCGGCCAACTCGGCCCGGCGCTCAGCTCGGGGCCGGCACCCGACTTGTCCGACCAGGACAGCTCGACGGCCGGACTGGTCCGGGCCTACCGGGGCATGCGGGGCCGGCCGGTCTGAATCCGGTCGGGGCCGCTGGGGCCGCTATGGCGGTGTGCCTCAGGCGGCGGACAGGGCCCGCCACAGGGCCCGGTAGCTGGGATAGGTGATCCCGCCGGTCACGTACCCGGCGCGCTCCAGCTCGGTGTGGAACCGGGGGAGATTGCGCCACGGGACGCCCATGTCGACGTGGTGGGCCAGGTGCCACCCGGTGTTGTAGGGGACGAACCAGAACCGGGCGATCCAGCCCTGGCGCACGTTGTGGGTGGTGACCCGACGGTCGGGGCTGGCTTCGAGGCCGCCGTGCTCGGCGATGGCCCGGAGCCGGTTGATCACCCGCCACTGGGTCATCCAGGGGAGCCACCACAGGAGGGGGTAGATCCACCACCGGCCGGTGGCCGCCCACATGATCCCCCACAGGACGACCTGGACACCGAGGATCGACAACGAGGTCCGCCGGTAGGCGGCGATCCGGAGCGAACGGAACAGCGGAGTGAAGTTCTTCCACCCGGAGATCCCGACCGCGTCGCGCACGAGACGTCGCCCCAGGGCCCGTCGGTCGCACGGGTACCCGCCGTAGAAGGCGATGTCGGGCTCGTTCGGCCCGAACTCCTCCTTGTGGTGGGCGAAGTGGCCGCGGCGGTAGAGGCCGATGGGGGTCCAGGTGGGGTACGCGATCAGCCACGCGCCCACCCAGTCGTTGGCCCGCTTGCCGCTGAAGAGCAGTTTGTGGGCCGCCTCGTGCATCAGAATCGCGAACCGGGCGTACATCGGGCCCATGAGGACGAAGGCGACGAGGTACGACCACCACCGGTCGACCCAGACCGCGCCCCCGATGATGACGGCCACCCACAGCCACACCGAGGCCACCGTGACCGCGTTCCGCACGTCGTCGATGCGGCGCAGGTCGGCGCGCAGGTCGGGACGCGCCTTGCCGCTGTCGAGCAGCCGGTCGGTGGGGAAGACATCGGGACGGGAGGCCTTGTCGGCCACCATGGTGGGCGCCATGTCCGCTATATTACGGATCCGTGCCAGTCGATGCAAATTCGTAACAAGATGAGCGCTCCCGCTTCTCCCCTCAACGGGACCGATCCACGGGCCGGAACGCCTCCGATGACGGCCCGTTCGGTGCTGGCCAGCGCGCTCCTGGGCGAGGACCCGCCGGAGCTGCCGGTGGCCCACCTGGTCCACCTGGCCGGGCTGTTCGGCATCAATCCCAACCGGGCCCGGGTGGCGCTCAGCCGGATGGTGGCCTCGGGGGAGGCGACGACGGACGGGGCCGGCTGCTACCGGCTGGCCGGACGGCTGCTCGAGCGCCGGGACCGCCAGGAGGACAGCCTGGCCGGCCGGACCCGCCCTTGGACGGGCCGGTGGCGGCTGATCGTGGTCACCACGGCCGGGAGCTCGGCCGAACAGCGGGCCGCCCGACGGCGCCGACTGACCCTCGCCCGCCTGGCCGAGCAGCGCGAAGGGGTCTGGCTGCGCCCCGACAACCTCGACCTCCGGCCCGACCCGGCCGGCAATCCCGACGTCGTCGTGTACGACGCCGTTCCCGACGGCAACGGTAGGGACCTGGCGGCCGGCCTCTGGGACCTGGCCGGATGGTCGGACCTGGCCGAGACACTGCTCGACGCCCTTGGGGCCCGGCCCACCGAGGGTCCCGACGACCTGGCCCCCGGGTTCGAGCTGTCCGCCGCCGTGCTCCGCCACCTGGTGTCCGACCCGCTCCTCCCGCCCGACCTGGTGCCTGACGACTGGCCTGGTCCGGCGCTGCGGACCGCCTATGCCGCATGGGACCGCCGCTACCGTGCCGTGCTGCAGGCCTGGGGCCGCGCCAGCCGGGCGTCCTAGGATCGCGCCGGGGCGTCCGCTTCCGCCCGAGCGGGGCGGCAGCGTGGACGTGAATGACCGTGGACGTGATTGACGAGGACGCGACCCAACAGGAGGCGCCGTGACGGACGTTGTCGGGACCGGGTCGACCGGGCAGTTCACCGGCCGCGTGGCGGTCATCACCGGGGGAGCCCGGGGACAGGGCCGGAGCCATGCGGTCGAACTGGCCCGCCAAGGTGCCGACATCGCCCTGGTGGACCGCTGTGCCGATCTGGATACCGTGTCCTACCCGCTGGCCACCGCCGACGACCTGGCCGAGACGGTCCGCCTGGTGGAGGCCGAAGGGCGGCGCTGCATGTCCGCGGTGGCCGACGTGCGGGACCTCGACGCCATGATCGGCTTCGTCGACGGGGTCGTGGCGGCCCTGGGCTCGGTCGACATCATGATCGCCAACGCCGGGATCTCGACCCTCGGATCCATCTTCGAACTCGACGCCGCCGGCTGGTCGGAGACCGTCGACACCAACCTGACCGGCGTGTTCAACGCCCTGCGGGCCGCCGCCCCCCACATGCGCCGTCAGCGTCGGGGCCGGATGATCACCATCTCGTCCATGATGGGGCGGTCGGCCAACCCGCTGATACCGGCCTACTGCGCCGCCAAGTGGGGGGTGATCGGCCTCACCAAGTCGGTGGCCCACGACATGGCCCACTCGGGCGTGACGGTCAACGCCGTGGCCCCGGGCAACATCTCGACCGACATGATCCACAACGACATGCTCTACCGCCTGATGCGCCCCGACCTCGAGCACCCGACCAGGGACGAGGTGGCCGCGGTGATGGCCACGTTGCACGTCCAGCCCGTCCCGTGGCTGGAGGCCGAGGAGATCACCGCGGCGGTGGTCTTCCTGTGCTCGGAAGGGGCCCGGCACATCACCGGGTCGGTCATCGATGTCGACGCCGGGGCCTCGGCCCGCTTCACCGCGTAGGCGAACGCCGACTCCGTCTCCGGTCCGGCTACTGGCGGGCCATGGCGGCGCGCTGTTCGGCCGCCGCGCCGCCGGCCGCCGGAGGCTTGCGGCCCACGTCCACCGTGAGCTTGTGGAGCGTGCCCTCGAAGGGGAAGTGGCCGACGTAGCGCTCGCTCACCGGGCTGCCGTGGTCGTAGCCCACGCTCGGGCCGACGCTGGAGATGATGTGCATGGCGAACGGCACCTCCGCTTCGCCGCAGAGCTTCCCGTCGATCAACAGCCGGGCCGTCCCGCCGGCCCCCGTGCGGCGGAACTCGACGGTCGCCTCGGAGCTCCCCTTGGGCACGTCGGCGTCCGACACCAGGACGGTGTGGTCGTTGAAGCTGTTGTAGTCGAGCACGAGCCGGTCGTCCTGGACGAAGAAGCTGATGCCGGAGTTCTCGGTGCCGGTGGCGAACAGCACGCCGCCCTGGCCCCGCCGGCGCTCGATGACGGCCGTCATGTCGAAGCCGCGTCCCCCGAGCCCCGGTGACACCTGGGAGGGGAGCGGGGCCATCGGGGGGAAGTACTCGTAGTGCCGGCTCGTCGGGTGGGGGGAGTGGTCGCGGTAGCGGGTGAAGAACAGCTCGATGCTCCGGTCGTCGAGGGGCAGGACGCCCTGTTCCTCGGCCTCGACCCACCACCGGGCGATGAGCTGGGCCAGCCGCTCGGGCTGGTCCGACGCCAGGTCGTGGCACTCGGAGCGGTCCTCGGCCAGGTGGTAGAGCTCCCATACGTCGTCGTCGAAGGGCACCCCCTTGTCGTGGCGGGTGACGGCCTTCCACCCGTCCGAGATGATCGCCCGGTGGCCGAACATCTCGTAGTACTGCACGCCCTTGGTGGTGGGCGCGTCGGGCGCCTCGAACGTATAGGCCATCGACGTCCCCGAGATCGGGAGCTGCTCGAAGCCCCGGTAGACGTCGGGCGCGGTGATTCCCAGGATCTCGTAGATGGTGGGGACGATGTCGTTGACGTGGTGGAACTGGTCCCGCAGGCCGCCGGCGTCCGCGATCCGGGCCGGCCACCGCACGATGAGGGGCACGTGCACCCCGCCCTCGTGGGTATTCTGCTTGTACCACTTGAACGGGGTGTTGCCGGCCTGGGCCCAGCCCCACGGGTAGTTGGCGTGGCTGTGGGGCCCGCCGATGTCGTCGATCCGCTGGACCGCCTCGTCGGGAGATTCCAGGATCATGTTGAAGTACTTCATCTCGTGCATGACCCCGAACTCGCCGCCCTCCTGGCTGGCCCCGTTGTCCGACAGCAGCACGATGAGGGTGTTGTCGAGTTGGCCGAGGCGCTCGAGGTCGTCGACGAGTCGTCCGATCTGGTCGTCGGTGTGCTCGAGGAAGGCGGCGAACGCCTCCTGGAGCCGGGCGGCCAGCCGCCGCTGGTTGTCGGGCAGGCTGTCCCACGGCTCGACGCCCGGGTTGCGGGGGGCGAGGTCGGTGTCGGGAGGCAGCAGGCCCAGTTCGACCTGCCGGGCGAACCACGTGGCGCGGGCCACGTCCCAGCCCTCGTCGAACCGGCCCCGCCACTTCTCCAGGTATTCGGCCGGTGCCTGGTGCGGGGCGTGCATGGCCCCGAAGGCGAGGTAGGTGAAGAAGGGCCGGTCGGGTCGGATGGAGACCGAGTCGTGGATGAAGCGGATGGCGTGGTCGACCAGGTCCTCGCTGAGGTGGTAGCCCTCATCGGGGGAGACCGGGGGCTCGACGTGGTGGTTGTCGTGGACCAGATCGGGTGAGAACTGATCCGTCTCGCCTTCGAGGAAGCCGTAAAACCGGTCGAAGCCGCGCTGCAGGGGCCACTGGCCGAAGGGGCCGGCCGCCGACGCCTCGTCCATCGGGCACAGGTGCCACTTGCCCACCGCGAACGTGGCGTAGCCCTCGTCACGGAGGACTTCTGCCATCGTCGTGGCGTGATTCGTGATGTGCCCCCGCATGTGGGGGTAGCCGCTGTCGAAGTTCGAGATGGCCCGCATGCCGACGGCGTGATGGTTGCGGCCGGTGAGCAGCGCGGCCCGGGTGGGCGAGCACAGGGGGGTCACGTGGAAGTTGGAGTAGCGCAGCCCGTCAGCGGCCAGGGCGTCGATATGGGGGGTGCTGAGGTCGGAGCCGTAACACCCGAAGTGGGAGAAGCCGGTGTCGTCGAGGAGGATGACGACCACGTTCGGGGCGTCGGGGCCCGGGTGGGGCGGGACCGGCCAGGAGGGCTGGGACTCGGCCTCGGTCCGGGCGATCACTCCGTCGAACGGCTCGTAGCTCTGCATGGGTCCTCGTCTCGGGGGGAGCGACCGGCGCGCCCAGGCGGCGGGCGGCGCTCATCAACTGTCAACCCGGGTGACGATAGATACTCGGCGGGACCCTGTCCACCGGCGGCCGGCTGGGGGGGAGGCCGCCGGTGGCGGTCAGTCGGTGCGGGTCGGGGACTGCCGGCGGTGCTCGGAGGCGGCTGCCAGCGACACCAGCGACGCAGCCAGGACGAGCGAGACCACGCCGAGGACCCGATCCAGGATCGCAAGGTGGTGGAACGTCGCGACGCTGCCGAGGACGAGGACGACCACGGCACCCGCCCGGGCCACACGGCCGGCCGGGATCCACCGGGGCCCGTGGACGTGACGGGTGAGCAGCACGGTGGCCGGCACCACGCACACGACGAACAGGAGCGACGTCGACCGGAAGGAAGCGTCGGGGAACAGGTGCAGCCAGTTGTAGCCCTCGACGACGGCCAAAGCTGCCACCACCATGAGGGCGGGTGCCGCGAACAGCGGTGTCTCGAGGCCCGAAACGGCGTGCTCCGAGCGGTCGGGCCCGGACCCGCTCGGTGGGACGCGAACGGAGACGCCCAGGGCAGCAGTTGACCCCCGTTCGACGCTGTCGGAGCCCGGACCTACCGCCGGAACCTGGCTCCTCACCAACTGTCCTTGCTGTAGGTCCACCTGGACTACCGCCTTCCGCCCCATCGGGGTGCGGACATCCGGTCCTGGACCGGATGTCCGCCACTCCCATGGTTCCTGAGGACCGCCAGGTCCCAGAACGGTGAATCCGCCACCCATGTGAAAGTCAGTATGCACCTCACAGTCACAACTTGCAACTAGAGATTGCAACACCTGTTGCGGGCGGCGCCCGAGGACTCCGCGTGACCGTGGGCGCCGCCCGCCGGCATGGCCCGAACAGCGCGGGGCCGAACGACCCTGTGCGGGCGTCGAACGGGGCGCGACAGTGGGTCATCGGCCGACAAGGAGGACCTGTGTCTCAACCCGTGACCCCAGCGCAGCGCTTCGACATCGTGTTCGTCGGTGACGTGGCCACCGACCTCTACCTGGAGCTGGCCGACGATGTCGCCGTGGTGGAGGCCGGGCCCGACAGCCGCCGGCTCGTCCTGCCTTTCGGCGCCAAGGTGTCGTGCGAGGTGACCGCTGCGGTCGCCGCCGGCGGGAACGCGGCCAACGCCGCCGTAGCCTGTGCCAGGCTCGGACTGCGTGCCGCACTCGTCGCCTACGTCGGTGACGATCTGCTGGGACGCGAGGCGATCACCGCACTGCGGGGCGAAGGGGTCGACGCGTCGTTGGTCCGGCTCGACCCGTCGGTCCCCACCAATCGGAACTTCGTGCTCCGGGTGGGCCACGAGCGCACGATCCTGGTCCACCACGAGCAGCACGAGTGCCACTGGCCCCACCTACGGCCCTCGGAGGTCCCCTCGTGGCTGTACCTCTCGTCGGTGGGTCGCGACGCCCACGAGTACGAGGACCAGATCGCCGATTGGCTGGACGAGACCCCCGAGGTGTCCCTGGCCTTCGAACCTGGCACCCTCCAGATCGCCCGGGGCGCCGGGCACCTCGCACGGCTCTTCCGGCGGTCCGCACTTGTGGTCTGCAACCGGGAGGAGGCGGCGTCGCTGACCGGTTCCCACCAGGGGACCGACCCGGCTCTACTGCTCGACCGGATGCTGGAGCTCGGGCCGGCGCGGGTGGTGGTCACCGACGGGTCGCGTGGCGCCTACGGGACCGACGGTATCCGACGCGTGTCGGTCCCCGTCTTTCCCGACGACGGGCCGGTGGAGGATCGGACCGGTGCCGGCGACGCGTTCGCCGCCACCCTCGTGGCCGGACTCGTCTCCGGCCGGCTCCTCGACGAGGCCCTGGTCCGGGCCCCAGTCAACTCGATGCGGGTGGTCCAGCGGGTCGGGTCCCAGGCGGGACTGCTCGACGGTGCCACCATCGAGGCGCTCCTCGCTGCGGCCCCGGCCGGCTACCGCGTGCGGGAGTTGACGACTGTCCCCTAATGGGGATCGACCACCCCATTCCGTTCGTGGATGAGGCTGGTCACCGAGCCGCTGGCAGGTGAGCACTGACGGTCCCAGGGCATGGAGCCCCACGTTTAGATCGTGCCCCTGCTGGTCGGTGAGGTCTCCTCGGATGGCTGGTGGGATGTCGTGCCTCGAGCACTGATCCATTAGGAAGCTGCTGGAGTCCTCGAGGCTCACCTGTGGTGTCGACCTCCCGCTATCGGGACCGACACTCGACCTCGGGAGCCAAGTCCGATCCCGGGGACGCCAAGGTCCTGGCCGACATGGTCCGGACCGATCGGCACAACCATCGACCGGTGGCCGGGGACAGCGAGCTGGCCGGGGCCATCAAGGTCCTGGCCCGGGCCCACCAGACCATGATCTGGTCGCGGACCCGCCAGACCAACTTCTTGCGCTCCACGCTGCGGGAGTTCTACCCGGCAGTACTAGTGGCCTTCGACGATCTGACCAGCGGTGATGCTCTCGAGGTGCTGAAGGTGGCTCCCACCCCGACCCTTGGGGCCGGACTGTCCCGCTCCAAGATCGCCGCAGCACTGCGGCGCGGTGGTCGCCAGCGTCGGATCGACCAGCGGGCCGAGGAGATCCAAGTGGCGCTCCGGGCACCGCAGCTCCAAGGCCCAGCTCTGGTGGCCACGGCCATGGGGTCGTCGGTCTCGGCCACGGCAGCGGTCATCGCCACCATGAACGCTCAGATCGTTGAGCTGGCCAAGGAGCTAGACGCCCATTTTGAGCAACACCCGGATGCCGAGGTGGTCCGATCCCTGCCAGGACTAGGGACCATCCTCAGCGCCCGGGTGCTCGGCGAATTCGGCGATGAGCCGAATCGGTATGCCACCGCCAAGTCTCGCAAAAACTACGCCGGCACGTCGCCCATCACCCGGGCGTCGGGAACCAAACGGATCGTGCTCGCCCGATTTGTCCGCAACATGCGCCTGGCCGACGCCATCTATCTATGGGCCTTCGCCTCGCTTAGTGCGTCACCGGGGGCTCGGGCCTTCTACGACTACCGCAGAGCCGCCGGAGACACCCATCACGCAGCGCTGCGCCACGTCGGAAATCGCCTCGTCGGCATCCTGCACGGTGGCCTCATTCGCCACACCAACTACGACGAGAACACTGCCTGGGGACACCGGGCAGAACTCGAACTGGCCCGAGCCGCTTGACAAGTTAGGACCGTGGGATATCTAAACGAACGCCCTGGCGTCGCGACCATGCGCCGAGGTGGGGATCGGCCGTCGTGGCTGGACCACTACGGTCCTGGTCCGTGTCCCGCCCGCCCCTACTCCTGCTGCCCCCGTCCGAGGGGAAGTCCGCCGGCGGCCGTCCACCCCCTGGCTCCGACTCGTTCGCCCACGAGCTCTCCGCCCCCCGTGCGGCCGTGGTGGCCGAGCTGGCGACGATGCTTTCCCATCGGGCGAGGTCGAGGCGCTCCTCGGTGCTGGGTGTGCGAGGTCTGTTGCTGGAACGGGCGGAGGCGGCCACGGCCGCGCTGGTCGAGGGCACGGCACCCGTGCTTCCGGCGTGGCGTCGCTACTCGGGGGTGGTCTGGGCCGCACTCGAGCCGGCGACACTCTCGCTGTCCGACCGCCGTCGGATCCTGGTGCCCTCAGGCCTCTACGGGATGACGACCGCGGCGGACCACGTCGCCGACTACCGGCTTCGGCTGACGGTGTCCCTCGGTGGTCTCGGCCGCCTCTCCTCCTTCTGGCTCCCCACGGTCACCCCGGCCCTGGCCCGCCGGGCCCGCCACCGGCTGGTCCTCGACCTGCTTCCCGCCGAGCATGCCCACGCCGTCGATCTGGCCGGCCTGGACGCGTCGACCCGGGTGGTGCGGGTCCGGTTCCGGACCGCCGACGGCGGGCGGGCCGTCGGGCACGAAGCCAAGACCGTCAAAGGGCGCCTGGCCCGGACGCTGGTCGACGGGGGTCTCGACGCTGTGCGGGCGTTCGAGTCCGACGGATGGCGGGCCCGATTGGAGGGGGACGTCGTGACGGTGGCCGCCCCCCGTCGGTGACGGCAACCGGTTCCTTACGGAATTCCTATCTTCCGCTCACCCCCGGCTTACGGATGCCGAGTCCAATGGTCCCCAGACGTGGCCACCACCGTGGACCACGAGATCGTGTCAGCCCGGAGGTAGGACGAGATGAACGAGCAATCGAACGAGCAGCCGAGCGAGCAGCCGGAAACCGAGCCCGACCAGCCGGAGGCCACGGCCCAGGTGCCCCCGGCCCAGCCGTATCCCGCCGCCGGGCCTGCGGCCTACCCGTACGCCCCGGCCGCGACCACGGGCGACCCGTCGGTCACCCAACAGCACCCGCTGACCCAGCCGGTGCCGCACGTGCAGCCCCCGGTCGAGCCGCCGTACCCGGGCCCCGCGACGGCTGTGGGTGGCGCCGACCTCTTCCCGCAGGGAGCCCGACCCGCACCGACCGGTGCGTGGGCCCAGGCCCCCGCCCCCGGCACCTGGGGTGTGGTCGCGTCCCCGGGCTGGGGACCGACGGGACCGACCCCCCTCCCGGCACCCGGTGGATGGGGTGAAGGGACGGGGGGCGGACTGCCGCCGACCGCTTGGCCTCCCGCCCCCTACGGCTACTACCCGGCCCCCCTCCCGCAGCCGACCGCACCGAAGAACCACAAGGGACAGGTGGCCGTGATCGCCTCCGTGGTGGCGGTGCTGGCCCTGCTGCTCGGCGCGTCGATCGGGCACGCCACGTGGCCGACGGCCACCACGGCGTCGTCCACGGGCTCGCCGTCGGGCAGCTCGGGGACCGGTGGGGGCAGTCAGTTCCCATTCGGCTCGGGCGGCTCCGGTGGGTCGAGCGTCGGCGGGTCGGGCAGCTCCACGACCGGCGCCGGCGCACCCGCCAACGTGCCCGGCATTGCCGCCAAGGTCTCGCCCGCCCTGGTCGACATCAACACCAACCTCAGCTACCAGAACGAACAGGCGGCCGGCACCGGCATCGTCCTCTCGTCCAACGGCGAGGTCCTGACGAACAACCACGTCATCGACGGCGCCACCAGCATCAGCGTGACCGACATCGGCAACAGTCAGACCTACAAGGCCAATGTCGTGGGCTACGACCGCACCGGCGACATCGCCGTGATCCAGCTGGTCGGGGCCTCGGGCCTGCAGGTCGCCAAGATCGCTCCCTCGATGCCCGCGGTGGGCGAGGGCGTGGTGGGCGTGGGCAACGCCGGGGGTGCCGGCGGCACACCCAGCGCGGCCGGTGGGTCGGTCATCGCCCTCAACCAGGCGATCACGGCCAGCGACAGCGGTGGCGGCAACTCGGAGAACCTCGCCGGCCTCATCGAGATGAACTGCGCCATCCAGCCCGGTGACTCGGGTGGGGCCCTCGCCAGCGCCGACGGCCGGGTCGTGGGCATGGACACCGCTGCCTCGACGGGGTCCTCCGGCGTCGGAAGTGCGTCGCAGGCCTACGCCATCCCGATCGGTACCGCCCTGTCGGTGGCCAGGAGCATCGAGTCCGGACGGGCCAGCTCGACCATCCACATCGGCGCCACAGGATTTCTCGGGATCCAGGTCCAGGACTCCTCGGCGACCGGCTCCGGCGGCTCGGTCGGCTCCGGCGGCTCGGCCATCGGCGGCTCGTCGGGATCGACGACCGGAGCGGTCGTGGACGGGACCCTGCCCGGGTCGCCCGGCGCTGACGCCGGACTGGCTCAGGGCGACGTCATCACCGGGGTCGACAGCAGCCCGGTCGACGTCTCCTCCGATCTGTCCCGTGCGCTCGAGTCCCATCATCCCGGCGACGTCATCCACATCCAGTGGACGGACCAGTCGGGTGCTTCCCACAACTCGTCGGTGACGCTGGCGGTGGGTCCCCCCGCCTGACCGCCCGCCCGACGTTCGGCCCGACCTCCCGCCCGGGGGACCACCTACCCGTGGTTCTCCGGGCGTCGGGCTGTCGGGGGCCGGGCGCGCCTCAGGCGAGGATGGTGGGCCAGCCCCGGCCGGCCGGTGAGGCGAAGAACGTGGTGAACGTCATCGAGGCATGGAGCCACTCGCCGTCGATGCGCTCGTAGACGTCGTCCTCGACCCCCGACACCCACAGCGATGTCCCGTCCCCGCGCGTGCAGGGGGACAGGAGCTCCCACCGTCCTGTCGCCCGGTCGCCGTCGACGTCGATGCGGGGCTTCACGAACAGGTGGCGGGAGAACACCAGGGTCGGCGCGGCCAGCCGGGCCGCGATCTCCGCCCGCCCCCGGGCCACGCCGAGTCCGCGCCCACCGTCCCAGACCCCGTCCTCGGTGAACAGCTCGGAGGCCCGCCGGGCCAGATCGTCGAGTTCGGCGCGGCCGACCGGCGCACCCCGGGCGAAGCGGGCGTCGACCACCTCGCCGTAGCGGCCCTTCAGGTCGTGGAGGGCCAGCACCGATTCGGCGGCGTCGAGCCGGGCCTCCAGGCGTTCGAGCCGCGCCTCGAGCCCGTCGCCGGTCACGTACGCACCGTGGCCGCCCGGGTCAGGTAGGCCCACGCCTTCGGACCCGCCCCGTACTTCTGGTCGACGTCCTCGATGGCGAACCCGGCGTTCACGACCATGGCCACCGGGTCGCGGGTCAGGTGGCACCCGTCGGCGATCCGCCGCTGCAGTGGCTCCACCCGGTGTTGGAAGGCGACCACGTTGGGGTCAGGGGCCAACCCGTGCTCGAGGAAGTGGAAGCGGCCACCCGGTCGCAGCACCCGACGCACCTCGGCCAGGGCGGCGCCGGCGTCGGGGATGGTGCACAGGGCGAAGGTGCATAGCGCACTGTCGCAGGTGGCGTCGTCGAGGGGGATCGCCTGGCCGTCGAGGCCGATCTGCTCGACCGGTACCGCCGAGGCGGCGATGCGCTTGCCGGCCATCCGGAAGGCGGTGGCCGATGGTTCGACAGCCAGGACCCGCTCGACGCCGTCCGGGTAGTGGGGCACATTGAAGCCGGAGCCGAAGCCGATCTCCACGACCCGCCCGGACAGGCCCGCCGCCGTCTCGGCCCGCAGGCCGGCCAGGGCCTTGGCTCCGCAGGTGAGGGCCACGAGCCGGGGGACGACCTGCTCACGGTAGAAGGGCACCCGGTCAGGCTACCGATCACGGGCCACGTTGTCCGAGGCCGGGGGGTGTCCGGGGGGGAGCTGACACGTCCACCCCTTTTCTGTCATAGACTCTGCCAGAACAAGTCCGGAACCAGCGGGGAGTGATCGGCATGCAGGTAGTGATCCTCGGAAGCGGGAGCCCCATCCCGGCCCCCGACCGGGCCGGACCGGCCACCCTGGTCCGCACCTCGGCGGGCGACCTCCTGTTCGATGCCGGCCGCGGCATGTCCATGCGGGCCGCCGCCGTCCTGTCCGGTCCCACCGCCTTCCAGGCGGTGTTCCTCACCCACCTCCACAGCGACCACGTCACCGACCTCAACGACGTGATCACGACGCGCTGGGCCATGTCCTTCACCCCGAATCCCCTCCACGTCTTCGGACCAACGGGTACGGAGTCCTTCGTGGCCGCCACCGAGTCGATGCTGGAGACCGACATCGGCTACCGCCTGGCCCACCACGAGGACCTCACCTGGCGGCCCGGCACCGTGGCCACCGAGGTCACCGACGGCACGGTGTTCGATCGCGGCGACGTGCGGGTCACGGTGGCGCCCACCGACCATGCGCCGGTCCACCCGACCGTCGGCTACCGCGTCGACGACGGCGGCCGCTCGGTGGTCATCGCCGGGGACACCGTCCCGTGCGCGGGACTCGACCGGCTGTGCGTCGGCGCCGATGTCCTGGTCCATACCGTCGTCCGCCGCGACCAGATCGAAGCGCTGGCTGTGCCCCGGTTGCTCGACGTCCTCGACTATCACTCGGCGGTGGCCGATGCCGCCCGCACCGCCGAGCGGGCCGGGGTGGGCACGCTCGTCCTGACCCACATGGTGCCGCCCGTGCAGCCGGGGTCCGAACAGGAGTGGATCGACCTGGCCCGGGCCGAGTTCGCCGGTTCGATCGTCCTGGCGGAAGACCTCGCCACCGTCGAGGCCGCCCCGGTCCTTCACTAGGCTGCGGCACGGTGGCGCGAGCATGAGTGACGACCCGCAAGGGCAGGATCCGGCCCAGGACGACGAGCCGGACGTCCGGTTCACCTACGCCAACGAGCGGACATTCCTGGCCTGGAACCGCACGGCTCTGGCCCTCATCGCCACCGGGGTGGCGGCCACGCAGCTCCTCCCGGAATTCCACGTGGCGGGCGGCCGCCAGGTCCTCGGCATCCCCCTGATCGCGCTGGGTGCCCTGGTGTCGGTCACCAGCTTCCAGCAGTGGCGGGCCAACGAGAAGGCCATGCGCAGGCGACAGCCCCTCCCGAGGTCGCCCATGGCGCTGGTCCTGTCGATCGGCATCGGGGTGGTGGCCGTCATCGCCGTCGTCCTCGTCGTGCGCGGGCCCAAGTAGGCGGGCCGGACGTGGGCGCCGACATCCCCCCGGGCAGTGCCGGTCGCGACCCGGGGTCCCCCGATCGAGTCTCCGACCGGGTGGAGGTGGCCGAGACGTGGGACGAGGGCCTGGCCCCCCAACGGACGCAGATGGCCTGGGGGCGGACCGGCTTGGCGGTCGCCGCCACACTCGCCGTGCTGTCCCGCCGGGTGTGGGCCGTCGGCGGCGGGCTCGAGGTCGCCGCCCTGGTCCTGGTGGCAGCCGGTGGCCTGATGTGGGTGTTCGGCATGCGCATGTCGCGCGACCTCCACCTCCACATGGATCCCCACGGGCTGGTCGGATCGCGGGCGTTCGCGCTGGTCAGCGGGGGCACGCTGCTGCTGGCCGCCGGGGCCTCGGTCTTCAGCGTCGTGCTGCCGCACTGACGGCGGACCGGTCGGGTCAGGCGGCCGACTTCTCCAGGATGTGCACGCCGCACGCCGAGCCGAGTCCGATGACGTGGGTCAGGCCGACTTTGGCCCCCTCGATCTGGCGGGGGCCGGCCTCGCCCCGCAGGTGGGTGGCCACCTCCCACACGTTGGCGATCCCGGTGGCGCCGATCGGGTGCCCCTTGGACTCGAGGCCGCCGGAAACGTTGACCGGCATCGATCCGTCGCGCCAGGTGGCCCCGGAGTTGAAGAAGTCGACGGCGCCGCCCGGCTCGCACAGCATCAGGTTGTCGTAGTGGACCAGCTCGGCGGTGGCGAAGCAGTCGTGGAGCTCCACCAGGTCGAGGTCGTCGGGTCCGACGCCGGCCTGCTCATAGGCCAGGGTGGCGGCGTTGCGGGTCAGGGTGTTCACGTCAGGGAGGACCTGGCACGCCTCCTCCCACGGGTCGCTGGTCAGGACGGAAGCCGACACCTTGACCGCCCGTCGGCGCTGCTCGAGCGACAGGGTGGCGAGCTTGGCCCCACTCACCAGTACGGCTGCCGCCGCACCGTCGCAGTTGGCCGAGCACATGGGCCGGGTGTTCGGGTAGGCCACCATGAAGTCGCCCATGATCTCCTCGAGGGTCATCTTCTTGGAGTAGGCGGCCAACGGGTTGAGCGTGGAGTGGGCGTGGTTCTTTTCGCTGATCCGGGCGAAGAGCTCGAAGCTGGTCCCGCCGTGGCGGTGACCGTATTCCATGCCGATCTGGGCGAAGACCCCGGGCATGATGTCGGTGCCGATCCGACCGTCGACGGGGGCGACGGCCCCGTAGCGGCCGGACGGGGCGTAGACGCCCGAGTCGTCCTTGCGGGTGCCGCCGCTCAGCAGTCCCGCACCGGACAGCTTCTCGACCCCGAAGGCCAGTCCCATGTCGGTCTCGCCGGCTTTGATGGCCAGCATGGCCACCCGCAACGCGGTGGCGCCCGTGGCGCAGGCGTTGGCCACGTTGTAGACGGGTACGCCGGTCTGGCCGAGCTGCTTCTGCACCTGTTGACCCATGCCGGCGTTGGCCGCCATCAGACTGCCGGCGGCCACGACACCCATGTCGGCCATGGTGACCCCCCCGTCGGCCAGGGCGCCGAGCACCGCCTCCGACGCCAGGTCGACCATGTCCTTGTCCGGGTGCTTACCGAACTTGGTCATCGAGATCCCCAGCACCCACACGTCATCGGTTGCCATGTCGTCACGCCTCCTTGGGTTCGAACCCGAACCCGATCGCTTCGGTGCCTTCGTCGTCCGTACCGACTACCTCGGTGGTCAGGCGGACCTGCATCCCGAGCGACACGTGCTCGGGGTCGGCGGGGATGTTGATCAGATTGGCACGCACACTGGTCCCCGCGCAGTCGACCATGGCCGCCACGTAGGGGGTGGGGACGCCGGGGGCGGCGAAGGCCACGATGGTGAACGCCCGGACCTCCCCCTCGGTCGGGATGTCCACCTTGGTGAACCCGCTGCGTCCGCAACTGGCGCAGGCGTTGCGCCGGTCGAAGAAGCGGGCCCCGCACGAGGTGCACTCGTTGGCCACCAGGTGGGGATCGTTCCCCAGCACCAGGTAGTCGACGAGCGGGATCTGTTCGGCCATCTGCCCTCCTCGGTCGCGGGTAGCCGGTCGTCGACACCGTAGCGGGCGGCCCGGATCGGCCGCGCGGCCGGCGGCCGCAGGCCCGTCGGGCCGGTGCGGTACCTTCTGGCCCAAGGCCGCCACCGGGTGGCCCCGACGGACGGGGGACTCCGATGATCGAGCACGTGGTCGAGCAGTGGCACCGTTACCTGAAGGGCGAACTCCCCGGGGGGCTCGACGAGCTGCTCGACGACGACGTGGTCTTCTACTCGCCCATCGTCTTCACTCCCCAGCGCGGCAAGGCCATCACCACCCTCTACCTGCAGGCCGCCTCCGTGACCCTGCCCGGCGACAGTGCGTCGGGCGGTGGTGCACCGCCGCCGGCAGAACGATCCGGAGACCTGCCTGGCGCCTTCCACTACACGAAGAAGGTCCTGGACGGCGACACCGCCGTCCTCGAATTCGAGACGACCATCGAAGGGAAGTACGTCAACGGCGTCGACATCATCCGGTGCAACGATGTCGGCCGGATCGTCGAGTTCCGGGTCATGATCCGCCCCCTGCAGGCGGTGAACATGGTCCACCGCCAGATGGCCGAGGCCTTGGAGACGATGGGGCTGCCCGCCTCCTGATCGCGCCGTCTGATCGCCACTGGGGCGATGCCCTTCCCTAAAGGGCCGGTCGTACAGTGGAAACGTGCACTACAGCGGGCAACATTCGTGGGTGGCCGTCGTCGTCCTTTTGGGCGTGCTGGCCGTCCGCCTACTCACGTCGCAGCGTCGGCGGGGTGCGCGTCGACCGGGCGGCCCAGTCGGCGCCCGTGGGTTTGCCGCCCCGTCCTCTGTGACAGCGGGGCCGGCACCATCCGACGAGGCCACCTCCACGGGGACGGCCCCGGGCTGGTTCACGGATCCCTTCGTCCGCCACGAGCAGCGCTACTGGTCGGGGACGGCCTGGACCGAGCACGTGCTCGACGGTGGGATCCCGGCGGTCGATCCACCACCGGAACACCCCTCGCCGGGCTGACCGGGCGCCGGGCAACGGGTCTCCCGAGGGGCAACTGGTCTCCGGAGGAAGATCTCAGGAGAGCAGCAGGTACACGCTGTCGGCGATCAGCCAGGCCCCGAGCACCCCCGACAGGATGACGATGGCCTGGTCGGTGTGGGTCGAGATCCAGTGGCGCACCCGGTCGAGGAGCACCTTGGTCGCCTCCGGTCGGAGCCAGGCGTAGATCTCGGCCACCAGATACGTCGCCGTGGCCAGCACGCAGAATCCGATGAGGGCCAGCGAGCTCTGCCACGAGCCCAGCTTTGCGTCGACGATCACGGCCACGCCGGCGGCGATCAGACCCCAGGGCTGGGTCAGCGGACCGAGGCCGAGCGCGAACCACTTGGACATGTTGTCCACGCCGGTCTGCCACTTCGGCGGATCCTTCGGCTCCTTGGGCCGCCCCATCATGCGGCGACGCCGGAGGGCGATGACCAGCAGCACCGCCCCGATGAGGATCTTGACGGCCAGGCTGGCCGTCGACGGAGCGGTGCTCGGCTTCGGCGGGTTGTTCTGGGTGGCGGCCAGGGTGGCGGCCACCACGATGGCCAGCGACAGGATCCAGCCGGCGATGAAGAAGGCGGCCTTCGACACGCCGTGCTCGGAGGCCAACACCAGGGCGAAGGCGGTGAAGGGGATGGGCTCGAGGGTGATGGCCAAGCCGAGGATGACGAGGTTGAGGACCAGCATCAGCCGGTTCGACTCGATTGTCGGGCACGCCGCATGTGTGACCCCTGTCGCCTGAGGTTCCTGCAGCGTAAACCCGAGTGGCAGAGCACGGTCGGATTCGGCCCGGACCTAGGACGTCAGCGGGTGGTGAACGTGACGCCCTGCCAGTCGCCGGACTCCCGCCATGCTTTCGTGCGCCGGAAGTATTCGACCGAGCCCTTGCCGTAGGAGGCGATCCACGGGGGGCCGTCGAGCGGTTGGCCTTCGTTGTTGTAGTAGCCGGGTGTGCAGTCCGTCCCACCGATGCCTCCGGTGCCGTTTACGGCGTGGGCCACGATCTCGTCGGCCCAGGCGTCCTCGGCCTCGGGGGTGGCTTCGACCGTCCACAGCCTCTCGGCCTCGAGATGGCCGACGATGGCGGCCATGTGGAGCGTCGCCTCGTCCAGGAGCTGGGTGTAGTTGGCCGTCCACCCCGCCTGCGACTGCCCGAGGATGAAGAAGTTGGGATAGCCGGCGGACAGCATGCCGTGGAGTGTGCGCATACCGCGGTCGTTCCATTTCTCGGTGAGGGTCCGGCCGTTGCGGCCGCAGATCTGGAACCCGGCCCGGCGTTCGTAGCCGGTGCCGACCTCGAACCCGGTGGCGTAGATGATGCAGTCGACCTCGTGCAGGGTCCCTCCGGCCACGACGCCGTCCCGGGTGATGCGGTCGACGCCCCGTCCGCCGGTGTCGACCAGCGTCACATTGGACCGGTTGAAGGTGGCCAGGTACTCGTCGTGGAAGCAGGGCCGTTTGCAGAACATCTTGTAATAGGGCTTGAGGGCCTCGGCGACCGAGGGATCCTCCACCTCTGCATCCACCCGGGCCCGGATCTCCTCCATCTTCTCGAAGTTGGCCAGCTCGAGGACTTCCTCGAAGGGGCGGTCGAGCGCGCCGGCCCGCCCGTTCCGGTAGATCTCCATCAACTTGTCGACCAGGGTCGTCCAGCCGTCGGCGACGAGGTCCACCTCCTGGGGGACGCCGGACAGGATGGCGTTGAAGTTGCGCACCCGCTCGCGGTGCCATCCGGGCCGGAGCCCGGCCACCCAGGCCGGATCAGTGGGCCGGTTGCCCCGCACGTCGACCGATGACGGCGTCCGCTGGAAGACGAACAGGTGGGCGGCGGCCCGGCCCAGGTGCGGGACGATCTGCACGGCGGTCGCCCCGGTCCCGATCACCGCGACCCGGACGTCATCCAGTTTGTCGAGGTCGCCGTCGGGTCCGCCCCCGGTGTACGCGTAGTCCCACCGGCTGGTGTGGAAGGCGTGGCCCCCGAACTCCCCGATGCCGCCCACGCCCGGGAGTTTGGGCCGGTGGAGGGGACCGGTGGCGCTGACCACGAACCGGGCGGCGAAGCGGTCCCCCCGGTTCGTGGTCACGATCCACCGTCCCTCGGAGTCGGCCCAGCGCGCCTGGGTCACCTCGGTGCCGAGCACCGCCCCCTCGGTAAGGTCGTAGTGGTCGGCGATGCGCTGGGCATGGGCCAGGATTTCCGGGGCGCGGGCGTAGCGCTCGGTGGGGATGACACCGAGCTCCTCCAGCAGGGGCAGGTAGATGTACGACTCGATGTCACATTGGGCGCCGGGGTACTGGTTCCAGTACCACGTACCGCCGATGCGCCCACCTTTCTCGACGAGCCGGACGTTGGCGAGACCGGCCTGACGCAACCGGGCACCGGCCAGCAGTCCGCCGAAGCCGCCTCCGATCACCAGGGCATCGACGTCCTGGGCGATCGGCTCCCGCTCGGGCAGCTCGGCGTAGCGGTCCTCGGCGAACGATGCGTAGGCGCCGGACACCTCGAGGTACTGGTCCTTGCCCTCGGGGCGGAGGCGCTTGGCGCGTTCGACCGCGTAGCGCCGCCGCAGGGCGTCGGGGTCGAAGCCCAGATCGGCGGCGGCCGTGTCCGTCATGAGGCGAGTCTACGGGCGCCGGGTCCGGGATCCTGGGGCCGGGGTCCGGGACCGGAGGTGCTGGCCCGGGATCGGCGCACCGTCCCTCGGTACGCTGTGGCCATGGCAGACCACGTGAGTGTGACCACCGAGATCGCCGCCCCACCGGAGAAGGTCTGGTCGATGGTGGCCGACCTCACCCGGATGCACGAGTGGTCCCCCGAGAACGAGCGGGCCAGCTGGCTGAAGGGCGCCCCCGGCGCCGCCCCCGGGGCCACCTTCAAGGGGACGAACAAGTCGGGCAAGAAGGAGTGGGCCACCAAGGGCACGGTGGTCGAGGCGGTGCCGGGCCGGGCGCTGTCCTTCCGGGTGACGGCCATGGGGGTCAAGGTCGCGCTGTGGTCCTATCGGATCGAACCGTCCGCCGATGGGTGCACCGTCACCGAGTCGTGGGACGACGAGCGCAGCGGCCTTGCCAAGGCCCTCGGCAAGCCGATCAGCGGTGTCGCCGACCGGGTGAACCACAACCGCGCCGGCATGGAGGAGACCCTCCGCAATCTGAAAGCCGCCGCCGAGGCCTGACGGCCCTCGTCAACCCCGTTCGGGACGCCGCCAAGCCGGGCGGGGCAGGGGGTCGGTGGCGGCCACCACGGCCTCGACCCGGGCTGCCGCCTCCAGCAGCGTCCACTCCGCGCCCGGTCGGGCGATCAGGGCCAGGCCGACGGGCAGCCCGTGCACGAGGCCGATCGGGACACTCATGATCGGCCAGCCGGCGATGGCCGCCGGGGTGGACACCCAGCTCGAGACGGCACCGGTGTGCCCGCCCACCACCAGGTCGCTCTTCCACGACGGCCCATAGGCCGGAGCGACCAGCACGTCCGCCCCAACGAGTGCGGGCTCGAGGCAGGTGGTCACCGCCCACTCCAGATTCCGGGCCCGGGCGCCGGCGTAGGCGTCGCCGGCCCGACCGCTCCCGGCCAGGGCCTGGACGAAGAGCTCGTGCCCGAACCACGGCAGCTCGACCGATGCATGGGCCTCCTCGTGGGCGATGACGTCGGCCAACGTCCGCACGCCGTCGCCGGGACGTCCGGCGAGATAGGTACCGAGGTCGTCGACCAACTCGGCCAGGAGCACGACGAACTCGTCCTGGACCACTTCGGGACCGGGCGTGGCCACGGCGCGTGCTTCGACGGATGCGACCGTCGCGCCCAGGGTGGCCACGAACGACGTCACCAGGTCGTCGGTCGGCCCGTGCTCGGCCCGCCAAGAAGAGGCGTGGACGAACCGGGGGGACGACGCGGTGAGGTCCACCGGGTCCTGGCCGGCGAGCACGGCGAAGAGCCGGGCCACGTCGGCGACGGAGCGCCCCATGGGACCGGGACTGTCCTGGCTGGCGCTGATCGGGACCACGCCCCCGGTGGGGACGGTGCCGACAGTCGGTTTGAGGCCCACCACCCCGTTGACCGAGGCGGGACACACGATGGATCCGTCCGTCTCGGTGCCGACGGCCAGAGGCACGAGACCGGCGGCCAGCGCCGCACCCGACCCCGACGACGAGCCCCCGGCACTGCGATCGAGCGCCCACGGGTTCCCGACCAGACCGCCGGTGGCCGACCAGCCGCTGGTCGAGCGTTGCGAGCGGATATTGGCCCACTCCGACAGATTGGTGCTGGCCATGATGATCGCACCCGCGTCCCGCAGCAACGTGACGAGGGACGCGTCGATGGCGGGACGGCCGATGAGCGCGGTCGAGCCGGCCGCCCCGGGCAGCCCGGTGACCTCGATGTTGTCCTTGACCATGACCGGCACCCCGTGGAGCGGTCCCCGCACCTCACCCCGTGACCGCTCGCGGTCCCGCTCGCCCGCCACCTGGCGTGCGTCCCCGGCCAGGGCGGCCACCGCTCGGAGACCGACCGGGCCATCGGGACTGTCGACCTGCGCGATCCGCTCCAGGAGGACGTCGACGAGGCCGGCGCTGGTGAGGCTGCCTTCGTCGAACCGGTGGAGGAGTGCGTCGACCCCGAGGTAGGCCACCTCGGCAGAGGTCGGGTGGGGATCGACGGTCATCGACGAAGGGTAGACAACCGGGCGGTGGTACGGGTCCGGTCAGCCTTCGGGGTCGACCCGGGCTCCGTACGACTCGTACAGCCCTGACGCTTCGCAAGGTCCCGGCCGGCCTGGACCTGGAAAGGACTGATGCCCCCGACCGCCCACAGACCCCTGGAGCCGGCGGCCACGGCGCCGGGAGACTTGGCGGGCACGCCGAACCGGGCCCGCACCTCCTCGGGCGTCTGATCGGCCAGGGCGGACCAGTCGGTGCGCAAGAAGTCGACACTGCCGGTGCACTGGGCACCCCGTCGCATGGCGTCCGCCACCCGCTCGGCCATCCCCCGTTCGGACAGGTGCCCGGGGGAGTACTCGAACAGCCCCGCCCCGCTGCGCAGGTAGCCGGTCTCGAAGAGCGACACCAACGTGGCCAGGAGCGAGAAGGCGTGCATGTCGTCGTTGGCCCGGGCGATGAACGCGAAGACCTCGAGCTCGGATTCGACCGTGGTGCCGAAGTCGGCGACGACGTGGACCCAGTCGTGCTGGGCGAGCAGCGGCGGCGCCGAGCCCGGCAGCCCGGGGTAGGCGAATCCGCGGGCCCGGTAGAACTCGGTGACGCGCCGGCCGAGGGTGCCTTCGGCGAGGCCCTCGAGGACGGCCCACTGCCGGGCGAGATCGGGGTCGGCCACACTCGCCTCCCACGCCGTCGACAGCTCGCGCGAGGTGTGGAGCACGGTGGTGTCCGCGGCATGCCAGGTGGCGGTGTAGCCGTTCCGCTCGAAGTCGACGGCAGCCAGGCCGAGGCTTCCCGCCGCGAACCGGTCGGCCACGTCGAGCATCCCCTCCTCCACCCCGACCTCGCGGGCGTAGGCGGCGACGCGAGCGGTCAACTCGGGCGGCAGTGGTCGGACCACCAGGGCCAGCAGGACCATGATCTGGACGATCCGGGTGCGGAATTCGATGGTGCGCCGGGCCATCAGCCCGCCGAAGCCGTCGGGCTCGACCGGATCGCCGTCGAGGACGGCCGGATGGCCGGTCATGGCCGGCACGAGGGCCAGCAGGAGGAGGCGTTGGGTATCGGTGAGGCAGCCTTCGGCGGACACCGCACACCGGATGGCACGGCTGATGCCGGCGACCTCGGCCGCGTCCGGCGGGTCGAGCAGCGCCGCGGTCGGTTCGGGCAGGGGCGTGGACTGGTGGGCTCCGGTCGGGGGTTCGCTCCGTCGTGCGTCCGTTCTGCCCGACACGGTAAAGGCCGCGGACCCGACGCCATGCGGGAGAAGGGCCGAATGCACCGCTGCAGGGGGCCGAGCGGGCAGACTCGGGCCCGGGTCACGCCGGTCCGCCGATGGGCGACGGATGCGCGGGGTCGGACAGGGAGGAGGGCCCGGTGCAGCACGGTCTCGACACGTTCACCCTGGTGGTCGTGTCCACGTGCGTGGTGGTCTGGGCGCTCGTCGCCGGCCGTCTCGAGCGGTGGTCGATCAGCGCTCCGATCGCCTTCGTGGCCATGGGGCTGGTGGTCACCCACGGGCCGGTCCATCTCATCGAGCTGAACCCCCACTCGTCGAAGGTTCTGTCGTTGGCCGAGGTCACCCTGGCCCTGGTGCTGTTCACCGACGCGTCCCGGGTCAACGTCCACGAGCTCCGACACGACCTCGGGCTACCCGTCCGGCTGCTGGCGGTCGGTCTCCCCCTCACCATCGGCTTCGGCACCGCGGTAGCGTTCGGCGTGCTGCCGGGCATCGGCATCTGGGCGGCGGCAACGGTCGGGGCGATCGTGGCGCCGACCGACGCAGCACTCGGGGCCACGATCATGGAGGATCGACGGATCCCGAACCGGATCCGTCGGCTGTTCAACGTGGAGAGCGGACTGAATGACGGGATCGCCACCCCGTTCGTCAACCTGTTCCTGGCTGGCGCCGTCTCCACCGAGACGTCCCACGCGGCCCACCTGGGTAGCGCCGTGCGCGAGCTCCTCGTCGGGGCCGGCATCGGCGTCGGCATCGGGCTGGCCGGCGGATGGCTGGTGGCCCTCTCGCTGGCCCGGGGTTGGAGCGCCCCGGCCTTCCGTCCCCTGGCCGCCCTCGGGCTCGCCCTCCTCGCCTACGACCTGGCGCTGCAGGTCCGTGGCAACGGATTCGTGGCCGCCTTCCTGGCCGGCATGTGCTTCGGCAGCTTGGTCCGGGACGGGCTCGAGGAGGCAGTGGTCTTCGCCGAGCGCGTCGGGGGATTCCTCGCCCTGATGGTCTGGCTGGTGTTCGGTGCCGTCATGGTGGTGCCCGGGTTTCGGGCCGCCTCCTGGCAGGACTACCTGTTCGCCGTGCTGGCCCTCACCGCGCTGCGGATGATCCCGGTGGCGCTCGCCCTGATCGGGTCCGGGCTGGACCGGCGTACCGTCGGACTGGTCGGTTGGTTCGGCCCGCGTGGCCTGGCCTCGGTGGTGTTCGGCCTCATCGCCTACGACACCCTCGACCCGTCGGCGGGCAATGCGGTCCTGAGCGTCGTGGTGGTCACCGTGACCTTCAGCGTCCTGGCCCACGGACTGTCGGCGGGCCCGTTGGCCGCCCGCTACGGCGACTACGTCCGGACCCTCCACGACCATCGACCGGAGCACGCCTCGACGACGCACTTCCGGACCCGGCCCGGACTGGCCTTCGGCTCGGCCGCGTCGTCGGCCGCGGTCGACGCCGACCGAACCGACGTCGGCTGACGGGCGACCGCTCCTTCCGTTGAACGGGTCGGGTCAGCCGGTCCGGATCGCCTGCCCCTGGATAAGGTGGGGAGATGTCGTCACCCTGGCCGGCGGTGTCGTACGAGGACTGGAGCGAGACGTGCGACACGTTGCACGCCCACACCCAGGTGCTCGGCAAGCTCGCTGTGGCACTGGCCCCGCCCCAGCCCGAATTGCAGCACGCCGCACTGCGACTCTCAGCCCGGGGCTGGGAGACCCTCCCCCTCCCCGCTCCCGACGGATCGGGAGCGATCGTGGTGGCCCTCGACCTCGTGACCCACGAGGCGGTCGTCGAGCACAGCGGCGGAAAACGGGTGCGGCTGCCCCTGACGCCCCACCGATCGGTCGGCGCGGTGACCCGGGACATTCTCGGTGCGGTACGAAACCTGGGCGGGGCATTCGAGATCAACCCGACCCCCCAGGAGGTGTCCTGGACCGTGCCCCTAGACGCCGACGAGGAGCACACCCGCTATGACACCGGGCGGGTGGCCGACTACTTCTCGGCGGCGACCATGGCGGCACTCGTGCTCGCCGAGTTCCGGGCCCCGTACCGCGGGCGCTCGACACCGGTGAACGCCTGGTGGGGCTCGTTGGACCTGGCCATCAACCTCTTCTCCGGCCAGCCGGCCGATCCGCCGTCAGACGACTTCATCATGCGCAATGCCATGGACGCCCAGGAGGTGGCTATCGGGTGGTGGCCGGGTGATGCCCGGTATCCGAAAGCGGCGTTCTATGCCTATGCCCACCCGGCGCCCGAGGGGTTCTCCGATGCGACGTTGGCCCCGGCTGCCGTGCACTGGGACGCCACGCTCGGCGAGTATCTCCTCGACTGGGACGACATCAGGAGGCTCGACGATCCCCATGCCGCCGCGCTTGAGTTCGCGGGCACGGTGTTCCAACACGCGTGCCTGGTCTGTGCCTGGGATCCGGTGCTGGCGTCGAGCGCCAAAGGAGCGCCTCCGCCGATCCGGTGAGGCCAGCCGCGCGGTGGCCCGGAAGAAGCTGGCCGCCGGCTGATCAGAAGCCGGGAAAGGCTCTCCGCAGCTCTTCGAGAACCGTCGGACTGCTGCCAATGACCGGGGTGTGGGCGGGATCGAGTCGCCCGTAAATCAGGCGGATGAAGGCCTCTGACGGGAGCTCGAGATCCGGTGCGGCCACGGGATCAGAGTCGGTGAGCTCCAGGGAGTCGGCTCCAATGGCGAGGGTGAAGCCGCGCTCGGGGGCAGACGTGGTGATGTGGAGGGTGTGTTCGGTCCCGGTGGGCTTGCCGGTGAAGCCGACTAAACGGCCCAGCGTGTCGATGAGGATGTCGGTCGAGGAGGGCAGGAGCGTGGCCGAGGGATCGAGGGCCACGGCCACGTCCCAGGTGTGCAGGGCATGCTCGCCCAGGCGCAGGCCGGCAACCCCGTCGAAGTCAAGGTCCAAGGGCCCGAACGACACATGGAAGGCTGCCCGCTGCTCGTCATCGGTACGCTCGAGGCTCTGCAGGAAGGCGAGGTCGGCGGCGGTGGCTTCGCTCACCTGGGCCTCAGGTTTCTTGGCGTTCCACTCATCCCACACTGACTGATTGAACCCGGGATCGGGCTCGGCACCGGCCAGCGTGACCTCGAAGTGGCGGCGGAGGATCACTGCGCCCGAGCCGATGTGTGAGAAGACGTCGGCAATCGTCCACTCGGTCGGGTACGCCTGGGCCCGGACCTTGTCCGGCGGGAGGTCATCCCCGATACGGCCGAGCAGCTCAACCGATTGACGAAGGGCATTCAGGGCTTGGCTCATGGTTTGGGCCCTAAGGAGGGATGTCCGGCTGTCGAACGTGCCGTACCGAGAAGCGCTGTTGGCCTCAACGTGGTCTATAAGTCCTTGTGAAAGTGCATCTTCAACGCAGGATGGTGCAGTGGGCGGGACACAAACACTTTCGGTCGGAACGCGGCGCGCAATTCGTCCTTTGGCTGCCTTCGCTACCCTGCTCCTGGTCGTCAGCGGTTTGATCACCCTCCCGCCCACTTCGGGCGCGGTAGCTCCCCCCACTCCCTCGCCGGCGCCGCAGTGGTCGGCCGCCACCATCGACCAGGGCCAGCAGTTGAGCGCAGTATCGTGCCCGTCCGCTCAGTTCTGTGTCGCTGTGGACCAGGGCGGCAACGCGATCACACTCTCTGCGGGCGGTTGGGGTCCGCCGACCTCGATCGCATCGAGCCCTCTGACCTCGGTGTCCTGCCCCACAACTTCGTTCTGCGTGGCTGTCGACCAAGCCGGTGCGGCGATCACCCTTGAGCAGGGTGTGTGGCAGTCCCCGGTGCCCGTTGATCCCTCGCAGGACCTCGTCTCCGTGTCCTGCCCCAGCACCCAGTTCTGCGTCGCCGTCGATTCGGTGGGCAACGTCGTGGCCTTCAACGGCAGTTCTTGGGGGGCGCCGGACGCCGTCGACGCCGGCTACGAACCAACCGCGGTGTCCTGCGCCAATTCCACGATGTGCAAGGTGGTGGATGGTGAAGGCAACGTCGTCTCGCTGAGCGGATCCGTCTGGACCACCAGTTTCGCTCTCGACCAACATGGATTCATCGGAGTGTCGTGCCCATCGACGTCGTTCTGCATGGCGCCCGACGACTGGGGCCGTGTCGAGCTCTACAACGGATCTGGTTGGACAAGTACGACCTTCAGTGGCACGACGTTCGAAGGGGTGGCGTGCCCAACGACCTCGTTCTGTGTCCTCGACACTTCGGGTGGGCCGTACAGCTACGTCGGTGGAACCTGGTCCGGTTATCCACAAGCAATCGGTGCGGGCTCCCTGACCGCAGTCTCCTGCGCTTCGGCCAGCTCCTGCGTCACCGTGGGCGGCGGACAGGCGTATGTCTATGCGGGGAGCGCGATCGCGTCATCGGGGAACATCGACACCCATCCACTCACGGCGGTGTCGTGTGAATCGTCGGCGTTCTGCGTGGCGGTGGACTCTGCCGGCAATGCCGTTCCGTTCGCCGCTCCTACTTGGGGCTCTCCGCAGGATGTGGATGGGACCGTGCCCCTTACCGGCGTGTCCTGCAGTGGCCCATGGTGCCTGGCTGTCGACGGTCACGGCGACGCTCTGACCTACCAGTCCGGCGCCTGGTCGGCCCCGACGCCGGTGCCGGGTGTGGCGAGCTTCACCGGGGTCTCGTGCGTCTCGAGCGCGTTCTGTGTGGCCACGGACTCCCTAGGCTCGGTGCTCACCCTGCAAGGTTCGACATGGTCCTCCCCCGTCGACCTCGACGGTGCCATCCCATTGACTGCGGTGTCGTGCGCCACCACGTCGTTCTGTGTAGTCGCAGCAGGCAATGGCGGCGGGCAGATGTTCACCTTCTCCGGCTCAGCATGGTCCGCGGCGCCGACAGACCAAGGCGGTTCCGTCCAATCCCTGTCGTGTACCAGCACGACGTTCTGCGCGGGAGTCGACGGCAACGGCAACGAGGTCACCCTCGACGGATCAACCTGGTCGAACCCCGTCGCTGTCAGGCCCACAGATCCGAGTGTCATCTCGTGCACCTCGCCGACGTCGTGCGTCGCCGCGGGCACGGGGGTGGCGGTCAGCTTTGGCGACGGGTCGGCCTGGACCTACCCGCAAGATCTCGGGACTTCCTACGAGCACCCGGTGGGCATCTCATGCGTCCCGTCTTTCTGTGCAGAAGTCGACACCGAGGGGAATGCGACCACGGTGTTCGACGCCGGTTCGACGGTGACCGCGTCCTCGAGTCCCGGCGGCACAGCGGGGACTGCGGTCACCTACAGCACCACAGTGGCCGGTGCGTGGGCGTCCCAGGTCGCGCCCACCGGGTCTGTGGCCTTCGCCATCGGCAGCGTCGTGCAGTGCACAGCCACTCTTGTCAACGGATCCGGCACCTGTACGGCGACGACCGCACCGCCCGGCTCAGACTCCGTCACCGCCACGTACAGCGGTGATGCCAGCCATCTGGGTTCGGCAGCTCCGCCGTTCGCCGTGACCGTGCAGCCGTCCCCGGAACAGCCCGTCGTGAGCGGTGTCGGGTCGAGCGCGGGGTGCGCCGTGGCCGGCGGCCAGGTCACCATTACCGGGTCGAACCTGTCGGGTGTAACAGCGGTCGATTTCGGCGCAACCGCTTCACCCGGCTATTCCGTCACCAGCTCGACCACAATCGTCGCTACCGTCCCACCTGGGACGGGCCACGCCGACGTCACTGTGAGCAATGCCGCCGGCTCATCCATTCCGACGCCCGGCGACCAGTTCTCCTACGGCCCCATGGTTACCGCTATCTCGCCGTCAGAGCCCAGCGGCAACGCCTTGGGCGGTATGACGCTCTACATCTCGGGCTCCGGATTCTCCGGGGCCACGGGCATCGACGTTGGCGGAGTCGCGGCAGCGTCGTTCCAGGTCCTGCACGACTGGGCGGTGGAGGCGGTCACTCCCCCCGGGTCCGGGATCCTGGATGTGACGGTCACGGTCGGCGGGTGCACCTCCCCGATTACCTCCGCTGACCGGTACTGGGCATGGCCGATCGTCACGTCGATCAGTCCGTCGACCGGGCCCACCGCGGGCGGTACCGCGGTGACGGTCACGGGTGCAGGCTTCACCGGTGCAACCGCAGTGGACTTCGGCACCAATGCGTCGCCTACTTTCCAAGTGGTATCCGATTCGGAGATCATCGCCGCTTCGCCACCGGTGCCGTACAAGGTGAGCGTGCCGGTAACGGTGATGACACCGATGGGAACGGGCGACAATTCTGACGCCAATTTCCTGTACTACCTGTATTCGGTGTCCGGTCCACCGACGATCACCTCGTTCTCACCAGCGATCGCCCGCGCCGGCACCACGATGACGATATCCGGCACAAACCTTGGGGATGCGACCTCACTCGAGTTCGGATCGACACCGGCATGGTTCAACATTGACTCCGGCACTCAACTGACGACGGTGGTACCGGATGGAGCGTCGTCCGGACCCGTGACCGTGACCGGCCCCAACGGAACGGTGACCAGCACAGAGATCTTCACCCTGACCGATCCGTCGACCGTCCTGCCCACCGGATACTGCGGTCAGGTCGTCGCCGATCCGACACTTCCCCAGGTGTACGTGGCGTGCGGTTCGACCGTGTCGGTGTTCGATGACAGCGGTGATCTACTCAGCACCATCCCCAATCTGCCGAACGCCGACTCGATGGTGGTGATCGGCCATCTCCTCTATGTCCACATGTCAGGAACGGGCTCCATCGCCGAGATCAACACCGGTTCCTTCGCTGTGAACACAGTCTTCGCGGCGGGCATCACCGGAACCACCTCGATGGTCTACGCCGCCGGGCTCCTGTGGGCTTGTTCGGCGGCCATGCTCGACAGCGTCAACCCGGTCACCGGGGTCACGACGAGATACTCCAGTCAGTACATCGCGGACCTGAACGGCCAGGGCCTTCGTCCGGACCCGGCGAATCCGCACCTGATCTACGACCTGGGCGCCTTCTCGACCATCGACGTCGGGTTGACCCCTCCCACGGTCACCAGACCGGAATCTCTCGGCGCGACGAACTTCGCTATCTCGGGAGCGTCTGACGGGCTCATGACACCTGACGGATCCCATGTCCTGGTGGACTCTGCCGGCCTCTACGAGTACGACGTGCACGACCCGTACGCGCCGGTCAGCCAGTTCGACTACGGCTCGGACAATTACAGCGCCGTGACCATGAGCGATGCGGTGAACGGAGGACTGGTGGCGGCCGCGCCGACGTCCAGCGGTCTGGATCCCGTCGAGCTCTTCGGCCTGGCTAGCGCCCAACCACTGGCCTCGGTGTCCTTCGGTGACGATGACGCACAGATACCCGCCCAATGCCTGGCCATCAGCCCGGACGGAACCAACCTGTTCGCAGTGTCCGAGGTCAACGGCATATCGACCTTCCACGCAGTGCCGCTGACTCTGCCTCCTGCTGCGCCGGCCTTCACCAGCGGTGCCCAGGCGAACGTCGTAGCGGGAGAGGCATCGTCCGTCGCGGTGACGACCTCCGGTAGCCCAGCGGCCTCGCTCACCGAGTCGGGAGCGCTCCCACCCGGCCTCACCTTCACACCGGGATTGGACGGCGCGGCCACCATCTCCGGTATGGCTGCGGCCGGCGACAGCGGCAACTACCCGATACTGGTCACGGCGACAAGCACGAGTGGAATCACCACGGAGGATCTCACCGTCACCGTCGATCCCGTGCCGACGATTACCAGCCCGTCCACAGAGACCTTCACCAACAATGTCGCCGGCTACTTCACTCTGACAGCCGACGGCAGTCCCGCGCCGTTCTTCACGGAGTCAGGCACATTGCCGGCCGGTCTGGTGTTCACCGACTACGGAAATGGGACAGCAGCCATCTCCGGATTTCCCGCCCAGAGCTCGGGCGGTCGCTATCCGGTGACGGTGACCGTGGACAACGGGACGGCCAACCCGTCGAGTCAGACACTCGAGATCACCGTCTTCGGCCCTCCATCGATCACCAGTCCCAGCTCAGCGGAGGTGGCCGAGGGCAGCCCAGCGGATGTCACCGTGACCACCGCCGGATGGCCGCTGCCGGCTCTCTCGCTGACCGGGGCCCTGCCCTCGGGCCTGAGGTTCGCCGACAACGGGGACGGGACAGCGTCCATTACCGGTACGCCATCGGCGGGGATAGAGGGGACCTACCAGGTCCAGGTTCAGGCCACCAACGGAACACCTTCCGGCTACTCCGCCACGCAGACACTCACCCTCACCGTCGCCGACATCCCCTCCGTGACCAGCGGGAATCAGGCGGATTTCACGGACGGGAAGCCCGGCTCGTTCGCGGTCGCCACGGCAGGATGGCCCGCGGCTACGGTCGCGATCGTCGGCACCCTGCCTCCCGGACTCGCCGTCAAAACCGGCACGGCCGGGAGCGCGACCATCGCCGGAAGCCCCCAGTCGAATGACAGTGGCGCCTACCCGGTGCTCGTCAAGGCGAGCAACGGTACGGGTTCGGGTGCCGAGCAGGCTCTCACGCTCTACGCCGGACCCGCCGGATCCGTGCGCCCGAGGCTGAAAGGCACCACTTCCTACACATTCGCCGCTGGGACGAACGGGACATACACGCTCAAGGCCACCGGATCCCCAACCCCCACTGTCTCCCTCGCCGGTAAGCTGCCGCCGGGCTTGATGTCGACGGTTACCGATGGCGGGGTCACCCTGACCGGACGAGCACTGCGGAGCGCGGCGGGCACGTACGCCCTGTCCGTGAAAGCAACCAACGCTGCGGGGTCGACGACCCAGGCCATCACACTCACCGTCACTGCCAAACCCTTGATCACGTCCGCGAATAAGGTCACGTTCGTCAGCGGGATAGCAAACGAGTTCAGCACCACCGCCACCGGCGGATTTCCGGGTCCGACGACGATGGCCATCTCAGGCACCTTGCCCTCAGGTGTCGGCTTCGTTGATGGAGGGGGAGGCGTAGGCGTGCTCTCCGGATCGCCAACCACGCTCATCGCCACGACGTACTCGCTCACAGTCGAGGCCCATAACGGCGCGGGCACGAAGTCCCAGACCTTTTACCTGACTGTGGCGCCCTAGTGGTCCGTCGCGGATTTGAC
>PLZW01000018.1 GCA_003153575.1 Acidimicrobiaceae bacterium | reverse complement strand
GGGCTGGAGGGCGACGGGTGGGAGGCGGTGGCCGAGGCACCCCCGGGCCACCTCACCCTGTCGGCCGTCGCCCTGCACGCACTGTGGGACTCGTGGATCCACGAGCGGGACATCTGCCTGCCCCTCGGTCTCCAACCGGTCGAGGTGCCCGACGAGGTGGCCGGGAGCCTCCGCTACGTCGCCGGTCTCGGACCGGCGCTGCTGGCCACCATCGGGTCCACCCGGCTGGGCGCCTTCGCCGTGACAGCCACCGACCCGGAGGTCACCTTCGTGGTCGAGGTCGGGCCCTCGGTGCTTGTCAGCGACGCCCCGGGCACTGATGGGACAGCGACCGTCAGCGGCGGGGCGGTGGACCTGGCCGAGGGGTTCAGCTGTCGACGGCCACCGCCATCGCTGTCCGCCGCCGACCAGTGGATGGTCGACTCCCTCGGTATGGCCTTTGCCGGGGAGACGTGACCCGGGCGCAGGTGGTTCAGGCGACCGAGGGGACAACCACCTCGTCGGCCGCACCCCGGACCCGGGTGTAGCGGATCTGCCGCTCGACGAAGGCCAGGTAGAGGGCCATCGAGAAGGCGAGGCTGGTGAACAAGCTCATGACGAAGAAGATCCAGGGGATCCGCACGTCCCGGCGGCGTCCGTCGGTGATGGTCCACAGGGGCAGGAGCACCAGGTTCACGATGGTGTAGTCCTGGGCGGCCGAGTCCGACGCCCAGTTGGCGAACAGCTCCTTGGTGTAGTCGACGTAGCTGGCCTTCGCCCCGAACTGATGGGTGTAGCGGACGTTGAAGTACCACCCCAGGCCGAGCGAGATCACGCCGACCACGTAGTAGACGACCTCGAGGACGGTGGGTGGGCCGACCGTGCCGCCGGAGAAGAGGCGGCGGTTGGCGTACACCGCCCAGGCCGTGGTGAGGATGCCGAGGGTGCCGAACAGCACCAGCTGGAAGGTCATGGACCGCTCCGATCTGCGCAGGGATGGGTCGTCAGCGCATCCTAGAAAAGCCCGACGGCGACCGGCGGGCATGGTCCGCAGATCAGCGGCGGGTGCGGTTCCCGAGTGCGACCCGGGCCCACGTGGCGAGGATGACCTTGCCGTAGCTGAGACCGAACACCAGGTTCCCGCCCTTCTTGGACGCCCCTGACGCCCGGGGATGCCACAAGGTGGGCTGCTGGGTGATCCGCCAGCCCCGGCTGGAGGCGGTGATGACCACCTCGGCCGTCTGGTACTGGTCCTGGACCAGGTGGGGGGCGATGTCGTTCAGCACCTCGACCCGGAAGGCCCGATACCCGTTGGACGAGTCGGTGAGCTGCTGCTTGGCGATGGCGTTGAGCGCCCAGGCGTACAGCCGCACGCCCGCCCGGCGGAAGCGGTCCGTCGTCTGGTCGGTGCCCAACCGCCGCGAGGCGATCACGAAGTCCGCGGTGTCGTCCAGGAGCGGCTCGAGCATCGTGGGCATCTCGGCGGGGTCGTTCTGGCCGTCGGCGTCGAGGGTGACGACATAGCGGGCGCCGTGGGCGGCGGCCAGTTCGTACCCCAGACGCAGTGCGGCACCCTGGCCCAGGTTGACCGGAAGCACGCATACGAAGACTCCGGCGTCGTGGGCCACGTCGGCCGTGCCGTCGGAACCGCCGTCCACCACCACCAGGGTCGACACCTCGAGGTCGGCCACCATGGTGGGCATGTCCTTCAGCACGTCACCGATGTTGTCCGCCTCGTCGTAGGCGGCCATCAGGGCCACCACCGGACCGAAGTGCGCATGCGGGTAGCGGTCGGCGAAGTCGGTCCGGGCCCGCTCCAGCACATAGTCGATGAGCCGGGCCGACCGCTTGGCCGCCATGCTGTCCGGCAGCGTCAGCCACCGGTGTCGCTGTGTGGGGGCCATCAGAGCTGATGGGGCGTGGCGAAGACGGCGCGCACCTTCGGCTCGAAGTGGGCCAGCGGCTCGGTGGGGTAGTCGGGGTCGAAGCTGGTCTGGTCCCACTCGTCGGCGAACCGCTCGGCCAGCTCGAACCAGGGCATGTCCCGGTAGTTGTCCCGCAGGTTGGGGTCCATGTCGAAGTGGTGGAAGTAGTGCCGACCCTGGAAGTCCTGGTGGTAGAGGATGGCTTCGGTGACCTCGGCCCGGACGTAGGGGCGCAGGATCTCGGCGGCAATCCGCGGATGGTTGGGGACCGAGACGGCCTTCCCGATGTCGTGACAGAGCGAGGCCACCACGACCTCGTCGTCGGCGCCGGCCTGTTCGGCCCGCGTGGCTGTCTGGAGGCAGTGGGTCAGCTGGTCGACGGCGAAGCCGTCCACCACGTCGGACAGGGACTCGAGCATGGCGAGCACCCGGTCGGCCACGCGGCCCTGGTTGGCCATGGTCTCCGCGCCGATCACCCCCCACTGTTCGGCGGTCGAGGTGTCCATGCTGGTGAACGAAGTCGTCATGTCTGCATTCTCGCGCCAAACCGGTCCCGATGGGGCCTACGCCGGTTCGGCCATCTGCTCCAGCACGTCGGCCGCCGCCCTCGACCGGTCGTCCCCCAGCAGGGGGTCGCCCCCGGCGTCGGGCACCGCGTCGAGCAGCACCAGGGCGGCCTCCAGCCCCCGCAGGAGGTCGCGGAGCTCGGGCGGGGGCGGGAAGTACTCCTCTTCGACCGTCACCGCCCAGCTCTCGACCCCGTGTTCGGGAGCCAGGCGCGCCACCACCGCCGCCACCAGGGCTTCGGGAGCCGAGGCCCCGGCCGTCACCCCGACGGTACCTCCCAGGTCGACCGGGAGTTCGGACGCATCGTTGACCCGCACCACCCGGGGGCAGCCGAAGGCCTCGGCCACCTTGACCAGCGCCACGGTATTGGAGGAGTTCTGCGAGCCGATGACCACCACGGCGTCGCACTTCCCGGCCAGGGCCTTCAACGCGGCCTGCCGGTTGGTGGTGGCGAAGCACAGGTCGCTCCGGTTCGGCATCCACAAGTCGGGGAACCGTTCCCGTGCCCGGTCCACGATGCCGGCCCACTCGTCATGGCTGAGCGTCGTCTGGGCCAGGAGGGCCACCATCGGATCGTCGGTGTCGCCGGTCTGCGGGGCCAGGTCGAGGGCGTCGACGTCCTCGGGCCGCTCGAGCAGGCGGACGGCCGCGGGGGCCACGGCCATGGTGCCCACCGCCTCCTCGTGGCCGTGGTGGCCCACATAGAGCACGGTGTACCCCTTCCGGGCCCGTACCTTCAGCTCGTGGTGGACTTTGGTGACCAGGGGGCACACGGCGTCGACCACCACCCGCCCGTCGGTGCGGGCCTGCTCGACGACTTCGGGTGCCGACCCGTGGGCCGACAGCATCAGCGGCATCCCCGGGGGCACGTCGGCGACATCGTCCACGAAGACCACACCCTGGGCCACGAACTGGTCGACCACGTGCCGGTTGTGGACGATCTCGTGGTAGCAGTACACGGGAGGCTCGAAGACGCGCACCATCCAGGCCAGGGCCTTGATGGCCTTCTCCACCCCGGCGCAGAAGCCGCGGGGCTCGGCGAGGATGACGCGATCGACGGGCACCCCGCCAGGCTACCGGGGGCGACCGGGCCAGCCGGGCGCGGAGGTGCAGGCGGAACCCCTGGTCGGACCGGGTAGCCTTGGGGCCATGTCGGCGCCCCGAGTGACGACGGCACCGAAGGTCGTCGCCGTCACCGCATCGTCACCGGCCGCGCTGTCCGGACTCCGTTCCGGTGATGAGCTCCTCTCGCTCAACGGTCGCTCGCCCCGTGATGTCATCGAGTACAGCCTCCTGGTGGACGAGCCCGAATTGGACCTCGTGGTCCGGCGCCGCGGGCTGGATCAGCCGTTCCCGGTGGCCGTCCGCAAGGAGCCGGGCCAGCCGCTCGGCATCGAGGTCTCGTCGGCCGTGTTCGACCGGGTCCGCACGTGCGACAACCACTGCGAGTTCTGCTTCATCCACCAGCTGCCCAAGGGGATGAGGCGCAGCTTGTCCATGAAGGACGACGACTACCGCCTGTCCTTCCTCTACGGGAACTTCACCACGCTGACCCGCTTCACCGAGATGGACCTGGAGCGGGTCCTGACCGAGCGGCTCAGCCCCCTGTTCGTCTCCATCCACGCCACCGATCCCGACGTGCGGGCCGGACTGCTGCGCAACCGTCGCGGCGCCACCAGCCTGCGCTGGCTGAGCGCCCTGCTGGCGGGGGGCATCGAGGTCCACGGGCAGGTCGTCGTGTGCCCCGGGCGCAACGACGCCGACATCCTCGAGGACACGCTGGCCGGCGTCCTCGACCGCTATCCCGAACTCGCCACCGTGGCGTGCGTGCCCCTGGGCGTCAGCAACTTCTCCCACGAGGACGCCATGCGGCCCCACACGGTGGCGGAGGCGGCCGCCGTGTGCGACCTCGTCGGGCGCTGGCAGGCCACGTTCCTCCAGGCACTGGGCCGGCGCATGGTCTTCGCGGCCGACGAGTACTACCTGATGGCCGAGCGGCCGTTCCCGCCCGCCGCCACCTACGAGGGCTTCCCCCAACACGAGAACGGACTCGGCATGGCCCGGGCCTTCGAGGCCGCGTTCGGGGGAGACGAGCACGCCGCCCTCGGTGTGCGCCCCGGGTTCTTCGCCGCCGTCGACGGAGCCCCGGCCGCCGGCTATCGGGCGCCCCGCACCGGACCCGGAACCATCGCGGCCGGGGTGGCGACGGGGGAGGGGAGCGACATCCCGCCGATCGCCATCCTGACCGGTGAGTACGGCGCCCGCGTGCTGGCACCCCTGGTCGAGTCGCTCGGTCGGGACGACGTCCGACTGGTTCCGGTGCGCAACGACTTCTTCGGAGGCAACATCGGGGTCTCCGGCCTCCTGACCGGCACCGACCTCACCACCGTGCTCAGCGACCAGCCCGAGGGCCACCGCTACCTCCTGCCCGACTCCTGTCTCTCCGAGGGCCGGTTCCTCGACGACCTCACCTTGGCCGATCTGCCCCGGACCGTCGAGGTGGTCCCCACCGACGGCCTCTCGCTGCGCCGTGCCCTCGAGGCCGCCGCCCCATCGACTCCCGCCCGGGTGCCGGTAACCCTGGGAGCCCCACGATGACCCCCGCCAAGTCCGAAGCCCCGACCCGCACCCAGCCCCTGGTGGTGGTGGCCGGCCGCCCGAACGTCGGCAAGTCCACCCTGGTCAACCGCATCGTCGGCCGGCGGGCGGCCGTGGTCGAGGAGCGGCCGGGCGTGACCCGCGACCGCAAGGAACTGGACGCCGAGTGGTGTGGGCACCACTTCACCATCGTCGACACCGGCGGGTGGCTGTCCTCGGACGACCCTCTCGACGCCCAGGTCAGCGCCCAGTCCGAACGCGCCATCGGCGAGGCCGACGTCATCCTCTTCGTGGTCGACGTGACCGTGGGCCTGACCGACGAGGACCTGGCCGTGGCCCGGGTGCTGAAGAAGTCGGGCCGGCAGGTGCGCGTCGTAGTGAACAAGGTCGACTCGGACCAACGCGAGGCGGACGTGTGGGACGCCCTCTCCCTCGGCCTGGGCGACCCGTGGGCGGTGAGCGCGCTCCACGGGCGCGGCACCGGAGACCTGCTCGACGACGTGGTGGGGGCCTTCCCGACGACGTCGGTCGCCGTGCGGGAGGACGACGGCCCGGTGACCGACGCCGACGGCGTGGTCGACCTGGTGGCCGGGACGGCGACCGAGGAGGGGATCCCCCGGGTGGCCCTCGTCGGGCGACCCAACGTCGGGAAGTCGACCCTCTTCAACCGCCTGGTGGGCGACGAGCGCTCGATCACCCATGACGCGCCGGGCACCACCCGGGACGCCGTCGACACCATTGTGGAGACCCCCGAGGGCACGGTGTGCTTCATCGACACGGCCGGCATGCGGCGCAAGTCGCGCACCGAGCGCGGCACCGAGTACTTCTCGGTGCTGCGGGCCCTCGACGCCCTCGACGAGGCCGACATCGCCCTGCTGGTCATCGACGCCACGTCAGGTATCACCCACCAGGATCAGCGGCTGGCCGAGCGGATCGGCGCCTCGGGCTGCCCGGTGGTCGTGGTCCTCAACAAATGGGAGCTCGTGGCGGCCGAGGACCGGATCGGCATCCTGGCCGACGTGGGCGACCGGCTGGCCTTCTTGGGGGAGGCGCCGGTGCTCAAGATCAGCGCCCTGTCCGGCCTCGGCGTCCACCACATTCTCCCGGCGGTGGCCGCCGCCGAGGAGGCCTACCACTCGCGGATCCCGACCGGGGAGCTCAACCGGGCGCTCAAATCGATCCAGGTCGCCCACCCGCCGGTCGGCGCCCGCATCCAATACGGCGTCCAGGGCGCCAACGACCCGCCCACCTTCACCCTCTTCACCAACGGGCGCCTCCAGCCGACCTACCTCCGCTATGTCGAGCGGGGACTCCGCGAGCGCTTCGACCTCGGGCCCACCCCCATCAAGATCCGGGTGCGGGCCAAGGGCGCCAACGGGGGTGGGGGACGCAAACGGTGACCCCGGACGCCCTGCCAGTCGCGGACCGGGGGTCCCCTCATGCCCTGGTGTGAGCAGTGCGACCGCCAGCTCGAGGACGAGGAGCTCGCCACCGACGGCAGCTGTCCGACGTGTGGGTCCGAGCCCCTCGAGCACCGCAAGTCACCGTGGTGGTTCAAGTTCCTGGCTGTCGCCACGGTGATCTACCTCGGGTACCGGGCCTTCCAGGGCGTGACCTGGGTCATCCACCACGTCTGACCGCCGGTTCCAGGCCTCCGGCACCAGGGAGGCGGGGCGAGCCGTCAACGGGACCATCGCTCTGATCGGCATGGCCGGGGCCGGTGGAAAGCCTGTCTGATTTGGTGGGGTCCCGGTCATTGACGCCACCGGTCCCGGGGGTCACCATGGCTGCATGGGCACCCGCTCCGTTACCATCCTGGCTTTTCCCGGCGTACAGTCCCTCGACGTGGCCGGTCCCTTCGAGGTCTTTGCCGGCGCCCAGAGGGCCGCTGCCGCCTACAGCGTCGAAGCCGACTACGAGGTGAGCGTGGTGGCCGCCGACCCGGGACCGGTGACCTGCGAAAGTGGGCTCGGCCTGCAGGCGACCGGCCTGCCGCCGCGAACTGCGCGATTCGACACGTTGATCCTGCCCGGGGGGACCGGCGTGGACGTGGCCCGCGGCGATAGTGCTCTCGTCGACTGGGTCCGTGGGGCAGCCACCCGGTCACGGCGGGTGGTGACCGTCTGTTCGGGCGCACTGCTGGCTGCCGAGGCCGGGCTCCTCGACGGCCGACGGGCGACCACCCACTGGGCCCGGGCCGCCCAGCTGGCGACCGACTATCCCGCGGTCGAGGTCGACGCCGACCCGATCTACCTGAGGGACGGGAACGTCTGGTCCAGCGCCGGCGTGACAGCCGGGATCGACCTGGCCCTCGCCCTTGTCGAGGACGACCTGGGCACCGACGTGGCCCAGCTGATCGCCCGGTGGCTGGTCATGTTCCTGCACCGTCCCGGGGGCCAGACCCAGTTCGCCACTCCGGTCTGGGTGCGCCGGGCCGAACGGTCGCCGGTCCGCCAGGTCCAGTCCCGGGTGGAAGACGCACCGGGTGGGGACCATCGCGTGTCCACCATGGCCGAGGCGGCGGCGATGTCCGAGCGGCACTTCACCCGGGTGTTCACCGCCGAGGTGGGGGAGACGCCGAGCCGGTTCGTCGAGCGGGTGCGCACCGAGGCCGCCCGACGCGAGCTCGAGTCCACTGGGGACACCCTCGACGTCATCGCCACCCGGTGCGGCTTCGGCACGTCGGAGACCCTCCGACGGGCGTTCCACCGCCGACTCCAGACCAGTCCCGACGCCTACCGACGTCGCTTCGCCACCACAGGGAGGACCACACCATGACGGACCGCACGACGGTCGCCATCCCGTTGTTCGAGGGGTTCACCGCCCTCGACGCCATCGGGCCTTACGAGGTCCTCCAGCGGATCCCCGCCTTCGACGTGCTCTTCGTGGGCCACGCGCGGGGCGAGGTGCGCAGCGACAACGGGATGCTGGGCATCACCCGGGATGCCACGTTCGAGGAGGTGCCTCGACCGCAGATCCTGGTGTTTCCCGGCGGCTTCGGGACCCGGGTGCTGGAACACGACGATCGGGTCCTCGACTGGGTCCGCCAGGTGCATGCCACGTCCACGCTCACGACGTCGGTGTGCACCGGTGCGCTCGTGCTCGCCGCCGCCGGGCTGCTCACCGGTTTGTCCGCCACCACCCACTGGTCCACCTACGCCGAACTCGAGCGGTACGGGGTGACACCGGTGGCCGACCGGGTGGTCGAGCACCTCGACCGGCGGCTCATCACTTCGGCGGGCGTGTCCAGCGGGATCGACATGGCCCTCCGCCTGGTGGAGATCCTGGTCGACCGCACGGCGGCCGAGGCGGCCCAGCTCATGATCGAGTACGACCCCATGCCACCGGTCGACTCGGGCTCGGTGGCCAAGACCTCGGACGCCACCATGACCCGGGTGATCGAGTACGCCTCGGTCGGCCGCCACTAGGACGGCGGGCGGTCAGTTCCCCCAGTCGGGATCCGGCTCGGTGAAGAAGTCGACGATCTGGTCCATGCCGATGGCCAGGAGCGTCCAGGGGACTTTGGCGCCGTCCAGGGGGCGGACCTGGGGAATGGTGGTGAGCAACTCGGGCTCGGCCACCAAGGCGCATGAGGACGCCCTCGGCCAGGGCCGAGATGACCGACGCGGCGTCCCGCAGGGACAGGCCGGGCTTCATCCTCCACCCGACCAGCTGCAACCCCGCCTCATAGAGTTCCATGTATCGACGAGTGAGGCGGTCGTTGGTCATCCGGAACGATTCGACGAGCGGCGACCCCCGCCCGGAACGGGAATTGGCGGAGATGTAGGTGGCCAGTGCCATCTGGATGGCCGCATCGGACGTCGAAGCGGACGAGATGTACTCAGCGCAGCTGATTCTGATCAGTTCGGACAGGGACGCCCGCCGCAGTTCGGGGGAGTTCAGATCGACCATGGCGACGGCTTCGTCGAACGCCTGACTGGTGGCCTCGACCTCGAGGTCCCCCTGAATGTCCGCGACCGAGCGGATCTCCTCGAGCTGGAACTCCTCCTGGTTGTCCCAGATCCGCCGGATGACCGAGGCATTGGTGACCCGGACACCCGTCGTCTCCTCGACGTGGGCGAGCACCCGTTTGAACGTCAGATGCTCGGCGCCGGTGCCGAGTCCCTCGGACATCAGGAGGTCCCGTCCAGCCTCCAGCACGAGGTCCCGGAGCTCGTCACGTGTCCGGCGGACCTTGGCCGCCACTTCGACCTCGGCTGGTTCGGGCGACATGAACGCCGAGGCTACAAGGGGGTGCGTCCGCAAGAAGCGCACCGTGGCGCCCCGCGGTGATGGCGACTCGCCAACATCCCATGGCTCAGTTGCCGAATCGGCCGCCACGATCTACACCGTTGAGGGCCAGGAAGGCGCTGGGCCTGGGACAAGGCTGAGATATGGACCTCACCGCAAGGCTCTCCAATCGAGAGGCTCAACAGCTGACCGCACGCCACCGGCCGGCGGGAGGACACCAGATGGAATGTTGTAGTCTGGCGATCTGCTGCATCGAAGGCGCAGTTCGCTTTCGTGTCAGTGGTTGGCGGACGTCCGTCGCCTCATGTTCCTTCAAATCGATTCTGCCGACTGCATGCTGGGGCGGATGGCTGTGAAGGAGCCGGTGGACGAGCGTTGCGCTTAGAACTGGTTTACATGAAGCGGGCTGTGGCGCAGCTTGGTTAGCGCGCTTGACTGGGGGTCAAGAGGTCCCGGGTTCAAATCCCGGCAGCCCGACGGTAAAGTAGCAGGTCAGAGCGCTACGGCGAATGGTTGCAAGCCCCAGAGGATTGGGGTTTGCAACCATTTTGCAACCCGAGCTTCATTTGCTCTCGTCTTCGTCGCCCTCGGTCGGATCCGGCGGTTGCACATCATCGGTGAGGCATTCCTGCAACCACCTCTCGGTCCGACCAGGAATTAGTGCTGCGCCGAGATCGATCTGCAGTCCGGTGGGCCCTAG
>PLZW01000001.1:284547-383929 GCA_003153575.1 Acidimicrobiaceae bacterium | reverse complement strand
CGTGTGGCGACGGGCAGCGATGTGGTGGTGATCTCGAGATAGACCACGTTCAAAGTGAAGCTCTGGGTGACCGGAGGGCCGAAGCCGTTGGACGCCGTGAAGGTGATCGGGAAGGTCCCGGTGACCGTCGGGGTGCCCGAGAGCACGCCTCCGGAGAAGGTCACGCCGGCCGGGAGGGTGCCCGATTCCGTGATGGTCGGGGTCGGGGTCCCGGTGGCCGTCGGAGTGAACGAGCCGGCCTTACCCTTGACGAACTGCGTCTTGGTGGCCGAAGTGAACGCCGGAGCCGTGCCGTAGATGAACTGGTCGCTCGCCGACGTGGCCGACGTGCCGGCTGGTGTGGTCACCGTCACATCGACTGTGCCGGCACTGCCGGCAGGCGAGGTGGCGGTGACCGACGTGGCCGAATCAGCCGTGATCGACGCCGCATTCGCCCCGAAGTCGACTGCGGTGGCCGAGCCGAGGTTCGTCCCCGTGATCACCACCGAGCTGCCACCGGCCGTCAGGCCGGCACTCGGGGAGATGCTGGTCACGGTCGGGGGCGGCTGGACATTCAGCGTGAAGCTCTGCTGGGCCGGTGCCTCGATGCCGTTGGTGGCAGTCAGGGTGATGGGGAACGTCCCGTTGGCCGTGGGCGTGCCGGACAGAACGCCACCGCTGAAGGTGACACCGGCGGGCAGCGTTCCGGACTCGGTGATGACGGGTGCCGGACTACCCGACGCCGTGGGCGTGAAGGTCCCGGCCGATCCCTGGAAGAAGGTGGTCGAGCTCGCCGACGTGAAGGCGGCCGGCGAGCTCCCGCTCGGGCCGGGCACAGCAGTCCACGTGAACCCGTTGGGGTCGCCGGCATTGGCCAGGAACGTCACCTCGGTGTTCCAGTTGTCGGCCACCGCACCGCTGCTGTTGGCGCAGACCAGACCGGCCTCCCACACGCCGCGAGCCGAAGCACCGGAACCAGTGTAGAGGAGCGTGCTCAGCGGGACGCCGTCATTGGCGACCAGCGGTCCCCACCGGAAACCGTTGGGGATCCCGATGACCTGGCCCGTGCCGATGGCCGTGTTGGCCGGCCCGTAGTACGTGCCGATGTTGTCGACCAGGCCGTATCCCGTGGACGGGAACGACTGGAAGGTGACCGACGACAGGTTGGTCCCGCTCGGCACGAGATAGCTGTAGACGTGGTAGCCGTGGCTGGCGGTGTCGCCGTCACATGCTGCCAAGGACGGCAGGGTCACCGTGAACGGCGTCGTCGACGCCCCCGAGGTCATGAAGGCCTGGGTCGTCGGATTGGCGATGGTGGCGATCCCGTTGAGGGTGGAGGCCGACGCCGGTGCCGACCCGGCGACCACCAGGGCGGTCATCGAGGTGGCGGCGACGAGGCCCGCAGTGAGGAGCTTCGTCGAGGTGGCGATCCGGCCCCCGCGGGTCCGGAAGGACCCGCGGTGAGCCAGACGCTGCGACGCAGCGCGTGCGATACGCATGGTTGTTCTCCTTGTGAGTGGGTGAGAGACCTGGCCGAACCGGCTCAGCCGTTGCCCTGTTGGGTCGTCGTACCGCAGGTGCCTTCTCCGGACACCAGGCTGTCGAACCCGAAGGTGTGGACGATGGTCTGCTCACCGCTGGAGCACAGGGCGGATCCGCTGCCCGAGAACAGGCTCTCCAGCGCCGCGTCCTGGGTGAAGCCCGAGAGCTTCGACGTCGGCACGACCGTGTACAGGTTGTAGCCGTACGTGGTCGAGGTGTAGTACGGAGTTCTGGGCGCCTCGGACGGAGCCGTTCCGGAGTACGGCTTGCCCAGGGCGTCGATCGCCGCCAGATCGGCGCCGCCGGCCCGAGCCGTGCTGGACCGGTCGACGGCTTGGCCGTTGGCTTGCGAGATCCAGCTGCCCGCCGAGATCGGCACCACCGCGTCGCTGCCCGCAGGGAGCCCCGAGGCGAAGCTGTAGAAGTTGTCGCCGCTGTTCTGGATCAGGTTGTTGCATCCGGCCGCATTGGCCGCCGCATTGGCCGTTGTGTCCGACACGCCGATCGCCGCCTCCAGGTTGCTCCTGGGGGTCGATCCCGCAATGGTCAGGCAGGCGAAGACCGTGTCGCCACCGATGGTGGACGTGCCGGACGGCGACGAGTACAGCGTCGTCAGCTGGCCGGTGGTCAGGCTGGCGATGTTCCCGGTGCTGTGGTCGTAGTACACGACGCCGAGTCCGTCACGGGCGAACGGGATGAACGTCAGCGTCGTGCCCGCCGTCTTCGGACCGCGGGCGGCACGGGAGAAGTCGATCTGGCCGGTCACATTCACCGGTGAGACGGTGCAGGACGCCGACGAGTTCACGTAGCCCGAGCCGGTCACCGCGGCGAGCAGTGCGGCCAGGCCGGCCGTCGTGGAGTTCGGACGGTCGAACGACGGGCCACCGAGCTTGGTGGTGACACAGCCGGGATTGGTGGTCGTGCCGCCGGCGGGGTTGGCGTCGAACGAGTTGATCGTCTTGTTGTTCGTGGCCGCCGACGAATGGAGCGGCGTGAACCAGTTGACGACGGACGACGGGGGCGCAGGCGAGGCACCGGAGAGACCGGCGTAGACGTCCTGGGTCACGTCGGCTCCGACGCCGGCGTACGCCGACACGAAGGACGGGTCGGCCTGGGCACTCGAGGTGAAGCTGACCAGGGTGGCCAGACCGGCGGTGCCGGAGGCCAAGGCGAGGGCCGTGGCCACAGCCAGGCTCCTGCGGGGGTTCAATGTACGCAACTGAGTCTCCTTGCTCGGGTCGGGGACGTGACGACCTCTGCGAGGCCCTGCCCATTTCCAATAATTCCTACTGGATTGGTCAGGATAAGGAGGACATAGATAATTGTCAAGTGAATCCATAGGGAATTGCACCCGCAGTGACGGCGGCGCGTATGGGCCCACCCTCAGTGGTCGAGGAGCACCGTCTTGAGGCGAAGCATCTCGTCGAGGCCGGCCCGACCGCCCTCGCGCCCGAATCCGCTCTGCTTGACCCCCCCGAACGGTGTCGACGGAGAGAGGTGACCCAGCCCGTTGGCCACCACCACACCGGCGTCCAGGGCGGCCACGAATCGCTCAGTGCGACCCGGGTCCCGCGTATGGATGTAGGCGGCCAGCCCGAAGGGCGTGTCGTTGGCCTGCGCCAACACGTCCTCCTCCGAGGAGAACCGGATCAGGGCCTGCACCGGACCGAAGACCTCGTTGCGGGCGAGGTCGCTCGTATGGTCGACGTCACCGAACACGGTGGGGGCCACGAACCAGCCGTCGGCCAGGTCGCCCCCGAGCCGATCCCCTCCCGTCAGGAGCGTCGCCCCGTCTGCCCGCGCCCGGACGATCACCCCGAGGATGCGTTCCATCGCCGCCTCGGACACCACCGGGCCGACCACCGTGGCCGGATCCAGCGGATCGCCGACCGGCAGGGCCGCCAGGAAGGTCAGCACGCGGTCCACCACCTCGTCGTAGACATCCGTATGGACATACGTCCTCGTCGGTAGGGCACAGCCTTGTCCGGACAGGAGCGCCGTCCCTGAGCGGGCCGTGAGGAGCGAGGCCTCCTCGAGGTCGGCATCGGGGAATATGACGTTCGGCGACTTCCCTCCGAGCTCGAGGGCGAGCGGGGTCAGCGACCCGGCGGCCGCGGCCATGACCAGGCGGGCGGTGTCGGCTCCCCCCGTGAAGGAGAGCTTGTCGATCCCGGGATGGCCGGCCAGCGCCGCGCCGGCGGCCGCACCGCCCACCACCACGTTGACCACACCGGGCGGGATGCCCGCTTCGAGGGCGAGCTCGGCGAACCGCAGCATGCCGAACGGGGCGAGCTCGGGGGGTTTGGCCACCACCGCGTTCCCGGCGGCCAGGGCGGGCCCGCACTTCTGCCCCATGCCCACCATCGACCCGTTCCAGGGTGGGATCACCCCCACCACCCCGAAGGGCTCACGACGGAGCGTGGCCGCGCCGCGGTCGACCGGCAACGACTCGTCGGCCAGTTCGGCCGCCATGTCGGCGTAGTAGCGGACCCACGCCGCGGTGTATCGCCCGGGACGCAGCACCGAGACGGGCGTGCCATTGTCGAGGGCGGCCAACTCGGCTGCCTCGGCGCGGTGCTCATCGAGCAGGTCGGCCAGGGTCCGCAGAACCGCCCGACGTGCCCCGGCCCCGATGGCGGCCCACCCGGGCTGGGCCGACCGGGCGGCGGCCACGGCGGCGTCGATGTCGTCGGGGCCGCCCAGTCCCACCTCGGCCTGGACCGCACCGCTCGCCGCGTACCGATGCTCGTGGACGGCTCGGCCTGCCGGGCGGACCCAAGCGGCACCGATCAGGTGGCCCTGGGCGGCCAGCCGGTGCACCGTGGCCGACGCCGGGGACGTTCTCAAGGGACGACGTAGCCCCCGTCGACCGGTAGGGCGACGCCGAGCACGAACGAGGCTGCCGGGGTGCACAGCCAGACGGCCGCCTCGGCGATCTCGGTGGCCTCGGCGATCCGGCCGATGGGGTGGAGGGCCGACAGGCGCTCCTCGATCGACGGCTGGCGTCGCATCGCCTCGTCGACCATCGGGGTGCGGGCGGTGCCCGGGCAGATGGCGTTGACGCGGATCCCCCGTGCCCCGTAGTCGAGGGCGGCCACCTTGGTGAGGCCGATCACGCCGTGCTTGGAGGCGGTGTACGCCGCCTGGTGCCGGTACGCCACCAGCCCGACCCCGGAGGCGGTGTTGACGATGGCGCCGGCTCCCCGATCGAGCATGGCCGGGATCTCTGCCTTCATGCAGTAGTAGACACCGTTGAGCATGACGTCGAGGGTCCGGTGCCACCCCTCGTCCGGGTAGTCGGCGAGTGCGGCCATGGGCGCGGCGATCCCGGCGTTGTTGTGGGCGCAGTCGAGCCCGCCGAACCTGTCCACCGCGAAGCCCACCATCGCCTCGACGTCGGACTGCACGCTGACGTCGGTGCGCACGAAGGCGGCCCGACCCCCCGCCGCCTCCACGAGCGAGACGGTCTCCCGACCGCCGTCCTCGTCGATGTCGGCCACCACGACGTCGGCGCCCTCGCGGGCGAAGAGCAGTGCCGACGCCCGGCCGATACCCATCGCCGCCCCGGTGACGACAGCGACCTTCCCCTCGAGTGCTCCCATGGCGGGCCACAGTACCGGTGGGGACCCGAACGGGTACGTTTCCCCCAATGAGGACGCAGACCCCATGACCCGGTTCGAGGGCAAGGTGGCCCTGGTATCGGGCGCGGCGAGCGGGATCGGTGCCGCGGTAGCCGATCGCCTGGCCGCCGACGGGGCCTCGGTGGTGCGGGCTGACATCGCGGAGCCGTCCGACGGGATCCACTGTGACGTGACCGACGCGGCATCGTGCGCGGCGGCCGTCGCCCACGCGCTCGAGGCGTTCGGGCGCCTCGACATCCTGGCCAATGTGGCGGGCATCGGAGCCGCGGCCCGGATCACGGACGTCGACCCCGCCGAGTTCCGCCGGATCATCGACGTGAACCTCACCGGGACATTCCTGCTCTCCCAAGCCGCAGTGCCGGCACTGCTGACGGCGACCGGCTGCATCGTCAACATGGGCTCGGTGGCCGGCCTGCGGGCCACGCCCTACAACGCTGCCTACTGCGCCTCGAAGGGCGGTGTGATCCTCCTGACCAAGTCGATGGCCATCGAGCTGGCCAANNCCCGAAGGGGCCGATCTGTCGCTGTTCGCCCGGGCCGCCTCGCCCATGGGCCGCCGGGTCGATCCGTCCGAGGTGGCTGCCGCCGTCGCCTATCTGGCCTCCGACGAGGCCCGAACGGTGAGCGGGACCACCCTGGTGATCGACGGGGCGGCTACCGCCTGACGTCGGCCAGCGTCACCGTCTCGGTGTCCGTCCCCGAGCGCAGCACCCGTCCGGGACGGTCCCCGTTGACCACCCCGTCGGTAACCACCTCGGTGCCGGCCACCAGCACGTGGGTGACCCCTGCCGAGTCGGCGACCAGGCGCCCGCCGCCGCCGGGCATGTCGGCCACCAGGCGCGACGGCCCGCTGTCGACCGTCGCCGGGTCGAACACCACCAGGTCGGCGTGGTAGCCCAGTTCGATCCGACCCCGCCCGCGCAACCCGTAGTGGCGGGCCGGTCGGTCGGTCATCATGGCGACGGCCTCCTCCACGGTCAGCAGCCCGCGCCGACGGACCACCTCGCCGAGGACCCGTGTCGGGTAGTTGGCGTGGCACATGAGATCGACATGGGCACCGGCGTCGGAGCCGCCCAGCAGGACCCGTGGGTCCTTCCACACCGCCACCCGCGCCGCCCAGCCCTCGTCGGACCCCCCGAGCGACGGCGTCAGCGACGGGAGCACCACATAGAGAGTGAGGGCGTCGGGCAGCACGACGTCGATGAGCACGTCGATCACGTCGGTCCCCCGCTCCCCGGCGATAGCCCCGAGCGCCCGACCCTCCCACGGCGAGTCCGGGTCGGCCACCTCCATCAGCGAGAAGTCCGCCAGTACCCCGATGGCCCGCTCCGCCACCTGTTCGGCCCCGGCCCTGAGCCGGGCCCGGGTGACAGGATCGACAGCGGCGGCCCGCCGTCCGGCGGCGTCGAGATCCATGACGGCGCGCCAGCCGGGCAGGCCGGGCAGCAAGGTGTTGCTGCGCATCCGCATCATGTCGGGCAGCGCCAGGGCGACGACGTGGGCCCCGCGGGCGGCCGCCATGTCGGACGCCCGCAGCTGCCCCTCCCAGATCTCCTCACTCGACAGGCTGCCGAGCAGGTTCCAGTTGAGGGGACGGTCGGCGGCGAGCGACATGTCCGCCATCAGCTCGATCCTGTCCTCGGGGATCGGCCCGATGGAGGGGATGAACTCGAGGGTGGTGCCGGGGTGGTCACGGAGCACACCGGCCAGGGCCACGAACTCGTCATGGCTGGCACAACTCGACGGCACCGGGCGGTGGTCGCCGTCGAGGTGGCCCTCCCCGAGGGAGGAGGAGAACCCCAGGGCACCTCCGGCGAGCGACTCCCCGACCAGGCGGGCCATCGCCTCGAGCTGGTCGGGGGTGGCCCGATCGCTGGTGGCGGCCTCTCCCATGACCACCCGCCGGACCGTCGAATGCCCGACCAGGAAGCCGGCATTGACCGCCAGGCCACGGTCGAAGCGACCGAGGTAGTCGGCGAAGGATCCCCACGTCCACGGACCCCCGCCTTCGAGGGCGGCGCGGGGCATGCCCTCCACCACCGCCATCATCGCCTGGATGTAGTCGGCGTCGTCCGGGCCGAGCGGGGCGATCGAGAAGCCGCAGTTCCCGCCGATCACGGTGGTCACGCCGTGCTGGGATGACGGGCTGGCCGTCTGGTCCCACAACAGCTGGGCGTCGTAGTGGGTGTGGATGTCGATGAATCCCGGGCACACCACCCGGCCGGTGGCATCGATCACACGGCCGGCCCCGTCGGTGACGTCGCCGACGGCGACGACCCGGCCGTCCCGCACGGCGACATCGGCAACCCGCGACGGGTCCCCTGTCCCGTCGACCACGCGGCCGCCCCGGATGACCAGGTCGACCACGTCAGCCGCCCACCAGCAGCTCGGCCACCGCCGCCTCGACCACGGTGCCCTCGAAGAAGGAGGGGTTGGTGCCGGTGTAGAACCGGGCCGGATTGGTGAACACGAAGTCCCGGAACGCCGGCTCGTCGATCCACCCGTGCTCGACCATCTCGTAGGCCTCCGCCAAGACCTCGGACACGTCCGGCAGGTCCCAGTGTGCGATGTCCGAGCCCAACATGACCTGGAGCTCGGTCCCGAACGGGTTGACCGCCGTGTTGAAGGCCAGCGACGTCATCGGGTCGTCGGCCTCGCAGCCGAACCAGAACCGGTCGGCAAAGCGCGCCTTGATGTCCTCGGGCCGGTCGATGCCGCAGGCGGCCCACTCGTCCAGCAGGTCGTCGGGCTCCGTCGGCCGCCGGGTCAGTGCCGAGGGGAGGCGGCGGGCGTCCGGGGCGTACCTGCCCAGGAGTTCGAGGATCAGGTCGCGGTCGACGAGGGCCGGATCGAGATGGGCGCGCAGAGCGGCCAGGTTGCGCTTCTCCCAGTGGCCGACGATGTCGCTGAACAGGGCGGCGGCCCACGTCACACCGCCCTCCAGGAACGCGAAGTTCATGGTCGGGAAGCGCCGGGTGACCCCGCCCAGGAAGAGCGACTTGGCCAACGACTGCTGACCTTCGGCCAGCATCGAAAGATGGTTGGCCACGTAGCTGGTCGGCGACCGGTAGGGGGTCATGCCGATGAACCCCGAGTGGAAGGCGATGGAAACCCCGAGTTCCTCGGCCTTCGCCCACACCGGGTCGTAGTCGTGTGCGGAGTCGAGGCCGAACTGGTCGAGCCAGAACGCATACCGCGACACCTCCGGGTCCCGATCGGCCAGGGCATCGAAGGGGCGCTGCACATAGCCGGCGCACAGCACCGCCTTGAATCCGAGCACGCTGACCGCGTACTCGAGCTCGGCGACCGCCTCCTCCGGCGTGTGCATGGGAATGGCCGCCACCGGCGTCAACCGGTCGGCCAACGGGGCGAACGTCTCGGCGTTGCACCGGTTGAGGGCCCGGCACGCCCCCCGTCGGAAGCGCTCGTCGGCGGCGTGCAGGAAGACCAGCCCGAGACTCGGGTACACCACTCCGAAGTCGATCCCGATCTCGTCGAGCCGCTCGTAGAGGAGCGCCGGGAACAGCGCGGTGGCGAGGTCGATCGTCTGCTTGGCCGGCGCGCTCCACCACGGCCCGCGGGGTGTCCGCGTCGCCTGGCGCTCGCCGGGTGTCTGGTCGTGCCAGGGGACATCGCTGCCGCCGTAGGGCGGAACCAGCCGGCGGAGCGCGGGGTCCTCCAGACCGAGGCCCTCCTGTTCGAGGTACGGGGCCAGCGTCGGGAGATGCTCGGCCATGTGCCCGTCGCTGTCGATGACCGGGTGGTCGAGCCGGCCGTGGATGTCGCCGGAGGTCGCCATGGCGACAATCTACGTCCCGCGGGACACCGCTTCGCCGGACGATGCCTCCCGTGGGACAGGATGTCGGGATGGCACACGACCTGGTGATCCGCAACGGCACGGTGGTCGACGGCTCAGGGCTCGGCTCCTTCCGGGCCGACGTGGCCGTCACCGACGGGATCATCGCCGAGGTCGGGCGGGTGGCCGACCGGGGGGGACGCGAGCTCGACGCCGAGGGCCACGTGGTCACGCCCGGCTTCATCGACGGGCACACCCACATGGACGCCCAGGTGTTCTGGGACCCCACCGGATCGAGTTCGTGCTGGCACGGCGTGACCTCGGCGGTGATGGGAAATTGCGGCTTCACCCTGGCACCGGTGCGGTCGAACGAGCGAGCGTTGGTGGTCCGGAATCTCGAGCGGGCTGAGGACATCGACCCGGCCGCCCTGGCCGCCGGCATCGACTGGAGCTTCGAGACCTTCCCCGAGTACCTGGACGCCGTCGAGTCGCTCCCGAAAGGTATCCACTTCGCGGCGAACATCGGGCACTCGGCCCTGCGCACGTGGGCCATGGGCGAGCGCGCCTTCGAGGAGGAGGCTGACGCCGACGACCTGACGCTGATGGCCGGGCAACTGCGCGAGGCGCTCGCCGCCGGCGCCATCGGATTCACGACCTCACGGACCCAGCACCACGAGACCTCGGACGGTCGACCGGTCGCTTCGCGTCTGGCGTCGTGGGACGAAGTGGCCGCCCTGGTCGGCGTGCTGGGCGACACCGGCATCGGCATCTTCGAAGGAGCCGATGCCGGCATGTCCGACCCCGACCCCGATCTGCGGTCCCGGGCGCTCGACCGGATGACACAGCTCGCCGTCGACACCGGCGTGCCCATGACCTTCGGGCTGGTGGCCACCCGCAACGCCGGCTACCTCATCGACTTCCTCGACCAGTCGGCGGCCCGCGGGGCGCGCATGATCGCCCAGACCCACTGCCGGGGCATCTCGGTCCTGTTGTCGCTCAAGACCCGGCTGCCGTTCGACCTGTTGCCCGTCTGGACCGATCTTCGGTCCCGACCCCTGGAAGAACAGATCTCCGTCCTGGCTGACCCCGTGCGACGACGTCCGTTCGTCGACGCCGCCGTCCACGCCGACTACGCCGGCTACGCCGGGGTGGGGGCCCAGGCCCGTCCGCCCGACTTCGAGGGGATCCGCGTCTACCTCCACGGTCTGCCCCCCAATCCGTCGGTGGCCGACGTGGCCCGGGACCGGGGCGTCCACCCGGCCGAGGCCATGATCGACCTCTGCGTCAGCTCGGGGGGCAATCAGCTCTTCATCCAGCCCAGCCTCTACCCCCAGGACGAGACGGTCCTGCTGCGGGCCTTGCGCCACCCCCGGGCCGTCATGACCTTCTCCGACTCGGGCGCCCATCTGAGCCAGATCGCCGACTCCTCGATCCACACGCACCTGCTCGGGCACTGGGCGCGGGACCGCGGGGAGTTCACCCTCGAGGAGGCGGTCCGGATGGTCACCCTCGAACCGGCCCTGGCCTGGGGCCTCCACAGCAAGGGACTGCTCCGCCCCGGCATGGACGCCGACCTCAACGTGTTCGACCCCGACACCGTGGGGCCGGCGGTCCCGAGCCTGGTCGACGACCTGCCGGCCGGGGGTCGGCGCCTCGAGCAGCGCGCGGTCGGGTTCCTGGCGACCGTCGTGGCCGGCCACATCACCATCGAGGGAGGGATCCCGACAGGCGCCACCCCGGGTCGGCTGCTGCGCACGGGGCGACGCTGAGGCAGGTCGCTACCGCATCCAGAGGGTGCTGGCCGTCCGGTGACGTACCACCCAGCGCCCGTCGAGGCGCACCACGTCGTCGAGATAGCGGATGCCGAGCGTCAGGTCGGCGCCGCCCGAGGAGGGTTCGCTCAGCTGGTACACGACCGCATACGTGTCGAGGTGCGCCTCGTCGGGATCGGGCCCGAACACGACGAGTGGGTCCCCGATCACATGCATGCTGGTGGGGAAGGCGCGCGGTGCCCGCATCCCGACCAGCCATTCCTCGAGCGTCTGGGTGCCCCTCGATCCGGTCACCTCGGCCTCGGGGTGGAAGAGCGCGGCGAGCGCGGCGACGTCCCGATCGTCGGCTGCACGGGCGTAGCGCTGCAGCAGCTCCCGGAGTTGGTCGTGGTCGCCCGTCGGGGTGCGGTCGCTCACAGGACGGCCAACGGGTTGACCGGGCAGCCGGTCCCCTTCGGGATCCGCAGCGGTGCCATGGCGAAGAGAAACTCCCACCTGCCGAGTTCGGCGCACCGTTGCGACAGCGGCGCCAGGCGGACGTTGTCGATCAGGTGGAGGCCCATGGCCACGATGCCGATCTGGTGGACGGGGAAGGGCCAATCCGGAGTGCCCACGAACGGCATCGGGTCGGAGATCCCGTCGCTTCCGAGCACGGCCACCTCCCGTTCGGCCAGCCACAGAAGGCACTCGGCGTGGAGCCCCGAGAACCCGTCGAATCCCCTGGTCGCCCGGCGACGGGCCTCGCGTCCCCATGCCACCAGGAGGATGTCGCCCGAACCCACCCGAACCCCCTGGGCCACCTCGGTCGCCTCGAGGTCGGCGACCGTCACCACCTGGCCGGTGTCGAGGTAGTCGCACCCGAGCGTCCGGGCCACGTCGAGGAGCACGCCGCGGCCGACCACCCCGTCGGCCAGGGTCAGGATGGTGTTGGCCCGGGCCCCGTCGCTCCGCACCTCGGTCGCAGGCCGATCGCCGTACATGCGGCCGCGGACGAACATGTGGGAGAGGGCGTCGACGTGGGTGGTCCACAGCCCGTGGACATCGAGGGCAAGATGGTCGCGCGCCGACTCGTACCCGTCGATCCCGTTGGCGTCGAGGGCGTCCCCCGAGGCCAGCATGTGGTGCTGCACCGGGTGCGGGTGGTCGGCCATTGGCTCGGTGGCCAGGTCGTGGGCCAGGCTCACCGACTCGCCGCATGAGACCAGGTGGGCGGCCGCCGTCCGGCACTCGTCGGTCAGGAAGTTGAGCGTGCCCCGCTGGTCGTCGTCACCCCACCGCGACCAGTTGCGGAGCGACGTGAACATGGCGTCGAGCTCCTCGGTGGTCGGGATCGGGTACTCGGTGGCCATGGGGTCATCCTGTCAGTAGGGGCACCGGGTGTCAGCCATCGGTGGCCCGGGTGCGGTCGGGTGGCCAGCCCGGGAGCAGGCCGAGGTCACGGCAGACTTCCTGGGCTTCGATCCACTGGCCGTTGCGCTCGCGGGCCTCGGGGCTGGTGACCAGCCAGGCGGCCACCGCGCCCACCACGTCGGGCGGCGCCCCGCGCGACGCGTCGAAGCCGAACTCGGCCATGTCGAGCGCGATGCGCTCGGTGGCCACGAAGCCCGGGCTCAAGTTGTACGCCATGATTCCCCGTTCGCCGAGCTCGACGGCCAGCAGTCCTGCCACCCGGTGCAGGGCCCCTTTGGACATCCCGTACCCGAGACCCCACCCGCCGCGGCCCGCCGGCAGCGTGGGGTCCATGGTCCCCGAGCTCGAGGCGAGGTTGACGACCACGCCGCTCCCCCGCTCCACCATGGCCGGCAGGACGAGCTTGGCCAGCACCACCGGGGCCATCACGTTGGCCTCGAGGTGCCGGTCGAGCAGTTCGACGGGGGTGTCCAGGACCTGGTCCATGTGGCCGGGGCCGACGTAGCGCCCATTGTTGACCAGCACGTCGATACGACCCCACCGCTCGAGCACCGTGGTCACGGCCGAGCCCAGCGAGGTGCGGTCGAGCAGGTCCAGGTAGACGGGCAGGGCCCGCCTCCCTTCGGCGACGACCAGCGATGCGGTCGACTCCAGCGAGCCGGGGAGAGGTGAGGTGTTGGAGGCGGACACTGTCGAGGAGTGCTCACGAACCTCACCATCGTGGAGGGTGCGGGCCCCGATGGCCACGTCGTACCCGGCACGGGCCAGGTGCACGGCGATAGCCTTGCCGATCCCCCGGCTGGCTCCGGTCACCAATGCGATGCCCCGTTCGGACTCCGTCGTCATGTCCCTCCCCCGTCGGTCGGACCGGGCGGTCCACCCGTCGTCGCGCCCATTGTCGCAGTAGCGTGCTCGCAGCACCGGAACCCCGGACGAGGAGATGCCGATGACCGCCGTCAACACCGCCGCCGCCAACGGCATCAAGATCGCCTACGCCACCTACGGGGATGCGTCCGCGCCCCCCCTGCTGGCCATCCACGGGCTGGGCGCCCAGATGACCGACTTCCCACCGGCCTTCGTCGACGGCCTCGTCGACGCCGGCTTCTACGTCGTCACCTTCGACAACCGCGACGTGGGCGAGTCGACGTGGCTCGACGAGGCCGGAGTGCCCGACATCGGCGCCCTCATGGCCGACCCGGCGGCGCCCGTCCCCTACCACCTGGCTGACATGGCGGCCGACGCCGCCGGTCTGCTCGACGCGCTCGGGATCGACGACGCCCACGTGCTCGGCGTGTCGATGGGCGGGATGATCGCCCAGCAGTTCGCCATCGACTTCCCGAGCCGCACCCGCAGCCTGACCTCGATCATGTCGACACCCGGTCCGGCGGCCGGGCCGCCCACCCCCGAGGCCATGGCCGCCCTCCTGGTCGCACCGGTCATGGAACGCGACGCGGCCATCGAGCAGTCGCTCGCCGGATCCCGGATCATCGCCTCCCCCGCGTTCCCGTTCGACGAGGCGGGGATGCGGGCCCGGGCCGAGCAGCACTTCGATCGGGGCCACCACCCGGCCGGCGCCGGGCGCCAGCTGGCGGCCATCCTGACCTCTCCCGACCGCACGGTCGCCCTGGCCGGAGTGCGCGTCCCGACCCTGGTCGTCCACGGGGCGGCCGACCCGCTCGTCACCTTGCCGGGTGGCGAGGCGACGGCCGCGGCCGTTCCTGGCGCCGACCTATGGGTCGTCGAAGGGATGGGTCACGACCTTCCGGCCGCCGTGCTCCCCGAACTGTGCGCCCGCCAAGCGGCGCTGCGCGACCGGGTCGCCTGACGCCCCCTCCGGGACAGGGGTCGTCGCGCCCGAGGGCCGGGTTCGGAGATCGGTTCAGATCGGGGCGGGCGCCGCCGCGCTGATCCCGAAGATGGGCTGGTGCAGCACCTCCCCCGCCGCCGACCCGAGGAACGGGGCGCCGCCCAAGGCGAAGACCCCGCCGTCGCTGCCGGCCAGCCAGTAGCCGGCACCGAAAGGCTCGGCGGCCATCCCGACCACCGGGGAAACGAGGTGGGTCCCGGCCATCGAGCCGCCGTAGGCGGCCGCGCCGAAGGCGAAGACCCCGCCGTCGGCGGCCACCAGCCAGTAGCCGGCGGCACCCGGGGCCCGGGCCATGCCCACCACCGGCGCGTTGAGCGGCTTGCCTCCCATCGATCCACAGAAGACGGCGTCACCGAAGGCGAAGACCCCGCCGTCCGAGTCGACGATCCAGTAGCCCTTGCCATCGCCCGTCGCCACCATCCCCACCGGCCTCCCGTTGGGACCGCCGGTCAGGCCGATGGTGGACTGGTCCCCGTAGGCAACGGCGTCACCGAAGGCTTGGACGGTCCCGAGCCCGCTGAGGCTCGCATTCAGGATCCAGTAGCCCCTGCCGTCCCACGTCGGCGTGATGGCCACCGAGGTCGGCCACAGGTCGGCACCTCCGGTGTTCGACGCGGTCCGGTCGCCGAAGGACACGGCGTCCCCGAAGGCGGTGACGGCACCTGTGTAAGCATTGAGGACCCAATAGCCCTGGTCGGTGGGCGTGGTGGCCATCGACAGGCAGGTCCCGAACGGCATCGACCGGTCGATGGTGTCGGGCGGGCACATCGTGGGATCGGCCGCCGCCGACCCGGTGAACGGGGCACCGTAGGTGAAGATGCCCCCGTCGCCCCCGACCAGGCGGTAGCCCGACTGGGCCAGGCGGGGCGAGCCCGTGGCACCGGACGGACCCGGGGTGGCCAACGGCACGACGGAAATCACCACCAGGGCGGCCATTGCCGACGCCCGGCCGACCGTTGTCGATCGGTGGGTCCACGATCCGCACCGCGAACCCCTGCGTCCCGTCCTCCGATGTTGCACGGTCCACCTCCGATCGGCCACCCCCACTGCCAGTGTCATCCGGGGCATGGGGCACGGTGCAGGGTCGGAAGTCCCGATCCGACCGGCGCCCTGTGCGTCGAACTGTCGTCGCCAGTCCCGGCGGACGCCGTGCGGCGCGGTAGCGTCGATCGGGAACGGACCGGGGAGGACCGATGGCAACGTGGGCCGGGGGACGGAGCGTGGCACGGTGGACCGCGGTCGTCGTGGCCACGGTGGCCCTGGCGGCCGGGCTCGGCGCCTGCGGTTCGTCGGCCGCCTCGAGCACCACCACCACCACCGGATCGGCATCGGCCATCCCCGACTTCTACACCCCGCCGTCGCCGCTGCCGGCCGCCGCCCCCGGCACCTTGATCCGTTCGGTCAAGGTCTCCAGCTTTTTGGGAGTGCCGGCGGGAGCCACCATTTGGCGGATCCTCTACCACTCGACCACCATCTACGGGGCCGACGTCGCCGAGTCCGGCTACGTCATCGCTCCGGCGAGCGCCCCCCCGGCCAGTGGCTACCCGGTGATCGCCTGGGCCCACGGCACCTCGGGGTTCGCCGCCCCCTGTGCCCCGTCACTCTTCACCTCCTCGGGCGGTGGCACCGGGCCGTACCTGATCCCGGCACTCAACCGCTACCTGGCAGCCGGCTTCGTGGTGTCGGCCGCCGACTACCAGGGTCTGGGCGTTGCCGACGGCGTCCACCCCTACCTGCTCGGTTCGAGCGAGGGACGATCCGTACTCGACGCCACCCGGGCCACCCGCCAACTGCCCGGGCTGCGGACAGCCGACACGGTGATCGTCTACGGCCACTCCCAGGGCGGGCACGCGGCCCTCTTTGCCGCCGAGATGGCGCCCACCTACGCGCCCGACCTCCACGTGATCGGCGTGGTGGCCGCCGCCCCGGCCACCGGACTCAGCACCCTGATCTCGATCGTCGGCACCCCGATCGGCGCCCAGTTCCTGCCCTACAGCATCCCGACGTCCTACGCCTGGACACAGACCTACACCGACCTGCCCGAGTCGTCCGTCTTCACCCCGGCCGGGGCCGCCTTCGCCGCCAGCGAGGTCACCAAGGGCTGTTCCGATCAGGTGGCCCGAGCCATCGTCACCCACCACGTGACACCTGCCGAAATCTTCACCCCGGGCGCCTCGTCCGACCCCAATGTGCTGGCCCACGCCCGGGCCAACGACCCCGGGTCCGTCCGCACGCCGGTGCCGATGCTCGTCGTCCAGGGCACCGCCGACGGCACCGTACCCCCCCCGCTGACCGACACCTACGTGACCACGAAGGCCTGCCCGATCGGGGACACGATCCAGTACCTGCACGTGAAGGGCGCCACCCACGGCACCGTCGTCTTCCTGGCCGCCCCCACCATCGTGTCGTGGATGGATGCCCGGCTGGCCGGCACACCGGCGCCCACCACCTGCGGCCGGCCCGGCGACGTGGCCACCCTCACCCCCTGACCGTACGGCTACGCGCCCGGCCGGGTCAGCCCCCTTCGAAGATCCGACGCGGGTTGTCGACCAGCATGGTGGTGATCTGCTGCTCGGTCACGCCGTGGTCGCGCAGGTACGGCAGGACCTCCTGCTCGATGTGGAGATAGTGCCACTGCGGGAGCAACGGCAGCACGTCGGGGTCGACCCAGTCGATGTAGCAGGCGGCGTCGTGGGCCAGCACCATCCGGTCGGCCAGGCCGCGTCGGCACAGCTCGACCACCGTGTCGGCCCGGGCCTCGAACGAGGTCTGCAGGTTGATGCCGAAGCGGTCCATGCCCAGCCAGAAGCCCGCCCCGGCCAGTGCGGACAGGTGCTCGACGTCGGTGCTGTCGCCGCTGTGGCCGAGCACCACCCGGCCGGGTTCGACGCCCTCCTCGGCCATCACCCGCTGGACGTCGAGGCCCCGCTGGGTGCCGGGGTGGGTGTGGACGGTGATCGGGCAGCCGGTGGCCAGGTGGGCACGGGCCACGGCCCGCATCACCCGCTCGACGCCTTCAGTGAGGCCGGCCTCGTCGACGGCGCACTTCAGCATGCCGGCCCGCACCCCCGTGCCGGCAATTCCCTCGGTGATGTCGCCGATGAACATCGGCACCATGGGCTCCGGCTCGTCCCGTCCCAGGAGAGCGCCGATGGCCGGGGTCCGGTGGTGGAAGAAGAACGGCACGTCGTGGTACGTGTAGCAACCCGTGGCCACCACGATGTTGAGGTCGGGCACCTGTTCGGCCACTCGCTGGATCCGCGGGATGTAGCGGCCGAGTCCGATCACGGTCGGGTCGACGATGGTGTGCACCCCGCTCGCCGCCAGTGCGTTGAGCTTGGCCACGGCGTCGGCCACCCTGGCCTCCTCGTCGCCCCAGTGCTCAGGAAAGTTCTGCTGGACGTCCGGAGACAGTACGAAGATGTGCTCGTGCATGTAGGTCCGCCCCAGCTGGGCGGTGTCGACCGGGCCGCGAACGGTCTCGACGGTGGGCATTTCGGTCCCCTTCAGGTGGCGCCGTGGCTCCGGCGGACGGGCCGGCGGCGTGGCCGATCGTACCGTCCGGGCCAGAGCGCGGCCCGGTCCCGGTCAGGCCGGGTCGGCGCGGACGAAGGCGTCGATGATGGCCACCAACTCGTCGGGGGCGTCCTCCTGGATGAAGTGGCTCGCGCCCTCGAGCACCCGGTGCGGCTGGCCAAGGGCCCCCGGGATGCGCGTCTGGAACGGCCGGTGCGCACCGGCCTTGTAGGCCACGGGGTCCTGGTCGCCGAAGACGGTGAGGAAGGGCTTCTGGAACGTCTCGAGATAGGACCAGGTCGCCACGGCCTGGGGAACCCCCGGGTTGTCGGGCTGGACCGGGATGAGCATCGGGAACCGCTTGGCACTCGCCTGGTAGGACCCGTCGGGGTAGGGCGCCTCGTAAGCGGCCACCTCCCCGGGGGTCAGCTGGCGGGTGGTGCCTCCCTGGAGGAGGGCACCTACGGGCAGCACGTCCACCGACTGGCTGAAGGCCAGCCAGTCCTCGAGGAACTTGTTCATACCCTTCCCTACTGGGAGGCCGGTATTGGACGCCACCACCCGGTCGAACCGGTCGCCGTGGGGCGGCAGCAGATTGAGCCCGGCGGTCCCGCCCCAGTCCTGGCAGAACAACGTGATGCCCGACAGGTCCTCGGCGACCAGCCACTGGCCCATCCAGTCGACGTGTTGGGCCAGGGTGAACACGCCCTGGTCGACGGGCTTGTCCGACCGGCCCATCCCCATGAGGTCGAGGGCGACCACCCGGTGGCCGCGGGCCACCAGTGCCGGGATCATGTGGCGGTAGAGGTAGCACCAGGCGGGATTGCCGTGCAGCAGCAGGACCGGAGCGGCGTCACGGGGACCCTCGTCCAGGAAGTGGAGGCGGAGTGCGCTCCCGTCCCCGGCTGTCACCTGCCGGTAGTGGGGGGCGAAGTCGTAGTCGGTCAGCCCTTCGAATCGCTCGTCCGGGGTGCGCAGGATCTCCATGACCGATCAGGCCCGGAAGGTTCGGATCGAGGCAATGAGATCCTCGATCAGCGGGTCGATGACCACCATGACCTGGTCGACCACGCCTTCGCTGCGGGCGAGGGCGGCGAGGGCAACGTTGTCCATCCGGTCGAATCGCACGTCGTCCCATGTACGCCTGTCGCCGAGGATCACGCCGTCCACGTCGAACCGCGCCACCGGCGTCACCCCATCGGGGTCGGGGCCGGGCGCCTGCCCTTCGGCGAAATTGCGCACCCGCATCACCAGCGGATCCGAACAGGCCTCGTCGGGTTCGGCGGCCGACACGGGCACGCATCCCATCACGATGGTCGTCTCCATGCCGGCCTCCTTGTGGACGTACTGCTTCTGGAAGTCCTCCCGGTCCTGCATGGCGAAGAACGACGCCCGGCTCGGGTAGCAGGCGATGGCGATCCGGTCCCAGGCCACGTCATCGCCCACCTGGCGGGTGACGTCGCCGAACAGTGGGACCGTCGCCCCGAGGTCGGCCAGCACGTCGGTCGGCGCATAGATGTCGTCGGCCTCGCGGCCCGAGATGGCCGGTCCGGCGGCGTCGCCGTAGTCGGCGACCTCCTTGTACTTCATCAAGTTGAGCATCCACACCCGTCCGTCGTCCTCGGGGGCCAGGTGCAGCCACCTACCGGCGGTCCCGACATTGATCGTCCCGAACGGGTACTCCAGCTGGTTCGCCATCGGTTGCGTTCCTTGTCTACGGGCCCGGGTGGCCGTGTCGTGGTCGGTGGGTGCCGGTCGGGCCCGGGTCAGGACCGGAGAAGAGCGTGGAGCGCGTCGGCCAGCATGGCCGCGACCGTGCCGGGGTCGAGTCGCCGGTGGACGAGGTAGTGGTCGAGTGACTCGAAGGAGCACAGGATGTCGACCGCGGCCAGTCGGGAACCGGCGCGTCCCGCATCCATGGCCGACAGCTCGGGCGCGAAGTGCCGCTCGACCTGGTGGCGCAGCCGGGTCCGGTCCGACTCGAGCTGGCTCGCCACCACGGGGTCGAACGTGGCCCGGATGCGGGTGGCCCGGATGGTCGGGCCCACTTCGGCCTGAAGGCGGATCCGAGCCTCGACGAACCGGGTGATGCGGCCGTCGAGCGGACCTTCGCCGATGGCGGCGATGACCAGCAGTGGGGCCAGGCGTTCGAGCTGTCGCTCGATGGCCGCCCGCGACAAGGCGTCGTGGTCCTCGAAATACCGGTACACGGAGCGCACCGAGAGGCCGGCGCGCAGGGCGACTTCGTCGGGCCCGGGGCTGAGGTTGTCCTCCGAAAACAGGTCGAGGACGGCGTCGAGCACCGCGTTGCGGTTGCGGTCTCGGATGGCCGACCGGCCGTCCACCGACACCGACACCGACGGAGGGGATCCGTCCGCGGTGCCCGACACGGCCATCGGGCCTAGGCCCCGTGTCCGAACACGGGGTTGCGCCCCTGTTCGAGGCGGCGGTTGCGTTCGTTGATCCGGCCGAGGGTCGACTGGTGGGTGAGGATCCAGAACCGCTCGGCCCGCACGGCGTAGGCCACGTCGGCCGACACGTCGGCGGGGGGCATGGCCACGGTGCCCATGAGTGCGGCCATCTGTTCGATGGGGACGGAGGCCGGCGGCGGGAGCCCCAGCGCCTCGGGGGCGTTCCGGGTCGACTCGAAGATCGAGGTGTCGACCAGCTCGGGACACAGGCACGACACGTTGACCGGGGTGCCCTCGAACTCCATCGCCAACGACTCCGACAGCCCTACGACCGCGTACTTGGTGGCGTGGTAGGGGCCGAGCACCGGTGACGAGGTGAGGCCGGCCTCCGAGGCCGTGTTGACGACGTGCCCCTCGCCCTGCTCCAGCATGAGGGGCACGAACGCGCTCACCCCGTAGGCGACGCCCAGCACGTTGACACCCACCATCCACTGCCACGTGGCCGGCTTCGTCTTGTGGTTGACCTGTCCGTTGGCCACGCCGGCGTTGTTGCACAGGAGGTGCACCGCACCGTGGGCGGTCAGCGCCGCGTCCCGCAATCCGGCCACCTGGTCGGGGTCGGATACGTCGCACACCACCGGGACGACCGCACCCCCGGCACCGGCGATGCGGCCCGTCTCCCTCTCCAGCGCGGGCTGCTCGATGTCGGCCATCACCACCGACATCCCCTCGTCGAGGAAGCGCTCGGTGAGCGCCAGCCCGATGCCCGAGGCCGCCCCGGTGACCACTGCCGTGCGTCCGTCCAGCTCCATGATTCGTCCTCTCCCCCGGCGCAACAACTGTCATTTCTGATGACATCTGTCAAAGTAGCTGACAGAAGATACACTCGTAACCGGGAACCCGTCGAGCTCCACCGGGCCCCCCGACCTGGCACGACGACCCCTCCGAGGGGCCCGCGCCCCGATCTACGCTCGACCGTCCCCACCGAACAGGAGACCCCTGATGGACCCCTATGTGCTGTACGCCATGCCGGCGTCGCTGTATTCGGGTAAGGCCCGTGCCTATCTCCGCAATCACCGGATCGAGTACGTCGAGCGGGCTCCGGGCGACCCCCGCTACAGCGCCGAGATCGAGCCGGTCACCGGTCGGTGGATCATCCCCGTGCTCCAGGCCCCCGACGGGACGATCGTCCAGGACACCGTCGACATCATCGACTTCCTCGACGCCACCGTGGCCCCGGACCGCTCGGCCTATCCGGCCACCGCCACGTTGCGGACCGTCGCCCACCTGCTCGAGCTGTTCGGCGGCGAGGGCCTGCTGCGCCCGGCCATGCACTACCGGTGGGACTTCGACGACGTGAACGTGCCGTTCTTGGCCAAGGACTTCAGCGCCGCCTTGGCCGTCGGCGCCGATGACGCCACCCGCGAGGCGGTGTTCGCCTTCGCCTCGGAGCGGATGCGCGGCGCTACCGCCGCCTTCGGCGTCACCCCGGAGCGAGTACCCGAGATCGAACACTCCTACGAGGAGTTCCTCGACCTCTTCGATGCCCACCTGGCCGGCTCGCCCTACTTGCTCGGCGGCCGGCCCACCATCGCCGACTACGGGTTCATGGGGCCGCTGCACGCCCACCTGGCCCGCGACCCCTACCCGTCGGTGCTGATGAAGCAGCGGGCCCAGCGGGTATGGCGGTGGGTCGAGCGGATGAACGCACCGGTCATCGACGCCAGCGAGTACGTCGACGGCAACGAGGACCTGTTTGCCGACGACGGGATTCCCGATTCGCTCCGGGCGCTGCTGGCCTACATCGGCGAGGAGTACCTGGACGAGGCGGCGGCCCAGGTGGCCGCGGTCGACGCCTGGCTGGCCGACCATCCCGAGGTGGCCGACGGCGAGGTCGTGCTGGGCAAACCCAAGCGCCGGATCAGCGGTACCACGACCTTCGCCTGGCGGGGCCGGCCGATGACCGTGGGGGTGGTCCCCTACCGGATGTTCCTGATCAAGCGGATCCAGGACGCCCACCGGTCGGCGGCGGCGGACGAGCAGGCCGCCATCCGTCAGATCTTTGCCGGCGGCGGCCTCGAGCCGTTGCTCGATATCCGCCCCCGCCGCTGGGTGGTGCGCGCCGACAACCGGGAGGTGTGGGGCCCCCTCCAGGGCCCGGTCCCGGCCGGCTGATTCCCGGCGCCGGCCAGGCCCCGTTGGCCCGGGGACACACCCCGCCACCGGCGCTCCCGCAGCGGCGCCGCATTACAGTCCGGCTCGCCCGCTCCCGCACAGCCGCCGACCCGAGGAGACCCCATGACGGACGCCCCGCAGCTGACCGCGCTCCAGATCGCCCGCGCCGCCACCCTGGTGCCCATCACCGAGGTGGCGGCCTCGATGGGCATCGGTGAGGACCTCCTCGAGCCGTACGGCCGCCACCTCGCCAAGATCTCCCTCGACGCCATCGAGGCGTTGGCCGACCGCCCGCGGGCCCGCTACATCGTGGTCACCGCCGTCACCCCCACGCCCCTCGGCGAAGGGAAGACGACCACCACCATCGGCCTCGCCCAGGGGATGGAGAAGATCGGCAAGCGGGCCACCGCAGCCATCCGCCAGTCCTCGATGGGACCCACCTTCGGCATCAAGGGGGGAGCCGCCGGGGGCGGCTACAGCCAGGCCGCCCCGTTCGAGGCGTTCAACCTCCACCTGACCGGGGACATGCACGCCGTCACCGCCGCCCACAACACGCTGTCGGCCATCGTCGACAATCACCTCCACCAGGGCAACGAGCTCGACCTCGACCCCCACAACATCTCGTGGCGCCGGGTGCTCGATGTCAACGACCGGTCGCTGCGCAACATCGTGCTGGGCCTCGGCACAGCGGAGGACGGGGTGCCCCGCCAGTCCGGATTCGACATCACCGCCGCCTCCGAAGTCATGGCCATACTGGCCCTCTCGACATCGCTGCGCGACATGCGGCGCCGCATGGGCCAGATCGTCGTCGGCTTCGACACCGCCGGTCGGCCGGTGACGGCCGAGCACCTGCGGGGGGCAGGAGCCATGACCGTCATCATGCGCGATGCCCTCAAGCCCAACCTGCTGCAGACATCGGAGGGCACCCCGGTCCTGGTCCACGCCGGACCGTTCGGCAACATCGCCCACGGGAACTCGTCGGTCGTCGCCGACCTGATCGGCATCCACACTGGTGACTTCCTGATCACCGAGGCCGGGTTCGGCGCCGACATGGGCGCCGAACGCTTCTTCAACATCAAGTGCCGGGTGTCAGGACTGACGCCCGATGTTGCCGTGGTGGTGACCACCGTCCGGGCCATGAAGGCCCATTCGGGCGCCCACCGGATCGTGGCCGGCAAGGCGCTCCCCCCGGACCTGTTCACCGAGCGCCCCGACGAAGTCGAAGCCGGCGGTGCCAACCTTGTCAAGCAGATCGAGAACGTCCGGCTCCACGGGATCACCCCGGTGATCGCCATCAACGCCTTTCCCGACGACCATCCGAGCGAGTACGACGCCATACGCAAGATCGCCGACTCGCTCGGGGTGCGCTGCGCGGTGACCACCCACTTCGCCGACGGCGGGGCCGGCGCCACCGAGCTGGCCCGGGCCGTGGCCGAGGCGGCTGAGGAGCCCGGCGCGTTCGCATTCCTCTACCCCAAAGAGGCCACGCTGCGGGAGAAGATCGAGACCATCGCCACCCGGGTGTACGGAGCCGACGGCGTCGACTACCAGCCCCCCGCGGCGAAGCGGCTCGACCAGCTCGAGGCCAACGGCTTCGGCGCGCTCTCGGTCTGCATCGCCAAGACCCACCTCTCGATCTCCTCGTCGCCGGAGTTGAAGGGCGCACCGACCGGATGGCGTCTGCCGGTCCGCGAGGTCCGGCTGTCGGCCGGTGCCGGATTCGCGTACGCCATCTGCGGCGACATGCGCACCATGCCCGGCCTCGGCTCCCACCCGGCGGCCTTCGACATCGACATCGACGAGCACGGCGAGATCGTCGGGCTCTACTGATCCGACCGTCGTCTCCCGGTCCGGGGCCCGGGACCGGAGCACCGGGCCGGTACCCGTCAGTGCGGGAAGGGCTCCGACGCCGCCGACAGCTGCTCTTCGGCGAGGTGGATCTCCTCGGGCGTGCCGCCCGACCGGGCCGGCGACCGGTCGAGGGCCACGGCGGCCACCACCGTGCCCGCCCCGACCAGGATCGACGAGACCAGGAACGCCAGTCGGTAGCCCTCGGTGAGAGCCACGTCGGTGGGGTGCCCGGCCGCCTCGAGCGCGTGGGTATGCCCGGTGGCGATGGCGCTGAGGACGGCGAGCCCGAGGGCCGAGGCCATCTGCATCGACACGTTGACGATCCCCGACCCGAGGCCGGCGTCGGCCACCGGGACGTCGGCCATGGCGATCGACAACAACGGGGCGAACGCCGTCCCGGCGCCGGCCCCGATGAGCACGAAGGCCGGCAGCATGACCGAGGCGTAGCTGGTGTCGGTCCCGATGGTGGTCAACAACAGCAGCCCGAGCGTGCCCGAGACCATCCCCGGAATGAGGACCCGCTTGTCCCCGAACCGCGACACCAACCGCGCGGTGACACCGGCCGACAGGATGCCCATGGTCACCGCCATGGGGAGGAAGGCCAGGCCCGTCTGGACCGGGGTGAAGCCGTGGACCCCCTCGAGGTAGAGGGCGCCGAGGAAGAAGGTGGTGAACATGCCCGTGGCCAGCATCCCGCGGATGACGCTGGAGCGGACGAGGGTCTGGATCGCCAGGATGCGCAGCGGCATGATCGGATTGGCGATCCGGGACTCGAGGACGAAGAAGGAGGCGGCCAGCGCCAACGACGCTCCGCCGAACGCGAGTGTGTGGGTGGAACCCCACCCGTACTGGGTGGCCGTGGAGACGGCGTAGATCCCGAGCATGAGGGAGACCGTGATCAGTACCGACCCGACCACGTCCACCCCGGTGCGGATGCCGAGCCCGACGTTCTCGACAATGAGGATCCGACCGGCCACGAAGGTGAAGACCCCGATGGGCACATTGATGAAGAAGATCCAGTGCCAACTCAGCGCCTGGGTCAGGATGCCGCCGACCAGCAGCCCGATGGACCCGCCCCCGACGGCCACGAAGATGTAGGCGCTCATGGCCCGGCTCCGCTCGCCGGCCGCCGGGAACTCGGTGACGATGATGGCGATGATCACCGAGGACGAGAAGGCGCCGCCGATGCCCTGGAGGAACCGTCCGGCGATGAGCATGGCCTGGCTCTGGGCCACGCCGCACATCACCGACGCCGACGTGAAGACGACGATGCCGATCAGGAAGACCTTCCGCCGGCCGATGAGGTCCCCCAGCCGACCGGCCATGAGCAGGCAGCTGCCGAACGTGATGAGGAAGGCGGTGACCACCCAGGTGAGGCCGGACGCGGTGAAGTGCAGCTCGCTTTGGATGGCGGGCAGGGCCACGTTCACGATCGACGAGTCGAGGGCGTTCATGAACATGGCCAGGCACACCACCACCAGTGCCCACCAGCGCAGCCGGCTGGACCGGGGCGCGGCGGAAGAGGAGGTGGAGTCGGCGGGGGCCATGCCTCCATTCCACAGGGCGACCCACCATCCATCAAGTCCGGGATCGGGCCGCCCCGAACGACCGCGGATTGCCGCGGCGGGATCGCGGTGCAACACTCCGCCGATGCGCCCGTCCTCCGTCCGCCCGCCGTCCCGCCTCCACCGCCGCCCGGCCGCAGCCGTGCTGGCGGCCCTCGTGATGGCCGGGGCCCTGACGGCGTGTACGTCCACGTCCGCCTCGCCGACCACCACGGCCAGCAGTGCGGCGACGGTGACCTCGTGCAGCCGCCCCGTTCCCTCGACGCCCGTCCCGGCCACGGCGGTGGCCGGTTCGACCACCGACTGGAACATCACCTCGTTCGACGGCACGGTGATCCGGGCCCACTGGTTCCCGGCGTCGGCCTACGACCCGACGGCGGGCGGCGGCCCCCACCCCACCATCTTGATGGGCCCGGGCTGGAGCCTGCCCGGAGACACCGACATCTCCGGGCAGGGCATTCTCGGCGGCGACCCCTTGAAGGACCTGCTGGCCGCCGGGTACAACGTCCTGACCTGGGACCCCCGTGGATTCGGCCACTCGGCCGGCTTGGCCGAGGTGGACAGCCCCGCCTACGAGGCCCGGGACGTCAGCACGCTCATCGACTGGGTGGCCACCCGGCCCGGCGTGCAGCTCGACCGGCCCGGCGACCCGCGGATAGGCATGGTCGGCGGCTCCTACGGCGGCGGCATCCAGTTCGTCACGGCGGCCATCGACTGCCGGATCGACGCCATCGTCCCGACCATCGCCTGGCACTCCCTTGTCACCAGCCTGGACAAGGCCGGGACACCCAAGAGCGGTTGGTCGGGCATCCTCACCAACTTGTCGACCAGCGACCACGTCGACCCCGAGGTCATGGCCGCCTACCACTCGGGCGTCGTCGAAGGCGTCACCACCCCCTCCCAGCTGGCCTGGTTCGCGGCCCGCGGTCCGGCCCAGCTGCTGAGGCGGATCCACATCCCCACCCTCATCCTCCAAGGCACGGTGGACACCCTCTTCACCCTCCAGGAGGGGGTCGACAACTACGAGGCGCTGAAGGCGAACGGCGTGACCACGTCGATGCGCTGGTTCTGCGGCGGCCACGGGGTGTGCCTGACCCCGTCAGGCGACCCCGCCGCCATTGAGCAGGCCACCTTCGCCTGGCTGAAGCGCTACGTGCAGCGCGACACCTCAGTCGACACCGGACCCGGGTTCAGCTTCGTGGACCAGAACGGGACCTCCTATTCGGCACCGACCTACCCGCTGCCCGAAGGCCCACCCTTCACCGCCACCGGGTCGGGCACCCTGGCCATGGTGGCGACCGGGGGCTCCGGTCCGCTGACCTCGATCCCGAACGGCCAGCAGCTGGGCGGTCTGGTGGCCCCGATCACGCCCACGCCGGCCACCAATGCGGTGGACGTCCCCGTGCCGTTCGCACGGGCCGGCGTGATCGTGGGGGCGCCCCGACTCGTCCTCACCTACTCGGGGACGGTGGCGGCCGGCACCCGTCCGACCCGGGTCTTCGCCCAGCTGGTCGACAGGGCCACCGGGGTGGTGCTCGGCAACCAGGTGACGCCCATCGCCGTCACCCTCGACGGGAAGCGGCACAGCACGACCGTGCCCCTCGAGATGGTGGCCTACACGGCCGATCCGACGTCTGACGTCGAACTCCAGCTGGTGGCCACCACCGTGTCCTACGAGCAGCCGAGGCTCGGCGGCTCGGTGACGTTCTCGAGCGTCCACCTTGCGCTTCCGGTGGCCGCCACGCTCACCCCGGTGGCACCGACGCCCACCCAGGCGGCCGCCGCCGGCTGAGCGCTACGTCCGGCCGGGCCTCAGGCGGACAGGCCGGCCAGGAACCCGAGCACGGCCTCGTTGACCACGGCGGGATGGGTCATGTTGGCGGCGTGGGTGCCGCCTTCGACTGCTACGACCCCGGTGCAGCCGATCAGGCCGGCGGCCAGGGCCTCGGCCTTGTCCATGGAGATCGCCGCGTCGGCCGTGCCGTGCACCACCAGGGCCGGGACGGTGATCTCCCCCAGGCGGTCGACGATGCTCTCCCGCTCGAGCAGGGTCCGCCCAGGGTTGCGTAGCGCCTCTTGGGGACGCGCCTTCCAGATGGCCGTCCAAGCGGCGGACACCGTAGGCGCCCCGATGATCAGGGCGGCACTGGCGTCGGCCAGGTCGTCCGACGGGCCGTTGGCCACCCAGTCGTCGATCATGCCCTGGTAGAGGGGGATGACGTCGGCGTCCTCCGGGCCGGCCTGGGTGTCGAGGAGGATCAGGGCCCGCACCCGCTCGGGGGCGAGGAGGGCGGCCCGCAGGGCGATGAAGCCACCTTGAGACATCCCGCCGATGACGGCCCGGTCGATCCCCAGGTGATCCATGAGGGCCAGGCAGTCGCCCGCCGAGTCCCAGTAGGTGAACGGCAGGTCGTCGTAGACCGTGTCCCCGAAGCCCCGCTCGTCCCAGCTGACGACCCGGTAGGCGCCGCGGAGCGCCGACACCTGGTCGTCGAACATGGTCCGGTCCATGAGGAAGCCGTGGCAGAGCACCACCACCGGTCCGTCCCCACCTGTGTCGTCGAAGGCGATGGTCGCCCCGTCGACCTGGGCCGTCGCTCCCTTGACTGCCGCTACCGCCATGGACACTCCTCGCCTCCGGGCAGCCGTCTGGTGGCGGCCGCGTCCGCGGAGTGTACGCCGACGGGGGTGCCGACACCGGGAGAACGTCGGCCGCGGGGCGCAGCGGGCCGTGCCCTCAGCGTTTGGCCCGGGGCAGCCCGAGCCCGATCCAGGCGATGATGTCGCGTTGGATCTCATTGGTGCCACCGCCGAAGGTGAAGATGGTCTGGCTCCGGGCCCGTTGCTCGAGGTGGCCGTGCACCACGGCACCCGGTGACCCACTCGCCAGGTACCCGGCCTGGCCCACGATCTCCCCGAGGACGCGATAGGCCTCGAGGGCGAACTCGCTGCCGTAGACCTTGGTGGCCGAGGCGTCGGCCGGGTTGAGACCTTTGTCGGCCGCCCAGGCCACCTTCCAGTTGATGAGCTTGAGGTACTCGGCGCGCGCCCACAGCCGAGCCAGGTGCACCTGGACCCACTCCTGGTCGACCACCCGGCGCCCGTCGGCCAGCCGGGTCTGCTGGGCCCACTCCCGCACTTCGGCGATGCTGCGCAGGATGCCCGACACCGGGCAGATGGCTACCCGCTCCAAATTCAGCTGGTTGGTGATGAGCGTCCACCCGCCGTTCTCTACGCCCACCAGGTTGGAGGCTGGCACCCGGACGTCCTCGTAGAAGGTGGAACTGGTGAACTCGCCGGCCATGGTCCGCAGCGGGGTCCAGCTGAAGCCGGGGGCGTCGACCGGGACGATGAACACCGACAGTCCCTTGTGCTTCGGGGTATCGGGGTCCGTGCGGGCGGCCAGCCACACGTAGTCGGCGTACTGGATGGCACTGGTGTACAGCTTCTCGCCGTTGATGACGTACTCGTCCCCGTCGCGCACCGCCCGGGTCTGGAGTGACGCCAGGTCGGTGCCGGCACCGGGCTCGGTGTAGCCGATGGAGAAGTGGACCTCGCCACGCAGGATCGCCGGGAGGAACCGCTCCCGCTGCTCGTCGGTGCCCAGCTGCATGATGGCGGGGCCCACGCTGTTGAGTGTGAGCAGGGGCAGGGGCACCCCGGCCCAGTGGGACTCCTCCACGAAGATCATCTGATCGATCGGTCCGCGCCCGTGACCGCCGTACTCGGTGGGCCAGCCGATGCCCAGCCACCCGTCGTCCCCCATCCGCTTGATGGTGGCCACGTAGTCCGGATGGCCCCCGGGGACGGCGGCCGATGCGGCCAGCTCGGCGAAGTAGGCGCGCAATGTCGCCTGCAGGTCCAGCTGCTCGTCGGTCAGGGCCAGATGCACGGCGGGGCTCCCATGGGTGCGGACGATACCAACCGGGCCGGCGTGAGGTACCGTCCCGTCCCATGAACGAGCCCACCGCCCCGACTCCACCCGACGAGCTGTTCTCCGTGGCCGGCAAGACCGTCGTGGTCACCGGCGGCACCCGGGGTATCGGCCGGATGATCGCCGGGGGCTTCGTGGCCGCCGGTGCCGACGTGGTCATCGCCTCCCGCAAGGCCGACGCCGTGGCCGCGGCCGTGGCCGAGCTGTCCGCCTACGGGACGTGCCACGGGTTGGCGGCCGACCTGTCGACCGAGGAAGGGGCGCGGGCCTTCGCCGATGCGGTGGCCGCCGACCACGACCGCGTCCACGTCCTCGTGAACAACGCCGGCGCCACCTGGGGGGCGCCGCTGGTCGAGCACGACAAGGCATCGTGGGACCGGGTCCTCAACTTGAACGTCCAGGGCGTGTTCCACACCACCAAGTTCTTCCTGCCCGTGCTCGAAGCGGCGTCCACGCCGGACGACCCGGCCCGGGTCATCAACATCGGGTCCATCGACGGCATCCATGTGCCCGTCCTCGAGTCGTACTCCTACTCGTCCTCGAAGGCGGCCGTCCACCAGCTGACCCGCCACCTGGCCCGCCACCTGGCCCCGTCCATCACGGTGAACGCCGTGGCCCCCGGCCCGTTCGAGTCGAAGATGATGGCGGCCACCCTCGACGCCTTCGGCGAGCAGATCGCCGCCGGCGCACCCCTCAAGCGGATCGGTCGACCTGACGATATGGCAGGCGTGGCCATCTTTCTGGCGTCACGGGCCGGTGCCTATCTGACCGGGGCGATCATCCCGGTCGACGGGGGCATCGCCACTGTCGGCTGACACCGGCGGAGGCGGCGTTCCGGGAAGCCATCTTCTCCCGATGGTAATTCCGCTGGTGGGATTACCACTCTAGGTGGTAGTCTGGCCACTCTACGTGTGATCAGCCGGTCACCGACGAGGGCAGGGGATCCAGGAATGGACAGAGGACGAATCAGGTGGGTCGGACTGGCCGCGGTGGCGGCCGCCACCCTGGCCCTCGGGCCAGCGATATGGGGCACAGGTACCGCAGGAGCCGCGGCCGCGCCCCACACCCTCCCCTCCGCCGTCAGCGACAACTTCTGGCTGGTCACCCCGGCCGGGTCGGTGGAGCCGTACGGAGTCCCGTCCTTCGGCGCACCTTCGGGCCCGCTCAACCGCCCGATCGTGACCGCCGTGCCCGACCACGCCCGGGCCGGGTACTGGTTGGTGGCGTCCGACGGCGGGGTCTTCAGCTACGGCGACACCCACTTCTACGGGTCGACCGGCAACATCGCCCTCAACAAGCCCATCGTGGGGATGGCCCAGACCCCCGACGACAAGGGCTACTGGATGGTGGCGTCCGACGGCGGCATCTTCTCCTACGGGGACGCCAGTTTCTTCGGATCCACCGGGGCCATCACCCTCAACCGCCCGATCGTGGGCATGGCCACCACCGGCGACGGCAAGGGATACTGGCTGGTGGCCTCCGACGGCGGGGTGTTCACCTTCGGGGACGCCCGTTTCTACGGGTCCACCGGGGCCATCACCCTCAACCTCCCCATTGTGGGCATGGCCGCCACGTCTGACGGCAAGGGGTACTGGCTGGTGGCCTCCGACGGAGGGGTGTTCGCCTTCGGCGACGCCCGGTTCTACGGCTCCGCCGCCGGTACGGCCACTGAACCGGTGCAGCGCATCGTGTCCACGGGCCAGAGCGACGGCTACTGGATCCTCCAGCAGAACGGCACCGCCCAGGCCTTCGGCTCGGCCGCCGCCCAGTCGATGCCCGCCCAGGCCCTCGTGTTCCAGCCCATCACCCCGGGCGACAAAGCGGTCACATTCGCCTTCCAGCAGCTGGGCAAGCCCTACATCTGGGGCGGCAACGGACCGGTCGGCTACGACTGCTCGGGCCTGACCCTCGCCTCGTGGACCCACGGTGCGGGCGTGACCTTCGCCCGGGTGGCCAACGATCAGTTCCACACCGCCGGTACCCCGGTCGCCATGGGCCAGCTGGCGGCGGGCGACCTCGTGTTCTGGGGGACCAACGCCGCCGACTGGACCACCGTGTACCACACGGCCCTCTACGTGGGCGGCAACCGGATCGTCGAGTCCACCGGCGACCAGGTGCAGTTGAACACCCTCGACCAGTGGGGCATGACCGACATCATGCCCAACGGCCGACACCCCTGACCCTGCCCGTACCCTGACCGGCGGGTAGCGCCCGTCCGGAACGGTGCCCGGCTACCGCAGGTCGGCGAGGGGGGCGAAGCGGCTGCCGCTCTCCCAGTCCGCGATCGACTGCGGCAGATAGGCACCGATGGCGGCCGGATCGGCCGGCCGCGCGTAGAGGAACCCCTGGGCGATGTTGCAGCCGAGACCGGCCAGTTCGATCGCCTGGTCCGGGCGCTCGATCCCCTCGGCAACGATCCCGAGGCCGAGCGTCCGCCCGAGGGCCACGATGGCCTCCACGATGGCCCGGTCGTCGGCCCCGTGCTCGAGCTGCTCGACGAAGCTGCTGTCGATCTTGAGCGCCTCGACGGGCAGCCGCTTCAGATAGCTGAGCGACGAGTAGCCCGTCCCGAAGTCGTCGATGGACAAGTGGACGTCGAGGGCCCGGAGCGCCTGGAGGATGGCGATGGCCGCCGCCGGATCGCGCAGCAGCGCTCCTTCGGTGATCTCGAGCCACAGGCGCTCGGCCGGGAACCCGGTGTCGTCCAGGACCCCGGCCACGACGTCAGCGAATCCCGGCTCGGACAGCTGCTGGGGCGAGATGTTGACCGACATGGCCGGGATCCGGCCGCCGACACCGGCCGCCGCCCGGCCCACAATCCACTGGGCGCCCTGACGGCAGGCCTCGTGCAGGACCCAGGCGCCGAGCTGCACCATCAACCCGCACTCCTCGGCCAGCTCGACGAACTCCTCCGGCGGCAGGAGGCCGCGCTCGGGATGCTGCCAGCGGACCAGCGCCTCGGTGCCCACCACCTGCAGGTCGTCCACGTTGACGAAGGGCTGGTAGTGCAGGACCAGCTGCGATCCGAGGATGGCCCGGTGGAGTTCGTTCGACGTGCGCAGGTTGCGGCCCGCGTCGCCGTCGTCGCGGTCCTCGTAGATCACGTACCGCCCGGGACCGAGTCCCTTGGCCTGGTACATGGCGACGTCGGCGCACCGCAGCAGCACGGCCGGCGCCATCGACTCGGAGGTGGAGAGGGCGACGCCGATGCTCAGCGACACGAACTGCTCGAAGTCGGGCTCGGCCACCGGGGTCGACAACGCCTGGCGCAGCCGCTGCACGACGTCCATGACTTCGTCCTCGCCAGCCACCTCGCACAACACGGTGAACTCGTCCCCGCCGAACCGGGCCAGCACGTCCCCGGAACGCAGGGCGCCCCCGAGCCGCTGCCCCACCCGCCTCAGCAACCGGTCACCGGCGTCGTGGCCGATACCGTCGTTGACCAGCTTGAACCGGTCGAGATCAAGGAACATCAGGGCCACGTGGCGGCCCGCCGCCTCGGCCCGGGGCAAGGCGGAGCCGAGGTGCTCCATGAACAGCGACCGGTTGGGCAGCCCGGTCAGCGGGTCGGTCACGGCGTGCAGCGCCAGCTCGTCGCGGAGCGTCCGGCGTTCGGCGATGTCCTCGATCTGCCCGATCAGGAAGAGCGGGCGATCGTTGGAGTCCCGCACGACCGTCCCGTTGACCGACACCCACACCAGATGGCCGTCGGCGTGGACGTAGCGCTTCTCGAACTGAAAGCGGTCGATCTCGCCGGCGAGGAGGCTGGCGATCAGCGACGTCGTCTCGGCGACGTCGTCGGGGTGGGTGAGGTCGAGGATGTCGAGGCCGACGAGATCCTCGGGGGCGGAGCCCACGATCTCGCCGAAGGCCCGGTTGACCTCGAGGATCCGGCCGTCGACCCCCATCTTCGAGATCCCGATGGGCGCCTCGTCGAACAGCTGGCGGATGCTCTCCTCCCCCTCGGCGATCTCCGAGGACGCCTCGGCCAGCCGGCTCATCCCCCAGGCGGTGGCCTCGCCCAGCATCAGGCAGACCGGGACCACGTAGATGGCCGAGCCCAGTCCGGAGGTCGACATGTGGTCGGAGGTGATCAGCAGGGGCAAGACGTAGGCGACCACCAGCAGGGGCGCCAGTTGGAGTGACGTCCAGCGCGGCTGCGTGAGTCCGACCAGGACGAAGATGATGACGAAGGTGACCGAGTAGTTGAAGCCGTTGCGCACGGCGTAGACGTAACCGAGGTCGACGGCGAACAGGGCGAACGGGACCATCCACAGCACGGTCGACCGGGGCAGGTGCTCCCACGGGATCCACCACGAGGCGAATCCCGCCACCAGGGTGAGCCCGCCCACCACGAGGGTCGAGGCCTTCGAGTAGGCACCGGGGAAGAGCAGATCGGACACCAGGAAGAGGGCGCTGGCCACGATGAAGGCCGTCGAGGCGATCCGACCGATGACGACGCGATTCAAGGAGCCGTCGGGCTCCTTTTTCACGGTGTCCGCCACCTGCATCCAGTCCACGGTGTCCCATCGACGGGCAGAAGCGCCCACTTGAGGTTCCGGCCCGTGCGATGGAGGGTGCGGCCAGGCGGTACCGTGCCTGGATCGGCCACGGCCGCCACCGTCCGCTCGAGGAGTCGCCCCATGAGTCCCTACCCCTACGCCGACCGGGTGCCCGTCCACCGCACCCTGCCCGAAACAGGCCTTCCCCGCCAGGAGATCCTCGCCATCCTGGGGTCGATGGCCGCCGAGGAGGACCGCGCCTGGGAGGGCGGCCGGTGCTCGGGCACCATGTACTGCGGCGACCACGACCACTACGCCTTCCTGAACGAGGCGTTCTCGCTGTTCTCCCATGTGAACGCCCTCCAGCGGGACATGTGCCCGAGTGCCACCCGCTTCGAGTCCGAGATCATCGCCATGACCCTCGATCTCCTGCATGCCGAAGCGGTCACCGGGTCCGAACCGGTCGGCCTCATATCCTCGGGCGGCACCGGCAGCATCTGCCACGCGCTCCTCGCCTACCGGGACCACGCCGCCGCCACCCGCGGCATCGACCGTCCCAACGTGATCAAGCCGGAGACAGCCCACCCTGCCTTCGACAAGGCCTGCCACCTGTTCGGCATCGAGCTCCGGGTGGCCCCGGTCGACCCGGACACCACCCAGGTCGACACGGCGTGGGTGGCCGACGCCGTCGACGAACGGACGGTCGCCATCATCGGCTCGGCGTGCAACTACGGCTACGGCACGGTGGACCCGATCGAGGCCCTCTCCGATATCGCCCTCGACCGTGGCGTCGGGCTCCATGTGGACGGCTGCCTGGGCGGGTGGATCCTCCCCTTCGGCCAGGAGCTCGGCTACGACATCCCGCTGTTCGACTTCCGTGTGCCCGGGGTCACCTCGATCTCGGCGGACACCCACAAGTACGGCTACGCGTTGAAGGGGACCTCCGTCCTCTCCTTCCGGGACAAGGCGCTCCGCAACGCCCAGTACTTCTTCAATACGTCCTGGAGCGGCGGCAAGTACTGCTCGCCCGGCATGGACGGCTCCCGCTCCGGTGGTCTGCTGGCCGCCACCTGGGCCTCGATGATCCAGCTCGGGCGGGAGGGCTACCGGGGCTACGCCGAGCAGATCTTCGCCACCTCGGCGGCCATGCAGGCCGCGGTCAGGAGCCACGACGAGCTGCGGATCCTCGGCAGCCCGACCTTCCTGTTCAGCTTCACCTCGGACCGGTTCGACATCTACCACGTCAACGACGCCATGCGACTGAAGGGCTGGCGGTTCAACGGCCAGCAGTACCCGAACGCCCTCCACATGGCCGTGACCCGGCCCCAGACCGGACCGGGCGTGGCCGAGGCCTTCGCCGCCGACCTCGCCGAGGCCGTGGCCTACGCGGTCGAGCACGCCGACGAAGCCCCGAAGTCGGGGGCCATCTACGGCGGCGTGGCCGGCGGCATGACCGACGAGGCCGACGAGTTCATCCGCATGGTGATGGCCGACATGATGGACGCCCAGCAGGCCATCCCCGACGATGCCTGAACGTCGGGCACCGGGTCTGATGGCGGCGCCCCGGCGCACCGCTCGGTGACCGGGCCCGCCGCGGGTCGGCGGGAGGACGCCTGGGTGGTGGCCGTCGACCTCGGGACGGGCGGGCCCAAGGTCGGCGTCGTCTCGTTGACCGGGGTCATCGCCTGGTCCGAGCACCTGGCCGTGCCGACCGACGTCGGGCCGGACGGCAGTGCCACCCAGGACGCCTCCCGGTGGTGGGACCTCATCTGCGACGCCACGCGGCGGGCCCTGGACGCCGGGGTCGTCGACCGCTCGCGGGTGGTGGCCGTGTCGTGCACCGGCCAGTGGGCGAGCACCGTGCCCGTCGACGTCGCGGGGATGCCGGTCGGGCCCTGCCAGCTGTGGTCGGACACCCGGGGCGGACCCCACTCCCGGGGCGTCATCGGCGGCCCGGTGGCCGGCTACGCCCCACTGGCCGCGTTGCGCTGGATCCGCCACAGCGGGGGGGCGCCATCGACGTCGGGCGCCGATCCCATCGGCCATATTCTCCACCTCGAGCGCGACGAGCCCGAGGTGGCGCGGGCTGCCCGGTGGTACCTGGAGCCGGTCGACTATCTGTCGATGCGCTTCACCGGCCGGGCGGCGGCCACGCCGGCGTCCATGGCCGGCGCCTGGCTCACCGACAACCGACGGCCCGATGTCCTCGCCTACGACCCGGTCCTGGTGCGGGCCAGCGGGGTGCCCGCCGCCAAGCTCCCACCTCTGGTGGCGACAGCCACCGTGGTCGGCACCGTACTGGCATCGGTCGCCGACGATCTCGGCCTGCCTGACGGCGTGGTGGTGGTGGCCGGGACGCCGGACCTCCATTCGGCCTGTGTCGGCTCCGGGGCGGTGCTCGCCCTCCAGCCCCACGTGGCCATCTCGACCACCAGCTGGATCAGCTGCCCGTTCCCGAAGAAGAAGACGGACCCGATCCGCCAGATGGCCACCGTGCCGGGGATCGTGCCCGGGTTGCGACTGGTGGCCAACAACCAGGAGTCCGGGGGACGGGCCCTCCAGTGGTTCCGTGACACGGTGGCCGCCGCCGGGGACCCGACCGGACAGCCACCGTCGTTCGACCATCTGACCACCGTGGCCGCCGGCGTGGCACCCGGGAGCGGGCGGGTGGTGTTCACCCCGTGGCTGGCCGGCGAGCGCTCCCCGATCGACGACCGGACCGCCCGGGGCGGGTTCCACAACCTGTCGCTGCGGACCACCGGGGCCGAACTGACCCGGGCCGTCCTCGAGGGCGTGGCCTTCAACTCGCGGTGGCTGGCGGAGGGCGTCGAACGCTTCGTGGGCCGTCCGCTCGGCACCTACCGGGCCATCGGGGGCGGGGCGACGTCGACGTTGTGGTGCTCCATCTACGCCGACGTCCTCGGCCGCACGGTCGAACAGGTCGCCGACCCGGTGCTGGCCAACCTCCGGGGGAGCGCCCTCATCGCCGGACTCAGCCTGGGGGCGGTGACGGCCGACGAGATCCGCGACCTGGTGCCGGTGGCCGAGACCCACCGACCTGACCCGTCGGCCACCGCTGCCTACGACAAGCTGTACGCCGAGTTCCCGAAGCTCTACAAGGCCCAGCGACGCACGTTCGCCCGCCTGGCCCGCTGAGCGGTCGGCATCCCCTCTAGGCCGGGTGTCCGGACGCAGGGTGTCCGGCGTCGCCGGACCCGAGGTCGTGGTGGTCGGCCGGCGCCGGGCCACCGAGGTAGAAGCCCTGGACCTCGTCGCAGCCGATGGCGCCCACCGCCCGGAGCTCGCCCGCCGTCTCGACTCCCTCGGCGATCACGGTGATCCCCAACTTGTGGGCCAGGTCGACCACGGTCCTCAGCACGGTGCCGTCGTGCCCGCTGGCGTCCAGTCCGGACACGAAGCTCCGGTCGACCTTCAACCGGTCGAGGGGCAGGCCCTGCAGATAGAGCAAGGGGGAGTACCCGGTGCCGAAGTCGTCGAGTGCCATCCGGACGCCGAGATCCCGGACCGCCTGCATGGCCGCGCCGACGCGCACCACGTCCACCACGAGGACCGACTCGGTGACCTCGAGCACGAGGTGGCCGGGGTCGAGGCCCGAGCCGACCAGCGCCGCCCGGACGTCGCCGACGAAGTCCGGGTCCTGCAGCTGGCGGGCCGACACGTTGACCGACACGGTGAGTTCGGGCCGTTCCCGCTGCCACTCGACGCATTGCGACGCCGCCTCTCCCAGCACCCACCGGCCGACGGGCACGATGTGCCGACTCTGCTCGAGCAGCGGGACGAACTCGTCGGGGTCCACGGCGCCGAGCAACGGATGGTCCCACCGCAGCAGGGCCTCCATGCCTACGGGCCCGCCGAGCGACCCCGCACCGAGGCGGAACAGCGGTTGATAGTCGACCGACAGCTGTCCCCGTCCGTGGGCCGCCCGCAGGTCGTCGGCCAGTCGGCTCTCGCGCCGGTACTCGGCCCCGACGGACACGTCGTGCACGGCGTAGCGCGCTGGTCCCCCGAGCCGGGCCCGCCGCATGGCCGCGTCCGCCCAGGCCAGCAGGGTTTCGGGATCGACCCCCCGGGCCACCTCGGTGATCCCGATGCTGACCGACGAGTGGAGCTCGCAGTCCCCGGCCGCCACCGGGGTGCGCATCGCCTGGTGGATGCGCTCGGCCAGCGACTGGGCGGCGTCGCCCGGTTCGTCGAGGTCCGCGGCCAGGATGGCGAACTCGTCGTCGCCGATTCGTGCCACGGTGTCCGTACTGCGCACAAGCTCGTCCAGACGGTGGGCGACCTCGACCAGGAGCGCGTCGCCGGCGGGTCGGCCGAAACGGTTGTTCATGGCCCCGAAGTTGTCGAGATCGAGCACGAGGACCATAGACCGGGCGGCGCGGCGGTCGCCCGTCTTTGCGGCCTGTTGCAACCGGTCACACAGCAGGAGGCGGTTCGGAAGTCCGGTCAGGTCGTCGTGGAGGACCTGGTGGGACCCGTCCTGCCCCTTGACGCTCGGGCCTTCCTGGAGGACCTGGACCAGCTCGTCGAAGGCTCGGGCCGTCGCCGCCAGGGCGCCGTCGCAGCTCAGCTGCACGATGGCCCGGGCCGCGGACACGATGTCCGGACCGATGCCCAGCCGCGTGGCGTCCTCGTCCAGCGCCACGAGGCACAGGTCCCGCCAGGTCAGGTGGCAGGACACGGCGCCGGCCAGGTCGGATTCGACCAGCATGGCCTGGCGGGCCTGGCTGGCCAGGTCGTGTCGGTCCTGCCCGACCCCCTGCTCCCCGGCAGCCACCCACCGTCCGACCAGCTCGGTGGCGAGCCGTGCCGACCCGTCTACCGTGGCGCGGATGTGAGCCGGGAAGTGCGAGGCCACCTCGGCGGCGATCGGGCGGGCCCGGGCCCGAAGGGCGGCGCCGAGCGCTGCCCGGTCACCGGTTGAGGCGACCGTTGCCGGTTGCCCGTCTGGCGGGTGATCGGTCGCGGTGGTCAGTGCCATCTGCCAGAGGCATCGACCATCCGGGCGCCGGACTTGACCATCCGGTACCCCGGGAGGCGCTCCGGGGGCGGGCCGCAGCCGACCGGTGCCACTCCTCGGCCACCCGCCGGTCGTCCCGGGGATGGTGTCTAGGGTGGGCCTGTCGTTCGACCGGAGGAGGGCCATGAAGGCAGCGGTGTACTACGAGACGGGTGGCCCGGACGTGTTCCGGTACGAGGAGGTGCCCGACCCGGACTGCGGCCCGGGTGACGTGCTGATCCGGGTGGAGGCCGTCAGTATCGAAGGCGGCGACACCTTGAGCCGGTTGGGCGGCGACCTGGCCCGGGTGCCCCACATCGTCGGCTACCAGTGCGCCGGAGTCGTGGTGGCGGTCGGCGACGGGGTGGACGACCTCGCCACCGGTGACCGCGTGGTCACCGTCGGGCTGGACGGCTCGCACGCCGAGCTGCGGGTCACCGGGCGTACGTTCTGCTGGCCCATCCCCGACGGGCTCTCCACCGAGGAGGCGGCCTGCGTGCCGGTGCCGTTCGGCACGGCCGACGACTGCCTGTTCGAGTTCGGCCGTCTGCAGGCGGGCGAGACCGCCCTCATCCACGCCGGAGCCAGCGGCGTCGGCGTCGCCGCCATCCAGTTGGCCAAGCGCGCCGGCGCGCAGGTGCTCGCCACCGCCTCGAGCGCCGAGCGGCTCGGCCGCCTGGCCGAGCTCGGCCTCGACCACGGGATCGACTATGTGTCCTCCGACTTCGTGGAGGAGGTGCGTTCACTCACGGACGGCCGAGGCGCCGACGTCATCGTCGACTCGGTCGGAGGGTCCAACCTCCAGCGGAGCCTCCTCTGCCTGGCCTACCGGGGCCGGTGCGTGACCTTCGGCGACGCCGGTCGCGAGATGCCCTCGACCCTCGACATCTCGACCATGCGGGCCAACAACCAGACCCTGGTCGGCTACTTCCTCGGCGCCGAACTGTTCCTCGGGACCCGGGCCCACGCCATGATCGCCTCCCACCTCGACGACATCGCCGCCGGGCAGCTGCAGGTGGTCATCGACCGCCGGTTCGCGCTCGAGGAGGCGGGTGAGGCCCACGCCTACATCGAGAGCCGCCAGGCGTTCGGCCGGGTCCTGCTCGTCCCGTGATCGTCCGTCCCGCCACCCGGGACGACGTCCCCACCCTGGTCGCGCTCATCGGCGACCTGGCCGCCTACGAGCGTGAGCCGGACGCGGTCGAGGTGGACGAGGAGATGCTCGCCGCCGCGTTGTTCGCCGAGTCGCCGGTGGTGTTCGCTAACGTGGCCGACGACGCCGGCACGGTGCTCGGCATGACGATCCACTTCCTCAACTTCTCCACCTGGACCGGCCGGGTCGGGATCTACCTCGAGGACTTCTACGTGCGGCCCGAAACCCGGGGCCGCGGGGTCGGTACAGCCCTGATGACGGCCCTGGCCGACCAGGCCCGGGCTTGCGGCTACGCCAGGATCGACTGGTCGGTGCTCGACTGGAACGAGTCGGCCCTCGGCTTCTACCGTTCCATCGGCGCCCGACCCATGACCGGTTGGACCGGCTACCGCCTCGATGGCGACGCCCTCCGGACCTTCGCAAGGCGTGACACCTGACCGGATCATGTCGGTCGGGTGCGGCGGCGTCGCTCAGATGGTGAAGGCCATGTTGGCCGCCAGCCGGCTACCCGCTTCCCGGTCCCCGGAGAAGCGGATCTCCTCTTCGGGTTCCACCCCGGCGTCGTGGCGGCCTCCGGTCAGACGCAGGAAGCGCAGGGCCGACAGCTCGATGCCGACGGTGGGCTCGCCGTCGAGGGCGTCGACCACCGCCGCCCGGCCATCCACCTGGACGAGAAAGGTCCGGCGCACCGGACCGGTCAGGTCGATGCGCACGCGCGATCCGTCCGCCAGGCCGGCCTTGCGGCCGATGATGTAGCCGAGCCCCGTCGCCACCTCGTCGAGCGAGGAGTTCAGGTCCTCGACGGTCTCCCGGGCCGGCAGTCCGAGTGCCAGGCGGATGTCCTGCTCGTGCAGGTAGCAGTCGAAGTGCCGGATGCGCATGAACCGACCGTAGGTCTCGTCCTTGCCCGCCGGCGTCCACGAGGGGGCGTCGAAGTCGGCCTGGTCCATGGCGTCGAGTACGGCGAGTCGCCGGTCGGCCACGTCCTCCAGGCGGGCCACCATCTCTGCACCCGTCCGGCTGCGGTTGGCCTCCACCCAGATCTCGTTGGCCTCGGCGACCGGGTTGTGCATGTGCGTCAGATGGGAGACATCGACATCGGGCGCCGGCTCGCCGAGGAGCATGGCCTCGGCGCCGATGACGTGGCTGACCACGTCCCGGACGGTCCACCCGGGCAGGCAGGTCGGGGTGTCCCACTGGTCACTGTCGAGGGAGGCGCCCAGGTCGGCCAACTGCCGGAATTCGTTGCGCAGGAGCTCGACAGTGGTGATCTTGTCCACGATGGTCGCCATGGCGCCACCGTAGCGGGAGAGGATCGTGGCGACCCGCCGGCCCCCGAGAGCGGGGGCGGGGTGCCGGCACCGGGCACCAGGGGTTACGTAGGGGTAGCCTCTCCCCATGAACTCCCGACTGGCGCGCCTGGTCTTGGCAGGCATCCTCGTGACCACAGGTCTGGCCGTAGGCCTGGCGGCTTCCCATGCCGGCGCCTCCTCACCCGCGCGGACCGTCATCAGCATGAAGGGCGCGTCGTACACCCCCTCCGCACCGGCCGGCGGCACCGACGACTACCACTGCACGCTGGTCAACCCGCACGTCACCCACGACTCCTACATCGTGCAGGCCCACTTCTTCCCGAACAGCGTCGAGGTGCACCACGCCATCCTCTTCCTGATCCCGCCGAACCTGGCCGCCCAGGCGATCAAGGACGACGGCGCCGGCAAGGGCTGGACCTGCTTCGGCGAGTCGGCGCTGCCGGGTACGGCTTCGATCTCGCAGATCTCCAACACCCCGTGGCTGACCGCCTGGGCCCCCGGCCACGGTGCCGACATCGAGCCGGCCGGGACCGGCGTGTGGCTGCCCACCGGCAGTCTGGTGGTCGAGCAGATCCACTACAACCTCCTGCGGGGCGACAAGCCGGTGCGGGCCAGCCTGAACCTGACCACGGTGCCCTCGTCGACCCGCCTGCAGGCCCTCCAGCTCGACCTCCGCCCGGCTCCCCCGGACGTGCCCTGCCCCGCCACGGTGACCGGTCCACTGTGCAACCGCGCCGCATCGATGGCCGACCTGGGCCAGCGGTTCGGGCCGTGGGCCGTCACGTTCGACAACATCATCGAGCAGGCCTGCGATCGGAATCCGGTCAGCCCGCCGGCCGGTGACACCACCTCGTGCACGTGGCCGATCAGCGGGGGCGAGACCATCGTCCGGCTCGGCGCCCACATGCACCTCACAGGGAGGTCGCTTCGGATCACCCTCAATCCGGGCACGCCCGACGCCAAGGTGCTGTTGAACGTCAAGAACTACAACTTCGATTACCAGAGGTCGTACACGCTGGCCCACCCTGTCATGACCCATCCGGGCGACACCGTCGAGGTCAGCTGCACGTACGACCCGACCTTGCGCCAGGAGCTGCCCCAGCTGCGCAAACTCCCCGCCCGCTACGTGGTGTGGGGCGACGGCTCGTCCGACGAGATGTGCCTGGGCCTGATCCAGACCGTCAAGGGCGTCTACAAGCCCTGAGCCGCGCGTCGCAGGGCGTCGGCGCTCAGTCGCCGGCCCAGCACCCGAGGATGACGTCGGCCACGGTGACGGCCACGGCCGTCGCACTGGTGGCCGGAACTCCGAACTGGGGGGGCAGGCCGGTGTTGTCCACCAGAAGCACCTTCCAGTCCTTGCGGACCACGACCGAGCCGTCCGTGGTCTGGAAGGCCGCCTGACCCAGGGCCTCGAGGTCCCGCGCCTTGCCCAGGCGGGCGGCCAGGCCGTCGTAGTAGGCGTAGGTCTCCGGCCAGCTCGACAGCTCCTGCACCGACACCTCGAAGGATCCCGATGGTGCCGCCGTCGGGTACCCGTAGGTGCAGGCGTAGTGGTGGTCGAGCCACGTGGGCGTCGTCACCCGGGCCGTCTCACCGAGGGCCGCGGCCATCTCGCGTTGGGCCTCGTGCGAGCACACCTGCACCGAGATGGGCGACGGCAGCGCCCCGGCCGGCTTGGGGGGCCGCGTGGTGGTGGGCGCGGCCGCCGGGGTGCCGCCCGAGCAGGCGGTGGCCGCCAGGCCCACCGCGAGCAGGAGGGCCAGGGGTCTGCCACGCACGGACCGAGGGTAGCAGCGCGCCCGCGCCGGCCTCCGTCGCCCGGATCGCGCCGTCGCCAGGCGGTTCAGGCGCTCGGAGGCTCGAGGATGCCGACGAGTTCGACGTGCTCGGTCATGGGGAACAGGTCGAAGGCCCGGAGCGACCCCAGCGTCCAGCCGGCCCCGAGGGCCACCGCCAGGTCGCGGGCGAACGGTGCCGGCTCGCACGACACGTAGGCGATCCGACGGGGTGGCGGGTCGAGCCCGACCAGGGCCGCCATCACGTCGCGACCCGCGCCCGCTCGGGCCGGGTCGAGCACGATCAGGTCGGGACGGCCGAGCCGCCGGCCCACGACGGCAGGGGTGACGTCGGCCCGCACGATCTCCACCTGCCCGAGGCCGGTGGCATTGCGGCGCAGATCGGCGACCGCCGGTCCGCTCCGTTCGACGGCCACCACCGTTCCGGTCGGTCCGACCACTCGGGCCAGGGCCACGGTGAACAGTCCGGCACCGGCATACAGGTCGGCGACCCGGTCACCCGTCCTCGCCTCCAGGCCGCTGAGAACCGCTGCGGTGAGAACAGGGGCGGCCGACGGGTGCACCTGCCAGAACACGCCGGCACCGACGCCGAAGCGGACGGTGTCCACCTCGAACTGCACGTGGTCCGGGGCCCGCAGGGTCCGGCCCTTCCAGACAATGCCGACGTCGAGGCCGGGCAGCCCGTCGAGCCGGTCCTTGCCCGTCTCCACCAGCACCACCGGCTTCCCCCCGTCGGGCGAGGCCACGACCTCGAGTTGGCGGGCCCCGCGCCAGAGGTGCGCGCCGAGCGAGGCGTCGTTCACCCGGTCAGTGGCGATCGGGCAATGCTCGATCGGCTCGATGTCATGGCTGCGGTGGCGCCGGAGCCCGATCCGCCCATGGTGGTCGACGGCGAAGGTCACCCGGGTGCGCCATCCGAGCCCGTCCGGGGCACCGGGCACCTCCTCGACCGCCACGCGCAGATCGAGGCCGGCCAGGCGGGACAGTTGCTCGGCCACCAGGTCTTCCTTCAACCGGCGTTGGGCCGGCAGGGCGACGTGCTGGAAGTCGCAGCCCCCGCACCGACCCGGACCGGCATGGGAACAGCCGGGTTCCACCCGGTCGGGCGAGGCCTCCAGCACCTCGATGGCGTCGGCGCGCAAATAGGAGGTCGCCTCCGACGTGATGAGGGCCCGGACCCGTTCGCCGGGCAGGCAGTGACGCACGAAGACCACCCGGCCGTCCGGAGCCCGGGCCACGCAACCTCCCCCGGCGGCGATGGCTCCCACCTCCAGCTCGACCACGTCGGCGGGCACGGTGGAGGGCGTGACCATGGTCCGGTTCTTAGCACCGGACCGACGTCGCGCCCTCCACCCGGGCGGTGCGACGGACCGGTCGGGGTGACGGTACGGTGAGTCCACGCCGTCGCCGTCGGGTCGCGGCCGGGGCTCGGGAGGACGATGTGGACATCGACGAGGCGCTGTACACGACGCGGGCCATGCGCCGGGTCAAGCCCGACCCCGTCCCCATGGACGTCCAGGCCAAGATCCTCGACGCCGCCATCCGCGCCCCGTCCGGGGGCAACACCCAGAACTGGAAGTTCCTGCTGGTCGACGACAAGGCGGTGATCGGCCGGATCGCCCCGCTCTACCAGCACGCCATCGGCGAGCTGTGGGAGACCGTGTACGCCGAGCGGTTGGCCGCCGCCCAGGCCGACCCCGCCGACCCCGAGAGTGTGCAGATGCTCAAGGTCCAGCGCTCGGCCCAATGGCTGGCCGACCACTTCGCCGAGGTGCCGCTCTTCCTGTTCGCCTTCATCCAGGGCGATGCGACCGGCGGCTCGATCTACCCGGCGGTGTGGAGCGCCCAGCTCGCCGCCCGGGCCCACGGGGTCGGCAGCTCGCTGACCGCCGTCCTGGGCTTCTGGCACCCGGACGAGACCTTCGAGATCCTCGGTGTGCCCGCCGACGAGCAGTGGATCATGGCCTGCTGCGTGAGCTTCGGCTACCCCACCGGCCGGTGGGGGGTGGCTGCCCGCCAACCCGTCCACGAGGTGTCGTACCGCAATCGGTGGGGCACGCCGGTGGGATTCACCGTCGATGCGCCCCTCTGGTCGCCCGACCAGCGCTGACCCACCGGAGGTCGGGCGACTCGTGGCAAACTCCCTGGTCAACGCACCGCTGCTAGAGTCCACGCCCAGAGTCACGCGGCTGTAGCTCAATGGTAGAGCCTCAGTTTTCCAAACTGATGACGAGGGTTCGATCCCCTTCAGCCGCTCCAGGTGCGCTTGACCCCGTCTGATCGCTGCAACCCCGAGTGGCTTCGTCGCACTACCGGGTGTTCACCGCCCGCCTGCCTGCGGCAGGGCCGAAGGTGGTCAAGGTGGCGGGCATGTGAGCCGATACGTCAACAGTGAGATTCGATCTTGTGCGTCCCACGTCCCGACAGCTTCGCGACGGTGTCACCTGTGGCATCATCGCCGAGTCGATCATGGTCCCGATTCTGTTGGCCATGACGTTCCTCGACCATCGACAGGTCCGGTGGGGGTACCTGGCGGGTGCAGTCGTCTGCATCGTGGTCTCCATCTGCTTCCAGGTCGTCTTCTCGGCCGTCACCCGCGGCAGGGCGAGTGTGCAGTCCCAGGCCAACTCGTGGTTCATCATCGCCTGCCTCGCCCTCGCCGGCCTGGCCTGCATCGAGCTCTCGACCGACACCCCGGCGGCCCTCTACACACCGGCCATGCTGGTCGGTGTCATCTTCGTGGCCATCGTCGGCGACCGACGGATGCAGCTGGTGATCGACGGCTACGCCCTCGCCCTCATCGCGCTGATCGGGTGGGTCCAAGGTCTGCGCGGTGGCGAGTTCCTCGTGTCGTTGATCATCTACGCCTCGACGATCGCCGTGATCAACTTCATCTGCGCCCGCACGGTCGGGTCGCTGACGGGGCAGATCAACTTCAGCCTCGCCCTCGACTCGCTCAACGACTGCTTCGACACCGTCGGCCTCGATGCGGCGCGATCCACGGCGGACACGTTCGCCGAGATCTTCGCCCGCGGCCTGCCCTACGTGCCCTGCATCCTGCCCGCCGAACGGGTGGCCGTGTTCCACCGCACCGGCTCCGTGGAACGCTTCGTCCTGGTCGCGTCCTGGCCGGACCTCTCCACCGACTGCAGCGACCTGGCCCGCCTGCCTGCGGTGTCGACGGCGCTCGCCCAGAACACCGTCGTGCTCGAGCCGCACTTCTGCGTGCTCCCGGTCGGCTACGCCCCCGACGGCGAGCTCGTCATGGTCATCGAGCGCGCCGCGCCCGACGGTGGCACCGACGCCAACGCCGCCGAGGCGGCCGGGCTCCTGGCCGCCGCCTTCCTCCGGGTCACCAGCCGGGCCAACTTCGCGAACGGCCTGCACACCGAGAGCCGGACCGACACGCTCACCGGTCTCGCCAATCGACGGAGCCTCATGGAGCGGATCGAGATGGAGATGGCCCACGCCCTGCGGGCGGAGTCCCCGCTGAGCCTCGCCATGATCGACCTCGACCACTTCAAGGAGTTCAACGACCGCTACGGACACGTCGTCGGCGATACCGTGCTCCGGTCGGTGGCCGCCATGATGATCTCGAACACCCGCGACCAGGACCTGGTGTCGCGCTACGGCGGCGAGGAGTTCTGCCTGGTCCTACCGGACACCGACCTTGTCGGCGGCCACCATCTGTTGGACCACCTACGCAACGGCGGGCGGGACTCGACCACCGAGCTGGGGGTCACCCTGTCGGCCGGGCTGACGAGCTGGGACGGGATCGAGGATCCGATCTCGTTCATCGAGCGGGCCGACCGCGCCCTCTACCGGGCCAAGACCACCGGTCGGGACCGGGTCGTCTCGATCGCCGCCTACAGCGAGTCGTAGCCCGGGAGCCGCGGCCCCCCGGGTCGGACAGCACAAGGGCCGGGTCAGGTCAATCGGGCGCGGTCAGCACCAGGTAGACGTTGTCATCGACGGCGATCGTCTGGACCAGGGTGAACCCCTCGGCCGACAGTGCGTCCAGCTCGGACTCCAGCTCGACCCGTCGCTCGGCCACCACGAGCCGGCCGCCGTGGACCCGCAGCACTTTGTGCCGGGTCATCCTTCCGCCCCTTCCCGCACCACACCCCCGCCGAGCGCGAGGCTGCCGGCGTCGACGACCAGCCCGCCCTCGCGGATGCCGTCCCCCAACCCCAGCGGCTCGGGCCGGACCCGGATGAACCACTCCTGGCCCCACACCGTGGCGAACATGTCGTCGGGCATGGCCAGAAAGAAGCTGTCCTCGCCGATCTGGCTGGCATGGGCGCGCATGGCGGCGCGCTTGGTGGAGACCCACGGCGAGACATCGACCTCGGTGGTGATCCGGGCCCCCGGCTCGCCCATGGTGTCGGCCCCGTCGAGTTCGTCGCCGGTGGCGAGGTCCGACTCGGCGGCCCGGCTGCGGAGGTCCAACATGAAGTCCCGGTCCATGGTGGCCATGTAGACCACCGGCGTCCCGGCGCGGTCGGCCGCCGCCATGCCCACCCGGTGGACCTGGACGTGGTCGGGGTGTCCGTAGCCGCCGTGCTCGTCGTAGACGACGAGGACGTCGGCCGCCTCTTCGTCCAGGATGGCGGCCAGGCGGCCCGCGGCCTCGTCGAGGTCGGCGGTGGCGAAGCAGCCAGGTCGGGCCGCGCTCTCCTCACCCTCCATGCCGGAATCCTCGTAGCCGAGGAAGAGCTGGCGGTCGGCGCCGAGCACGGCCGCGGCCGCGGCCAGTTCGACGGAACGCCGATCACCCAGGGTCTCGCCCGTTGCGAGGAGACCGTCGCTCACCTCGCCGAGTTCGCCGCGGGTCGCAGTGACCAAGACGACCCGGTGTCCCTGTTCGGCCAATGAGGCCATGGTGCCCCCGGTGGCGATGGCCTCGTCGTCGGGATGGGCGTGGAAGAACGTGACGGTCGCCATGGGCGCACACTAATGGCTGCACCTCCGGCGCTGATCCCGGAGCAGTCCCGTCAGCCGAGTGGCAACTGAGGTGCGTCGGCCAACGACAACTGCCCGGAGACGGCGCGGGCCGCCGACGTCCGCGTCCGTTTGCCGGTGGCTGCGAAGATCCGCTCGGGCCCGAACGACCGGATGGTGCGGTCGCCGGGGCGTCCCCCGATCACCTCGACGGACTCCGTGCCGTTGTGCTTGTTGACGACGTGGGCCCGGAACTCCCACGTCGCCCCCCGCATGGACAGGCCGCTGACCACCACGCGGTCGCCGGCCCGCAGGCCGTTCCACGACTCCGAGCGCTCGAGGTGGCCGGAGGCCAGGATCGCCGCCTTCCGGGCGCCGGCCGACCCGACCCGGCTCAGCGCCGTTCCTCGCGCATGGTCCGGAACCGATGCCAGAAGAGGAACACCACGGCCAGGACGGCCAGGACGGCGATCACGTAGGTGGCATAGCTGAACGACTTCTGCACGTGGTCGTAGGTCCCGCCCAACGAGTACCCGAGCAGCGACAGACCGGTGCACCAGACGGCGCAGCCGATCACGGTGAAGACGACGAACTTGGCGAAGGCCATCTCGGCGAGGCCGGCGGCGAACGAGACGAACGACCGGATCAACGGGATGAACCTGCCGAACAGGACGAGGGGCTCGCCGTGGCGGTCGAACCAGGCCTCGGCCCGGTCCAGGTCCTTGTGGGTCAAGAGGATGTACTTGCCCCACCGGTCGACGATCGGCCGGCCCCCGAAGTAGCCGATCGAGTACCCGGCCAGCGACCCGAGGACCTCGCCCAGGGTGGCCAGCAGGATCACCAGGAACAGCGAGAGGTGGAAGAACTCATGCGGCTGCTGGACGTTGGCGAACAACTTGTGGACCTCGCCGCTGGCCAGGGCCCCGCCTCCGATGATGGCGAGCTCCGATCCGGCCGGGATGCCCATGGCCGAGATGAAACTCAGGAGGAAGATGGCGAAGTAGCTGTAGTGGTACAGGAAATTGGTCAATGAGGACGTCATGGTGCCCCTTGTCTAGTCGCTCTCCGACCCGTTCCGTGGCATCGGGGACGGCGTCCTCGTTAGCCTCGTCGGCCGGTCGGCTACCGTCACCTCGTGTCCCCCGGTCCGCCCGTCGCCACGGCCCCCACCCTGACCTGCGTCACACCCGACGGTGTCGAATTGGCCGTCTACGACTTCGGTGGGACCGGCGACGACCTCCTGCTGGTGCATGCCACCGGGTTCTGCGCCGGCGTGCTCTGGCCCCTGGCTCGAGCGCTGTCCGAACGCTTCCGGTGCCACGCCCTCGACCTGCGGGGACACGGTCGCTCGGCGCCGCCCGCCGGCGGCGACTTCGCCTGGTCGGGCTTCGGCACCGACGTGCTGACGGTGGTCGACCTGCTCGGGCTCGAGACGGCATCCGGATTCGGCCATTCCTGTGGCGGCGCCGCACTGCTCCTGGCCGAGCAGGCCCGTCCCGGCACCTTCACCGGCCTCTGGCTCTTCGAGCCGGTGGTGTTGCCCGAGCGGGAGGTGCCGTTTCCTCCGCAGGAGAACCCGCTGTCACGTGGGGCCCGCCGTCGCCGGGAGGCCTTCCCGTCCGCCGAGGACGCCTTCGTCAACTTCTCGTCCAAGCCCCCGTTCGACAACCTCGACCCCGAAGTGCTGGAACGCTACGTCGAAGACGGCTTCGAACTCGTCCCGGCCGACCAGCGGGGCGACGGGCACGAGGTGCGTCTGCGCTGTCGGAGGGACGACGAGGCCGAGATCTACGCCCGCAGCTTCGACAACGGCGTCTTCGCCCGCCTGCCCGAGGTGCGATGCCCGGTGACGTTCGCCTACGGCAAGCGCACCGATGCCTTCGGGCGGCGGTTGATGGAGGCCGACGCGGCCCAGGTGCCGCGGGCGTCCGTCGAGGCGTATCCCGACCTCACCCACTTCGGGCCCCTCGAGCAGCCCGGCGACGTTGCCGCCGGCGTGCTCAGCTCATTCGGCCCACCTGCCGGCACACCCCCGCCGTAGTCTCTGCCCGTGCCCTACGATCCTCCCCGGTCACTGTCACCCTCCAAGGTCACGTCGTTCCGCGACTGCGCCCTAGCCTTCCGGTTCACCGCCATCGAGCGCCTGCCCGACCCGGCGACGATCTGGACGGTCAAGGGCACCCTGGTGCACACCGCACTCGAGCAGCTGTTCTGGAATCACCAGCAAGGTGACCGCTCCCCCACTGCCGCCCGGAACGAGCTGCACGCGGCCTATGCCGCGCTCAAAGACGACCCTGACTTCGTGTCCCTCGGCCTGTCATCGGACGAGGCGGACGCGTTCCTGGCCGACGGCGAGCACCTGGTGGCCAACTACTTCCTCTTGGAGGACCCGGACGACATCACCCCGGTGGGCATCGAACTGACCCTGGAGGCCCGGTTGGGCGACGTCCGTCTGCGGGGCATCCTCGACCGGCTCGACCGCACGCCCGAAGGCGAGCTGGTGGTGGTCGACTACAAGACCGGGCGGGCGCCGTCACCCGCCTACGAACAGTCCAAGCTGACCGGCGTCCAGACCTATGCCCTGCTCTGTAAGGAGGTCCTCGGCCGCCGGCCCGTCGCGGTCAAGCTCCTGCATCTGAAGGAGCCGACCATGATCACCGCCGAGCCCTCCGAACAGGGGCTGCGGGGCCAGAAGACCAAGACGCTGGCCGTCTGGACGGCCATCGAGCGCGCCTGCCGCGACGAGGACTTCCGACCGAAGACGGGCCCTTTGTGCCGGTTCTGCCGCTTCCGTGACTTCTGCCCGGCCTACGGGGGCGACCCGTCGCTAGCCGCCGCCGCACTCGGTGGCGACACCCTGGGCGCGGCGTGAGTGCCATCGGGCAACGGCCCGATGACGACGCGGCCACCGGCCTCAGGGGACTCGTGGCCACCGTCGACGACCGGGTGGACCGGTTGTTCGAGCCGTTGCGGGGTCGGGGACCCGTCGACACCGCGGCCAAGGTCATCACCGGGCTCGGCGACCACGGCTGGCTGTGGACGGGCATCGTCGCCTGGCGGGGCCGCCGTTCGGGTCCGGCCCGACGCCAAGCCGTGCGCGCCCTCGGGGTGGCCGGGATCTCCTCCAGCCTGGTCAACGCCGGCATCAAACAGGTCGTCGGCCGGGACCGGCCCGACGCCTCCGACCTGCGGATCTCCAATGCCGGTGTGCCCGTCCGGGCCCCGACCTCCAGCAGCTTCCCGAGTGGGCACACCCTCGCCGCCTTCTGCTCGGCCGCGGTACTGAGTCGGCCCGGCGACCGGCGCGGCAATGCCCTCCTCTACGCGGCCGCGGGTCTCGTCGGCGTCAGCCGCATCCACCTGGGCGCCCACCATGCCTCGGACGTGGCCGGCGGGGTCGTCATCGGGACCGCCCTCGGTCTCGCCGTGAAGCGCTTCCGCTGAGCCATCGGGCTGACCGGGTGGGAATGGAAGCCCGGGGCACGGGGTTGGCATGGCCATGAGCCACCCGACGACGTTCGCCGTGACCTGGGACTACAGGTGCCCGTTCGCCAGAACCGGCCACGAGTACATTCTGGACGGCCTGGAGGCCGGCGCCGAATGGGACGTCACCTTCGTGCCCTTCTTCCTGAACCAGGGCACGGGGTCCGAAGGCCAGCACACCTGGGACGACCCGGACCATCAGGCCGACCTCTTGGCCCTGGCTGCCGGCGTCGCCGTGCGGGACCGCTTCCCCGATCACTTCCTGGCCGTGCACCGGTCGCTGTTCACCGCCCGCCACACCGAGGCGGCCGACCTGCGCGACCGGGCCCTCGTCCACGCCGCCCTGGCCAGGACCGGCGTCGACGCCGACGCCGTTCTCGACGAGGTCGACGCCGGGTGGCCGGCCAAGATCATCCGGGAAGAGCACGAGCGCTGTGTCGACGAGCTCGATGTGTTCGGCGTACCCACCTTCATCGCGGGCGACGATGCCGTCTTCGTCCGCCTGATGGACCGACCCGACGGTGACGGCGCCCGGGCCCGCGACACCGTCGACCGTGTGCTCAGTCTCATGGGCGACCACCCCGAGCTGAACGAGTTCAAGCACACCCGCCTGTCCCGCTGAGGTCGGTCGTCGAACCGCCCCGGAGCGGATGGACGCGCTATGCGCCCACCACGCCGGACAGGGCGTCGACGGTGGCCCGGATCTCATAGGGCGACCCGAAGGGTGCACCGCAGAAGTCGGTGGCGCCGATGTCGGCGAACCGCTTCACCTGGGCGGTGACTTCGGACGCCGTACCCACGATGGCCACGTCGGCCGGCCCTGCGGCACCCTCGCGGTCGAGCATGGCCCGGTAGGACGGGAGGTGGCCGTAGAGGGCGTACTCCTCGGCGGCCTTGGCCCGTGCCCCGGCGGGATCGTCGGTCACGCACACCGGGAGTCCCACCCCGATCTGAGGCACCGGGCGCCCCGCTTCGGCCGCCGCCGCGCCGATGGTTGGTGCGATGTGGCGCTCGATGGTCGCCGGACCGGTCATCCAGGTGATGGTGCCCGACGCCATCCGTCCGGCGATGTCGAGCATGACCGTCCCGAGGGCGGCGACGAGCACGTCGGGAGCGGGGGCGGTGATCTGGATCGGTCCGAAGGTCGAGGCGCTCAGCGTCTCCCCTTTGAAGGCCGCCTGATCGCCCTCCAGGACGGGCATCAGGATCTCCAGGTACTCGCGCATGTGGCGGGCCGGCTTGTCGAACGACATCCCGAACACGTTCTCGATGACCAACTGATGGGACAGGCCGATTCCGAGGGTCAGGCGTCCGCCACTGGTGGCCTGCACGGTCAGCGCCTGGGCGCCGAGCATCACCGGGTGCCGGGGGTAGGTCGGGACCACGGCGGTACCGAAGTGGATCGACGGCACCTCCCGGGACACGGCGGCCAGAAGGGTCAGGGCGTCGTAGGCGAAGATCTGGGAGGACCACGCCGCCTCGATGCCCGCATCAGCCAGTCCGGCCACCTGGGCCATCACGCCGTCGAAGGGCTGCTCCGTGTCGAACATCACGCCGATGCGCATCCGTGCCTCGTTTCTGGTCGATCCCGGACATTCACGGGCGTCCCCCCGACCGGGCGGGGTGACCTCCGCCACACCGTACCGGGCGTCCCGCCGGCGCGGTGGTGCTCAGCCATCGCGGGATGTGCCGAGTCGGTGTCCGTCGGGCAGAATGCACCCATGTCCGTCGCCATCCTCATGGGAAGCTCGTCCGACGCGTCAATCATGGACGATGCCGTCCAGACCCTCCGTACGTTCGCCGTGCCCGTCGAGGTCAGAGTCCTGTCCGCGCACCGCACCCCGGATGACACCATCGCCTTCGCCCGGGCGGCGGCCGGCAACGGCGTCCAGGTGATCATCGCCGCGGCGGGAGGTGCCGCCCATCTGGCCGGGGTGGTGGCCGCCACCACCCCCCTCCCCGTGATCGGCGTCCCGGTGGCCCTGGCCAACCTCAGCGGTCTCGACTCGCTCCTGGCCATGGTCCAGATGCCGAAGGGCATCCCGGTGGCCACCGTCGCCGTCAACGGGGCCCGCAACGCCGCCCTGCTCGCCATCCGGATCATGGCCCTGTCGGATCCACGGCTGGCGTCCGAACTCGACACGTACATCGCCGACTTGGCCGACCAGGTGCGGGATATGGACGCAGAAGTGGTGGCCAGCTACCGCCAGGGTTGAGCCCCGGGTCGGCGACGACCCGTGGACAAAGGCGACGGCCGGCGTATACTAGAACGCGTTCTAGTTATTTGCCCCGCCCCGAGGAGGCACCGTGCCCGGCATCGACCACCGCCCCATCCCGCCGAGCGCCTCAGAGGCCCCGTCCTGGATCGCCTTCGTCCAGTCCGAGTGGCACGGTGACATCGTCGACCACTGCCGCGACGCGTTCCTCGGCGAGATCGTCCAGGTGGGGTTCGATTCCGGGCTGGTGGACCTCTTCCGGGTTCCGGGGGCGTTCGAGATCCCGCTGCACGCCCAACGCCTCGCCCGGAGCGGTCGCTACGCCGCCGTGGTCGGTGCGGGACTCGTCATCGACGGGGGCATCTACCGGCACGAGTTCGTGGCCGACGCCGTCGTGAACGGACTGATGCGCGTCCAGCTCGACACCGACGTCCCGGTCATCTCGTGCGTGCTTACCCCGCACCACTTCCATGAGCACACTGAGCACGACGCGTTCTTCACCCGTCACCTCGAGCGCAAGGGGGTCGAGGCGGCCCAGGCCTGCGCCCGAACGGTCCGCAGCCTCGCCACATTGACGGCGCGCTCCGCCTGAGCCGTTGCATCTGCCCGGAGCCGGCCGGCGTCAGCGGGGGGCCAGGCCCTCGACGGCTTCGGCCAGGTCCACCCCGAAGGGCAGGACGGCCAGCACCGGGATGTCGACGCCGTTGGCCACGTAGCGGGCCACGTGGTCCCGGCACGCCGCGAACGAACCGTGCACCACCAGGTCGTCCACGACCTCGTCCGGAACGGCGGCCAGCGCGCCCTTCCGGTCCCCGTCCTTCCACAGCTGCCACATCGGTCCGAGGGCCTCGCCCCGGCCCAGCCACCGGTGGAACTCGGCGTACACGCCCACGTTCAGGTAGGCGGTGATCATCCGTCGCCCTACGGCCCGGGCCATGTCCGCGTCCTCACTCGGGATCACGAAGATCCGGGCCGCCACCGGGATGCTGGCACCCAGCTCGAGGGTGACCGTCGCCACGTCGGACGCCGACAACCAGTTGACGATGACCCCGTCGGCCGCCCGGCCGGCCAGTCGGAGCATGCCGGGACGGAGGGCGGCGAGGAAGATCGGCGGGGGGTACTCGACCGGTCGGGCCAGTCGGAACCCTTTGACCTCGAACGTGTCGTAGACGGTGTCGACCTTCTCGCCGGCCAGGGCGTCGCGCAGAAAGGCGATGGTGTCGCGCACGCGTTTGTACGGCTCGATGAAGGGCACCCCGTTCCATCGCTCCACGATCACGTCGGAGGAGGTGCCCAGCCCGAAGGTGAAGTGGCCGGGGGCGGCCTCGGCCAGGGCGGCCACACTCTGGGCCAGGAGCGCCGGGCCCCGGGTGTAGGCGGGGATGATGGCCACGCCCAGCTGGAGTGTCGGCGTCCAGGCCGCAGCCAGGGTCAACGGCGTGAATCCGTCGAGGCCGTCCGTCTCGGCCGACCAGACGTCGGTGTACCCGAGACCGAGCAGGTCCTCGTACCAGCGGCGGTGCTCGGTCAGCGGCACCCCGTCGAAGGGGACGGTGATCCCGAAGCGGGCGCCATCCCCGTTCCCGGGTGCGTCAGGCGTCTCGGTGGGGTCGGCGGCCTCGGTCATGGCCCCCCGTATTACACCCTTCCGGCACACTGCTCCCATGAGCCAGAACCCCGTGGCCCACGTGCGTGGGCTCCAGCCCCAACTCCCCCTGCCCGAGATCGAGCCGTCCGTGTCTGCGGGCACGGCCGGCGACGACGAGCCGGAATGGCGACTCGACGAGCACACGCGCCGGGTAGGTCGTCAGGGGATCGCCTCCGCCCGGGCCCGGCTGCGGAGCGCCTCGGGCCGCGCCGCCTGACGGACCGGCGACTACGGTCAGGGCATGGCGACCGTGGCCGAGCGGCTCGGGGCTGCCCCCGATGCCCGCCTCCTGATCCTCAACTCTGCCGACCTCGGCTTCTGCCACGCGGCGACGACCGGCGTCTACGACTCCTTGCGCCGGGGGTTGGCCACGTCCGCCTCCCTGGTCGTGCCGGCGCCCTGGGCGCGCGAGGCGGCGTCGCGATTCCGGGGAGACGACATCGGCGTCCGCCTCACTCTCAACGCCGAGCACGACCTCTACCGGTGGGGACCGATCACCCAGGCCCCCTCCCTCCTCGACGGCGACGGCGGGTTCCCCCGGACGGTGACCGACGTCTGGGACCACGCCGACCTCGACGAGGTGCGCCGGGAGTGCCGGGCCCAGGTGGAGCGGGCGGTGCTATGGGGCTTCGACATCAGCCACCTCGACGCCCACATGGACGCCCTCGTGCTGCGACCCGAGTTCTTCGACATCTATCTGGAGCTGGCCGTCGACTTCGGCCTCCCCCTCCGGCTCCCCGACGATGCGGTCGAGCCCAACGTCGGCTTCCCCATCCGCAAACTGGCTGCGGCCGAGGGTGTCCTGTTCGCTGACCGGGCCGCCACCGTGCCCGCCAGGGGCGGACGGGAGGCGCTGCTCAAGCTCCTCGGCGCGCTCGAGCCCGGTGTCACCGAGATCACGCTGCACCCGGCGGTCGACAGCGACGAACTGCGGGCCGCCGCCGCCGACTGGGCGTCCCGGGTGGGCGACCATGCGCTGCTGGTCGACGACCCCGAGGTGGCGGCCGTCGTGGCCGCGGCGGGCGCCCAACGGATCGGCTACCGGCCCCTACGGGACGCCATGCGGCACCCCGTCGGGACGTGACGGCAGGGCCCGTGCCCGAGGCACGGGGACCGGCCGCCGGACCGGGCCCGAAGCCCCTCACGGTCTCCGGGCTCCTCCTGCTCGACCCCCACGGCTACGACCCCACGCGGGTCGACGCCGTGGTCGTCAACGACCTGGGCATCGGCGTCATCCGCCGGCGGGGGGAGGCCCCGCGGGTGCTGCCCTGGGAGTCGGTCATCGCCCACGCCGTCGAGCCGTGGGGCGGTGGGTTGATCCCGTCCTGGTGGGTCGACCCCGATCAGGAGGTCGCCGACGGACCCGGACCGGTTCCGTCCAGCGTGGCCGATGTGGCCGAGGACCGGATGCCCCACCATCGGCGGCTCCCCCACGCCGAAGCCGGCGCCCTGATCAGCATCCAGACCCGGACCGGCACCTACCGGTTCCTGCGCTCGGGAGGCGACCCGGTCGACCTGGCCACCCGGATCGGCGCCTTCGCCGTCCGCCATCACGGACCGGCCGGGCAGTCGACGGTCACGACGGTGGCCCCCGCCCGGCTGCGCCGCGGCCAATCCGGCCGGCCGGGCTGGGCCGTCGCCCGACCGTACCTGGTGGTCCTGTTGGTCGTCGTGATCGTCACCGCGGTCACGTTGATCCTGCTCCAGAGCGCGGGGGTGATCCACCTACCCTTCCTGGGGGGCGGCGCCTCCTCGGCCAGGTCGGTGTTGGCGCGGGCCGGCGGGACGGGCACCTAGCCGCTAGTAGGTGGTGCTCCCGGCCACCCGGGCGCGCCGGGCCGTGGAGGCCTCGGTGCCGGCCAGGGCCAGGAGATCGAGCAGCGGGGCCATGGCGCCGGCAACCTTCATGCGCCCCTGCATGAACGCCACGGACGGGTCGAGGTCACCCGCCAGCACGCCGCGCGCATCCTCGTCGGTCAAGGTGAGCGTCAGATCGGGGGACGGCACCGCTCCGGGACCGCTCGACACCACGGACCCGTCGGCGAAGACCACGTGGCCCGCCATGTCACCATCCGGCCCGCCGGTCACCTCCACCACCACCGTGCCCGACAACGTCGGCGGGCCCGACACGTCGCCGAACTCGATGCCCAACATGTCGAACCAGGCGTCGGACAGCCAGCGGGTCGTCACCGCGCCGTCACCGCCGGCACCCCGGTGAACAGATCGTCCTCGACCACGCCGTCCCATGTGACGTCGGACACCGTGCCGTCCGGGGTGCCGACCATGGCCAGGCGGTAGTCGTCGTGGGGCTGGATGCTGCCCATGACCTCGGGCGGCAGGCCGAACCAGAACTTCGACTCGGGATCGACCTGGGTGGCGTGGGCCAGAAGCGCGAGCCGGCGCACGTCGGTGTACCCGGTGATGTCGATGACCGCGGTGGGGACCTCGTCGGGCATCTGGTCCCAGCGGCTCCGCCAGGCCTCGTCGAACGGCGACTCCAGTCCGAGCTCCACGAACTTCTCGTGGATGGCCCGGAACCGGGCCGCCGAATGGACCGTGTAGTAGAGCTTGGCCGGCTGATAGGCCTCGCCCGCCTCGGGGTAGCGGGCCTGGTCGCCGGCGGCGCGGTAGGCGGCCATTCCGGCGTCGTGGACGCGCAGGTGGTCGGGGTGGGGATAGCCGGTCTGGTCGTCGCCGTAGATGACCATGGCCTGGGGGCGGGTCCTCCGGATGACGGCCACGATGCGGCCTGCCGCCTCATCCAGCGGCGCGGCGACGAAGCAGTCGGGATTGAGGTTGGCCTCGGACCCGGCCATCCCCGAGTCGCGGTAGCCGAGCATGACGACCTCGTCGTAGCCGATCAGCTCGGTGGCCCGGGCCAGCTCCCCGGCCCGCACCCCGGCCAGGTCGGCGTGGACGGCGGGGGTGTCGAGGGCCGGGTTCAGGACCTCGCCCTCCGCACCGTCGGTGCAGCACACCAGGACGGTGTGGACGCCCTCGGCGTGGTAGCGGGCGACGGTCCCGGCCCCTTTGGAGGCCTCGTCGTCGGGATGGGCGTGGACGGTCAGCAGGCATCGTTCATCGGACACGCCGATCACGCTACCGGGATGGCACGACATACACTGCAGGGGAGCGTGAGGAAGGATCATCGCCAATGGGTGTCATGAAGCGCATGTCTGGGATCCTCCAGGCCAAGACCAACAAGCTCTTGGACAAGGCGGAGGACCCCCGGGAGTCCCTCGACCTCTCCTACCAGAAACTGCTCGAGAACCTCCAGAAGGTCCGACGCAGCGTGGCGGACGTCACCACGGCCAAGAAGCGCATCGAGCTCCAGGCCACCCAGCTCCAGGCTCAGGCCGACAAGCTCCAGCAGCAGGCCAAGGATGCCCTCTCCCAGGACCGCGAGGACCTGGCCCGCGAGGCCCTCGCCCGCCGGGCCGCCCTCGCCCCGCAGCTGGCCGACCTCCAGACCCAGCACCAGCAGGTGGCCGACCAGGAGAAGAAGCTCATCGTCACCGCCCAGAACCTGCAGACCCAGGTGGACGCCTTCCGCACCAAGAAGGAGACGATGAAGGCCACCTACACGGCGGCCGAGGCCCAGACCAAGATCGGCGAGGCCGTCTCGGGCATCTCCGAGTCCATGGGCGACGCCGGCATGTCGGTGCAGCGGGCCCAGGACAAGATCGACTCCATGCAGGCCCGGGCCGGGGCCATGGACGAGCTGCTGGCCTCGGGCGCCCTCACCGACTTGGCCAACCCGGTGGACGACATCCAGGCCCAGCTGGACCAGGTGTCGGCCTCCAGCACGGTGGACAACGACCTGGCCGCCCTGAAGGCGGAGATCGGCGCCGGTGCGCCGGCCCAGTTGGGGCCGGCCGAGAGCACGCCGGCCAAGGAGTCGGGCGAGGCGCCGGCATGATCGTGCGCATCCTGGGCGAGGGGCAGTTCGACGTCCCCGACGCCGAACGGGCGGCCCTGGACGAGTTCGAGCATGCCCTGAACGCCGCCGTCGAGGGACAGGACGAAGCGGCCTTCGCCTCGGCCCTCGGCGCCCTCATCGAGGCCGTCCGGAAGGCGGGCAGTGCCCTGCCCCCCGACGCCTTCACCAGCTCGGACCTGGTCGTGCCGTTCTCCGATGCCACCTTGGCGGAGACGAAGGCCCTGCTCGAGGAGCCGGGCGGGGAACGCGTCTGACCTTGTCCCGCACCCACCCGAGGAACCCATCATGAGCACCGCACGGAACATCCCGAACGACCACGGCCTGACCGTGCGGATGTTCGCCACCGGGCTGATGCTCGTGCTCCTCTACGGGGTTGTCATCGGTGCCCTCATCGCCTTCGGCATTTCGTACTCGGTGGTCCTGGTCCTGGCCGCCGGCATCCTCTTCGCCCAGTACTGGTTCTCGGACAAGATCGCCCTCTACGGCATGGGCGGGCGCATCGTGACCCCGGAACAGGCGCCGGAACTGCACGGGGCCATCGACCGCCTGTGCGCCATGGCCGACATGAAGAAGCCGCGGGTGGCCATCGCCGACACTGACGTGCCCAACGCCTTCGCCACCGGGCGCAGCCCGAGCAACGCAGTGGTCTGCGCCACCTCCGGGCTCATGCGGCGGCTCGACGAGCCCGAGCTCGAGGCGGTGCTGGCCCACGAGCTCTCCCACGTCGCCCACCGGGACGTGGCCGTCATGACCATTGCCAGCTTCCTGGGTATGGCGGCCGGCATGGTCACCCGGGTCATGCTGTGGACCGGGATGATGGGCGGCTTCGGCGGCGGGAACAGCAATAACAACAACAATCAGGGCGGGGACAACGCCGCGCTGGTGGAGCTGGCCGTGCTGGTCGTCTCGGTGGTCGTCTACGCCATCAGCTTCCTGCTGACCATGGCGCTGTCGCGCTACCGCGAACTCGCCGCCGACCGGTCCGGGGCGCTGCTGACCGGGCAGCCGTCGGTGCTGGCCTCGGCCCTGGTCAAGGTGACGGGCGACATCGCCCGGATCCCGACCCGGGACCTGCGGTCGACCGAGACGTTCAACGCCTTCTACTTCACCCCGGCCGTCGCCAAGAACGGGGTCAGCATCTCCACGATCTTCTCGACCCACCCGTCGCTCGACCAGCGTCTGGCCCAGCTCGCGTCCCTCGAGGCCGAGATGGGCCGTCCTTCGTGATCGCACGGGCCGACCACCTACGCTGATGGGCCTGTTCGACACCCTGCGCGGGCGCACCAAGCCGGTCCAGGCCGATCTCGACGCGCTCTTCGCCCTGCCGTCCGCCTCGATCACCTTGCAGAGCGCAGCGGGTACCGCCTGCTCGGGACACGCCGGGGTGTGCTTCAAGCCGCCCACCGGCCAGGGTTTCGCCGACACCGAGACCGAGGTGATGTCCCTCCTGTCGATGGACGACGCCAAAGGTCTCACCTCGTCACAGGACTCCTTCGGCTACCAGTGGCTCGTGATGGAGGATCCGGACATCGAGTCCCTGGTCACACGCATCCACCTGGTCAACTCGTCGCTGTCCGACGCCGGCTGGGGACCGCAGCTGCTGTGCTCGGTGTTCGGCCTGGCCCGACTGCCCGACCAGGCCCCCGGCGACGCCACCCGGGAAGGGGCCTCGGTCGGCGCCGGCACCGCCCTGCCCTCGACGGCCTATCTGGTGTACCTGTTCAAACGGGGCACCTTCTACCCGTTCGTGCCCACCGGTCACGAACAACGGTCCACCGAGGAGGAGTTCAAGCTCCGCAGCCTGGTGGCGGATGACCTGGCCGTGGAGACCGACCTCGACCGGTGGTTCCCGCTGTGGGACCTGCCGGTTCCCTGAGCAGGCCTTTCGTGAAGTTCGTGCTCGACCCCGACCCCTGCGTCGTGTGCCGGCTCCGGCCCACATCGCCGTGGCCCGCCCCTCCGGCCGGTTCGACCCTGTATTCGGCCACCCTGTCCCCCGACGAGCTGTCCGTGGTCTGCCACGAGGGCGATGAGCCCAAGGGGGCCATGGTGGAGAGCGGCTGGCGGGCGCTGCGGATCGTCGGACCCCTGGCCTTCGACCTGGTCGGCGTCATCGCCTCGATCACCGTCCCGTTGGCCGCTGCCGATATCGGCGTGTTCGTGATGTCGACCTTCGACACCGACCTGGTGCTCGTGCAGGACTCCGACCTCGACGTCGCCATCGACGTGCTGGATGGCGCCGGACATCGGGTCGTTCCCGCCCCGGCCTGAACGGCCATACAAATTCGAGGAATTGATCCACAGGCGGTTGACCTGGGCTGACCCTTTAGTTATCCATAGGTTCTCCACATTCGTGAGGCACGGACTGGGGACACCGACTACCGGTCGGTGGACAACCCTTGTACACTCAATGACTTGCGACGACGGGCAGTGTCCCGAGGGCCGCCGACCATTGATCCGGCCTGACACACCCTTCCGCTACTGTCGGGCCACCGAACCAGACCGCTGAGGAGCGCTGCACGTAACCACACCACCCGCTTACCGGACATGAACACCCGCTAGCACACCCGGCTCTTGTAGCCAGGCCGGCACACCCTTCCCGGTGCCCGGCTGGGGCGTTGAATGCGCAGACGTGGGGTCCACCCAACCAGAAGAGAGTCAGAGCGCCACCGTCGTCCGACGGGCCCTGACCGACCGAGGAAAGGTCACCCACGATGCCTTCGGCATTCACCAATACCCCTGTATCCCCACGTTCCAACCGAAGTACCCCCCGCGCCACACCTCCTACGCACACCACCAACGCCGTCCGCCGACGAACCCGGCGGGCCCGGGCCACGGCCGTCGGCTTGGCCTCGGTCGCCTTGGCGGCCGGCGCCGTCAGCTCGCTGGCCGGCTCGGCACCCTCGGCTTCGGCCTCCGCCGCTTCCTACCCCACCGGCGCCGGACTGGTCCTCAACGCCCCGATCGTCTCGGCTGCGGCCACGCCCACCGGCGGGGGCTACTGGCTGGTCGGCGCTGACGGCGGCGTGTTCGCCTTCGGTGACGCCGGCTACCACGGATCCGTCGGCGCCCTGCACGTCAACAGCCCGATCGTCGGGTTTACGGCCACTCCCGACGGCCACGGCTATTGGGAGGTGGCGGCCGACGGCGGTGTGTTCGCCTTCGGCGACGCCGGCTTCTACGGCTCGGCCGGGGCCAACACGCTCGGTTCTCCGATCGCAGGGATGGCCCGCACCTCCGACGGCCGTGGTTACTGGCTGGTCGGCGCCGACGGCGGCGTGTTCGCCTTCGGCGATGCCGGCTTCCACGGCGCCGCCACCCACATGTCGCCCACCAGCCCGATCGTGGGTATCGCCCCTTCCTCGGACGGTGCCGGCTACTGGGAGGTGGCAGCCAATGGCAGCATCTATGCCTTCGGTGACGCTCCCTTCTACGGCACCGCACCGATCAGTGCACCGGCCGTGGCGGTCGACGCCGCCGGCGGCGGCTACCGCGTGGTGTCCCGCGACGGTGGCACCTTCGCCTTCGGCGGAGCCACCTATCGCGGCTCGTTGGCCGGCCTGACCCTCAACAAGCCGATCATGGCCTCCTCGTCCACCGGCAGCGGCTACGTGGACGTGGCCGCCGACGGCGGGGTCTTCAACTTCGGTTCGGTGGGCTTCTACGGCTCACTGGGCGGGAGCACCGTGCACACCCCTCAGGCACCACCCGCACCTGTCGCCGCCCCGGCGTCCGACTACGGCCTGTCGTCGTACCAGATCGCCGCGTGGGACCGCGTCAACCTCTGCGAGGAAGGTGGGAACTGGGGGGTCAACGGCGCCGTCTTCGCAGGAGGCCTCGGCATGAGCCGCGCCAACTGGGCGCAGTTCAACACCTTCGGGTTCTCCGGGAACGCCGCCTACGCCGCGCCGCTGCAGCAGATCCGGGTGGCCGTGGCCTTCGCCACCTACTACTACGGCAACTCCGACTGGGCCCCGGACCAGAACGGCTGCACCGGAGGCTACTGACCCCGGCGAAGACCCGGTGGTGCGAGGCCCGCTCGGGTTCCGTCCCACCGGGTCGTTCCGGATCAGGTCAGGGCGTCGATGGCCCGGGCGAGCGAGAAGTCCAGCTCGGTGATCCCACCGGCGTCGTGGGTGACCAGGGCCAACCGCACCGTCCGCCAACGGATGTCGATGTCCGGATGATGGTCGGCCTGCTCGGCCAGACCACCCACGGTCATGACGAAGTCCAGGGCGGCCGGAAAGCTGGCGCATGCCACCACCTTGACCAGCTGTCCGTCGACCAGGTCCCACGCCGGCGCGTCGGGTGCCGCCAGGGCCGCAGCCACCGCCTCGGCGTCGAGGGCAGCGGGACGGGCCATCAGGCCGTGGCCCTGACCGGTGCGGTGGGCGTGAACGTGACCGGCATGGTCTCGTAGCCGGATACGAAGTTGGCGGCCCGCTTGGGCAACTCGGCATCGCTGGCCAGAGCCAGGTCGGGCAGGCGCTCGAGTAGCCGGTCGAACATGATCTGCAGCTCCATGCGGGCCAGGCGGTTGCCCAGGCAGAAGTGGGATCCGAAGCCGAACGCCATGTGGTCGTTCGGCGTCCGGGTCATGTCGAAGCGCTCGGGATCCTCGAACACCGTCTCGTCCCGGTTGGCCGACGGGTAGAGCAGGAGCAGCTTCTGGCCCTTCGTGATGGTCCGGCCGTGCAGGTCCACGTCCCGGGTGACCTGTCGGGCCATGTTCTTGATCGGTGTGACCCAGCGCAGCATCTCCTCGACGGCCAGCGGCAGGCGGTCACGTTCGGCGGCCAGGAGGGCGAACTGATCCGGATGGGTGAGCAGCTCGTACATGCCGCCGCTGATGACGTGGCGGGTGGTCTCGTCACCGCCGATCAGGATCAGGAGCGACTCGTAGATCACCGACGACTCGTCGAGCTTGTCGCCCTCGATCTCGGCGTGGACAAGGGTGCCGATCAGGTCGTCGGTCTGGCTATCGCGTCGACGCTGGTCGGCCACCGCGGTGATGTACTCGGCGTACTCCATGGCAGCCAATGCGGCCCGGTCCATGGCGGTCGGGTCGGGCGATCCGAGCGCCTTGAGCATGTCGTCCGACCACCCGAGCAGGGCGTCCCGGTCCTCGGGCGCCACGCCCAGCATGTTGCCGATCACGATCATGGGCAGTGGGGCGGCGATGTCGGCGACGAAGTCGGCCGAGCCCTGCTCGCACACCCGGTCGATGATGGCGTCGCAGACCGTCCGGATGCCCTCTTCGCTCTCGCGGATGCGCCGGGGGGTGAAGCCCTCGCTGACCAGGCGCCGGCGACGCACGTGCTCGGGCGCGTCGAAGTCGATCATCATCGGCAGCGCGTCGCTGTCCGGGCGGATGCCCCCGGCGTTGGAGAAGGTGTCCGGGTCCTTCGAGATCTCTTTGATGTCGGCGTAGCGGGTGATCCCCCAGACGCCGGCCACCTCATCGAAGTAGGCCGGGGCCTCGGCCCGCATCCAGGCGAACGCCGGGAAGGGGTCGCCGCCGTAGAAGGTGCCGTCGGTCAGCCCGATATGCAGGTCGGCTGGGGGGGTGATCGTCACGCGCCTACTCCTACTCCGTGGTCCCGGGTCCGATTGCGTCGGGCACGGCTGAAGGATAGTGCGCTGTCTGACGGTCCGTCAGTTACCAGCCACACGCATTGGCGAGCTCCGTCGGCGCGCTATCCGCTTGATCATGCTGCCGGCGAGTTCCCCGAGCGAGCGATCGGCTACTACGTTAACGGTCGACCGAATACGGTGACGGACCAATTCCGCCGGTCAAGTTGGCCCGCCTGCCTGTCGATAGCTGTGGAAGCGCACCGAGATGCACCAACTGGAAGCCGCCCCCATGACCGACGACACGAATACAGGGACCGTTCCCGCCGAACTCGAGTCCACCGCGGCAGTGCTGCGCCTCGATGCGGCGGAGCTCGACGCCCTGCTCCACGCACTGGTCGAACGTCTGTCCTCGGTGCCAGGCCTGAAGATCGACGTGAGCTATCGCAATGGGAGGCTCCGGCGCCTGGTCGGGGATCTCCCCTACGTGAACGACCTACACCGGCCGTCCGACCCGATCCACCGCATCCTGGTGACGATCGGCGCCGGTGCCTATTGGGTGGCGTCGACCGACGGCGTGCTGACCTGCGGCGTCGACTCGCTGACACTGCAGCGTGGTCCGGCGTCCGACCCACTCCCGTTCCCCACCTGGGCAGACCTCCTGGTCGGCGAAATCGTCAGCCAGAGCCACATCAGTCATGAGTCGGCAGATGCCCTGCGCAAACTGATCGAGGGTGAACGGGCATGACCGCCCGCCTCAGGAAGGATCACTGAACCATGCCCCTGTTCCAAGGACACAAGGATTCTGGCCTGCAACGCCTCTTCATCGAGATGCCGGACAACGAGAAGAACAAGATCGCCTGGAAGTGGCCCGACCAGCAGATCATCCAGCACTCGCTGGTCAATGTCGACTTGGACTACTTGGCGGTCTTCACCAACCTGGGAAAGGTGATCGGAACCCTCGGACCCGGCCGTCACCCCCTGGACGAGGGAGCCTCCCTCACGCTCGGTTGGCTCGTCGACCGCTTGACCGGTGACGCGTACTACGACGCCGAGCTCTACTTCGTCACCACGAGAGACATCGCCAACCAGGAGTTCGGCGGCCCCGTCGACAACCTAACCGACGGTCCGACCGGGCTCGTGGTCTCGCTGCGGGTGTTCGGCGAACTGGCGTTCCGAGTGACCGACCCATCCGTCCTGCTGGCCAAGTTGATCGGCACGGACGGTGTGGAGGACTTCAACGGGGCCATCTCGACGTGGGTCGAGGATCAGGCCCTGGCCGCCATCCGCGCCGTCCTGCCCGATCTCGTGAGCGAGCACGGCGTGCTGGCCATGGGACAGCTCCAGGACGCCACCGGCGATGCAGCCTTGGCCAAGGCCAACGAGAAGCTCGTCGCCTACGGCTTGGCCCTGACCACCTTCGCCGAACTCAACGTCAACCTCCCGGACGCCGACGCCCAGCAGATGAAGCAGTTCGCCGCGGCCAAGGCCTACACCGGGGTGGCCGGCTCGTTCGACAGCGCCGTGCGCGGCGAGGCCGCCCTGGAGATCGCCCAGGGGGTGTCCAATGGCAACGTCGGCGCTCAGCCGGGCATCGTCGCCGGCATGATGATGGGCGTGCCGGTGGCACCGACCGCACCGGTGGCACCGGCCGCCAACATCCCGACGGCCGTGCCGGCACCGACCGCCGGCGCCCCGACCGTCGGAGGGCCGGCGCATTTCTGTACCCAGTGCGGCACCGCCGTGCCTCCCGGATCGCGCTTCTGCCCGAGCTGCGGAGCGTCCGTTGTCGGTGCCGACATGGCCACGGCCAGTGCCGGGGCCTCACCGGCGCAGGTCCCCTCCGCGCCGATCGACGCGTCGCCCGGAGAGTCGCCGCAGCCATGACCGTGTCCGACCAGTCCAGGCTGGCACCCGTCGCAGTTTCCGTGGACAACCCGGAGGATTGGCCTGACATCCTCAATCAGATGGCGGCCGCCACGGGAGAGCCGAGCACGCTGACCCTGGACGTCTTGACGGCCACGGTGGGCAGCGCGGTCCCCATGCTTTTTGCCGCCGATTCGTCGGGCAACATGGATGTCCTCCGAGGCACATTCGCCCCCGGGGTGATCGCCCAGTGCCAGCGCAATGCCGGATCGCTCAACGGGGACGAACCGGTGGCCGTCGTACTCCACCTCGTCGGTACGCCCATGCGGGATGGCGATCGAACGCTACGCGTGCATCTCCTGGTCGACACCCGATCTCCCGACGGGGTCCAGCATGGCAGCAGCCAATTCTGGGACTTCGCCTTCAACGCCCAGGTCACCGTGGGCCGATCTTCGTGTCCGAACTGTGGTGCACCCTTGGAAGGCGGTCAACTCGTCTGTGACCACTGTCACACCGATGTGCGCCAGACAGTGGAGGCTCCCCTGGTGGTGAATCGACTCGAGCTGTACTGAGGTTGAAAGACGCCCCACAATGCCGGAACCCCAGCTCCCGTCCCAGGCGTACGTCTAACTCAGTGGGCCGAGTCGCACCCGCACCCGAGGACGATCACCTGCCCGCGTGCTTCCTCGCCGGACGCCGGCGTATCAGCAGGTAACCGGCCCCGATGAGCAGCAGGCCCAACCCGGCCAGGAACTGCGTATTCAGTCCCGTGAACGGCAACTCTGCCTGCGTGGATGCAGTCGTCGAGACGGACGCGGCGGTGGCGGCGGTGTAGGGCAGCTGCGCTGTCGATGATTCGTCGACCGTGCCAGCAGACACCACAGGCAAGATTGTGGTCGTTGTCGTCGGCAGTGTGGTCGTTGTCGTCGAATCAGTGGGTCGCGTGGTCGTGGTGGTCGTCGTAGGCGTTGTCCCGCAACCAGGGACCACGGCAATGAGATCTGAGTAGAAGGTCCCAGATGTCGGGCCCACCGGTTGCCCGGGAGGAGTGGTCCGTACGTCCACTTGGAAGTGGCAGCCGTCGACGGTCGGCACGGGAATCTCCAAGGTCGCCGAGGGTTGCGCCGCGGTAGTCGCGAACTGTTGGGAGCCGATGACCTTTCCGGTCGACAGATCCTGGAGCTTGAGCAGCCACGTGGTGCCGATCGGTGGCGTTTGGGCGCCCTGGGGAATCGTGAATGAGGCTTGCGTCGCCGTGACCACGGGGGACGTCACGCCAGTTGCCACAGCCGTGCCCGACACGACGGTCAAGAGGGCGGGCAGTGCCGCCAGACCGATGATGGACGTGCGGACGACACCGAGCCGTGCGATCGGCCCACGGCGCCGCGATACGTGCGAAGAACGCTTGAAATCCATTGTCCTTACTTTCAACTCAGTCGACCAGCAGTGCCGGAGGGTCACCGCGATAGGCGTGTGCCTCCGTGCACCGTACTCCGTGCTGAAACACCGTGAGAGCGATGGAGAATACGTCACCGATCGACCGGCCGCCACCACCAGCGGTTCGTGCCTGGACCCACGTTCCAGAGCCGAGTCGAGCTGACGCATCGAGCCTCGCCGCACGATGCCCGTTGGCTGCGCCACTCCTTGATGGCTCTCGGGTGGCCCCAGTCAGAGATGCGTCAGGGATGCGTCATCGATTCGGGGCGGACAGCCTCGTCGAACTGCTCCCCGGTCAGGTACCCGAGGGCGAGGGCCGACTCCCGAAGTGTCGTGCCTTCCTTGTGGGCCTTCTTGGCCACCTCGGCGGCCTTGTCGTACCCGATGATCGGATTGAGCGCGGTGACCAGCATGAGCGAATTCTCCAGGTGCTGGCGGATCCGTGCCTCGTTGGGCTCGAGCCCGTCGACGCAGAAGCGTGTGAACGCGCTCGACGCCTCGGCCAGCAGCTCGACCGAGTGGAGGACGTTGTGGATGATCACGGGCTTGCACACGTTGAGCTCCAGGTTGCCCCGGGCCCCGGCCATGGCGACCGCCGCGTCGTTCCCGTAGACCTGGATGCACACCATGATCATGGCCTCGCTCTGGGTCGGGTTGACCTTGCCCGGCATGATCGAGGAGCCGGGCTCGTTCTCGGGCAGGTTCAGCTCGCCGAGTCCGCACCGCGGTCCCGACCCCAGCCAGCGGATGTCGTCGGCGATCTTGATCAGCGAGGCGGCGAGGGTGCGCAACGTCCCGCTGGTCATGACCAGGGCGTCATGGGCGGCCAGGGCGGCGAACTTGTTGGGCGCGGTGACGAAGGGCAGCGACGTCAGCTCGGCGATGGCCTCGGCCACCCGGACACCGAACTCCGGGTGGGTGTTGAGCCCCGTACCCACCGCGGTGCCGCCGGCGGCCAGCTCGTAGAGGTCGTCGAGGGTCGACTCGATCCGCCGGACGTCGGCGTCGAGCTGGGCCACGTAGCCCGAGAACTCCTGGCCGAGCGTGAGCGGGACGGCGTCCATCAGGTGGGTGCGGCCGATCTTGGTGATCGAGTCGTAGGCCTCGGACTTGGCGGCCAGCGACTCCCGCAGGTGACGGATGGCGGGCAGCAGTCGGTGGGTGATCTCCTCCACCGCGGCGATGTGCATGGCCGTCGGGAACGTGTCGTTGGACGACTGGGACATGTTGACGTCGTCGTTGGGGTGCACAGGCTCCTTCGAGCCCATCTTCCCGCCCGCCATCTCGATGGCCCGGTTGGAGATCACCTCGTTGGCGTTCATGTTCGACTGGGTGCCGCTGCCGGTCTGCCAGACGCTCAACGGGAATTCGTCGTCGAGCTTGCCCTCCGCCACCTCTGTGGCCGCGGCGATGATCAGGGCCGACTTCTCCGGCGCCATCTTGCCAAGGTCGGCGTTGACCTGGGCCGAGGCCTCCTTCAACACCCCGATGGCCCGGATCAGGGGCTTGGGCATCCGGTCGTCGCCGATCGGAAAATGCAGCAGCGACCGTGCCGTTTGGGCCCCCCAGTAGCGGTCGGCAGGCACCTCGATCGCCCCCATGCTGTCCGTCTCGGTGCGGAAGTCCTGGCTCACGTAGGTCTCCTTTTGATGGCGCCCTTCGGACGTCTCGTCACAGCGCCCCGCGGGCGTTCGGCATCGTAGGAGCGTCGGGCGCCAGTTGGCAGGTCGGGCAGGTCCCCACCAGGTCGAACTGGTGGCCGGTCACCTGATAGCCCTGCTCCTCGGCCACCACCCTGGCCGCCTCGTCCATGGCCCGCTCCAGGCGCGGCGACGGAACGATGTCCTCGACCGTGCCGCAGCGGGCACAGGCCAGGTGGTGGTGGTGGCCGGCCAGCTCTTCGGCCAGCTCGAAGCGGCCGTGATCGTCCACGCCGGTCACCCGCCGCACCACACCGGCCTCGATCAGGGCGGTCACGTTGCGGTAGGCGCTGGACTGCGGGAGCGCCTCGTTCACCTCGAGGATCTCGGGGATCGAGAGGGGCCGCCCGGCCGTGGCCAGCGTGGTCACCAGTGCACGGCGTACGGGCGTGTAGCGCTGGTCCAGGCCCCCGAGGCGCAGGGCGGCCTGTTCGTGCACGGAGGCGGCGACACTCACGCCGGCCACATTACGGCGTGCGCCGGGTGAGGCCGGTCGGACCGACGGCGGGCGAGGCCGGACCAGACGAACGTACCCAGGTAGACGGAGGTCGCCACCCCCAGTATCCCGAAGCTGGGAGGCACCGTGGGCACCAGGTAGGTCACGGTCAGGCCCACCCACATCGACCCGACGGCGATGGCCGCCGACAGCCACAGGGCCCGGAACGGGCGGGCCGTCAGTCGTTGGGCCGCGCCGGCCGGTGCGGCCAGGAGGCCGAGGAGCAGCAGGGCGCCGACCGCCTGGGTGGCGACCCCTGCGGTCACCCCGAGCAGCACGAAGAAGCCGTAGGAGAGGGCCCGCACCGGCACTCCCCTGGACACGGCCACCGCCGGGTCGAGGCTGGCGAAGACCAGCGGGCGGGCCACGGCCACCAGCACCGCCCCCACCGCCAGCGACACCACCGCGTCGGCCAGGGCCTGGCCCCCGCTCAGACCGAGGATCGAGCCGAAGAGCACGTTCACCCCGGTGGTGCCCCCCGAGCCCCCGGTACCGCTCGACGACGTGGTGAACAGGCTGAGGAACAGGGCGCCGAGTCCGAGCACCCAGGCGAACATCGAGCCGATCACGGTGTCATCGGCCCCACCGCGCCGCCCGAGAGCGGCGAGCAGCAGGGCGAAGGCGACACACCCGCCGTAGAGGCCGACGCGGAGGTCGACGCCGAAGGCCAACGCGGCCAGCGCACCGGTGAAGGCGACATGGGACAGCGCATCGCCGGCGAAGACCTGGCCCCGGAGGACCACCACGTAGCCCACCAGACCCGACACCAGGGCGATGGCCGTGCCGGCGCCGAAGGCCGACTCCAGGAACGGGTGGGCGAAGATGAAGAAGGTCGCCGTCACGGGCCGGTCACCCCGACGGTGAACACCGGCGCCGACCGGACGCCACCGCGCCACCGTGCGCCCGCCCACCGGGCACCGGCGGCGGCCAGGTAGGCGGCGAACCCGAAGGACGACACGAAGAACCCCACCGGCCACGTCGAGTAGAACGCCACGCCAAGAGACAGCCACACCACGGCCAGCCCGAGGGCGACTGCCACGCACAGCCCGAGCACGGGGCGGGCCGTCAACTGCTGGGCGGCGGCGGCCGGCATCACCAGCAGGGCGAAGACGAGCAGCGACCCGGTGATCTGGCTGACCTCGGCGGCCGTGCAGCCGAGCACCAGGAGGAAGGTGACCGACAGGGCCCGCTCCGGCACCCCGCGTGCGGAGGCCACCTCGCGGTCCACGGTGGCGAAGAACAGGGGGCGGGCCAGGGCGGCCATGGTCGCCAGCACGACCACGGCGACCACCGCAAGGGTGACCACCTGGCCGTCGGACACCCCGAGGAACGAGCCGAACAGGAGGCCGGTGATGCTGTCGAGGAAACCCCCGTAGAGGCTGACGAACAGGGCCCCCGTGGCCAGGGCGAAGGCCTGGACGGTCCCGATCACCGCCGACTCCTGGCTGCCGGCCCGGCCGGAAGGGGACCGGGGGACCAGCGCGATCACCAGGGCGGCGGCAATGCTGCCCGCGAAGTAGCCCGACGTCACGCTCACCCCGAGCCAGAGCGCGGCGGCCGCCCCCGGAAAGGACACCACGGCCAGCGTGTGGCCGACGAAGCTCTGACGTCGCAGCACCATGAACCAGCCGATGACGGCGCCGAGGACCGCCACGACGGCCCCGGCCCGGAAGGCGTTGACCATGAAGTGGAGGGCCAGCATCTGGCGCACGTCGTCGATCGGGTTCGCTCCGGGACCTGACAGTGTCGCCAACGGGAGGTGGATGGTGGTCATCGGACGTCGTGGTGGTGGCCGTGGGGCCCGACGTGGTGGGAGGACGCGTCCGGTTGGCCGACCACCACCCGTCGGCCGTCGCTGGTGGTGAGCACCTCGATGGGCGAGCCGTAGAGCTCGGACAGTGTTGCCGTGGTGATGACCTCGTCGGGGGTCCCGCTGACGATCCGCCCCCGGGCCACGTAGACCACACCGTCGAGTGCCGAGGCGATGGGGTTCACGTCGTGGGCCACGATGACCACGGTGATCCCGAACTCCTGGCTGATGTCCGCGATCAGCGCGGCCACGGCTCCCTGGTTGGGCAGGTCGAGGCTGTCGAGCGGTTCGTCGAGGAGCAAGAGGTGGGGGTTGCGCACCAGGGCCTGGGCGATGAGCAGGCGCTGCTGTTCGCCCCCTGACATCTCGCCCACGGGGCGCCGGGCATAGTCACCGGCCCCCACCAGGTCGATCACTTCGGCCACCCGGGCGTCACGGGCCCGCCTGGCGGCCCCCCAGGGTAGGGGCACGCCCCACCGGTCGCCGTCGGCTCCGAGGCGGACCACATCGATTCCCCGGACCCGCATGCTCGGGTCGAAGCTCCTTCGTTGCGGCAGGTACCCGATGTCCCCACCGGCCTCGCCCGGCGGACGACCGAGGACGGCCACCCGGCCGGCAGCCAGGGGGAGGACGCCGAGGACGGCCTTGATGAGGGTCGACTTCCCGGACCCGTTGGGGCCGAGGACGGCGACGAAGGTGCCGGGATCGATGGCGAGGTCCACGTGGGTCCAGATGTCCCGTCCGCCGATCCGTGCCGTGGCGTCCTCGAACCGGACCGCCGGACCGACCGTCTCCGCGGTGGTCGTCACGTCAACCATGGGATCGCCGCAGTGCCGCGGCCGACGCGTCCAACTTGGCCGCCACGGCCACGATCGGCCGCATCGGCTGAGGCCATGGGAACCTACGCACACCCACACACTATATGGGAATGATTCTCATTACAACTGAGCTCCGACCGCTCCCCGGAGGGCGCGGAGCGTCAGGAGCGCAGCGCCAGACCCGCCTCCAGCACCCGTCGGGCCGAGGCCACGTCCTCGGTCCGGGGGCCGTCCCCCTCGCCCGGTACCTCCAGGATGGCCGGTAGGCCCTGCAGGGCCGGGTGGCCGAGCAGCGCGGCCAGTCCGTCGGCGCCGATGGTGCCGTCCCCGATGTTCTCGTGCCGGTCCCTGTTGGCCCCGAAGTCCACCTTGGAGTCGTTGAGGTGCATGCACCGGAGCCGGTCCATGCCGACGGTGCCGTCGATGAGGACGACGAGGGCGTCGGCCTCGTCGACCGTGCCAAACGGGATGCCCGACGCCCACAGGTGCTGGGTGTCGAGGCAGACCCCCAGGCGTTCGTCACCGGATGCGGCGTCGATGACCTGGGCCAGCTCCTCGAAGGACCGGCCGACGGTGTCGCCGGCGCCGGCGGCGTTCTCCAACAGGATCGGGCAGCCTTCGATGTCGGCGTCGACCTCGTCGAGGGTACGGACCAGCGCCTCGGCCACTGCCGGGAGGGCCGTCTCGAAGCCGCTCCCCCGGTGACTGCCGATGTGCAGCACGAGGCCTTCGGCGCCCATGCCGTCCGCCGTCGACAGGTTGGCTGTCAGGCAGGTGCGCGACTTCACCGCCAGTTCGGGATCAGGCGAGGCCAGGTTGATGAGGTAGGTGGCGTGACAGAAGGTGGAGACCACCGAGGGGTGCTCGTCCTGGGCCTCCCGGTAGGCCGCCAGGACCTCGTCGCTGTACTGGGAGGCCTTCCACATCCGGGGACTCTGGGTGAAGATCTGGACGGAGTCCGCCCCGATGTCCGCGCCGTGCTGGAGGGCCGGAACCAGGCCCTTCCCCGCTCGTACGTGGGCACCGATCAACATGGGCGCACCGTATCAGCGCACTCCCTGGGATTCTCGGGGCACACAGCCGCCAGTGCGGTCGGCGCCGACGGATCTAGTTGGTGCCGCGCGCCCCGGCAGGGGCGCCGTTCACCAGGCCGGCCGCATGCCCTCCAACAGTTCGACGGACCACGGCGCCGCCACCCCCACCAGGCATCCGTCGCCCCCGGCGTCACGGACGGCCGCCACCTCGTCGACGATCCGGGTGCCACTTGCGCCGGACGTCCGGACCTTACCCAGGACGGCTACCCGGTCGGCCGGCCGGGAGCGGGCGCCGGGCCATTCGGCGACGGAATCCACAATCTCCCGGACGGCGTAGTGGCCCACCACCACGGCGTCGGCCGAGCGGGCGCAGACCTCGACCAGACCGGCGGCCGACCCCGTGCCGTTCAAGAACACGACGAGCGGCACCCCGCCGGTCTGGACCGGGGCGGGCCGGTTGACCGCCCCGGCCACGGAATGGAACCGGCCCCCGAACGACGGGGAATCGTCCTCGAGCACGGCCCGGGCCACCTCGAGCCAGTTGGCCAGCCTGTCGGCGGCATCGGCCCGGTCGGCTTCGAGCGACAGGACACCATGGCCGCGGGAGATGACGTCGATGCCGCTCACGATCTTGGCCAAGATCGAAGGGGCGCGCCGCTCGCCGCCATCTGCCGACACGCCGAGGTGCAGGTCGTACCGGTAGGTGGCCATGGCACCCAGGAGGGAGTAGGCCTCGTACGGGACCCGCCCGGTGGCGGGGTCCCGGTCGGGCTCGGAGATCCACAGCGCCGTGCAGCCGATCCGCACCGCCGCCTCGGCTGCGGTCCGGGCCCGCTCCAGCACCGATCCGTCCTCCGTGCCTGCCTCCGGGGCCTCCAACCACAGGCTCAGTCCTCCCACGGACGTGGTGACGTGGTCGGGCACGGGCACCCCCGCACAGTAGCGGTCGACCCCGGCTGCACCCGGTGTCCCGCCCCGTCCGCATCACGCCCTCGACCACCACCCGGCACCCGACACCAACAGCCCCAGGTCGACCAAGTCGGCGACCGCCTCGGTCAGGGCAGCCAGGGAGAGATTCGTGCGGAGCAGCACCGTCTCGACCGTGGTCGGCGTGTCCTCGACCGCCTCCCATACCAATCTCCCGACCCGGTCGAGCCCAAGGGCGGCGTCCCCGCCCACCGGCGGCGGGCCAGCCGCGGTACCTGCGGCCCGCACGGGGGCGTCGCCCCGGGCCAGGGCCACCGCCACCAGCACGTCCGACACGTCACGGACCGGCGTGCACCCGTCCACCAGGAGGCCATTGGTGCCCCTCGACGCCGGACTCAGCACCGATCCGGGCACGGCGCACACGGGGATGGACCGGCGGGCGGCAGCCTCCGCCGTGTACAGCGAGCCGCCCCGGCCGTGGCACTCGACGACCACGACCACGTCCGACAGCGCCGCGATGATCCGGTTCCGGGCCGGGAAGACCCGGCGGCGTGGCGCCGTGCCCAGCGGCGCCTCCGACAGGACGGCTCCGACCGCGGCCACCCGCTCCCACAGCAGCCGGTTCTCCTGGGGGTAGACCACGTCGAGCCCGGTGCCGACCACGGCCAACGGCGGGGCGCCGGTCGACCCCGCCGCCAGCGCGCCGGCGTGGGCGGCGGCGTCGATCCCGAGGGCCAGCCCGGAGACGACCACCACCCCGGCTGCGGCCAGCTCCCGACCCAGCCCGGCGGCCACCTTCACCCCGTAGGGGGTGGCCGACCTCGTACCCACGACGGCCACCGCCGGGCGGGCCTCCAGCACCGAAGTGTCGCCGTCGGCGCACAGCACGGCCGGCGCACCCGGGTCGCCGGCCAGGGCGGCTGGATAGCCGGCCCGGTCGGGCAGGAGCAGCCGTATGCCGGCCGACTCGTAGCGCCGGGCGGCGTCGGCTGGACGGACACCTCTGGCGGCTCGGGCAAACTTCCGGCCCCGGTCGGCCGGGTGGGTGCCGGCCGTCACGGACCGCCAGGCGAGACGGGGTCCGAAGCCGTCCAGCAGTTTGGCCAGGCGCACGGGAGTCATGCCGGCCAGGTCGAGCAGCGCCGCCGCGCAGTCCAGGTCCTCATCGGGCCCGGCGCTCACCGCGTCTCCTCGCCGAACAGGAGGTCGCGCCCGCCCCGTAGGAACAGGGCCTCGCTCACGTGGCGCGACTCGACCGTGTCGCCCGCCCCATCGAGGTCGGCCACCGTGCGGGCCAGCCGGCGGACCCGCAGGAGCCCCCGGGCGCTCAACTTCCCGGAGCGCAGGTGCGCCTCGAGACAGGCGGTGGCCCGGTCGTCGAGGGATGTGGCCTGGTCGAGCGCCGGACCGTCGAGCTCGGCGTTGGTCGGCACCCCCCGCGCCCCGGCCCGGGCTCGCGCCTCGGCCACCCGGGCCGCCACGACCGCCGTCGACTCGCCCGGATCGCGGTCCAGGAGCTCGGTGTCGGCTGGGCGGTCGATCCGCAGCGTGATGTCGAACCGGTCGAGGAGCGGACCCGATAGCCTGCGCCCGTAGCGGGCCCGCGCCGCGGGCGGGCACCGGCAACCACCGGGCACCCCGCCCTCCCCACAAGGGCACGGATTCATGGCCGCCACCAGCAGGAAGCGGGCCGGACACGTGGATGATCCGTGCGATCGGCTGACCCGCACGACGCCATCCTCGAGGGGTTGGCGGAGGGCGTCGAGCACGGTCGTGGGGAACTCGCCGAGCTCGTCGAGGAAGAGCGTCCCGCCGTGCGCCAGGCTGACCTCGCCAGGCCGGAGGGCCCCGGTGCCCCCTCCGATCATGGCCACCGCCGACAGCCCGTGGTGGGGAGCCCGGAACGGTGGGCGCCGCAGGAGCGAGGTGGTCGCCCCGCCGATCCCGGCGGCCGAACGGATGCGCGTCGCCACCCGCGCCGTGGCGTCGTCAAGGTCGGGGAGAAGGCCCGGCAGGCGGTTGGCCAGAAGCGTCTTGCCGGCTCCGGGCGGGCCCACCATCAACAGGTGGTGACCCCCGGTGGCCGCCACCTCGAGGGCCCGGCGCGCCAGCAGATGGCCCCTCACTTCGGCGAGATCGCCCGCAGCCCCGGATCCGTCGTCGGTCCCCTGCGGCCCGGTCGTCGCCGGGGGTGGCCCGGGCCACGGCCGGCGCCCCGTGCAACGGGCCACGACCTCGACCAGGTTCGGTGCCGTGAGGCAGGTGCCGCCGCCCAGCGAGGCCTCGGGCCCGTCCTCGACGGCCACCACCAACCGGTGGGACCTCAGCGCGTCGGCCAAGGCCAGCGCCCCCGGCACGCCGCGCAGTGAGCCGTCCAGTCCGAGCTCGCCCACGAAGGCGTAGCCCGCCACCGCCTCGGGTGCCACCACGCCGGAGGCCACCAGGACCCCGAGGGCGATGGGCAGGTCGAGGCCGGCACCTCCCTTCGGAATGGCGGACGGAGCCAGGTTCACCGTGATCCGCCGGCGGGGCCACGGCAGTCCGCTCGACGCGAACGAGGCGCGCACCCGGTCGCGGGACTCCCGCACGGCGGCGTCGGGCAGCCCCACCACGGTGAATCCGGGCAGGCCGTTGGCCACGTGGACCTCGACCACGACGGGGCAGCCGTCGACACCTTGGAGGACGGCGGAGGGGATGCTGGCGATCACAGGTGCCTCCTGAGGAAGGGTGGGACTCAGGAGGGCGGGAACGACTGGGATACACCGATGCCATCAGCCCTCGAGGCACCGGACACACCTTACGGATCGGGTGTGTCATCCAACCGACGCCTCGGATCCTCGACGCCCGCCGAGGGTTGCACCGAGGGGTATTCAGACGTAGCTTCTCGCTCGGATGACCGATCCAGCCTCGGGCACGGGTTCGCAACCCACACCTGTCACCCGCCTCGGCCGGGCCTGTGCCGGGCAAGGCACGGGCCAACAAGAGCCGCAGCCGGACTTGGGGTTGTCGCGCAGCGGCAGCCGGCACAGCCACGAAGGTAGGACGGACTGGCTCCGAGATGTCATCCTCGGAGGCCAAGACGGCCTGGTCAACATTCTCGGCATCATCCTCGGCGTGATCGCCGGGGGTGGGGACCGTACCGTCCTGCTGGCCGCCGGGTTTGCCGCGGCCATCACCGAGTCCATCTCGATGGGAGCCGTCGGCTACACCTCGACCGTCGCCGACCGCGACTACTACGCCGCCCAGCGCGCCATCGAAGAGTCGGCGGTCAGCGTCGACACCGACCTGGAGAGCCGGGAGATCACCGAGCTCTACCGTGCCAAGGGGTTCTCCGGCCCTCTTCTCGATCAGGTGGTCGCCACCATCACGGACAACCGTGAGAAATGGGTCACCACCATCATGGAAGAGGAGCGCCATCTGCAGCCGGTCGAGAACCGGGACGTCCTGCGCAGCTCCGCGGTCATCACCATCGCCACGCTCGTCGGCCATTTCATTCCGCTGCTCCCGTTCGTCTTCCTGGCGCGGGGACCTGCTCTGGTCGTGGCCATCATCTCGAGTGCCGTCGTCCTGTTCGGAGTCGGGGTCTACTCGGCCCTCACCCGGGTCGGCTCCTGGTGGAAGAACGGGCTGAAGATGGTGTGCATCGGTCTGGGTGCCGCCGCACTCGGCTTCGCCATCGGCCGACTGTTCCATGCCTCGGGAGGGTGAGCACCACCGGCCGTGGGTCTAGCGGCCCTCGAAGGCCGGCGGACGACGCTCGGCGAAGGCGGTCAGCGCTTCTCGGGTGTCCCGGGTGACGAAATTGACCGACTGGGCCCGGGCCTCGTCCTCCAGCGCCTGTTCCATGGAGACGGCCAGCGAGTTGTTCAGCATGGTCTTGGTCATCGACAGCGCCAGCGTCGGACCTTCGGCGAGCCGCCGGGCCCAGTCGTCGACGAACCGGTCCAGGTCGTCGTCGGGCACTACCCGGTTGACGAGGCCGAATGCCTCGGCCTCGGAAGCGCTCAGGATGTCGGCGAAGTAGGCCAGCTCCTTCGCCTTGTGCAGCCCGATCAGCCGGGGCAGCAGCCATGACGCCCCGAAGTCGACCGAGAGTCCGCGCTTGGCGAAGATCTGGGAGAAGCGGGCCGACTCCGAGGCCACCACCAGGTCGCAGCCAAGGGCCATCGACATGCCGGCCCCGGCGGCCACCCCGCCCACCTTGGCGATGGTCGGCTTCGGGAGCCGGTGCAGGCGGAGGGCGACATCGGCCAGTGCCCGCATCTGGACCAGGTTGGGGTCGCCGGGCCGACCGGCCACGTCGGACGGGTCGGACAGGTCGGCGCCCGAGCAGAAGGCGCCCCCGGCGCCGGTCAGGACCATCGCCCGGGCGCCGCGGTCGCCGGCCACGTCCTCGAAGACGCCCAGGAGCTCCCGCCACATGGTCCCGTTGGCGGCGTTCTTGCGCTCCGGCCGGTTCATGGTGACGGTCACCACGCCCCCGGTGCGCTCCACGATCAAGGTCTTCAGCGTGTCGGCCATCCGGTCACCTTAGGAGGTCCGCCCACACTCAAAAGGCGTCCTCGATGACGTCCACGTCGCCGGAGGTGATGCACACCACGTCGAAGCGCACGTCGACCAGGGCTCGCCCCGAAGCGGGCGTCAGCTCGGCCAGCCAACGGGAGGCGAGCCGCCGGATCCGGCGCTGCTTGGCCGGCAGGACGGCCTCGGCTCCGGTGCCGAAGGCGTCGGTGGAGCGGGTCTTGACCTCGCAGAAGGCCACGGTGCGTCCCTTGCGGACGATGAGGTCGACCTCGCCCTCGCGGCGGCGCCAGTTGCGCTCGAGGAGCTCGTACCCGTGCTCTTCGTACCAGGCCACCGCCACGCCCTCGCCGCGGCGTCCGAGGTCCCGGTTGTGATCCGACCCCGAGCCGGAACCCGGCGACGGTGTCGGACTCACGGATCCTTGTCGGGCAACCGCTCGATGTTCACGTCTCGGAAGGTGAGGATGCGCACCGAGGGCACGAACCGCGCCGGGCGGTACATGTCCCACACCCAGGCGTCGTTGAGGATGACCTCCACACACGCCGGCGCGGTGTCGGACCGCACGGTGACCTCCACGTTGTTGGCCAGGTAGAACCGGCGCTCGGTCTCGACCACATAGGAGAACAGCGGGACGACCGCCCGGTACTCGTGCACCAGGGCGAGCTCGATCTCCGACTCGTAGCGCTCGAGGTCCTCTTCGCTCATCGGGCGCCGGGCCGCGTCGTCATGCCCGCTCCGGGGCCACAGCCGGGCACCCACGGGGCACGATCAGGAGCGGGCAGTCCGCAGTTCCCGGATCTTGGCCGCCTTGCCGTGGCGGTCGCGGAGGTAATAGAGCTTGGCCCGCCGGACGTCGCCCAGCGACACGACCTCGGTGTGGTCGATGACCGGGGAGTGGACGGGGAACGTCCGCTCGACGCCGACCCCGAAGCTCACTTTGCGCACGGTGAAGGTCTCCTGGATGCCGGTGCCCTGACGGCGGATGACCGCACCCTGGAACACCTGGACCCGCTCCCGGGTGCCCTCGACCACCCGCACGTGCACCTTGACGGTGTCGCCGGGGCGGAAGTCGGGGATGTCGTCCCGCATGCTGTCGCGGTCGATGATGTCGGTCGGATTCATGGGGCGCGTCTCTTTCGAAGGTCGTTCGATCTCTCCCCCGCCGGCGACCCGGGCCCGACGCTCCCACCGGGAGGGCGACGCGTGGCGGGCCGTCGATGCGGACACCGGGGCGAACCGGTGCCGGCGAGGCTCTTCAATCGTAGCCGTGTTCGCGGAGCAGGCGCACTTCACCGTGGTCGGCCAGCAGCCGGACCTCCTCGGGGGTCAGCCCGCCTCGGGCCCCGATCAGGTCGGGACGCCGGTGCAGCGTCCTGACCAGGGACTGGGCCCTGCGCCAGGCCTCCACATTCCCGTGGTCCCCCGATCGCAGGACCTCGGGGACCCCGTGGCCCCGAAACTCGGCCGGGCGGGTGTACTGGGGATACTCGAGGAGCCCCGCCGCGAAGCTCTCCTCGTCGGTGGACTGCTCGTTGCCGAGGACACCGGGCAGCAGCCGGACCACGGCCTCGACCACGACCAGGGCGGCCAGTTCGCCCCCGGCGAGCACGTAGTCGCCGATGGACAGCTCGTCGTCGCACAGGTGGTCGGCCACCCGCTGGTCGACTCCTTCGTAGCGGCCGCACACGAGGGAGAATCCTCCCGACAGAGCCGCCAGCTCGTGGGCCACGACCTGGTCGAACGGCCGGCCCGAGGCCGACAGGAGGAGGAGGGGCCGGGGCAGGCCGTCGGGTCCGGCGGCCACTGCCTCCACCGCCTCGAACACGGGCTCGGGGGACAGCACCATCCCCGCCCCGCCCCCGAAGGGGGCGTCGTCGACGCTCCGGTGGACGTCGTGGGTGGCCGCACGAATGTCGTGGGCGCGCAGGTCGAGGAGCCCCCGGCCGCGGGCCCGACCGAGGATCGAGGTCTCCCCGTACCCGGTGACGACTTCGGGGAAGAGCGTGAAGACGTCGATCCGGACAGCCGGGGTGGCGCCGGTCGTTGCATCCGAGGCGCCGCTCACGGCAGGTCGAGCAGCCCGTCGGGGATGTCGACCACGACCCGTACCCCGGGCTCGGAGGAAGTGACGAACCGGAGCGGGATCAGGCCGCCGCCGTCGAGGATCAGCAGGTCGCTGGCCGGGTTCGCCTCGACGCCGGTCACCCGGCCGAGCTCGACGCCGTCGGCGTCCGCCACCACCGAACCGATCAGGTCGTGGACCCACAGGGCGTCCGGATCCTCGAGGGGCGCGGCCAGCAGCGGGGTGTCGCGCAGCGCCTCGGCCGCCTCGATGCCGGCCACGCCGGCGAAGGTCACGATGTGGCGGCCACCGTGGGGCGACGAGCGCACCACCTCGAAGGTCCGGCCGTCCTCCGAGGTGAGCACCGAGCCGACCGCCACCCGTTCGGCGCGGTTGGTGGTCAGTGAGACGATGACATCGCCGCGCAGCCCGTGGGGCTTGACGATCCGGCCGACGCCGAGCAGGGCCGGGGGCCCCAGTGGGGCGTGGGCCCCGTGGCCGGCGCCGTCGGCGCCGTCGCCGGGGGCCGGGGAGGGCACCGCCCGGTCAGTCGTCGACGATGTCGACGCTGGTCTGGACGCCGTCGCGTGCTCCGGCGGCGGCTACCACCGTGCGGATGGCCTGGGCCACGCGGCCGCGTCGGCCGATGACCCGTCCCATGTCCTCGGGGGCCACGTGGATGCGGAAGCGCACGCTGTCGCCGCGCTCCTCGGTGTTGATCACCACGGCCTCGGTGTCCGAGGCGATGGAGTGGACCAGATACGTCACGACGGCCAGCGGGGTCCCGCCGGAGACGCGGTTGCCGGCGTCGTCGTCGTGCTCGTCGAATCCGTCGTCGATGGTGTTGACGTCGTCCACCGAGTCCGCCGTCATCTCCTCGGTCACTGGGCCGCCTTGGCCGACGCGAACTCGTCGAGTGCACCCGACTGCTTCAGCAGCTTCTCGACGCGCTCCGTGGGCTGGGCGCCCTGGGACAGCCACTTGACGGCCTTGGCGTTGTCGATCTGGACGACGGCATCCGGCTCGGCCAACGACTTGCCGCGCGGGGCGTAGGTCCCGACGATCTCGATGAACCGTCCGTTACGGGGCGAACGGCTGTCCGCCGCCACCAGCCGGTACGTCGGCTGCTTCTTCTTCCCGATCCGCACGAGGCGGAGCTTTACTGCCACGGTGAACTCCTCTGTTGCATGGTGTCTTCCAAGTGAAGCACTGGGTGTTGGTACGAACACGTTGCGGCCGTCCGGGCCGCGAGCGACCGACAGTCTCCCACCAAAGCGGGGACCCGTGTGCACCAGGGGCGGTCCGGGCCCGTTCCGACCCTGTCGTCCCCGGTCAGCGGGACTTCGGCGTGACCCGGCCGCCGCCCTTGCCCTTCTTGCCGCCCTTGCCCTTCTTGGCCGCCTTCGACCCACCGCCCGCCCCGGTGAACGGGCTGGCCGGTCCGCCCGGGGCACCGGCCCCGAGGGCCGCCAGGTCGCTCCCCCCCATCTGCGAGGCCATGTCGGACATGGCCTGCGGCGACATCTTGGGGCCACCCCGGCCGAGGAGGCCGCCGAGCCCGCCGAGGGCCCCGCCCATCCCCCCCTTACCGAAGCCCTTCATCATCTTCTGCATATCCTTGAACTGCTTCAGGAGGGCGTTGACGTCGGCGGTGGTCGTCCCGCTGCCGTTGGCGATGCGGACCCGGCGCCCCCCGTCGATGATCGAGGGGTCGGTCCGCTCGCGGGGCGTCATCGAGAAGATGATGGCCTTGACCTGCCCGATCTGGCTGTCGCCGACCGACTCCGACGCCCGCTTCAGGTCCTTCGACACGCCGGGGATGAGCGACATCATGCCGGAGATCGAGCCCATCTTCTCGACCTGCTGGAGCTGCTCGAGGAAGTCCTCGAGGGTGAACCGCCCCTCGATGATGGCCGCCGCACCCTTGGTGGCGACGTCCTGGTCCATCGTGCGCTCGGCCTGCTCGATCAAGCTGAGGACGTCCCCCATGCCGAGGATGCGGTCGGCCATGCGGTCGGGGTGGAACTGGTCGAAGTCGTCGAGCTTCTCCCCCGTCGAGGCGAAGGCGATGGGCCGGCCCACCACCTCCTTCACCGACAGGGCGGCGCCACCCCGGGCGTCGCCGTCCAGCTTGGTCAAGATGACCCCGTCGAGGGTGAGGGCGGCGTGGAAGGCCTCCGCGGTGGACACCGCGTCCTGGCCCGTCATGGCGTCGATGACGAGGAACGTGTAGTCGGGCCGGACCGACCCGGAGATGTCCCGGATCTCGTCCATCAGCTCCTCGTCGATGGACAGGCGGCCCGCGGTGTCGACGATCAGGACGTCGCGCCCGAGGCGCTTGGCCTCCTCGAGGCCGGCGGTGGCCACGGCCACCGGGTCCGTCGCCTCCGAGAACACCGTGACCCCGGCCTGGCCGCCCAGCACCTGCAGCTGTTCGACAGCGGCCGGACGCTGGAGGTCGGCGCCCACCAGCAGCGGGTTGCGGCCCTGCTGTTTGAACCAGCGGGCCAGCTTGGCCGATGCCGTGGTCTTGCCGGACCCCTGCAGGCCGGCGAGCAGGATGACCGTCGGGGGCCGGCTGGCGTACCGGATCTGGAGGGTCTCGCCGCCGAGGATGGCGACCAGCTCCTCATTGACGATCTTGATGACCTGCTGGCCCGGGCTGAGGCTCTGCGACAGCTCGAGCCCGACGCACCGGTCGCGGACCGCGGTGGTGAACTTGCGGACCACGCCGATCTCGACGTCGGCCTCCAGCAGGGCGGTGCGGATCTCGCGCAGGACCTCGTCGACATCGGCCTCGGTCAGGCGTCCGCGGCCCCGCAGCCGGGTCAGGATGCCGTCGAATCGGTCGGTCAGGCTCTCGAACATGGGGTGCTCAGGCTACCCGACCACGGTGGCCGGCCCGTGCGCCCGATCCCTCGCCTCAGGCGGCTCAGAACAGGGCGTCGACGAAGGCCTCGGGGTCGAAGTCGACGAGGTCGCCCGGACCTTCGCCGAGTCCGACCAGCTTGACCGGGAGGCCGAGTTCGCGCTGGATGGCCACCACGATCCCGCCCTTGGCCGTGCCGTCCAGTTTGGTCAGCACCACCCCGGAGACGTCGACGGCATCGAGGAAGACCTTGGCCTGGGCCAGGCCGTTCTGACCGGTGGTGGCGTCGAGCACCAGGAGCACCTCGGTCACGTGGCCCGGGGGTCGGTCCGACACCCGTCGGATCTTCTTCAGCTCCTCGATCAGGTTGACCTTGTTGTGGAGCCGGCCGGCCGTGTCGGCCAGCACCAACGGCTGTCCCTTGGCAGCCGCCCGCTGGACGGCGTCGAAGACAACCGAGCTCGGGTCGCCCCCCTCGGCCCCGCGCACGATGTCTGCGCCGGACCGCTCGGCCCACAGACTGAGCTGCTCGCCGGCCGCGGCCCGGAAGGTGTCGCCGGCGGCCAGGAGCACCGGGGTGCCGGCCCGGGTCAGCCGTGTGGCCACCTTGCCCACCGTGGTGGTCTTGCCCACCCCGTTGACCCCGACGAACAGCCACACGTCGACGGTGCGGGCCGTCTCGCCTTCGACCGGCCCGGGACGGTCGGCGCCGACCACGGCCAGCCCCGACCCGTCAGTGGTGAGCATCGCCACCAGGTCGCCCTTCAACGACTCGACCAGGGCGTCGGGGCCGTCGATCTCGCCCGACTTCACCCGGCCCCGGAGGTCGTCCAACAGGGCGTCGGTGGCCCCCACGCCGACATCGGCGCGGATCAGGGCCTCCTCGAGGTCGTCCCAGGTGGTGGCGTCGATCCTGCCCTTCGCCCGGACGGCGCCGAGGTACCCGGACAGGAGCCCGCGGGCCTTGCCCAGGCGACCCCGGTACGAGGCGGGCTCCGCCTCGGGCTCGGGCGTCGGCGGGGGTGCCGGCTCGGCCGTGGGCGCGGGGGCGACCTCAGGTGTGGCCCGCGGGGTGAGGACCGCCGTCATCCGGCCGGCCCCGGCCACTTCGGCGTCGGCGCCATCCGACCGGGCGGCGCCGTCGGTACCGCGACCCCGCCGGCGGGTGGCGATGGCGACCCCGCCGGCCACCAGGCACACGGGCACGGCCACAGCGACGGCGATCAGGGCGTCGGAGGCCGCCGTCACCAGGGCGGCGTCCATCAGTGGACGGTGCCGGCGGCGCCGGGTTCGCCGCGACCCGTCCCCACGCCGCCGACATCGACACGGGGGGGCGGCACGGGGATGGCCGGGCCCTCTTTGCGCTCCGGCTCGTCGAGCAGGTCCGACAGCTCGGCACCGGACTGGCCGTCGGTCAGTTCGGGCACCTCGACGGGCGCCGTCGCAACCGGCGACAGCGCGTCCGCATCCGCGTCCCCATCGATCGGAGCGGCCGGCCGGGCTTCGAGCGCGTCGGTCGCCGTGCGGTCGCGGGGCACCTTCTGGCTGACCACCTTGGACGAGCCGCCGGGGGCCATCGTCACCCCGTAGAGGGCGTCGGCCGCCTCCATTGTGCGCTTCTGGTGGCTCACGATGATCAGCTGGGCCTCTTCCCGGAACTCGTTGACCAGGGCCAGGAACCGCATCAGATTGACGTCGTCGAGGGCGGCCTCGACTTCGTCCATCAGGTAGAAGGGCGACGGCCGGCTCCGGAAGACGGCGAAGAGGTAGGCCATGGCCACCAGCGACCGCTCGCCGCCGGACAGCAGGGAGAGGCGGCGCACGTTGCGTCCGGCCGGGCGCACTTCGACCTCGACACCGGTGTCGAGCAGGTTCTCGGGGTCAGTCAGCGACAACCGGCCGGTGCCACCCGGGAACAGTGACGTGATCAGGTTGGAGAAGTGCTCGTTGACGTCGGCGAACGCCGCGTCGAAGACGTGCATGATCTCCTCGTCGAGGGTGCGGATGATCTGGCGGAGCTCCCGCTGGGCCTTGCGGACGTCCTCCACCTGGGACTCGAGGAACTGGTGGCGCTCGCCCAGCTCCGACAGTTCCTCCATGGCCAACGGGTTGACCGGGCCGATGGCCGCCAGCTCGGACTCGAGCTGGTCCACCCGGCCGGACGGATCGACTCCCTCGGGTAGCTCGGGAGCGGGTGCGCCGATGGCGTCCTCGGGACCGCAGCCCAGCTCCCGGCGCAGGGCCTCCACCACCGCCTCCCGCCGGATGGTGGCCTCCACCAGGTCGAGCTCGGCCTTCTGCAGCCGGCTGCGGGTGGCAGCAAGTTCGTGGTCATTGACCGAACGTCGGCGGCGCAGCTCCTCCAGGCGGGCACCACCGGCCCGCACCGCTTCGAGCTGGCGGCGATGCCGGTCCCGCAGCGACGACAGCAGCGAGTCGAGGCCGGCCTGCGCTTCGGCCACCACCCCCAGGAGCCGTTGGACGGCGGTGGCGTCGGACTCCAGACGGGTCCGGCGCGCCGCGGCCTGCAGGCGCTCGTCGGCGTGACCGGTCAGGCGGCGCTCCACCTCGCCCAGCCGCTCGGTCAGCACCCGCCGCCGTTCGACCAGGCCGGCGGTGCGGACCTCCCATTCGTTGCGGGCCGCAGCCGCATCGGCAATCAGTCCCTCGAGGCGCCGACGTTCTTCGCGCGCCGCGGCCACTCGCTCGCCGGCCAGGGACCGCTCGTGCTCGAGCTCGGGCATGCCGGCCACCAGCTCCGCCACCCGGGCCCCGTCCCGGCCGATCCGCTCCTCGATCTCGGCCCGGTTCCGCCGGATCTCGTCAAGCTCGGTGGCCAGCAGGTCACGGTCGCCGGAGACCCGCTGGCGTCCGACCCGTGCAGCCTGATGGGCGACCTCGTTGCGGTCGTCGGACCGGACACCCTCGGCGGCGGCCTCACGGGTGGTCTCGACCTCGGCCCGGGCCGTGGTCCGCTCCTCGGCGGCCCGTCCGGCCTCGGCCCGGGCCACCTCGGCCCGCTCCCGGGATTCGTCGACCACGGCGGCGGTCACCACGCCGCCACCGGCGCGGACGCGCCAGCCGGTGGGTGAGAAGCGGTCGCCGTCGCGGGTGACCACCACCAGGTCGGGGCGGGCCAGGGCCAGGTCGATCGCGTCGGACCAGCCCCGGGTGGCGCAGCACGAGCCGTGGAGCAGCGTGTCGAGCACGGTGTCCAGGCCCGGGTAGTGCCGACCGCCGGCGCGGGGCCGGACGTGGCCGCGGATCGACTCGGTGCCCCCGGGGACGGCCGGGCCGGCCAGGTTGACACCGCGGGACGCGGCCGATTCGGTGAGGGCCAACACGGCCCCGGCGGCGCCACCCTGGCGCAGGCGCGACAGCGCGGCACGGGCCGGCTCGCTACCGGACACGACGACGGCGGCCAACGACGCACCGGCGGCGGCCTCGAAGGCCTCCTCCCACCCGCTGTCCACCTCGACCAGGTCCAACAGCGTGCCGACCACGCCGTCGACCCCGGCCAGGAGCTCGGCGCCCGCCGCGCCCCGCGCCTCGTCGAGGGCGCGCTCGAGAGCATCGGCCCGGGCCTGGGAGCGGGCGTGCTCCTGTTCGGCCTGACGCAGGGCCTCCTCGGCGACCTCCAGATGGTGGGTGGCGCGCTGGTGGGCGGCCTCGGTCTCGGCCCGGGCCGCCTGCAGGTGGTGCCGACTCTGCTCGGTCTCGGCCAGGCGCTCGCCGAGTTCGTGGTCCTCGCCCTCCAGCATCGCGGCCCGGCGCTCGGCGCCGGCCTGGCGGGCCACCAGCTGGTCGAGGGCCCGGCGGTCCCGCTCGAGTGCGTGCTCGAGGGACGCCAACTGCCCCCGGGCCACGGTGACGGCCTCTTCGGCACTGCGCAGTTCGGAGCCGTCGCCCCGGGCCGCCAGGTGGGCTTCGAGTTCCGTGGCCAGCGTCGACTCGGCCACCAGCAGACCGTCCTGCTCGGGGGCCAGGTCGGACGCCTCCTGCTCGGCGGCCGTCAGCTCCTCGGCCAGTCGGGCCCCTTCGGCCTCGAGGGTGGAGACGACGTCGGCGTCGGCCGCCGCGTCGAGCGCCTGGGCCAGCGAGCGCTGGCGTTCCCGGAGCACACCCGAGAGGCCACGGGCCCGCTCCACCATGCCCTCGGTCCGGCCGAGGGCGGCGGTCAGGTCGGACTCGCGCTCGGCCGAGAGTTCGTCGGCCGTGCGCACCGAGTCGGCGTCGAGGGCGCCCAGTGCCTCCTGCAGCTCGGCCTCCTTGGCCCGCTGTTCCTCCTGGAGTCGCGTGCCCGTGGCGTGCCGACGGTCGAGGGCTTCGAGCTCGGACCCGGCAACGAAGAGGCGTACGGTCCGCAGCTCGTCGGCCAGCCCCGTGTAGGAGCGGGCGGCGGCCGCCTGGCGCTCGAGCGGCCGGATCTGGCGTTTGACTTCACGGACCAGGTCGAACAGACGCTCGAGGTTCTCCTCGGTGCTGGCCAGGCGGCGCTCGGCCCGTTCGCGGCGCCGGCGGAATTTGAGGACGCCGGCGGCCTCCTCGATGACCGATCGGCGGTCCTCGGGACGGGCCTCGAGGATGGCGTCGAGGTGGCCCTGGCTGACGATGACGTGCTGCTGGCGTCCCACTCCGGTGTCGGACAGCAGCTCCTGGATGTCGAGGAGGCGGCACGGGGTGCCGTTGATCGAGTACTCGGAGTCGCCCGAGCGGAACAGGGTGCGGGTGATAGTCACCTCGGCCAGGTCCGCCGAGAGCTTGCCAGAACTGTTGTCGATGGTCAGGGAGACCTCGGCGCGCCCCAGGGCGGGCCGGTTGGCCGTGCCCATGAAGATGACGTCCTCCATCTTGGACGACCGCAGGGTGCGCGGCCCCTGGGCACCGAGCACCCAGGCCACGGCGTCGACGACATTCGACTTGCCGCTGCCGTTCGGGCCGACGACGACGGTCACGCCCGGCTCGAATTCGAGCACGGACGGATCGGCGAATGACTTGAAACCTTTGAGCGAGAGGGACTTCAGGAACACCGGGCGCTCACCCTACCGGCACGCGCCCGGTGCCGCGGGAACCCCTTGTCAGACTTGGCAATGTTCACAGAAGAACGTCGAGCGGCCTCCGGACCTGACCCGCACGATCGTCGATCGGCAGCGCCGGCAGGCCTGCCCCTCGCGGTCGTAGGCCTGGTGCTGGTCCTGGTAGTCGCCCTCCTCGCCGAACAGGTCCCGGTACTGCTCGTCGGCCATCGACGAACCCCGGCGCTTGACCGCCTCGGCCAGCGTCTCGACCATCGACCGGTAGAGCCGGCGGACCTCCTGGGAGGACAGCGAGTTCGACTGGCGGTCATAGCGGAGCCCGGCCGCGAACAGGATCTCGTCGGCGTACATGTTGCCGATGCCGGCCACGAACTCCTGGTCCATCAGCAGGGACTTGAGCCCGGACTCGTGCGAGGAAAGCAGCACCCAGAACTTCTCCCAGCTCATGATGTCCTCGAGCGGGTCGAACCCCAGGTGGGCCAACTCGGGCAGGGCGGGCTCGCCCTCGGCCGGAGCCGCCGACACGAACAGCTCGCCGAAGGTCTTGGGATCCACGAAGCGCAGCTGGCCCCCCTGGGTGAAGGTGATCACCGCATGGGTGTGAGGGACCTTCGGCTCCTTCACGTTCTTGACCCGGTGGAGCTGGCCGCTGAGGCCCAGGTGGATGACCAGGGTGGCGCCGTCGTCCAGCACCATCAGGAGGTACTTGCCGGCCCGGTTGATGGCCGTGATGCTGTGGCCCTCGAGCTGGGCCCGGAAGGCTTTGGCGCTGGCATGCCGCTTGACGGTACGCCCGTTGCGCACCTCGACCGACTTGATCTTGCGGTTGACGACCTCGCCCTGGAGGTCCCTCCGAATGGTCTCGACTTCGGGAAGCTCAGGCATTTCCCCCGCCTCTCTCGGCTTCCAACGATCCGCAGGCCGCCTGGGCGGCAACCTGCTCGGCGTCCTTCTTGGAGCGACCCTCCCCCGTACCGAGGCGCTGGCCAGCAACGTACACCGTGGCCAGATACCTCCGAGCATGATCGGGTCCGAATCCCTCCAGGTCGTACCGGGGAACGCCGAGCCCGAGCCGCACGGCCTCCTCTTGCAACCGGCTCTTGTGATCCGACTCGCCGGGCTCGCCCACAGCCGCCGTGATCCGCGTCACCAGCATCGAGAGGACCAGCTCACGGGTGGTGTCGAGGCCGGCATCGAGGTACACGGCACCGATCACGGCCTCCATGGTGTCGGCCAGGATCGAGACCTTGGTGCGGCCACCCGAGGCGTCCTCGCCCTTGCCGAGTCGGAGGTGCTCGGCGATGCCCAGCTCGACGGCCACCTCGGCCAGGACGTGGGCGTTCACCACGGAGGCCCGGACCTTGGACAGCATCCCGTCGGACAGTTCCGGGTGGACGCGGAAGGTGTACTCGGCCACGATCAGTCCGAGGACGGCGTCCCCCAGGTACTCGAGCCGCTCGTTGGAGGCCCGGCCTCCGTGCTCGGAGCACCAGGACCGGTGGGACAACGCCTGTCCGAGCAGCTCAGGACGGGTAAACCGGTGGCCGAGCCGCTCGGCGAGCCGCCCGTCGGTAGCGGTGTCCCCCGCGTCGTCACTCGGCGCCATCGGGCGCCTCAGGCCCCCTCGAGCTTGGTGTGCACGTAGTCGACGGCGTCGCGGACCGTCCGCAGCTCCTCCAGGTCCTCGTCGTCGATCCGAAAGCCGACCGAGCGCTCGCCGAGCTCCTCCTCCAGGCCCTCGACCAGCTCGATCAGGGCCAGGGAGTCGGCATCCAGGTCCTCGGCGAACGAGGACGACTCGCTGATGGCGGACGGTTCGATCTCCAGGATGTCGGCCAGGAGCTCACGGATGAGCTCCAGTATCTGCTGACGGTCCATGGGACCCTTCTCCACATGGGTTTCAGCGGGCACGGCGTCTCCTGTTTCGGGGTCGGGACCATGGCCGGAACTCGGCCCTGGTCTGCGGGAATGATACCCGAGCCGTGCATTCACGGAGTGGAAACACTGCAGCAATGCGTCCGACCCACCGATGGGGGACACTCGTTGACGTGGATGCACCCGTGGACCCCCTCGCGCCGCCGGCCCGGCCCGGGGCCGGCACGCGTGCCTGGCCGTCCTACGACCCCGCCCCCTTCTTCGACGAGCTGGTGGCGCCCGACGGCGCCCCTCGGCCCTCGGCCGAGGCCCTCTGGACCTACTTCGCCGAGCTCGGAGCCGACGCGCTGGCCGAACGCCAGCTGGCCGCCGACCGCGAGATCCGGGCGATCGGCGTCACCTTCACCGTCTACGACGAGGGGGTCGGCGTCGACCGGCCGTGGCCGTTCGACATCATCCCGAGGATCATCCCCCGCAACCAGTGGCAGGTCATCGAGGCGGGACTGGTCCAACGCCTCTCCGCCCTCAACCTGTTCATCGACGACTGCTACCACGACCAGCGGGCGGTGAGCGAGGGGGTGGTCCCGGCCGATCTGGTCAGCGGTTCCCCCAACTTCCGCCGCGAGTGCGTCGGAGTGGATCCTCCCGGGGGCATCTGGGTCCACATCTGCGGGAGCGACCTGATCCGCGACGACCAGGGGATCTGGTACGTGCTGGAGGACAACCTACGGGTGCCGTCCGGGGTCTCCTACCTGCTCGAGAACCGGATGGTCACCAAGCACATCTTCCCCGAGATGTTCCGCCACTACAGCATCGAACCCGTCGACCCCTATGTCGGCCGCCTGGCCGCCACGCTGGCCTCGGTGTCGCCGTCGACCGGCGACCCGACCATCGTCGTGCTCACCCCGGGCATCTACAACTCCGCCTACTTCGAGCACGCGTTCCTGGCCCAGCAGCTGGGGGTCGAGCTGGTCGAGGGAGGCGACCTGGTCGTGCTCGACGACGACTGCGTCTACGCCCGCACCATCGACGGCCTCGAGCAGGTCGACGTGATCTACCGACGGGTCGACGACGTCTTCTTGGACCCCGAGGTATTCCGGGCCGACTCGATGCTCGGCGTGCCCGGCCTGATGCGGGCCTGGAAGGCCGGCCGGGTCGCCCTGGTCAACGCCCCCGGGGCCGGCATCGCCGACGACAAGAAGGTCTACTCCTACGTCCCGGACATCATCCGCTTCTACCTCGACGAGGAGCCCATCCTCTGGACCATCCCCACCTTCCGCTGCAGCGATCCGGCATCCCGGGCCCATGTCCTGGCCAATATGGCCGACCTCGTGGTCAAACCGGCCAACGAATCGGGCGGCTACGGGGTGCTGGTGGGCTCCCAGGCCACCGATGAGGAGCTGGCCACCGCGGCCAAGGAGGTCGAGGACCAACCGAACCGGTGGGTGGCCCAGCCGATCATCAAGCTCTCGACCGCCCCGACGCTGTGCGACGACGCGGTGGCGCCCCGACACGTCGATCTCCGCCCGTTCACGCTCATGGGACCCGATGGCGCCTACGTGACCCGGGGCGGCCTGACGAGGGTGGCCCGACGCCAAGGGTCCCTGGTCGTCAACTCGTCCCAGGGCGGGGGCAGCAAGGACACCTGGGTGGTCGACGCCCCGGGCGACGAGCCCTCGTGAGCGACCCGGTCGACATGGTCGACGGTCCGGGGACCGACACCGCGGGGGCGGCGCCGGACAGGCACGACCAGCAGCACCGGGCGGAGCAGGACGAACCGGAGGAACGGGACGAAAGGGGTGGCACGATGCTGCTCGCACGCATGGCCGAAGCCGTCTACTGGGCCGGACGGCACCTGGAGCGGGCCGAGGGCACGGCCAGGATCGTCCAGGTCCACACCGACGCCCATGTCGACTTGCCCGTAGGCGAGGACGTGGGCTGGGAGCCCCTGCTCGCCATCGCCGGGGTCGACTCCGAGTTCGCCGAGCGCTACCAGGAGGCCGAGGACCCCGACGACGTCCGGGCGGCCGAGGAGGACGTCATCGAGTTCCTCCTCCATGGCGAAGGGAACGGCTCGTCGATCCTGGCCTCGCTGACGGCGGCCCGGGAGAACCTCCGCACCGCCCGGCCGGTGGTCCCCCGCGAGGCGTGGGAGGCCTGCAACAACCTGTGGCTCGGCAGCCACGACCACCTCCACGAGGCCCACTCCCGGGAGGGCCGGGTCCTCTGGCTGCGACGGATCATCGCCGGGTGCCAGTGCATCCACGGCATCCTGCTCGGCACCATGAGCCGGGACGAGGCCATGTCGTTCCTGGTCCTCGGCCAGAACATCGAGCGCGCCGACCTCACCACCCGGGTGCTCGACGTGCGCTCGGACTCGCTCCACCACCCCGGGGCCGACGACCCCTACGACGTCGTCCACTGGATGGCCGTACTCCGGTCGCTGGCCGCCTATCAGCCGTTCCGTCGGGCCATGCCGGCCCGACCGCAGGGCGGCTCGACCCTCCGGTTCCTGCTCCAGGACGACCGCTTCCCCCGGGCCGTGGGCGCCTGCCTGACCGAGGCCCGGGCCCAGCTCAAGGCGCTCCCGCACTCCGAGGGGGCCCAGGAAGCCTGCCAGAATGCCTCCATGGTGGTCGCCGCGGCATCAGTGGCCCGACTCACGGTCGGCGGTCTGAGCGAATTCCTCGAGGAAGTACAGCTGTCCCTGGTGGAGATCCACCAGCGCGTGGACGACACCTATTTCCGGCCGAACTTCGTCGGCTGGGAGCCGGCGACCGCCACCCAGTGACCACCGCCGTACCGGTGGGCCCGCTCGGCCCGTCGGACGACCGGACGGCTGCCCCGTCACCGGTGGCGGCGTATGGCGCGCCCCCCGGGTGCACCGACGAGTTCCGGGAGGACGACGGGTCCGTCCGCGCCCGATGGCGTCAGGTGGCCGAGGCCCTCGACGGGTTCGGACCTGACGGGTTGGCCTCCCGGCGCGACGAACTGGCCCGCCTGCTGCGCAACGAAGGGGCCACCTACAACGTGGCGGTGGACGGGCGCAGCGTGCGCCGCCCGTGGACGCTCGACCCGGTGCCCCTTGTGCTCGACCCCGTCGAGTGGGCCCGCCTCGAACGGGCCGTCGCCCAGCGGGCGCTGCTGCTCGATCTGGTCAACGTCGACCTCTACGGCGACCGCTCCCTGGTGGCCCGGGGCCTGGTGCCCGCCGAAGTGGTGCTCGGCCACCCGGCGTTCCTGCGCCCCTGCGCCGGCATCCCCTTACCCGGCGCCCACCACCTGTTCCTGACCGCCGTCGACGTGGTGCGCGAGTCCGACGGGAGCTTCCGGGCGGTGGCCGACCGGGCACAGGCCCCCTCCGGGCTCGGCTACGCCCTCGTCAATCGGTCGGCGCTGTCCCGGGTCCTGCCCGCCCTGCACCGGGCGTCGGGTATGGAGCGTCAGGCCGGTTTCTTCCGGGCCATCCGGGCCGGCGTCGCCCGCGCCGCTCCCGAGGGCACCGACGAACCCCGGGTGGTCATCCTCACACCGGGCCCGCTGTCGGAGACCTATTTCGAGCACGCCTACCTCGCCTCGTACCTGGGCTACCCCCTTGTGGAGGGCCGGGACCTGGTGGTCCAGAACAACCGGGTGTGGTTGCGGTCGCTGTCCGGGCTGGACCCGGTCGACGTCGTCATCCGCCGGGTGGACGACCGGTGGTGCGACCCGGTCGAACTGCGGGCCGACTCGCTGCTCGGCGTACCCGGCCTGCTGGAGGTGGCGCGCCGCGGCCGGGTGGCGGTTCTCAACCCGCTCGGCTCGGGGATCCTGGAGAGCCCGGCGCTGGCCGCACTCCTGGCCGACGTGGCGCCCGCCCTGCTCGGCGAGGACCTCGCCCTGCGCGGCCCGCAGAGCTGGTGGTGCGGTCGCCCCGATGGCCTGAGCCACGTGCTGGCCGGCTTCGACCACCTCCTGCTCCTGCCGGTCCGGCCGTCCGATGGCTCCCGCCCGGTCCGGCCGGCTCTGCTGACCCGGGCCGGGCGCGACGAACTGCAGGAGCGGGTCCGGGCCCGGCCCGGCGACTGGGTCGGCCAGGAGATCGTGGTGCCGTCGACCATGCCGACGGTGGCCGACGACGGCACGCTGGTACCCCGGCCAGTGGTCCTCCGGACGTTCGCCGTGGCCGACGACGCGGCGGACTCCTATGCGTTCCGCCTCCTGCCCGGAGGGCTCACCCGGGTGGGCGCCGACACCGGATCGCTCGTCATCTCGAGTCGGGGCGACGGCACCAGTAAGGACACCTGGGTGGCCTCGGCCGAGCCGGCACTCCAGCAGAGCCCGTGGCTCCCGTCGGTCCGGGCCACGCCCCGGCCGGTGCTCGTGCCCGAGTTGGTGGTGGCCCTGCCGGGCCGTGTGGCCGCCCGCCTGTTCACCCTCGGGCGCAGCTCCGAGCACGCCGAGCTGGTGGTGCGGCTCATCCGCACGGTCCTGGCCCGCCTCGACCAGCCGATCGGTTCCGGTGACGAGGACGGGGCCCAGTCGCTCCAGGTCCTGCTCGCCGCACTCGGGGCCGCGTCCGGCTTCGATCCGGCAGCCGATGCGGCTGCCGTCGGCACACCGGTCCCACCCGGCGACGCCGCTCCCGCCCGGTCGGTGGCCGAGGGTGTGCTGCCCCACGACCGCACCGCGCTGGCCCTCCTGTTCGACGAGAGCACGGACGGCAGCCTGGTGTCGACACTCGGGATCCTGGTCGAGTCCGCCTATTCGGTGCGTGAGCAGCTGTCGGCCGACACGTGGCAGCTGGTGGGCGACATCGAGGAGGAGCTCGGCCGGTTCCGTCGCCGACCGCCCACCCAGTTCGTGGGGGCCCAGCCCAGCCTGCTCCGCCTGCAGCGGTCGCTCCTGGCCCTGTCCGGGGTGTGTTCCGAGAACATGGAGCGCGACTCAGCCTGGCTGTTCCTCGACGGGGGTCGGCGCCTGGAGCGGGCCCGGTCACTCGTGCGCCTCCTCCGGTCGGTGCTCGTCGAGAAGCGGACCGACGTGGTCGAGGACCTGCTCGTCGAGTCGCTGCTGAAGACGTCCGAGAGCTTGATGATCTTCCGTCGTCGGGCCGGGTCGATCCTGCACGTCGCCGGCGCCCTCGACCTGCTGGTCTACGACGTGGCCAACCCGAGGAGCGTCCTGTTCCAGCTGGACGAGCTGGTCGCCCACCTGGCCGAGTTGCCCAAGCGCTCCTCGGCCCAGCGCCTCGGCAACGAGGAGCGGCTGGCCCTCGAGACCATCACCCTCCTCCGCCTCACCGACCCCGACCGTCTGTCGGCCGTCGACGCCGCCGCCGGCCGCCGGTCGGAGCTCGACTCGGTGTTCGCCACGACGGACGGCCTGCTCGGCGATCTGCTGGAGTCGCTGGGGAGCACGTACTTCGCCCATGAGAGACTCTCGGTGCTGGCCGGCGGGCAGCTCGAGAGCATCGGCGGTGGGTCGTGAGGTACCGGATCGAGCATCGGACCGACTACCACTACAGCGCGCCGGTCAGTCGCTGCCGCAACGAGGCCCACCTGCGGCCCCGGGACACGGACCGCCAGAGGTGTGTGGCGAGCGACCTGGTGGTCGAGCCTGCACCCACGGGATGGAGCGAGCGGTCCGACTTCTACGGCAACCCGGTGGCCGCCTTCGTGGTGGACGGCCCGTTCACCGAAATGACGGTCACCGCGGTGAGCACCGTCGACGTCGTGGACGGCGACCCGCTCCCCGCCGTCGGGCCCGGGTGGGGCGAGGCGCTCGACCTGCTCACCAACGACCTGAGCCCCGCCATGCTGGACGCCCGGGAGTTCTGCTTCGAGTCGCCCCTGGTGTCGACGGCTCGCATCGTGCGCGAGTACGCCGAGCCGTCGTTCCCCCCGGGTGCGCCCCTCGTCGACGCGGTGGCCGCCCTGACGGAGCGGATCCACGCCGACTTCCTCTACGACCCCGGCTTCACGACGGTCACCACTCCGCTCGACGAGGTGCTCGCCCACCGTCGGGGAGTCTGCCAGGACTTCGCCCATCTGGCCGTCGGCTGCGTGCGGTCGATGGGCCTGGCCGCCCGCTACGTCAGCGGCTACCTGGAGACAGAGGCACCTCCCGGCGAGGAGCGTCTGGTGGGGGCCGACGCGTCCCACGCCTGGCTCTCGGTCTTCGTGCCCGGCTGGGGCTGGCTCGACCTCGACCCGACCAACGACAAGGTCGTCGGCGCCGGGTACGTGACCACCGCCTGGGGCCGGGACTACGCCGACGTGTCGCCGTTGAAGGGCATCGTGTTCGGGGGCGGCGACTCACACCTGCTCGACGTGGCCGTCGACGTCCGTCACGTGCTGGCGGACTGAACGCCCATCTGTCGATCGGCTGTACGGCCACGGAGGTAGAGGTCGCGGCGGCCGGCCCGCCGGAAGTAGCGTGAGTCCCGGTGATCGAGTCCCTGTCCTTCCGGTTGCGCAGCGATACCGACGACGTGGCGTTCCTGCTCGCCGACAAGCGGCTGCAGTCGGATTTCGCCTATCGACAGCAAGGGCTGGTGCGCAGGACCATCGCCCGCGGCGAGGACGCCGACTGGTTGGTCCTCACCCTGTGGGACGGGCCCGCGTCAGCCGACGCCGGCGACCAGATGCGGTCCGAGGACGACGCCTGTCGGGAGTTCCGGTCCCACATCGACCCCGACTCCGTCAGTGTGAAGCGCTTCCACGAGTTGGACTGACCCCTACTGCTGCACGAGGCCGACCCCTACTGCTGCACGAGGCCGACGGCGTTGCCCTCCGGGTCGGTGATGAAGGCGACGGTCGGGCCGTCGGGGAGGTCGATGGGGTCGGAGGTGATCCGACCTCCCAGCTCGCCCGCCCGGACCAACGTGGCTCTCAGGTCGCCGACTTGTACGTACAGGACCACCGCGGGCTCATCACCGGTCCGGATGTGGCCCCCGGGTCCAGGTTCGGGGCCGCCGAGGCCGGCCGGCACTTCCATGAAGGCACCGTCGGCGATCTCCCAGTGGAACAGCTGCCGGTAGAAACTGGCCTGGGCGGCGGAGTCACGGGCCACGATCTCCCAGTGGACCACCGGCCGTGCCCAGTCACCGTCCATGTGGTTCCCCCGGGCTCGTGCGGACATCCGATGCTAGCGCTCCCATTCAGCTGCCCTCGGGCTCCAGGGCCGGGCACAGCACCGCCCCGGTCGACGCCGATCACCCGATGGACGACGTTGCACCTGCCCCATTGCCCGGACAGGTACTCGGCGACGGGTCAGTCGGGGGCGCTCCCGAGGGCCACCGCCATGTTGTCGAGTCCGCGGAGCAGGGCGGCCGACCCGTCGTCGTCGAGCGCGGCGTAGGCCGGTCGCACCAGGTCGTCGGTGAGGGACTCGGCCCGCGCCGCTGCCGCCCGCTGGTCCTCGCTGATCTCGGGCAGGAAGTCGGCGGGCCATCCGAACATGGCTCCGTCACCCGGCCGCTTGATGAAGTGCGCCGTCCGGGCGTCGACGCCGCAAGCCCGCAGCGCGATCAGATGGGCACTTCCGCGCAGCTCGCGCAGGACGTTGACGATCTGGAGGGCCCGTCCGGGCGTGTCGTCGACCAGGAGCTCACCCCGATACCCGGCATAGAGGGCGAGTCCCACCGGATCGGCGGCGTCATTGACGGCATCGGCCGCCGTGACCATGGCGTCGAGGCCCTCGATGTCCACGAGGGCCCGACGGCCGACCTCGGCCGCGCAGTCGAGGTAGGCGCGGGCGGCCTCACGGGGGGCGACGTGCTGCTTGCCGAGGTTCCATAGGGCGTCGACCACTTCCGGATTGAAATAGCCGAAGGCACTCGCCACCACCACCGACTCCACGTCCCCCAGCACGCCGCCCCGCCCGACGGCATACAGGGTGAAGAT
>PLZW01000001.1:214120-284540 GCA_003153575.1 Acidimicrobiaceae bacterium | reverse complement strand
GGGCACCGGGCCGGAGCGTTGCCCTAGCCTCGCTGAACATGCGCATCCTCATCACCGGTGCCGGCCGGGCCATCGGTGCCGCCACCGCCGTCGAGCTGACCCGGGCCGGCCACGACGTGGTGGCGACGGCCCGGGACGTCTCTGCGCTCGACGACCTCGACGCGGCGCTCCGTCTTTCGCTCGATGTGACCGACGGCGCCTCGGTGGTCGCCGCGCTCGAGGCCGCCGGTCCCCTCGACGCCGTAGTGAACAACGCCGCCCTCAACGGCAAGGGGCCCCTCGAGAGCTACCCGATCGACCGCATCGTGTCCATGTTCTCGACCAACGTGTTCGGGGCCCTGCGGGTGCTCCAGCCGCTGCTGCCCGCCTGGCGGGAGCGGGGCTCCGGGGTCATCGTGAACGTGAGCTCGATCCAGGGCCGCGTCGCCACACCGCTCGACGGCGCCTACTCGGCGTCGAAGTACGCCCTCGAGTCCTTCTCCGAAACACTCCACTACGAGCTCGCCCACTTCGGCATCCGGGTGATCATCCTCGAGCCGGGCTACACGGCACCGGGCATGAAGATGGGCGGGCGCGAGCGGGGGGACCCGGCCTACGACGAGTTGTGGGAGCAGTGGGAGCACACCGACCGGGTCGTCACCGGTCCCACCGGCCGCCCCGGCCCCGAGCTGGTGGCCCGAGCCGTGCGTTCGGCCATCGAGGATCCGGACACCCCGCTGCGGGTGCCGGTGGGCGAGGACGCGGCCATGGTGCTGGGCGCCCGCTCCGCACTCGGGGACGCCGAGTTCGAGGCATCCATGCGGGAGGTCCTCGGCGCCACCTGGTAGTGCGACTGATCGCGTCGTACGGAGCCAGCCCGTCAGTGGGCGTTCTGGAGGTTCCGGGCCGCCATCGACAGGTAGTCGAGCAGCTCCGCCCGATCGTCGGGGGCCATGCCCATGGCATCGACGGCAGCCGTCATGTGGCGCATCCAGGCCTCGGCCTCCGTGCGCCCGATGACGAACGGGGCGTGGCGCATCCGCAGGCGGGGGTGGCCTCTGACCAGGTTGTACTCCTCGGGTCCTCCCCAGTACTGCCCGAGGAAGAGGGCCAGATGGGCCTTGGACTCGGCCAGGTCGTCGGGGTACATGGGCCGGAGCAGCGGGTCCGTGGCGACGCCCGTGTAGAACGCCTCGACCAGTGCGTCGAAGAACGGCTGGCCGCCCCACCGCTCGAACGGGGTCCCCTCGGACTTGCGCTTCAGTCGCACACCACGACTGTAGGCGGTAGGCGATTAGCCTCTGCCGCAGCAGAACCTGTTCCAACTCCCGGGCAGGTCCACGTACGGGGAGGTCGCCATGATCGAGTGGTCCGACGAGCAACTCATGGTCCGCGACGCCATCCGGCGGTTCATCGACGCCGAGGTCGTGCCGCAGATCGACGCCCTCGAACACGATGGCGTGCCCCCGTACGACGTGATCCGCAAGCTCTACGCCGCCTTCGGCATGGACCAGATGGCCCGGGACCGCTTCAAGAAGCAGCTCGAACGCAAGGTGTCGGGCACCGTCGAGTCCGCCTCGGAGCGGGCCGAACGGGCCGGTGACGGAGGGGCGGCGGCCATGACGCTCATCCCCATCATCGAGCTCTGCCACTACTGCCCCGGCATCGTGACCTCGATGGGGGTGAGCGTCGGCCTCGCCGCCGGCACCATCATGAAGGGCGGGACCCCGGCCCAGTTGGAGCGGTGGGGCCTCGACCTCCTCACCGCCGAGAAGGTCGGTGCCTGGGCCATCACCGAGGCCAACTCGGGCTCTGACGCGCTGGGGGGCATGGCGACCTCCGCCCGCCGGGACGGCGACGAGTACGTGCTCAACGGATCGAAGACGTGGATCACCAACGGCCCCTACGCCGACACCATCGTCCTCTACGCCAAGCTCGACGACGGCTCGGACACGCCCATGCGGGACCGCCCGGTCCTCACGTTCATCCTCGACCGTGGCACCCCCGGCCTCGAGCAGTCGAAGCCCCTGCGCAAGATGGGCCTCAACTCCTCGCCCACCGGCGAACTCTTCCTGTCCGATGTCCGGGTCGGGAAGGAGCACCTCCTGGGCGAGACCGAGGCCCGCGAGGAGAGCGGCCGCGACTCGGCCAAGGCGAACTTCGTGACCGAGCGGGCCGGCGTGGCCGCCATGTCCCTCGGCGTCATCGAGGAGTGCCTCAAACTCTCGGTCCAGTACGCCAAGGACCGCGTCCTGTGGGGCAAGCCCATCGGCGACTTCCAGCTCATCCAGCTGAAGTTGGCCAAGATGGAGGTGGCCCGCCTGAACGTGCAGAACCTGGTGTTCCGCCACATCGAGACCTCGGCGTCCGGCAAGGACCTCACCCTCGCCGAGGCCTCCGCCCTCAAGCTCTACTCGGCCCAGGCGGCCTCCGAGGTGGCCATGGAGGCCGTCCAGCTCATGGGTGGGAACGGCTACACCGCCGAGTTCCGGGTCGAGCAGCTGGCCCGGGACGCCAAGGTCTTCCAGATCTACGCCGGCACCGACGAGATCCAGGTCACCCACATCGCCAAGGACCTGCTCCGCCGGACGTCGTAGGGTCGCGGTCACCTAGTCGCCACCACCGTTGCGGCCACCGAGACAGGAGGGCGCCGTGCCCCACGACATCGCAGCCGACCGCCGGATCGATCCGCGGATCAAGGCGCTCCTCGGATTCCTACCCGACATCAAGCCTTCATTGGCCACCACCCGTGAGGAGCTGCTCGCCGAGGCCGACACGCCCGAGGCACTCGAGGGCGCCGAGGGGTTCCGCCAGTTCATGGACCTGTGCGACACCGAGGAGGCGGCGCCTTCGGTCGGGCTCACCGTCTCCAAGGAGTCCATCACGTCGGCGCCCGACGGCAACACCATCAACCTGCAGATCATCCGGCCCGTCGGCGGCGGGGTCGTGGCGTGCGTGTACTACATCCATGGCGGCGGGATGACCAACCTCTCCTGCTTCGACGGGATGTACCGCGGGTGGGGGAAGCTGATCGCGGCGAACGGGGTGGCCGTGGTCATGGTCGACTTCCGCAACGCCATCTCGCCGTCGTCGGTGCCCGAGGTGGCCCCCTATCCGGCCGGCCTGAACGACTGCCTCTCCGGCTTCCACTGGGTGGTCGACCACGCCGACGACCTGGGTGTCGACCCGGCCCGGATCGTGATCGCGGGCGAGAGCGGAGGCGGCAACCTCACCCTGGCCACCGGCATGCACCTCCTGCGCGACGGCGGGATCGCCGCGGTCAAGGGCCTCTACGCCCTGTGCCCCTACATCGCGGGCGAATGGCCCCAGGAGCGCCTGGCATCCACCTATGAGAACAACGGCATCTTGCTCGACCTGCACGGGAGCCAAGGTGCGTTGGCCTATGGCATCGACGCCTTCGAGGCGAAGGACCCGCTGGCCTGGCCGCTGTTCGCCACCGTCGACGACGTGGCCGGCCTGCCCCCGGTGGTGATCAACGTCAACGAGTGCGACCCCCTGCGCGACGAGGGCATCGAGTTCTACCGGCTGCTGCTCGAAGCGGGGGTGGCCGCCCGCTGCCGCCAGCAGATGGGCACCATGCACGGGACCGAGATCTTCACCATCGCCTGCCCCGACGTGAGCCGGGACACCGCCCGCGACCTGGCCGGGTTCGCCACCGATTGAGGCTCAGCCGGCGTCGGAGCCCTCGGGCACGAGGTCGCCGGTGCGCACGGAGGCGGCCACCGCGGCCACCAGCCCGTCGACGGCGACGTCGTGGGCCACCGTGATGGCGTTGACCATGGCCACCGACGACGACGACCCGTGGCTGATGACGCACACCCCGTCGACACCCAGGAGCATGGCGCCCCCGGTGCTCTCGGGGTCCAGGGTGGCGGCCAGCGGCAGCAGATGCGGCAGGAGCACGCCGGCGGCGTCGGCCACCTCCGGCATGGAGAAGATGCCGGTCAGCGTCTCGAGCAGGAAGCGCAGCGTGCCCTCGAGGGTCTTCAACGCCACGTTCCCGGTGAAGCCGTCGGTCACGACGACGTCGGCGGCGTCAGAGAAGAAGTCCCGACCCTCGACGTTGCCCACGAAGTCGAAGTCGCCGTGGCCGCCCTCGGCCAGGATGGCGTGGGTCTCCTTGATCAGCGGGGTCCCCTTCGACTTCTCCTCGCCGATGGAGAGCAGGGCGACGCGGGGGCGGTCCACCCCGTAGCGCTTGGTCGAGTACGCCGCTCCCATCTGGGCGAACTGGAGCAGCATCGCCGACGTCGCCTCGGCGTTGGCCCCGGCGTCGAGCATGACCGTCGGGTAGTCCTTCTTCAGGTCGGGGATCGGGGTGGCGATGGCCGGGCGGATGACCCCGGGCAGACGGCCCATCCGCAGAAGCGCCGAGGCCATGGTGGCACCGGTGTTGCCGGCCGAGACCATGGCCATGGCCTTGCCGTCGCGCACGGCCTCGGCCGCCCGCACCAGCGAGGAGTCCTTCTTGCGGCGCACCCCCTGGCCGGGGTCGTCGTCCATGCCGATGACCTCGCTGCATTCGAGGAGCGGGAGGTCGCCGGTGTCACCCATGCCGCCGGGCAGGCCGACGAGCAGGACGTTGATGGCGCCGGCGTCCGCCACCGTCCGCGCTCCCTTGACGATCTCCGCCGGTGCCCGGTCCCCGCCCATGGCATCGACTGCCACCGGAAGTGCGTTGAACGCCTCACCGGTCGGTCGAGGTGCGCCCCGGACCACTAGTCGACTTCGATGGCCTGTCGGCCTTTGTACCAACCACAGTTGGGACAGACGATGTGCGGCAGCTTGGCGGTGGTGCACTGGGGGCACACCGAACGTGCCGGCGCCTTGAGCACCCAGTTGGATGCCCGGCGGCTGCGGCTCTTCGCCTTGGAGGTCTTCTTCTTCGGAACGGCCATAAGGAGAGCATCCTAGGTCAAGTGGAGGTCCCTTGGTCACGCAGGACGTCGAGGGCCGCCCAACGGGGGTCCGTCGGGGCGGCGCAGTCGCACGGGTCGGTGTTCAGATTGGCGCCGCACGTCGGGCACAGGCCCCGGCAGTCGTCGGCGCAGAGGGGCGCCAGCGGCAACTCCAACAGGACGGCGTCCCGGGCCAGGGGCTCGAGGTCCAACTCGTCCCCGGTCAGAGGGTAGGCCTCTTCGTCCCGGTCGGCGCCGCCCACCGGTGCGTAGCGCTCGCGCACCTCGGCCACCACCATGCCCTCCACGGGACCGCCGCACCGTCGGCACTCCCCGCGCCAGGGTGCCGACACCGTGCCGGCGGCCATGATCCCACCCGGATAGGAGGAGAGACGGATGTCGAGGACGACGGGGGCGCCGTCGGGGACCACCACCGATACGGCCCCCAGGCCGGGGATGACCCCATCGCGGCGCTCGTCGCGCGTGGCGCCGTTCTGCTTGCGCAGGGCCGCCACCTGGACCTGGAACGGCCGGCGCCCGGGCGGGCGGATCTTGACCTCGTCGGGACCGGGCACGACCCGCCTCAGGCGAGGTCCTGGTCGAAGAAGCCCTCCGGCTCGTCGTCGCCGAGGACGGACCCGGATGCGGCGAGCGTCGTATCCCCCTGGTCCCCGATCTCGACGGCGGGGATGGGGCTGACCTGAAGCTTCTCCCGACCGGCCTGGACCGTCTTCATGGTCCGGTCGAGGACGATCTCGAAGCTGGCGAGCTTCTTGTCGGCGTAGTCCTCGGCCTCGTGGCGCAGTCGCCGGGCCTCATCATTGGCGTCGTCCAGGATCCGCTGCGACACGTGGTTGGCCTGGCGCACGACCTCGGTCCGCTGCACCATCCGCTCCGTCTGGACCCGGGCCTCTTCCATGATGGTGGCGGCCTTCCGCTCGGTCTCAGCCAGGAATTCCACCCGCTCCTTCAGCAACCAGCGTGCCTGGCGGATCTCCTCGGGGATGCGCTCGAGCGCTCCCTCCAGCAGCTCGACCAGCTCGTCGCGCTCGATGCGGACCGACGACGACAACGGCATCGGTTTGGCGTTCAGGACCACGTCGAGCGCGCTGCGCATGTAGGCCTCGGCGTCGGCCTGCTCGCCGTCGGCCACTTCCTGGTCGAGGTCGTCGAAGACGTCACTCACCAGCGAACTTCTCCTCGAGGCGCTGGGCGACCACTTTGGGCACGAAAGCGGTGACGTCGCCGCCGAAGCGTGCCACCTCACGCAACAGTCGGGAGGCGATGAAGGAGTGCGCCGAACTGGTGGGGATGAACAGGGTCTCGACCCCGGACAGCTGCTTGTTCATCTGCGCCATCTGGAGCTCGTTCTCGAAGTCGGACACGGCCCGGAGCCCCTTGACGATGGCGCTGGCCCCGACCTCCTGGGCCACGTTCACCACCAGGGTGGTCATCGAGACGATGCGCACGTTGGCCAGGTGGGTCAACGCCTCCTCGAGCATCTCGCGACGCTCGTCGTCGTCGAACAGCGCCTCGCTCTTCTGCGGATTGCGCAGGGCGGCCACCACGACTTCGTCGAACAGGCGCGCCGCCCGCTCGATGACCTCGAGATGCCCGTTGTGGACGGGATCGAACGACCCCGGGATGAGCGCAATCCTCACGAGACACCTTTCTCGGATGCCCGATCGGGACGGGCGACCGTGACGATGGTACCCCCATACCGTTTGGATCTGAGTACGACCCACCCCGGCACCGACGGCAGCTCGGCCCCCGATTCGAGGACGACGAGATCGCCCGGCAGGCGGGTGACCAGCGACTCCCAACCGTCGTAGTCGTAGGGTGGGTCGCACAGCACGAGGTCGTAGCGCGAGGCGGTCGAGGTCACCCACGAGTCGACGTCGGCCCGGATCACCGTGGCCTCGCCCCGGGCCTCGGCGTCATCCAGCCCGGCCGAGGCCAGGTTGGCCCGCACGGCGGCGATCGATGCCGGGTCCCGTTCCACGAAGGTGACCGAAGCCGCTCCGCGGGACAGCGCCTCGATGCCGAGCGCTCCCGAGCCGGCGAACAGGTCGGCCACCTGGAAGCCGTCGACCCCGCCCAGGCTGTACAGGATGTCGAAGATGGCCTCCCGCACGCGGTCCGACGTCGGGCGCACGTGTCCGCCGGCCGGCGCCTTCAGGCGCCTGCCCCGGTACTCCCCGCTGATCACACGCATCGATCCACCCTACCGGCGCGCCCTCCCGGATCGGCAGCGTGCCGGCGTCGGGATCTCAGCTCTTGAACAGGAACTCGGCTTCGTCGTCGTCGATGAAGAGCCGCAGCTCCTCGACCAGCAGCCGGTGGTCGTGCAGGTTCAGGTCGGCCTCCACCAGCTCGACGGCCAGGGAGCGGGCGTCGACGACCAGGTCCCGGTCGGACAGCAGCCGGGCCAGCCTCAGATCGGAGCGCCCCTTCTGGCGGGCACCGAGGATGGTCCCCTCCCCGCGCAGTTCGAGGTCGACGTCGGCCAGGACGAATCCGTCGGTGCTGGCCTCCACGGCCTCGAGCCGGGCCGTCGCCTCCGGCGAGTCGGACTCGGACAGCAGGAAGCACCACGCCGGCTCGCCGCTGCGGCCCACCCGGCCCCGCAACTGGTGGAGTTGGGCGATGCCGAACCGGTCGGCGTCCTCGATGACCATCACCGAGGCGTCGGGAATGTCGACACCCACTTCGATGACCGTCGTCGCCACGAGCACGTCGAGATCCCCCGCCCGGAACCCCTCCATGGCCTGTTCCTTGTCGGCCGGCTTCATCTGCCCGTGCAGGAGGCCGACCCGGAGCCCGGTGAGCTCGTGGTCGGACAACCGTTCGGCCTCGGCCTTGGCCGAAGCGGCCTCGACCTTCTCGGAGCCATCGACCAACGCGCAGACCACGAAGGCCCGGTGCCCGGAGCCCACCTGCTCCACCACCCGGGACCACGCCTCTGCCGCCTCGAGCGGGGTCCGCAGCCACGAGGTGACCACGGGCAGCCGGCCGGGGGGCATCTCGTCGATGACGGTCATGTCGAGGTCGCCGAAGACGACCATGGCCGCTGTGCGGGGGATCGGGGTCGCCGTCATGACCAGGAGATCGGGGTCGCTCCCCTGTCCGTCCTCGCCCCGCCCCTTGTCGCGCAGCGCCGCCCGCTGTTCGACGCCGAACCGGTGCTGCTCGTCGATCACCACCACGCCGAGCGAATCGAAGACGACCCGGTCGGTCAGCAGCGCGTGGGTGCCGACCAGCAGATCCACCGTCCCGCCGGCCAGTCCTTCGTGGATGGCGGCCCGGTCGGCGGCGCCGGTCCGGCTGGTGAGCAGGGCCACCCGCAGCGGGCGCTCGCCAGCCAGGGTCGTCGGGTCCGGCACCGTGAGACCGTCGACGAGGCGCCGGACCTCGGCGGCGTGCTGCTCGGCCAGGACCTCGGTCGGCGCCATCAGGGCGCCCTGGTGGTGGCCCTCCACCGCGAAGAGCAGAGCGGCCACGGCCACCACCGTCTTGCCCGATCCCACGTCGCCCTGGAGCAGCCGGTGCATGGGCAGCGGGCCGCCGAGGTCGTCGGCCAGGTCGGCAACGGCCCGGACCTGGGCCGTCGTCAACGGGAAGGGCAGCCGCCCCACGAACTGCTCCACCAGGGTGGGCCCGTCGGGGCGGGTGGTGGCGTGGGCGATGCCGCGGGCGTCCTCGTGGAGGCGCTGGCGGCGCAGGACCAGCGCCAACTGGAGGCGGAGCAGTTCATCGAAGGCCAGGCGGCGTCGGGCCGGTTCGACCTCGGCCATGGCAGTCGGGCGGTGGATGCCGGCGAAGGCGGCTGTCCGGTCGAGGAACCCGTGACGGATTCGGATCCCCTCGTCCAGCGGGTCATCGAACGGGCCGGCCCGGTCGAGGGCCTCGTGCACCAGTCGGCCGATCCGGGCCGAGGTGAGGGCGGCCTTTTCCGTCAAGGGGTAGACGGGGTAGATGCGGCCCGAAGACGGACCGTCGTCGTCGTCGGTCGCCGACTCGTCGGCGCCCCGCAGGACTTCTACGGTGGGATTGACCATCTGCAGCGCGTCACGGAATGTGGTCACCGGTCCGAAGAAGAGGGCCAGCGTCCCCACCGGCAGCTGGCGGGCCCGCCAGGACTGGTTGAAGAAGACCACCCGCATCCGACCGCCGGCATCGACGATGTCGAGCTCCACCCGGGCCGGGGGCCGGCGGCCGCGACCCGACCGGGCCGGTGGGGCGTTGACCCGGCGCACCGTGGCCAGCACCGTCGCCTTCTCCCCGTCGGACAGTTGGTCCACGGTGACCATCCGGGTGCCGTCGATGTAGCGGCGCGGATAGTGGGTGAGCAGGTCGAAGACGGTGACGACGCCGAGCTCGGCCAAGTCGCCGGCCACCGACGTCCCGACGCCGCGCAGTACGGTCACCGGCAGGTCGGCGAGCTGCTGCAGCCGGCGCCCCGAGGAGGAGGACGCTGCGCCGGGTGCCGGTGCCGATCCCGTCACTCGATGGAGAACAGGTACGGATAGAGCGGTTGGCCTCCGTGGTGCACCTCGGTCTCCACCACGGGTCGGGCCTCCTTCAACCACTCGGTGATCCGACGGGTGTCGGCCGCTCCCGAGCCCTCCCCCTCGATGATCGTGACCAGGTCGTGGTCGGCGGTGACCAGGAGCTCGAGGAGCCCGCAGGCCGCGGCCGACAGGGTGTCGCCCACCACCTCGATGCCGTCGCGGGACAGACCCAACCAGTCGCCGGTGCGGACGGGACCGGCCGCCGTCTCGGCGTCGCGGACGGCCCGGGTCACCTCGCCGGGCACCACTCTGCGGGCGGTGGCCTCCATGGCCGCGGCGTTGGCCTCGCCCCCGGCCTCGGGATCGTAGGCGAGGAGCGCGGCGAACCCCTCGGTGATGGTCTCGGTGGGCACCACCCAGACACGTTTGACGCTCAGCTCGTCGACCCGGTTGGCCACCGGGCGGATGTTCCCGTTGTTGGGCAGGACGATGACCTCGTCGGAGTCGAGGGCGTCCACCGCCTCCACCAGCTCGGCGATCGACGGGTTCATCGACTGGCCCCCGGCGATCAGCCGCTGGACTCCGAGCGAACGGAAGATGCGCCCGATGCCGTCGCCGCTGGCCACGGCCACCACGCTGGTCACCGGGGTCGGCCCGAGCGGCGCTTCGGACGGGCCCGACGCCTGGTCGCCGGCGCCTTCGCGCACCCAGCGCTCCTCTTCCACCTCCTCCAGCAGATCGGTGACCCGGATCGACCGCGGCCGCCCGGCGTCGAGGCAGGCCTCGATGGCCGGACCGACCTCGTCGGTGTGGATGTGGCAGTTCCACAACCCGTCGCCGCCGACCACCACGATCGAGTCCCCGAGTCCGGCCCACACCTCCTTGAAGGCGGGGATGGTCTCGTCCGCGGCCTCGAGCAGGTACATGACCTCGTAGCGGAGCCCGGCCAGCTCCGCGTAGGCCTCGCGTTCGGCCGCCGACCCGCTGGACAGGCCGGTGCCGGCCACACCCGCCACCTCGGGCAGCTCGGGCGGTTCGGGCATCTTCCGGTCGTCGACCACGGCCAGCAGGGCGTCGAACAGCAACAGGTAGCCGGTCCCGCCGGCATCGACCACACCGGCCTGGGCGAGCACCGCCAGCAGGTCGGGGGTGCGGGCCAGGGCCTCGGCCGCGCCCGCCCGGGCCGCCTCGGCCACGACCACCAGGTTCCCGCCGCGGTCGGCCGCCGCGCTGGCCCGGACGGCAGCCCCCCGGGCCACGGTCAGGATCGTCCCTTCCACCGGCCGCTGGACGGCCTCGCGGGCGAGCCGGTCGGCGGTCACCAGCGCCCCGGCCAGGTCCGGTGCCCCGGGCCGGCCGCCGGCGACGTTGAGCCCGTCGGACAGGCCCCGCAGCAGCTGGCTCAAGATCACGCCCGAGTTCCCCCGGGCCCCCATCAACGAGCCGTGGGCGATGGCCCGACACGTGGCGTCGAGGTCCGTCGACCCGAGTCCGTCGAGTTCAGTGGCCACCGATTCCATGGTGAGGGCCATGTTGGTGCCGGTGTCCCCGTCCGGCACGGGGTAGACATTCATCCGGTTGATGAGCTGCTGGTGACTGCGCAGGCCGTCCCGGAAGGTTCCGATCACGCGGGCGAGCGCGGCGGAATCCAAGGCGTCGAGGGCGACCATGGGCAGGATGCTAACCTTTGCGACTTACCCAGAGGTTCTTAGAGGAAGTCGGAGTGTCATGGCAGCGGTGTGCGAGGTCTGCGGCAAGAAGCCGTCGTTCGGAATGAACATCAGTCACTCCCACCGGCGGACGAAGCGTCGTTGGGATCCCAACATCCAGAGGGTGCGCGCCGTCGTGGACGGGGCGCCCAAGCGCCTCAACGTGTGCACGTCGTGCATCCGCTCGGGCAAGGTCACCAAGCGCCCGATCCGCAGCTTCCTGGGCTGACTCCCCCGCCGGACTTCCCGGGCTGACTCCCGGCCGGACTCCCGGCCTGGGCGTGAGACAACCTCTACCTTCAGAACTCGTGCCGCCAGCCCCCCGGGGGCAGCGGTCCCCCGTCGAGCACCGACCCGGCGGAGCGCTCGGTGCACACCCCGATGGCCAACGGCGGCCGCAGCCCGGCGGCGGCGAAGGCGACCACGAGGGCATCGGGATCGGGCGTGGCCAGGACCAGTTCGTAGTCTTCGCCGCCGCCGAGCGCCTCGTTGCGCGTCGCCCCGACGGCCACCACCGCGTCGCCGACGACGAGGTCGAGCCCGACCCCCGAGGCCTCGGCCAGACGGACCAGGTCGGCCACGAGCCCGTCGGACACGTCGACGGCTGCTGAGGCACCGGCACCCCGCGCGACCACCCCCTCGCGGAGTCGGGCGACGGGCCGACGGTGCGCCGCCGACAGGGCGGGCGGGACCGGGGAGGTGGCGGACGACAACAGTCGCAGCCCGGCTGCCGAGCCACCCGTCGGCCCGGTCACGAACAGCCTGTCCCCCGACCGGGCTCCGGCCCGCGTGAGCAAGTGGGTGCCGTCATGGCCCGCCGGACCGATGGCCGTCACCGACACCACCAGCACCGGGGAGGCCGACAGGTCGCCGCCGACCACCACGCACCCCGTCGCCGCCGCCGCCTCGGCCACACCGTCGCCCAGCCGGTCGATCGGGAAGCCCGCCGGCGCGGCGACGGAAAGCAGGGCGTGGGACGGCGCACACCCCATGGCGCCGATGTCGGACACCGCCGCCATCAGCGCCTTCCAGCCGATGTCCTCCGGCGTGCTCACCGCCCGGTCGACATGCACCCCCTCCACCACCAGGTCGGTGGCCAGGACCACCCGGCCCGGTCCGGGCAGGGTGACGGCGGCCGCGTCGTCGCCGATCCCCAGGTCACCGTGGTCCAGGCCGCCCCCGGGCGCCTCGAAGCGGGCCCGCAGCGCCTCGATCAGCGCGAACTCGTCCTGTCCGGGCGTCACCCGACTCCCCCGGTCGGCCCCGCTCGGCCCGAACCTGCATCCCCCATCGGTCGGACCTCCGAATTGGGTGTGCGCACGTGACTTGCCTAGCATTGTCACCGGCCCGACCCCACTACTATTGGCGACCCGTGCCCAGAGCCACCACGCGGGACGCGTGGACGGCGACCCCCGGGGTCGCCGGTCAACCGAGGAGGAAGAACCAGCCCATGCCACCCACCGAGCACAAGAAGCTGATCGCATGGGTCGACGAGGTGGCCGCGCTCGCCCAGCCGGACGAGGTCGTCTGGTGCGACGGTTCCGCCGAAGAGTACGACCGGCTCTGCCAGCTGCTCGTCGACCAAGGCACGTTCACCAAGTTGGCGGAGGCCAAGCGCCCCAACAGCTACTGGGCCCACTCCGATCCGGGCGATGTCGCCCGGGTGGAGGACCGGACCTACATCTGCTCGACCGACGAGTCCGACGCCGGGCCCACCAACAACTGGCGCGACCCGAACGAGATGCGCGCCGTGCTCACCGACCTCTTCCGGGGCTCGATGAAGGGCCGCTCCATGTACGTGGTGCCCTACTCGATGGGCCCGCTGGGCTCGACCATCGCCCACATCGGCGTGGAGATCACCGACTCGGCCTACGTGGCCGTGTCCATGCGCATCATGACCCGCATGGGCCGGGGCGCACTCGAGGTGCTCGGCACCGAGGGTGAGTTCGTCCCCTGCCTCCACTCGGTCGGCATGCCACTCGCCGATGGGCAGGCCGACGTCCCGTGGCCGTGCGACGCCGACAACAAGTACATCGTGCACTTCCCCGAGACCCGCGAGATCTGGTCGTACGGCTCCGGCTACGGCGGTAACGCACTGCTCGGCAAGAAGTGCTTCGCCCTCCGCATCGCCTCGGTCATGGCCCGGGACGACAACTGGCTGGCCGAGCACATGCTCATCCTCAAGCTGACGTCGCCGGCGGGCGAGACCCGATACGTGACCGGCGCCTTCCCGTCGGCCTGCGGCAAGACCAATCTGGCCATGCTGATCCCCACGCTGCCCGACTGGAAGGTCGAAACGGTGGGCGACGACATCTGCTGGATGAAGTTCGGGGCCGACGGCCGCCTGTATGCCATCAACCCTGAGGCCGGATTCTTCGGCGTGGCCCCGGGTACCAACACGCACACCAACCCGAACGCCATGCTCACCATGGACGACAACGCCATCTTCACCAACACCGCCCTCACCGACGACGGCGATGTGTGGTGGGAGTCCATGACCGATGAGGCCCCCGCCCACCTCACGTCGTGGAAGGGCGAAGACTGGACCCCCGCGTCCGGTACCCCGGCCGCCCACCCGAACGCCCGATTCACCGTGCCCGCCGCCCAGGACCCGGCCATCGCCTCGGAGTGGGAGGACCCGGCCGGCGTGCCCATCGACGCCATCCTGTTCGGCGGTCGCCGTGCCTCGGTGGTGCCGCTGGTCTTCCAGTCCCGCGACTGGCAGCACGGGGTGTTCCTCGGCTCGATCATGGCCTCCGAGACCACGGCCGCCGCCGCCGGTGCCGTCGGCAACCTGCGCCGTGACCCGTTCGCCATGCTGCCGTTCTGCGGCTACAACATGGCCGACTACTTCGCCCACTGGCTGGACATCGGTGCCGGCGCCGACCCCGAGAAGCTCCCGAAGATCTTCTACGTCAACTGGTTCCGCAAGGACGCCGACGGCCGGTGGCTGTGGCCCGGCTACGGCGAAAACAGCCGGGTGCTCGAGTGGGTCTTCGAACGCGTCAGCGGCAAGGGCGAGGCCGTCGAGACGCCCATCGGGTTCATTCCGACCACCGGGGCCATCAACACCGACGGACTCGACGTCTCGGACGCCGACATGGCGACCCTGCTGAGCGTGAGCGCCGACGAGTGGCGGGCCGAGGTGCCCTCCATCCGGGAGCACTTCGCCAAGTTCGGCGACAAGTTGCCCCTTGCCCTGGCGGCGGAAGTCGACGAGTTGGAGCAGCAGCTGGGCTGACCCGGCCCGACCGGGCCGTGTCGCGGGGGCGGGCCGGCCTCAGGCCCGGTTGGCCGCGGCGTGCAGGGCGCTCATGTAGGAGAGGGCTCCCGCCATGGCCACCGCCGCCAGTACCAGGTTGCCGGCCGGGATCGACAGCGACAGCACCACCCCCACCAGCGACCCGACCACCCAGGTCAGCTGCAGACGGGTCTCGAACCGGGCGAAGGCCCGCCCCTGGTCCGACTCGCGGACGTGACGCTGGACCAGCGCGTCGAACGACGGCTTGGCCATTGCCCCGGCCGCGCCGACGGCGGTGGCCACCAGGGCCTGCAGGGCCCGTTGCGGGAAGAGCCATCCGAGCAGCCCGACGCCAGCCACCAGCCACAGGGAGGCGGCCAGCATCTGCTGCTCGGACAGCACCCGGCGGATCCGGCCCACCAGCAGCACCCCGATCACCGCACCCAAGGTGAGGGCACCGATGAGGAGCCCGAACCACCAGGTGGCGGCACCCTCGCGCCGGAGGCCGAAGGCGAAGAGGAAGGTGAGGAAGCCGAGCAGGCCCTTCAACACCGACATCGGGGTCAGGGCCAGGATGACCTGGGTACCGGCGATGGGACGGAAGGCGGCCAGGTCCCGTTGCTCGTCCGTCTGCCAATCGTCCGCCACCGGCGCCTGTTCGACCGTGACGCCGGGATCGGCGCGGGACCTCGCCCCCCGACCCGGTCGGGCTTCCCGGGCGGCCCGCGCCATCTGGCGGACCGGGAGGCGCATGCCGGCCACCACGGCGGCCACGAACACCGCCGCGCACGACCACAGGACCGCCGGCGCCCCGGCCAGCTTCAGGATGGCGATGGCCGGCAGGGCGAACAGGAATCCGGACAGCGAGGCCAACAGACCGAGGCGGGCGTTGAGGGTGGCGAGGTCGGGTTCGACCACGTCCTCGCCGGTCACCGGGTCGTCCACGTGGACCAGGGGCGGCGTCCCGTAGGGCGGGGTGGGGTCGGACGGGTCGGGGCCGTCGACCCGGGACGGGGCGACCACGCCCGGATCGGCTGCGAGGTCGATCATCTCGAGGGTCGCCATCTCCGGCACCAAGGCGCCTTTGGTGACCAGGTACACCTTCGACAGCACCAGCATCACGAAGGCCTCGGGAAACAGGAGCAGCGAGTGGATGTCACGGGCCACGAACGGGCACAGAACGGCCCGGCCGAGGGCCGAGGTGACCACCATGGCACGGCGCGCCCCACGGCTCCGGTCGATCAGCGGCCCGAGGGCCGGCGCCACGATGGCGAACGGGCCCATGGTCAGTAAGAGGTACAGGAGGACCTTGTCCTTGGCCGCGGTGGGTGAGATGGAGAAGAACAACGACCCGGCCAGCGACACGGCGAACAGGGTGTCACCGGCCGTCATCAGTACATGGGTCAGGGCGAGGCGCCCGAACGGGCTGCGCTGGTCGAAGAGGTCGTCGACGGAGGTCCGGACGAGGCGGCGGAACTGGTCTCCTCGCTCCCGGACGCCCATGTCGGCATGGTAGGCGGGCCGGGCCGGGCCGGGCGGTAGCATGATGCGCCCGGCCCCCACCGCCCCCGACGAGGAGATGGACATGCCCGTCAGCGCCTACGTACTCATCCAGACCGAGGTCGGGCGGGCGGCCACCGTGGCCCGGGCGGTGGAGGCGGTCGACGGGGTGGTCACGGCCGAAGGGGTGACGGGCCCCTACGACGTCATCGCCAGGGCCGAGGCCGCCACCGTGGACGAGCTGGGCCAGATGGTGGTCGGACGGATCCAGCTCATCGACGGCATCATCCGCACCGTCACCTGCCCAGTCGTCAACCTCTAGCCGCCGCCGGCCGCGTCACGCGTGCAGACGGCACCCGGTCAGGTGATGGCCCCGGCGTCGCGCAGGGCGAGCACCTGGTCGGTGGACAGGCCCCAGTCGACCATGGCCTCGTCGCCGTACTGGCCGGGGTTGGGCGGGGGCCGCCGGATGGCGCCCGGGGTGGAGAGGAACCGGGGTGACGGGGCGGGCTGGACCACTCCGGCGACCTCGGTGAAGGTGCCCCGGGCCTTGTTGTGCGGATGCTCGGGCGCCTCGCCGGCCGACAGCACCGGGGCCACGCAGGCGTCGGAACCGGCGAACACCGCCTCCCACTCGGCGCGGGTCCGGGTGGCGAAGATGGCCACGAAGCGCTCCTTCATGGCCGGCCACATGGTCCGGTCGTTCTGGGTCGAGAGGTCCTCGTCGCCGAGGCCCAGCAGGCGCATCAGCTCGGCGTAGAACTGGGGCTCGATGGCCCCGACGCCCATGTACCCCCCGTCCGACGTCTCGTACACCTCGTAGAAGTGGGCACCGGTGTCCAGGAGGTTGGTGCCGCGGGCGTCCTCCCAGATGCCCGCCGAGCGCAGGGTGTAGGTCATGGTCATCAGCGAGGCCGCACCGTCGACCATGGCGGCGTCGACCACCTGGCCCTTCCCGGTGGTGCGGGCGCTGAGGATGGCGGCGACCATGCCATAGGCCAGCAGCATGCCGCCGCCGCCGAAGTCCCCCACCAGGTTGAGGGGTGGGACCGGGCGGTCGCCGGCGCGCCCGATGGCGTCGAGGGCACCGGACAGCGCGATGTAGTCGATGTCGTGCCCGGCGGCCATCGCCATCGGGCCATCCTGTCCGTACCCGGTCATCCGGCCGTACACCAGCTTCCGGTTCCGGGCCAGGCACTCCTCGGGTCCGAGCCCGAGCCGCTCGGCCACGCCGGGCCGGAAGCCCTCCATCAGGCCGTCGGCCGCTTCGACCAGCTGCAGGACGAGGGCCACGCCGTCCGGGTGCTTGAGGTCGACGGCCACCGAACGGCGGCCGCGGTTCATGAGGTCGACATGGGGGTCCTGATGGGGCGGGTAGGTGGCCCGGTTGGAACGGTCGATGCGGATGATGTCGGCCCCGGCGTCGGACAGCATCATGCCGGCGAACGGTGCCGGTCCGAGCCCGGCCAACTCGATGATGCGCACGCCCTCCAACGGCCCGCTCATCGGGCACCGCCACCGGGGCTCGCCACCGGGTCCGCCCCGCAGGGGGTGGACGCCGGATCCGTTCGGGTGGGCGCGGGAATCAGCATGGCGGGATGGTGACCCACCATGGCCCGGGGGTCAAATGCGATGCACGGGGACTGCGGCCTGCCGCCTGTTGTCAGGATCGTTCGAGGCGGACGATCCGCCCGGTCTCGACGTCGTAGCGCCAACCCTCCACCCGTACGCCGTCGCCGAGTTGCCGGCAGTCCCGCAGCTTGGCCACGTCCTCGCGCAATGCGGCATCGGGGTCGGGCATGGACAGGAACTCCCAAGCCGCCACCCCGTCGGTGCCCGCGGCGCCCAGTCGGGTGCGCACGTCGGCATCGTTGGTGCCGGCCAGGGCGCAGTCCGTGTGCTGCATCACGGCGATCTCGGTCACGCCGAGGAAGTGGGTGGCCAGTACGAGCGACCGCAGGACGTCAGGGGTCACGCGGGCGCCGCCGTTCCGGAGGATCTTGGCGTCGCCGGGATGCAGGCCGAGCATGGTCAGCGGCTCGATCCGGCTGTCCATGCAGGTGACCAACGCGAAGCCGCGGGCCGCCACCGGAGGGATCCCCCTGAGGGCGAACCGGTCGGCGTAGGAGTGGTTGGACTCGAGCAGTTCGTCGAACATGAGACACGAATGGTAGATCGGTCGGTCGGGAGCCGTGGACGGTTCAACGGGAAGCCACGGCCGGGTGGCGGAGACACGAGGCCGCGGTGGACCGGGGCCACTCGGGAGCCATTGGCCGGAGGTAGCGTGGCCGTTCCGTGGTGCCGCCGGGGTGCCGCGACGAGCCCAGCCGGGGAGCCCACAGGTGGCGACATTCGAGTCGAGGCCGTCGACGAGCTGCTTCGGACCAGGTCGGGTCAACCTGATGGGCGACCACACCGACTACAACCAGGGACTGGCCCTACCCATGGCCGTCGACCTGGGTGTCGTCGTAACCTTCGAACCGTGGGAGGAGGAGCGCGTCAACATCTCCTCGGACGCCTACCCCGGCGAACCGGCGTCGTTCCCCCTCGATCCCGATGTCGAATCGATCCCCGACCTCGAGCCGGCCTGGGCCCGCCTGGCGGCTGCCGTTGTCTCGCTCGCCCGGCCGGAACACGGCGGCCGGTTCCACATCGCCTCAACCCTCCCTCGCGGATCCGGCCTCTCGTCCAGCGCGGCGGTGGCAGTGGCCGTGGCCGAGCTCTGCGGTGTCGACGGGGACGCCCTGGTCGTAGCCCGCCTGTGCCAGGCCGCCGAGCACCGGATCGGCGTGCCCGTCGGCCTCCTGGACCCCCTGGTGTGCGCCGGCGGCCACGCCGGGCAGGCACTCCGGATCGACTTCGCCAGCCTGTCCACGCGGTCCGTGACGATCGCGGCCGCCGTCGAGTGCATCGTGGTCGACTCGGGGCAGCGTCGCGACCTGCGCACCTCCGCGTACGCCACCCGCGTGGCCGAGTGCGAAGCGGCCGCGGCCGTGGTCGGGCCCCTCGGCCTGGCCACCGACGTCGACATCATCGGCCTCCGGGACCCGTTGCTCCGGCGCCGGGCCCGCCACGTGGTGTCCGAGTGCGCCCGCGTCGACGACTTCGCCCATGCCCTGTCGACGGGTGACCTGGCCGATGCGGGCCATCTGATGGACGAGAGCCACCGCAGCCTCGCCGAGGACTTCGAGGCCACCACCCCGGTGATCGAGGACCTGACCGGACAGTTGCGGTCCCGTCCGGGGGTGGTCGGCGCCCGCATGACCGGCGCCGGCTTCGGCGGCTGCATCGTGGTCCTCGCCGAGCCCGGTGCCTTCGACCCCGCGTCACTCGATGTGCCGGCCTGGCGGGTGGTTCCCGTAGACGGGACGGTGGCCCGTCGGGACCGCGGCTGACCCGATCCGGTCACCGACGGCCCGGCGGACCATGGAGCGAAGCCACGGCGGGCGATCGGGTGACGTCGGCGACCGTGCCGCCGGGTGACGCCGGTCGGGGCTTCAGCTCGCCTTGCGATGTCGGTGGAAGAACCCGCGGTGGGTCTTCACGCCGTCCGACCCGCCCGCGTCGGACTCGTCGGTGGGCAGGGTCGTGACGCTGCACGGCGAGCAGGTCCGCACGCCGTCGACCAGGCGGGTGAGCTTCACGAGACCGCACACCTCGCACTTGCGGCCCACGAAGACCTCTGCGGAGCGCAGCGGCCGGTCGGCGGTGAGCACGGCCAGTCGCTCCTGGACGTCGTGGCGCAGGACGAAGCTCCCGTCCTCGGCCCGTTCGACCAGGTCCCAGGCCACCAGTTCGTGCAGGAGCGGTACCAGCCGGTCGAGCCGTCGTTTCGGGTCTTCGAACGGCTGGAGGGAACGCATCTCCCAGTCGACTCCGGGCACACCGAGCCCGCGCACTCCTGCCACGTCCACCATCCGACACTCCTTCCGCACCGACCGGGCCCGTGGCACGCGCACGCGGTCGACAACCCCTTGGAGCATCATCCTGACGGACACGGACGCACCATTCAAGGCCTGAGCGGCGGAAACTGCCGTTCTTTTTGTCGGAGCACGGTGGCGGACACCGCGCGTGCCTCGCCGTCAGCTCCAGTCACCGTCCTCCGACCAGTCCTCCGGGGGCGGGCCGAGGCGTCGGGTGATGACCCGGACGACGACCACCGGCTTGCGGGCGTCCTCCACCCGGTGCAGCATCCCCTGGCCCCAGACGGCCACGTCGATGCTTCCGGTACCGAGCAGCCGGCGGAGCGGGGTGTGCACGGCGGTCACCCGCTCGATCGAGTCGAGCGGGATGTCCACCTGGCTCCCGGCGGCCGCGCCCCACTGATCCACCAACCGGTGCGAGGTGAGCATCAGCCAGCACCGTCGCCAACGGACGACGCGACCGGCCAGCCAGAGGCAGGGGACCGCCACCACGACACCCTCGACCCAGTGGAGCGTGACCGATGTGTGGGGGATGGCCACGTCGAGACCGACCCCGACGGCCACGGCCACAGCCGCGGCCAGCAGCGGGCCGGTGAGGAAGGCCCAATGGGGTCGGACGTCGATCAGCACCTCTTCTCCCGGTAGCAGCGGGGGGCGGGCGGGCACCCGTCAGCCCGGCGTCGTCGGGAGCAGCTCGGGGCAGGCGGGCACCGGATCAATCTACCGACCACGGTCCCCCACCCTGGTGGCACAGCCCGACGGTAGCCTCGGCCTCCGTGGAACTCCTCGAGCCGACGGCGTCACCCCATGGCGGCGACCGGTTCGAGCGGGCGTGCGACGACCTGACGCCGGCCCAGCAGCTGGCCGTCGGTTCGACGGCGGACGCGTTGGGCATCGTGGCCGGGGCCGGATCGGGCAAGACCATGGTCCTGACACTGCGGGTGGCCCGCCGGATCCGTGACGGGTCGGCCGATGCCGACCACACCCTGGTCTGCACGTTCACCCGGAAGGCCGCCCTCGAGCTCCGTGACCGGCTCAACCGCTACGGAGTACCCGTCTCCGTCCCGGCCGGGCCAGGCGGCGTCCCCTCGCCGGGCGTTCGGGCCGGCACGCTCCACCAACTCGCCCTGACGCTGCTGAAGCGACGGGCAGCCGACGCCGGGTTGGCGCCCCCGACGCTCGTCGAGCACCGGTGGCGCACGTTGGTCGACCTGGTCGGTGACCGGGCCGATGCCTCGGCCGCCGACACCGAGATCGGGTGGGCCAAAGCCCGATGCCTGTCCCCCGATGCCTATGCCGACGCCGCAGCAGTTGCCGGCCGGACAACGACCATCACCCCTGGACGGGTGGCCGAGGTCTACGCCGAATACGGACAACTCCTGGCCCGACGGGGACTGGTCGACCTCGACGACGTGCTCCTGCGGGCGGCTGATCTCGTCCTGGAGGACGCGACGTTCGCCTCCCAGGTCCACTGGCGGTACCGCCACCTTGCCGTCGACGAGTTCCAGGACGTGAACCCGGCACAGTTCCGGCTGGTGGAGGCGCTGCTCGGGACCCGACGCGACCTGTGTGCAGTGGGCGATCCCAATCAGGCCATCTACGGCTGGAACGGAAGCGACCCGACCCTTCTGCTCTCGCTTCCCGACCGCGTGGCCGGGCTCGAGGTGGTCCATCTCGACCGGAACCACCGGTGCACGCCCCAGGTGGTGGCGGTGGCCGCCGCCGCCCTCGGTGCCACCGGAGTCGACCCGCCCCGGTCGGCGGCCCCCGACGGTCCCGTACCCACGGTCACCGCCTTCGACGACGACCGGGCCGAGGCCGAAGCGGTGGCGTCGCGGATCCTCGAGCGGGCGGAGGCGGGTATGGCCTGGTCCGAACAGGCCGTACTGGCCCGGACCCACGACCTCCTGGCCGGGATCCGACGGGCCCTCGACGAGTCCGGGATCCCCTGCCGGTTCGCTCCAGCCCCCGAGGCGCCCGATGTCGAGACACCGGGTCCGGCCACCGGTCGCGCCGCTGCGCGCGTGGCCGCCAACCGCCGCGGCGGCGGGAGCGAGAGCGGGGGCGGGGGTGGGGTCGAGTTGGCCACGTTCCACCGGGCCAAGGGACTGGAGTGGGAGGCCGTGGCCGTCGTGGGCCTCGAGGAGGGTTTCGTGCCCGTCATCCACGCCTCGACCCCGGTCGCCCTCGATGAGGAGCGACGCCTGCTCTACGTGGCCCTGACCCGGGCCGGTCGCGTCCTCGAGTGCTCCTGGGCCCGCTCCCGGACCATGGCCGGCGGCCGACCGATGGAGCGCCGCCCGTCCCCGTGGTTGGCGGACGTGGGAGCCGTGGCCGCCGAAGGGAGTGCCCGCCCGACCCCCCAGGCCGCCGCCGAGCGGTTCGCCGGGCTGCGGGCCAACCTCCGGGGCTGACGGAGCGCGGCCTCAGTCGACGGAGGTGTCGATGAAGACGGGCGCGTGATCGGACGGCTTCTCACCTTTGCGGGCCTGGCGGTCGATCAACGCGAAGGTGGTGTTGCGCGCCAGCACCTCGGTGCACAGGATCAGGTCGATCCGCATGCCCCGGTGCCGGTGGAACGACCCGCCCCGATAGTCCCACCAGCTGAAGAGCTTGTCGTCGGGGTACCGGGACCGGAAGGTGTCGACGAGTCCCCAGGACGCGAGGGCGGCCAGGGCGTCCCGTTCGGGCTGGCTGACATGGGTCATCCCGACGAACTCGGACGGGTCCCACACGTCCCGATCCTCGGGAGCCACGTTGAAGTCCCCGCAGACGGCCAGCGGCTGGTCCGGCGCGCTGGTCTCGTCGAGCACCTGGCGGAGCCGGGCCAACCAGGCCAGCTTGGCCGGATAGTGGTCGTCATCGAGGGCCCGTCCGTTCGGGACATAGGCCGACAGCACCCGGACACCCCCGCAGTCGGCCGCGATCAATCGGGTCCCCTCGTCGTCGTCCGATGACCCGAGCCCGGTCGCCACGCCTTCGAGCCCCACCCGGCTGACGATGGCCACCCCGTTCCACCGGCCGTCGCCGTGGTGGGCGGTCTCGTATCCCAGCGCCGCGAACGCACCATGGGGGAAGGCGGCATCGGTCTGTTTGGTCTCCTGGAGGCACAGGACGTCCGGACGGGCGTAGCCGATCCACTCCTCCACACGCCCCAACCGGGCGGCGAGGGAGTTGACGTTCCAGGTGGCGATGCGCACGGCTCAGTCCCCGCCCGCCGGGCCGGCGTCCACCAGGACGAAGAGCAGGTCGGCCTCGCAGGCCAGAGCACCGTCGACGGTGGCGCGGCCCGAGCCCTTGCCGGCCCGGGCCGACATCCGCCCGAGGTTCACCTCGAGCTCGAGCAGGTCGCCCGGCACCACCTGGCGGCGGAACCGGGCCCGCTCGATCCCACCGAACAAGGGGAGCTTGCCGGCATGGTTCGGGTCCGCCAGGACGGCGCACGCGCCCAGCTGGGCCAGCGCCTCGACCATCAGGACACCGGGGAGCGTCGGCCGTCCCGGGAAGTGACCTGTGAAGAACGCCTCGTCACCGGTCAGCTGCCAGGCACCGGTGGCCGATTGACCGGGCTCGACGGACCTCAGGTCGGTCACGAACAGGAAGGGATCCCGGTGGGGCAAAAAGTCGACGGCTCGCACGAGCAGTGAGGTTACCGGCCGCTCGGGTCGGCGTCGGGCCCCCGCCTCAGCGGGGAGGTCACGGCAGCGTCAGTTCGGCCCGCCGCCGAGGGGCGTCGAGGGCTACCAGCTCGAAGGTCCGGGACTCGCCCTTGGTGAGTACGGATCGCGCCTTCTGCGGCGGTGGGTCGCCGAGGTTGCGCAACGGGATGTGGCAGAGCATGCCGCCCACCTCGACGTGGGCACCGTGCGACGTGAACGAGACCACCTCCCCCTCGAACGTACTGCCGACCGCGTGGTCGGCCACAAAGGTGATGAAGGTCATCGGGTCGTTGAGGGCTTCGCCCACCGGGACGTCCCGGCGCCGTCGGCCGTCGGCCGCGTCGTCGGTAACGACTGCTGCACCGGTCTCCTTGGCCGCCTTGGTGGCCTTGGCGACCTTGGCGGTCTTCGTCGCCTTCGTCGCCTTCGTCGTCTTTGTCGCCTTGGTGGCTTTTGCCGCCTTGGTGGCCTTCGTCGCCTTCGTGGCCTTCGTCACCTTTGCCGCCTTGGTGACCTTCGCCTCCTTGGCCGGTGCGTCCGCGTCCCCGGTAGGGAGCGTCTTGGCGGCCTTCTTGGTCGCCTTGGTGGCCTTGGCCGGCTTCGTGGCCGTGGTGGCTGCCGCCACCTTGGCGGCCTTCTTGGTCGCCTTGGTGGTCCTGGCGGCCCGACCGTCGAGCGCCTCGTAGGCGTCGTGGGCATCGGCCGTGTCGGACGTCACCGGTGCCGGCTCGTTCGCGGCCGCCGCCTTGGCGGAGCGGCGACGACGGGACGGCTTCGGCCGCTCGGCCACCTCGTCGGGCGACTCCGTTTCGACATCGCCGTCGGTGGCCGCGATCGCCGCCTTGGCCTCGCGCTTGGACTGGGCGGTGACGGATCGACTCCGGGGTCCGCGGACCGGTGTACGGGGGGTGAAGACCCATCCCACACCGGGCACCGGTTTCCCACCGATGAGACGGCCCGGCTCGAACAGCCACGGCCGTTCCGCGTGGAACTCCTGGAACGAGTCGTTGGACAGGACGAGTGCACCCGACTTCTCGGCAATCCGCAGAATGAAACCGTCGCCCCGCCCTACAGCTCCGGCCGGTGGCGTCACCATCTCGCCGTGCTCGATGGCCTGCTCGAAGTCCTTGACCTCCAACGGGTCGATCCGGTGGCCGAAGGAGGCATCGACGACCACGGTGACGTCCTCGGCCTTGAATCCCGGGTGCTCCTCCAGGAACGTGTCGATCGCCTCGCTCAGCTGGGCCAGACTGGGCAGAGTGCGACCCTCAGTTGCAAGATTGGATCCGTCGACGACGATGCGCCGCCGCGCCGGGGTTTGGGATTCCATAAGTGCATCCAGTCAACCACCTGACCGGGGGAGCTCCGTTCATGCCCCCGGGCACGGTGGGCGGCCGGACGTCGGGCGGGACCGGCCCACCGGTACGGGGCGTCGACGGGACCATAGGATCGACTTCGTGACGACCGACACCCAGCGAGCCGCCGAAGCCACCGACCTCCTCCAGCACCTGATCCGGAACGGGTGCGTGAACGACGGCACACCCGGATCGGGCCAGGAGCAGCGCAGCGCCGAGCTCCTGGAGGGCTACCTCGAGGGCTCCGGGGTGGAGATGGAGACCTACGAGCCAGCACCTGGGCGCACGTCGTTGGTGGCCCGACTCGCCGGTTCCGACCCGACCGCCCCGTCGCTGACGTTGCTCGGCCACACCGACGTGGTTCCGGCCAACCCGGCCGACTGGACCCACGATCCCTTCGGCGGCGAGCTGATCGACGGCGAAGTGTGGGGACGCGGGGCCATCGACATGCTGAATCTGACCACGACCATGGCGACCGGCATACGGCACCTGGCCCTCAGCGGGTTCCGGCCCAAGGGCGACCTCACCTACATCGCAGTGGCGGACGAGGAAGCCCTCTCGACCTTCGGGGCGAGGTGGCTGTGCGCCCACGCCGGTGACGACATCCGCACCGACTACGTGATCACCGAGTCCGGGGGGTTCCCGATGAACGGAGCCGACGGCCTGCCCCGGCTGCCGGTGATCGTCGGCGAGAAGGGCGTGTTCTGGTGCATCCTGACCGTCAAGGGAACGCCGGGCCACGGCAGCCAACCCCTGCGCACCGACAACGCACTGGTCAAGGCGGCCGAAGTGGTCCGGCGGATCGACGAATACCGTCCTCAGGCCGAGTTGCACGAGGCCTGGACCCGGTTCATCGGCGGCCTCGGGTTCCCGGCTGAGCTGTCCGAGCCCTTCCTCGACCCCGACCGGATCGACGCCTTCTGCGACGAGCTGCCCCTGGTGGGCCTGGCCCGCCAGGCCCACGCCTGCACCCACACCACCATGGCACCGACCATCATGCGGGCCGGGTCGAAGGTCAACATGATCCCCGACCGGGTCGAACTCGAGGTGGACATCCGGGCCCTGCCGGGATGGGAGACCGGTGACGTGCGGGCCATGTTGGACGACGTCCTGGGCGACCTGGCCGACAGCGTGGAGATCGCCTTCCAGTCCGAGGAACCGGCATCGACCTCGCCCATCGACACCCCGCTGTGGGACGCCATCCAGCGGGTGAGTCAGGTCTTCTACCCGGGTGCGACGACCGTGCCCTTCCTGACCGTCGGGGCCACCGACGCCCGCTACACCCGTACGCTCGGCTCCGTCTCCTACGGCTTCGGGCTGCACAGCACGGCCATCGGGTTCGAGCAGTACGGGGCCATGTTCCACGGGATCGACGAGCGGGTCGACGTCGAGTCGCTGCGCCTGTCGACCGAGATGTGGATGGGCCTCGCCCGCGACTTCCTCGACTGAAGCCCGGCCGCGGCAGGCTCAGCCGACCGCGCGCACCAGCAGGTCCTCCTGCTCGAGCCGGTGCAAGGCGACGCTGCCCGAGGCGGAGCTGGCCGACTCGGCCCGGCTGACGTGGCGGAGGATGTGCGAATGGCGGAGCAGCCGGTGGAGGCGGCTGTGGACGAAGTTCCACGCCCCCATGTTCTCGGGCTCCTCCTGCAACCACACCACCTCCTCGGCCTGTGGGTACCCGCGCAACACGTCGGCCAACGTGTCCTTGGGCCACGGGTAGAGCTGCTCGAGGCGCACCACCGCCACATGGGTGCCGGCGTCGCCCAGCTCGTCACGTCGGGCCAGGGCGTCGAAGGCCACTTTGCCCGTGCACAGCACGACCCGGTCCACCAACGATGGGTCGAACCCGTCGGCGCCGGCGGCCGGGTCGTCGAGGACTTCCGCGAAGGAGCCCGAGGTGAACGCCGCGACAGGCGAGCGGGACTGGCGGGCCCGCAGCAGGGACTTCGGGGTGAACACGATCAGCGGTTTGCGGTCCGGGATGCGGACCTGGGCCCGCATCAGGTGGAAGTACTGGGCCGCCGTGGTCGGCTCCGCCACCCGGAGGTTCCCACGGGCGCACAAGGTGAGGAAGCGCTCGATCCGAGCCGAGGAGTGCTCGGGCCCCTGGCCCTCGTAGCCGTGGGGCAACAGCAGGACGAGCCCCGACGTCTGGCCCCACTTGTCCTCGGCGGCCACGAGGAAGTTGTCGACGATGATCTCCGCGCCGTTCCAGAAGTCGCCGAACTGGGCCTCCCAGGCCACCAGGGCGTCCGGGGCCTCGACTGAGTAGCCGTATTCGAAGCCGACGCACGCATACTCGGACAGGAGCGAGTCCCGGATGGTGAACCGGCCACCCCCGAGGCCTGCGAGCGGCACGTGCTCGGCCCCGGTCTCGTGGTCGACCAGGACGGCGTGCCGGTGGGAGAAGGTCCCCCGACGGGTGTCCTGGCCCGTCACCCGGACATTGGTCCCTTCGAGGAGGAGCGAGCCGAAGGCCAGCGCCTCGCCGAGCGCCCAGTCGATCTCGCCGTCGGCCACCATCTTGTCGCGTTGCTCGAACTGGCGGGCCAACTTCGGGTGCAGGACGAAGCCCTCCGGCACCGACCGCACCGTGTTGGCCAACAGGGCGACCGTCTCGGGCTCGATGCCGGTCTCCACCCGGGGGATGGTCTGATCCGGCTGGATGTAGGTGGGGAGGGTGAGGGGCCCGGCCGGCGCCTCCTCGGCCTCGGCCCGGGTCTCGTCGAGGGCGGCCTGCAGCCGGGCCGAGAAGTCGTCGAGCGCCTGTTCGGCCTCCTCCAAGGAGATGTCGCCGCGACGCACCAGCGCCTCGGTGTACAGCTTGCGCACCGAGCGCTTGGCGTCGATCAGGGCGTACATGATCGGCTGCGTATAACTCGGGTCGTCCCCTTCGTTGTGGCCGTAGCGGCGGTAGCAGACCATGTCGATGACCACGTCCTTGTGGAACGCCTGACGGAAGCCGAAAGCCAGCCGTGCCGCCCGGGCACACGCCTCGGGGTCGTCGCCGTTGACGTGGAAGATCGGGGCCTGGACCATCTTGGCGACGTCGGTCGGGTACACCGAGCTGCGTGCCGCCTCGGGTGCCGTGGTGAACCCCAGCTGGTTGTTGATGACCACGTGGATCGTTCCGCCCGTGCGGTAGCCGGCCAGACCGGACAGGTTCAGCGTCTCGGCCACCACGCCCTGCCCGGCGAAGGCCGCGTCGCCGTGGAGCAGGATCGGCAGGACCGGGAACGGGGCGCCCGGCCCGTCCACGAGCCGGGGGCCGCTCCCCCGCTCGCCCCCCAGCGCGTCCTGTCGGGCCCGGGCCATGCCCACGACGACCGGGTCGACCGCCTCGAGGTGGGAGGGGTTGGACGCCATGGTCAGCGGGATGGTGCCGCCCGACCGTCCGACGAATCGTCCGTGGGCACCCTTGTGGTACTTCACGTCGCCCGAGCCCTGGACCGAGTCGGGGTCGAGGTTGCCCTCGAACTCCCCGAAGATCTCGCCGTAGGACTTCCCGACGATGTTGGCCAGGACGTTCAACCGGCCACGGTGGGACATGCCCATGACCGACTCGTGGAGGCCTTCGGTGACCGCCTCGTTCAAGATGGCGTCGAGGATGACGATGGCCGACTCGGCCCCCTCGAGGCCGAAGCGCTTCTGACCCACGTAACGGGTGTGGAGGAAGCGCTCGAAGACCTCGGCCGCATTGAGGCGGTCGAGGATGTGACGCTGCTCGTCGGGGCCGGCGGTGGCCGGCACACCCTCCACGTGCTGCTGGATCCAACGCTTCTGGTCGGGGTCCTGGATGTGCATGTACTCGATGCCGAGCGTCCGGCAGTAGGCGTCGCGCAGCACCGAGAGGATCTCGTCGAGCGTGGCCAGCTGTTTGCCGGCCAGGCCGTCGGCCACGAAGAGCCGGGGCAGGTCCCAGATGGTGAGGCCGTAGTGGAGCGGGTCGAGCTCGGGGTGCAGGTCGACGGGCTCGGCGTCCAGCGGGTCGAGGTGGGCGATCAGGTGCCCGCGGACCCGGTACATGTTGACCAGGGTCTGCACGTGGTTCTGCTTGACGAGCCGTTCGTGGCCGCCGTCGGAGTCCTCGACGGCCGAGTTGTCGTCCTGCTGCCAGGTGACCGGCTCGTAAGGGATGCCGAGCGACTCGAACACCTCCTCGTAGAATCCGTGGCCACCCATCAGGCACTCGGACACCCGGGCCAGGAACAGTCCCGACTCGGCCCCCTGGATGATCCGGTGGTCGTAGGTCGAGGTGATGGTCACCGTCTTGCCCACGCCGAGCTCTGCCAGCATACGGGGGTCGGCGGCCTCGAATCCCGACGGCACGCCGAGGGCGCCCACGCCCACGATGACCCCTTGGCCGGGCATCAGCCGGGGCACGGACTGCACCGTGCCGATGGTGCCCGGATTGGTGAGCGTCACGGTGGTCCCGGCAAAGTCGTCGGGGGCGATCTTGTTGGTGTGGATCTTGCGGATCAGGTCCTCGTAGGCCCCGACGAAGCTCTGGAAGTCCCGGGTGTCGGCATCGACGATGCACGGCACGAGGAGGGTCCGCCCGCTCCCCTTCTCGACGTCCACGGCCAGTCCGAGCCCGACGTGCTGGTGGCGGAGGACCCCGGGGGTGCCCTTGCCGTCGACATCGGCCACGAATGCGGCGTTCATCGACGGGACGGCGCCGAGCCCCTTGACCACGGCGAAGCCGATGAGGTGGGTGAAGCTGACCTTGCCGCCGGTGGTACGACGCAACTGGTTGTTGATGATGGTCCGGTTGACCTCGAGGAGCTTGGCCGGCACGACCCGCACACTGGTGGCGGTGGGCACACCGAGGGATGCCTCCATGTTGGCCACGATGCGGGCGGCCGCGCCGCGCAGCGGTGTGGCCCCGTCGGCGGCGGTGGTCGGCGGCGGGGATGCAGTGGTCGGTGGCGGGGACGCGGCGGTCGGCGACGCAGTAGGAGCGGGCGGAGGTGGGGCGGTCGCAGGTGGGGCGGCGCCTGGTGCAGCCGCGTACGGACCCGCCGGGCGGTAGTCGGCGAGGAACTCCTGCCATGAGGCCGACACCGACGAGGGGTCGGCCAGATACCGCTCGTACATGTCCTCCACCAGCCAGGCGTTGGGACCGAACGCCCCGGTCCCGCCCGCCGCCTTCCCGTCCTGGCGCGGACTCTGCACCACCGCGTCTCCAACACCTGCGCTGTCCATTGATGTCCAGCTTACTGGGGGCGACAGCTTCCGAGGGCGGGCGCCGAGGGTCCGCGGGACGCCGAGTAGCGTCGGTCGTATGCCCGCGCCGCGCACCCGAGTCACGTGCACCTTCACGTTCGAGGCCGCTCATCGACTGGTGTGGCACCCCGGGAAATGCCGCAATCTCCATGGTCACTCCTACCGGCTCGACGTGTCGGTGGAAGGTCCGCTGGACGCCAACGGTGTCGTCATGGACTTCGACACCCTCCAGGAGGTGGTCCGCACCGAGGTGATCGACGTCTGGGACCATCGGGACCTGAACGAAGTACTCGACAACCCCACCGCCGAGCTGCTGGCCCGGCGGGCCTGGGAATTGCTCACCGGAGCCGGGCTCGACCTCGCCGCCCTCCGTCTGTGGGAGACCACCGACTCGTGGGTCGACCTGGCGCCGGCCGCCGCGGACTGACTGTGCCGGGTCATCTGGTGGTGCTGTCCGGCGGCCTCGACTCGACGGTGTGCATGGCACTGGCCGCCGCGGAGACTGGCTCGCCTCCCCTGGCCCTCACCTTCGACTACGGCCAGCGCCACCGGGTCGAGCTCGACCGGGCCGCCGGCGTCGCCGGCCACTACGGCGGCGAGCACCTCGTCGTGCGCCTCGACACCTCGGCATGGGGCGGCTCCGCCCTCACCGACCCGGCGATCGACGTGCCGGCGGCCGGTGCCGGGGACGGGATCCCGGCGACCTACGTGCCGGCCCGCAACAGCATCTTCCTGGCCGTGGCCCTGGGCGTCGCCGAGGCCCGGGACCTCGACGCCGTCTGGATCGGAGTCAACGCCGTGGACTACTCCGGCTACCCGGACTGCCGTCCCGAATTCATCGAGGCGTTCCGGGGGGTGGCCCGCACCGGGCAGAAGCGGGGCGTCGAAGGCAACCCGGTCGAGTTACGCACTCCGCTCATCGGGTGCACCAAGGAGGCCATCGTCCGACTCGGCGTGGCCCACGACGCCCCGCTGCAGCTGACCTGGTCGTGCTACCTCGGCGGGGACCGTCCGTGCGGGACGTGCGACGCCTGCGAGCTGCGGGCCCGAGGGTTCGCGGCGGCCGGCGTGGCCGACCCGGCCCTGGCATGAGCGACATCGCCGACCGTCCGGTCGATGCGGGTCCGGCCAAGGCGGGTCCGGCCGGTGCGGGGCCCGCCGGCCCGGAGGACATCCTGGTGTCGGAGATCTTCAGCGCCATCCAGGGCGAGGCGGCGCTGGTCGGGGAGCGCCAGGTGTTCGTGCGGCTCACCGGGTGCAACATCCGCTGCACCTACTGCGACCAGCCCGAGGCCCTCGAGCGCGCCCCCGGGCCGTGCCGGGTCGAGGCCACGGCCGGGCGACGCGACTGGACGGTCGAGGACAGCCCCTTGGCCATCGATCGGGTGGTCGACGCCGTCGGCATCCTGTGGGACCGGGTCCCCCATCATTCGATCAGCCTGACGGGGGGCGAGCCCCTGCTGCAGGGGACCCGGGTGGAGCGACTGGCGGAACGGTTCGCCGATCGGGGATGGCCGGTGATGCTCGAGACCAACGGGACCCTGGTGCCGCCTCTGAAGCGGCTCGGCGGGCACCTGGCCTACGTGAGCATGGACCTCAAATTGCCCAGCGTCGACGGCGAGCGGGTGGCATCCGACGCACAGGCGACGTTCCTCGACCAAGCACTGGCCTCGGGCGCCACCACATGGGTCAAGGTGGTGATCGGCCCCGACACCGACGTCGACGAGTTCGAAGCCGGGATCGCCCTCGTGGCCGCAGCCTCTGACGGAAGGCACGATCCGGTCGAGGTCTTCCTCCAACCCCTCACGCCCTTCGGAGACGCCACGGAGGCGCCGACGGGCCGACAAGTGCTCGAGTTCCAGGAGCGGGCACTCCGGATCCATCCGCGGGTGCGGGTGGTGCCCCAGACTCACAAGGCCATCGGGCAGCTGTGATCCGGGCCCACTACGTCGAGGCGGGGGCTGACGTCCCCTGACGCGACGAAGGGGCGGACCGAGGACGCGCCCCGGACCGCCCCTTCCTTCGGGACTACTCGGCCTTGGTGACTACTCGGCCTTGGTGACTACTCGGCCTTGGTGACTACTCGGCCTTGGTGACTACTTGGCCTTGGCGATCTTCGGGGCCGGGGCCTGACCGTTCACGACCTTCTTGAAGGACGCGCCGGCAGAAACCTTGGGGCTCTTCGAGGCCTTGATCTTGATGGCCTCGCCCGTCTGCGGGTTGCGCCCGGTACGAGCGGCACGCTGCGCCCGGTCGAAGGTCAGGAAGCCGGTGATGACGACCTTCTCGCCCTTCGCCACGGTGGCGGTGATGACGTCCTCGAGTCCACCGAGCACGGTGGCGACGTCCTTGGAGGTCGACCCGGTATGGGCGGCGACGGCGGCAATCAGGTCGGTCTTGGTAAGGGGCACTGTTTCTCCTTGGTCAAATGGAAGCCCTAACAATGCACGATCTGGCGAGCCCATGTGCGCATATCGGGTCATGGACCCCTGAACTGGGCGGTTCCCGTCGGCCATCCACCTCAGGTGGTCGATTGGCCGCGGGGACGTCGAAGCCGGGAATGGCCGCGCCCCCCGCCTCCCTGCGAGGCTGGCCCGGATGGCCACCGACCACCGACTGTCCCTGACCGAGCACAAGCCGACGACGGCCGACCCCGACGCTCCCCTCGTCGTCCTGGTCCACGGATCGCTCGACCGGGCCGGCAGTTTCGCCCGCGTCATCCGCCGCCTCGACGACCTGCACACCGTGGCCTACGACCGCCGCGGCTACCACGGGTCCCGCCACGTGGTCCCGGTGCACGAGACCCTGGACGGACACGTCGACGATCTCCTGGCCGTGATCGACGGCCGTCCCGCCGTGGTGGTGGGCCACAGCTACGGGGGCGACATCGCCCTGGGTGCCGCACTCCGCCCCGGTGGCCCCGGGCCCGTTCTGGCCGTCGCCGCCTACGAGCCGCCGATGCCGTGGCTCGGGTCGTGGGCCACCCGACCGCGTACGCCCCATGCCGCCGACGCCGGGGACGACCCCGGACTGGCCGCCGAGCGCTTCTTCCGCCGCATGGTGGGCGACTCGGCGTGGGACCGGCTGCCCGAAGGGACGCGGGAAGCCCGGCGCGCCGACGGCGCGGCCTTGGCCGCCGAGCTCGCGGCCATCCGTACCACCGAGCCGCCCTTCGACGTGGCCGACCTCGCCGTGCCGGCCGTCTTCGGACGCGGGAGCGAGTCGCTCCCCCACCACCGGTCGTCGGCCGACTGGCTGATCGAGCAGGCACCCGATGCCGAGCTGATCGAGATCGAAGGGGCGGGCCACGGGGCCCACCTGACGCATCCGGACGCGTTCGCCCAGATCGTGCGCGCCGCCGTGGCCCGGGTCCCCGGGCGGGGATCGGGACACCCCGAGTCGGTGGCCGGGTAGGACGTCATGCACCTCCTCGTCACCGGGTCCTCCGGGCTCATCGGCACGGCCCTGGTCGACGCCGCGCTCGCCCGGGGCGACACGGTGACCCGGATGGTCCGCAGCTCGTCGGGCCGGCGGCCCGCGAAGGCGGGTGTCACCGACGTGGCATGGGATCCGGGGGCAGGCACCGTCGACACCGCCGGCCTCCGCGCCGCTCGTCCATTGGACGGCGTGGTCCACCTGGCCGGGGCCGGGGTGGGTGACAGACGGTGGAGCGCATCACGCAAAGCTGAGATCCTCGACAGTCGGGTCCGGTCCACCCAACTGATCACCCACACCATCGCCGCACTCGACCGGACGCCGCCGGTCCTGGTGAGCTCCTCGGCCGTCGGCTACTACGGCGACCGCGGCGACGAGGTCCTGACCGAGGCGTCAGCGCCCGGCTCCGGGTTCCTGGCCGAGGTATGCGCGTCGTGGGAGGCCGCCACCGCACCCGCGCCGGAGGCGGGCATCCGCACCGTGCTGCTCCGGACGGGCATCGTGCTCAGCGCGTCCGGCGGTGCATTGGCCAAGCAGCTTCCCCTGTTCAAGCTCGGGTTGGGGGGCAGGATCGGCTCCGGTCGCCAGTTCCGCAGCTGGATCACCCTCGACGACCAGGTGGCAGCCGTCCTCCACTGTGTGGCCGATACCTCGCTCTCCGGACCGGTCAACGCCACCGCCCCCCACCCCGCCACCGACGCCGAACTGGCCAGGGCCATCGGGACCGCCCTGCACCGTCCGTCCTTCCTGGCCGTGCCCGCCCCTGTGCTGAAGCTCGTCCTCGGGACGGAGATGGCGGGCGACATGGTGCTCAGCAGCCAGCGGGTCCTGCCCGCTCAGCTCGAGCGGTCGGGGTACCGGTTCCTCCACCCCGACCTCGACGAGGCCGTGGGCTCCCAGTTGGGCGGCTCCTAGGCGGACCCGGGGGCGAGGCCCTGCCGGGGCCGGCGGACCAGCTTGTCCCCCTTGCCGGATTCGTCCTTGGCCCCGGCTACCAGCGGTGACATCGACAGCAGCAGTACCCCTGCGACCACGACCACGATGGCCACCACCTCGACCGGCAGCCGCCACCCGGCGGTCTCCAGGCGGTCGTGGAACAGGTAGATCCCGATGACGACGCTCACGATCGGGTCAATGATGGTGATGGCGGCCTGGGACGACGTGATCGGCCCGGCGTGGAACGAGCTCTGGATGAGGAAGAGGCCGATCACGCCGGTAGCCAGGAGGGCGTAGGGCACCCAGTCGGTGACCACGTGCACCCAACCCTCGGTGAGCAGATTGGTGAACTGCTTCGTCAACGCGGCGGCCAGGGCGAACAACACGGCTCCGGCCGAGCCGAACATGGCCGCCCGGAACCAGCGCGGCCCGGTGAAGCCGAGTGCGGTACACCCGGCCGACACCGCGCCGATCACCACGAAGACCACGATCCAGGTGTGCCGGGTCGGGATCACGTTCCCGCCCCCTGGAGCGGCCACCACCAGGAAGGTGGCCAGGCCGCCGGCCGCCGCCCCCGAACCGCCCCACTCCTTCCATCCCAGGTGGTACCGGAACCAGGCGCCGAGGATAAGGACCAGGAACAGCAGCTCGGTGGTGACCAGGGGCTGGACCGAGCTGAGCTGGCCGTAGTGGAGGGCACCGGCCTGGAGCAGGAAACCCACGACGATCATGGCCAGACCCAGGAACCAGATGGCGTTGGAGAAGGCGTGGCGGATCAGACGGACGCTCATCACCGTGTCGGCCGGGGCGTTCTGCACCCCGATGCGCTGGAAGATGGCGCTCAGGGCGTTAGCCAGCGCGGCCAGCAGCGCGAGGACGTAAGCCACGTGAAGTGTCTACTGCACGCCGACCGCTCCGGGGTCGGACGCTCTCCCCCACCCCGGTTACGCTTTGCCGGGCTGGCCGAGGGTGCGGCACCGAAATGAAGGGGATCCGGACATGAGCGTCACCGAGCAGGCCGAGTCGACCACCGCCACCGGGGCGCCGACGCCCGAGGCGTTCGAGGCCGAGGCCGTGACATTCCTCGAGGCCAACGCCGAGCGGCGTCCCGTCGAGACGTTCGTGTGGGGCCAGGGGTCGGACGACGTCAGCCTGTTTCCGGAGCGGTCGCCCGAACAGCAGGAGGCGGACCTCGCCGCCTCGCGGGCCTGGGCCCAGAAGGTGTTCGACGCCGGCTTCGGGTGGATCACCGGTCCCACCCGGTACGGGGGTCGCGGCCTCCCCACCGAGTACCGGCGCATCTGGGGCCACACGGCTGCCGGCTACCGGACCCCGTCGCAGTCGATCTACGGCATCGGCCTCGGCATGGTGGCCCCGACGATCCTGGACCACGCCACTGACGAGGTGAAGGAGGCCTACCTCAAGAAGATGTGGCGGGGCGACATCGTGGCCTGCCAGCTGTTCAGCGAGCCGTCCTCCGGCTCGGATCTGGCCTCGCTCCAGACCCGTGCCGTCAAGGACGGCGACGAGTGGATCCTCAATGGGCAGAAGGTGTGGACGTCGGGCGCCCAGGTGTCCGACATCGGCGAGATCATCTGCCGCACCGACCCGGACCTGCCCAAGCACCGCGGCCTGACCGGCTTCGTGGTCGACATGCACGCCCCCGGCGTCGAAGTGCGGCCGTTGCGCCAGATGACCGGCGGCGCCTCGTTCAACGAGGTCTTCTTCACCGACGTCCGCGTCCCCGCATCCCACCTCCTCGGGGAGGTCAACGGCGGCTGGACGGTCGCCCTCACCACGCTCATGAACGAGCGGGCCTCCATCGGGGGTGGTGCCGGCGGCCTGAGCCTGCCGCAGTCGACCCGGCTGATCGAGGCGGCCCGCGCCGCGGGCAAGTCGGGCGACGCGTTGATCCGTCAGCAGCTGGCCGAGATCGTCATCAACGAACGGGTGGCCGGGTACACCAACAGCCGGGCCATGGCCAAGATCGCCGCCGGGCAGCTTCCGGGGCCGGAGATGTCGCTGGGCAAGTTGTCGCTGACCGCCAATATGGTGCGCACCTACGAGGCCGTGTCGGCGATCTTCGGCCCGGCGCTGGTGGCCGACACCGGCGCGTGGGGCACCTATTCCTGGCACCAGTACCTGCTCGGCGTGCCGGGGATGCGCATCGCCGGCGGGTCCGATGAGGTCATGCGCAACATCCTCGGCGAGCGGGTCCTCGGCCTGCCGAAGGAGCCGGCGCCCACGTAGGAGTTCCAGCCGGCTCGGTCAGACCGGCTCGGGCAGGCGCCACGAATGACGGTGGTGGGGCGTGGTGCCCAGACTGCGGATGGCGGCGAAGTGTTCTTCGGTGGCGTACCCCTTGTTCGCCTCCCACCCGTACCCGGGGTACTCCTCCGCCAGGCCGACCATCACCGCGTCGCGGGCCACCTTGGCCAGGATGCTGGCCGCCGCCACCGAGGTGCAGGTCAGATCGGCCTTGACCCGGGTGCACACCTCCGGTCGCGCGCTGGAAGCGCCCGATCGATCACCCTCGGTCAGCCAGTCGTGGTTCCCGTCCAGCAGCACGGTGTCGGGCGGCTCGGTCAGCTGCTCGAGGGCCCGGGTACCCGCCAGACGCAACGCGGCGGTCAGGCCGAGGTCGTCGATCTCCACGGGCTCGGCGCGACCGATGGCCCACTCAGCCGCCCATACTTCGATGCGGGGTACGAGCCGCTCGCGTGCCCCGGGTGTCAGGAGCTTCGAGTCGCGGATGCCGGGAGGGGGATGACCGACCTCCTCGACCACCACCACCAGGCCGACATGGACCGGCCCGGCCGGCGATCCCCGTCCAACCTCGTCCATGGCGCCCAGCCGGGCCACGCCGGACCGCAGGAACCGGCGCTCGAGGCGGAGGGTCGGGGGGGCCGTAGGCCGCCGTCCGGTGTCGGGTCGGGGCGGACGGGCAATTCGACTCGACGGTCGGGCCATGCCGGCAACCTACAACGATCGACCCCCGGGGCACGGCATCATCCGAGCTGGCTGCGCACCACCTTGCCCAGTGCGTTGCGGGGCAGCGCGTCGACCATCCGGACCAGGCGGGGCTGCTTGTAGGGGGCGAGGAGCCCGGAGCAGTGGGCCCGCAGGTCATCGAGCGACGGGGCGGCGCCGTCGGCCACCACCCATGCCGTCACCACCTCGCCCCACTCGTCTGACGGGGTGCCGGTCACGGCCACCTCGGCGACACCCGGGCATCCGGCGAGCACGTCCTCCACTTCGGCCGGGTAGACGTTGAACCCGCCGGAGATGATCAACTCCTTGGACCTGCCCCGGATGACCAGGTACCCGCTCTCGTCGCTCCCGAGGTCGCCGGTGGCGAACCACGGCCCGCCCCCGTCGCCCAGGTCACGGAAGGCATCGGCCGTGGCCGTGGCCCGCTCGAAGTAGCCGTCGAAGACGTTGGGGCCCCGCAGCAGGACCTGGCCGGCGTCGTCGAAGGCCACCTCCACGCCGGGCAGTGGGAACCCGACGGTGCCGGCCCGCCGCTCCCCCGCGTACGGGTTCGACGTATTCATGAGGGTCTCCGTCATGCCGTAGCGCTCGAGAACCACGCTGCCGATGGCGGTCGAGGCCGCCGCGTGCAGGTCGGCGGGCAACGGTGCTGAGCCGGATACGCACAGCCGGAGGTGGGACAGGTCGGCGGCCCGGCCCGAGGACACCAGGCGGTGATACATGGTGGGGACCCCGAAGAACAGTGTGGCCCGCTGGTCGACGGCGGCAGCGGCCACCGCTCCGGGGTCGAAGCCGGGCAGCAGGACCGCCGAGCCGCCGGCCGTCATCGTGCCGTAGGCGCCCACCACCAGACCGTGGGCGTGGAAGATCGGCAGGCAGTGCACCAGACGGTCCCCGGGCGACATCCGCCAGGCCCGGGTGACCGACTCCGCTGCGGCCAGCAGGTGGCGGTGGCGCAGCACCGCACCCTTGGGGGTGCCCGTCGTCCCCGACGTGAAACAGATCAGGGCCGGGTCGTCGGGCCCGCACACGTCGAGCGGACCCGGGTCGCCGTCGGGCAGGTCGAGCCCGGGCCCGGTCACCACCATCGACCCGGGACCCGACCTGCTGCACCAATCGGCCTGGTCAGCCCGTTCCACGATGGCGGCCGACGCCCGGACGTCGCTCACCACGTGGACCAGCTCGCGCTCCGAGTAGGCGGTGTTGGCCGGCACCACCACCAGTCCGGCCCGTAGCGCACCGACGTGGGCGACCAGTGCGTCGACCGATGGACCGGTGGACCACACCACCCGCTGTCCCGGCTCGAGGCCTGCGGTCCGCAGGCGACCGGCGGCCCGCCGGGTGGCCTGGTCGAACTCCTCGGCCGTCCACCACCGGCCGCCTTCGTGCCACAGGCGCGAGGTCGGGGCCGAGGACCACAGTCCCGACCAGATGTGGAGGAGGGTGCCGGCCGCAGTCAGGCCGGCCGCGCCCACCCGGGCATCGACTACCAGGGGATCGTCCGGCTCCAGATGGTCACGCCAGGGGCGCACGGTCGGCTCCTCGTCTCCGTTGCTTCGGACGTAGGGCGCCCACGGGGCCGGCGCCGGCCCCCGGCGGGGTGCACGCGTCCTAGTCTTAGCCCAACGTCATCGGCAACCACGCGAGGAGGCGTCATGGGGTTCATGGACAAGGTCAAGGCCCAGGCCGAGGTCGGATTGGCCAAGGCCGGCGAGGCGACCAAGGCCGGGCAGGAGAAGCTGGACCAGGCCACGGCCAAGCACAAGGCGGACGGCCTCCTCCACGACCTGGGCGCCGCCCTGTACGCCGAACGCGTCGGTCGGGGCACTGACCAGACGACGGCGGACGTCGAGCGCCTGGTGGGCGAGCTCCAGGCATACGAGGTGCAGTACGGGAACCTGCAGCCATGATGGACCGGCCCACGGCACGGCGTGCCCCGCGCACGGTCGCAGTCGTCCCCCACACCCACTGGGACCGGGAGTGGTACGCCCCGTTCCAGACCTTCCGGCTGAAGCTGGTCCGCCTGGTCGACGAACTGCTCGACCTGATGGAACGCGACACCTCCTACCGGCACTTCCTGCTCGACGGGCAGTCGGCCGTCATCGACGACTACCTCGAGATCCGACCCGAGAACGAGCCACGCTTGCGGGCCCTGGCCGCCGCCGGCCGGATCACCGTCGGTCCTTGGTACATCCTGATGGACGAGTTCCTCGTGTCGGGCGAGACCATCATCCGCAACCTCCAGAAGGGGATCGTCCGGGGCAGCGCCTTCGGCGGGGTGATGGAGGTCGGCTACCTGCCCGACATGTTCGGCCATGTCGCCCAGATGCCCCAGATCCTCGACCAGGCCGGCCTCGGCCACACGGTGGTGTGGCGGGGCGTGCCGTCACCGGTCGAGCAGACCGCGTTCATCTGGACGGCACCCGACGGGTCGAGCGTCCGGGCCGAGTACCTCGTCGCCGGCTACGGCAACGGCGCCGCCCTGCCCAAGGACGCCAAGCAGCTGGTCCGGCGGCTCGCCGCCATCGAGGAGGAGTGCTTGTCATTCCTCCCGGAGGACGGCCCCATCCTCTTGATGAACGGGTCCGATCACCTGCGCCCCCAGCCCTGGCTCGGGCGGGTGGTGGCCGAGGCTAACCAGCTCCAGGACGACTTCGAGCTGTCGATCTCCTCGTTGGGCGAGTATCTGGCGGGCACCACTCGCGACGGGCTCGTCGAGTGGCGCGGCGAGCTCCGATCCGGCTTCCGTTCCAACGTCCTGATGGGCGTGGCCTCGAACCGCGTCGACGTCAAGCAGGCCGCGGCTCGGGCCGAGCGGTCCCTCGAACAGCTGGCCGAGCCGTTGTCGGCGCTGTTCCTGCCGGCCGACCGCTGGCCCGGCCCCTTCCTCGACGTGGCCTGGACCCTGATCGTGCGCAACTCGGCCCACGACTCGATCTGTGCCTGCTCGGCAGACGACGTGGTCGATGCCGTGCTCCACCGGTACGCCGAAGCCCGCCACGTCGGCGAGGGCCTGACCGAACTGGCGCTCCATGCCGTCGGGACCTCCATGGAGAAGGCCGGTCCGGTGGTCGTGAACCCGTCGGCCCATGAACGCGCCGGACTGGTCGACGTGGTGGTGCCCGCCGAAGGAGAGGCCGGTCCCCACGTCCAGGTGCTGTCCGAGCGCAGCGGGCTGCCCGGGTCGATCACCCTGGACGGCGAGACCGTCCGCAACATGCTCGGCATGCTCCAGGGCGCCCGCATCGACGACCAGACCTACGTGACCGACGTGAGTCTGACCGAGGACGAGACCGGGCTCGACATCACCATGGTGATCGGGCCGGAACCGCGCGAGGGCGTGCCGGTCGAGGAGGTCAAGCGGGAGTTGTTCACGCGGCTGACCGCCCGTCCCGATACCGAAGTCCGGCTGGTCTTCGACCAGCCGCCCGTCCGCCGCGTCCTCGCCCGCCAGCAGTCGGTGCCCGGGTTCGGCTGGGGCGGTTTCGCCCCGGCTGACCTGTCCCACCCGGTGAGGCTCGAGGGTGACCCGTCCACCGGGCTGACATTGACCAATGGAATGGTTACCGTCGTCGCCGACCCCGCAAGCGGCACCTTCGCCCTCGACGGGGTACCCGGCTACGGCCGCCTCGTCGACGGGGGCGATCACGGCGACACCTACAACTACTCGCCACCGTCGACCGACTCGATCGTCGACGTGCCCGATTCGGTGGTGCTCGTCCCCGGGGAGTCCGGACCGGTCCGGGCCACGCTCGACATCGTCGCCACGTACACGTGGCCGGAGTACGTCGACGGGAGCGCCCACGCCCGGGCGGGCTCGAAGGACGTGGTCGTCACCACCTCGCTCGAGGTCCGGGCCGACGAGCCGACGGTACGGGTCCGCATCCGATTCACCAATCCGTCGCGCGACCACCGCCTGCGGGTCCACCTGCCCCTCCCGACCGCGGCGACCACGTCGCACGCCGAATGCGCCTTCACCGTCGTCGAGCGGGGTCTGAGCGCCGAGGGGCGCCATGAGGAGTTCGGCCTCCCCACGTTCCCCTCGCGTCGGTTCGTGCGGGCCGGTGGCCTGACCGTGGTCCACGAGGGGCTGTTGGAGTACGAGCTCGTCGACCTGGCCGACGCCGCGGACGGTTCCGGCCCGGCGGCCGGCACGCTCGCCCTGACGCTGCTGCGGGCCACCGGGATGCTGTCCAGGCTCGGTATGGCGCTCCGGCCGCTACCGGCCGGTCCCATGGACATCCTTGACGGGCCCCAGATGCTCGGACCGGTCGACGTCGCCTACGCCCTGTCGGTCGCCGACGTCGACCCCTACGCCATGGCCGACGACGTGCTGGTTCCGCTCCAGGTGTCGGGATCGTTCGGCGGGGGCTACCGACCCGACCGGGGCACCGAGTTGACGGTCGAGGGCGCCAAGGTGTCCTCGGTCCGCCGCAACGTCGGCGCCCTCGAGGTGCGGGTGTTCAACCCGACGGACGACGACGCCGTGGTCGCCCTTCCGGGTCGGACGGGGTGGTTGGTCGACCTCCGGGGTCGTCCGGTCGCCTCGTTCGAGGGGTCGTTCCCGCTACGACCCCACGGGATCGCCACCGCCAGGCTCGACGGGCACTGACCCCGCGCCCCTCCGGGGCATGACCGACTCACCCCGCTCACGGAGCTCGTCGAGTTCCCGCAGAACCTCGCCCAGGCGCTCCCACCGCATGGTGCGACGGCTGTCGGCGCCCGGCTCGGTTCCGGCCCGGATCAACTTCCACATCTGGACCCGCCCCAGGTCCTTGAGCGTGCGCGTGCGCAACGGGCGGGTATCGATATCTGTCGTGCCCTCCTCGCGAAGCGCCTGTCGGAACTCGTCGGAGATGAGCACGGTGCCGGGGTGGGCCACGCCCACCAGCCGGCTCGCCAGGTTGACCACCGGACCGTAGAAGTCGCCGTCCTTCACCAGGACGGGGCCGACGGCCAGCGCCACGCGCACGTCGGACAACAGCTCGTCACCGGCGTAGGCCTCGGCCAGGCTCAGCCCGATCTGGGCGGCGCTGGTGGCCGTCTGGACGATGAACATCACCTCGTCGCCGATCATCTTCACCACACGCCCCCCGAGGGCGACCACCGTGTCGTGGGCCAGCTCCTCGAAACGCGCCACCACCGCGGCCAACTCCTCGTCGCCGAGGTGCTGGCTCAGCATGGTGAAGCCGACCATGTCCGCGAAGCCCACCGCCATCACCGGTCGGATCCCCTCGTCGGAGCCGCGCGCCCGGTGCAACATGGCCCGACGGGTGGCGGCCTGGAGGTGGCGGCGCCAGACGTACTCGAGGAGTCGGGCCATGCCCGGGATCGAAGCACCGGCCTGCGCCGCGAAGGCATCGGCGTCGAGAATGCTGTCCCCGGACCCCATCAGGATCGGGGTGCTGCCCGGGGCCGTCTCGGCCTCCGCGATCCGGGCCATCGAGGAACCGATGACGCGGGCCATCTGGACGGCGGTGTCCAGGTCGACGAGCCCCATGGCCACCAGGGACTGGAAGATATGGACGGCCTCGATGTCCATGTCGGTGAAGGCGGCCTCGTCCTCGCCCACATCGAGGAAGCCCAACGCCCGCCAGAACCGCTTGGCCACGTCCAGCGGAATGTCGGTGCGCTCCGCCACCTCGGTCTGGGTCAGTCGGTGGTCGGCCGGCACCAGGATCCGGTCGACGACCAGGAGGTCGAGCGCATCGTCCTCGACGGCCTGGTCGATCTCCTGGTCGGTGCAGCCGAGATCGAGGAGCAAGAAGCGGACCCGGGCCAGGGCCTCGACCCGGGAGATGTCGACGTCGGCGTCTCCCGCGGTTTCCGATGGTTCGCGCGGCACGGGCCCACCCTACGTGTTCACACCCCCCGTGGCGTAGAACCGGCGGGTGCCTACACTGGCCTCGTGGCCGACCCCGGAGTGCACCAGCCCAGCCCGGATCTCGGCATGGGACCTCGGGCCGTCCTCGTGCCCGTCAAGGCCTTCCACGAGGCAAAGCGCCGACTCGACCGGGCCCTGACCGGTCCCGAACGCTCGGCACTCGCCCGTTCGATGGCAACCCAGGTGCTGGCGGCCGCCGGCCCGCTGCCGGTCGCCGTGGTGTGTGATGACAACGATGTCGCCGACTGGGCCCGCAAGCATGGTGCGCTGGTGGTGTGGGAGCCGGGTCGGGGTCTGAACGGCGCGGTCGAGGCCGGGGTGGACCACCTGCGCGCCGCAGGCGTGTCCCACGTCACCGTCTCCCACGCCGACCTCCCGATGGCCAGTGGTCTGGCGGCCGTGGGGAACGCGCCAGGAATCACCCTCGTCCCCGACCGGTACGGCAACGGGACCAACGTCATCGCCCTGCCCACCGACGCCGGCTTCCGCTTCTCGTACGGGCCGGGGTCGTTCGCCCGCCACCGAGTCGAAGCAGAGCGGCTGGGGCTGCCTTTGCGGGTGCTCGACCTCCCCGACCTCGCCTGGGACGTCGACGAGCCGGGGGACATGGTCCCGGCGGCGACCCGCGGCAGACGCGCACCGTGACGGACCCGCATCACCCCGATGGTGAACAGGTCCGCCTGGTATCGGGCCTCCCGACCGGCGATCTGCTCGACACCGTCACGGTCACCGTCGACCTGCCCACCCCGTCGTGTGCCCTGGCCATCGGTGCCCACCCCGACGACATCGAGTTCGGGGCCGGCGCCACGCTGGCGAAGTGGTCGGCAGCCGGGTGCCACGTCCACCACCTCGTCCTCAGCGACGGATCGAAGGGCAGCTGGGACCCGGACGCGGACCTCGATCTGCTCGTTGCCGCCCGGATGCAGGAGTGTCGGGAGGCCGCGGTACGGATCAGCGGCAGTCCGCCCGGAACCGAAGACAGGGTGCACTTCCTCGGCAGGGTCGACGGGGAGTTGGCCGACGACGTCGACACGAGGAAGGCGGTTGCCCGGGTGCTGCGGACCGTCCGGCCCGACGTCGTGCTGGGACACGACCCCTGGCGCCGCTACCGGCTCCACCCCGACCACCGGGCCGCCGGGTTCGTGACCATCGCCGCGCTGGTGGCGGCCCGCGACCCGCACTTCTTTCCGCAGCTCGGCCTCGAGCCGCACCGACCCTCCGGGCTGTTGCTGTGGGAGGCGGACCTTGCCAACCACGTGGAGCGCACGGCCGGATACGAGGCCACCAAGGTCGACGCCCTGCTCTGTCACCACAGCCAGCTCGAGACCACGATGGGGCTCGCAGGTGGCGATGCCGGGATGGGCACGGGTCGCGAGGAGTTCGCCTCACGCATCGCCTGGCAGCTGGTCCAGCAGGGCGCCGTCGCCGGCCTCGACTCGGGCGAGGCCTTCCACCTCATCGACCAGCTCTGAGCGGAGTCGACCGGAGCGTCTGTGCTCGATGCCACAGGCGACCGAACGCGTCAGTGGGGGCCCGCAGGCCCCCCACTGACGGTACAGCGACGACCTGGTCGTCGTTTTCGTGCAGCTACCGCCTGCGGGCGGCCGACTTGCGAGCCGGAGCCTTCTTGGCCGTCGACTTGCGAGCCGTGGTCTTCTTGGCCGCGGTCTTGCGAGCCGGAGCCTTCTTCACCGCCCTCTTGGCTGCCGTCTTCTTGGCCGCGGTCTTGCGAGCTACGGTCTTCTTGGCTGCCCTCCGCTTGGCCGGTGCCTTTCGGGCCGAGGCCTTCTTGGCTGCTGCCTTCTTTACTGCCATGGACACTCCCTCCTTAGGGGTCAACGCCGACTTGAACGTCGAACCGGTGGCGAACCGGACTCCATTCGACGCTGGGATCGGTACCACTGCACCAGTCCGAGGATTCCGGCCCACGCGGGAGGCACGCCGGGTCGGGGTGAATGTCCCGAACCCAACCACTGTCACCTTCCGCCCGGATCGGACCTCGGTGATGATCATGTCGAACAACTCCTCCACAACGTCTTCCACGGTGCGCCGAGTCACTTGCGTCGACTCGGTCACCGCTTGCACGAGTTGAGATCTGTTCACGATCATCTCCTCAGCGATACGTAACCAAGTACAAGCCAAATGGCTTTTTGACCCCAGGTCAAGCATCTACGCGTGCGGGCACGCGCTCGTCACCGGTGCACACGCGTGCCTTCCACCGGTGCTGTTGGACCACATGGTCCGCGCCACGCGCACAGAGGTCGCGGGTGGAAGTCAAAAAACCCTGTTTGCACAACGGAATTCTGGCCTAATCTCAGAGGCGGTCCTCTCGCGGAAGTCGGACTCCGCCGCCAGCACGACGCCGAATCGGCGATAAAGAGGGAACGAACGCACGTGAAAACTTTTTCTTCATCTGGGCGCTCGCGCGTCGTATCGAGCGCGTTCCGCGTCGCGCGTGACGCGAGCGCGCACGCGGGCCATGGTCTCTACCTCGGTCATGATGCGACGGGTTGGCACTACGCGGAACCACAACATTCAGTGCTCGTGCTCGGCCCGCCGCGCTCCGGCAAGACGTCGGCGCTGCTCATTCCGAACGTGCTTTCCGCCAACGGCGCGGTCGTCACGACATCCACCAAGTCCGACGTCCTCGACGCCACGATGGACGCACGATCGACCGTCGGCGTGTGTCACCTCTTCGATCCGTCGGGCTCGGTCCCGGACCGTCCAGGCGTCCACCGCCTGAGGTGGTCGCCTCTGCCCGGATGCGCTTCGTGGCGCACCGCGCTGTCGACCGCTCGGGCACTGGTCGTGGTCGGATCGGCGGGTACGGGCGCCACCCGGTCCGACACCTCCCACTGGACCGAGCGTGCCCAGGCACTGCTCGCCCCGCTTCTCCACGCAGCCGCACTCGAGGGGACCGACATGCGCACCGTGCTCACCTGGGTGGACCGTCGCCAGGCACTGCCGGCCCAACAGGCGCTGTCCGGGCCCGTCGGAGACGACCGGGGCATCGCCCGCGACCTGCTCGACGGCATCGTCAGCACCGACGAACGGGAACTGAGCGGCATCTGGTCGACGGCTTCGGGCGCCCTGGGTGGATTCCGGTCCGCGGAGGCCCTGGCGGCGACCTGTGAGCCGGACTTCGACCCTCATACCTTCGTGGCCTCGTCCGACACCGTCTACATTGCCGCCCCCGCCCACCACCAGGCCCTGGTGGCGCCCCTGGTGGTGGGTCTCCTGGACGACGTCCGACGCGCCGCCTACGCACGGGCGGCCACCGGCCTCGGGCGATCGGATCCACCCGTCGTGCTCGCCCTCGACGAGTTGGCCAATGTGGCCCCGCTCCCCGAGCTCCCGTCCATGGTCAGCGAAGGAGGTGGCCAGGGCCTGGTCACCTTGGCCTGCTTCCAGGACCTGTCCCAGGCACGACATCGCTGGCCGGGCCAGGCTGACGGCTTCCCTTCGCTCTTCGGCACGACCGTCGTCCTGCCCGGGATCGGTGACGTCCGGACACTGGACGCGCTGTCCCTGCTGGCCGGCGACGCCGAGTTGGTGACGCGGTCGGTGAGCCGCGGCCGGACGCTCGGGGACCGCCCGGTCACCGACCTTCTCTCGCTCGGCCGGCAGCAGACCGGCGAGCAGCTGTCGTCTCACTGGCGCCGACGGCTGGCGCCCGACGAAATCACCCGGGGACTGCCCGGTCGGGCGCTGACCTTCGACGCCCGCAACCAGCCGTCCTGGCTCACCTTGGCTCCGGCCCACCGGACCGAACCGTGGCGCTCGATGCGCGGCCCCGATCGGGCCATCGATTCCATGGGCCGCGAATCGGATTCCCGCGACATTCGGCCCTGGACCGGGTGGGAGCGCTGACACCAGGGTGCTCAGCGCCGGAGGTCGGGAACATCGGGCCCGCCAAATCCGAAGGCCACCGACCGATCGCTGTCCCGCCCGGCAGCGCGTCCGCCACCCCATCGTTCACGGTCGTCCGTCCGGTCGAGCCCGCCGGACGGTGCCCGTCCCTCGCCTACGCGCAGGACCGATTCGGGGTCAAGGCGGAACGCCCGGGCGACCACGTCCGGCGACCAGGCATCCACCCGGCTGGCACCTGAGACGTGGTCAACCGTCCGGACCCGACGTTGCAGGGCCGACGCGACCTGTTCGGCCCCGATGGCCGCCACACCGGCCGGGGCCGCATCCGCCACCACCGCCACCAGGTCACGGGCCGATACCCGGGTGCGGGTCGCCGCCAGATGCCCGAGGCCCGCATCGAGCAGTTCGGGGTCGACGGCGCCGCGCGTCTCCGCGCCCCGACCGACGACCCGGACCAGGTCGGTGGTGTCGACCCCTATGGCAGCAGCCCGTCGGCGCCATTCGGACCGCAGGCCATCGACGGTGCGGCTCCGATCCTTCTCCGGGCGGTCGGCATGGAAGGCGACCTTTCGGGCGCCTGTCGACGTACGTCCTCCGGTCCGGGCGGCGTACTCGTCGATCGAGGCAGCCCGTTGCGAGAAGAGGCGGCGGAGCTCCGGATCGACACCGGCGACCTCCCAACCACCGGACGGACCCCGGTGCCAAGCCACGCCGGCCGCGGCTGTGAGGTGGTGGCGCAGCGCCGCGTCGTAGACGGCCCCGGTCGCCCGCCGGTGCAGGTGCAGCCGACGACTGTCGAGCGACGACCAGGTCCCGTCGACGCCTTCGACCACGTTGGCCGTCACCACGTGGCTGTGGAGGTGGGGATCGAGGGCCCGGCTGGTCCGGTGGACGAAACCGGCCGCGACCGCACCGGTGGTGGCCAGGTGCTGCACCTCGCCCGACCGGCTCCTGCGCACCCCGAGCCCGCTCCGTTCGACGTAGGCCAGTGCATCGGCCACCGCCGCCACATGCGCCGCCACCGCCGCAGTCCCCAGTTCTCGAGGAGCGAGCAGATGGAGCACGCTGACCGACTTGGGTGCGCAGAAGGTGAGGTCGAAACCGGACACCGGCCGGTTCCCGCGTGCGTCGCGCAGCGCGACGCCGACTCGCGGGTCCCGACCGGCAAGGACCTCCGCGAAGATCGGGCCCTCCACGGTCCCCCGCAGGCCGAGGGCCGCACACCCCCGGCCAGCCCATTCTCCGGGTGACTCGCCGGCCACCATGGACTCCTCGGCCCGGCCGGGCACGAGGTCTCCGACGTAGTAGCCCACGCCCGCCCCCCTGACGACATGCATCCTCAACACCGGGCACCGGACATGACCCCACCTCCGGAGGCATACTACCGTTTCATGTCATTTCAGTACATCCCACTCTCAGACGGACTCTGCACCTAGGGGTCAGGTCCGGTAGCGGGCCAGGATGCGCCGAGCCGCCTCGGGAGCGAGGGTCCGGTCCTCGACCGGGTCGACCACGTGGGCCCCGGGTCCGAGACGGAGCAGCAGCCGCTCCAACCAGGCATCGCCGGCCACGAAGACCTCCCACACCGGGCGCCCGTTCTCATCGCCCTCCACCGCCGTCGGGATGGTCTCGAACAGCCAGGTCATCGACCCGTCGGCGGCGATGCGCACCCGGCGGCTATCGGGCCCCGGAATGAAGGCCCCGAGTCCGCCCTCTCCTACCCCGTCGGCGGGAAGCGGATCGGCCACGTCCTCGGGTGCCGCTGGGCCCGCAGGCGAGGCCGAGGCGATCCGGTCCACCCGGAACCGGCGGACGCCACCGGCCGACGCGCACCAGGCGTCCACGTACCAGTGTCCCTCGGAGGCGAACAGGCGCCGGGGGGTGATGGTGCGGTCACCGGTCTCGTCGGTGGAGGCCGAGTAGTACGAGATGGTGAGGCGCTCGCCGCGCTCGAGCGCGTGGCGCACGACGTCCAGCAGCTCCGGGGTGTCGAGCTCGACGTCGATGGCGCCCTGGCCGAGTGCCCGCTCCAGCTTGGCGAGGGCCCGGGAGAGCGCCCCGTCCTCGTCGCTCCCCGGGACGGCGAGCAGGGCCCGCGCCGAGGCGGCGAGTCCGAGGCCCTCGCGGGGGCTCAGGCGGCGGGGCCGGGCCAGCGTGGTGCCCACCCGCGTCGANNACACCGCAGCACGCGGCCATCTCGAGCTCGGACACCAGCGCACTCGGCGTCAGGTCGAAACGGCCGGCCACCTCGTCGATCGAGACCTCCCCCTCCTGGGCCAACCAGGTGAGAATGGCCAGCAGGCGGCGCAGGCGGGAGGCGGTGTCGTGAGTCGGGCTCATCGGGGCGGTCCACCCACGGTCACGAACGCCTCGAGACGGGCCACCACGGCCGCACGCACGTCGTCGGGTCGGACCACCTCGGCATGGTCGAGCAGGTCGAGCACCCAGGAAGTCAACGCCTCGACGTCGGTGACGACCAGGCGGACGACCACCCCGCCACCGTCGGTGCGCGCCACGACCGCCTCGGTGCCGAGCTCGGTCACCACCCTGGAGGCTTCGGCTGCGTCCACGGCCACGTCGACCTCCACGGCGTCGCCGGAACCGAAGCGCCACGGGTCGCGGCCGAACACCCCGTCCGCGTCGAACCCCTCGGGCAACTCCCCCGAACCCGGCTCCCCCATCTCCGGAAGCCCGTCGATCCGGTCGACCCGGAAGGTCCGGGCCTCCCCCCGGTCGCGATCCTGGCCCACCGCGTACCAGTGGCCCCCCCGGAACCGGATCCCGGCCACGTCCACCGAGCGGGGGCTGCCCCGGTAGGAGAACCGGACGACAGCTCCGCTGCGCACCGCGTCGAACAGGACCGGAAGGGCCGGCAGCCCGTCGACCAGGGGCAGGTCGACCAGGGGCAATGGCGCCCTGCGCCGCGGCCACTGGCCGCCCATTCCCAACTTGGACAGAGCTTCCCGACCGATAGGCTCGCCGAGGTGGACACCGGCTACCGCCAGGTTCAACGCGGCCTGCTCGTCGGGCTCCAGACCCAGGTCAGGCAAGTAGTACGCGTCGGGGTCCACCCGGTAGCCGACCTGCTCCTCGGCGTCGATGGACTCGGCCAGAACGGGGACGCCCTCGTCGCGCAGCAGGCGCTTGTCCCGCTCGAACGCCTGACGCCGGGCGTCGTGTCCGTCGGGGTACCCGGGCACCCGGTCGGCGATCTCGCGCAGGCTCAGTGGTCGACTGGCGTCGAGCAGCACGAGCAGCAGGTCGGTGACGCGTTCGAGGCGGTCGGGTTGGGCCATTCCCGCCAATCTACGGTGCGCCGAGCGGCAGGCGCGCGGTGATCGGGGCCGTACCCGCCGAGGTCGGCGCCTGGGCTTGGCATCCGCACATCGTGCTCTGGGCCGTCCTGGCCGGTACGTCCTTGGCGGCCGCAGCCCTGCACCGTCGGCTTGTCCGCACAGCCGCCCATCCGCTCCCCTGGCCCCGGGTCCGGGTCCTGCGGTTCGCCGCCGGCATGGTCCTGATCGGCGTGTGCCTGGGCTGGCCCCTCGGGGACCTGGCCGCCCACTGGTCCCTTTCGGCGCTGGTCCTCCAGCGCTGCCTCCTCGTGCTGGCCGTCGCCCCGCTCCTCCTCGCCGGCCTGCCGGACGATCTCATCACGTGGTGCACCCGTCCCGCCCCGGTCGACGCACTGCTCGTCCGGGTGCTGCGGCCACCGGTGGCGGTGGTGGTGGTGACGGTGGTGCTGGTGGGGACGATGCTGCCGGCGCTCGTGGCCGCCCAGTCCGACTCGGCCGTGGCCCGGGGGGCGTTGGCCATGGTCGTCCTCTTCGCCGGGACCATCCTCTGGCTGCCGATCCTCGGGCGGATCCCGGGCATCCCCCGCCCGCGGCCGATGATCCGGGCCGTCTACCTCGTCGCCCAGGCCGTGGTCCCGGTCTTCCTGTCCTTCCTCTACATCCTGGCCACCAAGCCCCTGTACCCGGCATTCGCCCGGTCCGTCGACGTCGTCCATCTCCGGCCTCTCAACGACCAGCAGGTTGCCGGATTCCTCTCGAAGCTTTCCTTCGTGCTGGTCCTCCTGGCCGTCGCCGGGGTGGTGTTGGCCCGGGCCCCGGACACCGATGACGACCTCGGGCCCGAGGATCCGATGGTGTGGGCCGACGTCGAGCGACACTTCGAGCGCGTGGACCGCCGCGGGCACGCCATGGTCGAGCGCGTGCCGATGCAGCCGCAGGAATCCGACGGATCGAGCGATCCGGACGCCGACCCGACCGACGACGGCGCGGTCGGCGGCGGTCAGGGCCCTACCGATCGGTAACCGCGCCGCCGCCCCGGAGCCTCGCGCAGGTTGGTCGCCCGGGTCGGTCGCCCGGGTGGCCACCCGACGGGTCCGGGTTCCCTACCATGGGCGGGTGACCCTGGACGCCCCGACCGCGCCGATCATCCGACGCCTCGTTGCCGGGAGCGTGCGGGCCGGGGTCGAAGAGCTGGGCGGTCGGCCGGCCATGGTGGTGCGGTCGGTCTCCGATGTCCGGCGCGGAGCCCTCTCCCCTGACGACGGCGACACACTGGCCGAGGCGGCGTCGGTCGCCGCAGCGCTGCGGATCCCCTTCGTCCTGGTGCTCGCGTCGAGCGGTGCCGACGTGTCGGGCGGAGTCGCCTCGCTGCACGGCTGGGGTCAGGCCGCCCGGGCACTAGCCGCCTGCTCGGGCGTGGTCCCGGTGATCGTCGTGGTGACAGGGCCGGCGCTGTCGGGTCCGGCCCTGTTGCTCGGTCTCGCCGACATCGTGGTCATGACCGGCGACGCCTTCGCCTTCGTGTCCGGACCGGCCATGGTCGAGGAGTTCACCGGGATCCGGATCGGCGTGCACCAGCTCGGCGGGAGCGCCATCCACGCCCGGTCGAGCGGACTGTGCGCCATCGAGGCGGCCTCGACCGAGCAGGCCCTGGAGCACGTCGCCCATCTCTTGAGCCTCCTGCCGGCCCATACCGACGACCTGCCGCCCCGCGTTGCCGGCGGCGACGCCGGGAGCGGCGAGGAGATGCGGTCGATCATCCCTGATCGCGCCACCTCCTCCTATGACGTACGCCGGGTGGCGGCGGCCCTGGCCGACGACGGCGACGTGACCGAACTGTGGACGCGGTGGTCCCCCCAGCTGGTGACCGCACTCGGTCGCATCGACGGCCGGACGGTGGGCTTCGTGGCCAACCAGCCCCAGGCCCTGGCCGGAACGCTGGACATCGCCGCATCGCAGAAGGGCGCCCGCTTCGTCCGGTTCTGCGACGCCTTCAATGTGCCGTTGGTGACCCTGGTCGACACCCCCGGATTCCTGCCCGGCAAGGACCTCGAGTGGCGGGGCATGATCCGCCACGGGGCCGAGTTGGCCTTCGCCTACGCCGAAGCAACCGTGCCGAGGATCTGCGTGATCCTGCGCAAGGCCTTCGGCGGCGCCTACATCGTGATGGACTCCAAGGGCCTGGGCAACGATCTGTGCGTCGCCTGGCCGGGCGCCCAGATCGCCGTGATGGGGGCCGAGGGCGCGGTCCAGATCCTGTACCGTCGGGCACCCGTTGACGAGCGTGCCGACCTGCAGGACGCCTACACGGAGCGATTCCTCACCCCGTACCAGGCGGCCGAGCGCGGTTTCGTCGACGCCGTCATCGACCCGGCCGATACCCGGGAGGTGGTGTGCGGGGCACTCGAACTACTCGAGACCCGGCGAGAGGCGCTGCCCGGGAGGAAGCACACCGTCGGGCCGCTGTAGAGCCAGGACCACGTTGGGCGCCCGGATCCGACGGGGGCCGCCTCAGGCGACGGGTTCGAGTTCGGTGTACGTGCCCCGCTCGGACGACTCGATGGGCGCGGTGCGTTCCTCGTCCCCGTCGTCCTCGGCTTGGGGCGCAGGGGGGCGCGACAGGGCCATCACCACCGTCATGCCGACCGCGATGGGGGGCCACCAGACCCACGGGGCGAGGTGCCAGTACGCGAACCACGAGATGCCTGCGGCCACGACGACCGACGCCGTGAACCGGCCGGTCCCCCGGCGCGCCGCCAGCACCAGGAGGACGATCAGCGGCGGCGTCAGATAGTACGGCGTCATGACCGCTTCGAAGAAGCACCGGGCACCGAGCACGACCCCGGCCAGCCACAGCAGGCGCACCGGGTCCTGCGGACGCCGCCAGACGTAGAGCCCCGCCAGGAGGGCGAGGACGATGTACAGGGTCCGACCCGGGCCGGCGGCCACCTCGAGCAGGGTGTGACCGTCCGCCGTCACCGTTGAGAAGATACCGAGCGCAGATCGCTGGACGCCGGCGTCGATGGCACCGGAGCCGGGCATCATGACATGGGGGGCCAGTGACACCCACGGAGTGGCGTGGTTGAGCTGCGGGGGCGTCGGCTGTTTGACCAGTGCCCGATAGGCCCCCGAGGGATTGCCGGCGAAGGCCACACCGACCAGGAACGCCGAGAGCACCGAGCACCGCACGGCGAAGATGAGCCGGCGGCCCCGGGGTGACGAGGCGACGAAGATGGGGACGGCCAGCGCGATGAGTGGCTGGAACGCGATGGCGATGCCGAAGAGCCAACCGGCACGGCGCCACTGCGGGCGCTGCACCGCCACCATGGCGTAGCAGGCGAACGTCATCACCAGTGCGTCCTCGGGATGGCCCCAGATGATGGCGGCCGCCCAGGCCATGGCACCGACCAGCACGGAGACGACCAACCGTCGCCCAGGCGATACACCCAGTTCGAAGGCCAGCGCGTCCGCCGCCACTACCACGGTGGCGGCCAGCACCATGGTCACCGGCACGAGGAGCAGCGCCGCGGTCGGATGTGGATATACGAAGGGCCCGATCAACGAGCTCAGATGGAGGGTGTCGCTCAACATGGCGACCGGGGCCAGGACCACGGCGATCCCGGGGAACGTCACCATCATGGTCTCCTGGTTGTAGGCGCCGCCGAGAAACCCCCAGCCGACGTAGTGGGCGCCCCGGAAGATGCCCCACAGATCACTCGGGTCGGCCCAGGTCGCACTGTGCAGGAAGACCGGATCGTAGAAGAAGAAGTAGGCGATCCCGGCGAGCACCACCAGCGTGGCCACTACGAGGGCGCCCGTCCGACTGCGGGTGACCCTGGGCGCTGGTGGCGTGACGTTGCCCGATCGTCCCTCATCGGAGTCGCCCCTGAGAACGTTGGGGTAGGCAGCTCCAGGCGTGGTGATCACAGCACCGGTCATGCTCTCAACATCGTACGGAGACGCCTCCGACTTGAGCGGGTCGGGTCCAACTGACCCCGGGCGCGAAAGCGCCCCCTCCCTGAGGAGGGGGCGCTTTTCGGTATGAACCTGGCACTTGTCAGCTCAGCAGCTGACAAGCACTCCCTTCACTGCGATCAGGCTGCGGAGAAGGTGGCGCCCCAGGTGGCTGCGGTCGGAACGGCGGCTGCGGTGCAGGTGCCCCCAGTCTGCTTACCGTAGAAGTCACCCTGGTTGGTCGGGGCCTGCGTGGGCGAACCGACGCCCGCTCCGACGCCGGGCAGACCGCCGACCAGCGCGCCGGTGTAAGCACCGTTAGCCGCGTTGGCCGTCGGGGCGATGTTGTCGACGGCGTACCAGCACGTGTTGGTGCTCTTGGAGAACGAGGCCAGTATGATTCCGTTCCCGTCCGTGGAGACGATCGCCGACACAGGGCCGGCACCGGTCACGGCCACATTGGTGAAGGTGATGCTCGGCTCGTTAGATGCCAGCGTCGAATAGCTAAGGATCGTCGAACCGCCACCAGCCACGTTGTAGCTCTGACCGTTCTGGGTCTCGGCCGACTTGGCGGTGGTGAGGGCGGTGTTCAGGTTGGACTGTGCGGCCCGGTCATTCGCACCACCGGTCACACCCAGGAACGTGGGAATGGCGATGGCCAGCAAGATGGCCAGGATGAGCAGCACGACCATGAGCTCGATGAGGGTGAAGCCCGCATCTTCTCCAAGGTCGGCCGCTGCGTCACGCCTGTCTTGCAGGCGATTCATCACGGTTGAATACATTGTTTGTCTCCTCTGGTTGGTATGTGCTGCATCTATGGTCGGCCGCCATATATGGCGTCCGTTTGTGGTTTCGTCGTGACCCAAGGCCAACTTGAGGAAGATGTTGCCTTTGCCTGACTTTGCAACCGAATCGGCCTCGACCCACTGGGATGGTCCGCACAGGCCATGGCCGGTGGGCCGACGTCTTCCCAGGTCAACGCATCAGAGTGACCTAGAACCCGCTTGTCCGACCATGCCTCTCCAGTTCTGATCACCGGTTACAATTCGGCGACTTCTGCCTAAAGACCTCGAAATCTCCGATGCTCGATGCCGTCAGCACACCGAGAGCGGCCAGCTGTACGTGAATCAACCGGGGAATCCTGCGGTTTGGCTCTTGATGGCCGCCGGCGATCCACTAGTAGTCGGCGAATAGGCGTTGCAGTCGGTCTTGGTGGTGTCGCCCTTCACCTCGATGTAGGACGTACCCGCTGCCGTCGGGAGCCCGATCGTCCCCACAGGTGCCACGGTCCAGGTGTTCGTCACCGCGGTCGTCCCCGCATAGGGAGCGACCGACGCGGTCGACCCACTGAGGGCCTGGGCATTGTCAACAACGTAGAAGCAGTTGCCCGGAACTGAATAGGCCGCCAACACGAGCCCGTTGCCGTCGGCCGAAACGGACACCGAGATGCTCGAAAGCACGCCCGAACTGCCCTGAGAGATGGCGGTTCCGGTGGAACCGGCCTTGAATCCGAGGCCGAGTTGAGCGGCGGTGAGGGAGGTGGCGAAGCCCGCCGAGTCCTGGACGCCATTGATGAAGTAGGTCTGCCCGTTGTTCTCGAACTGCGTCTTGGCATCGGTCAATGTGGTGTTGAGGTTGGACTGAGCCGAGCGGTCGTCGGCGGCATTCTGGGTACCCAGGAACGTAGGGACGGCGATGGCGAGAAGTACACCGAGTACCAAGAGGACGACCATGAGTTCGACCATGCTGAATGCGGCATCGGTGTCGCCCGCTCCACCGAACCGTCGAGCCAGGAGCACGGGAGGCGTCGTGCGCCACCCGGTCGGGCCCGACCACGGGATCACCGGTGTTACGTCGCCGACATCACAATCGAGGCGGCTGTTCGGGGCCGAATGTCCTGCACCCGCCGTGAGGGTCAACTCGGTATTCGCCATGGACACCAATCGTCCAGAAAATCCGCGCACTTGAGCGTTCTCCATGCCAATCCGTACGGCCGGCGGCAGGCGGTGATCGATCCGTGACCGAAGGGGCGGGAGATTGAGGGCCGTGGGCCGCTCGATGTGCCCGCTAGTTGTGGACGAGCTTGATGTAGTCGAACATCGGGAGGTAGAGGGAGATCACCATGATGCCCACGCCGGCGCCCATGAACACCGTCAGGAGCGGCTCGAGCAGTGCAGTGAGGTTGTTGACCGTCACCTCGACCTCCTGGTCGTAGAAGACTGCGACCTTCTTCAGCATCCCGTCGAGCACACCCGTCTGCTCGCCGACTTCGATCATCTGGACCATGAGCGGGGGGATGATGCCCTCGTGCTCCTTCAACGGATCCGCCAGGGGTCGGCCTTCGCGGACGCCCTGCTTGGCCTCGAGCAGGACATTGCCGATGGTGACGTTTCCTGCCGTCTCGGCGCAGATGTCGAGCGCCTCGAGGATCGGGACTCCGGAGCCGATCAGCGAGCCAAGTGTGTTGGTGACCCGGGCCAGCCCGACCTTGTGGAACAACTGGCCGAACACCGGGGGCTTCAGCATCCACCGGTCCCAGATGCGGCGACCGTTCTCGGTGGCGATCCATTTCTTGATCCCGATGATGACCCCGACCCAGAACGCGATGACCACCAACACCCACGCACTCGTCATGATGTTGGAGACATTGATCAGGATCTGCGTGGGGAGCGGCAGCTTGCCGCCCAGGGTCTTGAAGAGGTTCTGGAACACGGGGACGATGAAGATGATCATGGCCGAGAAGATGCAGAGCATGACCGACATGACCACCGCCGGGTAGGTCATGGCCGACTTGATGGTCTTGTTCAGCTGCGCCTGCTTCTCGATGGTGTCGGCCAGCGAGGTCAGGACCTCGTCCAGGTTCCCGCCGACTTCGCCGGCCTGGATAAGGGTGCAGTAGAGCTTGGAGAACGCTTTCGGGTGCTTGGCCGCCGCCGCCGACAGCGACGACCCATGCTCGAGGTCGGTGCGCACCTCGTTGATGATGCGCGCCAGCTCGGGGTTCTCCACCTGGGCCCCGAGGATCCCGAGCGAGCGGACCACCGAGAGACCGGAATCGACCATCGTCGAAAGCTGGCGCGTCATGACCGCGATCTCGCGGAGCTTGATGCGCCCGGACAGTCCGGGGATCTTGATCTCCGTCTTCAGGTTGACCGCAGACTTCGGGGTCACCGAGATCGGCATGTAGCCCATTTCGCGCAGGCGCCGGACGACCAGCGCCATGCTGTCGCCGTCCAGCTGCCCCTCGACGAGGGAGCCGGTCTTGTCTCGGACCTTGTAGTCGAATGTCAGTGCCACGGTGTCCTGCCTCGTCTATCAGTGCGGTCGTTCATCGCTAATGGTGGAGGTGGTTCCGGAGGTCCTCTTCGTTCGAGGAGCGGTCATAGGCGATCGACTCAGAGATGATCCCCTCCTTCACGAGGCTGGCCAGACCTTGGTCCATCGTCTGCATGCCGAACGATCCACCCACCTGCATCAGTGAGTAGATCTGATGGGTCTTGGCCATGCGGATCAGATTCCGGATCGCCGACGTGCACACCAGGACCTCGGCGCATGGCGCCCGCCCGCTTCCGTCTGCCGTGGGCACCAGTTGCTGGGTGACGACACCTTCCAGCGTGGCGGCCAGCATGACCCGGATCTGTTCCTGCTGCTGGGTGGGGAAGACGTCGATGATGCGGTCGATCGTCTGGGGAGCGTCCTGGGTGTGCAGGGTTCCGAACACCAGGTGGCCGGTCTCGGCGGCCGTCAGCGCCATCGAGATGGTCTCGAGGTCGCGAAGCTCGCCGACCAGGATGACGTCGGGGTCCTGGCGCAGCACCCGGCGCAGTGCCTCGGAGAAGGAGTTGGTGTCCTCGCCGATCTCGCGCTGGGTGATGATCGACCGCTTGTGGTCGTGCAGGAACTCGATCGGGTCCTCGACGGTCACGATGTGCATCGGCTTTGTCCGGTTGATGATGTCGATCAGCGATGCGAGTGTCGTCGACTTGCCCGAGCCCGTCGGTCCCGTCACCAGTACGAGTCCCCGACGCAGGTCGGTGAACGTCCGGATGGTGTCGGGAAGGCCGAGACTGGCGAACACCGGCATCTCGTGGGGGATCGGACGCAGGGCGGCCGTGACCGTCCCCCGCTGCAGAGCGACGTTCACACGGAACCGGCCGACACCGGGGATGGTGTGCGAGGTGTCGAGCTCGTGCTCGGCCTCGAAACGCTCCCGTTGCGACCCCGGGAGGATCCCGAAGATCATGTCCCGGATGGTGTCGTTGTCGAGTGGTGGGCAGCCCTCGATCGGGCGCATGGCACCGTGGAGCCGGATGGTTCCCGGCATGGCCACCGTGAGATGGAGGTCGGACGCCCCGACCGACACGGCGTAGCGGAGCAGGTCGTCGATGTGTAGGGGGACGGTGTCATCGGTACGGGTGGAGATTCCCGTCGTCAGCAGATCCTCGACATCGCCGACGGGCGCCGTTCCTTCCGTCGCATCGTCGCTGGACGAGGCGTCCGGCACGGCGCCGACTGCCTGGGCGATCAGCACCGGGTCGGCCAGCACCGGGTGGACGCGGTGGCCGATCCGACCGGCCAGCTCGTCGACCAGCTGCGGAGTCGGAGGCTCGGCGAAGGCCACGGACAGTGCATTCCCGTCGAACTGGAGCGCCATGGCCTGGTACTCCTGGGCCAGCGGAGCCGACAGCGCGGCGATCGCCTCCGGTTGTGGCGTGAACGCGGCCAGGTCGACCGCGGGCAGCTGGGACAGCTGGGACATGGTCCCCACCACCACACTCGGCAACGCCAGGTTCCGGCTGATGAGCAGGTAGGCGAGGGACTGGTCGGTGGCGATCGCCTCATTGAGCAGGGGTTTGATGTTGGCGTCGGTCTCGTAGCCCGACTTCACCAACGCCTGAGCCAGTCGGGTCGTCCACTCGTGGCGGGTGTCTGGGGTGAGGGTGGTCATGCGACCACCCGCAGGACTTCCTCGAGCGTGGTCTCCCCGTCGAGGGCCTTCCGCAGCCCGGCCTGGCGAAGCGGGACCATTCCCTGGCTCACAGCCAGGCGGTGGATCTCCTCCACGGAACCTCCTTCGATGATCATGCGTTCGATCTCCTCTGTCATGGGCATCAGTTCGGCAAGGGCGAGCCGTCCCCGGTAACCGGTCTGCGAACAGGCCGAGCAGCCGATGGACCGATAGACCTCGCCGAGTGTCCCCGCGATCTCCACCTCGGCCATTGTCCAGCCGGCGGCGTTGATGTCGGACTCCGTGGGCACGTAGGACTCTTTGCAGTGCATGCACAGCCGTCGGGCGAGCCGCTGGGCCACCACGCCGGACAGGGCCGACGTGACCAGGAACGGTTCGATCCCCATCTCGATGAGGCGCATCGGCGTGGCCGCCGCGCTGTTGGTGTGGAGGGTGGCGAGCACCATGTGACCGGTGAGGGCGGCCTCGATGGCGATGCCGGCGGTCTCCCGGTCACGGATCTCGCCGACCAGGACGATGTCCGGGTCCGACCGCAGGATGGCCCGCAATGCCGACGCGAACGTCAGTCCGGCCTTGACGTTGAGCTGGACCTGGTTGACACCCTTCAGGGGAAGCTCGACCGGGTCCTCGACCGTAATGATATTTTTTTCGGGGGAGTTGAGCGCTGTGAGGGTGGTGTACAGGGTCGTCGACTTTCCGGACCCGGTCGGCCCGCTCACCAGGATGGTGCCGTAGGGCTTGGTGTACAGCTGCTCGTACTTCACGAGCAGGTCGGGGTCGAAGCCCAGATCGGTGAAGCCCAGCACCACGCTCGACTTGTCGAGCACCCTCATGACGATCTTCTCTCCGTAGATGGTGGGGAGGGTGGCCATGCGCAGGTCGATGCCCTTGGCACCGACGTTGAGCGAGATGCGCCCGTCCTGGGGCACACGGTGCTCGGCGATGTTCATGTCGGCCATGACCTTGAGGCGGGTGGTAACGGCGGCCGCAATGGTCTTGGGCCCGGTCGAAACGTCGTGGAGCACACCGTCGATCCGGTACCGGATCCGCAAGTCGGTGGCCGTCGGTTCGATGTGGACGTCCGAGGCCCGCTCGTTGAGTGCCTGGAGGATCAGCAGGTTGACGTAGCGGACGATGGGTGCGGTCTCGGTGCCCTGCTGGATGTCGTCGACACCGCTGTCCGAGGAGTTGCTGACCTCGATGCCGAGGGAGGCCTCCTTGGCCATATCGCTGGCGTCGCCGCTGTTGAAGGCGCGGCTGATGTAGGCGCTGATCTGTGTCCTGGTGGCCACCACGACGATGAAGTTGGTCCCGATGATCGTCCGCAGGTCGTCCATGGCGAAGACGTCGGTGGGATTGGACGTGGCCACCACCGGCACGCCGTTGTCGTTGGCGATGACCATGACATTGTGGTGGCGGGCGGTCGACTCGGGGAGCGCACCGGCCACGGTCAGGTCGACGCCGGCCGTGTCGAGGTCGACGAACTGCAGCCCCATCTCCTCGGCCATACCCCACATCAGGTCGGCCTCGGTCACCAGACCCTGGTTGGTCAGGATGCGGGCGATGCTCTGGCCCGTCTGCTGATGCTCCTCGAGGGCGGCACTCATCGCCTCGAGGGACACCCGGCCCCCGTCGACCAACGCCTTGGCCAGTGGCGGGAACGATGCCGTGGCCTCGTCCGTGGATCCGGGAGACGCCTCAGGATGCAGTTCGTGGTAGGTGGCGACCGCCTCGGCGACCAGATCGGCCGCGTCCGACGTCGAGTCGGCAGGTTCGACCGGAACGTCGTCGGCGACCATGACCGCCTCTTCCTCGAACGAGCGGGCCAACGCGGCGAGCTGGTCTTCCTCCCCGAGATCGAGGGGTGGAAGCGAAGCCGGGGTGACGGCCGGTGCCGTCGGCTCGTCGGGGACCGTCATCGGGGCCGGGACGTCCAGTGTCGGCAAGAGGAGCGGGGGTGGTGCGTCCGCTCCCAGCGAAGCTTCGGCGAGCGCCTGGTCGAGAGCATCTCCTGTCGGGTTTCCCTCCGGCGCACTCGCGTTGGTGCCGACCCCTGGCGGCCAATCGCCACCGTCACCGAACATCAATTCGATGTAGCGGTCGATCTGCTCCGGTGCGGCGACCACCGAGATGAAGTCCCGGCCGAGGATGGCCCGGATGGAGTCCTGCGCGAAGATGTCGTCCGGATCGGCCGTGGCGATCACCGGGGTGCCGAACTTGCGCTTGACGGCCACCACGTGGTGATGACGTGACAGGTCGGCGGGCAGGACGGCGCCCGCGGCGGGATCGACCCCGTAGGTATCGAGGTCGACGAACTCGATATCGCGTTCGTTTGCCATGTACCTGATGGCCTCGACGTCACTCATGGCTGGGTCATCGGCAGACTCCGGGCCCACATTGAACGGCAATCGTCCAAACGATGCGGAGGCGCCCGACCGGGTGCCACCGAAGTTGCACCTCCGCGGTTCAAAGGGCACGGACAACTAGAGTGACCGACTCCGGACGACAGACCGACGAGGCACCACCATGCGGGTCCCCGCCAGACACAGCGGAACGAATACCCAGGTCAGCAAGGTATCTCGCACCCGATGGACCGAGATGACCCCTTTGGTCGGTCGCCGGTCATGACGTCGGGTACCTCGCTCGAAGCACTGGTCATCCCGGTGGCGGCCGTCGTCGGCCTCTTCGTGGGCTCGTTCCTCAATGTCGTCGTCTACCGGACGCCGTTGGGCCTGTCGGTCTCCACACCCCGTTCGTTCTGCCCGACCTGTGACCGCCAGCTCGCCTGGTGGGAGAACATGCCCCTACTGTCTTGGCTGTTCCTGCGGGGCCGCTGCCACACCTGCCACGAGCCGATCTCGGTCCGCTACCCCTTGGTCGAGGCGACGACGGCCTTGGCGTTCGCCCTCGTCGCCTGGGCGTGGCACGGCACGCTTCCGACCGTCGGCTACTGCGCGCTGACGGCCACGGCCTACAGCATTGCCCTCATCGAGTACGGCGGTCAGCGTTCGCCCCTATCGGTTGGGGCCGTCGGCACCGGGCTCGGGGCGCTCCTCCTCGTGCCGGGCTTCCTCGTGGTCCACCGCGGCACCGCCCTCGGTTGGGCGTTCGCCGGACTGGCCGTCGGAGGAATCACCTTCGGGACGATGCGGGCTCGGGACCCCGAAGGCCGGAATCCCCTCCACCACGGACGCACCGCACTCCCACTCGCCGGTCTGTGGTTGGGCGGACTCGGATGGCGGCCGGCTGTGACCGGCCTGGCCGCCTGGGTGCTCGCCTCGTTCGCCTGCCTGGTCGCGGTCCGACTGGCCCGACGCCGTGACGAGGGAACGGTGGCGGAACGACGGACGGCCGGTCGCATGTGGCCTGTCGTCACCGCGCCGCTGGTCAGCGGGATCCTCGTCGCCCTCGCAGTGTCCCTCGGTGCGGCGGCATGACCCACCTACGATGGACGTATGGGCCCTGCGGCACCGGGCGCGCCGGCCACACCACGGACAGAGCGTGCAGGTGGTCGTGACCGCCACTGACGTGACCTTCCGAACCGTCATCGTCGACGACCACGAGCTCCTACGCGCCGGTACACGTCAGATCCTGGAGGAGGCCACGGGCTTCACCGTGGTGGGTGAAGCCGCCGACGCCGAGTCGGCGCTGGACGTCGTTGCCGCCACGGCCCCCGACCTGGTGATCGCCGACATTCGGCTGCCGACCGGCAACGGCATCGATCTGGCTGGTCGGCTGGTCGACGACCATCCCGGCATTGTGGTCGTCATCTTGAGCGCCTACGACGATCCGCACTACGTGCGGGCGGCCATGGCGGCGGGCGTGACCGGCTATCTCCTGAAGACCCTGCCGAGCCACGAGCTGGTCGACGCCCTCCGGGACGCATGCGCCGGTGCCGGCCGCCTCGGAGGTCTCCCGATCGGCCGGGGTGAGAGGGACGCCACCGACCCGGCCGCATCTCGATACGAGGAGCTCACCGCACGCGAGGCCGACGTCGTCCACCTGGTGGCCCGGGGGATGTCGAACAAGGCGATCGCCCATGATCTGGGGATCAGCCCCCGCACCGTCGAGGGCCACCTCAACCACGTCTTCGACAAGCTGGGCATCGGGTCCCGTACCGAATTGGTGCACTACGCGCTGGCCCACTCGCTCTTCTCGCGGGAGCCGGTCAGCGACCCTCGCCCACCGGACCCGACCCCCGAGCTTCCGGGCGCTTCGGAGTGACCGCCCGCGACGTCAACCCGGCCGGTCGCAATCCGACGGTCATCTCGCAGTCCCCTTGGGCAGACTCCCGCTTCTGGATCCTCCAACTGGCGGTGCTGGCCCTGGCGCTGATCCGACTCGCCGTGACCGTCGCCTTCCATCTCGACCCCACCTCGATCGGGGTCGAGTTCTCCACGCTCGCCATCTTCGTCGTGCCGGTGGTCGTGGTGTCCCTCAACTACGGCCTGGCCGGTGGACTGGGCACCGCCGCCTGGATCGCCGTGCTGTCGATCCCACGCTTCATCGACGCGTCACGTGGCGGCAAGTCCTCGGCCCTGTGGGCAGAGGCGCTCCAACTGCTGGTGCTGTTCGGCCTTGCCCTCCTCATCGGCCAGCGCACCTCCTCCGAAGCGAGGTCGCGTGATCAGGCCGATGCATCGCTCACTGCCCGACTTCGGGCCGAAGCCCTGTACCAGGACATCTTCGAGTCCAATTCGTCGCCGATCCTCATCGTCAACGCCGACGGCGTCGTCATCCAGGCGAACCGGTCGGCGGAGCGGGCATTCCGGATCGGTAGCACGGCCGGCGCCGCTGGCCGACGCCTGGTCGACGTGGTCGGCGCCGCGGCCTCCGCCGTGGTTCTCGGCGAGCTCGTGTCCGAAACGGTCCCACACGACCGACGACAGGCGGGGCTCACCGTCGCACCGGCCGACGACCGACGGGACCCGGACGCGGAAGTTGGCCGGCGGATCGCCCCCGTGGCCTTCGAAGTGGATGGCGAGTCGATCCTCTACCGCCCGACGGCCACCCTCGTCGGACCGCTCGGTGCCGACCGACGCATGCAGGTGATCTTCGAGGACGTGACCGCCGAGACCCGGCGCCACGACCTCCTCGAGGCCTACGCCAATCAGGTGGTCCTGGGTCAGGAGGAGGAGCGGCGGCGGATCGCCCAGGAGCTCCACGACGGACCGCTGCAGGCACTCATCCATCTGTGCCGCCAAATCGACGCGCTCGATGCCCGCCCGGACGACGTGACAGCGCCGTCGGCGCCGCTGGCCACCATGCGCACCACGGTCGAGGAGACGGTGGCTGAACTGCGGTCCATTGCCCGCGGCCTCCGCCCGTCGATCCTCGACGACCTGGGACTGGTGGCCTCCCTCAACCAGGTGGTCCTCGAGGCCATCGGGCGGGGGGGACTGGCCGGGGAGTTCCAGGTGTCCGGGACCGAGCGCCGCCTACCCCCGGACGTCGAGCTGACCGTGTTCCGGATCGCCCAGGAAGCCGTCACCAATGTCGAACGCCACGCCTCCGCCGGCCGCCTGACAGTCACCCTCGACTTCGACGAAGGTGACCTCCGGCTCCGGGTGGAGGACGACGGCATCGGCTTCGCCCGCCACCAGGTACGCGACTCCGTCGACGGCTACTCGCTCGGTCTGCCGGGAATGCATGAGCGGGCCCGCCTGGCCGGCGGCCGCCTCGTGGTCCGGTCGACGCCGGGAAAGGGGACGTCGGTCGAGGCGCGGATGCCCGTGCCGCCATCGACCCCTTCTTGACCGGAAGTTGCCCATCACCAGGGGCGTAGCCATGTCAACACGTGGTGCAACACGGTGTGGAAACTGCAGTTGTCACCGAACCGACATCAAAATATGACCGGGTCCTTATGGAAGCATGGGATACTCGCCGTGTGGAAGAGATCATCATCGAGTCCTGCCACAGCACGTGGGTCATCGACCGGGCCAACTCGCGCTTCCGTCGCGTGGTCAAGTCCGCGCACCGCACGTCGGCCCCGGTGGCCACTGAATGGCAGCCCTGCTACGGCGTCGAGATCGACCCCCTGTCGGAGTCGTTCGTCGTGCTGCTGAATCCGGAAGGGACACGCCTGCTGCGTAGTTGGCGTCACGTGGAGCACTGCACCCAGTGCGGTGGAGAGGCGACGTCGGAGCTATCGCTCCATGACCTCCGCTCTGCCGTCCGCAGCTGACTCGCCGGCCTGCCGCGGCACGGGGCCTTTTCAGTGCGCGGGTTCCCGTTTCCATATCCCGGAACTGCCACCCGTCTTCTCCCACAACATGAGCTCGCCGATGCTCATCGTCCGGTCGGCCGTCTTGCACATGTCGTAGACGGTGAGCGCGGCGATGGCGCAGGCGGTCATCGCCTCCATCTCGACACCCGTCCGGTCGACGGTCTCGACTTTGGCCTCGACCTCGACGTAGTCGTCGCCGATGGTGAAGTCGACCTGGACCGACCCGACCAGCAACGGGTGGCACATCGGGACCAGATCGGATGTCCGCTTTGCGGCCTGGATACCGGCCACCCTGGCTGCCGCCAGCACGTCGCCCTTGGTGATGGCGTTGTTGGCCACCTGGGCGGTGGTCTCCGGCTTCATGGCCACCCGGCAGCGGGCGAGGGCCCGCCGCAGCGTCGCCTCCTTGGGTGACAGGTCGACCATGCGGGTACCCCCGAACGGATCCAGGTGGCTCAAGCTCCGGTCGGTCACAGCTGGTTCCCTTCGATCACGGACCCAGTGTACGGGAGCGCATGGCCCGGGGACGGCATTGGCACTCGCTCGGGTAGACTGCCAACGGATCGCCACCCTGCGCGGAAGGACCCCGAGCGTGCCCACCTACGAATACTGCTGCGACACCTGCGCGCAGAACTTCGACGTCTTCCAATCCTTCACTGACGACCCCCTGACCGACTGCCCGACCTGCGGATCGCCTGTCCGCAAGGTATTCGGCAGTGTCGGCATCGTCTTCAAGGGCAGCGGGTTCTACAAGACCGACAGCCGGTCAGGCGGCAGCTCGGCGACAGTGCCCAGCGAGTCGTCGACCCCCGCCGCGGCCTCGAGCGACTCCGGTTCGGGCGGTTCCGACTCGTCTACCAATACCCCGGCGGCGGACAAGCCGGCAGCCCCCACTCCGGCCCCGGCCCCGGCTTCCAAGGGAACAACGCCTTCGAAGACGTGACGGTCCCTCCCCGATCTTGTGGACGGGTTCTTACCCACCGTGGCCACTCTCCGGAGTCTCCTGTCCGCGGAGAGTGGCGGCTAGCATGTCGGATATGGACGTCGCCGATCTCGACCGCCTGCTGACCCAGCTCGGAGAGTTGGACGGCTCCGATCTCCACGTCAAGGCCGGCGCGCCGGCCCGGATGCGCATCGCCGGCACCCTGCGCACCGTCGAGGGTGAAGACTCGTTCACGGCCCCCGAGACCATGGAGATCGCCGAGGCGATCATGACGGAACCGGTCCGCGAGACCTTCCGCACCAAGCACGAGGCCGACTTCGCCTACAGCATCCCCGGGGTCGGCAGATTCCGCATCAACGCCTACTACCAACGTTCGTCGGCCGCGCTGGCCATCCGGAGGGTCCGGGGGTCGGCCGCCACCGCCGAGGAGCTCGGCCTGCCCCCGGTCGTGACCCAGCTGGCGGAGGAGACGCGCGGTCTCGTCCTCGTGACCGGACCGACCGGATCGGGAAAGACGACCACGCTGGCGGCCATGATCGACCACATCAACCACCTCCGGTCCTGTCACATCGTCACGATCGAAGACCCGGTCGAGGTGATGCACAAGGACGATCTGGCCGCCATCGACCAACGTGAGGTCGGATTCGACACCGACTCGTTCTCGTCGGCAATGCGGGTCGTCCTCCGTCAGGACCCTGACGTCATCCTGGTGGGCGAGATGCGCGACCAGGAGACGGTGGCCGCCGCCCTGAGCGCCGCCGAGACCGGCCACCTCGTCTTCTCGACGCTCCACACCATCAACTCGACGGAGACCGTCAACCGCATCGTGGACTTCTTCCCCCCTCACCAACAGTCGCAGATCCGGCTCAGCCTGGCCGGCTCGCTGAAGGGGATCGTGTGCCAGCGTCTGATCCCGACCGCGGAGGGTGACTCCCGGGTGCCCGCATTGGAAGTCCTGGTCATCAACGGTCGGATCCAGCAGGCCATCGTCGACCCCATGCTGACCGGTGACATCGAGGCGATCGTGGCCGACGGCGCCTACTACGGCATGGTCACCTTCGACCAGTCGCTGGCCACCCTGATGGCCACGGGACGGATCACGCTGGCCGAGGCCATGTCGACGGCCAGCAATCCCCACGACCTGAAGGTGATGCTCGAGCGCCAGGGCATTCTCCAGACCGGGTCGTTCGCCGCCCAGATCGGCTGAGGCCTGCCACATCCCCTCCACCTGGGCACTCAAGGTGGCAATGAACCGTTCCGATAGTCACCACAGGACCGGGGCCTGCATGGCGGGCCATACCGGACCATGGAATGCCGTGACGTGACATCGAAGACCGGAGACAACTGATGAGTGCACCTGAGCAGTGCCCGGCGGCCGGACCGTCCACCTGTGACTGCCACGGTTATCCCGAAGCCGCCGTCACCCACCTGAACGGAGCCCTCCCTTGGCACGCCTGATCGTCGGGCTCGACATCGGCACCAGTGCGGTGCGCGCCGCCGAGATCGACACCTCGAAATCCACTCCAGTCCTCCTCACCTACGGTCAGGTCGGACTACCCCCCGGCTCCCTGGTCGACGGCGAGATCCGGGACAGCACCTCGGTCGCCGAGGCCATCGAGAAGCTCTGGAAGAACGGGCAGTTCACCAAGTCCTCGGTCATCGTCGGCATCGCCGGCCTACGGGCCATCACCCGCGAGATCGACCTCCCCTTCGTGCCCGACGACGAAGTCGAGAGTGCGGTGCGCTTCCACTCGGAGGAGGTCATCCCCTTTCCACCCGAACAGACCCTTCTCTCCAGCCAGATCTTGTCGGACTACACCAACGACGAGGGGGCCAAGATGCGCCGGGTCCTCGTGGCCGCGGCCCACGTCGACCTGGTCAACGGGGTGATCGAGACAGTCGAGCGGGCCGGGCTGAGCGTCGAGGGCGTCGACCTCACGTCGTCGGCCCTCGTCCGTGCCATCGGCGACCACGACGGATCCGATCAGCCGGAGGCCATCGTGTCGATCGGAGCGGGCCTGAGCGTAGTTGTCGTCCATCAGAACGGCCGCCCCCAGTTCGTCCGCACCATCGGCTCGGGTGGCAACATCACCACGGCAGCCATCTCGGCGTCTCTGGACATCCCGATCATGGACGCCGAGGCACTCAAGTACCGCTTGGGCGAGGACTCGCACCAGGTGCAGGCGGCGGAGCGGATCGCCCAGACGAGCATGCTGGAGCTGGTCGACGAGATCCGCAACTCGATCCAATACTTCGCGTCGCTTCCCGGGCGCTTGCCGGTATCACAGGTGCTGGTCACCGGTGGCGGCTCCGAACTCTTCGGGCTCCTGGACATGCTCGAGTCCCAGGTCCGCATTCCCGTCCACATCCGGTCGTCGCTCGAGCGGGTGGACATCTCGAAGCTCGGACTCTCCCAAGAGCAGATGGATACCGTGGCCCCAGTCCTCAGCTCGCCGATCGGTCTCGCCCTGCCCGAGCCGGACAAGGCCGTCAAGAAGTTCAACCTCTTGCCGCCCGAGGTGGCCCAGAAGGTCCGGACCAAGCGGATCCAGGACCGGGTCCTCGTCGGGTCGATCGTCTTCCTCGCCCTCCTGGTGGTCTTTGGCGGCTGGAAGTACGTCAAGGTCCACAATGAGCAGAACAGCGTAGACGCCTTGAATGCGAACATCGCGTCACTCAACGCCCAAGTGCCGAAATACGACCTGGTGGTGGCGGCCAACGACGCCTACACCAAGGGTGTCGCCAGGCGGGCGTCAGTACTCAATTCCGCCGTTGACTGGCCGCTGGCCCTCAGCAGCCTCATCTCGATCACGCCCGCCAGCGCCGCGGTGCAGTCGTCCAACGGCAGCCAGATCGCGACCGGCGCCAGTGCGGCAGCCTCGGGTGCCGCTTCGGGAGCTGCTACCGGCACACACTCGGCGGCCATAGGTTCCATGAATCTCGACGTGAAGGGACCGGGTCCGAGTCTGTCCATCTCCGAGGCATGGATCAATGCCATCTCCGGTTCGCAATACTTCGCCAATCCGCTCCAGGGCGCCACGACGGTCAATACCGATTCGTCCATCTCGTTCCCCTTTGAGATCTCGATCACGCCGAATGCCAGCCTCAGCAAGAATGCGAGCCTCCGATGAACCAGCTCCGCCAGTACCGCATGCCGCTGTTCTTCGCCGGTGGAGCACTGGTGATCGCCCTCATCATGTGGGTGGCACTGATCGCCCCCCAGAACTCGAAACTCGCGTCGCTCCAAGCCCAGAGCGTACAACTGCAGACCCATGAGAGCTCGATCCAGGCGCGACTGGCATCGCTGCAGTCCGAAGGGAAGAAGCTGTCGACAAACTGCGCCGACCTCCAGAAGATCAGCACCCAGATCCCGTCGGTCCAGAGTCCGACCGACATCGATGCTCAGGAGTCGAGCTTCGAAAGCCAGTTCAACAACCTCGCCAGTTTGTCCGGAGTGACGCTCGCCCAGTTCAGCGGATTCGCCCCGGCCACTGCCGGCGCAGCAACGCCTGCGGCCACCGGGTCCCCCGCCGGCGTCACCGCCGTACCCACCACCCTCACTGTCCAAGGGAACTACGGACAGATGACGGCGTTCGTCAAGGATCTCGACAGCTTTCCCCGGCTCTTCGTGATCCAGAAGTTCGTCCTGGCCTTCGGGACTGCCGCCAGCGCCTCGGCCTCCGGTGGTTCAAGCGCTCCGTCGGGTAGTTCGAGTGCAGCGTCGAGTGCAGCGGGTGTCTCGCCGCTGTGGGTCGGTGGCCAACCGACGGCGCCCAGTAGCGGCCCGTACAACCTGCAGATCACCGGCTCGATCTACTACACCTCGACCCCGAACGCCCTCGCCGCCTGCTCCAAGGCCACGGCCGCCCAGCAGAAGAAGAAGATCGCCTGAGC
>PLZW01000001.1:0-214064 GCA_003153575.1 Acidimicrobiaceae bacterium | reverse complement strand
AAGTCGCCGCTGATCGGGTTCACCCCGGAGTGGACGCCCGTCATGGATTGGACGAACAGGCCCTCCCCGACCGCGGCCAGCACCCCTTCCTCGTCGTAGCCCTCGGGCCCCGGAGCGAGCGTCAGGGCGCGGCAGCCGGGGCTGGGGGTTCCGGTGTAGCCGCCCCGCACGGCCGATCCGGTCGAGGCGGTACCGGCCCGGGATGCGGACACCGTGTCGTAGAGGAACCCCCGGAGCACACCGCGGTCCACCAGGACGTTGCGGCGGCAGGCCAGGCCCTCGGCGTCATAGGCGGCGGCCCCGTAGGCCCGGGCGTCGGTGGGATCGTCCACCAGGGTCAGGCCGTGGTGGCCGACCTGTTCGCCCACGCGGCCGGCGAAGAACGAGCGGCCCTTGGCCACCGCCTCGCCTGACAGGGCGGAGGAGACGATGGACAGGAGCGTCGTGGCCATCCGCCGGTCGAACACCACCGTCGATCGGCCCGACGGGCCCTTGGTGGCACCCAGCAGGCGCACCGCCCGGGTGACTGCGTCCTGGCAGGCATGAGCGGGGTCGAGGTCGCCGAATCCCCGGCCCACGCTGTAGCCGCCCCCGGTCTGGCTGGCGTCGCCGTCCCCGGCGATCACCCCGACCGACAGGTAACCCGTCGTCTGTCGGGTGGACGACCGGATGCCCGTGGTCGACACCAGGGCCGTCTCCGAGGAGTCGTCGCCGTAGTCGGCGGCATCCACCTGGCGGATCCGTGGGTCTGCGGCGCGGGCGCGGGCCTCCAGCGCGAGTGCCAGTTCGACCTTCTCGGCCGTCGGCACCGCAGCCAGCCCTTCGTCCCACAGGTCCACCGGCACGGCGGCGACCCCGTCGGGTTCGGCCAGGCGCACGTGCTCGTCGGCCGTGGCGAACGAGGCGTTGTCCCGGGCCTCGGCCAGCGTCTCGCCCAGGACCGACTCGTCGAGTGTCCCGGCCCACGCGAATCCGAGACGGTGGTCGACGATCACCCGGATGCCGATCCCGGCGGAGGCGGCCGATGTCAGCGACTCCACCTCACCGTCGTAGGCGCGGACCTCGGTCTCGTTGCCCCGGGCGACGTAGACCTCCACCTCCTCACCCGGGCGCGCCCAGCCGGCCACGCGCTCGGCCAACTCCAGCAGATCCTCGGTGGCACCCTGCATCTGCTCCGTCGCCGTGCTCATTCGGCCGTCCCCCCGATGGTCACGCCGGTGAGGCGCATGGTCGCCTGCCCGCAGCCCACCGGCACGCTCTGCCCGTCCTTGCCGCAGGTCCCCGGGGTCATGGAGAAGTCGGTGCCCACGGCATCGATGCGCTGGAGGATCTCGGGCCCGTTGCCGATCAGGTTGGCATCCCGCAGCGGTTCGGTGATCTTGCCGTCCTCGATCAGATAGGCCATCGTCATCCCGAAGACGAAGTCCCCGGTCGTGGTGTTGACCTGGCCGCCCCCGAGCTTGGCCACATAGACGCCCCTCGGCGTCTGGGCCACGATCTCGTCGGCATCGTCCTTCCCCGGCAGGAGGAAGGTGTTCGTCATGCGCACCATTGGCAGGTCCCGGTAGGTCTGGCGGCGGCCGTTGCCCGACGAGGCCCGGCCCTCCTTCCTGGCCCGCAGGTAGTCCCACAGGTAGTCGGTCAGGACGCCGTTCTCGATCAGCACGTTCCGCTGGGCCGGGCGCCCCTCGTCGTCGACGACGAAGGTGCCCCACTCCGACCCGACCGTGCCGTCGTCGACGAGTGTGACGAGCGGGCTCGCCACCTGTTGGCCCACCTTGCCGACATAAACGGAGGCGTCCTTCACGATGTGGTCGGCCTCGAGCCCGTGGCCACACGCCTCGTGGAAGAGGATGCCCCCGCTCCCCCCCGCCAGCACGACGGGGAGCTCACCGGACGGTGCGGGTCGGGCGGCCAGCTTGGCCAGTGCCTGCGTGGCGGCGGTGCGGGCCAACTCCTCTACGGACACCTCGTCGAACAGCTCGAACCCGAGCGTGCGGGCTGCCGTCTCGTACCCGGTCTGCATCCCGGTGTCACCCAAGGCCACGCACGACACCGAGAATCGGGTCCGCGACTGCTCGTCCGCAGCCAACAGGCCGTCCGAGTTGGCGATCAGCACCCGTCGCTGCGACGTCCCGAAGCCGGCCTGGACCTGACTCACGGCGTCACCTGTGGCCCGTGCCGCCTCGTCGGCCCGCTGCAGCAGTTCGAGCGCATCGGCCTTGGAGCCGGTCCGGGGCGCGGGCCGGTCACCACGGTCAGCCCGTCCCCCGGACGCGGCCAGGCGGCCGACCTCCACGGTTCGGGCCCCGCCCCCGCCGCTGCGGGCCACGGCCGAGGCCGCCTCGGCCGCCTGCAGCAGTCCGCGCTCGCTCAGGTCGGCGGTGTGGGCGTACCCCGTGGTCTCACCCGTGACCACCCGGATGCCGGCCCCCCGTTCCCGGCCCGACGACAGCTCCTCGACCCGACCGTCATCGAGCGAGGCCGAGGACGTCGACCGGTCCTCCGCGAACACCTCGGCGAACGCACCGCCATTGCGCAGTGCCTCCGCCAGCACCCGCTCCAGCACAGGGGTATCGATCAATTCGGCCTCCTCACTCCACTGCCCGGCGCCAGTTGGCCGACGTCAGTATCCGTCGCGTATCGTACCGGCGTGGCCCCCCGTACCGGTCTGTCCGCGCGCATCGAGCTCGAGGTGACCGACGACGACACGGCCGAAGCCTTCCGGTCCGGCTCGGTCGCCGTCCTCGCCACCCCCCGACTGATCGCCCTGTGCGAGGAGGCCAGCTGCCTGGCCATCGAGGGCCATCTACCCCCGGGCGGGACGTCGGTGGCCAAGCGGGTTCAGTTCGACCACCTCGTGCCGGTCAGGGTCGGCGGCAGGATCTGGGCCGAAGCCACCCTCGACCGGATCGAGGGGCGCCGTCTGGTCTTCACGTTGTCGGCCTCCGAGGAGGCCGGACTGGTGGGGGCCGGCAAGCTGGTCCGGGTCATCGTGGACCGCGACACATTCCTCGCCAACGTGCGCTGAGCCGTACTGCCGTAGGCCGTCCAGGGCGCCCCGCCCAGGGCCATCCGAGCGGCCGCGCCGGCCCCGGTCCGGAGGGTCACCTGTAGCCGTGCCCGGAGGGTCGCGCTGATAGCCTGACCCCAAAGGCGCCCCTCACACATGATCCTCGAACACATCGACAGCCCCGCCGACCTCCGGACCCTGACCTCCGCCGAGCTCGACCAGCTTGCGCAGGAGATCCGGGTATTTATCGTCGACGCCGTGACCCATACCGGAGGTCACCTCGGCTCGAACCTGGGCGTGGTCGAGCTGACCCTGGCCCTGCACCGGACCTTCGACTCGCCGAGGGACCTCATCCTGTGGGACACCGGCCACCAGGCCTACGTGCACAAGCTGGTCACCGGCCGGCGGGACGCCTTCACCCACCTCCGCCAGGAGGACGGCCTCTCGGGCTACCCGAACCGCACCGAGTCCGAGCACGACTGGGTGGAGAACAGCCACGCGTCGACCATCCTCAGCTACGCCCACGGCATGGCCAGCGCCCTCGAGCTCCAGGGAACCGACCGGCGCGTGGTGGCGGTGGTCGGCGACGGTGCCCTCACCGGGGGCATGGCCTACGAGGCGCTCAACAACCTCGGCCACTCCGGCAAGCGGGTGGTGATCGTCCTCAACGACAACGGCCGGTCCTATGCGCCGACCGTGTCGCAGCTGTCGCTGAGCCTCACCCACCTCCGCCTCAGCCCGGCCTACGTCCAGGCCCGCCAGCGGCTCCGCCACCTGCTCCGCGAGTTGCCCGGGGTCGGCGAGCTCGCCTACTCCGGCGTCCACGGCCTGACCAGCGCCCTACGGGAGGTCGTGACCCCGCATACGTTCTTCGAAGCCCTCGGCATCCGCTACGTCGGGCCCATCGACGGCCACGACATCACCGGGGTCGAGCAAGCCCTCACCAACGCCGCCGAGTGGGAGGGACCGATCGTCGTCCACGTCCTCACCCAGAAGGGGCGGGGCTACGCGCCGGCCGAGGAGGACGACGTCCAGCGGCTCCACGACGTCAAGGTGATCGCTACCGCGCCGCCTGCGCCGCCTTCGCTGGACGGGCCGGACGCGCCGCTGGCCGTGCCCGCCGCCCCGGGGCTCCAGAACGCCTCGTTGTCGATCGGCGGGGCCGACATCGCCCCGGACGCTCCGGTCGCCAGCTTCACCCATGCCTTCACCCGGGCGCTGCTCATCCACGCCGAGGCCGACCCCCGGATCGTGGCCATCACTGCGGCCATGCCCGGACCCACGGGTCTCCTCCCCTTCGAGGCCCGCTTCCCCGGCCGATTCGTCGACGTCGGCATCGCCGAGCAGCACGCCGTCACCGCCGCGGCCGGCATGGCCATGGTCGGCCTCCGCCCCGTGGTCGCCGTGTACTCCACCTTCTTCTCCCGGGCGTTCGACCAGGCCAATCTCGACGTCGGGCTCCACAAGGTGCCGGTCGTGCTCGTCCTCGACCGGGCCGGCATCACCGGCGACGACGGACCGAGCCACCATGGCGTGCTCGACATGGCCCTCTCCCTGTCGATCCCCGGGATGACCGTATTCGCCCCGTCGTCGGCCCCCGAGGTCGAAGCCATGTTGGCTACCGCCCTGACCTTGGACGGTCCCTCGGTGATCCGATTCCCGAAGACCCCGGCCCCCATGGTGGCCCCAGGCTCCGAGGGCTCGGGCCTCGACGCGCGCCTCGTGCGCCAGGGTGACGGTTCGGTGTGCATCCTGGCCGTCGGCAAGTTGCTCGGCGCCGCCGAGGCAGCCGCCAGCCGTCTCGACGCCGAGGGGATCGACGTGACGGTGTGGGACCCCCGGGTGGTCTCCCGGCCCGACCTCGCCATGCTGGCCGACGCCGGTCGCCATGCCGTCGTGGTCACCCTGGAGGACGGGATCCGCCAGGGTGGGGCCGGCATGTTCCTCGGCGATGCCCTGCGGGCGTCCCTGCCGCTCGGGGCCTGTCCCCCGATCGTCCACCTGGGCATACCCCGGTCCTTCCTGGCCCAGGGCCGGCCCGATCGAATCCTGGCCCGCCTCGGTCTGGACGAGGACGGCGTGGTGCGCACCGTGCGGGAGAGCCTGGCCGAGCTCCAGCACCCGGCCGAGCTGCGCGGTCCGGTCGTCCAAGCCCTGCCGGGCGAACGGCCGACGCCCGACCGCCTCGCCTGACCAGGGGCGACCGCCTCGCCTGACCGGGTGCGTCCGCCTCGTTTGACCGGGTGCGTCCGCCTCGTTTGACCTGGAGTCACTGCCAGGCACGCAGCCACGGTTCCCCGGGGAACCTCCCCCACCCCGGCCCGACACGTCGCGCCAACAGAAACCTGTTCTACTATCTGCGCGATGAGCACCTTCAATCTCGCCGACATGTTCGAGGCCTCCGTCGACGCCTTCGGGGACCGGGAGTACCTGGTGGCCGCAGGCGTGCGCCGGACCTACGCCCAGATGGAGGAGCGGGCCAATCGGCTGGCCCACTACCTGGCCTCCCATGGGATCGGGCCGGGCGATCACGTCGGTATCTACGCCCTCAACAGCGTGGAGTGGGTGGAGACCGCCTGGGCCGTTTTCAAGCTGCGGGCCGTGTGGATCAACATCAACTACCGCTACGTGAAGGAGGAGCTCCGCTACCTCTTCACCAACGCCGACCTGGTGGCCCTGGTGCACCAGGCCGAGTTCTCACCCCAGGTCGCCGATCTCCGGCCCGAGCTTCCCGACATGAAGCTCGTCATCGGCATCGACGACGGCAGTGGAGTTCCCCTCGGCGAGGGCACCGTCCCCTTCGAGGAAGCCTTGGCCGAGGGCTCCCCCGAGCGGGACTTCGCCCCGCGTTCGGGCGACGACTACTACATCCTCTACACCGGCGGCACGACCGGGATGCCCAAGGGTGTGGTCTGGCGCCAGGAGGACGTCTTCTACGCGCTGGGTGGAGGGGTCGACCCCTCCACCAACACCCGGGTCAAGGCACCCGAGGAAATGGTCGAGAAGGGCCGCGGCGGCCAGCTCACCCTGCTGCCGATCGCACCGCTGATGCACGGGGCCACCCAGTGGTCGGTCCTGGGCCAGAGCTTCGTGGGCAACCGCACCATCCTGATCCCGAAGTTCGACCCGCACGAGGTGTGGCGCCTGGTCGAGGCGGAGAAGGCCAACTCGATCATGATCACCGGCGACGCCATGGGAAAACCGCTCATCGAGGTCCTCGACGAGCCCGACGCCGCCTACGACCTGTCCTCCCTGCTGGCCGTCACGTCGTCGGCCGCGCTCTTCTCGGCGCCGGTCAAGGACGAGTTCTTCCGTCATCTCCCCGACCTCGTGATCGTGGACGCCATCGGCTCCTCGGAATCGGGCAACAACGGGATGGCGACCATGACCAAAGGCAGGACGGCCATGAAGAGCGGGCCCACGGTCACCGTGCTCGGTGACACCGTCGTGTTCGATGAGGACCTGGTGCCCGTCGTCCCTGGATCCGGCACCATCGGCAAGATCGCCCGGTCGGGGGACATCCCGGTCGGCTACTACAACGATCCCGTCAAGACCGCCGAGGTCTTCATCCACGTCGAAGGCAAGCGCTACGTGATGCCGGGCGACTTCGCCACCATCGAGGAGGACGGCACCATCACCCTGCTGGGCCGAGGATCGGTGTCCATCAATTCGGGGGGCGAGAAGATCTTCCCCGAGGAGGTGGAGTCCGCGGTGCGCTCCCACCCGGACGTCTTCGACGCCATCGTGGTCGGCGCGCCCGACGAGCGTTGGGGCCAGCGGGTGGCGGCCATCATCCAACCCCGGGGCGAGCGTCATCCATCCTTGGAGGAGATCCAGGTCTACTGCCGTGACCGCATTGCCGGCTACAAGGTCCCCCGCCAGCTCCACGTGGTCCCCGCCATCGAGCGCTCCCCGAGCGGTAAGCCCGACTACCGGTGGGCAGCGGACATCGTGGCCGAGGTGCCCAAGGAGTCCGACAGCGGCGGAGCCCGCACGGCGTCGGGTTCGTGACCAGCGGGTTCGTGACCAGCGGGATCGTGACCACCGGGATCGTGACCGCCGGGTCCGTGACCGCCGGGTCCGTGACCTCCGGGTTCGTGACCACCGGGATCGTGACCACCGGGGCCCATCGTGCCGATTGACTTGGCGGACCTGGTCGCCCCGTCGCGGACGGCCGTGCTCACCATGGAGATCCAACGCGGGGTGGTCGGTGACCTGACCGCCTTCCCGCAACTGGCCGAGGCTGCCGCCGACGCGGGTGTGGTCCCCAACACGGCGCGCGTGCTGGGGGCGGCGCGGTCGGTGGGGGCACACGTCGTCCACTGCACGGCCGAGTTCCGGGCCGACCGGGCCGGGTCGACCGTCAACTGCCAGCTGATCGCGGCCATGGTCCGCAATCCCGACCACCTCCTGGTTGGCACACCGCCGACGGAGCTCATCCACGAGCTCGGCCCGGAGCCGTCGGACCTGGTCTGCGCCCGCCTGCACGGGGTGTCCCCCTTCTCGGGAACGTCGCTCGACACATGGCTGCGCAGCCTGGGCGTGCAGACGGTGGTGGCCACCGGTGTCTCGGTGAATCTGGGAGTGCTCGGACTGGCCATCGAGGCATGCAACCTCGGCTACCAGGTGGTGGTGCCCCGGGACACGGTGGCGGGCATCCCCGCTACCTATGCCGATGCCGTCCTCGACAACACCTTCCCGCTCATCACCACGCTTACCACCACGGACGACCTGTTGACCGCCTGGGGCGTCACCGACGGCTGACAGGCGGTCGCACTGGTGGTCGGCGACCCAGGGGTCGAGGATCCGGTGACACGCTGCTTCCTACGTCGGGGCCGGTCCGAGGCCCCGCCGCTACATCTTGCTGGTGCCGTCCAGCTGGATGAGGGCATTGGTCGGCAGACCAGGTACCTCGATGTCGGGCACCTCGTAGCCGAAGTCCGGATACTTGCGCTGGGCGGTTGCCCGGTACCGGGTGGTCGAGTGGGTCTCGTCCTTGTCGAACTCGGGGATCACTTTGGTGCCGAAGACCTCGAGCATCTCGAGCACCTCGTCGTGCTCCATCGAGTCGCTCGGTAGGCCGAAGACCACCTGGTCACAGCCGACCGTCTGGTACTTCTCGAGCTGCTCGGCGACCTCTTCGGGATTGCCGCACAGGAGCCATCCCTCTTCGATCAGCCGGTCGAGGTTGTCGTAGTCGCCTACCCCGGGGATCGAGGCGGGCCAGGTCGGGGCGTACTCAGGCTTCGGCATGGTGTCGTGGTACAGGCACACCAGCGAGTACAGGTACCCCCGGTAATGGCGCAGCGCGATCTCCCTAGCCCGGTCGCGGTCGGCCATGCAGACGACCGAGTTGGTGATCATGACGTTGTCGTTCATGAATTGACCGATGGGCTCGGTGCAGTTGGCGATGCCCTCCTTGTAGGAGTCGATGCGTCCCTTGAGGGAGAAGACCGGCTCGAAGTTGAAGGCGATGGCGCCGATGCCCATGTTTCCGGCCTGCACGAATGTGCCGGGGTTGCCGCAGGCCACCCAGATCGGCGGATGGCCCTTGCCGTAGGGCTTGGGGAGGACGTTGTGCGGGGTGGGCACAGTGAAGCTCTCGCCCTCGTACATGTAGTCGCGCTGCTCCCACATGCGCGGGATCTCGCGGACGACCTCGTTCCACTCCGCCTTGGTGGAGTCCTTGTCCATGATGTTGAACGACTTCAGCTCGTGGCTGCCGGCGCCGCGACCGGTGCCCCACTCGAAGCGGTTCTGGGTGACGTGGTCGAGCATGGCGGCCCGCTCGGCGTACCGGACCGGATGCTCCTTGCGGGGGCTGAGGCTGTTGATGCCGGTGCCGAGGTGGATCCGTGACGTGCGGGCGGCGACATAGCCCATGACGACCTCGGGGGCCGACATGTGGGAGTACTCGGTCAGGGAGTGGTGCTCGCCGTACCAGGCGTACTTCCAGTTGTAGAGGTCGGCCTTGATCCCGAACTCCATCTCCCGCTGGAGCATCAGGTGCTCGGCCTCGGTGTCACGGGACGCCGGCCCCGGGAGATAGCCGTTGATGAAGACTCCGAACTCCATTACTGGGGCTCCTCTCACTCCGCGAACATGTCTCCCTGACGGTAACAGTAGGTCTGATAAATTGCAACGTGTTCCAGATTTGTGCCTAGCTCGGTCTTGCCGGGCACCGAGCCGGAGTGTCGGCGTACTGTCGGCCCACGGCAGATGACCCAGGGGGAAGCGTTGCTCACCATCGACCAATTGATCCGGGACCGGGCCGGCGACACCCGGGTGGGTCTGGCCTACTCGGACCGGACCTGGACCCACCAGGAGGTCGTCCGATCCCAGGCCGAGCGGGCCTCCCTCCTGATGTCGCTGAAGCGGCCGGGACCGTTCCACGTGGCGCTGCTCATGGACAACGTGCCGGAGTACGTGTTCTGGATGGGAGCTGCCGCCCTGGCCGGGGCTGTGGTCGTCGGGGGGAATCCGACCCACCGGGGCGACGAGCTGGCCCGCGACCTGTCCCATACCGAGTGCCAACTGCTGGTGACCAGTCCCACCTACCGGGGCCTGGTCGAGGGGCATGACCTCGGACCTGCGCTCCCCCGCGAGCGGATCCTGGTAGTCGACGACCCGACCGGCGATAGCGCCGCCGGCGCGCCGACTCGCTACGGCGCACTGCTGGCCGGTGTGGTCGGCGCCCCGCTGCCGGACCAGGCCGCCGTCGGCGTCACCGAGGAGAGCTTGGGACTCCTCTTGTTCACCTCCGGCACGTCAGGCGCGCCCAAGGCGTGCCTGTGCAGCCAGGGGCGGTTGGCCCGCATCGGGTCCATCGTGGCCGAGATGTTCGAGATCACGCCTGACGACGTCTGCTATCTGGCCATGCCCCTGTTCCACTCCAACGCCCTGATGGCGGGCTGGGGCCCCGCTCTGGCGGCAGGCGCGACCGCCGCCCTGCGCGAGCGATTCAGTGCCTCGCAGTTCCTGTTCGACGTCCGACGCTACGGCGTCACCTACTTCAACTACGTCGGCAAGCCCCTCTCCTACATCTTGGCCACCCCCGCTCACCCCGACGATTCCGACAACACACTGCGCCGTTGCTTCGGAAACGAGGCGGCCGAAGCCGACGTGGCGACGTTCGCCGAACGGTTCGGCTGCACCGTCCAGGACGCGTACGGCTCGACCGAGGGGGGAGCGACCGTCCAGCGCACCCCGGACACCCCACGCGGCGCGCTCGGGCGGGCCTTGCCGGGCACCATGATCGTCAACGCCGAGACCGGCGAGGAGTGCCCCCGAGCGGTATTCGACGAACGGGGGCGCCTGCTGAACGCCGAGGAGGCCATCGGCGAGCTGGTCTCCCAGACGGGGGCGACGGGTTTCGAAGGCTACTGGCGCAACGCCGAAGCGGAAGCGGCCCGGGTCAAGAACGGTTGGTACTGGACCGGCGACCTGGGGTACCGGGACAAGGACGACTTCTTCTACTTCGGGGGCCGGGACTACGACTGGCTCCGGGTGGACGGCGAGAACTTCGCCTCCGCCCCGGTCGAGAGCATCCTGCAGCGACACCCCGACGTGGTACTGGCCTCCGTCTACGCCGTGCCCGACACCGTCGTCGGCGACCAGGTCATGGCCACTCTGCTCCTCCACGAAGGCCGGACTTTCGACCCGGAGGGGTTCCTCGACTTCCTGGACGGCGAGCAGGACCTCGGTACCAAGTGGGCGCCGAAGTACGTGCGGGTGACCGATCAGTTGCCCGAGACAGCCACCACCAAGGTCATGAAGCGTGTGCTGCGCAACGAGGCCTGGCACTGCGAGGAGCCGGTGTGGTGGCGTACAGCCAAAGGTGCCCCGTACCGCCGCCTGGAGCCCGGCGACATCGAAGAGCTGGACCGACTCATCGCCGAGCGCTGAACCGGTCCGGAGAAGTCAGACAGGCTGGAAGACCGGACGTCGGCCGCCACCTGTCCGGCTGCCCTTTGTCGCTGCGGTACTTCAGTTGGCCAAGGAACCCGACCGGTTGAACGCCCGGGACATCACGGCGACGCAGATCACGAACAGCACGCCGAAGGCGATGCTCACCGGACCGTCGCCCAGTGCCAACCCACTCAAATACTTCGGCTTTCCCAGCCAGTCGGCAATGGATGCCCCGAGCGGCCTGGTCAGCACATACGCGAACCAGAAGGCCAGTACCTCGTTCATCCGGAAGAAGCGGTACCCGATCGCCGGGATGAGGATGAGGCCGGCGAAGAACACCGCCGACGAGAAGAAGCCGAGACCGAGGGTGTGGGCCGTGAAGTCCCCGACAGCCGTGCCCAGAGCGAAGGTGGCCATGACCGCGGCCCAGTAGAAGAGCTCGCGTCGCATCGTGGTGATGCTGTGGATCGAGAGCGTCCCCTCGGTCCGGTACCAGACCACGAACACCGCGGCCAGGACGATGGCGAAGAAGAGCGACGAGACGGCATAGGCGACGCCGAACTGCTTATGGAGTACGTCGGCGGCCATGGTCCCGACGATGGCCACCATCAGCACGGCCAGCCAGTACACCCAGGGGATGTACCGGTCCTTGCCCACTTGGAACGCGAGGACCCCGAGGAGGACCAGAGTCCCGATGCCCACCGCGACCACGGGATTCAACACCTTGACCAGATAGTCGGAGGTCGACTCGCCCATGGCCGTGGTCAAGAGCTTGGTCACCCAGAACATGACGGCGACCTCGGGGACCTTCTTCAGGGTCCCGCGGGAGAGATCCATGGGCGGTCATGGTAGGACATTGCCCGCAAAAGGTCGGGTCACGATCACGGGATCGCCTGCGCCGGGCGCCGAATGATCGAAGGGAGAGGCAGGGTCGCGGCCCCGCCTCTCCCTTCTGGAAGAATTCGCTACTCGGCAGCGGTGTCTAGCTGTTTCCGCTCCCCATGATGAAGAAGTTGGTGCTGTTGTCCTGCTCTGCCAGCGTGTTCGTCGTCAGGAAGTGGCTGGTGTTGATGTTGAACGTACCCGGAAGATCATCGCCCGGAGCCGATCCCGCAACGCAACCCGGAACCGGTCCACCCCCGCTGTACGCGGGCTTGGTGCAAAGGTCCGAATAGACCTGCACACCGACGCCTTGGCCGGAGATGGTGTCATTGCTGGCCGTGGAAGCCGACGCATAGGACTGGCCACTGTACTGCAGCACCTGGATTCCGACATTGCCCGTACCGTGCGATTCATTGCCCACGACCGAAGCGAAGCCCTGGTCGAGTTGGATCTGCTCGTCGCCATTGCTCTTGAAGTTATTGTTCGAGATCGTCACTTCCGGAGACAGTGGCTCAGAGGCAGCGGCCGAACCGTAGTAGACGCCGATGTCATTGTGGGTGAGCTTGGAATGGCTCAGGCTGGAACCGGTCTTCGCTCCGTAAAGGAGCACCCCGGTTGCACCGCCAGCCGAAGGCACTCACCAGGCCTTTCCTCCCAGGGGACGCCGGGTGCTGAGTCACTGAGGCTTCCCACGCTCGGCGATCCCGGAAACTCGAAATCGCGCTCCCTTCGACGGCGTCGACCTTCCGTCCGTCTACGACCTCCCGGGGGAGCGCGAGTTAGTGGTCGACGCCGAGGATGAGTCCGCTGGTCGGGACACCGGTACCGGAGGTGACCAGCACGTGCTCCACGTCGGGCACCTGGTTGTACGACTCGCCCCGCACCTGGCGGACACCTTCGGCGATGCCGTTCATCCCGTGCAGGTAGGCCTCGCCCAACTGGCCTCCGTGGGTGTTGATCGGGAGTCCTCCGCCGAGCTCGATGTTCCCGTCGCGGATGAAGTCCTTCGCCTCGCCCTTGGCGCAGAAGCCCAGTTCCTCGAGTTGGTACAGCACATAGGGGGTGAAGTGGTCATAGATCACCGCCGTCTGGATGTCCGCAGGCGTGAGCCCAGAGGTCTGCCAGAGCTGCCGGGCCACGGCCTCCATCTCGCCCAGGACGGTGAGGTCGTCGTAGTAGTAGGAGGTCATCATCTCCTGGCCCGGGCCGGCACCCTGCGCCGCGGCGCGGATCACGACCGGGGTACTCGGCAGGTCGCGCGCCCGGTCGAGCGATGTGACGACGAGGGCCTGGCCACCGTCGGTCTCCTGACAGCAGTCGAGGAGATGGAGCGGCTCGACGATCCACCGGGATGCCTGGTGATCCTCGAGCGTGATCGGCTGCTCGTAGAACCAGGCTTTCGGGTTGGTCGCCGCGTGCCTGCGGTCCGCCACCGCCACGCGACCGAGGTCCTCGGAAGTGGCACCGGTCAGGTGCAGATAGCGCTGGGCGGCCATGGCGACCCACTGCGCGGGAGTGAGGAGGCCCTGGGGCGCGTACCAGGCGAAGTTGGCCGTCTCGGCGTTCGGGACGGGAGGGCGGCCCTGGACCCCGGCGCCGAACCGGTTGCCCGAGCGCTCGTTGAACGCCCGGTAGCAGACGACGACATCGGCCACGCCGGCGTCGATGGCCAGGGCAGCCTGCTGGATGGTGCCACAGCCGGCGCCGCCGCCGTAGTGGATGCGGCTGAAGAAGGTGAGCTCCCCTATGCCGAGGCTCCGGGCGATCTCGATCTCGGGATTGGTGTCGGAGCTGAAGGTCACCATGCCGTCCACCTCGGAGGGCTCGATGCCGGCGTCACGCAGCGCCAGGTCGACCGCTTCTGCGGCCAGGCGAAGCTCGCTCCGTCCCGACTCCTTCGAGAACTCGGTGGCGCCGATGCCGGCGATGGCCGTCTTGCCGAGGTACGAATGGGTGGTTCCGGTCACCGGGCACCTCCGGCGGGCAGCAGCAGCCGCACGGTCCCGGTCACGTGGTCGCCGAGCCCGTTGGCACCCCGGAGGGTCACCTCGACCGCCCCCTTGCCATCCGCGTCGGCGCCCTCGTCCTTGGACGTGACCGAACCGGTCAGCGTCATGGTGTCGTCGGGGTAGTTGGGCGCCCCGAGCCGGATGTTGACGTCGGTCAGCACCGCCCCCGGGCCCGCCCAGTCGGTCACGTAGCGGCCGACCAGGCCGTTGGTGGAGAGGATGTTCATGAAGATGTCCTTCGATCCGCGCTGGACGGCGAGCTCGGCGTCGTGGTGGACGTCCTGGTAGTCACGGGAGGCCAAGGCCGTGGACACGATGAGGGTCCGCGTCAATGGCACCACGAGCTCGGGTAGAGCCTCCCCCACCGTGACCTCATCGAGTGACCTGGTGGTAGGGCGGAAGGCGTGCTCGACGATGGCCTTGCTCATGCCGGCACCGCCGCGGCGGTCAGCCCGGCCGCCACCTGGTGGCCCAGCCTGGCCAGCTGGGCGCTGGGCGAGCCGAGCAGGAGCTCGATCTGCTTGCCCCAGAGGAAGTAGCGGTGGATTGGATAGGAGATATCGGCCCCGATCCCCCCGTGGAGGTGCTGGGTGGCGAACACGACCCGCTGGCCCGACTCGGCGGCGAACCACGAGGCGACATTGACCGCCCGGCCGGCGTCCAATCCGTTGTCCAGGCGCCACGCGGCCTGCCACGTGGTCACCCGCACCGCCTCGGTGTCGATGGCGGCGTCGGCGGCCCGCATCTTCGTGGCCTGGAACGTGGCCAGCGGTAGCCCGAACTGCTCACGGGAGTTGAGGTACTCGGCGGTCTGGGCCACCGCCGACTCGGTGATCCCGACCTGGAGCGCGCACAGGCCCGTCCACGCCCGCTCGAGGATCCACGCCAGCACGTGCCCGCCCCGTGCGCCATCCCCGCCGGCCAGGAGCTGGTCGGCGGCCACGGTCACCCCGTCGAGGTGGAGGTGCGGGTGGATCTCCCGGTTGGTGGTCACCACCCGCTCGACCGTCACACCCGCCGCCGTGGGGTCGACCGCGGCCACCACCAATCCCCCGTCGGTGGCCACGGGCACGAGTACCCGAGTGGCCACATGGGCATAGGGCACCGCGAAGGCGCTGCCGCTGAGGACGAGCCCGCCATCGGCGCCCCGCGTCCCGGTGACGGTCGCACGTCCTTCGCCACCGACGGCGATGTCGTTGGCCACGTCGGCCAAGGCGGCGGTCAGGAATACGTCGCCGGCGGTCACGCCGGGCAGCAGAGAGGCGCTGAGCGCGTCGGAACCGAACTCGGCGATGGGAAGGGCACCCAAGACCAGGGTGGCCCACAGCGGCACAGGCGCGACCACCTTGCCCTGGGCCTCCAGAAGCAGGCACAGCTCGACCATTCCGTACCCGCCGCCGCCGTGGGCGGCCGGGACGGCGAGACCCAGCAGGTCGGCCTTGGCCAGTTCGGACCACAGCTGGCGGTCGACCCGGTCCTCGGTGGCTTCGATCTCCTGGACCCGGTCGGGCGTGACCAGTCCGGTGAGGATCCCCTCGACAGCCTCCTGCACGGCGGTCTGCTCGTCGTTGAAGGTGAAGTCCATCAGTCGGTCCTCGTCTCGTCTGCGGGGTGGAAAACGGGAAGTGAAAGCTCGTCGTCGAAGTCCTCGAAGCCGGCTTCGACGGCCATGCCGATGGCGGCCGTCTCGCGGATGATGCCGGACACGTTGGCCACCAGTCGGGTGCCCTCCTGGAGTTCGACGAGAGCGACCACCAGGGGATAGTCGAAGGCCGGGACCTGCGGGTAGTGGTTGACCACGAAGCTGAAGATGGTGCCCTTGCCCGACGCTTCGAGCGTGTCCCAGGCGAAGGACCGGCACACGGCGCACGACGGTCGGGGCGGGTGACGCAGCGTTCCGCAATTGGAGCATCGCTGGATGAGCAGCTTGTGCTGCCGTGCCCCTTCGAAGAAGAACGAGTTGTCCTGGGTGATGGCCGGCCTGGGTCGCAGCGGCCGCGGGGCCGGATCCTCGGTGGCCGCCACAGCTGCGGGCGCGGCGGTTCCGGTGCCGGGCTTGAACTTGAGGATCCGGAACCGCATGGTGGCCACCAGCTCACCCCTCTGGTCCCGGTACTCGAGTCGATTGGTGATGAAGTGGCCGATGCCCAACCCCGTCTGCTTCTCCCCTGAGATCGAGTCGATCACCGAACTCACCTCGAGGAGGTCACCCAGGACCAACGGACGCTCGTAGTGCTGGTCGCAGTTGGTGGCGACCACCGAGGTGAATCCGGCCTCCTCGAGGAGCGCCATCACCTGGTCGCTCGGTGCGTCCGCCGTGGCGGCACCCGCGTCGCGGGCGGCATCGGAAACGAGGCTCGCCCGCAGGCCCCGCATGATCCAGGCCTGGAGCATGGTGGGTGGGGCGATGATCCCCTTGAATCCGGCGGCCTCGGCGGCCTCGGCGTCCACGTAGACCGGATTGTGGTCCCCCATCGCCTCGACCCAGTGGGTGATCATCGGTTCGTTGACCGGATGCCGACCCTTGGTCGGGGGGCCCGAGGCCTGCCCCACGAAGGCCCGGAGCTTGTCGTCGAGGGAGAGCGCCCCGCTCATCGCGCACCACGCTTCATGCCGAGGCCGGCCATGGCCAGGATCTCGCGTTGGATCTCGTTGACACCGCCACCGAACGTGTTGATCTGCGACTGGCGGGCGGCCCGCTCGAGGTCGCCGTGGAGCGCGGCACCCGGCGAGCCCGGGCTGAGGTAGCCGGCGGCGCCGACGATGCCGAGGAGCTTGTGGTAGATCTCGACCGTCGACTCGGTCCCGAACACCTTGACCGACGACGAGTCGGCCGGTGCGAGCGTGTTGGACGACACCGCCACCGTCATCCGCCAGGTCAGGAGCTTCTGGGCCTCGAGCAACGCGTAGGTGAGGGCCAGGTCCTGCTGGATCCATCCCACATCGGTCAGGCCCTGGTCGACGACCCAGGCGGCGACCTCGTCCCACAGCCGGAAGGCCAGCGCGCCGACCGCGGCCAGGCCGACCCGCTCGTGGTTGAGCTGGCCCGTGATGAGTCGCCATCCCCCGTGGAGGTCGCCGACGAGGGCGTCCTTCGGGACCCGGACGTCGGCGTAGTACGAGGCGGTGGTGGCCACGCCGCCCACGGTCACGATCGGCGTGCAGGAGAAGCCGGGCGAGGCGGTCGGGACCATGATGATCGAGATGCCCTTGTGCTTCGGGGCGTCCGGATCGGTCCGGCAGGCCAGCCAGATGAAATCGGCCTGGTCGGCGCCGCTGGTGAAGATCTTGTTGCCGTTGATGACCCATTCGTCGCCGTCGAGCACGGCCCGGGTGCGGAGTGAGGCGAGGTCGGTGCCCGCCCCTGGCTCGGTGTAGCCGATGGCGCAGTTGATCTCGCCGGCGAGGATGCCCGACAGGAAGAACTTCTTCTGCTGTTCCGAGCCGTGGTTGATGATCATGGGACCCACGGTGGACAGGGTTACGAAGGGGAAGGGCGCCCGGGCCCGCTGTACTTCGGTGAAGAAGATGAATTGGTCGGTGGCCGGACGACCCTGACCGCCGTACTCGACCGGCCAGCCGATACCGAGCCACCCGTCGGTGCCCATCTGGCGGACCGTCCTGCGGAAGGTCTCGCCGCCCTCGGTCTCGTCGTCGAGTGCTCGACGCACGTCGGGGGTCACCAGCTGGGCGAAGTAGGCCCGGAGCTCGGCGCGCAGCGCCACTTGGTCGGGCGTCTCTTCGAGGTGCATGCGAGGATCCTCCACTCTGCGACTCGCCGCCACGTTGCCACATTGCCGTGCGTGGGCGGGTCGTCGGTCGACGTCGTCTCGGCGCCACCGGTCGACGGGGCCGTCCGCACCGGGCTGGGGTGGGCCGTCCACGTCGGCGTCATCGCCCCCGTCGGTCCCCCAATCCGGCTCGAGCGAGCCGTCGTTCGGCGTGCCACCGGGCTCCGTACCGCTGGAGGCCCGGGTGCAGCTGCCCTATGATAACTGATACACGTTCTAGAAACGGCACCTCGATCCCCGGGATGCCTTGCGCGTGGCCCGCCGAGCCCCGCTGGGAAGCACCGGTCGACCGTTAGACCAATCGCCCACGCCCGACGTCACCCGTCCTCAACTTCCGAAAGCCGAGGCCCATGCGCTTCCACCAGGCAATCCAGTTCCTCCCGCTCGAGACGATCCGGGCTCTGACCCTGGCGTCCGACCAGATGGGCTACGACGGCGTCTACCTCTCGGACCACCTCTTCAACCCCCGGGTCCTCGAGTCGAAGTACACGTACTCCACGGCCCCCGACGGCGCCCCGTTCTGGGAGAAGGAGACCGAGTGGCCCGATCCCATGTGCCTCGTCTCCTCGCTGTCCGCCGTCACCACCACGGTGACCTTCACCACCGGGATCTACATCGCCCCGGTGCGCGACCTGATCACAGTGGCCAAGTCCGTGGGCACCGCCGCCGTCCTGTCCGACAACCGGGTGCGTCTCGGCGTCGGTGTCGGATGGTGCAAGGAGGAGTACCTCCAGACGGGGCAGGGCTTCCACGACCGGGGCAAGCGGCTCGACGACATGATCCCCGCGCTCCGGGCCCTTTGGAGCGGGGGCTGGGTCGAGTACCACGGTGCCCACTACGACGTCCCCGAGTGCCAGATGAACCCCGCGCCCACCCAGGCGATCCCGATCCTCGGCGGTGGCGACTCGGTGCCCGCCCTGCGCCGGGCCGTGACCCTGTGCGACGGTTGGATCAACACCGGTGCCGCCTTCCCCGACGACGCGTTCGACCAGGTCGAGCTGGTCCGCAAGTCGTTGCACGAGGCGGGCAGGGACGGCGACGACTTCGCCATCTACCTGGCGGTGAAGGCCTTCCCCGACCTCGACCTCTACCGGCGTCTGGAGGACGCCGGCGTCACGGACCTGCTGTGCGCCCCGTGGATGCTGGCCGAGGTGGACGAGTCGGACAGTCCCGAGAAGATGCTGGACGCCCGCCTCGCCGAGGTGGAGAAGTACGCCGAGGAGTACGTCACCAAGATGCGCTAGGTGCCGGACCGCGGACAGGGCGCCGGCACGACATGTCCGGTGAAACGAGGGCATCCCAGGGTCGTGTGTGCACGCCGGCGGTACGCTCGACGTGTGCTCAAGCGTCTCGGTGGCGCCCCGGTGTTGGTGGTGCTGTTGCTCTCGGGATGCTCCTCGACGGCACCGGCAGCAAAGGTGCCCCTGACGAGCACTCCTGTATCTCAGGTGAGCGCCACGATCATCGACGGCGTGGCGCTCTCCCCGATCAGCGCAGGGGAGTGGCGGGAATGCCAGCAGGTCGCCGATGCGACCCATGCACCTGTCCCGTGCCCGACGCTGCTGCCCGTCCCGATGCCCGGCTCCCAGACCGCCCTGAGCTGCGCAGCAATGAGCGGGTTGGTGTGCGGTCGTCCGATGATCACCGCATCCGGCAGCTACTTCCTGGTCAACCAGTACGGCTTCGTGGTTCCGGCGGACTATGTGGGACAGCTGCCCGGCATTGGGCACTTCGTCGTCATGTCGGCCCGGCATTTCGATGCCCGGGCCGATCCGGCCCTGCGGCCGCCCCCGATCCCGGGATACTGCGCTCCCGTGCCGCAACACCCGCCGCTCGTCATGCACAGTTCAGTGGCGTCGATGTACGAGTGCGGACAAGACCCCGGCCCTTCCGTCCCGATCGCGGACCAGTACATGGAGACGGTCAGCGGCCACGAACTGGTCGAGTGGAGGCAGGACGGTGTCACGTGCGAAGTCAGCTTCCACGGGCACAGCACGGTCAACCAGGATCTTGCCGTCGCCGTCGCTCAGTCCACGCGCATGGTCTCCCCGTTGAGCGGCTAGCTGCCGCGGCGGTGACTGGCGGTCAGCGCTGACGAGTGGTGCCGACCGGTCGGTTGACGCGGCCACGACCCCGCGACCGCCGGGGCAGGGCGGTCACGGGGCCGTCAGCCCGTGGGTGGGGCAGGGTCAGTTGGTCGTGGTCGACGTCGAACCGGACGAGACGCCCGATGGAGCGGAGCCGATCGGCGCGGAGCCCGATGGAGCCGCGCCACTCGGGGCGGTGCCGCTCGGAGCCTGGCCACCGGCCGGGCCGGCGCCGAACCCGGAGATCGTGGTGATCACCTTGAAGCTCGAGTCCAGCTCCACGGTGACGTCGGTCCCGTCGGACTTGGCCATGTGGACCTCGTAGGGATAGCCACCCGACGAGTTGGTCTCGGCCCGGATCACCGTGGCACCGGGCACGGCGGCCGTGGCCGCCGCGGTGGCCTCGGTGAGCTGGGTACCGGTCAGCAGGGTCTCACCGGGACCGTGGGTCAGGGTCGCCGGGTTGCCTTGGGGGGCTCCGGAGGGCGGCGTGCCCGTGGCGGGAGTGGTGGCCGTGCTCGACGATCCCGATGTGGCGGTGGTCGACGTGCCGGTGGCCGCCGATGCGATCCCGGCGGCGCCGAGCATCGAGCCTCCGGCGAGGGCACCGGTGACGATCACCCGTCGGAGCTTCTTCGGACGACGGTACGGGTTGGGGGTCATGGACTGCTCCTTCGTGTCGTGTCCTCGGGACGCTCCCGGGAACGGACCCACCTTGTCGACCAGGTGTAGGGACGCCCTTGGCCCTCCCTGTGGACCGCCCGTGAATCCACGGCCCGACACGGCGTCCGGATGGAGCGGGGCCGGCCGGCGCCTGACTGGCCGTCGGGCCGGATTGCTAGGGTTTGCCCATCTCGCATCGGGGGAGGAACCCATGAAGAACTTGAAGGTAGGACTGCAGCTGGGGTACTGGGGATCCGGGCCTCCCCCCAACGCCGTCGAGCTTGTCGCCGAGGCCGAGCGCCTGGGTTACGACTCCGTCTGGACCGCCGAGGCCTACGGCTCCGACGCCCTGACCCCGCTCGCCTGGTGGGGCTCGCAGACCGAGCGGGTCCGCCTGGGCACCGCACTCTGCCAGCTGTCGGCCCGCACGCCGACTGCCATGGGCATGGCCGCCATCACCATGGACCACCTCTCGAGAGGCCGGTTCGTCCTCGGGCTCGGCGTGTCGGGCCCCCAGGTCGTCGAGGGCTGGTACGGGCAGTCGTTCGAGAAGCCGCTCGCCCGGACTCGGGAGTACGTCGATATCGTCCGCCAGGTCGTCGCCCGCGAGGACGTGGTCACCAATGCCGGACCCCACTACCCCCTCCCCTACCCGGGTGGGACCGGGCTGGGCAAGCCGCTCAAGTCCATCACCCATCCCCTCCGCAAGGAGGTCCAGATCGTCATGGGTGCCGAGGGTCCGAAGAACATCGCCCTCGCCGCCGAGATCGCCGATGGCTGGTTCCCCATCTTCTTCTCGCCCGGTGCGGTCGACGCCTATCAGCCGTATCTCGACGAGGGCTTCGCCCGCCAGGGGGCCCGCCACGCGGCGGACGAATTCGAAGTGCTCGCCTTCGCAGCCACGATCATGTCCGACGACATCGAGTCGGCCGCCGACATGATGCGCCCGATGCTGGCCCTCTACATCGGCGGCATGGGTGCGAAGTCGATGAACTTCCACTTCGACGTCTTCTCCCGCATGGGCTACGAGGCTGAGGCCACCAAGATCCAGGAGCTCTACCTCGAGGGTCGCAAGGACGAGGCGGCCGCCGCCGTTCCGACCAAGCTGGTGGAGGACACCGCCCTCATCGGCCCCAAGGAGAAGATCCGGGACGACATCGAGCGGTGGCGGGAGTCCATCGCCACCACGCTGCTGGTGTCGGGCGACGTCAAGACGCTCCAGACCATCGCCGAACTCGCCCTCTGACCTGTCTCGGCCTCTCCGGGCAGCGCTTGCCCTACGCCGGAGTCGACCGATCAGGAGTCTGCCGAACCTCGCATCAGGTGCTCGGTCCGACGACTGAGTGATCGGTAGAGGGCGAGCGTGCTCGGGTGGACGGACTCGATCGGCTCGACATCGTCGGCCACGACGCGGACCAACTCGGTCATCACCGACTCGACGCCCCCGGGATTGCCGGCCGCGTCGGCTGCACGCAGCAACATCCGGTAGAGGCGCTCGTCATAGGGGCTCGCCAGGAGGCCCTTGCGGGCTGAGAGTTCGGCGCCCCGGGGATCTCCCGCCCGGAGGCGCTCTCCGGCCAGGCGGCCGCTGAGATCGACGATCGCCGACTCCATGGCGGGAGCTGTGCCGTCGAGGATGGACCAGTCGGCTGAACGGATGCCGTCGAACGGGCGCCCGCGCACCAAGGACAGGGCCGAGAGCCAATGCCTGGGCTCATCGGATGCCGCCAGTACCTGGAATCGTGTCCAGTCGGTCCCGACGGTCGATGCCAGCGCGAGTCGCCCGTGGGCCCTCGGAAGGTGGTCCGTGCCGTCGCGGGCGGTTCCGAGCGACCGCCGGGCCACCGATGCGGTCGAATGGAGGCTGGACGGCGCCATCAGCCGGTCGGGCCACAGCGCGGTGGCCCATGCCTCATTGGTGGCACCGTGCGGATGCATGGCGAGGTAGACCACGAGCTCCTGGGCCCAGGCCCGGGTGAAACCGCGCGCCGCCCCCCGGATCTCCACCGGGCCGAGCACGGCCACCTCGACCTCGAAGCCATCAGATCCGGCGCCGCCGCGCAGGTCGAGGCGCCGGATGATCGGATCGGCTCGAAGCCCATCGACACCTGCGACCACAGGCAGGAATGCGTCCGTTCTGGCTGTCGACTCCCGGGGGGCGTCCAGAAAGGCGGCAGACGTGCGCTGGCCGGATGCCTCCTCGTCGTCAGGCTGCTCGGATCCGTCGCCGTCCACCTCGTCGAGATCTCGCGCCACATCGAGGAGAGCCACCACCATTCCCAGCTCTGTGGCCTCCACCTGTTGCAGCACCGACATCTCGCCATCGGCCACCGGCAAGCCAGCTCCGATCGGATTGCCCGGTCGCAGCACGACGTTCCCGGTGGATGCCGTCGGCCCGGAGCCGTTGATGACGACGACCCCGAAGCCGGAACGCCCGTCACCGGCCAGGGCGACGAGTGCATCGGCGTCGCCGCTCGGAACCGCGGGCCCGCAGATCACCACCATCGGTTGCCAATCCGTTGACGCACCCGTCCTCCTGGCTTCATCCGCCGATCGGATGCCGAGCTCGTCGAGTCGCACCTCGGTGGTCAGCCGCCTCCAGGACAGGTCGGCGATCGTCGGAGCCGGGTCGGCGACCACGGCGACCCGTTCGCACCGCTCCAGCCCTGTTCCGAAACCGACCAGGACAAGGTCGAACGACGAGGCCCATCTCGAGGTAGCGAGCTCGAGCGCCAGCGCACGACCGACGCCTTCATTGGCGTACGCGTCCCCCGCCAGCACGACGGAACCCACGCCTTCGACGTTCACCATGGTCAACTCGTCGGCGTCGCGCGCCACCGTCACGAGCGTGGGCAGAGGGAAGCGCCCGCGCACTCCTCGACGCGCCGCGGCAGCCGGTGCGAGCGAGGACCGGTCGACCACGACCGAGTTCGGATCGGCGCCGGCCGAGAACGGTGCCGGGACCTCGTCTCCCGGCAACGACGAGAAGGTGAGTCGCACCTGATCAGCAGTGACCACGACCTCATGGACGCGGTACATCCCGGATGAGGATTCGTCGGTGCGGAAGAATGCCTGCACCGCGGCTTCGATGGCGTCGAGGCACTCGCCACCATCACCGATGCGCAGGCGTTGCTCGAAGTCACGCAGGCCCTGGTCGGGCAAACGTATCCGGTTGCCCGATCTGCGATGGCGCTGCTGCACGCGACGGAGGCGGTCCACCAGGTCGGCCACGCCGATGCCGACGATCCCGGCGCCCAGCGGGACGGCGGGAAGGCCTCCGACGGGGGATCGATCCTCGTCCACCACCGGCGTCCGATCGGGAGAGTGCTCCGGGATTGCTACCGTCGGGAGGGAAGGAACGGCGGTCGAGGTGTCGACCGTCGGTTCCCGAGCCGGTGGACCGGGAAGCACGAGGTGCCATCCGGGCCGCACCCAGTGGTCGGTGGACAACGCGGCGCCGTCAAACTGGACTGTCCCGTAGTTCAGATCGGCGATCTCCCGCCAGCGACGCGGATCACCGAGTCGGGCCTCGGCGATCGACCACAGAGTGTCACGCGGCGCGACCTCGTGCCCGATCTCGGGCCCGAACCCGTGCCCGACCCCGTCACCCGGCGTCGCGTCGGGACGGTTCGGATCCGGCATCGAGAGGTAGCGCTCCGTGGACTGCAGGTCACGGAGCTCGGGCACGCGGGTCGGGTGCATGGGCTCTGACTCCGCGGGTGACTGCATCGATCGCTCCCTTGGCACTGTGTGATCTCCACTCGCTGTCGCTGTCGCTGCCCGACCGGTCTCGCCCGCCGCGAACGAGGTGGCGGGGTGCGCATTCCCGATGATCCCGACCTGTGGGGTGCGGTGCACCGGCACCCGGCCCCCGGCCCCGATGGCGAACGCCGTTCCGACGAGGAGCGCCGCCGCCCATTGGAAGGTGCGGCTGGCGGGGAGGCGGACCGTCGACCGACCGGTGATCCATGCCCGGACCTCCACGACCACGCATACGGTCAGCCAAGCCCATGCGAGCCAGGCCATCAGGACGGCGACCCGGCCGAGCCACCCGGCCACCTCACGTACGTCACCGGGCCGATGGCGGACAGCCGCCTGCCACAGGGCTCCCGGGTCGAGATGGACGAACGGTCCGCCGGCGGCCGCCACGAGCCAGAACGGGACGCCGACGACGAGCAGCGCGAGCACCGAGCCGGCCACGGCGGCCAGCAGTGACCGTCGACCCGCTGGGACAGGATGGATGGATCGATTCATGGGGACCCTCTCGTCACGCCGCCGACATTCAGCGCGGTGGCCTCGGCTGACACGTCGAGCCGGTCGATCCCGATCATCCCCAGGATCGTGGTGGGCACCTGATAGTTGATCCAGACCGTCACGACGCCTCCGGCGACGGTCGCGGAACCCGGATGTCCCGCCGCGGCCATGAACGCTTCGGCGGCAATCACTGCGGCCGGTCCGTCGATCTCGATGAGGCCGGCGCGGAGGGCGTCCTTGGACAGGGCGCTCGCCCCGGCCCGGGCCGCCTGTTCGGCTTCCACGTGGGCCGCCTGTCTGGCGGTGAGGGCCACGCCACCATCGACCACCAGGCCGAGCAACGCCAGGAGGCCCACCATGATCAGGACCACGAACGCCGCGATGGCGCCTCGCTCGTCCGGCGACCCACCAGGAGTTGCGACGTTGTTCCCGCCCGTTCCAGTGTCTGCCGTCATTGCTTCACCCCACAGCCCGGTAGGGATCGAGAGGCGCCGTGGCCGATGACCGGACGACGGTCGAGCCCGGCACACCGGGGAACGCCAGGTCCGAGAGAAGGACTGTGCATGACACGTGCACGGTCACGAGGCCCCCGGCAACGAAGTCGCTCGTGTCGGTCGTGATCGCCACGTGTGCGCAGGTGTGGGTCCGGCCGATCAGATCGATCACCGCATTGATGGCTCCCACCCACTGTGCCGTACCCGCCGTGGGCAGAACAGCGGCGGCCTCGGCACCGGCCCGCGCCGCCTCGACCACCTGCTGGCGGGCCTCGGACACCCGGCCGAAGACCAGAGTGGCGAGTGCAATGATCAGGAGCACAGGCGTGAGGACGACGAGCTCGACGGTCAGGCTGCCCCCGTCACCACGATGTCGGCACGACCTCATTCCGAGCTCCGGAACTGCTGGATCGGCCCGATGGCGCTGGCCGAGACCCCGAAGGAGAGGCCCGGGATGACCGAGGTCGCCCGACCGGAGATCTGCAGCCACTCCGAATCGCCCGGCAGCACGGACACGACCACCTGCGATCCGGTCACGTCCGACCCCGAACCGTGCAGGATGCCCTGGGCGGAGGCCACCCCGGCCGCCGGCCCGCCGCCGAACGACCTCGCAGCCCGGTCGCCTTCCGAAGCCGCCAGCTGTGTCACCTGGACGGCGTGCATCCACAGGCAGAGCTGCACCACGACCAGCAGCAGGAACATCAGCACCGGCACCACGATGATGGCCTCGACCACCGATGACCCGTCGTCCGACCGGTGCCGAGCACTCCCGTGCCGGAGTGACGTCCAGCCGACTCGGGCGTGCCGCCCGAATGTCGTGCCGCGCCCATCCGGCGGGCACCTCAGTTCAGGTTGCGGGCACCTCAGTTCAGATTGATGGTGTTGGCCTTGGCCGTCACCTTGGCCACGATGATGGCGCCGACGGCGATCGCCAGGGCCGCGAAGATCGCCGTGAGGATGACCTTCTCGACCACCGTCCCGGCTTCGTCCCACCCCCCGGCTACTCCGCAGCGGATGCGGACGAACGTCCAGAGTGTCGTGAGTTGGTGCGGCATGGGTAGGGCTCCTTTTCGGGTTGTGGATCATGGGGCGGAATCAGTGACGTTGCGGAGGTCTTCCAGTCGATGGGGGGAACGTCCGACGGCCGCGGACACGGTGGCGGCTCTCGCCATCAGAAGCCTCCGAGGATGCGTTGGAAGGCGGGATAGCCGATGAACAGGAGGAACCCGAGCAGCAACAGGGCGCCGGGCAGGAAGAGTCGTTCCGTCATGGCGTTCGCCGCCGATTCGGCGTCCGCCTGCTCGTGCCGGCGCAATGACGCGGCGCGGGCGGTGAGGGACTGGCGGATCCTCGCCCCCTCCGTACCGGCGAGCTGGACGGTCGTGGCCAACTCGACCAGCTCCGGAACGGCCAGATCACGACCGAGCGCTTCCAGCGCCGTCCACGGCGCGGTGCCGCTGTCGCGGGCCGTCAGCAATGTCCGCCCGAGCCGTTGTGCGGCCCAGTCCGGACTGACCTGCGACGCCGCGTGCAGTGCTCCGTCGATCCCCACTCCCCCGGCCAGGCTGAGCACGACGAGATCGACGAACGAGCCGATGACCACCCGGAAGTGGCGTCGGCGGTCGCCGGCCCGGCGGACGAGGCCACTCACGTGGAGGGCGATGGCTGTCGGGGCCGTCACCACCATGACGACCGCGGCCAGGGCCGACGGCAAGGGGACTCCGGCCATGCTGGCGAGAAGCCAGAGGACGAGCGGGCCGAGGGCGCCACCCGCCGTCAACACCACCAGACGCGAGACGAACGCCTCCGGATCGCCACCCGTGATCTCGAGGTCGGCCAACCCACGGAGCACCCATCGGTGCGTCGCCCAACCCCGGCGCCTGGCGGCGGCGACGAACGGTGCCCCCAGCCGGTCGACGGCGCGTGCCGATGACTCATCGGACTGTCCGAGCGGCACGGTTCGCTCCCATGCGTCGAGGACGCCGTCGAGGGCCACCCGATGCCCGCGGAGCCCGTAGGCCACGCCGATGACCCCCATTCCGACGATGGTCGCCAACAGCACGACGGCGGTCATCGGAGCACCACGGCGTCGCCGAGCAGCCGGATGGCCTCCGGCGGACGGGCAAGTGTGACCATCAGGGTGAGTCCGGCGGCGTACAGGCCCCCGACCGCACAGAGCACGAGCTGACCGGTCGGCGAACCGAACGGCGCCAGATACGGGTGGGCGAGGATGCAGAGGCCGACGGCGAAGACGACGGAGAAGACGACGACGGTCCGGACACCGCTCCGCACCGAGGCCCTGCTCGTCTCGATGCGGAGGCGGAGTGACGCCTCCTCCCGCGTGGACTCGGCCAGCGCCTGCAGCAGTTCGCCGAGCCGCTGCGCCCGTGAGGAGAAAGCCAGCAGGAGGGAGCACACCACCCGGTCGGCGCACGGGTCGCCGACATGTTCGGCGAACTGCAGCAGAGCCTCCCGCGGGTGGACCCCGGAGCGGATCTGGGACGCCAGCTGCTCGGTGGCCGGTCGAATGGGATCGGGACTCAACTCGGCGGTGGCGATGATCGCCTGCCCGAGGCCGGCGGAGGCCGCCAAGGTGCCCTGGAGCATCTCGGTCCACGTGGCCACGGCCTCGATGGTGGCGATGGAGACGGCCCCGGACGTCTTGCGGAGCAGACGCGGGAGTCCGACAGCGGCGAGCGCCCCGATCGGTCCGGCCACGGGCCATCCGGTGACGACCACGCAGATGAGACCGACGACCAGTCCGACGCCGAGCGCCGCCACGTCCGTTCCCGCGACCCGCATCCGGCTCCGGCCCGTCGGCGGTGGCTCCGCCGAACCGCCGCCGAGCGTTCGGGAGGACACGGTCGACGACAGGGCGGACACGAGTCCGACCAGTCCGAGCCCCAAGGCTGCGCCCATCAGGAGGATCGGCCATCCGGCCGAGGTGAGGATCCTCATCGGAGGCTCCCGACGTTCGTGCGCTTCGACGGCTCGTACCCGAAGCGGACCAGCTCATCGAAGGTGTCGGGTCGGAGCGGGGCCGAGGGCACCGCACGACGGTCCGTTCCGGGCCGGTGGATCTCGTTGGACACCACCTGGACGCCCTCGGCGTCGACCACCTCGCGCACCGAGGCCACGAAACGGGCCCGGGACCCGCGGGCCGGAAACGAGGTGGTGGGCGCGACGTCGGATCGGTCGGGAACGAAGTCGACTCCGGCCCAGGTGGATGCGGGATCGACCCCGCCGAGGTCGTCGTGCATCTCGGAGTCGAGATGGACCACGAAGTGCACAGAGCCGGCGATCAGCAGGTTGGTGGCGTCGAGCGGCAGCCGTTCCGGCGCCTGCACGGCGTATGACGCGATCCGGCGGAACACGCCGGCGGACGATTCGGCATGAATCGTGCACATCGATCCCGATCGACCCTGGCTCATGGCGTTGAGCATGGGGAGGACCTCGTCGCCCAACACCTCGCCGACGATGACGCGGTCGGCATTCATCCGGAGCGAGCGCCGTACGAGGTCGGCGACCGGGATGCAGCCCTCGCCTTCGATGTTCGGCGGCCTCGCCTCCAGGGCCACGATATCCGGATGGCGGGACGAGCCGGTATCGAGCCCCAACTCGAAGGCCTGCTCGATGGTGACGATTCGCTCGCGTGGGTCGACTTCCGCCGCCAGGGCGCGCAGCAGCGTGGTCTTGCCCGAGTTCATCGCACCGGAGACGACGATGTTCTTCCGGGCGCGGACCGCCGCCGACAGGAGCGAGCACAGTTCGTCGTCCACCGCTCCCATGGTGCAGAGCTCGCCCAGCGAGAGATCGGTGAACCGGTGCCGACGGATCGACACGGACGGTCGGGCGGCGACCGCCATCACCGCAGAAAGCCGGGCGCCGCCGGGAAGCTGCAGGTCCAGCTCCGGTCGGGCCATGTCGAACCTACGCTCGGCCAGACCGAACCGCTGGGCGGCCGAGCGCAGCAGGTCCACGAGCTCCTCATCGGAGTCGGCCACCGGGTCCATGAGCCGTTTCGACCCGTCAGCGAACGTCGCCCACACCCGGTCGCAGCCGTTGATGTCGATATTCTCGATCCGGTCGTCGTCGACGAGGTTCTGGAGTCGGCCGAGCCCGAAGAGGGCGTCGAGAACGGCCTGGGCCAGCTCCTGCTCCTCGATCGGCGTCTGCGGGGTCGCGTGCCGTCCCTCCGGCTCCACGGAGAGGGCATCGAGATGGAGGAACGCCCGCTCTCTGGCGAACTCCCGCCGATCGTCCCCCGAGAGGTCGGCGACGGTGTCCGACGCCAGGTCCTCGGCGACGCGTCGACGGAGGGTGGTGGTCAACGACTCGTTCACCCTGCCATCTCCTGGACCGCGTCCTGCGGGTCGGGCGCCACCCGGCGTCCTCGGCCCCGGCTCGAGGCCATCGGCGAACGCAGGAGGTCGGCACCCGGTGCCACAGGCACTGCAGCATCGGGTGACACGACGGTGCCGGCGTCGACATCGGCACCATCGATGACCGCCACCCGGGTCGCCGCCAAACGGGCGGCACGCCGCATCGCCACCAGGAGGCGCGAGCGGGCGAGTCGGCGACCCGACGCCGACCGGCCACTGGCCACCGCGGCACTCGGGGGGTCGAACGGCACGTCCCCGAGGGGCGGGAGGCCGGCGAACTCGGCGAGCTCCCGGCAGCGGAAGGCGACACCTCCCACCAGAAGGACCCCGAGTGCACCTCCGGTGCGGTCCAGCAGTTCGGCGGCGCGTGCCCGGACATGTAGGGCGGCCGACGGATCGTCCCGGACGACCAGGATCGACAGGTCGCTGCACTCCATCCAGCCTGGCGCGGCGTCGGCTCCCACCGGAACCCTTCCCAGGTCGACCACGGCCAGGCCGGCGTCCCCGTCGGGCCCGAATGCGGACCGGACGACCCCGGATTCCGGACTGCTGGCGGCGTCGAAGGGGCCACCGCTCCCGCTGACGAGCACCGGAAGTCCCCCGGGAAGTCGCTGGAGGTGGGGATCCAGGCGAGTCGCCTCACCGGACCGACGGACGGCCGCCGACAGCGACGACCAGCCGATGGTGGACGTGAGCCCGAAACGGGCCGCCAGGTCGCCGCCGGACGGGTCGGCCTCGACCACGACAAGGGGTCCCGGCTCCGGCCACACCGCGGCCAGAAGGCAGGAGAGGGTCGTGACGCCCGGCGCCCCTTTCAGTGACAGCAGCGAGATGACCGTCATGACCCGGCACCAGTACCCGTCGACGCCGCTCCGGCGGCCGGTTGCGGCAGCAGGACGAGGCTGACCTGTCCGGCGGATGCCGCGGTGGCCACGTCCGGTGCGATCGCGGAGGGGACCTCGACCGACACGAGTACGGCGTAACCACCGCCGGCGGTGGCCGACGGGGCGGCCACGGTGAACACGCCCGCGGACGTCACGAGGACCCCGGTGGATCCCCCGGACAACACGGTGGCTCCCGTTCCCGCCGACGACGTGGACCCGGACCCGGACGAGGTCGGGGACGAGGGCGGGGAGGAGGTCGGGGTCACCGGTGCCGACAGCGGTGAGCCGGGAATGGCCGTCTGGACGATCATCACCCGGTCGCCCGGGACCAATCCCTCGGCAGGCAGCTGGCCGGCCTTCAGGGCCACACCCACGATCGCGCTCCCCGGCGCCATGGCCGGCGTGGCGGTGAGGTCGGCCGTGGTCAGGAGCGAGCCGACGGGGACGGCCGAGGCCGCCCGCTTGCCGAGTATCTGCGACGCCTCCGAGACCGGGATGTAGGACACTCCCGCGGACACGGACACGTCGGCCTGACCCAACTGGGCGCCGGTGATGGGCTGCCCCTGCACGAGCGCCTGTTCGACGACCACTGCGGCCGTCTTGTGCCCGGCCGATGCATAGAGGTCGGCGAAGGCGGCCACGCTCAGACAGATCACGACCAGCGAGGCGATGGCGATGAGGGTCCGCCGGTTCCGTCCGCCGACCGGGGGTCGGACCTCCACCGGCACCCCGGCACGGCGCTGGCGGCCCGGCAGGCGTTCGGCGACCGCACTCATGCCCCGAAGCCGAGTGCAGCCGAGGCGGCGGGCGATTGTAAGGACGGCACCGCATTGAGGCTCTCGATCTGCACCACGCGCAGCCCGGTGGTCCCGGTCGTGTACAGGGTGGGAAGGGCACCGCCGCCGCCGGCTCCGACCGCCGACCAGGAGACGGCCCACTCGACAGTGGCGGTGATGACGAACTGCCCGTGGTCCGGGTCGCCGTCGGGTGACGGCTGCCCGATCGAGGTCCAGGTGAATTGATGGCTGCAGTAGGTCTGTTGTTCGAGGGACGGGAGCCACGGAACGTAGGCGTCCCCGGGTCCACCGCACACCTCCGAGCCACCGTCGCCGGTAGACCAGGAGACCCCGACGGGACGGGCGACCGCCGTGGCGGATACTGCGCCGGCCGACGCGGTCACCGAGTAGTCGTGCCAGAGGGACGGGTCCACCCAGAGCCACGTGGCCAGGCCCACGACCGACGAGGCGGACGGATTGACTTCGACGACCGGGGCCGGGAGTGCGATCGAGTTCCGGGCCTGCAGGGCCAGGACCCGCGGATCGACCTGTGGCACCGGTGCCGCCTGTCCACTGGTGATCCACACGGTCTGGGTCACCTGCGCCTGTGTGGCGATGTCGTCGCAGGTCACCGAGTACCAGGCACCGGGTATCGGCCCCCCGTTGGGGAAGCCCCCTTCGTTGTTGAGCGCCAGGTAGGTGTAGGTGCACGTCCACGGTGATCCGCCGGATCCGCCCCCCGAAGACGAGCCCCCGCCCGATCCCCCCGCCGAGCCCCCGGAGCCGGATCCGGAGCCTGCTCCCACCGACACCGTCCCGCCGCCGCTGCCCGCACCGGCCGAGCCGGGGTCGGCTCCGGCCGGAACGACCGTCGGCGCGATGATGGCGGAAGCGGCCGCCAACAGCATCACGACGCCGGTCTTCACCACGATCCGGGCCCTCATTCCGGGTCCCCCGCCACGCGTGAAGAAGGCCCGGTATCGGTCGGCCCGGTCGCACCGGTTGGTTTCGTGGTCTCGTCCATGGAGGAGAGACGATACGGAGGCGGCTCGCCGGAACCGTCCGAAGGTTGCACCTGGTGTGCAACGACTTTGGCGCTCCCCGGGTCGTCCCCGGTCGGCGGATCGGTCGTCCATCGGTGTCGCAACGGGTCGCTTGGGCATGCGGCGACAATTACGTGGTGACCTTGCCGGCGGCCTAGCTCGTCTCCTTGCCGGTGGCTCTCCGGATCATCGACGAGCACGCCCGAGGTGCCCGATTCCCGTTGTCCCGACTCGGAATTTCGTCGACGGGTGCTCTCCACAGGTTGCCGAAACCGTGGCACCGTCGACCGGACGGGCAGCGGCCGTGGCCGCCGTCCGACCACCCGGTACGGCAACGGTGACGGCGTCACAACGTGAGCTGAACTCCCGTCACATCGCTCCCGACCGGCGACTACGGCTGGTGGCAGGTCGACCACCCGGCGAGAACTTGTTCAAAAGCGCCGATCCGCCCGAAAACACCACCCGGAGCCGGTCGCCATCGACGTCGGACCTATGCGCCCGGCCCGGTCAGGCCTCCTCGAACACCTCGGTGTCGGCCTCCTCGGGCGCCATGCCGGCCACGATCTTGGCGCTCATCTTGACGGCCTTGACCGCGCTGGTCGCTCCCGTCTGCAGGACGACGGCGATGATCAGCAGCAGCACCGCCAGATACCGGAACGTGTGCGAGCCGATCATGATGATGGCGACCCGGCCCAGCGCGTACGGCGGCGAGCAGATGACCGCCCCGATGGCTCCGCCGACGGCGGCCGCGCTGAGCTTGTCCCGGCGGGACTGCTCCGTGCGCAGTCCGAGCAGGCGGGACGGTACGGCCACATAGGCGAGCATCAGCACGCCGCACATGATCCCCAGGCTGAAGGCGAACCAGAACTGGCCCCATCGGTCGACCACGATGACCGAGAACCCCAGCAGGACCCCGATGGCGAACCCCGAGGTCAGGATGTCGCGGCGGTGGGACCTGGCCGTGACGAAGGCCGGGCGGATCTCGGGAGTCCCCTTGGTCGAGATGGCGAACGCGAAGACGGCATTGAGGTAGAAGCTGGCGGCGGTGATGGCGGCGATCACCAGAATCACGAGGACCTCCACCCACAGGTGCTTCCACTGGTGGAAGCCCTTTCCGTGGAGGACATGGGCCTTGAGATCGATCATGGCCACCCAGATCCACATGGCCGGCAGGATCTGTACCAGGGTCAGGCGCCAGTTGGTGAACAGGGTCTTGACCCCCTGGAACAGCATGGCGAACCCGCCGACCAACAAGGCCAGGGGCGCCAGCCACCGGCTCTTGCGGCTGAGGGCGAGGACCGCCTCCTCCACCGTCGAGTCGTCGCCGCGGGCGATGCCCTCGACCAGGTTCGTGAACTGGTCACGGACCTGGTGCCGGCGGGTCCTCCGCTCCGGCGCGCCATCGGGTGCCGGTGGACCGGGCGTCCCGGCCGGAACCGGACCGGCATCGCGGGAAGCCTCCGGCTGGATCGACATCAGCCCCCACCCAACGGGTGGCTGCCACCGTGCAGGCCAGCGTGCAGGCAACCTTGCAGGCCAGCGTGCAGGCACGACGCGCCGGGACGACGGGTACATCCGGGGCTGCCCATGAGCTCAAGGCTACCCAACCGCTCCGTCGGCGGGCTCCGGCCCCACCTGGGCGGAGCGGCCCCGCCGTGGCGGCAACCCGCCTCCGGGCTGGCACACTGTCAGGCATGGCTGCCCAGTACATCTTCACCATGCGTGACCTGCATCGCTTCTACCCGCCCGACCGCGAGGTCCTGAAGGGCATCAACCTCTCCTTCTACCCGGGCGCCAAGATCGGCGTCATCGGCGGCAACGGCTCCGGCAAGTCGTCGCTGCTGCGGATCATGGCCGGCCAGGACGAGGACTTCCGGGGCGAGGCCCGCCTGACGCCCGGCTTCACCGTCGGCTTCCTGTCCCAGGAGCCCGAGCTCGACCCGACCAAGGACGTCCTCGGCAACATCTCCGACGGCGTGGGCGAGGCCAAGGAGCTGGTCGACCGGTTCAACGCCGTCTGCGCCGCCATGGGCGAGCCCGACGCCGACTTCGACAAGCTCCTCACCGAGCAGGCCGAGCTCCAGGACAAGATCGACGCCGCCGGCGCCTGGGACCTCGAGCGCACCTTCGAGATCGCCATGGACGCCCTACGCTGCCCCCCGGGTGACGCCGACGTGTCGACACTGTCCGGCGGCGAGCGGCGGCGCGTGGCCCTGTGCCGCCTGCTGCTGTCCAAGCCCGATCTCCTGCTCCTCGACGAGCCCACCAACCACCTCGACGCCGAGTCGGTCGCCTGGCTCGAGCGCACCCTCCAGGAGTACCCGGGCACCGTGGTGGCCGTGACCCACGACCGCTACTTCCTCGACAACGTGGCCGGCTGGATCCTCGAGCTCGACCGGGGTGCAGGGATCCCCTGCGAGGGCAACTACTCCTCGTGGCTGGAGCAGAAGCAGGACCGCCTGGCCAGGGAGCAGCGGGCCGACACCTCGCGTCAGGAGGCGCTGCAACGGGAGCTCGAGTGGATCCGCATGTCGCCCCGCGCCCGCCAGTCGAAGGGCAAGGCCCGGATCAACGCCTACAACGACCTGGTGGCCGAAGCCGAATCGGCCGACCGTCGGGCCGACAAGCTCGAGATCGCCATCCCCGCCGGTCCCCGGCTGGGCGACCGGGTCATCGATGCCGAGCACCTGGTGAAGGCATTCGGCGACCGGTTGCTGATCGACGACCTGACCTTCCTCCTGCCCCCCGGTGGGATCGTCGGCGTGATCGGGCCGAACGGCGCCGGCAAGACGACACTGTTTCGCATGATGGTCGGCGAGGAGCAGGCCGACTCGGGCGACCTCGAGATCGGGGCCACCGTCGAGCTGGCCTATGTGGACCAGTCCCGGGACCAGCTGGACGCCGGGGCCACCGTGTACGAGGAGATAACCGGGGGGGTCGACCACATGGTGGTCGGTGGGCGCGAGATCCACGGACGTGCCTATGTGGCCAGCTTCGGGTTCACCGGGAGCGACCAGCAGAAGAAGGTCGGCCAGCTGTCCGGCGGTGAGCGCAACCGGGTCCAGCTGGCCAAGGTACTGAAGGCCGGGGGCAATGTGCTCCTGCTCGACGAGCCCACCAACGATCTCGACGTCGACACCCTGCGGGCCCTCGAAGAGGCCCTTCTCGGTTTCCCGGGATGCGCCGTGGTCATCAGCCACGACCGCTGGTTCCTCGACCGCATCTCCACCCACGTCCTCGCCTTCGAAGGCGAGTCGGAGGTGCGCTGGTTCGAGGGCAACTTCAGCGACTACGAAGCCGACCGCAAGAAGCGCCTGGGCGTGGACGCCGACCAGCCGCACCGCATCCGCTACAAGCCGCTCGTGCGGGACTGAGTCCGGAGCCTCCGATGGGGTCGTCGCCTAGTCCGGGGATGGGGTCGTCGCCCGATCTGGGGAGGGGGTCGTCGCCCGATCTGGGCCGGCCCCGGCGCACCTTCGCCTCCGACAACTGGGCCGGGGTCCATCCCGAGGTGCTCGAGGCCATCGCGCGGGCCAACGTGGGCCACGCCCCCGCCTACGGCGCCGACGCGGTGACCGAGGAGGCACTGGCCCTGTTCCGCGACCACTTCGGCCCGTCGGCCGAGGTCTACTTCTGCTTCAACGGGACCGGGACCAACGTGGTCGGACTGCAGACCCTGCTCCGGCCCCACCAGGCCGTGATCTGTGCCGAGGGCGCCCACATCGACGTCGACGAGTGCGGCGCCCCCGAGCGCTTCCTCGGCTCGAAGCTCCTCACCGTGCCCACGCCGAACGGGAAACTCACGCCCTCGCTGGTGGCTGGCGCCGTCGAGGGGATCGGCAACGAGCACCATGTCCAGGCCCGGGTGGTGTCCATCACCCAGAGCACCGAGGTCGGTACGGTCTACACGGTCGACGAGATCGCCGACCTGGCCGACTGGGCCCACGGGCAGGGGATGCTGATCCACCTCGACGGGGCCCGGATCGCCAACGCCGCCGTGTCCCTGGACGTCGACTTCGGGGCGTTCGGGTCCACGGCGGGGGTCGACGTCATCTCGTTCGGCGGCACCAAGAACGGCGCCCTGGGCGCAGAGGCGGTCATCACGTTCCGGCCCGAGTCGGAGACGTCGCTGCGGTTCGTCCGCAAGCAGTCGATGCAGCTCTCATCCAAGATGCGCTTCGTGGCCGCCCAGTTCGTGGCCCTGCTGTCCGACGACCTCTGGAAGCGGAGTGCCGCCCGGGCCAACGCCATGGCCGCCCGCCTCGGGGCCGGCGCCTCGGCGGTGCCCGGTGTGACCCTGGCCTATCCGGTGCAGGCCAACGGGGTGTTCGCCGCGGTGCCGGCGGCCGTGGTGGAGACGCTGCAGAGCGAGTGGCCCTTTTACGTGTGGGACGAGGACACCGGGGTCGTGCGGTGGATGGCGTCATTCGACACCTCCGAGGCCGACGTCGACGGGTTCGTGGGCCGCCTGACTGAAGCGATGGCCGAACACGTGTGAGTCCCGGCATGGCCCGGGTCGGTGGCGGGTCGGTGGGAGCGGGACGGCCGTTCAGCTCAGGTGGGCGGGCGCTCCAGGAGGTCCGGCTCGGGTGGGCAGGCGCGCCAGGTGGTCCGGCTCAGGTGGGCGGGCGACCGGGCCCGGGAGGTCCGGCGAACGCCTGGGCGATCGATATCCACTCCTCGGCCAGGTCGCCCTCCACCACGAGCCCGGTGTCGGCCACGTTCCGGCGCTGGGTGACGACCAGGCAGAAGTCGAGCGCCGTGCCCGTCACACTCGCTGCCGACCCCGAGTCGGCCGTCACACCCGCCACGGGCCCCGGTTCGGCCGCGTCCCCGACCTCCCAGCGCCACTCACCGCCGTCGGGGGCGGTGATGACGACGTCGATGCGCCCCGGCGGGACGTCCATTTCACGCACGGCGTAGGAGAAGGGGCGGGCCCGCACACCGATGTGGGCGATGTGCCGGAGCCGCGCCGTCGGCGTGCGCTCCACGCCGAGCGCGTCGCACACGTCCTGGCCGTGGGCCCACGTCTCCATCAGCCGGGCCGAGACGAACGAGAGGGTACCCATCGGTGGCCCGAACCAGGGGACCCGCGCCGTCGGATCGGCGGACACGAATGTCTCGACCATGGCACGGTGGGCACCATCCCACCATCCGAGCAGCTCATGGCCGCCTTTGGCCCGACCCATCGCCAGATGAACCTCCATCGGGTCTCCCGTGCTGGCCAGGAACTCCTCGACCAACCCGGCGAAGGCATCCGGGTCGACCATGGCCATCCGGCCGGCGTCGTCGAAATAGGCGAGGTGGCTGATCTGATCGCGGACGGCCCACCCTGCCGCCGGCGTGGCGAGGTCCCACCTCGGATCGAGGTCGGACAGGTCGGCGACCGCGGAGCGGAGGTCGCCGTACTCGTCGTCGAGATCGCCCAGGAGTGCAGGCAGCGTCGTCATGGGACGAGGCTACGGCACGATGGGACGGAGCCGGGGCACGGCGTCTACCTGGGCCGGACCGGTCCGCGTCCGTTCATCCGCCCGTCTCCAGCCACGTCCGTTCCATCGAAACGACCTCGACGGCGGGCTCCGACCAGATGAAGCGCTCCACAGAGTCGAGCACGGCGGTCACGTGGCCGTTCGTCCCCGACACGGCGGCGAATCCGAGCTCGCAGCGCTGCCACTGGTCCTGGTGCCCGACCTCGGCGGCGGCCACTCCGAACCGGGACCGGCTCACCTCGACCAGGTGTTTGACCACCGTTCGTTTGGCCTTGAGGGACCGGCTGGCCGGGATCCGCAGGTCGACGTCGAGTGAGCAGGCGTGGAGCACATGACCAGACTGCACCATGGGTGGGACCGGCGTGGCCCGCACACCACGGGGCCGGATGCGACAGAGCCCGCCGGGCGCGACAGAGCCCGCCGGGCGCGGATGGGGCGCGGCGGGCTCCGTCGGAGGCCGGGACGGCAGGGCGGTCGAGCAGGGGAGGGCTTCGAACCGTTGCGGTGTCCCGGGGACCAGGGGATCTTGGACCGTCAGTTAAGGGTGCCGCCTGACGATGTGGCCGTTCCTGACGAGCTCGAGGCGGTGCCGGGCGAGCTCGAGGCCGCGCCGGACGAGCCCGAGGCGCCGGACGGGGCCGACGGCCAGCCACCCATGCCGTCGGGTCCACGGTTGCCGCCCGGGCCCCAGGGTCCGCCCGGCCTCCCGGGTCCGCCCTGCCCGGCTGTCGGGTTGGCGATGCCGACCTTGGTGGCGGTCACCGTGTTGTTGGCGTCTGTGCCGAAGACGCCCACGTGGGCCCCGACGGTCACGTCGGCGATGGAGGCCGACGTCTTTCCGAACTCCATGTAGGAAGTGGACGATCCGACATCGACCGTCACCTTCGTCCCGTCCGGGCTGGTGACGACGAACCTGTTCGTACCGACTGATGCGACCGTGCCCACGGCGGCCGGCGGGGTGCCTCCGAAGGCCCGGTGACCACCGAATCCGCCGGGTCCATCGCCCTCAGGTCCGCCGAGGGCGACCTTGGTGGCGGTGACGGTATTCGAGCTGTCGGAGCCGAACACGGCCACGTGGTCGCCGACCTTCACGTCCGTGAAGGAAGGGGTCGTGACTCCCGGGTCCGTGTAAGTGGTCGTGCCGCTCACGTCGACGGTCACCTTCGTGCCGTCGATGGTGGAGAGGGTGAAGGTGTCGGCGCCGACCGAGGCCACAGTGCCGAAGGCGGCCGGCGGTGTGCCGCCGAAGGCCCGGTGTGCCCCGAATCCGCCGGGTCCGTTGCCGCCGGGTCCGCCGGGTCCGCCGGGTCCGCCGGGTCCGCCGAGGGCGACACTGGTGGCGGTGACGGTATTGGAGCTGTCGGTGCCGAACACGGCCACGTGGTCACCGACCTTCACATCGGTGAAGGACGGCGTTGTGACCGAGGGGTCCATGTAGGTGGTGGCGCCGTTCACGTCGACGGTCACCTTTGTGCCGTCGCGGGTGGTGACGGTGAAGGTGTCGACGCCGACCGAGGCCACGGTGCCGAAGGCGGCCGGCGGGGTGCCGCCGAAGCCGAAGTGACCGGCCGGGCCCCCGGCGCTGTTAGACGGTGGTGTGGTCGAGGACGTGGATCCGGTGGCGGCGCCGGCAATGGCTCCCCCGCCGATCGCCAGCCCCAGGGCCACTGCCGCCGCATACGTGACCCGGACGCCCCGGCGACGTTTGTCGAGCGTGGCGAAGGGATCGACCCCGGAGGCCGGATCCGAACCGGTGGTGAGCCCGTCTTCGTCATGGGTGCTCATGTCGTGCTCCTCGTGTTCGTCGGAAGTGCCCGGGATGGGTGCCGTTTGACCATGGTCAGCATCGGATATCAACCTGTGAGCAGCCTGAGCGCCGGACGAGTGGAACCTTGGAATCCGGGTCCGCACCGGGCGGTCGCGGACCGGTCGGCTACCGGCGAAATCGGATATACTCCCTGCCCTTTCACAAGCTCGTCACAGCCACGTGGAACGCTGGGGCCATGACGTCAACCATGGCCCACCGAGCACTGGCTGACTCATTGTTCAACACGCCCTCGGTCGGTACGCCTGCCGACCCTGGGACGCCGGCTCCTGCGGCGGCTGGCCAGGCCACCGTCTCCCCCATCGACGCCAAGGAGTCCCGTCTGGGGCTGCCCGTCGACCAGGCGGCCGAGCTGATGGCAGGTGTCGTCGCCCAGCTCGATCCCTCCCGGCTGACCGGACCTGACGCCGCCCGGCTGTACGCCCTCTTCGCCCGAGTGGAGCGCCTGTCCATGGCCGGCAAGACCCTCCTGGCTCCCCGCATCGACGAGTCCGGCGCCTGGCGGGACTCAGGGCACCGCAGCCCTGCGGTCATGCTCGCCGAGCTGGAGGGCGTACCTACCGGCCAGGCGAGGGGCACGCTCGCCGTCGGGCACCGTCTCAGCCAGCTTCCGGGAACGGAGGACGCTCTCCGCAACGGCATACTTTCGGGCCCCAAAGTGGCAGAACTGTCCGGCGCCGCTGTCCTCGACCCGGCTGGCGAGGCGGCTCTGCTGGAGGGAGCGGGTGATCAACCACTCCAGCTGATCAAGGAACGATGTCAGCGGTCACGGGCCACCTCGGTCCGCTACGACCCGGTGGCCGCCGTCCGGCGGATCCACGCCGACCGTTATTTCACCTGGTGGACGGACCCGGAGGGGGCCTTCTGCTACCAGGGACGGGACAACGCCGACCGAGGTGCCCGGATCCTGCAGCAGATGGACTGGACCGCAGGACGCCTCGCCCAGGCCGAGGACGACAGTCCGCCGTCGTCCGACCCCGGCACGCATCCGACCACCGAGCGGAATCGACGGGCTGACGCCTTCTTCCTGCTGATGACCGGGGGTGCATCGGGTCGGTCCCTCCGTTCTGCGGACCCGGGCCCCGGCATCGATCACGACATCGACGACGATGCCGACCCGGGCCCGCCGACCGGTCAGATCTCCGATCAGCTCGAGATCGACGCAGGCCGGGCTCGCCGACCGGGGGGCAGCCGGCCGGCCAGCCGACCACCGGACGACCCCGTCCGTGGCGGCGTCGCCCCATCGCCGACGGACGACGTCATCGATCGACCCCCTTCGTGCTCGGTCATGGTCCGGGTGGATCTCGATGCGCTCCTCCGGGGCACCACTCTGCCCGGTGAGACCTGTGAGATCGACAACCAGGGCCCGATCCCCGTGGCCATGGCACGGGACATGGCCAACGACTCCTTCCTCCGTTTCGTCTTCCATCAGGCGGGTGACATTCGCTCGATCTCGCACTTCGGCCGGACCATCAATCGCCATCTCCGCACGGCGCTGGCTCACCGGGACCGGTGCTGCGTCGTGCCGGGATGCGGCGTGTCCTACGGCCTCGAGATCGACCACGTCATCCCGTTCGCGGTGGGCGGACCCACCGAGTTGTCCAACCTCGCCCTGCTCTGCCACCATCACCACTGGCTGAAGACATACGAGGGATGGACGCTCGAGCGATCGGGAACCAAGGGTGATGGCTCGCCGCCGTGGTCGTTCACGCCCATGCCCCCGTTCGGTCAGGAGCCGGAACCGACTGGCGGCTGAAGTCACCGGAGATTCCCGTTCCCACCCTGCGAATTCGCAGCGCCCTGATGGGTCCGGTCGGGGGCGCCATCGCAGCGTGTAAGGTTCACCAACGCATCGAGGGCCGTTTGCGCGATGCCCACCGAATCGACTGCCGCCGGTCAGCACTGACTCCGGCAGCCGATCAAGTCTCTGCTTGCGTCTTCGGACCGGCAACCCATGAGGCAGGAACTCCCGTCAATCCGGTGAGTTCCTGCGTTGTCGGCTGCGGTCGAGCGCCAGCCGGGGCGCTCTCACCGATCAGATCCATCTGGTGTCCCGTGCTCCGTGGGCGTCTCCGTGACGCCACGTCGACGTGGACACCGCAACGGTGCGCCTGGTCGGGTTACTCCCGTCCGACGGACGGGGCGAACTCAACAATGAGGTACCAACACATGAATCACGAAATCGAAATCACGCGGGCCATCGAGCGGAGCTGTGCCCGGAGGGACCAGGCGGAGCACCAGCTCCGGACCCTGCGCGGCGTCGCCGTCGACGCCCCGCTCGCCGAGCTCGACAGCCTGCTCGTCTACGAGCTCGGCCTGGAGGCCCGCCTGGCCGAGATCCTCCGGAGGACCGCCGTCCGGATCTGAACCCACCTGCGGCGCGGCCGGGACCGCAACCGCGTCGACGGGGACCGTCGGTCACAGGTCGAATGAACCTCGGATCAAAGGGGACCGCGGCTACGTTGAGTCCGGGTTCGACCGGGAGGGACACGAGTGCGGCAGGTGGTAGGCGAGGTGCTCCCGTTCGCCGTCATCGTGATGGTGTCGCCGATCAACATCGTCACCTCCATCCTGTTGCTCTTCTCGGAGCGGCCGCTCCTCAACGCGTCGTGTTACCTCGGTGGCTTCGTGGCCGGACTGGCGGCGGTCGTCGGAGGGCTCACGGCGGTGGCGGGCGCGGTGCACCTGGACCCGGGAAGCAACCAGTCACGGGGCGCATCGGCACTGCTCCTGGCCCTCGGCGCCGGGCTCATCGTCGTCGCCGTGCGTACGTTCCGGGGGCGCCCGGGCCCGGACGACCCCTCGTCGCTGCCCGGGTGGATGGACGGGATCGCCGGATTCGGCTCCGGTCGGTCGCTGGCCGTCGGGGCCGGCATCGGAGCGGGCAACCCCAAGAACATCGTGGTCGCCCTGGGCACGGCGGTGGCCGTCTCGTCCGTCGGCCTGCCTGTCGGGCAGCAGGTCACCGTGCTCGCCATCTACGTCGTCCTGGCCTCGATCGGCGTGGCCACCCCGATCCTCGCCATGCTCGTCCTCGGCGATCGGGCTGGCACCGTGCTGGAGGGGTGGAGGACGTGGCTGACCCGGAACAACACCGCCATGATGGCCGTGATCTATCTCTTCTTCGGCGTCTACCTGATCGGCAAGTTCCTCGGGTCGGTGTGAGTCGCCCCGTCGATGGTCCGGAGGATTGCTGATGGTCCGGAGGGCTACGGTTCGACTCCGTCCGGCCGCTGTGGCTGCGGGGGCCGCTTTGGCCGCGGGGGCCGCGGGGGCCGAGACGGCGGCCCGGCGACGGACGACGACCCCAGCAGCACGTCCACATCCGACCAGCCGAAGCCGACCGACTCGCCGAGGATGCGCCTCGTGGCCGGCTCGACCAGGACCAGGAACGGATAGCCGGTGACGCGGTAGTCGGACCAGGCGGCGTCGCTCATCACCACCGGGACACGGTCTAAGTCGCTTGCCAGGGCGGCCACCTCGGAGGACGCCACTGCGCCGGGACCCCGGGTCACCACCATGGCATCGACTTCGGGAGGCGGGTCGGACAGCCCCCGCCAGAACTGGTCGCACCCGTCGCACTCGGTGGCCAGGAACACCATCAGGACCGGGCGGCTGGCGGCGGCCAGGTCGATGGCCACCGGCGTGCCGTTCGGTCGCACGCCGACCACGTCTGTCGCCGGCCAGTCCGGGGGCGCCCCGTCGGGATGGGACGGGATCGGACGGAGTCCGGCCACGAATCCCGGGTCGGACAGGGGGCTCTGCGGCCGATCGGTCACGGCGTCGGCCGGGGACGCGGCACCGATCGACCGGGCCTCAGGCCGGGTCGGCGGCGCCGGACCCGAGGACCTCGACCCCGTTGCCGTTCCCGCACCACCGGCAGGTGACCTCCTCGACCGTCTCGTCGAGCACCTGCTCCTCCTCGACGGTCAGGTCCCCGCCCACCGAGAAGTGATGGAACGCACTCGTGCGACGGGTGGTCACGACATTGAACCGGGTCAAGTTGCCGCACGCCGTGCAGCGGTAGCGGACGACGTCGCCGGGGGCGGTGGCGGTGGCTGCGATCTCGGAGTTCACGCCTCAACGGTAGCCGCGACGACGGATGGCGCCGGCGCCCGGGCGGACACCCCCGTACCGAACACCTGTTCGCTACAGTGTCCCCATGGCACTCGCCGTCCAACGGTCGTTCGACGACCTCGGCACCCCCCTCAGCCAGGTCACCTTCGTGGTCCTCGACGTCGAGACCACCGGCGGATCACCGGCCTCGGCGTCGCTGACCGAGGTGGCCGCCGCCCGCTACCGGGGCGGCGAACACATCGCCACATACCAGACGTTGGTACGACCGGACGAACGGATCCCGCCGTTCATCACCGCCCTGACCGGAATCAGCGACTCGATGGTGGCCGACGCGCCGCGCATCGGCGAGATGCTCCCCTCCTTCCTCGAGTTCCTGGGCGGCGGTGTGGTGGTGGGCCACAACGTCCGCTTCGATCTCTCGTTCCTCAACCACGCACTCGAGTCGACCGGTCGCGACCGGTTGGCCAATGCGACCGTCGACACCCTGGTGCTGGCCCGCCGCCTGGTGCGCGACATGGTGCCCAACTGCAAACTCGGCACGTTGGCGGCCTCCCTGCGTCTCCCCCACCAACCGTCCCACCGGGCGCTGACCGACGTCCTGGCCACCGGCGACCTCCTGCACGCCCTCCTGGAGCGGGCCGGCTCCTACGGCATCGTCGGGCTCGAGGAGCTCCTGGACCTGCCGAAGATGGTGGGACACCCGCAGGCCGCCAAGCTCAAGCTCACCAATCGGCTGCCCCACCGGCCGGGCGTGTACTGGTTCTGCGACGCCGCTGGCCACGTGCTCTACGTCGGCAAGGCCACTGACCTCCACAGTCGTGTCCGCTCCTACTTCTCGGGTGACACCCGTAACAAAGTGGGTCGGTTGCTCCGTCAGATGGACACCGTCCACTTCCGGGTGTGTCCTGGACCCTTGACCGCCGCCGTGCTCGAGGGTCGGCTCATCCGCACGTGGGCCCCGCTGTTCAACGCCCAGGGCAAGGTCAAGAGACGGGACCCGGGAACGCCGGCCCGGGACGCGTTGCCCACGGTGTTGCCCGTTCCCGTCGCCGTCGCCGTCGGCGAGAGCGGCCAGGCGACGCCGGCCCGTCGGCGGAACCCCCGGCGACGGCGCAGATGGACGGTTGAGGACCTGGCCACGGATCCGGCCGAGCTGCTGGCACCGTTCGCCGAGCAGGTGGCGTCCCTCTCCCGTCTACAGCGCTACGAGGACGCGGCACGCGTCAGGGACGAGGCCGAGCATGTCCGGCACCTGCTGGTCCGTCACCGGCTGGTCGAGTCGCTCCGGCGCGCCGGACGCACGGTGCTCCTGGTCGACGGCGAGGGCACGGTCGAACTCGACGGCGGCCTCCTGGTCGAGACCGGCTCGCTCTTCGAGGACGGGGGCGGTCTGGATCCGGCGTTCACGATCAGTGCCGACTGCCACGACAACGAACGGATCATCGTGGCCCAGTGGCTGCGGGCCCACGCCGACAAGGTGCGGGTGCTCGAGTCGGCCGGGCCGGAGGGGATGGCCCTTCCGTCCGACCGGATCCCGAAACTCGGCGAACTCTGTGCAGCGGTGACGGCAGTGGCGGCGGGATCGGCTGCGTAGCCAGCATCGACCGCAGACCTGGCTAGCCCTGCTGTTGCTCGACCTGTTGCTCGACCTGTTGCTCGTCCTGTTGCTCGTCCTTTTGCTCGACCTGTTGCTCGTCCGCCGACGCCTCGTTGGTGACCCGGACGAACGTGTCGAGGACGCCGGCGGCACCGCCGGAGTCGATGAGCGACGCGGCGAGCGCCACACCGGCGGCCAGGTCGGGCGCCTGCCCGATGACGACCAGAGCGGCGGCGGCATTGAGCAGGGCGATGTCTCGGTGGGGCGATGCCTGGCCCGACACCACGCGCCGGATGGCCTCGGCGTTGACCGAGGCATCGCCGCCGCGGAGGTCGTCGAGCGTGGCCCGGGCGAACCCGAGGTCGGACGGGTCGATGCGGTAGACCGACACCGACACGCTGCCGTCGCCGGCAGGATCGCCGCCACCGGCCGACGGGCCCGCGTCTGGTGTCCGGATCAACTCGTGGATGGTGGACGGACCGGTCGTCGACAGCTCGTCGAGCCCGTCGTCGCCGTGGACGACCATGGCCCGCCGCGTCCCGTTGGCGGCCAGCACGCCGAGCATCTTGTCGGCCATGGAGGCGTCGCTGACTCCCACGACCTGGAACTTGGCCCGGGCCGGGTTGGCCAACGGCCCCAGGAAGTTGAACACCGTCGGAATGCCGAGCTCCTTGCGCACCGGCCCGGCGAACCGCATGGCCGGGTGGAACCGCGGTGCGAAGCAGAACCCCAGACCCACCTCGTCGATCGACCGGGCCACGCCCGACGGCCCGAGGTCGGCCACCGCGCCCAGCGCCTCCAGCACGTCGGCCGCGCCGACGGCCGACGACGAGGCCCGTCCACCGTGCTTGCACACCTTGGCCCCCGAGGCCGCCACCACCAGCGAGGCGATGGTCGAGACGTTGATCGACCGCAGCCGGTCGCCGCCAGTGCCGCAGGTGTCGACCAGGTCGATCCCCCCGGGTAGGTCGAGGGGCACGGCGTGGGCGACCATGGCGCGGACGAAGCCGGTCATCTCCGAGACGGACTCGCCCTTGGCGCGGAGTGCCACGGCCAGTCCGGCGATCTGGGCCGGGGTGGCCGCGCCCGACAGCACCTGGCCGAGCACGACCTCGGACTCGTCGGCGGACAACGAGTCGCCGGCCAGCAGCCGCGTCAGCACCCCGGGCCAGGCACCCAACGCGTCAAAGGAGCCCGGCGCGTCGGAGGAGCCCGGGGCCGGCGAGGGACGAGCGCTTTCAGCCGCGGCCATCACGCCTCAATCCCACCACAGGTCGTGGTTGAGGACGCCCCGGCCGATGAGTCCCAGCTGCACCTGGCTCGTCCCTTCGACAATGGTCAGCTGCTTGGCGTCCCGGTACCAGAGCTCGGTCGGGTGGTCCTCCATGTAGCCGGCCGCCCCGAGCAGCTGCACGGCCAGACCTGAGGCCCGCACGGCCAGCTCGGTGGCGTGGTACTTGGCCATCGACAGGTAGGGCACGTACTCCTTGGTGAACTTGCCCTGGTCGGCNNAGCCACGCCGAGCGGTAGGTGAGGAGGCGGGCCGCCTCGATGTCCACGGCCACCTTGGCGATCTCCCACTGGATTCCCTGGAAGTCGGCGATGGTGTGACCGAAGGCCTGCCGGCTCTTGACGTACTCGGTGGCGTACATCAGGGCACCCTCGGCGAGGCCGATCCCCCGGGCGGCCACGATGGGCCGCATGGCGTTGAGGCCGAGCATGGCCAGGCGGAACCCGCCGACCTCACCGATCACGTTGGCGGCGGGAACATGGACCCGATCGAGCAGGAGCTCGCCGGTGTCGACGCCCCGCACCCCCATCTTGCGGTCGGTGTTCCCGACCGATACCCCGTCCCAGGCGCGCTCCACGATGAAGCCGGTGATGGAGTCGTGCGCCCGCGAGTCCGGGTCACCGGTCTTGGCGAACACCGTGTACCAGTCGGCCTGGACCACACCGGACATCCAGCACTTGGTGCCGCTCAGGATCCAGTCACCGTCGTGTCCCTGTCGGGTGTCGGGCACGGCCCGGGTGCGCATCCCGGCGACATCGCTGCCCGCCTGTGACTCGGAGAGTCCGAACCCGCACCGCACCTCGCCCCGGGCGATGCCGGGCAGGTACCGTTGCTTCTGCTCCTCGTTGCCGGCGATGAGTATCGGGCCCGTCGGCAGTCTGGTGAGGAGGAGCATCAGCGCCGCCGTGTTGGAGTACTTGGCCACCTCCTCGATGGCGATGGTCAGGCCGAGGATGCCCGCACCCGAACCGCCGAGCTCGGTGGGCAGACACAGTCCGAGGAGGTCGGCGTCGCGGAAGGCGTCGAAGATGTCCTGGGGGTACTCGCCGGTGGTGTCGATCTCGCGGGCACGGGGCTTGATCCTGTCCTGGGCGAGGCGACGGACGGAGTCCTGCAGGGCAGCAAGCTCGGGCGACAGGTCGAAGTCCACGAGGGTGGAGGCTAGTGGATGGTCCACCGCGATCGATTGCCGCGATCGATTGCCCCAGTGGCGTCACCGCGGTGGGGAACGGCGCCCCGTGACGTCGTCCAGTTGTGTCGCTCCGGGACCGTGGGGGCGGGAGACTTTTCCCGCATCCGACAGGAGCGCGCCCGGACTGTCGCATCGATCTGGCTGGTCTGGCGGCCTAACTGATCGTCAGGAGTGCCTCCGAGTCCCGGCCGGCGCCGGCCGCCAGGTCGTTGACCACCGTGATCCTGAGATCCGACCCCGTGGCGGCCGCCAGATTCACACCCAGGACCGCCGTCGCACTGGTGGGGCTCACATACTGCACCTGGGTGAACATCACCCCGTTGGGACCTACGAAGGTCAACCCCGGGGCGAACCCGGTACCCGTCATCGTGACCGGCGTCACGCTCCCACGGGTAACGCTCGACGGGGTGATGCTCGCCAGTTTCGGGGCGGCGATGACCGCGACACAGCCCGTGCAGTGCGCAGAGGTGTGGTCGGGGTTCGTCAACGTCAACGTGTAGCTGCCCGTCGGGGCGCTCTTGGAAAGGGTCACCGTGGCCGTGGCCGACGTGGGCGTCACCGAGACGTTCTGCGCTTTGGCATTCACCGTCGGAGCGCTCGTCGGACCCGAGAACGTGATGGTGGCACCCGGCTCGAAACCGGTGCCGGTGAGCGACAGGCTCACCCGGGTCCCGACGGCCAGCAGCGTGGGGTCCACGGAGCCAAGCGTCGGAGGGGTCAACGCCTCGAAGTCGGTCAGTCCGATGCCCGAGGCGGCTGCCACGAGGAGGTCGGTTCCCTCCCAGACGGGCTGGGCGAAGTACGCGGTGCCCGGAGTCGAGATCTGGCCGACCACCGCGCCGGTTGACGCATCGAGGAAGTAGACCCCGTTGGCCTTGGTCGAGGAGTAGAAGACCTGGGCGGCGACGACGCCCGCCCCGTCCTCGGTCGGACTCCCGATGATCTCGCCGGGCAGGCCCGTCGACCACACGGGGATGCCGGTGGTCGGATCCAGCGCCTGTACGGACCCGTCGTAGGTCACGCCGTTGATGATGGTGGTGTTGCCTCCGCCCGCGATCAGGTGGGTGCCGTCCCAGATGGCGGCGGCATCGCACTGGCCGTTGAAACCGCCCCCATAGGCGCCGGCCATCCGGTACTCCCACACCGGACCGTCGTGCAGGTCGGACTGGCGGAACCCGTAGTAGATGCCGTTCTTGTTGCACACCCCGATCATCGGTGTCGGCGTGCCAGCGAGGTCTGCGGTGAATCGAGTGGGCGACGCACCGAAGTCGGCGTTGTTCGTCTGCTGGGAGACGGGGATCTGCCAGGCGTCGAGCAGGTGCAGCGTGCTCCCGTCGAGCCGGACGATCGAGTCGGCGTAGAGAGGTTGGTTCTTGGCCGGTGCGTTGCCGGCGTCAGTGATGATGGTGCCGTCCGGCAGCGCCATCGGGGCGCTCCAGATGCTCGCCCCGATGCGGGTCCCGGACATCGAGCGCCACCAGGCCAGCCGGGTGCCTGAGACCTGGTCGAAGGCCAGCAGGCCGGCCATCACCAGCGGGTGGTCGCACTGCGAGGCGATCCCGATGTACACCTTGCCGTTGGCCACCAGCGGCGCGCCCCATGCGAAGTAGTCGTTGACCGTCGTCGACGGGATCCCGACCACGCTCCGCCAGACCACACCCCCGGTGGCGGCGTCGAACGCATAGAAGTAGCCGTCGGGGGCGTTCACATAGACCGTCAGCTTCCCGGTACTCGGGTCGGGCACCACCGACGCCGTCGAGATCGGCCCGCTGCCCCCGCACGTCGTGGCGGTCACGACCCCCAGATACTGCGACCACAAGACGGTCCGGGTCGACTCACTCAGTGCGTACATCCACCCGTTGCGGGCCGCGATGTACACCACGCCGTCGGCGACGGAAGGACTGGCGTAGAAGCCCGGAGACCCCGGGTCGCCGACCTTCCACGGTGGCCGCCAGTTCCACACGCCGGTGAGGTTCCCGATGTTCGTCGGCGTGATGGCCGTGGACGTCGGGCTGTACGACGAGTGGGTCGGGCCGTTCAGATACTCCGACCAGTCTGGAATCGCCGGTGTATCCGAGCTGGCTTCGAGGGTCGAGGTGGCCCGGGAGGTCGTGGTGGCCCGGGAGGTCAACACGGCCTGGGCCGGCCCCGTTGTCAGGGCCCCCACGGCGGTCGGCACGGTGATGACAAGCACCGTCAGCGCCGCACCCACCCGCCACTCGCGCACCCTTGACCGGCGGGCGCTGCGCGCCGGCTGTCCAGAAATATTTTGCCCCTGCATCTGCGCCCCTTTTTGACCTACCGTTAGCTCTGTCCTAGAGGTCACCAGTGAGTTGCGTCAACCAACCAACGCGGACAGTGGTCTCGGGCGGGCGGCGCAAGCCTCCCGAGTCCGCACCGGACCTCAAGATGGGCGACGCAGGGTGGCGACAACCTGGTGGCACTATCGATTAGGCCGGTCAACCCCCGGTATAGAGGCACGCATGGACGGACGAACCGCTCCGCGTGAGAGATCGCTTCAGTTCCACCGGGAACTCTCCGATACCGCCAAGGAGTAGGTCGACGAGGGAATGGGGCTGTTCATGGGCGACTTCCGCCGAAAGTGCGGCGCGCCTGGACGCGTGCAGACGAATGGTCCATGTGCGGTCACGACAGGGCGGGACGTGCCAACTGCGCTCCGCCAGGTGGAGGTCGACAGGGGTGAGCCGCTGCGCTGGCACCCGCACCTCCCCACGGGTCTCGCAGCAATCGGCGTGGCCATGATCGTGACCACCCTGGTCGCCGCCGGATGGTTCTTCCCGACCGCGACGCCGCGTGCCCAGGGCGCGGCCCATCGGGCAGCCCACGGCAGGTCCGCGGCGGTTGCCCAGGGCGCGGCCCATCGGGCAACTCACGGCTGGTCCGCGGCGGTCACCCACGGCAGCGTCCCCAACCAGGGCAGCGTCACCAACGGGGCCCAGGCGCCCATCGGCACGTTCCCGAGCCAGCCTCCACCGACCACCCTCCCGACGTCCGGCAGCTTCACCGTGTCGGGCAACAGCATCCTGCAACCAAATGGGCAGCGGTACGTTCCCTACGGCTTCGTGCTCGAGTGGTGTACCCCGATGCCGGCCCTCCCCTGCAACGCGGCATCGCCGACCCTCTATCAGAAGATCAGCGAGGCCGCCACGTACTGGCACGCCAACACGGTGCGGTTCCAGGTGTCGTGGGAGCAGCTGTACAGCGGTCCCAACGGCACCGTCAACACGCTGTACCTCTCCCAGCTCGACCGTGAGATCCAGCAGGCGAACTCCCTCAACATGGTGGCGATCCTCACCCAGCAGACCGAGCACCTCGGCGGCTCGATCATGCCCGACTCGCACTCGCTCACCTTCTGGACCTTCATCGCCAACCGGTACAAGTCCGATCCGCTCGTCATGTTCGACCTCTTCAACGAGCCCAGGCTGTCCGCCCTGGACGTGGGCGGGAAGGATCAGCTCTGGAGCATCTGGCAGAACGGCGGCACGGTGACGGGTACGACGGACGGCTCGAACGGCACCTACGTGGGCATGCAGACGGTCGTGAATACGGTCCGGGCGACGGGGGCGACCAACATCGTCATCGCCGAGGGCACCGGCGGCGACCACGATCTGTCCGGGCTCGCCACGCACGCGCTCACCGGCCCGAACATCGCCTACGGCACGGAGAACTCGCTCCGGCTCCTGGGCAACGTGCCCAACTACACCCAGGCGCAGTGGGCCGCCAACTTTGGCATCCCGTCCCAGACGTATCCGATCATGATGGAGGCGTTCCTCGGCACCCCAGGGACCGTCGACTGCGATCCGAACTCACCCACCGTGTTCCCCCAGCTGCTCAACTACCTGCAGGCCAACGGGCTGGGGATGATCTATTTCACGCTCGATGCGGGCGAGGGGATCGTCGGCACCAACCTGGAGCAACCGACCACCTTCCAGGGCTCCCAGACGCTCAACTGCGCCGCCCCCCAGGCCCCCAACACCGTCGGACCCGGCCAGGCCATCCACGACTGGTTCGCGGCCAACAGCACCCCCATCGGCTGACCAGACCCTTTAGACGCCAAACCCCCCGACGCCGATCCTCTGACGCCGATTCCCTGACGCCGATTCCCGGGGTGGATCACGGGTCGATCGAGGAGTCCGTACCGCCATCGGTGCGGTGACGATGGTTCGGGCGTCCGACGGGGGAGGATGGGCAGCGTGCGCCACCGTGCGAGCCGCGGCGGCTCACCAGACTCCCCATCGTCCGGCGCCCCCGATGCGTCCCGCTCATCCCGCCCGGCCGGGCCGCACCCGCTGGTGGCGGTACTCCTGGTGGCGGTCGTGGCCCTCGTGTCGGGCGGGCTGGTCTACCTGCTCCTCGGCACGACAAGTCAGTCTCCGGCGCCGACGGCGTCACCGCCGACCACCGCACCGCCAGTGGCGCCGGGCAGCGTTGGTCCGGGCAGCGGCGTGGCCACCACGGGTCTCCATACCTCGGGCGCCGCCATCCTCGCTCCTGACGGCCAAAGGTTCGCCCCATACGGCTTCGTACTCGAGTGCCTGGCCATGCAGGATCTGAGCTGTGAGCACCCGTCCGACCCGGGTCTCACCGACAGCGCCAAGATCGAGGCCGCCGCCTCGTTCTGGCATGCCAACGCCGTCCGTCTCCAGGTGGCACAGGAGCACCTGTTCTCGTCGTCGCCGTACGACACCGCGTACCTGGCCGCGCTCGACAGTGAGGTGCAGCTCGCCAACCACCTCGGCATGGTCGTCAGCATCACCCTGCAGGAGGAGGACTTCAGCGGTCCTCCCCTGCCGACCGCATCGGCCGAGCACTTCTGGACGTTCATGGCCCGGCACTTCGCCTCCTCTCCCGGGGTGGTATTCGATCTCTACAACGAGCCGAAGCTCCTGCCCTACCAGGGCCAGGACTGGCTGTGGAACATCTGGCGCAACGGCGGACAGGTTTCGGTCAACGGCGTCGACGACACGTTCGTCGGCATGCAGGCCCTGGTGGACGCCGTCCGGGCCACCGGGGCGGACAACCTGATCGTGGCCGAGGGCAACGGGAACGACCACGACCTGACCGAGGTGACGACCCACCTCCTCACGGGAGGGAACATCGCCTACGGGTTCGAGCCCAACCTCAAGATCCACAGCCAGACACCCGCGCAGTGGGATACGGCCTTCGGCGACGCCTCGGCCACCGTCCCCCTGGTCATGGACGCGTTCCGTGACTACGCAACCGGTAGCGACTGCCTGGCCGACACGCCGACCGTCCTGCCGCAGTTGTTCGCGTACCTGGTGGCGCACCATCTCGGTCTGCTGGTGTGGACCTTGGATGCGGGAAACACCTTCGTCGGCGCAAATCCGGACCAGCCGACCAGCTATCCGGACGGGGTCACACAGCTGTGCGTGCCCCACGACCACCAGCACCGGGCCATCGCCGTCGGCTCGGGTGTCGGCTACAACCCCGACACCAACACGAATGGCCCGGGCGCCGACATCCTGGGCTTCTTCCGCGCCCACAGCGCAACCCTGACGTTGCCGCCACCCGCTTGACGCTCAGGGCCAGACGCTCAGACGCCGATATGCGCTTTGGTCACTGTCGCAGGTATCGTGGTAATTGCAAGTCCGGACTGGAAGACATGACGGTCGATGGTGGATCAGGCCATTTCCCGTCCAGGCCAACGAGGGGGCACCTTGAGGCGGCACACGAAGCGTGGCATGGCATCCCGACGTCGACTGCTCCCGCTGACATTGGCCGCGCTTGTCGTGCTCGGGCTCGCCGCAGGGGTCCCGGCCACCTTGGCGGCACATGCGGCGGACCATCCGGCACCGCCCGGGACCAATCCTGTCGCCGACGTGGGGGCAATCCCGACATCGGGGAACGCACCGTTGCGCGTCAGCTTCGACGGCGCCATGAGTTCCGCCCCTGGCGGGACCATCGTCGCCTGGACCCTCTCCTTTGGTGACCACACCCGCGACGACGCCGGTTCCGGCCTGCCTCCGGCCGCTATCGCCCACACCTATCTGAACCCAGGCATCTTCACGGCCATCCTGCAGGTCACGGGGGCCGACGGGCGGCGCGGGGCCAGCCGCTCCACCGTCACGGTCAATGCACCCACGCCCGGCGCTCCCCTCGTTGACCTGACGGCCAGCCCGGGCTCGGGGATGGCGGCCCTCCAGGTCCGCCTCGGCTCGTCGACCACGCCGTCGTCCGGAGATCCCGTGACCTCCTGGGCCCTGTCATTCGGGGATGGCGCTGCACCCACCACCGGCAGCGGAGCCCCGCCACTGTCGGTTCCCCACGTCTACGCCCATCCCGGGACCTTCGCCGCCGTCCTGCTGGTGTCGAACGCACAGCACCTGACGGCCACGGCCACGGCCACGGTCGTCGTATCCCCGTCGGCCGTGGGCGCCTCCTCGGCCCGGCTGGCCGCAGGACCGACCGCGGCGCTGACGGCCAGTCCGGGTTCAGGCACCGCCCCACTTGCGGTCAGCCTCGACGGCTCGGCCAGCACCGACGCCACCGGCACGCTCACCTCGTGGACCCTCAACTTCGGCGACGGTACGACGGCCGCTAGCGCGCACGGGGCACCACCGGCTGCAACAGCCAGCCACACGTACACGGCGGCCGGCACCTATACCGCCACGCTTACGGTGACCGACTCCGGCGGTCTTACCAACGCCGCCACCGCCCAGGTCGTTGTGCACCCGACCCCACCCAAGGCCAACTTGGTGATCACCCCTTCGTCGACAACCACCGGCATCCACAAGATCCAGCACGTGATCATGATCATGCAGGAGAACCGGTCCTTCGACAGCTACTTCGGCACCTATCCGGGAGCCGACGGGATCCCCATGACGAACGGTGTCCCCAGCGTGTGTGTGCCCGACCCCGCGTCCGGACAGTGCGTCAAGCCCTATCACGACACCAGCGACACGAACGGGGGCGGACCCCACGGCGACGAGAACTCCATCCGCGACATCGACGCCGGCAAGATGGACGGGTTCATCAAGGAGGCCCAACGTGAGTCGCCGTCGAGCTGCTCGACCGGCTCGGCCAACTGCCCGCTCCCCGACGTGATGGGCTACCACACGGCGGCCGAGATCCCGAACTACTGGTCCTACGCCGGGCACTTCACCCTCACCGACCACATGTTCGCCACCAACCTGGGGTGGAGCCTTCCTTCGCACCTCGGCCTGGTGTCGCTGTGGGCGGCCTCGTGCAGCCGAACCGGTGACCCCTCGAGCTGCACGGGCTACCTCAACCAGCCGCGCACCGGGTACAACGACAACTACGCCTGGACCGACCTGACCTGGCTGCTCCACCGAGCCGGGGTGAGCTGGCAGTACTTCGTCGGCGCCGGGGGAAATCCCGACTGCAAGGACGACGCGGCCAACTGCGAGGCGAGCTCGCTCAGCCCGGCCCAGCCGGGCGTCTGGAACCCCCTCCCGGACTTCACCGACGTGCAGCAGGACGGGCAGCTGGGCAACATCGTGAACACCTCCAAGTTCTATCCCGAGGCGCGCAACGGCACCCTTCCGGCCGTGTCGTGGGTCGTGCCCAACAACATCGTGAGCGAGCACCCGACGGCCCCGGTCAGCCTGGGCCAGGCCTACGTCACCGGGCTGATCAACGCCGTCATGGAGGGGCCGGACTGGAACAGCACAGCCATCATCTTGAGCTGGGACGACTGGGGTGGCTTCTACGACCATGTCGTGCCCCCGCACGTCGACGCCGAGGGCTACGGCCTGAGAGTCCCGACCATCATCATCAGCCCGTACTCCATCCCGGGCAAGATCGACTCGCAGGTGCTCAGCTTCGACGCTTTCGCCAAGTTCATCGAGGACGACTTCCTGAGCGGCCAGCGCCTGGACCCGGCCACCGACGGGCGCCCGGACCCTCGCCCCGACGTCCGGGAGAACGCCCCTCAGCTCGGTGACCTCCAGACCGACTTCAACTTCAACCAGACCCCGAATCCCCCGCTGATCCTCAACAGCTCCGCACCCTGGGGCCCGGCCCCCAGCCCCGGTCGCACACCGGGCACCTCGGGGGGGACCGCGCCCTTGACCGTCAACCTTGACGGCTCGGCCAGCAGCTCCCCCAACGGGCCGATCACCTCGTGGGACCTGTCCTTCGGGGACGGGACCCCGGACGCCACCGGCACCGGCGCCCCCCCGGCCGTGCTCGCCCACACCTACCTGAGCGCCGGGTCCTTCACGGCGACGCTGACTGTCCTCGACGGGACCGGAACGAGCGGCTCCACCACGGCGTCGGTCCAGGTCCAGCCGCCACCGCCCCTCCCGGCCCTGACGGCTTCGCCTCCCGGCGGTCTCGCCCCCATGGACAACGTCGCCTTCGACGGCTCGGCCACCACCGCCCCGGCAGGCACCACCATCACCGGCTGGTCCCTCTCGTTCGGGGACGGGAGCCCGCCGGTCACCGGCTCCGGTCCCCCGCCCAGTCCGACAGCCGTCCACAGCTTCACCCAGGCCGGCGACTTCGGGGCCATCCTCACGGTCAGCGATTCCGACGGGACCACCGCCACGGCGCCCTTCACCTACATGGTGAAGGCCACCACCTCCCTGAATCCGTCCGTCGCCGGACCGACCAACCCGGTCACCGTCACCGGACGCGGGTACGCGCCAGGAGAGACCGTCGACGTGAGCCTCAACGGTCAGGCGTGGGGAACAGCCAAGGTCGGTGCGACGAGCACGTTCGCCAGCGCACCTCTCGCCGTGCCCTCGACGATGGCGCCCGGCACCTACACGGTGAGCTCGGTCGGCCAGTCGAGCGGCATCGGCTCGACCCAGACCCTCACGGTCTCCGTCAACTGGGAGTTCCGGTACTCGGCTTCAGGAGGGAGCTTCAACCCCTACGAGATCGCGATCGGTGTCGCCAACGTGGCCACCTTGGTCGCCCCGTGGCAGGGGTCGGCCACCCAGGCCATCACCTCGTCGCCGGCAGCCCACAACGGGTTGATCTTCGCCGGTTCTGTCGACGGAAATCTCTACGAGTGGAACGCGTCCACCTTCGCCCAGGTGCGCGCCCTGCCGACCACGGGAGCAGTCGTGTCCTCGCCGTTCGTGGTGGGATCCCAGATCTACGTCGGCTCCAAGGACGGCACCTTGTACGGCTGGCCCAATACGTGCGGGCCGCGCAATGCCGGTATGTGCCTCTCGACGCTGAGCATTCCGCTCGGCAGCCCGATCGAGTCGTCCCCCGTCGGTCGCCAGTCCACCCTCTACGTGGGTGCCGACAACGGCAACCTGTACGCCATCGACACTGCGGGCAAGCGCATTCTGTGGTCGACGCCGCTCGGCGCACCGGTCACGTCGTCACCGGCCTACGTGGCCGGCACCGTGGTGGTCGGATCGGGATCCAAGGTGTACGCCCTCAACCCCACGACGGGAGCGGTGCTCTGGAGCGGCTCCACCGGCGGGACGGTGTCGTCCTCCCCGGCCATCGTGAAGAACACCGTGTACGTGGGCTCCCAGGACGGGAAACTCTACGCTTTCCCGCTCACCTGCGCGTCGACGTGCACCCCCCTGTGGACGGTATCCACCGGCGGACCGATCGAATCGTCCCCGGCCGTTGCCTACGGGAGCATCTTCGTCGGGTCGGACGACGGCACGCTGTCCGCATTCTCACATTTCACCCACGCGCTCGAGTGGAAGGCGACGACGGGCGGTCCGGTCGTCTCCTCGCCGGCCGTGGCCAATGGCGTCGTCTACGTCGGTTCGAACGACGGGAAGGTCTATGCGCTCAATGCCGCCGGATGCGGTAAGGCGACCACGTGTAGCCCCCTGTGGACCGGCACCACCGGCGGACCGGTCACCTCCTCGCCCGCCGTCTCCAACGGGCAGATCTACGTGGGCTCGGGTGACGGCCACCTGTACGTCTGGGGCTTGCCCAGCTAGAGGTCCGGGGCCGGCCCGAGGTTGGAATTCGAGCTCCGAGTACCGCGGATGATGTGGACGCCCCGTTTGTACGTCGAGGGCACCCGCGCCGTCGAGGGCACCCGCGCCCCCGGTGCACATGGATCCCTCATATTCTTCTGACGTCGCCATCACATCCGAACGTCACACTCTTGGAGACGAACCCCCCGCTTCGTTGCCCCGGGTCGATGGCGGGGTTCACAACCCAAGTCGAACGCCGGAGCCGGTGACCAACGCCGGAGCCGGTGTCCGGAGGGCGGCCAGGGTCGAATGGGCCCTCGACCACGACCCACCGGATGCCCCGTTCCCCTCCACAACCCTGCCGAGCTCCAGCCCACTGCCCGGCTGGAGCCGAATACGACATGCAGGTCCAGGTCCACCCCAGCGATCGCTCAGGAGCCACCGTGCACGGTGCCGTACACCGCATCCTCGTCATCACAGCAAGCATCCTGGCGACCACCCTGGCGCTGGTTGTCGCCGTCCCATCGGCCGCGGAAGCCGGTGTGCCGGCGACGACTTCGCGGTCCGTTCCATCCGCCACCCTGTTGAGCTCGACCATCGGGACGCCGGGCTCCGGCGGGTACCACGTGGTCGGGAATCAGGTGCTCGGACCGAATGGCCAGCAGTTCATCCCCTACGGGTTCGTGGTCTACTGCCTGGCCGAGCAGGACGTCACCTGCAACGATGCCACCACGCCGACCGATCCGGTGCCCGACACCACCAAGATCCGGGCCGCGGCAACCTACTGGCACGCCAACGTCATCCGCTTCCAGGTGGCCGAGCAGAACCTCCTCCCGAACGGCGCCGTCGACCCGTCGTTCCTCGCCCGTCTGACGGCCGATGTGCAGTTGGCGAACAGCCTCGGCATGGTCGCCATCATCACCGAGCAGGAGGAGTACTTCGACCAGCCACCACTCCCCGTGGCCAGCGCCATCCCGTTCTGGGATGCCGTCTCCTCGGCCTTCAAGGACGATCCCATGGTGTTCTTCGACCTCTACAACGAGCCCCGCCTGGGCATGGCTGCGGCCGGCTCGATGGACGCCACCTGGAACCTGTGGAGGAACGGGGGGACCACCGACGTCGGCGGGACCACCTACCAGTTCGTCGGCATGCAGCCGCTCGTCGACAGAATCCGGGCCGACGGCGCGACCAACGTGATCATCGCCGAGGGGCTCCAGGCCGACAAGGACCTGTCGGGCCTGCCCCGGTACGTGCTCAACGGCTCCAACCTCGCCTACGGGATGGAGCCGGACCTCAAGTCGAACGACGTCACCCAGGCGGAGTGGGCGGCCAACTTCGGCAATCTCTCGGACACGGTCCCCGTCATGATGGAGGCATTCCAGGACTGGCCCGGCACCGGCTCGTGCAATACGGACTCGCCCACGCTCGTGCCGCAGCTGCTCGCCTACCTGCACGCCAAGCACCTCGGACTCATCGCCTGGGCCCTCAATCCGGGAGTGATGCAGGTCGGGAACAACCCGGAGAACCCGACAACCTATGCCGGGACCACCACCCAGTGCCCGACCGCCACGGGCAAGAAGCACCGGGCGGCTCTGACTGCCGCGCTCCAGTCCAACACCGAGGGGCCCGGCTCGCTGATCCTCGCCTTCTTCCGGGGCAACAGCGTTCCCAGCCCATCCGGCGCCTCGGGTCCGGCCGCCGCGGCCCCGTCGACCGTCGTCCCGACGGGCGGGAACTTCGGGACCACCCGGTTGCTGGCGGCGGGGGTGGCCGCCCTCCTGGTCGCGGCAGCGGCGGTCGCCATCCTGGGGCGGAGATCGAGGCGCCGGCCGCTCCGCTGACGTCCTCGCGGCGGTCCGGCAATGCATCGCCGCTGGGACGGTCGCGGAACGGGCGCCGGCCCCATCGGTTCCGGCCCCATTGATTTGGGGCCCGAGGAATTAGGGCCCGAGCACCCCCAGTGCTGGACCCGGTGGCCGCGGCCAGCCCTGGGCCGCGAAATGGTCGGCCCACCGTCCTCGTCCCGTGGCCCGGAGCCGGTCGAGGTACCACGGGACGTCGACGCGGCTGTGCCACGGGCCGCCGCCGGTCATGACCGTCCACAGCGGGTCGACCCCGGTCGGCGAGTGGGCCAGCGCGTCGCTGGCCCACTCGGCGAGTCGGGCGAGGGCGTGCTCGACCACGTCGGGATGGTCGGCGGCCACGTCCTGCTGTTCATGGGGATCGGTCTCCAGGTCGAACAGCAGCACCTCGGGGAACCCGTGGAAGGCGTCGTGGTAGGTGCGGATACAGATCCACTCGCCGAATCGGACGGCGCGCTGGGCCGTCCAGGCGCCATGGGACAGCACCAGATGGTCGCGTCCGGTCGGCCGCCCCGAGCGGAGGGCGTCGGCGAACGATGACCCGTCCCATCGTTCGGGCACTTCGGCTCCCGCCAGTTCCAGCACGGTCGCCATCACGTCGATCTGATAGTGGAGACCCGTGTCCACCGCATCGGGCCCCAACCCCGCGGGCGTCCCCACTTCGGATCCGACGCCGTCCCGACCGACGCCGTCCCGACCGACGCCGTCCCGTCCCGGTCCGTGGAGTCCCGGCCAGGCCAACACAAATGGCAGCCGGGTGGTGTGCTGATCGGCCGTCTGGTGGTCGCAGTAGATGCCGAGCTCCCCCAGGTTCTCGCCGTGGTCGGCGGTGACCATCACCGCGGTGTCATCGGTGAGTCCCAGAACATCGACCACGTCGAGCAGCTGACCGATCTGGTCGTCGGCATAGCGGATCCCGGTGTCGTAGCCGTCGAAGATACGGCGCACGTCATCCATCGACGCGGCCTGGTGCGGTTGGCGTGGGTAGCGGTCCCACACGTCGCGGGGGCCGAACCCGGCCAGCTCCTGTGCCGAATGGGGCCCGGGTAGCAGCCAGTGGGCGGCCCGGACCTCCTCGTCAAGCCACGTCGGGACCGGCTCGTCATCGAACGGGTCGCCGAACGAGGACGGTGTCCGGTACGGGGTGTGAGGGTCCCACAGGTGGACGTGGAGGAACCAGTCGTCGCGATGTCCGTTGCGCAGCAGCCAGTCGCGAGCAACCGCCGCCACCTGGTCAGCAGTCTCGATGCCCCGGGTGCCGAGGTTGAGGCACTCGTTGAAGCCGGCGTCGAAGTGGTACGCCGAGTGGCGTTCGGCGAACGTGCTGATCGACGTCGTCCACATCCCGAGATCGCGCAAGGGTGCCATCCAGCTGTGGGCGGCGGCCTCGGTGCGGAATCCCCGGCGGGCGCCTTCGGGCAGGAGGTCCGTTCCGATGCCACCATGGTTGACCGCCCCGTTGCGGATGCCGAATTGGCCGGTCGACAGCGCCGAGCGTGACGGCAGGCACGGGGTGTCCGAGGCGTGCACATTGTCCAAGCGCAGGCCCCGGGCGGCCAGGCCGTCGATGACCGGGCTGGTGGGGCGGTTGTACCCGTAACAACCCAAGTGGTCGGCCCGCAGGGTGTCGACATCGAAGTAGATCAGGCGCATGGCGCGTTCCGTCGTGTCGTGTCAGCGGGCGTGGTGGAAGTCGTCGAAGTGGCGCGCATGGTTGACGTGGTGGCGAGCGTAGTTGCGGACGTGCCTCCCGGACCGGCACCGCTCAGTCCCCCGGTACCGCCCGGTCGCCCGGTACCGCCCGGTCGCTCGGCACCGCTCAGTCGCCCGGTACCGCCCACACGCCCGGTACCGCCCGGTCGCCCGGCACCGCCCACGCGCCCGGCACCGCCCACGCGCCCCGTACCCCTCAGTCTCCCGATACCGCTCAGTGGATCACCGCTTGGGTGATGGCCTGTGGCCGGGTCCCGTGGATCCCGATGGGCCGACCCGGCATCGACAGCCAGGACTCGGTGGCGAAGACCATCAAGAAGAGGTGCCAGATGGGCCAGAGGAGGACCCAGCCGAAGTGGCGTCCCTGGTGGAAACCCAACGTCAGCACGGCCTGGAGGGCCATGAAGACGATCTCCGCGATGACGTAGCCGCCGAGGAAGATGAGGATGACGTCCCGCTGGGTCCCCTCGAACATGGCGGTCAGCAGCAGGTAGAGCGGCAGCATCAGTCGGGCCGGTGCGAACGTGCACTTTACGAACTGCTGGGTCTGGTTGAACCACACCTTCGGGGTGGCGACGCCCGCCCGGTAGGGGCCGTGGCGGGCCTGGTTGTGGTGGACGGCCCGCCCCCACCGCACCCGCTGCTCGCGGATCTCGGCGTAGGTGGGCGGCACGTCCTCGTAGACGACGATCTTGGTGTCCATCCACGTCCGGTAGCCGAGCCGGCTGGCCCGCAGGGTGAAGTCCCCGTCCTCGCCGTTCATCCCGACGGTGAAACCGCCGAGCTCGACGGCCAGGACCCGCCGGAATGCGGTGAACACCCCCGGCACCACGTTGACCCCGTCGACGGTCTGGATGGTGCGGTGGTTGAGCCCGAACTGCTTGAGCTCCTCGAACAGGCGCATGTGGGGGAAGACCGACCGGCGGCCGGCCCGGGGGAAGCACATGGGCTCGACCAGGCCGATCTGGGGGTCCTCGAACCAGCGGGGCGTGTAGTGGAGCGACCACTCCCCGACGATGGTGTCGGCGTCGATGCGGACGACGATGTCCGTGCGAGTCAAGGCGAGGGCCGCGTTCAGCGACTCGGACTTCCCGCCGTGGCGGCCGTCGTGGACCTCACCGGTGGCATGGCTGAACACCGCCATGGTCGCCAGTGCCAGCTCCCGGGTGCCATCGGACGAACCGTCGTTCATCACGATCACCCGCACCGGGCCGCCGTAGCGGCCAGCGGCCACGTCGATGGCCTCGAGGGTCGCCCCGATGACCTCCTCCTCGTTGTAGGCGGGGATGATGACGTCGATCGGGGGACGCCTGTCCGTCACCGGCGGGTCGGGACGGACCGTCACCCCGTTCACCAGGGCCAGCAGCGCGCTGCGCACCACGAAGGTGCCGGCCGCGAAGGGCACCGGGAGGACCAGGGCCAGCGCCGGCCGGAATGCCGGGTCGGCCAGGTGGAAGATCCACAGCAGCCCGGCCATGCAGATGGCCATCGATGCCACCGTCACCCCGACGAGGGCGGCCGCATCGGAGATCCTCGGCCGCTTGGCGAACGGCACCCGGCTGGGCATCGGCAGGGCATAGTTGAGGTACTGCATCCTGGACATGGCGACGACGGCCACCCCGACGGCGGCGAAGTTGCCGAGCAGAGTGGTCGGAGCGACCGGCGCGCCGACGAGCACCTCCACGATGACCAGCGTGGCGTCCACGAAGGCCATGACGAAGAGGTACACCAGGGCCTGGAAGGCGACCAGGCACCGGCGGAGGGCGTTGCCGCGGCCGAGGACGGCGAGGCAGACGATGGTGCCGACGGTGAGGAAGCGCAGACCGAGGGTGAAGCCGGCCAGGTAGCCGGACACCTCGGCCGGAGAGCGCACCACTGACGCGCAGATCCGGGCCACCAGGTCCGAGTAGATCTGGTCGGGACTCCAGTTGCCCCGCAACGAGTGGTACACGACCATCGACGTGACGAACAGTGCCGCGAATCCCGGGACCAGCCAGTAGGACGGGAGCTTCGGCTTCGGCAGCAGGACGAGCGCCAACCCGTCGCCCTGGTCGTCCGGGTACCGCATGCACAGCGGATAGACGAGGAATGCCCCGAGCAACGCGTCGGTCCCGAGGAGGAGGACCAGCGGCTGGATGCCGTTGAGAAGGTCGAAGTGCATCGGTTGTCTGGTCGCCCCTGTCCGATCCGGTGTGCTTGACGTCGAGCGGGGTTGTCCTGGGCCGGCGACGTACGTGCCGCCCGGCATGCCGATTGGTCCCTGCCCGCGGGGCAGACTACCAATAAACTCACTCTCCGTGAAAGGGCGTGCACTTTGCGTGATCTTTAGGTACGATGCCCGTGGCAGGAGGTGCGGTGGTCCGGAGGATGGCCGGCGGCGTTCCTGCAGAGCGAAGGGCAGGGATCATGGCACGCAGTAATCGACGGTGTGAGAACACGTACCCCGACGACCGGCGGCACCCGGACAACGGCACACACAGGCTCGCCCGCAACGGCGCAGACGGGCAGCACGAGAGAAGCCGCACCGCCGATAGAAGCGGGAGCAGCGGGGTCGGTAGCTGGTCGGCCATCGACCGCCGGCGCCGGACATCAGTGGGGACGACCGCCCGGGGAGGAGATGCGTGAACCTCCTCATCTGCTCCCTCGACACCCTCCGTGCCGACCACCTGAGCTGTCTGGGCAACGACCGGGGCCTCACCCCCAATCTCGACCGCATCGCCAGAGAGGGCGCCCTGTTCCGCGAGACGTACGCCACCGACATCCCCACCCAGCCGTCCCACACCGCCCTGTTCACGGGGAAGTTCGGGATCAACTCGGGCATCGTGTCCCACTTCCACCCGGCCGCCTACCTGCCCGAAGAGACGCTGTGGCTGCCGTCGCTCATGCGCCGCAACGGCTACGTGACGGGTGCGGTGGACCACCTGTTCGCCATGAAGGACTGGTTCATCCGCGGCTACGACGACTACATGCCGCCGCCCGGGCGCTCCCGCTCCCCCGGGTCGGTCATCAACGGCATCGGCCTGCCTTGGATCAGCGAGCACCGCGAGGAGGACTTCTTCCTGTTCCTCCACTTCTGGGACGCCCACATCCCCTACGTGCCCCCCTCGCCGTTCAAGGAGCGTTACACCTACGGCACGGCCGGCCGGATCGATCCCGAGATCACCGCCAAGCTCGAAGGCCGGCCCAGCTACCCGCTGTTCAAGCAGAACCTGTACGACTTCCTCGATTCCATGCCCAACCTCGACTACATCGCCGATCTGTACGACGCCGAGGTGGCCTACCTCGACTTCGAGATAGGCCAGATCTTCCAGCACCTGGAACACGAGGGCCTCCTCGAGGACACGCTCGTCGTCCTGTTCGGCGACCACGGCGAGAACATGACCGAGCACGACGCCTGGTTCGACCACGCCGGCCTGTACGACTCGGTCACCCATGTGCCGCTGCTGATGTGGGCGCCCGGGACCATCCCCGTCACTGACTCGTCGGCCATGGTCACCCTGACCGATGTGATGCCGACCATCCTCGAGGCGCTCGGCATGCCGGCGGCAGACGGGATCGACGGGCGGTCTCTCTTCCCTCTGATGCGGGGCGAGACGGCGACCCACCGCGATGCGGTGATGCTCAGCGAGGCCACCTGGCAGGCGGCCCGGGGCGTCCGCACGCCGGACTGGAAGTACATCACGTTCCTCCAGTCGACCATCTACGGCCGCGACGGCGTCGAGCTCTACGACCTGGCCAACGACCCCCACGAGCAGCACAATGTGGCCGACGAGCACCCCGAGGTGGTCGACGAGCTCGCCGGCCGGCTCCGGCACTGGGTGTCCGCCCAGCTCGCCGGCCGGCCCGACCCGATGGCATCGGTCCTCGACGCCGGGCTGCCGGCCGTGGCCCGGCTGCACGAGGTGATCTCCGGACTGAGCCGCCCCCGCAACGACGTACCCACCCCCACCGACCCCGAGCTCGGCCTGGTGCCGGCCGGAGTGGCGGCTGCCGGGGCTGCGGCCGGGGCTGCGGCCGGGGTAGCGGCCGGGGCTGCGGCCGTCTCCGACCACCTCGATCCCGGCCTGCCCCCCGGCCCACACTCCGACCCACACTCCGGCCCGCCCCCCGGCCCACAATCCGGCCCGCCCCCCGGCGACGGCGGTCGGTTCGCCCCTCGCAACCCGCACCGGCGACGGCTGCGGGGAACCCGGGGCCTGGTGGTGGCGGCCCTCGTCCTGGGGGCCGCGGTGCTGCTCGGGGCGGCCGTCAACGACCTGTTGCTGACGAGCCCGCTGTCGGCCACCGGGGTGGTGCAGCCGGCCCTCGACGCCCAGCTCAACATGCCCACCACCGGGCCGATCACCTCGCTCCCAGTCCACGTGGGCGAGAGGGTGCACGCCGGACAGATCCTGGCCAGCCAGGACACCACCGCCATCGACGCACGGATCGCCGCCGACCGGTCCAAGCTGGCGGCCGACCAGGCCACACTGGGCCAGGAGCAGGCCGGCGGCCAGCCCAACCAGGTCCAGCAGCTCCAGGACCAGGTGGCGGCCAACCAGGTCCAGCTGTCGACGGCCCAGGAGAAGCTCGGCGGGACCCAGTCGACCACAGCCGCCGACGTGACTTCTGCTCAGGCCCAGGTGACCACCGAGCAGTCGCTGCTGGTGGCCGACCAGCAGAGGAACCAGGACGACATCCCGTCCTGCACCTCGGCCACACCCCCCGCATACTGCGCCGCGGATCAACGCCAGGTCCAAGTCGACCAGGGCACGCTGACCGCCGACCAGAACGCGCTCAACGAGGCGACGGCCACCCAGCAGTCCGAGGTGTCGGCGGCCCAGGACAGCGTGAACCAGGCCGCCGCCGCGGTGACCACCGCCCAGGCGGCGCTGGTCACCGGGAGCGCCCCGGCGACCGCTGAGCAGATCGCCGGGACGGAGGCGGCCATCCAGCAGGACCAGGCGGCCATCGCCGCCGATCAGGCCAAACTGGCCCAGGCCGTGGTGGTGGCCCCCTTCGACGGGGTGATCTCCGCCGTCAACGGGGCGGTCGGCGAGGTGGTGTCGGACCAGGGTGTGAAGCAGCCCACCGCCCCGCCGGCCCTGACCCAGGGACAGACGACCGGCATCCAGCTCTTCCCCCAGGGTCCGCAGTCGGGCGCGACGTCGTCGCCGGCCTATGCCGCTCTCGTCACCCTCGACAGCGTGGAGAACCAGATGGTGGTGCAGATACCCGAGACCTCGATCAACGGGATCCACGTCGGCCAGAAGGCCAGCGCCACCCTGCCCGCCGTGCCCGGCTCCACTCTCGATGTGGTGGTGAGTCGGATCGAGCGGACCCCGGTCACCCAGTCCGGGCAGACCTACTTCCGGGTGGACCTTGTGACCACGGCCAAGGGCGCCCACACCCTCGCCTACGACCCGAACAACCCGGCAGTGACCTCCATCCCGACACCGGGACAGCTGGCCGGGTTCACCGTGGACGTTTCGTTCTGAGGCCCATGCAGCGGCCCCGGGGCGCGTGGCGGACCGGGGCGCGCCGGGCGACAGTTTTGCGGCCGGAGTGAATGGCGGAACCGGTGTCGTGATTGCCTGTGTCGATGGGGGCAACACGTGGACCACACAGGAGTCGGCGGCAATCTGGCTCTTCGGAATCACCTGTCCATCGAGCATCGCTGGCTACGAGCGACTTGGTTGAAATGATGCGTCGCCTCAGCCGATCCGCCCGCTCTGCCCACCATCGACCGGGAGGACGGCGCCGGTGATGAATCCGGCCTCGTCCGACGCCAGGAACAGCGCAGCATGGGCGACGTCCCAGGCACTGCCCTGGTGCCGCCCGAGCGGGACGAGCCGATCTCGGCTGGCCCGCACCTCGTCCCGATCGATCCCGAAAGCTTCGGCGATCCCGTCGACCGCCATGGGTGTGTCGATGAGCCCGGGCATCACCGCATTGACCCGCACCCCGTAGCGGGCATTGTCCATTGCGAGTTGGTGGGTCAAGGCGTTCACACCCGCCTTGGACACCTTGTAGGCGAGCAGCGGCGTGGCACAGACCGCGGCGATGGAGGACACGTTGACGATGGCGCCCCCGCCCTGGTCCCTCATCGACGGCACAGCGTGACGGCACATCAGCCACATGCCCCGGAGGTTGACGTCGAAGATGCGATCCCACGCCGCCTCCTCCAGGTGCTGAGCGTCACCGTCGCCTCCGCCGATGCCGACGTTGTTGTGGAGCACGTCGATGCGCCCCCACCGCTCGAGTGCATTGGCGACCGCGGCCGCGCAGTCGTTGGCGCTGCGGACATCGGCGGTGAATGCCGCGGCGTCGCCGCCTTCGGCGACGATCAGTGCCACAGTCTCAGCGGCCGAGTCGGCGTCACGGTCCACGGCGAGGACGCTGGCACCCTCCCGTGCGAAGAGCACAGCGACCGCCCGCCCGTTACCGATCGTCTCGCCGGGCCGCTGGCCGGCCCCGACGACGATGGCGGTTTTGGCCTCGAGCCTCACGCCGGGAACCCCGGGACGCCAGGCTCGCGCTGAACCCCGAAGGAGCGCAGCGCCATCGACACGAGCTGGTACTGGCCGACGGCAAAGACGAGATCGATGACCTGCTTGGTGGACCACGACGCCACCAGCGCCTCCCACGTTTCGTCGGAAAGGCAGTGGTCGTCGATGAGCTCGTCGACGGCCCGGACAAGCACCGCGTCGCCTGGCGACCATCCCGGGGCGTCAACGGGCCCGGTGAGGCGGGTGATGTCAGCTTCATCGAGCCCATTGCCGAGGCCAATCACAGTGTGCTGGCCGAACTCGTACTCGCTGCCGCATCGCCAGCCGGTGCGGAGTATCACGAGCTCGCGCTCACGCGACGGGAGGGTCGACTTGGCGAGCACGTGCCCGCCGAAGACCAGCCAGCGCTTGAGCAGCTTCGGATGGTGGGCGAGGGTCGCGAATATGTTCAAGTCGCCGCTGACGGCCATTAGAGCAGCGGTCTCGTCGTCCCAGTTTGCCGCTGTCGTCGGCGCCAGTCGTGGCGTGTTGGGATCGGACATGGGAACTCCCTTGGCTCGGGTCACCTGATTGTCGCCAGGGCTGGATAGCGAGCGAGATGACCGGGTGAAGATCGCGGACTGGTAGGCAAACAAGGCTCATTTGCGTGGAGAGTTGAAGGAGTTCTCGTTGCCCCGTCTTGACCTGGTGTCAGTCGATGAGGATGCACGGGACGAGTATGAGCGAATTACGAATAGGGGTGGAAACAGTTCATGAGCCGTTTCTCAATCTAACTATCACCTCAGACGCCGGTCAGGAGCCGACGAATGGGAACCCGAAGTACGGCGTCTGGCCCATGGCCACAAAGGCGCTGGCCCCCAGATTGCCCGGGGTGTCCACCAGCGTCCAGTCCGAGGTCGACTTCGAGTCGTAGTAGAGGACGGCCTTGACCCCCGGAAACGTGACCGGCAACACCGACGTCAGCTGGGCCAGGTACGTGGCCTGGTCGATGGTGGCGCCGGTCTCGCCGATCATCATCGGCTTCCCGTTGGGGAGCCAGTTGTTGTAGAAGGGCAGGAACTGGGTGTCGAGCATGGTGGGGTCCTGCTTGCGGTCGTAGCCGTCCCAGCCGATCCAGTCGACGTAGGAGTCCCCCGGGTAGTAGGCCGAGCCGAAGGCGGGGCCGTTGATCGAGGGGCACCACACGAAGGCCACGTTGGCCGCCCCCTCGTTCTGGAAGATGGTCCAGATATGTCGCCAGGCATCGATGTAGCCGGTCGATCCGAGGCCGCCGAGGCAGCCGTTGGTGCGAGGCAGGTTCACCAGGTTCATCTCCCAGAACCAACGCAGGAACACGGGTCGGCCGTAGGCCTTCAGCGCGTCGGCGTAGTTGGCGATGAGTGTGTCCTGGGTGCCGTCGATGATCGACTGGTCCGAGGTGCAGGTCCAGTCGATCACCGGGGTGGCGCCCGTGCTGGCCAGTGCGGCGAGGATCGACGGCTTCACCGGGTCGCCCCACGACTGGTAGACGTGGACGAGCCCGAGCGGGCGCCCGAAGGTGCCGTCGAAGTTCCCGATCTGGGCCAGCTCCTGGCGCACGTCGCCCTGGGCCTGAGTTTCGCCCTCGTGGGGGGCCACGAAGGCGCCCAGGTAGGCACTTCGGGTCGGCACTGCAGGCTTGGGCAGCGACGGCGACGAAGCGGCGAGCGGTCCGGGCGGGCTCGACGCCGCCGTGGCGACCTGCGTGGCCGCCGCCGCAGCCAGGATCCCGACGGCCACCAGTCCTGCGATGAGCCGCTGGGTCCGCCGCGACCCGGGCCAGCCACCGGGCCGCAGGCGGTCACGGGCTCGGATCACGACGTGGCGACTGGTGTCGTCAGTTGCATCGAGGGTGGACATACCCGTCCTTTCGTGGCGTGGCATCTCAGATGATCCCGGCCGCCGGTGCGGGGGGTGCCGACACGGCGCCGAGGAACGGAGCGTCCCCGAATGCGAACACCCCGCCGTCGGCACCGGCCAGCCAGTAGCCCTTGCCATCGGAGGAGGGCGCGATGCCCACGATCGGTGCGATCAGGGTCTCGTAGCGGAGGCTGCCCTCGAACGCGGCATCCCCGAAGGGGAACACCGCGCCGTCGCGGGTGACCATCCAGTACCCGGCTCCGTCGGCGGTGGCGGCCATGGCCACGATCGGATCGAGGCTGGGGCGCCCGCCGGTCGACCCGTAGAACGTGGCGTCGCCGAAGGCGAAGATGCCGCCGTCGGATGCCACCAGCCAGTACCCCCTGCCGTCGGGTGTGGCCGCCATGCCCACGATGGGCTCGACCAGACTGTCGGCCCCGGTCGATCCGTAGAAGCCGGCGTCGCCGAAGGCGAAGATGCCGCCGTCGGAAGCGACCTCCCAGTAGCCGGACCCGTCGGGTGTGGCGGCCATGCCCACGATCGGCCGGTTGAGCGGACGGGCCCCCATCGAGCCGGCGAACCGGGCCGATCCGAAGGCGAAGATGCCGCCATCGGTGGCGACCTCCCAGTAGCCGTCGTGGAACGGGGTGTAGGCCGCCCCCACCACCGGTGCGGCCAGGGGCTGTCCGGCCATCGACCCGAAGAAGTTGGTGGTCACGCCGTGGACGGCCGGGACCGGGCCCATCGGCCAGATCGAGCCGTCGGCGCCGAACACCGCGTAGCCAGACGAGGCGCCGAAGAGCGAAAGAGTCGCTCCCGTGCCGACCTGGAACACGTAGTTGGCCGCGCTGAGCGTCCCGACCGAGCAGGTGATGGCGTAGGTGCCTTGGAACGACGACGTCGTAGCTCTGGTGGTGCACGTCGCCGATCCGGAGACCACCGACGCCGTGTCGCCGTCGTGGAAGCCGACCAGGTGGTAGGTGAGGGCTGGGAGCGGCGAGCCGACGGCACCGGTGGCCGGGTCGGGCACGACCTGGAGGACGGCCGGTGCCACCGTGAAGGTGGCCGATGCCGAGGCCGGGTAGTACTGGAACGAGCCCACCTGGGCCGACGTCACCGTGCACGGCCCGGCGGCGACGATGAACAGGCGGACGAGAGCCCCGGTGCACGAGCCAGACGCGCTGTTGGTCACGCCCAGCCCCGAGTCGACCGTCGGAGCGACGTCGAGGGGCGGGTCGCCGTAGGTCACTGCGCCGACGCTCGGGTAGGTGATCGATTGCGTCGCCCGGGTCACCAGGAACGCCGCCGACGCGTCGGGACCGGCGAACAGTCCGGTCGCCAGCGTGCCCGGCGACAGGGTGGTCATGGCCGAGGGGCCCACGGCGTTGAGCCCGGGGGTGCCGTCGCCCAGCTGGCCGTAGTAGTCGCCGCCCCACCCCCACGGCACCCCGTTGGACGTCAGCGCGTACGACGAGTCCTGGCCGGCGGAGACCGACATGAACGTCGTGACCGGCGGCAGCCCGAGCGGTTGCACGGGCACGTCGCTGTCGACGGGCAGGGTGGCGACCAGGGCCGAGGAAAGCTGACCGAAGACGTCGGACCCCCAGGCGAACACCCGACCGGAGGCGGTGAGGGCCAGGCTGTGGGACCCGCCGGCGGCCACCGTGGCCACCGGGGTCCCGGCCGGCATGGCCACCTGTTGGGGCGTCGACGCGTCCGTGGTGGTGCCCGTGCCGAGCTGACCGGAGGCGTTGAATCCCCAGGACCAGACGCTGCCGTCGCTGGCGACAGCGAGACTGTGGGCCGTGCCCGCGGACACGGCCGTGAACGTCACCCCGGGGGGCGCGGTGACCGGCGTCGGCGTGCTCCGCGACGAAGTGGTGCCGTCGCCCACCTGGCCGCTGGTGTTGGCGCCCCATCCGAAGATCCGGCCGTCGCTGGCGAGCGCCAGACTGTGGTCGCCGCCCGCGGCCACGGCGTCGAACACGACCCCCGGCGGCGGGGTGACGGCCACAGGCACGTCGCTATCCGCAGTGGTGCCGTTCCCCAGTTGACCGAAGAGGTTCGCCCCCCAGGCCCAGACCTGACCCGACGACGTCAGAGCCAGCGCATGGCTATCTCCGGCGGACACCGCGGTGACGACAGCCGGCGGCGCGCCCGGCGGCGACGGGATGGTGACCGGCATCGGCACCGTCGACCCGGTGAGCTGGCCGTCGCCGAGCTGGCCGAGCGACCCGGCACCCCATGCGAAGACCTGGCCGGTGGTGGTGAGGCCGACCGTGAAGGCGCCCCCTGAGGCGATCGACGCGAACGACTGGCCGGCGGGTGCTGTCACTGCGGTCGGGGTGGTGACACCCGTCATCGACCCGCCGCCGATGGAGCCGGTACCGACCTGACCCGCGTCGTTGCCCCCCCATCCGTACAGTTGCCGTGAGGGTAGGCCGCCCCCGGCCAGCAGACGGGGCCCAGCTTGCACACCGTGTCGGTGGCCCGCCGTCGCCGGGGCACGGCCGGCGTCCGGATTGTCCACGTTCGGGACCGCTGTGACGCCGGCGGCCAGCACCACGGCCAAGGCGGTCCCGGTGAGCCACTGGCGACGACGGGAAGAGTCGGCGGCGGGATCGACGGGAGAATGGGTGGTGGTGGGATCGGTGGAGGTGGTGGAATGGGTGGCCTTGCTCTCTGATCGATCGCGCCGTCGGCGGTACCCCGGTCCGAGGGTCTGGCGGAGCCCGGCGGTTCGTCCGGTCGGAGGACGGCGGTACGTGCCGATGCCCTCGCCCTCTGGTTGCCCCACGCTGTCCCCCTGCCCAGGAGAGTCGGTGCGACGCCGAGGGGACCCGGCTCCGTACGGAACCTCGGCCATCTCCACCGGGCCGTCGGGGCCCGTCGGTCGCACCATCGTTTCGCCAATTCTGGTTGGCGCCACGCTTCTCGTCAATATGGACGATATCGACCGAATTTTGGGCCTGTGACCTGCACTTCTGTGGGCACGCCGGCAACCGGTGAATCGGAATATCGATCACGCTACGAGGTTAGAGCACCACTCAATGTGGTTGAAAATAGGGCTGGGCGGCCAGATGGGCGAAGGCCTGGAGGCCCTCCGGCGTGAACTGCCAGGCGGCCACCGGTCCCGGCGCATCGAAGTAGGCAACAGCTTTGAATCCCGGCATGGCCGGCGCGTCAGTCCCGATGCTGTTGACATAGGGCACCTGGGCCGACGCCGAGGCACCCGTCTCCGCCACCATCATCGGCTTCCCCGAGGGGAGCCAGACCCGGTAGAACGGTGCGAACAGCGAGGCGAAGGTCTGGGTGCCGTTGCGGTCGTAGCCATCGACGCCGATCCAGTCCACGGCCGCAGCTCCCGGGAAGTACGGCGCCGGATCGACCCCGGTCAACCCCGGGCACCATACGAAGGCGACGTTGGTGGCGCCGGCAGTGCGAAACAGCGCACGGATGTGGTTCCAGGCGCTGACGAAACCCGTCGGTCCACCTATCTGGGGGTGGAGGGCGACCAGGTTCATCTCCCAGCACCATCGCAGGAGCACCGGGGCGCCGAAGGAACGCAGGCTCGTCGCATAGGCCGAGATGAGTTGGTCGTCCGCACCGCTTGCCACATTGGCGACGTCGGGGCCACACCCCCAGTCGAGGAGGGGGGTCGAGCCGGCGCTGGTCACCGCCCGCATCGAAGCCACGGGCGCCGGCCGGGCCCAGGGGGCGTAGATGTGCAGGAAGCCGAGCGGTCGGCCGGTGGCGGCCACGACGCTCGGCAGGGCGGCCTGTTCCTGTGCGAACGAAGGATCGACGTGGCCGGCCAGCGGGTGGAGCCACGCGCCGAGGTAGGCACCGGCGGTCGGCACGGCGGGCGGGACCCCGGTTGCCGCAGCGGACGTGGTCGGGGTCGTGGTCGGGGTCGTGGTCGGGGTCGTGGTCGTGGTCGTGGTCGGGGTCGTGGTGCTGCCCGATCGATCACCTGACGAACTGCACCCGGCGAGCAGCAAGGCCCCGACGACGGCGAGCGCTACGGACAAGCGGCGTCGTCCGGAGGGTATCCAGAGGGGGGCGGCCATGGCCGTCGATGCTCCCACACGTGGGGACCGGCATGGACGCGCCGCCTCCGGGCATGGAGGCGGGCCGTGGGTAGGATCGGCGCCCATGACCCCACCCGGCCTGCCCCAGCCCCCGCCCACCGGCGCCTCGGCCTTGCCTGCCGGTACCTACGACGGGACGGTGGTGCTCGTCACCGGCGGCGGCACCGGGCTCGGCAAGTCGATTGCCACCGAGTTCGGACGGCTCGGCGCCTCGGTCGCCGTGGTCAGTCGGGACGAGGGACACCGGGCGGCAGGTGTCGCCGCGGTCGAGGAAGCCGGAGGGCGGGCGCTCGGAGTGGCGTGCGACATCCGCGACTCCGATGCCGTCAGCGCGGCGTTCGACGCTGTCGAGTCCGGCCTCGGGCCCGTCGACCATCTCGTCAACAACGCGGCCGGCAACTTCCCGGTACCGGCCGAGGACATGAGCCCGAACGCCTGGCGCACCGTGGTCGACATCGTGCTGAACGGGACCTACCTGTGCTCGCGGGAGTTCGCCCGGCGGCGCATCCCCGCCGGCCTGGACGGCTCGATCGTGAACGTCGGCGCCTCCTACGCCTGGACCGGGGGACCGGGGTTCGCCCATTCGGCGGCGGCCAAGGCAGGTGTCAAGAACATGGTCGAGACGCTGTCCGTTGAGTGGGCGCCCTACGGCATCCGGGTCAACGGCCTGGTGCCCGGCCTCATGCCCCACGAGGATGAGGTGGCGGCCATCGCCGCCGTGCCCGGCAAGTACGAGGGCCAGGACGACCGGGTGCCCGCCGGTCGGGTCGGCTACCCCCGGGAGCTGGCCTGGGCTGCCACCTACCTCTGCTCCCCATATGCCGCCTACATCTCCGGTCACTCGCTGGTCGTCGACGGGGCCAACTGGCAACGGCGGCACACCGTGCAGCCCCCGTTCACGCCGATCCGCACCCAACTCGGCCGCGGCCCGTTCGGCGAGCCTGTCACCCGCCCGTGACCCGCGTGCCGAGCGCCTGCCCGATGACCGTCCTCCCGGCGACCGCCCGTCCGATGAACGACGGCCTGGACGCGACAAATAGCCTTCCATTGTCGAGCGGCGAGTCCGCAGTGTCACGGACAACCGGCCGCACCTGAGCCACATTGAGCGGGACATGATCCGCCTCGAGGCGGACGGTCCGATAGTGGTGACGAGCAATGCCGACACTGACGACAACCGGGACCGGACCGATCAGGAACCGAACTGAAGCGAGGAAGCCCATGGACGACACAGACGACAGCAGAGAGGCCACGGACACCGGAGGCCGTAGTCGCGGACGCCCGGCCCGTTCGAGTGGTACCTACACGCTCGGGGCCGGCACCCCGGCCGCCCGTAGCGTCCACCGACTCGGATTTGGGGCGATGCAGCTCACCGGGCCCGGTGTCTGGGACGAGCCCGCGGACCGGGCCGCCTGCATCCAGGTCCTACGGAAAGCCGTCGAGATGGGGGTCGACTTCATCGACACGGCCGACTCCTACGGTCCCGAGGTCAGCGAACGCCTGATCCGCGAGGCGCTCCACCCCTACCCCGAGGACCTGGTCATCGCCACCAAGGCCGGGCTCACGCGCCAAGGCCCGGGACAGTGGCTTCCGGTCGGACGGCCCGAGTACCTCCGCCAGCAGTGCGAACTCAGTCTCCGTCGCCTCGGGCTCGAGCGGATCGACCTGTTCCAGCTCCACCGGATCGACCCCTCGGTCCCATCTGCCGAGCAGTTCGGACTGCTGGCCGACTTGGTCGCCGAAGGCAAGGTGGCCCAGGTCGGACTGTCCCAGGTCGGGGTCGGGGAGCTCGCCGAGGCTCAGACAGTGGTCCCGGTGGCCACCGTACAGAACCTCTTCAACCTGACCGACCGCTCGTCGGAGGACGTCCTGGAGCGCTGCCAGGCCGAGGGTCTGGGCTTCATCCCCTGGTACCCGATCGCATCGGGCCGGCTGGCCGCACCGGGCGGGCCGGTCGACGACGTGGTGCGGGCCACCGGCGCCACACCGTCCCAGGTGGCCCTGGCCTGGTTGCTACACAAGTCGCCGGTCATGTTGCCCATCCCGGGGACCAAGTCAGTGGCCCACGTGGAGGAGAACTGCGAGGCGGCCACGCTCGTCCTCACCGACGCCCACATGGCGGCGTTGGACGCCGCATCCGCATAACGGCAAGGACCAGCCGCCGGGTCCCCGGCCCGATGAGCCGGGACCCCTGACCGATGAGCGGACCCCAACCCGATCAACAGGGCCCCAACCCGATGAGGCCGCCGGGACCCCGGCCCGATGCGTGGGTCCCCTACCCGACCAGCAGGGTCCCCGACGAGTTGCCGGCCACGATGGGCTTGTTGAGGGCGATGTTCCCGGTCGAGCCCATGAAATGTGCATCGCCGAAGGAGAAGACCCCACCGTCGGAAGCCACCAGCCAGTAGCCCAGCGAGTCGGGGCTCGACATCATGCCCACGATCGGCTTGGCCAAGGGCTGGCCGCCCATGGAGTTGAAGAAAACGGCGTCGCCGAACGAGAACATACCGCCGTCGGACGCCACGAGCCAGTAGCCGCCGCCGTCGGCTGTGGACGCCATGCCCACGACCGGCTGGTTGAGGTGCTGACCGCCCATGGAGCCCTGGAAAACGGCGTCGCCGAAGGAGAACATGCCGCCGTCGGAGGCGACGAGCCAGTAGCCTTTACCGTCCGGTGTGGCCGCCATGCCCACGATGGGCTTGTTGAGGTGTTGGGCGCCCATGGAGCCCTGGAAAACGGCGTCGCCGAAGGCGAAGATGCCGCCGTCGGACGCCACGAGCCAGTAGCCGTCGCCGTCCGGCGTGGCCGCCATGCCCACGATCGGCTCGTTGAGGTGCTGGGCGCCCATGGAGCCGAAGAACCCGGTGTCACCGAAGGTGAAGATGCCGCCATCGGAGGCCACCATCCAGTAGCCCAGTCCGAGCGGATCGGTCGCCGCACCCACGATCGGCTGGTTGAGGGGCTTACCGCCCTCCGAGCCGAAGTAGGGCAGGCTCGCCGGGAACGTGAAGACGCCGCCGTCGGAGGCGAAGAGCCGGTAGCCGCTCTCGAGCGGGATGGCGTTGCTCAGGAGGGAGCCGGTCCCATTCGTCTGGCTACCGATGAAGAACTCGTTGACCAAGAGACCGGGGGTGAGGACGGCGTTGGCCAACCGGGCCACGGTGGTCTGCGTGGCGTGGTTCTTCACAATGATCTGGAGGGGCTCACCCGGCAGGTTGACCTGGACGGACGACGTGCCGTCATTGACGAGTGACGTGGCCTCGACGACGCCGTTGACCAGGACGTCCACAGGGCCGCCCTCGCCCGTGTTGCGGAACACCATGCGGGACTGACCGGCGGGTGCCGAGGCCAGGTTGTTCGGGAAGCCGCCGACCGTAGGCGTGCCGGTCGCTCCCAGGTAGACGAGGGAGGTGACGTCCCCGCCGGTCGGGATGGCGATGCTGCCGCTGGCGGTGACGACCGGGCCGGTCTTCGCCGTGACGGGGTACGTGTTGGGCGCGATGTCGCCGAAGTTGAAGTCGCCCTGGGACAGCGTGAAGGGCGTCCCCGCTCCGACGGTGACCGACAGTGTCTTGGCCGGGATCGTCTGGAAGACCGAGAGGAAGCCGTTGCCGGTCGGCAGGCCGAAGCCGATGTGGGAGGTGGCGTGGGCCGCATGGCCGCCGATCGAGTTGCCGTGGATGACCGACGGCTGATCCGGTGCCGACGTCGGGCCGGCGACGGCCGGGCCTGCGCCCATCATCGAGACCAACCCGACGGCGAGTGCCCCCACGGCACATACCGATGCCAGGTGCCGCGCCTTCACTGCTGTTCGCTTCATGGTTCCCTGCTTCCTGAGATCCGTCGGTAGTCCGACGACACCGAGCACATAATAGTACCCCAGCCATGGCGCGTTCCGTCTACTTTTGCCTGCGAAGACGTGTCATCGGCTACCGGTGCGTCCCCCTGGCGGCGCCTGCGGCGAGCACCGGGGCCGACGGCGCCACCGTTGTCGGGACCACACTCACGGAGGCTCGTCGAAAGGCGGCAGCCGGGGTCCGACCACCGTCAGTCGGGAGGATCAGACGCCGGTCTCCATCTGGCGGGTCCCGTCGGATTCCGCCAGGCGACCGAGCAGGTCGGTGAGCCCGCAGGCCTCCAGCACCTGCGTCACGAGGTCGTCGGCGAACGGCGGGCCCCACGGTACGGAAACGTCGAACACCGGCACCGCGACGACCACCTGTCCGACTGCTTCGAACTGCCGGCGCAGGTGCTCGGTGGACCGCCAGCCCTCGATGCGCTGGTAGCGACCGAGCACGAGGCTCGCCTCGCCGGCGCCCAGTCGTCGGGCGGTCACCTGGGGATGCAGACGGTCGGGATGGGGCACCACGATGGCGGACAGGGGGACCCGGTCACGGCCGGTGGATCCGGGTGACACGGCGCGCCGCTGGTCCGCGGTGTCACGAACGGCGACATCGGTCACGAACCGGTCGATCAGCGATGCCGACCCCTCGCGCAGCCTGATCTCGCTCCCTCCCGGGAGACAGAAGACAGGACCGGAACCGTTGCGCCCCGTCCCGAACTCGAGGGGCAGGACGTCGTCGGTCACCAAGGCTGCACCCAGCGCGCAGAACATGGCCGCCATGGTCGACTTGCCCTGACCGGACTGACCTACGAAGGCCAGGCACCGACCCCCGAGGTCGACGGCGCTCCCGTGCAGCACGAACTGGCCGGCCATGTTCATGAGGAAGGCGGTGATGGTCCCGGGGATGACGATGGGCAACACCTCGTGCCGGCCGCCCACGTAGGGGTGGCACACGACCTTCGTCAGGTCGCCGCTGATCTCGAAGTCGCCGATGCCGCCCATGCGCCCGACGATGTCGTCGCCAACCCGGCAGAACGTGTAGAAGGGATACCCGTCCAGGATGAGCTCGGCGATCACATCGGCGGACGGGCGCTCGGAAGGCGGCGTCCGCTCCTCACCGATCGCGATGGTGACGTCGGCCGAGGCGAGGTCGCCATCGATCGACAGCGGGGCCGAGAGAGGCAGTTGCGATGCCAAACGGAGGCCGGAGCATTCGTAGACCTCCACCGATGCCCCGTTGCTCACCCGGGCGATACTAGGCGTTTCCACCTTCTGTCGGCACGTTGCCGTTGGCTGTCGGTACGTTGCCGTTGGTGGCCGGATTGGTTCCCGGACCCACCTGGCCTTCCGTTGATCTGGGGTCTCCTGGGGACCCGGCGGGCGGGTCCTGCGCCGTCGGACCGGTGCCCACGGCGAACGTCCCCGTCACCGCGGTGGTGTCGAACGCTTTGCCCCCGGCCTCGACCCAGGCATGGGCGATTGCGCCTCCGTCATCGATCATCCCGAGTCGCAGCACCGGCTTGCGCCGACGGATGAACCAACCGAAGGCCAGAGACCGACGCAGGCAGGTCTCGTCGAAGAGCCAGCGGGACAGTACCCAGTCCACCGCCCACATGGCCCGTCGCTCACGCTCGCCGAGCGCGGCGATGGCCTCGGAATCGTCGGTCTCGACCGCCGCGGCCTCTTGATCGGTGGCCAACGGGACGCCCATCAACGTGGCCAGTCTCGGCAGGCTGGACACCGCCAGGCCCGCCTCGATCACGATGATCACCATGGCCGCCTCGGCGGTCGCCCATCGTCCTGCGCGGGGAAGACGCCGCCACGACCGGCCGACGGCCACCATCCCGGAGGGGGTGGGGAGGCGCCCACGGTGCGTGCGGGCCGCGGCACGTCCTTGGACGGTCGCGATGACGGTGCGGACATCGCCCAACGCCTGGTCGTGGGAGATGTCGAAGTCGGAGGCGAGCCGCGCCGCGGCATGACCGGGGTCGGGGTCCTCGTTCAAGAGGTCGACGATGCGGGCGGCCGACTCGTCGAGCCGGAGGTAGGTACCCGAGGGGAGGTGGAGGAGGATCCTCGCCCCGGACGCGTCGTGCGAGAGTATGACGTCAGGCGCGAACCAGGCCCCCTTGCGGGAGCCTGGTTTCACAAACAGCTTGCCGGCCAGGCCGGTCAAGGAACTTCGGTTCAGCTGGTTCCCTGGCTGGTCGATCCCTGGTTGCAGTTACCGAAGTCGAAGTAGACCCCCGGCTTGGTACTGGTCTGGGTCATGTCGGTCAGCTCGCCCAGGACGGTGATTTCCGGAGCCTCGTAGTTGTTTGACATTTCTGCCCCTTTCCCTCGTTGAGTGTTGTCACTGTAAGCCACCGGGTTGTCCTTGACCACCGCTCCGAGGGGGGATGATCCCCCTAAGGGGTGGTTCGACCTTCTCCTGTGGACGCTCTTCGCAGCAAGGCCACCACTCCACGTGAGCGCGGGTGCGCAGAACCGGGAGCCAGCCACCGGCGACTCAGTCGTCCGGCTCGATCAGCTTCCGCTCGAGCAGCGCCGCCAGGAAGGACTCGGTGTCGGCACCGGCCTGGTCGACCGAGATCCCGTAGGCCGCCACCAGCGACCCGACGAGCTCCTCGGCCGTGGCGCCCGACACCAGACCGAGCCAGAGCTGCTTGGCCGAGCCGTTGAGCGTGAGGTAGGTGGACGTGGCCAACTCCAGCACGATCAGCTCGTCGCCGACGTCCCGCCAGGCCACCTGGTCGACGCGCAGGCGCATCGGTCCCTGCGTCATGGGAAGGGGAACGTCCGGCTCGTGCGTCGACTCAAACAATTGCATCCTCCTACTGTATCCGCCGCCGCGCGCGTTATGTAACCCTCGATAACCATACGAATCAGCACCCCATCCTGTTCAAAACGTGCTCAGGGACCCCCGCCGCTGGGCGATCCGGAAGGATCGCTCGAGCAGGTGCCCGGAGAGCGGCAGGAGGACCACGGCGAATCCGACCAGCACGACGAAGTCCAGTGCATAGTTCGTCGGCGGCTGGTCGGCCAGCGTGGCCGAGCGCAGGGCGTCGAGCGCGTAGGTGAGCGGCGACAGGTGGGCGAAGAACTGGAGCCACGGTGGGAACACGGTGACCGGAAAGAGCGTGCCGCTGATGATCCCGATGATGCTGAGGAGCCCGGCCACGAGGGGGACGCCCTGCTGGAGCAGGATGACCAGTGAGGCGCCCATGTTGCCCACCGCACCGAAGATCAGGATGGTGAGGGGGATGACGACGAGGACCACGGGAACATTGACGTCGGAGACGCTGAATCCGAGCGGGATGGTCAACAGCACGACGATGGCCGCCACCAACAACGACTGCAGCAGATTGAAAGCCGACCAGCTGAACCCGATGTACGCCCGGCGGACGGGCTGAGTGGACAGGTACTCGAGCGTTCCCTGGACCTGGTCGTTGCGGGCCGACACCGAGGTGCCGACCGCCGTGGGCTCGAGGATCGAGGCGAACAGCAGCCCGACCACGGTGTACTTGAAATAACTCGTCGAGCTGGAGCTGAACTGACCGGAGTTGACGAGCTTGGACACGAATCGGAAGGCGAACAGGCCCCAGAACGTGGCGATGATGCTGGTGACGAAGCCGACCCGGTAGGAGATCGCCGTCCGGAAGTCCTTCTGGGCCGTCGCCCCCAGGATGCGCAGGAAGGTCACGGATACTCCCCCACGCGACCGCCTGTCTGGGGCAATCGTCCGTCCGGCTCGACGGCGTCCGTGGTCGCTGCAGTTCCGTCGGCGCCCTGGTTCCCTTCGTCACCTGGGTTCCCTTCGTCACCTGGGTTCCCCTGGTCATTTGGGTTCCCCTGGTCACCTGGATTCCCGTGGTCACCCTGATCCCCGGCCGACCGGTCGGCGCCCGTCGGCCATATCCGCCCGTCCTGGATCCGGTACGTCCTGTCCGCGGCAGGCACGATGGCGTCGATCAGCGGTGCCACGATCAGCGCCGTAGTGCCATGGCCGACCCGGTCGGTCACCAGGTCGATGATCGAGTGCAGCCCTTCCCCGTCGATGCCCCGGAATGGTTCGTCGAGCAGCACCACGGCCGGATCGGTGAGGAAGGCCCTGGCGACCATCAGCCGTTGCCGCTGGCCGGTGGACAGGCGAGCCACCTGGAGCGTGGAGACATCCATGAGCCGGAGCTGCTCCAGGAGATCGACCGACCGCTCGGCGATATCCGGCTTCACCAGGCCGGCGATCTTCCCGAACAGCTCGAGATTCTCGAAGGCGTTGATGCGCCAATACAGGCTCCGCTCGTTGGCGAAGCTCACCCCGATCGACCGACGGACGTCGAGACTCTGGCGCACCACGTCGTAGCCGTTCACCAGGACGGTACCGCTGTCCGGTGCCACCACAGTGGCCAGTGACCGGATCAGCGTCGTCTTCCCAGCTCCGTTCGATCCCTCCAGCACCGCCAGCGTCCCGCGCCGGACCTCGAGATCGACACGGTCGAGAATGAGCCGTCCCCGTAGTGCCTTGGTCATGGATCGCACCTCGATCCCGTAGCCCGTCGGCACCGCTGCGTACTTCCGCTTCCTCGGCGGGCGCCGGATCATGACGCCGTCCGACCGCTGGCGACGCCGTCCCCGGTGTCCCCCGTGTCGGTGTCCCCCGTGTCGGCGTCCCCCGTGTCGGCCTCGCCGGGCTCGCCGGGCTCGGCGGCGGTGCCGAGCGCGACCGCAACGGCCTCGGCTTGTGACCGGACTCCGAGCTTGTCGAAGATCCTCGACTTATGGTGCTCGACGGTCTTGACGGCAATCCCCAGGTGGTGGGCCACGGCCTTGGCGCTGAGACCGTCGGAGATGGCGTCCAGGACGTCCCGCTCCCGGGCCGTGAGCTCGGCGCTCCTGGTGTCCCCCGCCCCCCGGCGCCAGCCTCTGCGCCAGTCAGCGACCACCGCGGCCACCACGTCGGGCGGCAGTTCCGCTCCGCCCGCTGCCAGCTCGAGGACCGCCTCGGCCAACTCCTGGGGCGTCTGGTCGGTGCCCACCAGTCCCGTGACGCCCTGCGCCACCAGTTCGACGAGTCGGGCCGTTTCGCGTGGCTCGCAAATCATGAGCACCCGACTCCCCACCCGCAGGATGGCAGGGACGAAGCTCTCGGCGACACCGTCCGCCAGCATCTCGCTGACCACGACCACGTCCGGCACCAGGAGCTCGCTGAGGGCCACGGCCGCGTTGCCGGAGCTGGTCGTGGCCACGATTCCCGCCCGGCCTTCGAGTACCACGTGCAGGGCCTCGGGGATCACACTCGAGTCACAGAGGCAGACGACCTTGGGGAGTTCCGACGTGTACCGCCGGACCCGGAAGAAGGGCCGCCGGTACGGTGCGGGAGGGCGGGACGCAGACGTCGGGGTCACCGTTGGCCCTGAGGCCGGCCCTGAGCCAAGGCGACATCGGGACGGTTGCCGAGGAAGCCCGCCCGGATGGCCACCGAGACGGCGTGGGACTGGCTCTGGACGCCGAGCTTGGCGAAGAGCCCCTGCCGGCGGCTCTCCACGGTCTTCGCACTGATCCCGAGGCGTTCGGCGATCTGCTGGGTGGTCAATCCGCCGCTGATCAGGGCCAGGACCTGCATCTCCCGCTTGGTCAGCACCTCCGCGCCCGGATCCCACAGGGTCACCCCCTCCCGACCGGCGACCGGGTCCTCACCCTGGTTCTCCCCCTTGTCCTCTCCGGTCGGCGGTCCCGCGTCACCGGATACGGCGGCAAGGAAGTAGGCACCAGGGGCACTGCGATGCACATTGAGTGCACCCTCGAGCGCGACGCCGCGCAGCTCGGACGGATAGGTCGCCACGAGTCGGGTGCTGGCATCACAGGCCCTCAGGCGCTCGACCAGGTCGGGCACCCCTTCGACCACCCCTGCGGCTTCGAACACCACGGCGTCCACGGTCTGGGCACGGCAAGCACCTTCGAGCGCATCGGCCGAGGCCATGGCCTCCGCCACCGACAGGGAGTTGCTCTCGAAGAGCACGCGCAGGCTCTCCCGGTACATTCGGGAGCGGTCCTGGATCAGAACGGTGGGGAGCCGGCCTCGATTGCGAGTCAACGACTGATCTCCTTCACTCCCCTGCGCTCGGACCGGCGGTACGGCGCCGCACGCCCGAGATGCGTGCCGCTACTTCCGCCGCCCGTGCCAACACTGGTCACGATACTTCTCCTGGTCACCAATGGGTGCCATCGGTCGCGGCCCTTCACGGGACCGACACGGCACGTCGGTGACGGCGGCCCGGTCCACCTCGCCCCGGGCGACAGCGGGAGGTCACTCCACAGCGGGCGGTCACGCCTGAGCCGAGGATCGGCACGACCGGGCTCTCCATGGACATCGCGTCGAACAGGCGTGTTGCGGGCCGGTATCCGCGGTGCTCCGTCGGGGCCAGGTCGGAAGGTCGCGGGTTGGGGGGATCAGGCCGGCGTACAGGATCGGCTCGATGCTCAGCCGGGGCACCGTTGCGGACGCACGGTGGGGCGAATGCCCGGGGCGCGGTCCCCGGCCAGGCTCAGGCCACGGACCGGATCTTCGTCGAGCGCTTCGAACGCTGGTCGACGATCGTCGCGGCGACGGGCTGCGGACGGAACGGCTCGTCCGGGCGGAGGGCCACGAGGCACTCCTCACACAGCCAGCGACACCCGAGGGCGATGCCGCCGGTGGCCTGCTTCATCGCCGCGAAGTTGCGGCGACCACGCACCCTGGCGAGGGGTTGGGACCAGCCGCATCGGTGGCACCGGCCGTACCGCTGATACTGCGTCGAATCCCTATCGGTCGCATGGCTCATATCGGAACGCTCCTCTGACGACTGTCGATGCGTTCGCATCATCGGCACCCGTCCGGGAGAACTTTAGGGCCGAAGTGGACCTCAATTGGGTCATTGCCGACGACCGCCAGAGGGGCGTCGCCGCTCGGTCAGGGCCACATCCCGATCGATCCCGCCACCCCGATCCGATCGATCCCGCCACCCGATTGGATCGATCCCGCAATCCGATTGGAACAGCGTTCTCGCGGGCATCAAGGGGTCTTCTCCCCACCCTCGGTAGGGACCCGCCCACAGAGGGCGGCGCTTCCAGAATTCCCTTGACTACCTGCGACAATGACCGGCAGAATCTCAAGACATCGCCAGTGCTCATCGGAGTGGAGCGGCGGAGCAGGACCACACGAGGACCGTCAGTGGAGTCGTCCCCAGGGGCGTGTCGGCCATGGAGCGTTGGCGCATTCCTGATGATCGAGGGGTCGGTGACAGCGGGGTCCACGGGTGGCGCTGTGAGGTAGTCATCAGTGTCCATGTCGGCCAGTCATCGAATAGCAGTACAAGTCAGGGGCGAAGTGATGAGCAATCCAGTTGAACAACGCGACTACGGGGTCGGCCTGAGCGGAGTCCAGCAGGCCGATCGACATGTCCTTCGATCGAACCTCTTCACGAAAGGTGCGCTGCGATGACGGTCCTCAAGTCCGAAGAGTTCGAACCCGAGGCCCAGGACGAGTCCGGCCACCTGTCCCTGGACGGCGAGCGCAGGACCCACCGGATCGCCGTCGTGCGCCAGATCCCTTCCTCAACCGGTGCGCGGCACCATGTGCGCAAGCCCCCCACCGTCAGTGTGGTGATCCCGGCCAAGAACGAGGCCCGGAACCTCCCCCATGTGCTGGAGGCCCTTCCCGCCGGCCTACACGAAGTGATTCTGGTCGACGGCAACTCCACCGACGAGACGGTCCAGGTGGCCCGGGCCTTCTACCCCGGCATCAAGGTCGTCGGGCAGACGCGCAAGGGCAAGGGGAACGCGCTGGCATGCGGGTTCGCGGCCACCACTGGTGACTTCATCGTGATGATCGACGCTGACGGATCCACTGACCCGGCCGAGATCCCCCGCTTCGTCGACGCACTCCGCCAAGGGGCCGACTTCGCCAAGGGCTCCCGCTTCATGCCCGGTGCGGGGAGCAGCGATATCAGCCGACTGCGCCAGTCCGGCAACTTCTGGCTCAATAAGATCGTCAACGCCCTGTACGGGACCCGGTACACCGACCTGTGTTACGGCTACAACGCCTTCAGGCGAGGCTGCCTCGATGCCATCGCCCTCGATCCCGAGTGCCGCCCGGGCACCGACGAATCGATGATGTTGTGGGGGGACGGGTTCGAAGTCGAGACACTGATCAATATCCGAATCGCCAAGGCGAGCCTGCGGGTATTCGAGGTGCCGAGCTTCGAGCGCAACCGGCTGCACGGCACCAGCAACCTCAACGCCTTCTCCGACGGCCTCCGGGTGTTCCGGACCATCTACATCGAGCGCAAGCGTGGTACCCGCAAGGCCGCCATGCAGCATGCGGCAGTCCCCCGCGAATCGGGAAGCTCATGGTCAGTCCTGTCGACCTGCGAAGAGGCCAGCTGAAGCTGGAGTGACGTGGCACCGGCGTCGCCCGTCCGGGTGCCGCCGACATCCATCGTGCCCGGTCGGGTATCGGCGCTGACCAGCCGACTCAGTCGTCGACCACGCCACTTCGATCGCGTGACCGACGTACCGCCGGATCGTCGCCGCTGCCGCTGCCGCTGCCGCCTTCGGTGCCGCTGCCGCCTTCGGTGTCGCTGTCCGTGACACCGCCGGTTACTCGATCCCCTGTGCCTGCGGCTCGACCGGTGGCGTGGCGGACCAGGGGGACGACGGGCTCGGAGCGGCGGTACCGGTAGCCGTAGGCCGACCGTTTGCGCCAGGTGGCGGCGGACACCAGGGTGTGCTTGATCCGACCCAACTCGGTGATCCACCGGTCGTCGACCATGATCGCCTGGCCGTCATCGGCGAAGCGCGAGGGGTTCCCCGCGATCCCATGGCCCCGTGTCATCGTCTCGGGTGTCCCGCCGCACTCCAGTCCGACCAGGCCCAGCGAGGCCCGCAGCGTGCCCCCGATGTCCTCGACGTAGTCCTCGTACCGGACCAGCACCGTCGGGACCGACCGTCGCGCCAGGCGGTGGAACAGCCCGTTGAAGATGTCCCACCGGACGGTCACCTCCAACGCGGAGTGCGCCGGCATCAGCTGCTCGCCCTTGCCGGCGCCGGCCTGAGGTCGCTCGATGGGGCGGCTCCACGACTGGACCACGCCGGAGGGGTGGCGCACGAGATGGACGACCCGGAGATCGACCGTCTCCGTCCCCGCCAGGAGGTAGGCCCATGCGGGGTGCTTCGACGAGTCGATGATGACCGACGCTCCGGAAACCTCGGCGATCAGCGGGTACAGGTCGGCCAGTACCTCGCGGGCCCGGCGGACCAGGTCGCCCCGCCCGGCCACGGTGGCGGGGATCTTCCGGGGTCGGTCGAGCGCCGCGAAGAGGTCGACGAGCCCCTTTCCCTCCGCGCTGTCCCAGCCGCCCACCAGGCGGTTGCCCACTTCTGACCACAGCTCGCACTCCGGCACCGGTCGGCCGCACCCGCAGAGCTCCTTGCTCCCGATGCCCAGCGCGAACAGGTACTTGGCCTCGCCGATGGCGCATGTCCCGGGTGTGGTGGCCAGCAGGCGTTCCAGGACGGTCGACCCCGACCGCCCCTCGCCCCCGATGTACAGGACTTTCGTCCGGTCCGGTCTCACGGTGACGCGACGCTCACACGGGGTACCCGAGGCGCCCGGCCTCGGACGAGACGATCGGGAGCACGTCGCCGATCTCCTCTTCCACCCTGCGCCACTTGTCCGAGCTGGGCTTCGTCCACGTGTTCACGACCGGGAGCTTCTCCTTGTAGCGGTCGAGCGGCGCGGGATCGAGGTCGGCGAAGCGGGCCACCTGGTCGAGGACCGGCCCCGGATCCGAGGACATCTCCTCGTAGCGGACCACGAGGGTCCGCTGGTCGTCCTCGGGCAGATCACGGTGGCAGTACTCGTTGTAGAGGCGCCACTGGTGGGCACAGATCTCCATGACCGTCGAACCGTCGAGCTCCTCCCAACCGGGCGGCAGCCCGAAGCACCACGACTTCCCGGTGTACCCCTTGATGGTGAAGTCGGCCGGCAGCTCGAACCGCTGGAATCGGGACTCCTCGGTCCAACCCTTGTGGATCGATGCGATGGAGCCCCTCGGGTCCCGGACGACGTAGACGAACTGGGCGTCCGGGAAGACCCGGAGCAGCATCTTGATCCGGAAGCAGTTGTCCGGGGTCTTCTCGACCATGCGGATCGGCGGGACCTTCAAGTCCTTGCCGAGCTTGGTGAGGAACTTGCTCAATCGGACGCGGGCGATCAGCGGGACACCGCGGCCGAACAGCTTCAGCGACGCCTCAGCGTTGCCGACTTCGTCGAAGAACTCCTGGTCGATGGCGACCGCCGTAGCGTCATCGATGTCCTCAGCGGTGACCAGTACCGACTGCCCCGGGAGCATCTGGACGGGAAAGTGCTGGTTGAGGATGTTCTGGCTTTCCCGGTACAGACTCCAGAGCTCGGGGTGGGTGGACAGGGCCTGGAAGATCATCGTCGTTCCCGAGCGGGGGGCCCCGAGAATTATCAGCGGTCGCGAGATCAACAGTCCTCCTAGTCGGTTCCTGCCTGCGTGGTGTGCCTCGCCGCCATTCCGCAACCAGACCACGACCGGGACGGGGCCAAGCGATCAGTCCGAGACGTCCGGGTGGGGCCCGCGACCCTGACCTGAGAAACGTGCAACTCACCCGCAAAGATAGCAGCCGACGTGACTACTGAGCACTTCCAGAACGGGGACGACAGGCGTATCCGGCCCACATGTGCGCGATGCCGTCGATCCCCGCGTGACGTCCGCGTGACGCACGCGGACCGGTCGTTCCGCTCAGGTCATCCGGTGTGCGGCGCGACTTTCGATCGCGCTGGAAGCTACTTGACCAGTTTCGAACACAGGCCTTCGAGCGCGCCCACCGTCTGGAGGCAGGCAACCGCCGCACCCAGCGAGGCCTTGACCGTGTTGAGCTGCGTACTCAAGCTGGTGATCTGCGCGGACTGGGCCGTCGTCGTCCGCTCAAGCTTGTGGATCTTGTTGTTCATCCCGACGAAGAGGGCGCCCCACACGACGAGCACGACCACCAGGAAGGCCGACGCCGCACCGATCAGCAACCGCCGGCGCCGCCTACCCGGGAACTCGGCGTCGAAGGCGCGGAGCGGCTCCTCCGCCTCCTGGCGTTGCTCGAACTCGTTCACGGTGACCCTCCTCGGGAATCAGCCAGCCGGGGACTCGGCGGTTGCCATCCGACCCGTCACCCAGGATCCCGGAGGCGTCGCCCCAAGGCCGATCCCCACGGTGGAACCACAGCCGATCCGATGGCCATTGAACGTCGGTACCAGGTACTATAGCGTTCCGCACATCGCCACAGGGGCAGGTAACAGGCTTGCGCACCGACCGTGTAGGCGCACAAACACCGGGCGAGAGATGCTGGGCGATTGACCACTGAAGCGACGTACGACGTCATGGCGGACCAGCCGCCCGGAGGCCTGGCGGGTCGCGACGCGGACCTGCACCCGACCGGCCCGAGCTCGAGGTTCAAGAGCCTGCTCCCCCTGCTGCTGGCGGTCGCCGGCGTCATCGCCTGGAGCGTGTCCCTCTCCTCCATCCATCCCTACGCAGCGCCGGCGTCCGGCCTCGTCTCGCAGCTTTCCGTCCTGTGGTGGCTGGGGGTCGCCCTGGCTGCGGCGGGCATCGTCCTCGAACTGTCCCGGGAGTCGCCGCGCACCATCATCATGATCCCGACGCTCATCGCGTTGGCCCTGATCCTCCACGGGACCCTCCCGGCCACCGAGCCGGTGCCCCGGTTCTCGGCGGCCTACGTCGTGGCCGGGTTCAGCGACTACATCGGCCGCACCGGAACGGCACTGCCCCGCCTCGACGTGCGGATGTCCTGGCCAGCCATGTTCGCGGCCGCCGGCATGATGGCCAAGGCCATCGGGGTGTCCACGACGTGGTTCCTGCGCTGGTGTCCCCTCGGCCTCAACCTCGTCGACCTGATCCCGCTCAAGGTGATCGCCGACACGTGCCTGCGGACCTCACGGGCCCGGTGGGCGGTCCTGGCCATCTTCCTCGCCAGTAACTGGATCGACCAGGACTACTTCTCCCCGCAGGGCATCAACGTCTTCCTCTTCCTGGCGGCGGTGGCCATCGCCATCCGCGTCTTCGCCGCCGGTGGGCGATCTCCGAAGCCGGTCCAGGCCATCATCGACTCCCGGTCGTGGTTGCGGCTCAAGCTGTTCGCCACCAACCTCCTCCAGCTCCCCTACGGCGCCACCCCCAACGAGCAGCCCGAGACCGACACGACCCCCGGGTACCGGGTGGCCCTGCTCGTCGTGCTGCTGGTGATCCTCGGGGCGTCCGCCGTTACCCACCAGATCACCCCGGCCGCGCTGTGTCTCGTCTTCTTCGGATTCGCCCTGACCGGGCGCACCAGTCTCCGCATGCTGTGGGTGTTCACGGCGGTGCTCGTGTGGGCGTGGCTCTCGTGGGAGGCGCACACCTACTGGGCCGGCCACCTGGCCAAGATCCTGGGGTCCGCCGGCCAGATCGGGTCCACGCTCAACTCGACGGTAGGGGCGCGCCTCGGGGGAAAGTCCTTCGGCCGGACCCTGGTGACGGACAGCCGCCTCTTCGGGGCGGCACTGACCTGGTTGGCGGCCATGGTCGGCTGGTGGGCGCTGTGGCGCCGGGGACGCACCATGTGGACCATGGTCGTCGTCGCCGTGGCCCCCGTGTTCGTGGCCGGGGCGGTGAGCTACGGCGGTGAGGTGGCGCTCCGGGTCCTGCTGTTCAGCCTGGCCCCCGCCGCGGTGCTCACGGCCAGCATCATCGACTACGCCCCGCTCAGGAAGGCGTCGGTCGTGTTCCTGCTCGGCGTCGGCGTCCTTCTCCTCGTGCTGTTCCCCCTCAACAGGTTCGGCAACGAGAGCTTCGAGGCCATCTCCCCCGGTGACCTGGCCGCCGCCACCTGGATCCACGTGCACGTAGCCGACGGATCGGTCGTGTACGTGACCAACCGGGACGAGCCGTTCTATTACGCCAAGGTCGGCGCCTACAAACTGGTCGAGTTCGGCGGCCTCCTTGCCGCCAGCCAGACCGAGCTGGCGGACCACCTCCCGGTGACTCACAAGCCCACGTACATCTACTTCACGCGGAGCCAGGCCAACGAGGGATGGGACTACCTCGGCTACCCGCCCGACTGGCTGACCACGTTCACGGCGCGCCTGTTGAAGACCGGGTACGTCCACGTGGTGTACAAGAACTCCTCGGCGCTCGTGCTGCGGATCGAGAAGAGCGCCCCGACCCGGCACCACAAGCCCGTGGTCGTGCCCCACCCGAAGCCGGTGGGGCCCGTGACGCCCCACCCGAAGCCGACGCCCACCACCCATCCGAGGCCGACGCCCACCACCCGACCGAAGCCGCCGCCCACCACCCGACCGAAGCCGCCGCCCACCACCCGACCGAAGCCGACGACCACGACCACCACCCATCCGCCGACCACCACGACCACCACCCATCCGACGACCACCACGACGACCACGACGACCACCACACTGCCGCCTCCAGCACTTTCCCAGGTCGGCGCGCCATCCCCACCCGGCCTCCGCGCACCGATCGCCGCGCTGTCGAACATCGTGGAGGTGCTCCCGTGAAGTCCAAGGAGCAGTGGATCAGGATCGGCGTCGATGCCGTGGCGGCGGTGGCATGTGCACTGTCCGCCGTGTTCACGCTGGCCGACGTCCACTCCCCCGTCCGCTCGGGCCTGAGCGCCCTGGCCATCGTGCTGGGGACCGGCTGGGCCGCCACCGGTTGGATCCGGGTCCGTGACGTGGCCTTTGCGGCCACGGTCGCCATCGCCACCGGCGTGTCCGTCATCTGCTTCTACGCCCTGGTGTTCGTCGAAATGGGTTGGTGGCACCCGGTGAGGAGCATCGGGGCGCTGCTGATCGCCGCGGCCGCGGTCAACGCCGCGGCCACCATCGTGGACCTGAAGCGGCGGCGGGCGGCATGAGGTTCCTGGCCGTCAATGCACCGTTGGCCATCGTCCTCGTGGCTTCCGTCCTGGTGCTCATCGTGTCCCACGAGGTGCTGGCGGCGGTGGCGGGCCCGACCGACCGGTTCCCGGTGGCACGTCGTCGGCTGGTCTGGGCATTCACCGTCCTCGGCATCATGCTCACCATCGTGATCGCCGCCCGCTTCTACTATCTCCGGTCACTGTGAGTACCATGACGGCGCGCAGAGCCCCGGGAGCGGTCCCGTCGCAGTCGGCGGGCCTCCGTTCGCCAGACGACATCTCGACGAGAGGACAACCGTCATCATGAGTCGCCCGATCCAGGTTCGCTCCTCCCGGTCCTTCGTCCACTACGGCGCGGCGTCGGTGGCGGTGGCCGCGCTGGCGGTCCTGGTGGCCAGTTGCGGCGGCAGCCCGACGACCCTCACGGCCACCACCACGACCCTGCCCAACACGACGACCACGAAGCCGGGGTCGACCACGACCACCCCCCCGTCCACGCTGCGCACCTCGGTCCTGTACTTCCTGCGGGGCTCGACGCTGGGCGTCTCGGACCGCACCGGCCCGTCGACGGCCGACCCGCGCTACGCGGCGCTGGTCGCGCTGGTGGGCGGAACCGTCCCGGCGGAGACCGCGGCCGGACTGACCACGGACATCCCGGCCGGTACGACCATCCGGGGCCTCCAGATCAAAGCGGGCGTCGCCACCGCCAATCTGAGCCCCCAGTACCTCGGCCCCGGGACCCTCTCCTCACTCCAGGGACGGCTTGCCCAGGTCGTCTACACGCTCACCGCCTTTCCCAACGTGTCGTCCGTCGTCATCGAGGTCGGCGGTCAGCGGATCCCGAACCTGGCCTTCGTGTCGCTCGCCAACCCGGTCACCCGAAGCCAGGTCACCGCCTCGCTCCCCGGCGTACTCCTCGAGCAGCCCGCGGTGGGTGGGAACTTGAAGAGCAAGCTGACCATCTCCGGGCTCACCTCCATCAACGGCACCTACGACGTCCAGCTGTCCGACTCCTCGGGCAAACTCCTCGCCTCGGCCACGAACACGGCGGTGGCGGGCGGCACGTTCCAGCAGTCGATTCCCTTCACCATCACCGCGCCCGAGGTCGGGACGATCAAAGTCTTCTCGCGTCCCTCGAAACCGTCGCAGGCGGTCCAGGAGTTCCAGTTCAGCCTGCCGATCAGCCCATGACCGGACTCGACCACCATGGGGACGCGCCCGGTCGGATCGGCCAACCGTGACCGCTGACACGGCGCCGGAGGACGGCGTCCCCGCAGTTGCGACCGCCGGCACCCCCAGCGTCACGTCCGCCGGCACGTCCGCCGTCACGCCCGCCGGCACCCCCAGCGTCACGGTCCTGATCTGTGCCTACACGGAGCGGCGGTGGGACCAGGTGGTCGCCGCGGTGGCGTCGGTGCACGGCCAGGCGACGCCGCCGGCCCAGATCGTCCTCGTCATCGACCACAATCCGGCGCTCCTCGGGCGGGCCGTGGCCGAGTTCGGCGACGCCGGGGTCGACGTGGTGGCCAACGCCGAGGAGACGGGCCTCTCGGGCGCCCGCAACACCGGGGTGCACCACGCCACCGGCGAGATCATTGCATTCCTCGACGACGATGCCCGCGCCGACCCGGACTGGCTCGGGTCTCTCGTGGACCCGTATCGCGACGCCGACGTGCTCGGCACGGGAGGCGTGGCCCGCGCCGCCTGGCCCGGCGACCGACCCCCATGGTTCCCGAGGGAGTTCGACTGGGTGGTCGGCTGCAGTTACCGGGGTCTCCCCGAACGCCAGGCGCCCATCCGCAACCCGATCGGGGCCAACATGTCGTTCCGCCGCCACGCATTCGACGTGGCCGGCGGCTTCGGGAGCCAGTTCGGCCGCATGGGGAACCTGCCCCTCGGCTGCGAGGAGACCGAGTTCAGCATCCGCCTCCGGGAGTTCATCCCCGGGGCCCGGATCGTCCACGTCCCCGATGCGGAGGTGGACCACTTCGTGAGCGCCGACCGCACCAAGGTCGACTACTTCCTCCGCCGGTGCGTGGCCGAAGGTCTCTCCAAGGCGAAGGTCACACAGCACGTCGGCAACGATGCGGGGCTGTCCAGTGAACGGTCGTACGTCACCTCCGCACTACCGACCGGATTCGTGGCGGGATTCAAGCCCGGGACCTCCCCCTACCGCTGGTCTCTGGCCCGCTCCGCCATGATCGTGGCCGGCCTGGCCGCCACCACGCTCGGGTATGGTCTCGGACGCCTCGGGTTGGACAGCGTGGCCAGTCGCCTGGCTGCCGCCCCGACCAAGAAGGCCGGGAAGCAGAGCGGCGGGTAGGCCGGACCGATCAGGCGTGGGGACCGGTGGAGACAACGGTGGCCGACGATCCCCACACCGTGACCGTCACCGTCCCGTCCGGACCGGTCGCTACCAGCGTTCCCGCCGGTTCGCCGGGAACCAGGCTCACCGGACCGGCCAAGACGGCCAACACCCCGGGCAGCTCCTGGCCCAGGATCGTGGCCCGCCCACCCGCGGGTAGCCACGGGGAGGTCCAGACACCCTCGTCCCACGTCGGCTGGTCGACGGGATTCCACTGCATGCCGATGCTGGCCCCGCTGGAGGCCATCTGCAGGAGTGCCGCCACCCGGAGGGCGGCCTGCTGGGCCACGGTCGCAACGGTGGGATCGGGCAGCAGATGGGACTCCATCCACACGATCGGCAAGGACGTCCGTGACGCCAGCCAGCGGTCGACCGCCGCGTATTTGCCGGTCGAGGTCAGCGGGTCGGTGGTGAGCCCGGCGTCATTGGTGTACGCCCGTCCGTCCACCGCGATGAAGTCCGCCCCCACGTTGTGGGTCAACCAGTAGGAGATGGCGGCCAGCGAGTCAGGAACGACGTGGCCCCACGGTCCGGACGGCGTCGGGGCCGACGGCGGCGGCGGTCCGGCGAGCGAATGGACTGAGACGTACGGGCCGCCGACCAGGGCGTCCGGTCGGACCGACTTCACGGCCCGGTAGACGTCGTTGTACATCGCCGTGTAATCGGCACTGTCGGTCCCCGTGCCCGGGTTCACGAACCCCTTCATCTCGTTCCACACCACAAAGTGCTTCACCTGCGGGAACGCCCGGGCGACCGCCGCTGAGAGGGTGGCGAAGTCCTGGTAGTGCTGGGGCACGGGGGCCACGTTGATCTGGCTCCAGTCGGTCGTGCCCGCCTGCCCACCCTTCATCCAGTCCGGAGCCGCGCACAACGTGATGAACGGGATGTCACCGGTGGCCTGGACGAATGCGAGCTGCTTGGCGATCCCGGAGAAATCGTAGACCCCGGGGGACGGCTCGGGGTTGCCTGGTCCCCAGCCCATGATCGGCACGTCGACGAACGTCCCGGGCCCCGTCCGCGCCACCTGGATGGACGACTGGACGGTCGGGAGATTGGTCCAGGTCGGGACCGAGTACGCCAGGTCGAAGCCGTAGGAGAACCCGCGCCCGGGCGTCGACGGACCGCCGGACGAGGGGACGACGTGCAGGTTGACCGGCCCCGCCGTAGCGGCTGCCGGGGTCGCGGCGGCAGCATCACCCGGTGCCCCGCCCGCGCCGGTGGGCGCAGTCGACGTCGTCGACAGAAGGGACGGCGAGGAGATGGCGGGACCCGCAGCCGTGGTCAGGGCGCTCATCAGAACGGCAACGGATGCCGCCACCCCCATGACCGCTCCCGTCAGCCCTCGACGTGTGAACATCCGGTAGGGGCGACCGGCGAGCCCTTCGGGTTCGCGGCCCCTCTCCGGCTCTGTCTCCTGCCCATAGACATCGGCCATGCCCGGGCATCGGCCGATCGAGATGCCAACTTGAGGGCGCCCCGACCGGTCGATTCCGTCGGTCGTGCGGACGGCTGTCCGTCNNCGGTCGAGCGGTCGAGCGACCGGGTCCGCCGATGGGCCTAGGACGCGAGCGCCCCCGCCAGGTGGCCCGTCAAGGGACGCAGGGTGTCGCGCAATCTCGCGGCGGACACCAGCGACGTCCAGAACACCGCGTCCTGGCCGGCGTGGGACCGGATGATGACACTGGCCCCGATCTTCGACGCCGGTCCTGTCGCCGGTTCCGAAGCGGGCCGCCACTCCCCTTCGGTGACCTCGACCCCGGCGACGGTGTCCCACGGAATGACCAGTCGGACCCGCCACCCCCGCAGGACGATGCCACGTGGTCCGAAGTCGAGCACCTTCGGCAGCATGGACGGCGAGATCCTCCCGGTGCCCCACCAACCCGCCCGGTAGCGCACGCCGGCCACCGAGCAGCGCTCGGACCAGTCGAGTCCGTCGAAGACCCGGGCGTCCCACCACCACGAGCCGGACTCCACCGCGGCCACCACCTTGCCGGCGTGTTCCAAGCTGGCCTTCCGGGCAGCCAGATCGGCCTTCACCTTCCGGGCCGGCGCGACCAGGACGACGGCGCCCTGGAACCCGTCGCTGTCGTCCCCGGTGACGGACAGGCGACACGTCCGACTGTCGACGTACTCGACCTCCAACTTGCTGCGGAGCAGGCCGCAGGACATGCACCGTCCCGAGTCATGGAACATCAGACGCCACGAGGTGTCACTGAGCTGGAACACCGCTTCGCGCTCGGAGCCCAGGATCGGGAGGGGGTGGCTCAGCCGTTCGATCCGGTCGATGCCGTAGGTCGACGTCTTGGTCATGGCAGTGTTCGCGCTCGCAGTCGATGTCGCAGTCGATGTCGCAGTCGGGGGACCGGGCCCGGAGATCCGTAGCAGGCAGACTAGGTGATCACCGGGCGCCCCACCTCCCTGCAGCGCATCCGTCTGCGGCATATCCCCTGCTGCGACCCCCTGAATCTCGCCCCGAACATGTGCTTCACCGCGGCGACTACCGGCGTACGGCCGTCGTCCGGCCGGGCGGGTCGGCGGTTCCGGAAGGCCGTTCTCGATCCTCTGGGACCCCTAGCTGTCGGTACAACCCGTGTGGGAGAATGGCCGTCGGGTGTCAGGGGCAAGGGAGGACGGGGCATTTCGTGGCGAGTGGCTACAGGGGCGATCGGCCAGGAGCTGATTCCATGGCGTACCAGGAGGATGTCTCCGCGGGACAGGAGCGCCTCGACGCCGCAGCCGTCCGCACCCCAGGAGACCCCGCGCCCCGCCGAATGGGAGCGTTGACCCGTCGTCGGCTGCTGAAGTGGACCGGTGCGGGAGTGGCGGGAGGCGCGGCGCTCAACTACCTGGATCATTCGGGGGTCGCCCAGGCGACAACGGCCCGGTCGCCAGGTGCGCTCGCCGCAGGAGTCCCGACGACGCCGGGCAAGGTTCTGCTCGTGCCACCGCCCACCGGAGTTTCATCGACGGATACCGCGAACATCCTGCAGGCGCTGCACGCGGCGAACGGCGGCACCTCCGTCGTCCTCCAGTGGAGCCCCACCGCCGTCTACGCCATCGACCAGGAACTGCCGATTCCGCGCGGCGTCCGGCTCACGGGCAATGGTGCTTCCAGCCAGTTCGTAGCAGGAACAGGTCGGCCGGACACGCTGCCGACCCTCCAGCAGGTCCTCGGCGTCAATCTGGTGTGCATCGCCGGATCCGCCTCCTTCCTGGACGGGCTCTACGGCCCCGCCAACCCCGGGAAGTACTCGGCCTACAACAGCCTCTACAACAACGGCACCCCGGCGCACGCGGTGGACAGTGGCATCGAGGTCGACCACCTGGCCTTCGACGGGCAGAACGGCGGGACGGGCACCGGGAACACCAAGGGGCACGGTCTGGTCATGTTCAGCTACGGCGCCAAGACGCACGACTGCTATTTCGTCAACGTCGCCAACATCGGCATCTGGATGGCCGACGCCAACTACCTCGGCACGGGCTCGAGCGACGAAAACCACGAGAACAGGATCCAGGACAACGCCATCATCAACCCGGGCTGGTACGGGATCAAGGTGGACAACGACTACGGCGGCTCGGGCGGCTCGACGGACGGCCACATCCTCAACAATCTGGTGTGGTCGCCGTCCCACCAGCGGCAGGTGTCGGGACCGCAGCTCAACCCACTCAGTAAGCGGCCCTACGAGGGTCTCCGCATGGAAAACGCCGCCGGGTGGTGGATCGTGAACAACCACCTCGTGGCCTGTCCCGGCGATGGTGCGTACTTCAACACCACCGGTGGCCTCCACCTGATGCACAACACCCTCGACGGCTTCGGGTGCAATCCGCTGCGGGGTACGACGTATGTCGGGTTCAACATCACCACCGCCGGTCAGACCAAGCTCCACCCCGGGCGGATGATCGGCAATCTCGCCGCCGCCTACGAGTGGTCCAACCCCTATGCACCGGCCACGAAGCCGTCGCCGACCAACACCTACTCCTACTTCGTCCTCGCCATGCAGACGGATCCGGGCCGACTGGTGCAGCCCACATACACCGCGTATCCCACGCACTCGGACAACGTCGCCCAACAGGCGTCGCAACTCCCGGCTCCGATCGCGGGTGCCTCGATCCTCACCGGTAACCCGAAGAAGGTGACCGTCCCCCAGGGCTCGGCCTCCGCCGTGGCCGCCGGCATGGCCGTCACCGACAGCCTCGGGCTCATCCCGAAGGGTGCCATCGTAAAAAGCGTGACGCCCGGCATCGGCACCTCACCCGACACCATCGTGCTCACGGCGGCGGGCACGCCCGGATCCGGCGACACCCTGAGCTTCGTCGGGCCCACATCGGTCGCCTGGACCTACGTGAACGCGCTTCCTTCGTCCGGCATGGTCGTCCACCGAACCAACGAGACGGCGACCGGCACCATCAACCCCGTGCCCGTCATCACCATCAAGGCGACGACGGGCAAGCCGACCCCCACCGTGACACTCCTCGACCCGGCCTCCTACGTCGGCGGGGAGTTCCTCGACCCTCGGACGCCGCCTGCCCCCGGAGATGTCATCGTGGCCGCGACGGCCGCCGGCTCGAGCACGTGGAAGACCTCCATCCCCGGCCTCGCGGTCAACCCCACCGCGGGAGGGGCGCTGACCGGAACCTTCCCGAACCCGTGGCTCTCCTCTGACAGCGTGACCACCTTCACCAGCTCGGGCTCGCTCGTCGTGCCGGCATGGGCCACCCGGGCCAGGATCACCTGCGTCGGCGGTGGCGGCGGTGGTGGTGGCGGCCTGGGCGGGTCCAACCGACAGGTCGGCGGAGCCGGTGGAGCCGCTGGGTCCACGGCGGAACGGGTCGTGGACGTCACCGGATCGACGACGTTGACCATCACGGTCGGCGCCGGGGGCACCGGTGGAGCCGGAGCGGCCAGCGGTGGCACACCCGGCGACGGCGGCGCCGGCGGCGCGTCGCTGGTGACCGCCGGGAGCGTGCTGGTACGAGCAGGCGGTGGGGCGGGCGGCCCGGGCGCCACCTCCGGTCTGATTCCGGTGAGCGGAGCTGCCTTCGGCGCACCGCAGGGGGTCACCGCGCTGGCGGCGTTGGCGTCGGGAGGCGGAGCATCCGGCCTTCCGGGAGGCAGCCCGTTCGCCGCCTCCCCCGGAGGTGGAGGCGGTGGCGGGAGCGCCACCGCGCTGCTCGGTGGCACCGGTGGTTCCGCCGGGGCCCTGGATGCCGGCGGTGCGGGCGGCACGATGGGCGGGCAGCCCGGGACGTCGGGGGGCGCCGGTGGGACAGCCGGCTCGCCCGGTGGTCCGGGGGGCGGAGGAGGGGCAGGTGCCGGAGCGGCGGGCGGCTCCGGAGGTGCGGGCGCGCCGGGATATGTGATCGTCCAGGCCATCGGATGACCCGGTGGGCCTGGAGGAAACCGACATGGGCGTCGAGGGCAGTGGACGTGGCACCGAGGAGTAGCCAAGGAGAGGATCGAACATGAACGATGACCGAGGAGAACAGGCGAGGCGGATCGAGGCGCCGATCAGCGCCACCGATGCCGACCAGGCTGCTCCGGGACCCGGTCGTGGCCCGGCAATCGCCCAACCGTCCGACGCGGGCTCCGTTCCCGCCCCCGTCATCGGCCGGGTAAGCCGTCGGCGCCTGCTGGCCCTCACCGGGGCCGGTCTGGCCGGAGGCGCAGTGGCGGCGACGGCGTTCGGCAGCACCCCGGCGGGCGCCGCGCTAGCCGCCGCCGGTGCGAAGTCCGGCGCTGCGTCAGCAGGGGGAGCCGCCGCCGGTGCGAAGTCCGGCGCTGCGTCAGCAGGGGGAGCCGGCTCCACTGCGATGATGACCCTCGACGCGGCCGTCCTCGGCCCCGGGACGATCACGGTGCCCGTCCCCACCGGGACGGCCGCCACCGACACGGCCAACATCCTGGCCGCNNCCGATCCCGCCGGGCGTGCGCCTGACCGCCACCGGAGCGGCCAACGAGGTCACGGCGGCCGGTCCGCCCGGCAAGGCCGGCGAGTACATGGCCACCCTGCAGCAGCAGGCCGGGACCTCGTTGCGCTGCACCGTGGCATCGGCGGCCTTCCTGGCCGGGATGTACGGTCCGAGCAATCCCGGTCTGTACCCCACGTACAACTCGCTGTACAACAACGGCACGGCGAACACGACCGGCGACACCGCCATCGAGATCGACCACATCGCGTTCGACGGGCAGAACGGTGGCATCTACCCGGGCAACACCGTCGGCCACGGGCTGGTCCTCTTCTCCGAGAGCTCGAGGGTCCACGACTGCTTCCTGTTCAACACGCCTCAGGCCGGCGTCGTGGTCAGCGATGCCAACCATTCGGGCTCCCCGGGCTCCGGGCCGCTCGACGACAACCGCATCTTCGACAACCAGTTCCTCAACACCGGCGCGCAGTGCGTGCTCGTCAAGAACACGCCGGGCTCGGCCGGATGCCACAACGGCTATATGTTGAACAACAACCTCGAGGCACCCTCGAAGGAGGTGGCCTCGCTGTACTCCGGGGTGTACCTCAATCCGAGCACGGGTCTCCCCTACGAGGCCGTCCGCATGGAGAACTCGGCCGGCTGGTGGGTGGTCAACAACCATCCGTACCAGGTGCCCGGAAACGGCTGGTACGTGGCCAACATCTGGGGTCTCCACTTCATCGACAACAGCACCGACGACTTCGGGGCGTATCCCACCAACGGGGCCACCTACGTCGGCTACGACTTCGTCCTCTCGAATCCGACCGAGAGCACGCCGCCGCCGCTCCTCCCGGCGTTCATCAATGGGAACCAGCTCTCCGGCTACGAGGGTCTGAATACCAACAACCACAACTCCGGATCGGGCAACCGGGCCGCCAATGCCACCAATGCGATCCTCTACTTCCGGTTCACGATGCAGCTGGCCAGCCAAGCGAGCCCGACGCCGGCGTCGTTCATCGAGCACTCGGACAACTCGGCCCACCAGAATTCCCCCCCGGCGGCGCCGATCACCGGCGTCACCGTCAGCGCAGGCCTCGCTTCGGTGACGTTCGCCTCGAACGTCAGTTCATTGATCCAGAACGGCATGAGCGTTGTCGACAGCGCCGGGTGCATCCCCGCCGGCACATTCATCGGGTCCCTGAGTCCGGACGGCAGGTCGATCACCCTGGTCGACATCAACGGGCACCCGGCCATCACCACGGGCTCCGCCACCGGCGACACCCTTTCGTTTCCCGGGCCGGTGTCGATCGGTTGGTCCTACGTGAACCAGGTGGCGGGGTCGGCCCTCGTCGTACACCGGACCAACGAGCTCATCAGCCCCTCCGTCGGTGCCGCCCCCGTCACGTCCGGCGTCGGCAGCGTCAGCATCATCGACCCGGTCGACTACGCCGGGGGCGTCCGCGTGCTCGGCTCGCCCACGGCCGGGCAGACGATCGTGGCCGCGTCGGCAACCACCGCCGCCTGGGGCCTGCCGTCCGCCGGAGCCCCGTCGGGGCCGGCCGGCGGGGCGCTCGCCGGCACCTATCCGAACCCGACGTTGGCACCCTCGCTCAGCACCACGATCACTGCGTCCGGGACGTACACGGTCCCCGCCAGCGCCACCCGTCTGCGGATCACCTGCGTGGGCGCCGGCGGGGGCGGTGGCGGGGGCGGAGCTGCCTCGGCTGCCCTCGCCCAGGTCGGCGGGTCCGGCGGCGCCTCCGGCACCTCGTCATCGCAGCTGGTCCCGGTCACCGGGGGCAATCAGCTCACCGTGACGGTCGGTGCCGGTGGACGAGGAGGCAGCGGTGCTTCCCCGGGCGGCGACGACCCAGGGGGCACCGGTGGCAGCGGCGGGGACACCACCATCACCGGGGGCTCCATCTCCGTTCGAGGGAGCGGAGGTGGCGGCGGCAAGGGTGCTGCGGCTGCCTCGACCAAGATCGTGCCCGGTGCGGGCTACGGGGCACCGCCAGGGACGTTCGTGTCCGGCACCACCGGGGGCTGCGGCGGGGTCTCCGGACAGCCGGGCGGGTTCCCCGTGGCCGACTCGCCGGGCGGTGGCGGTGGCGGCGGTACTGCTGCCGGCGGCCTCGGCGGGGGCGCCGGAGGAGCGGGCAGTGCGCTCGACGGTGGCACCGGAGGGACGAGCGGCGCCAGCCCACAGGCCGCGGGCGTCGCCGGAGTCGGGGCGTCGGACGCCGGTGGTGGTGGTGGTGGCGGCGGGGGCGGCACCGGTGGTGGTGCCGGAGGTGCCGGTGGCGCCGGGGCCCCCGGTTTCGTCGTGATCGACGTGGTCGCCTGACCGGACCCGCCCAGCGCCGGATCTGCACCCACCCGGCCGACCAGCCGATCAGCGCAGGCGCGTACCGCTGCGCGGTACCGGCGCTGTCACTTGCCTTCGAGTGACTTCATCCGGTGGTCCTCGCCGCCAATCGTGGACCGGGCCTCGGTGAACAAGGATCCCCAGTACTTCACGTACGAGCCGTTCCTCTCCCGCACCCAGGACCGTTGGGGCACGGCGCAGCCGGCGAGGAATGCGGCCGCCTCGGGGATAGGCAGGCGCGCCACGTAGGTGGCGCGCAGGCGGGACAGTGCGGAGTCGCTGCTCCACCCGAGGGCGGCCAGGCGGGCCCGGGACACCGGCGGGGTCCGGTAGTGACGACGGGTCACGGGAACCTCGGCTTCGGGCAAATGCACGGCCAGTGCGTTGGTCACGAGATCGAGGAGCCATCCGAGCTCCATCTCGACGAACGTCGTCTCGGCCTGGTCGATGCCGATGTGGCGCAGCAGGGCCAGGATGTCCCGCCACGACTTGAGGCCGAGGCTCCCCTTCCAGAGGTCGTTCAGCACGTGCAGCGAGGCGATGACGAGGCAGTGCGGCGCGCCGACCAGACGGACGGGCACGCCGGCGACATCGCCCCAGGTCGAGCCGGCGACGGCCGCATCGACGTCCAGGTCGACGCCGAAGGCCCAGGGGGGCACGTGGTGGTGGATGTCGAGGTTTCCGCCGTCTTCGCCATGGATGTTGACGCCCTCCTTGCAGCGGAGGTCGAACCAAGGCCAGGGCGGCCGCGACACGGCGTCCTCGAATCCGGCACGATGGCACTCGTTTACGACAGAGTAGAAGTCACGGGGCGCCACCAGGAGGTCGATGTCGCTGTAGGCGCGGGGCCAGCCCGCGGGATGGAAGCGTTCCACGGACGGTCCCTTGATGACCACGGCCGCGATCCCGAGTTCGTCGATGCGCCGCAGGACGCCTCGCGCCGCGAGGCCGGCCGCCATGCATCGGATCTGTGTCTGGAACGTGAGACCGTGCAGGAGCTCGAACGTCTCGGGATGGAGTCCCTCACCTTGACCGGCGAGTGCCAGCGCCACGGGGGCCAGTCCCTCGTCGGCGATCACCGTTGCCTCGTCCCGGAACGCGTCCGGCCCGGGCACCGGGAGCGGGGTGTCGGTGAGCCCCGCTACCAGCAGCGCCTTGGATGCCGGACCAAGCCCTCGAAGCGGCCCCTTGGCGGAACTCACGGCGCGCCGAGGAGACTGAGTTGGTGACGTGACACGGGTGCGAGTCTACCGGACACCGCGAAACGTCCGAAACGACCGCGGTCGGGCATCAGAGATCATCGAGCCGATGGTCCACCCGCCGCGACGAGGTTGTGCACAGCGCGCGCGGGCGACACCACGACCGCGTCCGGCGGTACATGGCGAACGCCCGGTGACCCCTGCCCTACTCGGGCAGCATGGCCTCTCTCGCCTCCTCGGCGCCGCTCTTCTGCAGCACCCGAAGAGTCCGGTAGGCCAGGACCGCGCAGCCGGCCACACCGACCAATCGGACGATGGTCCAGATCCCCCGGGTCGGAAGGAGGCCGCTGGCGAAGATGAGCGCTACTGCGCCAGCCAACTGCACCCAGAGCATCAACGGCGGGCGGGGCAGTCGCAACATCAGGCGGCTGATCGAAGCCATACCGATGGCCAGTGCCGCGTAGGTGATGAGCGTGGCCAGTGCCGAGCCGTAGATCTTGAGGTGCGGCACCATGGCCAAGTTGAGGGCGATGTTGGTCAACGCCGCCACGACGGTGACGATGGCCACAATCCCGGACCGTCCTTCGGCGAGCATGAGGCGCGAATGGACGAACGCGGTGCACACCGGGATGGTCGACGTCACCACCAACAGGATGACCAGGACCAGGGAGTCAGTGTGGAAGCTGGCTGGTGCCCAGATCCGCAGGGCCACGGGGCCCCCGAGGGCGATACCCAGTGTCACCGGGACCAGGAGCCGGTACAGGCCGTCCCGGCTGTGGGCCAGCACGGCAGCCCGGTGGTGGGGGTCCTTGATGGCGAAGATCCGGGGCAGCCACGCCAGGTTGAGGAAGGTCAGCATGCTGATGCCGACGGCGCCGAGCGTGTAAGCGACCTGGTACCGACCGGTGGGTCCCGGTCCCAGGTCGCGGAGGATCACAAAGCGGTCGGAGGCGGACAGGACGAAGGTGGAGATCTGTAGGGGGACGATGGGTATCGAGAAGCTGAGTGTCGTCCACACGGTCCGGAAGTCATAGAGTCCGCGCCAGTGGGGGGTGATCGTCACGAGCGACAGCACCACGGCGCACGCCTGGACCACCAGCGCCACCGCCAGCACCTCGGTGGCCAGCCTCTGGTGGAAGAAGGCGTAGACGGTTCCCGCGCCCACACCGACGATCGCCTGCATCAGGCACACGGTGGTGAACACCAGGAGCCGCTCGTTACAGCGGAGGATGGCGAGACAGATCCACGTGAGAGCGAAGAATCCCGACCAGATCGTCGTCAGCCTCGTGGAGAGGGGAAAGGCGCCGAAGCCGAGATGGGGGCTCCACAGCGGACCCGTCAGGTAGATCACAGTGGTCACGCTGAGCACGAGGACGATCGACGCGGCGAGCAGGTTCCGGCTCCTGCGCTCCCCGTCCTCGCCGCTGAACAGACGCTGGATGCCGATGTTCAAGCCCAGATTCGCCGTGTAATAGAGCACGTACAGAAGCGCCAGATCGGCTGCGAAGATGCCGTACTGGTGGAGGCCGAGCACCCGGGTCATAACCGGGGTCACCAGGACGCCGGCCAGCAGGTTCAGCGACGAGGCCACCATGTACAGCGAGTCCCGCCCGAACATGGTGCCCACCGTCGCGCCGACCGAGTCGGGTGCGGCAGGCCCCGGATCGAGGCCGTCGGGCACCAGCGCCGGACCGCGGACCGGCCCCGGATCGAGGCCGTCGGGCACCAACGCCGGAACACGTACCGGCCCGGGTCCGGCGTCGGGCCGGGAGGGACCGGGCACGGCGTCGCGCTCCCCCGTCATCTTCGACCGGCCGGGTACGGGCACAGTGGGTACGGGCACAGTGGGAGATTCCGGACCCGACCCCGGGCGCCGACCGGGGAAGGTGCCAGAACGGGACGGACGGAGGCCCGAGCGATGGCACCCGGCCCCTCGGATGCTCGTTGGCACGGGGGCCTCGGCCTACTTGCCACAGTCGTCATCCCCTCACCGAGTCGGCGAGGCCGCTGCCGACACCGACCGCCGTGCGCGCCGGGCCAGGCATCCACCGTCGGCGCTCACGCACACGCCCTCCATTCCAACATCCGGGGCGACGCACTGTCCAGCCCTGACAGCTCGGAGGCGATGACCCAGGCACCCCCGTAGGCGCCGCGGGCGGTCAGGTGCCCACCGCCTGGCTGTTGGCCCGGAACCACGCCAGCAGGTCCTGCCCCGGACCCGCAGTGTTGGTGGCACGGTCCGCGCCGCAGTCGAACCGGGTCAAGCCCTCGAAGGATGTCGGTTGGGTGAGGTTGGTACCGATCACCGCGATGCCAGGGTCCATCGAGTAGAAGATCATGCCGAGGTGGTCGGCCTCCAGGGCGGAGAGGAGCTCAGGGAAGAGCTGCGGGGACCGCGGGTTGCACGATGCTGCACCCGGGTAGTCCTGCATAGCCTCCATCAGCAGCGGATAGGTCGCCGAGAGCGCGCCCCAGTTCGTGTACCAGGACACGGCGCTGGACCCGCCGAACGGGAAGGTGACGCCCCGACCGATGTCCGGCTCCATGCCGTAGGCGATGTCGTTCCCAGACAACACGTGGGTGGTGAGGCCGGACAGGTCGTGGTCGGACTGGTTCCCTTCGGCGATGACGATGTTGCCCGCCCCGGTGGCGCGAATGGTGTCGACCAACTGCTGCATGCCCACGAACGTGGTCGACGATGCGTCGCCGGCCAGGGTCACCGTCCCGCCCTGTTGCCAGATGCTCCACATCCCCGCCTCGCTCCATCCGGGCCAGTGCTTGGCGGAGAGCCGGGGCTCGTTGAAGAGGTCGAAGAAGACCATCGGGGAATGCGCGAAGTGACGCGCCATCTCGGTCCAGAACGGGACCGCCTGGGCATCGGGCATCACCGACCCTTGGTAGCGCTCCGTCTGCAGCGTGATGATCGCCACCATGTGCAGACTGTTGGCCAGCTGGACCTCGCTGTCCAGCTGCGCCAGGTACGACGCGTCGACGGCCGTGTTCCCCGACGGGAACAGGTGCTGCCAGGCCACCTGGATCCGGACGACGTTGGCGTGCCAGAACGAGGCTGCCGCCCTGATCTTGTCGGCGTCCGTGTTCGGATTCGAGCTGCTTCGGTGCCCGCAGCTCAGGTCGGGGCTCGAGAGGCACCAGACGACGAAGCCGTAAGGGATGAACTGGCGGCCCGTGGCATCGAGGACCTTGTTCCCGACGACGTGGAAACCCCCCGCGGTGGCCGGTGCCGTGGTCGCCGTCGGCGGGGGGGCGGCCGACCGCCGCGGGGTGGGCGTCGACGAGGCGACGACGATGACGATGGCAACCACCCCGAGGAGTAGGACCAGCGCCGACAGGATCACGATCCAGCGCCGCCTGCGGGCCGGGGGCCGTGCCACAGGCTCGGAAGTCACGGCCGAAGGGTAACAGTCGAAGCCTCCCGCNNCCGACCGTAGTGTCCGCGGGATCGACGGACAGTTGGCCGGTCTGGCAAGGTGATCGGGTGTTCGTCACCAATCACGTGCTCGCCGGCGTGCTGATCGGTCAACGGTTCCCCCGGCGCCCGTGGGCCGCCTTCCTCGCCGGCTGTGGATCGCACCTGGTCATGGATGCCGTTCCCCACTGGGGATGCAACCTGTCCGTCGCCGGTGGTCCCGAGCGGTTCCTACGGGCGGCGCGACGCGACGGGGTGCTCGGACTGGCGGTCATGTCCGCCGCCGCCGTGGCGGTGGAACCCGAGCGGCGGTCGGCGACGCTGGCCGCCATGGCGGGGGCGGTCCTGCTCGATCTGGACAAGCCGATGGAGCACTTCTTCGGCGCCCATCCCTTCCCCGATGCCGTCCAGTGGTTCCACGGCTGGATTCAACGCGAGTCCCCAGCGGGCATCAGGACCGAACTGGCGGCCGGGGCGGCACTGGCGTTGGCGGACACGGTGGCGATGCTGCGCGCCGGCCGCACGGGCGCCGACGGCCGCTGAGCTCCCGTGCGCCCGGTGTCCGCTCACTGACCATGACGCCGGTCCACGGCGACGGTGGCGACCAGATCCCGGTGGTCGCTCCCCACGCCGGCGCCGGTGCTGATCGTCGACACGGCGAGCCCGGAACCGGTCAGGACGTGGTCGATCCGGACCAACGGGGGGAGGGGGGCCATCTCCTGTGACCAGGTCATGGCGAACGGGCTCCCCCGGGCGGCGGCACCGTCGGTGAGACCGTCGTCGAGGAGGCGGCGGAACCCCCGGCTGCCCCACGTGCCGTTGAAGTCACCCACCATCAGCAGGCCGGCGGTGCCCCGGCTGCGGACGGCCTGGTCGAGGACGTCCAGCTGTCCCTTCCACTGGGAGAACGAACTGGGCAGCGGTGCCACCGTGTGCACCACCCAGAGCTCGATCGGACCCGAGGGGAGGTCGACGGCGAGCTGGACGATCAAGGGTCGGCGGTAGACGTAGACGACGTGCTCCTCCGAGATCGGGTAGTGCGACGCCACGAGGAACGCCCACGGGTCGTACCTCGAGATCTCCAAACGGTACGGCAGTAGAGCCATGGCGCCGGAGGCGTCGAGCTGGGCCACATCGTCCGGTGTCGCCTCCTCGAGGGTCACCAGTTGCGGGTCGAGTGCGTCGATCTGTCGGACATAGCCGTCCATCGACGGGTTGTGCTCGTAGACGTTGGCGTCGAGCATCCGCAACGTCGGGGCACCGGAGGCCCAGGTCGGCAATGGCTCCCCCGCCGTCAGTTCCGGGACCATGAAGACGACCTGGGCGGCCACCACGACCAGGGCTGCCGCAGCCAGAAGCCAGTGCCGGCCGATGCCCGCCACCACCGCGGCGATCCACGCCGGCAGGTAGAGGAAGGCCGTCCCGTCGTTGAGCACGGCGAACGGTTGGAAGGCGTCCCAGATGACGACCCGGGCCGCCGCCACGACCAGGAGGGCGATGACCACCAGCCAGAGCGGGACGGTGACGGCCGGACGGAGGCGTCCACGGCGAGGGGGTGGCCCGGGAGGGGGTGGCCCGGTCGCCGGAGCGGCCGGCGGGACCAGGTCGGTTCCGTACTCGCCCACCACCTGCATGCCCGCACACTACGGGTACCGACCCACCGGTTGGCATCGCCACCTGGCCCGATGCCCCACCGGCGGGACGGACCGCCAGCGTCGCCTCGGACCGCCACCGTCGGCTACAGCAGCCAGCTGTCCCTTGCCGCACCTGCGTCGGTAAGGCCGCCGAAGAGCAGCACCCGGCCCGACGGGTCAAGTCCTATCTGTGCGAAGGCCCGGGGCGAGGGCCTCGTGGGACCGGTGCGCAGCCTCGTCCACGTCGACCTGTCGAACAACCATGCGCCGCCTAGGAGCTTGGTGCCCTTCACGACCCCGCCGATGCCGTCGACCATGACCACGCCCCCGAGCGCTGCGTCGTACGCGGAGGCCGCCGCCCGACGCGCCCCCGGGGTAGTGGCGGTCGCCACATCGGTCCAGGTGGATCCGTCCCACTCCCAGGTCGTGTTCTGGTTGACCACGCCGGTGATCCCGCCGAAGAGCACGATCTTGCCCAGGACGGGGTCGTAGGTCATCGTCGGGTCGGTGAGACCTGACGCGGTGGACGGATAGGGCACCGACGGGTTCCCGTGCCAGTTGGAGCCGTCCCACACCCAGGTCTTCCCGGTCGCACTCGTCCGCTCCCCGCCGGCCATGACCACGGTCCGGTTGGCGGCGTCATAGGCCAAGCCGTAGCCGAGGACGGTCGTGGGGACGTTGATCGGGGCCTGCTTGTGCCACGTGCCGTCGAAGGTCCAGGTATCCGAATAGCCGTGACCGGTGCTGCCGAAGCCCCCGAACAGGACGATCGACCGTGTGGCGGCGTCGTACGCCATCTGCATGTCCTTGCGAACGGTCGGGCCCTTGGTGGTGAGGACCCTCCAGGTCGTCCCGTTCCACCCCCAGGTGGAGGTGCCGGTACCCGGCGAACCGCCGAACAGCACAGTCTCGTCGAGGGCGGCATCGAAGGCCATGGCCCCCTCCGAGGTACCCGGCGGAGAGGTGGCGGGATTCTGGAGGGCCCACTTCGCATGCGGAGCGGCGCCCGCGTCACCCGCTTCGATGGACGCCCCGATGCCGGCCGCCGCCACAGCCGTTGCCAGCAGCACCGCGCACGTCGTCGCCGTCCGCAAGATGGGTATCGACATCCGCCTGGCCATGGACCCCTCCTCATGAGCTCCCAGATCAGCCCCACAAGCACATCGGCCCCACGTCGGCACATCGGCCCCATGTCGCGCCCGGTCGATGAACGACTTCAGTGTAATTGAATCGGCCAGGAATACCTAGCGGATTGACCAGGAAACCCCGGGACCGCTACGCACGGTGGTGACGCAACCCCGGGACGCAGGATCTCACCGGGTATGCGGCGGTCTACGGGATGACGGCTGTGCGGGTCGTCGACGCCGACGGCCCGCCGTGGCGCGACACCGTCTGGCCGGTGAAGGCCACCGTGGTCGACGTGCCGGCCGAGTCGGTCTCGGTGAGCGACACCGGGTAGCTCCCGGCCAGGGCGTAGACGTGGGTGACACGGGGTGTGGTCGTGGTGGCGGAATGACCGTCGCCGAAGTTCCATGCGAAGGAGGTGACGGAACCGAAGGCGACGGTGGAGGCCGTGGCGTTCAACGTGGTCGGCGACCCGTGGACGGCCGGCCGGACGAAGAACGAGGCGACCGGCGCCTGGTCGGGCACTTCGGCGATGCCGAGCGGCCCGCCGCCCACCGTGATCGGCGTCTTGAACACGGCCGGAGAGCCGGTGTCGGCGCCGGTGATCACCTTGACGGACGAGGTGAGGCTCTTGCCGACGTAGACGGACTTCGCATCGGGGCTGACCGCCAACCGGTCCGGATTGCCCGAGCCCATGGCCAGCAGCGTCGGCGACACACTGGGGGTGGCCGAATCGACGTTGTCGATCACGCTGACGTTGTTGCTGACACCGTTGGCCACGTAGGCGTACCGTCCGTCGGCCGTGATGCCGATGCCGATCGGACCCGAGCCGACCGGGAGCGTCGTGGGCGACAAGCTCGGGCTGGCCGTGTCGGCGTTGTCCACCACCGCGATGACATCGAGTGCCGTGGTGGCCACGTAGAGGTACCGGCCATCGGGGGTGATGGCGGGGAGGGCGGGATTGGTCCCCACCACCAGCGGCGTCGGCGAGACCGTCGGGGACGTCGTGTCCGCATTGTCGATCACGCTGAGCGTGTCACCGGCGGCGTTGGCCACGTAGGCGTACCGGCCGTCCGGGGTGATGGCGACACCGATCGGCTGGCTGCCGACCTTCAAGGTGGTGAGCACCGTGGGCGTGGGCGAGTCGACGCCGGTAACGACGGTCACGGTATTGGAGAATGCATTGGGCACGTAGGCGTACTGGCCGTCCGGGGTGATGGCGATCGTGACCGGCTTGCTCCCGACCGGCACCGTGACCGTCGACACGGTGGGCGTGGCGGTGGCTGGGCCGTCGATGATGCTCAAGTCATTCGAGCCCCGGTTCACCACGTAGGCGTACAGCCCGTCCGGGGTGACCGCCACCCCGGAGGGTGCCTTGCCCACATTGAGTGTCGTCGTGCCCGTGGGTCCGACCACGCTCACGGTGTCCACCTTGACGTTGGTGACGAGCAACGGCCAGACGGGTGTGGTGGCGACCGAGCCGGCGGGAGTGGTCAGGACCGCCCCTGTCACCAGGCATGACGAGGCCAGCCCCAAGCACCCGACCAGACGGCGAACCTTCCACCGGTACGTTCGGGTGTTGAGCGCGGTACTTCGCGTCGAGTGTCCCCTGCCGAGCACCTGCGCAGCGTACCGCGCCGTCCGCGCCGATCGCTAGGTCGGCGGCGCCGTTACTTGCCCGCCACGACTGTCACCCGTGCTGATCCGGTCCCTCCTTGTGGGCATGCAACCACGCTGCGTGCAGAGGAAGGGCGGAGGCAAACACCGGGAGGGGCTCGAGCCACGCCCGACGGAGGGCCTCGGTGTCGACCAGCGCGTCGTCCACGCCGGATCCGTCCCACTCGTCGGCGAACCGGCGGCTCGACGGTCCCCAGAAGACGCCGCCGAAGGTCGCCTTGCTGGTCCTCGCCAGGACGGGACCGGGCAGCACGTCCGAGAAGAGCGCGGTCATGACCGTCGTGCGATCGCCCTTGCCGACCGCTCCCCCCCACGCCGCCAATGACGCCAGGTAGGGCTGCTCCAGGAAGGGGGCAGCGAAGCGGGCCCCGTGCCCCGAGCACAGCTCGTCGAATGTCCGCTGGGTGAGGTCCTTGGCCCGGTTCCGGCGGCTGAAGGCCTGGTAGCGATCCCAGCGGAGCGGCTCGGCCACGCACTCCTCCACCAGGGCCTCGGTGAAGGCGACCCGCGCCTCGGGCCGGAGCCACGTCTCGAAGGCCGGCAGGTGCTTGCGCCACCGGAGCCGCCGGACCGACCGCGGCATGCACCCGAGGGCGAGCGCCCGCAGATCCGAGCGCTGCGGGAGGTGACGGCTCCGCAGCGCAGTCGTGAGGCGCCCGTACTCCCAGAGTCCGAATGCCTCGTCGCCACCCTCCCCCGACACGAACGACCCACCGGCCGCCAGATGGATCAGCGGCAGGTTGACGTAGGCTGGGGCGGGCCACATCAGCCCCACTCGCTCCATGGCGCCTGTGGCCTGGGGTCCGAGCAGGTCCAGGTCCAATCCCGGCTTGACGATCTCCCAGTCCTTGGCGCCGACGATGCCGATGACGTGTTCCTGCCATTCGCGCTCGTCGCTGGCCTCGTCGTCATCCCAGCGGGCCGTGGCGGGGATCGGCTCGGGCAGTCCCTCGGACCGGGCCACGCTCATGAACTCGGCCAGGATCGCCGAGGAGTCCCTCCCCCCGGAGAAGGCGATCACGCACGGCGGATCGGCCAACAGGGCGCGGGCCTGGGCCCGCAGGACGCCGGTCGGGTGGGCGGTCGGGTCGGGCCGGAGAAGCGCTCCGTCCCCCGCGCCGACGATCCTTCCGGAGGCCACCTCGAGCTCGGTCAGGCCCGCCGGATTGCCCGCGGGAAACCAGACCCGGTCGAACCACTGATCGAGTGCAGGCGTGGCCATCTCAGACTCCCCGCACGACCGTCATCCGCATGCTCCACGTCCATTCTCGTGTGCTCTCACCCGCCGACGCCGCCGGATCCGTGCCGCGCCGAGTGGGCGACCACCGATGCGTGCTCCGTGGGGTCACACGCCGACGCCAAGCTACCGCGCCCATGGAGTAGAGCCCGTTCTGACAAGCCCGCACGATGCCGGAACGGCGCTGTCCGCGCAGACGCGACCTTGACGCGGTGCGACGGCGGGTGGGAGACTCGTCGAACTATCTGAGGGGGTAGGGAGACCATGTTCACCAAATCCACATTCCGACGTGGGCGCGCCATAGCGGTCGTCGCCGTCGCCATCACCGCCGTTCTCGGAGCCACCGGAGTCGTCGGGTCGGCACGTTCGGGGGCCACCACTCCACCCGCCTTTACCTGGCCGGAGTTCCACAACACGGCTGACCTCCAGGGCGTCAGCCCCGACCCGGGCATCTCCACCGCCAACGCTTCGACGCTCGGGGTCAAGTGGATGACCCCGGTGACCCCCGGTCTCGACTCGCCGGCCGTCGCCTACAACGCCACGCTGGGCGAGACCCTCGTCTACGAGGGCGGTCTGAACGGGCTGTTCAACGCCGTCGATGCCAACACGGGCCACATCGTCTGGTCCGTGCTCCTCCCCTCCACCGTCTTCAGCAGCCCGCTGGTGGAGGGCAACAACGTCTGGGTCGCGGCGCACGAGAAGTTCCTCTACAAACTCAACGCGGCGACGGGCGCCACCGAGTGCACGGCATCTGTGAAGGGTGGGGTCCAAGGTTCGCCGGTGATCGCCACCCCACCCGGCGGGACCACGACGATCTACCTCGGGGCCGTAGGACAGGGGACCACCCTGCACGCCGCGGTGGCCGCCGTCAACGAGGCGACGTGTGCCGCCCAGCCGTCCTTCAAGTTCAGGGGCTACCCGACCAACGGCACCAGCATCGGCACGTGGGCTCCCTTCAGCTATGCCGTCAACGCCAGCGGCAGAGGTCTGGTGCTGTGGGGGTCCGATGACCCGGACTGCGCCGTCTACGCCGTCGATGCGATCACCGGCAAGCTGGTCTGGCGCTTCCAGACCTTGGCGGGCACGGACCTCGACGTCGGGGCGGGCATCACCACCTCGGCCCCCGGGGTCAACGGCTTCGCCGACGGCGTGGCCTATGTCGACGGCAAGGACGGCATCCTCTATGCCATCGACCTCACCACCGGGCTGCAGGTCTGGGACTGGAACTTCGGCGGCGGCAGCACCAATACCAACGCCGACACCACCCCGGCCTTGAGCGGCACCACTCTGGTGTTCGCCGACACCGGCCACGTCTACGCGGTCAATGCTGTCACCGGTGTGGAGGAGTGGCACTACGTCGACCGGGGTGCGCTCATCGACGCCTCGCCGATCATCGTCGGGCCGGCCGGGGAGCAGGTCGTCGCAGTCGGCGACTTCAACGGACTGTTCAACGTCATGAGCCTGAGCAACGGCACGGTGGCGAACCCCGGCATCTACTCGTACTCGACGGGGGCGTTCATCGACGCCTCCGCCGCCGACTACGACGGGACCCTCCTCGTCACTTCCGACAACGGGTTCCTCTACGACTTCGCGCCCGGCGGCGGGAACGGCTCGACCCCGAGCACTGCCGTCACCTCACCCGTCACCGGATCGACTATCCCGTACCCGGGCAGGACCATGACCATCTCCGGGACCGCCACCGCCGCGGACGGTGTGTCGGCGGTCACCGTGCAGCTCCAGAAGTCGGGCAATCGCTGGTTGAACTCCGGCACCAACTCCTATGGGCCCGGCCTGGTCGTGAACCAGGCGACGCTGGGGACTCCGGGAGGCACCAGCACCACGTGGTCGATCACGGTGCCCGTTCCCAAGACCGGCACCACCTTCACCGTGCTCGCCTCGGCGGTCGGCGCCAACGGGGTGGCGGACACCTCCGCCTTCGCCAATCCGCCAGGGTCGGGCAGCGACACCTTCACAGTGCAGGCGGCCCCCTGAGCAGCCGGGGCCCTGAGCAGCCGTGACCTGAGCCGCCGGGGCCCTGAGCAGCCGGCCCCCTGAGTCACACGTGCCCTGAGCCTCCGGGGCCGGACCTGCGCGGCCCAGGCCGCCACACGGCTCTGTCCCCGACGTCACCCGCGCCGGCCCATCGCCCGTACCATGCGACCCATGGAGCAGACGGCCACCTTCGCGCTCCCTTCCGTCCTGAGGCGGTCCCCGTCCGCCCCCGACGACCGCCTGCGTGTGGCGTTCATCTCCCACGCCCCGCAGCTGCCGCCGTCGCACTACCGCCAGGCCCTGCCGGCCCGGGCGCTCATCGCCGCCGGGCACGAGTGCTTCATCGGGAGCGCCATCGTCACCTCGCCGACCGGTGAGGTCTACGCCGCCCTCGCCGACAACGCCATCGCCCGCGACCTCGACCTCCTGGTCGTCCAGCCCGGGGTGGGGAGCGACTGGGCCGGCATCATCGGGGGCGCACGGCGCGCCGGCCAACAGGTGGTGGTCGACCTCGACGACTGGCCCTGGGATCTCCAGGCCAGCAATCCCGCCGCGGGCGACGAGGGGTGGGGCCCGTGGCTCGACCTGCTCCGGGCCGCGCTCTGCGCCTGCAATGTGGTCACGGTGAGCACCCCGTTCCTGGCCGACCGGATCGGCGACTGGCCCGAGCACCCCGAGACGGTCGTGCTCCGCAATCCGATGGACCTGGCCCGCTGGGGCGGCCCCGAGGACGTCGCCGACGGCCCGGTGCTCGGCTACCTCGGGTCGATGAGTGGGCACGCCGAGGACATGCAGGTGCTGCACGGCTGGTTCGGACCCTTCGTGGAACGCCACGATCTCGCCGTGGTACACGTCGGCGCGCACCCGACCCACCCCGGGTTCGCCGAGCTCGCCGGCGTCGACCCGGCGCGGGTGACCACCCGGGAGGGTCGATCGTGGGACGAGTTCGCGGCGTCCCGGCCCATGGCGGGTGTCGACATCGGCATCGTGCCGTTGGAGGCGCGTGACTACAACCGCGCCAAGTCGGCGTTGAAAGGCATGGAGTACGCCGCCTGCGGGATCCCGTTCGTCGCCAGTCCAAGCCCCGAGTACGCGTGGCTCGGCTGCGGCATTCTGGCGGGAGCCTCCCTCGAGGACCAGTCCCCCGCCGCTTGGCAGGCGGCGCTCGAGCGCCTGCTCGACGCCGACGAGCGGACTCGGGTCGCCCACCTCCAGACCGACCGGGTGGCGGCGGAGGAGATCGGCGTCCGCGGTGTGGAGTGGGAGCGCCTCTATCNNCGCCACCTAGCCCCTAGCCGCCGAGCCCACCTAGCCCGCGCCTACCGGGACCCGAAGACCACCGGCGCCGACTTCACCCCGGCGATGACCGGTGACGCCGTGCGCACCACGTCGCCGGCCGGGGTGATCGAGTCGAACCGGGCCAGGAGTTCCTCCAGGAGGATGTGGCCCTCCACCCGGGCCAGGACGGCCCCGATGCAGAAGTGGGCGCCGAACCCGAAGGCCACGTGCGGGTTGGGGTCCCGGGAGGCGTCGAACCGGTCGGCGGTCGGACCGAAGGCCGCCTCGTCGCGGTTGGCCGAGGCGTACAGCATGAGCACCGGCTCGCCGGCGCCGAGTTGTCGCCCGCCGAGCTCGACGTCCCGGGTGGTGGTGCGCATGAAGGCCACGACCGGCGTCGTCCACCGGAGCATCTCTTCGACGGCCAGAGCCAGTGCGCGGGACACGCCGGACGCCGAACGCTGCGCCAGCGACGCCCACGCACCCGGCTGGTCGGCGAAGCCGACCAGGCCGCCCGACATCATGTTGCGGGTGGTCTCGTTGCCTGCCACCAGCAGCTGCACCAGGAACATGCCGAGCTCGGCGTCGGTGAGCCGGTCCCCCTCGACTTCGGCCGCACCCAGCTCCGAGATGATGTCGTCGCGTGGTGACGCCCGCCGATCGGCGGCCGCCGCCAGCAGGTAGGTCACCATCTCCCCGCTCAGGCGGTTGCGCTCGTCCTCGGGCCAGTCGGTGGCTCCGGGAATGACGGCCTCCGACCACCGGAAGAACGTCGGCCACTCGTCCTCGGGTACGCCCAGCAGGTCGCTGATGACCTGAAGGGGTAGGGGTACGGCCAGCTCGGACACCACGTCGACGGGCACGCCGGGCTCGATGCGCTCCACGAGGGCCCGCGCCCGACGGCGGATGCCCGGCTCCAGCGCCCGCATGTAGCTCGACCGGAACCCGGGCTGGACCAGGGACCGGTAGCGGGTGTGGTCGGGCGGGTCGGTGTGCATCATCGTGGGCGGGGTGGCGTACTCGGACCCGATCTCGAAGGTCATGATCCCCTTCGCCGAGCAGTACGTCGCCGGGTCGCGGGAGACGGCCACCACCTCCTCGTGGCGGCTCACCATCCACAGCCCGAGCGGGTCGTTCCGCGCCACCGGGGCCTCGGCCCGCAACCGGGCATACAGCGGGTAGGGGTCGCCGGCGTAGACGGCGGGGTCGAGCAGCGGGTCGGTCAGCGCCGTCTCGTCCGCCCCCGCCGCCGGGGCGACGGCCGTCACCCGCCGATGACGCCGGTCAGGCGGCCGTCGTCGACCTCGAAGCTGATCATGCGGGCTCCCTCCCCTGTCGCTGGACCGGGTGGCGCGGGGTGCCCCCTTCGACTCCCCGACCCGGAAACGCCAGTCTGCCGGAACCTGAAGGGGACCGCCATCCTGCGTCCGCCATCCATCAGCGCCTCAGTAGGGGCCGATGCGCTGGTCCGGGCTGGCGTCGACCTGGACCTGGCCGTGGGTGGCGACGAAGGAGGTCCATTCGGCGCCGGTCCACCAGCGGTACTGGAACCGCCCGCTGGGGTCGGGATGCCACGCCGGCGGCGACCCGCCCGTGGCCGGCGGCGCGGGCGGCGGTGGAGGTGGTGGGGGTGCCACGGGTGCCGGGCGGGCAGCGGGGGTGCCGGCACCTCCGTGGGCGGGCCGGGGATAGGCCGGAAAGTCGGAGCCGACGCTGCGGGAGGGCGCCGGCGGCGGCGTGGCCGGCCCGGCCCCGAACGGCCCGATGGACGTCTGGGTGGAGCGACGCACCTCGGCCCGGTGGGCGATGAACCACAGGACGAATCCGATCGGGAACCACACGAACCAGATGACCGCCCAGCCGAGCGACGGGAGCCCCCACGGCGTACGCCCGAGGTTCCGCTTGTCGGTTTCGGCCAGGTGGTAACCCAGTAATCCCATGACCACGTCGAGGACCAGGCCGATGGCCAGCTGGGGGCCGCTGAAGTTCACCACGTCACGCAGGATACGCCCTCCCGGCTGCCGTCCCGCCCTCGGGTCGCACCCCGGCCCGGTCCCGGGCCCCGGGGGTACGTTGGGCGGGTGACCGTGCCCACCGCCGATCCGTCGGCCCGCGGACCGTCGAACGCCTCACCGCCCCGCACCCGGTCGTGGCAGGGGTGGGGGTGGGAGGAGGCTGCCGCCACCGACGACCAGGTCACCCGTCTGGCCGCCGCCCTCGCGGGTCGGTTCGGCACTGTGCCGCCGACCCCGGCCACCCCCGTCGCCTTGGCCGACGTGGATCTGCGCGTGCCCCGCATCTCTCCTCCCGCGAGCCTGGGCCACCTCCTGTCCTCCGAGCGCCGGGACCGGGCCGCCCACACCTACGGCCGGTCCTACCGCGACACCGTCCGACTCCAGCGGGGGGATCTCCCGCACCCGCCCGACCTGGTGGCCCATCCGGCCGACGAGGCCGACGTGGTCTCCCTTCTGGACTGGTGCGGCTCGGCAGGCATCGCGGTCATCCCGTTCGGCGGCGGGTCGTCGGTGGTGGGCGGTGTCGAGGCCGACGTCGGCGACGCCTACCCGGGGGTGGTCTCCCTCGACATGACCCGCCTGGACCGGGTGGTGGAGATCGACCGGACCAGTCGAGCGGCGCGCATCCAGGCCGGCGCACTCGGCCCGGTGCTGGAGGGCCAGCTGCGCCCGCACGGCCTCACACTGCGCCACTACCCGCAGAGCTTCGAGTTCTCCACGCTGGGCGGCTGGCTCGCCACCCGGGCCGGCGGCCATTTCGCCACCGTCTACACCCACATCGACGACCTGTGCGAGTCGATCCGGGTGGTCACCCCGGTCGGTGTCACCGAGTCCCGGAGGCTGCCCGGGTCGGGGGCGGGACCGTCCCCCGACCGCCTGTTCCTCGGATCCGAGGGCGCCCTCGGGGTCATCACCGAGGCCTGGATGCGCCTGCAGGACCGACCCCGGTGGAAGACGTCGGCTGGCGTCGAGTTCCGCGACCTGGCCTCGGGGGCCGAGGCGGTGCGGGCCCTGGCCCAGTCCGGGCTGTTCCCCGTGAACTGCCGTCTCCTCGACGCCGGCGAGGCGCTGCTCTCGGCCCGCCTCTCCCCCGGCGCCGGTGCCCTCCTCGTCCTCGGCTTCGAGTCCGCCGACCACCCGGTGGACCTCCCCATGGTCCGGGCCATCGAACTGTGCGCCGACCACGGCGGCACCCTTCCCGATCCCCCGGCTTCGACCGACAGCGGCGAGGCCTCGACCGACAGCGGGGCGACCGCGGCGGACGGTCGGGACGCCGGTCGCGGCGGGGCCGCCGGCGAGTGGCGGAACTCGTTCCTGCGCGCCCCCTACACCCGGGACGCGCTGGTGCGCCTGGGCATGATCTGCGAGACATTCGAGACGGCGTGCACCTGGGATCGCTTCCCCGCCCTCCACGCCGCGGTCACCACCGCCGTCGAGGACGCCCTGATGCGGATCTGCGGGGCAGGTTGGGTGACGTGCCGGTTCACCCATGCCTATCCCGACGGGGTCGCCCCCTACTTCAGCGTCCTGGCCCCGGCCAGAGCGGGGTCCGAGCTGGCCCAGTGGGCCGAGATCAAGGCCGCCGCCTCCGACGCCATCCTGGCCGCCGGCGGCACCATCACCCACCACCACGCCGTAGGGCGCGACCACCGACCCTGGTACGACGTCCAGCGGCCCGACGTCTTCGCCACCGCACTGCGTGCCGCCAAGTCGGCCCTCGACCCGGCCGGCGTCCTGAATCCCGGCGTGCTGGTCGACCGGTAGGGACGTCGTCGACGCCCCTGCCGACGCCGAACGATCCCGAGCCGCGCCCGTCGGCTCAGCCGACGGCCCACTGCCGGTCGAACCACCGCTGGACCCGGCTGGTTCCGAACGCCACCTTGTCGGCGGCGATCGCCTCGGAGGGGCCTTCCAGGCCACCGGTCGGAGCCTCACCGCTCAGGAACGTGACCGTCACTTTCCCCACCAGGTCGTGGCCGAACTCGAGGTAGCAGACCCCTTTGCCGTCGTAGGTGGCCGGCGGTCCGCCGTCCCGGATCCGGGCGGTGATCTGGGCGGCCACGACGGCTGCCTGTCCCTCGGCGAACACCCCCGCCTTGGGCGTACCCACGCTGGTCACGTCGCCCACCGCGAAGACGGCGGGGAAGGCGGTCTCGAGCGTCAGGGGATCGACCGGGATCCACCCGTCGACGGCCAGGGCCGATGCGATGACGGCGGCGGGCGCCCGGTGCACGGGGACCCCGAGGAACAGGTCGTAGGGGATCTCGCTCCCGTCGCTGCACACCGCCACCTTCCGATCGGTGTCGAGAGCGGTGACCATGCGTTCCGGCACCCACTCGATGTCCCGCTCGGCGAACGCCGCAAACAGCGCCTGCGAGGCGTCGGGTGACGGCGGAATGGGGATCTGGAAGGGCATGACCAGAGAGATGGTCGAAGCGGCCCGGAGCCCGCGTTCCACCAGGTAGTCGTGCATCAGGAGCACGGTCTCGCTCGGCGCCGGCGGGCACTTGAATGGTGTCGACGTGACCCCGACGACGACACGGCCGCCCGGGAACGCGGCGAGCACGTCACGCAGGGCGAACGCTCCCGCCACGGTGTAGAACTCGGTCCCCTCCTCGACGAGGCCGGGCGTCGCAGCCGGGTCGAGGTCGGCGCCGAGAGCCACGACCAGGATGTCGGCCTCGAACGGGCCGACGTCGGTCTCGACCCGCTTGGCCACCGGGTCGATCGACTCGACGGTGGCCCGCACGAAAGTGAGTCCCGGCTTGTCGACGTCACGGAACGGGTGGAACACGTCGGACGGAGCGGCCCTGTTGAACATCACGTCGAGCTTGGAGAACCCGAAGACGAATCCCTCGCCCTTGTCGATCAGCGTGACCTCGTGCTCGTCGCCGAGCTCGTCGGACAGGGACGTGGCGAGTTCGAGACCGCCGAACCCGGCGCCCAGGATGAGGATGTTCATGGGCAGAATCTAGCCATTCGGCCCTCGGGCCACGTTCGGTGGCGGCCTGCGTCAAGCCGGGGGCTCGCCGACGATGCTGGCCCGCTCCATGACCCGGCGCTGCGGCCAGTAGTCGCTCGAGGCGTAGTGCTGCACCGCCCGATTGTCCCAGAAAGCCACCGAGTGCTCCTGCCAACCGAAGCGGACCTGGTACTCCACCGTCTCCGCCTCGCTGGCCAGCCGGTCGATCAGCGCATCACTCTCGTCCCGATCCATGCCGACGATGTGGTCGACGAAGAACCGGTTGACATAGATCAGCTTGCGGCCGGACTCGGGGTGGGTGCGGACCACCGGGTGTTCGACCGGCGGGTACTGCTCGCGCATGGCCGCTCGGTCGGCGGCCTTCACGGTGTGGCCGAAGACCATAGAGTAGTCGTGCACCGCGGTCATCCCGCCGATCCGCTCCTGGAGTTCGGGGTCGAGGCCGTCGTAGGCGGCGCACATGTCGGCGAAGAGCGTGTCGCCCCCCACCGGCGGGACCTCCACGGCATGCAGCACAGCGCCGAGGGACGGGACGGCCCGCCACGACACGTCGGAGTGCCAGCCGTTCTCGAAGCCGCCGACGGTGGCCTCTTTTTCGAAGCGGACCAGTTCCGGCTGGTCGGGATTGGCCGGGATGAAGGGGTGGACTTCGAGGTCGCCGAAGCGGCGGGCGAAGGCGACGTGTTGCTCGGGGGTCAGCGGCTGGTCACGGAAGAACAGCACCTTGTACCCGGTGAGGCACCGGCGGAGGTCGGCCACCACGGCGTCTTCGAGCGGGCGGCACAGGTCGATGCCGTCGATCTCGGCCCCGATGGTGGCACCCAGCGGGCGGACGTCGAAGGTCTCGAACGTGAGCGCGGCCAGACCTTCCCGTTCCTCGGCCAGATGGGTCACCGGGCCCACCTGGATGCCCCAGGGCTCGATCGTCATCCGGCGGGCCCAGCGGCCGGGGTCCGGTCCCCGGCCGGATCCCGTCCCGGCGTCCTTCTCTCCGGCCTGCTCCCGAACCACCGTCATCATCGACCTCCCCCTGCTCCGAACCGCCCTGCTCCGGGCCACGGCGCACGCTTGCGGGTCGCGGCGCCCGGCCGGACGTCGTCCTCCGGGCCACGCTACTGACTCCCCGTCCCGGGTGCGGACGTGGCCGACCGAGCCCACCGGGCCGCCCCGGGTTGCGACCGGTGGCCGGAAGGGCCATCCTGCGGGGGTCCGCCGGATCCCCACGCTGACCGCCACGGGACCCGGCTGCCCCGCCCTACAGCCCCGCCCAACAGCCCCGGAGCCCAGCCATGAACGAGATCCCCGCATTCGCAAACCACCTGCCGGTCAAGGTCCGCTTCGGCGAGGGCGTGGCCACCAGCCTCCCCGACGTGCTCGGCGAGCTCGGTGCCGACCGGGTCTTCCTCATGGTGGATGAGGGGATCGAGCAGTTCAATCCCGCGGCCGCCGCCGTGGTCGACATCCTTTCCGGTCGACCGGGCCTGGCCATCACACGGTTCGACAAGCCTCCGGCCGAACCCACCATCGACATCGTGGACGACGCCACCCGGGTGCTGGCCGCATCGGGGGCCACGGCCCTCGTCGCCCTTGGCGGCGGCTCGGTCATCGACACCGCCAAAGCGGCCCGGCTGTGCGCCCAGCTCGGGCGCACCTTCCGGGAGTTCCTGGCCGACGCCCCCGTCTACCCGGTCCCCGGGGTGGCGCTGGTGGCGATCCCGACCAGCGCCGGCACCGGCTCCGAGGTCTCTGGTGGCTCCGTGGTGTCCGACCCCGACGCCGGGCGCAAGAACGGGATCGCCAATGCCAACTTGCGCGCCCAGTACGCCCTGGTCGACCCCTTATTGACCCACTCGATGCCACCGTCGATGACGGCCAACACCGGGATCGACGCTCTGGCCCAAGCCATCGCCGCGATCGTGGCCAAGGTGCGTACCCCGATCGGCGACGCCATCGCCCTCGAGGCGGTGCGGATGATGGCACCCGCTCTGGTTGCCGCCTACCGCGACGGCACCGACGCGGCGGCCCGGTCCGGCATGTCGTGCGGTTCGATGATGGCCGGCCTGGCCATGAACATCTCCGACTGCACCGCCGAACACTCGCTCGGCCAGGCCATCGGCGGCGTGAAGCATGTCCCCCATGGGTTGACCATCGGATTGGTCCTGGCCGAGACCCTGGAGCGCGAACGGGCCCACGTCCCCGAGCTGCTGGAGCGGGTGGCCGACAACATGGGCGAGCCCGACGACGGCAGCGGCGACGGCAGCCGGGCCGTACGGGCCGTGCGGCGGATCCTGGCCCAGCTCGACTTCCCCGTGCTCGCCAGCCTCGGCTTCGTCGACGCCGATCTGGATCAACTGGCCGAGCTGGCCCTCGCCGACTCCTTCATCACCATGTCGCCTGTGCCGTGGAGCAAGGCGGAAGTAGTGCATGCCTTCACCTCCGCACTCCGCCTCGACGCCCGCGCCGCCTGATCCGGACGACCACTAAGGAGCGCCGGCCCGGGAAGGCACAACAGCCCGCAGGCGACTGAGCGAGCCCGACCGGTCCGGTTCAGTCCAGCAGCGTCGGGTCGGCCCGCAGCTCGGCGCGCACGGCCGCCTCGAAGAAGCCGTGGAATCCCTCGCCGTCGCTGGCGCCCATCCACTCCAGGAAGGCACCCGGCAACGCGCTCTGCCCGGCACCGCCGGCGGCCCGGACGTACCACGCGTTCCGGCACCGCTGCTCCAAGGCCACTGCACGCTGATGGACGGCACGGGCCGAGCCCCCGAGCACGAAGACGCCGTGGCCCGCCAGCAGCGCCAACGGCGCGTCACCCATGGCCTCGATGGCCCGTCCAGCCGATGAGGCGTCGTTGACAGGCCCGGAGTATTCGTCGATCAGCACGAGGCGTCCGCCGCCCAGCGCTGAGGACTGGTCGAGGATCGGGGGCACCTCGGCCAGGTCGGCCCAGACCGTGCCGAACCGCGGATGGCTGTGGGCCGCCCAGGCGATTCCGGGCCGGCGTCGGTGGAGCTCCAGGTGGAGCGGGATGCCGAGCGGGACCGGCCACTCCCCCTCCACGACGTCGCCGTCCAGCGTGATCCGTAGGACGTGCTCGGGACGGATCTCCTCCCAGGTGATGAGCCAGGGGTTGCACAGCAGTGTGCCGTCGCCGAGGTTCGTGGTGATGTGGCCGGCCAGATGGTCGTCGTACCCTTCGCGCCACAGGGCCCGGGCCAGCAACGCCAGCTCCTGTCGGGGGGTGAGGTCGGGCATCAGCCGGTCGGGCGAGGGGGTGAACACGTCGGTCGTCAACTCTCCGGGAGCACGCGGTCGGGCAGGGAATGGCGGAACAGCGCGGCGGCGTTGCCGCTGCAGATGGCGCGGACCTCGTCGATGGGAAGATGGCCCCAGCACGACTTGAGGACGGCCTGAGTGTCTGGCCAGGTGCTGTCGCCGTGGGGGTAGTCGGTCTCCACCATGATGTTGCCCACGCCGATGCGATACCGGGTGTCGATGGTCGAGGGGTCGTCCAGGGTGCAGAACCAGAAGTTGCGCTCGAGGACCTCGGCCGGTCGGATGTCCCACCCGAGGCCGTAGCCCGAGCGGTCGACGATGTTGTCCAGGCGGTCGAGCAGCATGGCCACCCAGCCGATGCCGCCCTCACTCATGGCGATAGCCAGGTCCGGCAGGCGCAACGGGTGGCCCGACCACAGCCACTCGGCGCACGCGTTCAGCGACATCTGCCCGAACAGGGTCGCCCCGATCTGGACGGCGGGCGCCCCCGGCGGAATGGGCGGCATGCCCGAGCTGCCGACATGGAGACAGGCCACCGTCGACGTCTCGGCGCAGGCGGCCAGGATGGGGTCCCAGTGGTCCCGGTCCCACAGACTCGGCAGGTCGACGGCGTGGGGGCGTTCGGGCAGGGCCACCGCCTTGAAGCCCCGGGCGGCATTGCGCCTGATCTCGGCGACGGCCTCATCCGGATCGGACAGGAAGGCGATCCCGAGCGGGATGATGCGGTCCGGGTGGACCGATGCCCACTCCTCGAAGAGCCAGTCGTTCCAGGCGCGTATGCAGGCCGCTCCGAGCGCCGGGTCCTCGGCGCCGAAGAAGACCCGGCCACAGAACCCCGAGATCTGGGACGGGAAGTTGAGCGACGCCCAGACTCCGTTCAGGTCCATGTCCGCGACCCGGGCGTCGACGTCGAAACATCCCGGTCGCATCTGGTCGAACCGGAACGGCTCGAGCCGCACGGTCTCGGGCCGCCGGCCGGCCACCGCGTTCATGCCGACCTGCGAGTAGCGCGCCCCCTCGAACTCCCAGACCTGGTGGCCGGCCGTGGTCTCGACGATCCGGGGCGCCCGATCGGCGAGGGTGGCGGGCAGGCGACCCTCGAAGAGGTGCGCCGGCTCGACCACATGGTCGTCGACCGAGATGACGGTCGCCCAGACGGCGCCCGCCTCGGGCTCGGGCAGGAAGAGTGCAGGGTCGAGGGCGGCGGTCACCCGGCCACAGCCTTCGTCGAGGACTGCACTCCTGATGGCCACGTCAAACGAGTCCTCCACATTCATCGGCCTGCCCAGAAAGTCGACCAGTGGTCCCGGCGACAGCTGCATGCGTCCGCAACGAGGTCCCTCCCCTGTTCTACGGGCCCGGGCCGTCCTCGTCGATCGGCGCCGATCCCGCGACACGATCTGTCTAGCGCACCCTGGGCTCGGGTGTCGCTCCATCCGTCCTTCGCGATGGACAAGGGCGCGATGGAACCTCCGGCGCCCCACCGTGCTCTGCCAAGATGAGCGGTCATGGCCGCCCCCCCACATGCCGGGCCGATCGACCGGACATCGGCGTTGACCTACCTGACCCCGCAAGCCCGCGTGACACCGACGCTAGGCCGGCGTCCATGAGGGTTCTCGTGACCGGCGGCACCGGCTTCATCGGGTCCCATGCGGTGCCCGCGCTTCAGCGGAACGGCCACACCGTCCGGGTCCTGGCCCGTGACCCGGCCCGCGTCCCCGCCGTCCTCGAACCACTCGGGACGAAGATGGACGAGATCGCGTCGGGCGACATGTGCGACGCCTCTGCGGTCCGCGCCGCCCTGGTGCACTGCGACGCGGTCGTGCACTGCGCCGCTGAGATCGGAGTCGGAGGGGGCCGTGGTCCCACAGGGACGTCCAACGTCGACGGCGCGCATGCGGTGATCGGGAGCGCCGTCGAGCTCGGCCTCGACCCCGTCGTCTACACGTCGTCCATCACCGTCCATCTGCCCGCCACCGACCCCGTCATCACACCCGACAGCGCCCTGGCCGAGCCGCTCTCCACCTACGGTGCCCAGAAGGCCTCCATCGACGCCTTCGTCCAGGAGCTGCAGGAGCGGGGAGCACCGGTCACCACGTTGGTGCTCAGTGGCGTCTACGGGCCGGTCAGCCCTCATATCGACGGGTCCTTCGCCGCCCTGCTCGGGGCCTTGGATGCCGGCATGCTCGCACCCGACAGCGGACTTGGCGTCGTCGACGTACGCGATGTCGCCCGGGTCATCGCCTGCTGTATGGAGCTCGGGCGGGGGCCCCGGCGTTACTTGGTGACCGGCAACTTCGTGACCTGGGAGCAGTGGACGGCCGTCCTCAGCGAGGCGGCCGGCCGGACCGTCCCCTTCACGGAGGTCTCGCCCCAGGACATGATCGACCTCGGACGCCGGTTCGACGAGATGCGAGACGAAGGCAGGGAGGGGCTCCCGCCACTTTCCGTCGAAGCCGCCATCGTGATGGCTTCAGGCCGCCCGGCCGACGACTCGGCGACCCTCCGAGAACTCGGACTCACCTACCGACCGACGCTCGAGACGTTCCGGGACACACTCGACTGGTTGCGTGAGACGGGGCATCTCGACGGCGAAGGAAGACAAGGTTCGAGAGATCACACGCCTTGAGGGAAGGCAAGGTCGAGTCCCTGGGTGCCCTCGGTCAACCCTGATAGGCGACCTTGAGATTCTTGCGCGTCAATTTGTTGCTCGTCACGGTGAGGGGAACTCCACTGGGGGAGATGTAGTACGAGGTGGACGCGTAGTAGCCCGGATAGAGCAGCCACGAACCGGGAGGAAGGGTGGTGATGGCGTAGCGGGCGACCAGTGGGGTCGACGTCTCCGCACATGTCGGCCCCGGAGCCGCGGGGGGAACATAGGGATGGGCGACGGGACAGGCCAGGACGAGCGCTTCCTGGATGGTGGAGCCCGCGGGAAGCCCCGTCACATCGACCATACCGATCACCGCCCCGGGGGCCACGTAGGGCACGGTGAGATTGACGGTCGTCGTTGCCCCCGGCACCACCGTGACGTTGGTTCCTGGACCGGCGAACACCCCACCACTGAAGTTGAGCTGGTAGTTCCCGGCGACGTTCCACGTTCCTGCCGTGAGCAGCACCTGGTAGGTGCTCCCACCTCCGAAGTTCTGGTTCGACACGATGGGTGAGGCGCAGTCGGACGAGTCCGCCCCTTGGCAGGCAAATGCGCCGGAGAATCCGTTGAATCCGGGTGGCGCACCCGTGACGGTCACCGTACCCACCACCAGGCCTTGCGTCGGTGTCCTGTAGGACATGGCCAGATTCGTGGTGAGCGTCGCACCGGACACCACCATCACCTGGACGCCCTTGGGTCGGGTGGTCGTGCCGTAGATGGTCGTGTACTGCGGGTACAGCAGCCAGGGGCCGGGCGGGAGCGTGGTGAACGAGTAGTTCGTGCCGAAGGCCGAGGTGGTGACGCACACGATGGGGATCACCCCACCCGTATAGGGATCGCTGGACGGACAGGCCAACACTCCGGTGCTCTCCAGGGTGACGCCCGTCGGGACCCCGATGACCTGCACCGTGCCAGACACGGTTCCCGGCGCCACATACGGCACAGTGAAGTTGTGGGTGGTGGTCATGTTCGCCGCGATCGTCACGGTGGCATAGGCGCCGATGAACTGGCCACCGAATCCGGCCAACTCGTAGAACCCGGCGGCCCTCCACTTCCCAGAGGCCAGCGGGAGGCTGAAGGTCCCTCCCGATGACCCCACCAATGTGTACTGCGGGTTCGGGCAGACCGTGCCCTTCGGGAAGGAGGCGGGGCACGCACCCACGCCGATGAAGCCCGAGAAGTTGCTCGGCGCCCCTGTGACCGTCACCGTGCCGGTGAGCGTTCCGATGCCCGAGGTCGAGGCAGCAGACGCCGGTGGCGCGCCCATCGCGACCGCGCCGGAAAGGGCCACGACCGTCGCCACTGCCTTCCAGAAGAGATGCCGCCTCATCACGTCCTCCTGTCGCCTGCCTGGTAGTTGCACTCTAGGCCCAATCCAGCCCATCAGGTCGGGTCGACCGGGGAGTCCCCGGTGATCCGCGTTGTCACTCCGCCGGAGGTCCCCCCGCGGACTTCGGCCACAGGTGCAGGAAGAACAGGAGTGCAGCGCCGGCCAACATGGCGGCAAGGCCGAGCCCGGCGGCGACCTGATGCGCATGGTAGGTGGCCACCGACCCAGGAACTTCCGGGTTGGCGGTCGTGGGAGCACCCCACAAGGCGATCACGGAGATCAGCGGCCCGACGGCCAGGCAGGCGATCCCCAGCCACCAAGCGATCCGACGCCAAGGTGAGGTGGTCCCGATCCTGGGCGACGTGGCACCGGATTGCCCCATCGGGGTGGTCGAGGAGATCCCGGCGGCATTCATGGCCCCAGTCTTCCTGATCAGCCGAAGCCGGCCAGGGCTAGATCAGGTCTTCGGGATATGTGATGGCGATCTCTGAGATTGACCTCGAGAAGTCCGCCCTGTTGTTGGTGATGAATCGCTCTGCTCCAGCTCCAACCGCAGTCGCGAGGTGAACGGCGTCAGCTGCGCGCATCCCGTAGGAGGCACCGAGGGCCGTCGCCAACTCAGCGGTCGCCTGGTCGGTCGGGATGAGGGCGATCCTGCTCAGGAGCAAGCCGAGGGCAAGCAACTCGTCTTGGGCGTCATCGCGCAGTGGCTTGGTGAGGAGCTCCGGCAAGAGGAGCACCGATCCGATGCCGGCCAGAACCTCGGCTCCGCGGGGAGCGTCGGTGGGGAAGAGTGCTCGCACTGGCGCCCCCAGCTCGTGGTCAGGAGCAGCGGCATAGATCAGGACGTCGGCATCAAAGGCATCCATCGCTGCAGCCGGCTCAGCGATCTGCCCGGCTGGCCCGTACGTCTTCGACCAACTCCTCGGCCCGTCCCTTGGTGAGGATCGGCCCCGATGCGAGTGGGCGCGCACCTGCGTCAGCCAGAAGGTCACGGACGGCCACAGCCGTGTCCCAGGCGCCCTCAGCCCGTCGCATCCTGAGGACATCGGGCCGAACCACAACGGCGACAGCCTTCCCATGCCGAGTGATGGTCACCTCTTCGCCCTCGGTAACCTTCTCGAGGATCTGAGGAAGGCCAGCTCGGGCCTCACTGACGCTCATCGTTCGTGCCATTTGACTATTGTACATGATTGTACGGTTACGTACGACTAGGCCTGATCAGACTGGAAGTCGTGCGCACCTTCGCCCGCTCGACGGCAGGCGATTGACCGGGTGTATTGGCTGGCCAGTCGCCTGCCTGGGGGCGAATTTCCATGGTCGTCACGCTGGGTGCAAGCCGGGACGGACGTGGGGACGGAGGGAGTCGAACCCTCACTTTGAGCGGTTTAAGCGCCCTGCCTCTGCCATTTGGGCTACGTCCCCGAGATCATCCGACTGTAGATCCCGATCAGTCCCACCGGTCAGATCGGCCGCCCTTCGGGCGACCGCACGATCAGGCCGACCGGTGGCCGAGTAATGGCCCGGTCAGCGAGTCGACGGCGGCGAGCTCGGGCGCTCTCGGGTCCTGGACCGCATGCACGAGGCCGGGCGAATGTGGCCAGGGCCCGAGCACGGTCGTCGCGCGGATCTTCGTGTCCCACTGTTCCCATGCCACGGTTCCCGTTCCCGCGAATTCACATGCGGGTACCCCGGTGCGGGCGAACGACGTCCACGCGTGACGGATGGCCGAGGACAGCGCGAAGGCGTCGTCGCCCCCGCCGGAAAACGACTGGATCGCCGGGTTCTTGAGCGTGCCGAACACGAACGGGATCTCGAGGGCGTGGCACGAGCCGAGGATGCCGTCGAACGCCGGCGACGACCACGTGAACAGATAGTTGTAGGTCCCGACCCCTGGGTCGGCGGCGGCGACGTGGGCGTCGGCAAACCGGACCGAACCGACCCGGAACACGTACTCGGTGGCGATGGCCGACCACAGGTCCCTCGGCTCGACCGCCTCCCCCCGCTCGGACCGGGCCGCCTGCACCGTGGCGATGACACCGTCGGCCGCCTCCTGGTCCGGTGTGATGCGGCGCATCCACCGCCGCAGTCCCTCGTGGTCGAGTGACATCACCTTCGGGCTCCCCAACGCGAAGAACGTCGATTCGTCCCGGGTCGTCCCGATCAGTAGCGGCACCCCTGCGGCGGAGCCTGCTGACACCGCCTCGACGGGCGCCAAGGGGACCAGTCCGCCGTCGACCACCGGTGTGAGCAGCAGGCCGGCGTCGACCCCGCCGGCAGTTTCGGCGAACTCGTTGCCCGCCGCCAGCCGGTCGGCCGACACCGAGCACAGCCCCTCGCGTGTGCACGCCACTCCCAGGAATTCGGCCAGTCGCTCGGCCCGGTCGGCGGCCACCTCGCCCGTGCATGTGTACGGTGGCCCGCTCTCGACGATCGCCCGGTGGAACAGGCCGGCGGCAGCCGGTACGGACAGCAGCGTGGACACACTCATCCCGCCCGCCGACTCACCGAACAACGTGACCTGGTCGGGATCGCCCCCGAATCCGGCGATGTGGTCGCGTACCCAGGCGAGGGCGGCCACCTGGTCGGCCAGGCCCCAGTTGCCGTACCCCGACCACGGCCGGCCGTCGAGCCAGGTCTGACCGGGCTCGTCCAGCACCGGATGGGCGAGGAAACCCAGCAGCCCGAGTCGGTAGTTGATGGTGACCACCACCACATCCCCCTCGCGGGACAGCACGCCACCCCGGTAGAGACCGGAGGATCCTGTACCCGTCATGAAGGACCCGCCATGGATCCAGACCATCACCGGTCGACGTTCGTCGTCGAGACCCGGCGTCCAGACGTTGAGGTTGAGGCAGTCCTCGGAATACTCGCCGGGGGTGCCGCCGAGCGCCTGGTCCATGAACCCCTGGGTCTGGGGTGCCACCGGTCCGAACTCGTTGCACTCACGGATCCCGGTCCAGGGTTCCGGCGCCACCGGCGGCCGCCAACGGCGGTCGCCCACCGGCGCGGCGGCATAAGGGATGCCGCTGAACGACCACACGCCGCTGCGCTCGACGCCCCGTACCCTGCCACCTCGGATCTCGACCACTCCATGCGTCACGACGACCTCCAGTTGGGTGGCGAACTTGCCGATACTCCCTGCAACTTACCCACGAGTAGATCCATTCCGTGTGCCCGGTCTGCGCCGCTTCGGCTCGGACCGCATCCGACACGCAAGCGCCACCTCACGTCCATCGAACCTTCACCAGGGAAGAACACGCTCATGACCTGCAGTTTTTCTTTGCACCAGCCATTGTCTGTGCTGCTTCCGAGCGGTACCGTTCCCGGGTGGCCAACATGACGACCGGACGACCCTCCGGCACCGACGCGCCGAATCATGGGGCCCGGGACCGCAGGGCTGGGCAGCCGGCCCATCCCCGATGGGGCACGGCGGCGGCGTTGGTTACCGCCGTCTGCTCCGTGCTCGTGTCGACCTTCGCCATCGGGCCTCTGGCCGGATCCGGACAGGCTGGTGCCGCCGGATCGGCGACAACCACCACCTCGACCACTACGCCGACCCAGGGCCAGATCAGTGCCGGCGAGGCCCAGGTCAGCACCCTCGAGGCCCAGATCGCCCAGCAACAGGCCACTCTCGACGCCGCCACCGAGGTCTACGACCGGTCGGCTGTGGAACTCGATGCCACGAAGACGGCCCTGGCTGTCACCGACGCCTCGCTGGCCGCCCAGCGGGCCAAGCTCACCGCGGCCAAGGGCGTACTCCGCAAAGACGTGATCGAGGAGTACATCAGCGGCACCGGCTCGTCCGCCGTGGCGAAGCTCTTCGCCGACCCGACCGGCAGTGACCAGACACGCACCCTCTACGAACATCTCGGCATCGGGAACGTCGCCTTGGAAGTGTCCAGGGTCCGGTCGGGCCAGAAGGCGCTCAGTGCCACCCAGGTCAAGCTCCAGTCCGAGGAGCAGGCCCAGCAGTCCCAGGCCGCGGCGGCCGACCATGCCGCGCAGCAGGCACAAGCTGCGGCGGCACTCTCCCAGGCCACGCTGGCCCAGGTCAAAGGATCGCTCGCCCAGGCGATCGCCCAGCAGGCCGCTGCCCAGGCGGCTGCGGCGGCAGCTGCGGCGGCCAACGCCGACACCGCAGCCGCGCGCCAGGCCGCCGCATCCCAGGCATCCCAGGCCGCCCAGGTGGCGAGCACGGTCAGTGGCGGGAGCGCAGCGGCCACCAGTGCCAACCAGTCGGCCAACCAGGCCGCCGGCTCCGGTGGCTCCAGTGGCTCCGGCGGAGGCCCGGTGACCAACAAGGGCCAGAACGCCGCCGGACTGGCCGCTGTCCACGCCGCCATGCACTACCTCGGCGTGCCCTATGCGTGGGGCGGGGCCAGCCAGGCCGGCGTCGACTGCTCGGGCCTCACCATGTTGGCCTGGGCCAGTGCCGGGGTGTCGATGCTGCACTCGGCCGCTCTCCAGTACGCCGCGTTCCCCCACGTCAGCCTCGAAACCCTGCAACCTGGCGACCTGCTCTTTTACAACCTCGACGGGACCGGGATCGACCACGTGGTGATGTACGTCGGGCCGACCCTGGACGGCCAAGCCACCGCCTACGGGACAGGGACGATCATCCAGGCCGCCCACACCGGAACCGTGGTCACGTTCGACCCCCTCTGGTACTACGGGCTGGTCGGTGCCGCCCGTCCCTGAGGGGGTGGTGGTGGTGCCTGACTACAACCGTGCCACAGGGTGTACTAGTGCGGGCGGCTTAGGTCCGAAACGAATCGCCCGATGATCTCCTCCGACCAGTCGTCCCGCATGACCTGCAGGCGATCGCCGAGCGGGACCATCGGTCGCGGCACACCCAGGTAGTCGGCGATGCGGTCCAGATGGCCGGCCCGGTCGGTGACGTACTCCTCGTACACGATCGTCAGCGGTGACACTCCCAGCCGTTCGAAGCAGTCGTGCCAGAGCCACTCCTCGACGACGATCCGCTCCAACATCGTCTTGATGGCCGCGAAGTCGTAGGGGGGTCGACCGGGGTCGTCGTCCGAGCCGGCCGGGACGTGCCAGGTGCCGGACTCGTGGGCCCGCCACGCCGACACCGCCTGGCCGACCTTGTCCTTGCGCAGGATGTGCAGGTAGTGGAAGTTCGGGAAGACATCGCGTAGGTCGAAGCTGACCGACTCCGCATATCCCTCCGCCTGCAGGCGGGTGATCACCTCGGTCATCTGATACCAGTTCAACTTCAGCCCGATGAAGCCGGTGTCCCACGACTCGGCCATCTGGGCCAGATGCTCGGCGAGCGTCCCACCGAGGATCGGGGAGACCGGGAATTGGAAGTGCTCGCCGGGATCGCCCAAGCGAGCAGTTCTCAGGTCCTGGCACAGCAGCGTGCTGCCCGACCGGAGGGTGAAGCTGATCGAGTAGAAGCGCTTCCCCGAGGCGACCATGCGCTCCTGGACCGAGCTCCAGGGTGGGAGCGCGATCGACGGGGACGCGATGGGCGGCCCGGGTCCGGCCTCCCGTGGCGCCGCCGGGGCGTCAGAAAGTCCAGGGTCCGTCGGCACCGGCAAAGAATGACACACGCACCTTGAAGAATCCTGAGAATCCAGGCATGGAGGGCCGAGCGAGCCGGAGATCGGCCAGACCACCACGGGGCGACGCGACCCGAGCCGAGCTGAGCGCCCAGAACTGCCTTGTCGGGACGGCGCAACCGGAGGATGGAACCCTGTCGTGGGACCCTTCTCACCACGGGCGCCCCAAATGATCGACGCTAGGGTTCGATGATGGCCGGCAACGAGGAGATCGGAGTCCGACCTGCCCAGATGACCGGCCCCGAACCGGATGACCTCGACGCCGATCCGGCTCCCCGAGCGCTGCCCACCAGGCCTCGCAGACGACGCGCGATCGGGCCCCGGGCCTACGCGTGGTGGGCGCGCAACCAGCACGGACTGCTGATTGCCACGGTCGGGACGATCGGTCTGCGCCTGGTCACCGAGTGGGTCGGCCTGGTGAGCCAGTACGGGGCCAGGTTTCCCCACCAGGTCGCCCGACACCCATCCCTCCTCAGTCAGGTCTGGGGACACTGGGACGCCGGCTACTACCTGTCGATCGCCCAATACGGGTATGCCGGAAGGACCGTCGGACACGGGCAGGCACCCGGTGGGATCGCGTTCGCCCCCCTCTACCCGATGGGCATCCGCCTCGTCCACGCGGTGACCTTTCTCAATTGGGAGGCGAGCGCCGAGTTCCTGAGTGCGATCGCCCTGTTCGCGTCCCTGGTCGCCCTCCACCGTCTGGCCGTGACCCACGGTGGTGGCGACATCGGCGCAGCGTCGGTGATGATGCTGCTGGCCTTTCCCACAGCGTTCTTCCTGCTGGCTCCGTACCCGGAGTCACTGTGCCTCGCCCTCGTCACTCTGGCGCTGCTCTGCGCCGAATCGGACCGCTGGCTCCTTGCCGGCGTCCTCGCAGCGGCTTCCTCGATGACGAAGTACTACCTGGTGATCGTGGCCGTGGCCCTCTGCTTCGAGCTATGGCGCAAGCGGTCGACGACCCGCGCTGACGGGGGAGAGCCCCGCTTGGTCGACACCCTCGGTCGCTATCTGAAGGTCGCCCTCCCCACCGTCGTGGTGTTTGCCGCCTGGATGATCTACCAGCAGGCCCACGTCGGGGACCCGCTGGCTTTCGCCCACGCCCAGGCCGCTCACTGGGACCGCCATCTCGCCTTCCCGTGGACCCTTGCCCATCGGACGGTTTCCGACCTGATCCATCTGCGGTTCCTCGACACCTCCACGGCCAGCGTGACCGAGCTTTTCGACACCGTCACCATCCTGCTGCTCGGTGGGGCGGCCGTCTTCGCCTACCTCCGCATCAATCGGACGTTGGGTGTGCTGCTCGGTCTGGGATTCTGCGTGTTCACGTTCCAGGCACTCCTCAGCAGCGTCACGAGGGAGGTCCTTGTCTTCGCACCGCTGTTCCTCGCCCTCGGCACCTGGACGGCCAATCGACGGTGGCTCGAGCGGATGCTGCTCGTCCTGTTCATCCCGTGTGGCTACTTCTTGATCCAGAGGTTCGTCACCGGATCCTTCGCCGGCTAGCGAGGGCGACCGGGAGTTCCTGTTCTGTCTCCCCGCCATTGTCCGCGCCCGCTGGCGGCGGTAGCGTGCCCGGGTGCCCGCGATGAGGACCCACGGTGGACGACGCGCACCCAGGGGCTGGTCGGTGCGGCCCGTCCCTGAGCAGTCCTCGACGGCACCATGGCCGAGTCCCCGATGAGCCTGGCCCTCACCATCGTCGTCCCCGCCTTCAACGAGGACCACCGCCTCGCGGCGGGCATGAGGCGCTTCGACGCTGCCGTGTCGACCGGTGCGATCGACCTCGAACGCACCGAATTGGTCGTGGTGGACGACGGGAGCACCGACCGAACGGCAGCCGTGGCCGAGAAGCTGCTGGCCGCCCTCCCCCACTACCGGGTGGTCCGCCTCCCGGTCAACCGGGGCAAAGGGGCCGCGGTCCGGATCGGCATCGCCACCGCACGATCGCCCTATGTGGCGTTCATGGATGCGGACATGGCGATCGACCCGCTGGCCGTTCCTCTCCTGCTCGATGGACTCGAGCGAAACGACGTCGTCGTGGGCTGCCGGGCGCTGCCGGACTCGATGGTCGAGACCACCTATGTGGTGCGTACCCTCATCAGCCGCCTCTTCAACGAGTTCGTCACGATGGGCACCGGCCTCGGGCTGAAGGACACCCAGTGCGGCTTCAAGGCCTTCCGGACCCCGGTCGCCCGACTGCTCTTCCATCTGGTCCGGATCGACCGATTCGCCTTCGACGTCGAGGTCCTGGCCCGGGCCCGGCGGCTCGGGCTCCACATCGCCGAGGTCCCGGTCCACTGGAAGCACGTGGAGGGGAGCACGGTCCACCCACTCCACGACTCGGTGACCATGGTGACCGACGTGTACCGGTCCCGCCGGGGCCTGCTGGCCGGACCGCCGGTACCGACCATCGCCGTGCGGCCGCAGCACGGCGGCGGCGACCCCGACCTGCGCGGTCGGGTGGCCGGCGTGCTCGCCGGCCTGCTCGGTGGCACCCCGGTGTCGGTGGTGGCCGACGGCGACGATGTCGTGGCGCTGCTCCCCCTCGTGGAACCCGCCGACGTGGCACGGGCCCACGCCGCCCTCCGTGATGTGCTCGCCCCAGCCGAGGTCACCCGGCGGGCGCTCGGTCTCGACGGCCTGACCACCTTCGGGCCACTGGCCGGTCGCCTCGACGCTCCCGGGCGGACCGACCCCGAGACCTGATCTGAGTCGCCCGGGCACCACCGGGTACGATGCTGCGGGTGGACGCGGACCAGGGCGAGACTACCGATACGGTGCCGGCCGGCACCCACCCGGACGATGCCGACTTCATCGAGGTCATCGTGCAGCACGCCCCCCCGGCCACAGCCAGCGCACCCGGTCCCGACGACGCCGATCAGCCATTCGGGTCGTCCGGCGCCACCGTCTCCTACCTGCCGGTGGCAACGCGGCCGACCGCGACCGCGACCGAACCCATCGAGGACCTCCGTCGGTCCGATGTCGACGAATGGGGACGGTCGGAGCACATGCGCTCGATCGTCCGCAGGCTCTACGACCCCATGTACCGGTACTGGTTCCGGGTCGAGTGGGAGGGACTCGAGAAGATCCCGACCGAGGGCGGTGCCCTGCTTATCGCCAACCATGCCGGCGCCATCCCTTCCGACGCGCCGGCCATCATGCACGGCATCGAGACCGAGCTCGGTCGCCCGGTCTACGGACTGGCCGACTACTTCTTCCGCACACTCCCCGTGCTCGGGACCCTGTGGTCGCGTGGCGGCGGCGTGCCGGCCCATCCGGACAACGCCTTCCGGATCCTCCACGACCAGCAACAATTGGCCCTCGTCTTTCCCGAGGGGACCAAGGCCACGTCCAAGACCTACGCCGACCGCTACCGCCTGCGCCGCTTCGGACGGGGCGGCTTCGTGGAGATCGCCATGCGTGCCGGCGTGCCGGTCATCCCCATCGCCGTGGTCGGTGCCGAGGAGTCAATGCCGATCCTGTTCCGGATCCCGACGCTGGCCAAGGCCCTCAACCTTCCCTACTTCCCGGTCACGGCCAACTCGCTGCTGCTCGGTCCGCTCGGCTATGTCACGTACTTCCCGTCCAAGTTCAAGCTCCGGGTCCTCGACCCGGTCACGTTCGACGTCGAGCCCGGACTGGACCGCTACTCCCGCAGCCGGGTCATGGACGAGGCCGAACGGATCCGGGCCTCCATGCAGGACGCCCTCCACGACATGCTGCGCGAGCGCCGCAGCGTCTGGTTCGGCTGAGCCGTGGGCAGACGCGTTCTGATCACCGGGCTGGACACCTTCTGGGGAGGTCGGATGGCCCAGGCCCTGGAGGCCAAGCCCGACGTCGAGATGATCCTGGGCCTCGGCACCAAGGAGCCGAAGGTTCCCCTCGAGCGGACCGAGTTCGTCCGCTCCGACCAGAAGTACTCGATCCTCAGCCGGATCGTCCGGGCAACACAGGTGGACACCATCGTCCACACCTTCTTGGAGACCAACTCGTCGGCCGTTCCCAGCCGGGTGCTCCACGAGATCAACGTCATCGGGACGCTGAACCTGCTGGCCGCGGCCGGGGCCAGCGGGTCGTCCGTGCACAAGGTGATCGTCAAGTCCTCCACCCATGTCTACGGAGCGGCCGAACAGGACCCGACCTGGTTCCGCGAGGAGGACAGCCGGACGGCACCGGTGCGCACCCGGCTGGAGCGGTCGCTCCTCGAGGTGGAGTCGCTGGTGCGGGACTTCGCCGAGGACAACCCCCATCTGGCGGTCACCGTCCTGCGCTTCGCCAACGTGCTCGGCACCGACATCATCACCCCCATCAGCTACAACCTCCGCAGGCGGGTCCTGCCCTGCATCGCCGGGTTCGACCCGCTGGTGCAGTTCGTGGAGGAGGACGACGTCGTCCGTGCCCTCGAGTTCGTCACCGCCAACCGCGTGCCCGGTGTGTTCAACGTGGCGGGCGAAGGCAAGCTCCCGTGGAGCGAGGTCGCATCGTTGGCCGGGGCCCATCTCCTGCCTCTGCCGCCCATCCGTCCCGGTGTGTTCGCGGCCCCGCTCCAGCGGCTCGGAACCATCCGCTTCCCCCCGGAGATGGAGGGCCTGGTCCGCTACGGCCGAGGGGTCGACACCTCGAAACTACGGAGTGCGGGATTCGACTACCGCTACTCCAGTGCCGGAGCGGTGCTCAGTTTCGCCCGGGCGAACAATTTGCGTCGGGCCACCGGTGGCTCGAACACCCCGGAGTACCGCTATGAGCAGGACGTCGAACAGTTCTTCCGCCATTCCCCCGCCGTGGTCCGCGGTATCGACACCTGACGCCACTGAGATCGGTCGTCGGACCTGGCCGGAATCCGACTCCCCCGCAGCCGGTCAGCTGGGATCGAGCCAGAGGGTGCGGAGTTCGTGGGCACGCACCGCCCATTCCTCGGAGGTCATGGCATACCGGACGTGGTCCTCCCACTCGCCGTTGATCTCGAGGAATCCGAGCGCCACGCCCTCGTTACGGAGTCCGATCTTCTCGACAACCCGGTGACTGGCTGTGTTGCGGGGAATGATGGCCACTTCGACGCGATGGAGCCGGAGCGTCTGGAAGGCGAACTGGAGGACCACCACGACCGCCTCGGGGGTCAACCCTTCGCCGGCCACGTCCTTGTCGATCCAATAGCCGATCGAACCGTTCTGGAACGGGCCCCGCAGGATGGAGGACAGCGTGACCTCGCCCACGAACCGACCCTCGAGGAAAATGCCGAAACCGAATCCCGAACCCAGCTGACGCTCACGCTCGCGCATGGCACAGCGGGCGGTGAAACTGGCGTGATCCTCCGCCGGCAGCGGCGCCCCCTTCGATCGGGGCTCCCAGGGCACCAGCCAGTCACGGCAACGGTTGCGGACCTCCAGCCAGGCCGGATAGTCGGCCTCGACCAGCGTGGCCAGACGAACCCGTCGGCCCGTCAGTTCGAGGGACCGGACAGCCGGTTGGTGGCGCAGGCTCACCCGAGGGCCACCGGACGACGGCCCGACCCCCGGGGACCCTGCCCAGCAGCGCCACAGCACGCCGGGGCCAGCTGATCAGCCCTCGCTCCCACCCGACTGCCGACGCGAACTCGCACCGATGCATGGTAGGTCACCAGGCGAATCCTGGCGAGATTCAATTGTGGCGACGGCATTGCCGGCCAGGGCTCCGGGCAGGCGATCCGCGGCCGGCCGTGTGGGTCGGGGCGGAGGCGCGGTCGGCTATCATTCTGCCAGCGAAAGCTGCAGATCACGTGCGCCCACGGCGTGATTGTCATCTTGTTCCGAGCTCGACAGAAAGCCTGGAGTTGTCTATCAAGAGCAGTGTCAAGAAGATGGCGCGGCCCCTGATGGGCCGCTTCTACGCCAGGACCGACAATGCGATCGAGGCCCGGGTCGTTCCCCTGTCCGCCGGCATCGAGGCGCGACAGGGTGCGACCGACGTCCGCCTGGACACGGCGGAGGCAGAGCTGCTGGCGCTCCGCACCGACATCGAGGCGTTCAGCCGGTACCTCCCGACCGTCATCAACACCATCGCGTCACAGAACGCCACCGGACGCGAGCACGAGCGCCGGATGGCCGCCCTGACCGAGCGGATCGACCGGATCCAGGAGGCAACCGGCCGGATGGACAGCGACCTGACCGCGCGGTTGGAGTTCATCCGCCGGGAGATGATGTTCGAACAGCGCTACGAGCGGGAGACCCGACCTGCGGCCGAATCCGTGGAGCCCAGCGTGGTCAATCAGGCCAAACTCGATGCCATGGGCGACCGGATCCGACTGAATGTCGGTGCCGGACACGTCGCCAAGGAGGACTACCTGAATGTCGACACCCGGGAGCTGCCGGGTATCGACATCGTCGCCGACGTGCGGGGACTGCCGTTCGAGCCCGAGGAGCTCGACGAGATCTACTCGGCCCACGTGCTCGAGCACTTCCCGGTGGAGGAGTTGCGCCGCAAGATCCTCCCCACCTGGGTCTCGCTGTTGCGCGACGGGGGCACCTTCGTCGCCGTCGTACCCGATGTCACGACCATGGTCAACGAGACGGCGGCCGGCACCATGCCCATGGGTGACTTCCTCCGGGTGATCTACGGCGACCAGGAGTACGAGGGTGACTTCCACTTCGCCGGGTACACCCAGGAGTCGCTGACGGAGCTCCTCGAGGGCGCTGGGCTCTCGGAGGTCGTCATCCGCGAGGCGGGGCGTCGGAACGGCGCGTGCTTCGAGATGGAGATCGAAGCGACACGTCGGCTCCATTCCCCGGATTGAGCGACGTGCCCATGCCGTCCGGAAACCGTCACGATCACCCGGGCCCGGATGACCTACGCGTGGCGCTGTACAGCGGCGTCGTCTTCGGGCACGACGCCGTGTCCACGAGCTTCCTGCACAAGCTCCGGATCCTGACAAGGTTGCGCGACGCAGGGTTCCCGGTGGAGGTCATCGGCTTCACCCACGCGACCGACTACGTCGACCCCGACATCCGGCTGGTCAGTGGCCTGTCCGATCTGATGCGGAGCCCCGAGTTTGCCGCCGCCGACGTCCATGTCTTCGAATATGGAATGTGGTTCGAACTGCTGAATGCGCTGTTCCTGATCGACCGACCGTCCCTGGTGATCGACCACAACACGACGCCCGTCGAGCTGATCAACGAGCCGGAGGTCCGCCTGGCGTGCGCAAAGTCAAGGCACGAGCGGCACAACCTCACGCGGGCCACCTACGTTGCCACCGACGGCGAGTTCACCCGCGACGAGCTCCTGGCGATGGGATTTGCGGCCGACAGCGTGTCGGCCCTCCACCTCCCCGCGGCCACGGCCACCCCCGTCGGGTCGTCCACCCATGTGAGCCGCCGTCCGGGGGATCCGGTGCGGTTGCTCTACATCGGCCGCTTCGTCCGGGCCAAGGGTGTGCTCGACCTCCTCGACGCCGTGGAGGCGCTGTGGGCCGACGGGACCACGGATGTCACGCTCACCATGGCCGGGAGCGTCCGGTTCCCGGACACGGCGGTGCTCGCCGCCATCGAAGAGGCTTGCGCCGCCCACCGGGAAGACGGGCTCGTGACCATGCATGTCGACGCCTCCGACGCCGAGATCGCCGCGCTGTACGCCGCGTCTGACGTCCTCGTGATGCCGTCCCACCACGAGGGCTTCTGCGTCCCGGTGATCGAGGCGATGACGTCAGGCTGCTACGTCATCGGATCGGACGCCGGCAACATCCCCTTCGTCATGGGGGGCCTCGGCACGCAGTTCCCCTGCGGGGACACCGATGCGCTCGCCTTGGCCATCGCCGGGTACACGAACGAGATCACCTCAGCCGAGCGGGATCTGCGCGAGCCCGTGCTCACGACCACGGCGGGCGCATTCGGCCTCGCCGAGTGGCACGTGCGGGTCCTCCGGCATCTTGAGGAGTACGGCGCCGAACAGTACGAGGCCGGCTTCCTCCATCTACTCGCGGTCGTCCTGGATCGGGGCACGACGCCGGGCGCACCATCGTGGCTCGTTGACGCCGAACGGAGGGCAAGAACGCCGTCAAGCCGTACAGAGGACGACACCCCCGACCGGAGCGTCATCTCCGTGCCCTCGCGATGACCGACCTCACCGTCTCGGTCGTCATCAACACCTACAACCGCGCAGAGAGCCTGGCAGTGACGCTCGGGGCACTCGAGCAGCTCGACTACCCGCACGTCGAAGTGGTCGTGGTCAATGGACCGTCGACCGACGGGACCGAAGCGCTACTCGCCGGGTACGCCGGGCGGATGAAGATCGACTCGTGCGCCAACCGGAATCTCTCCGAGTCCCGGAACATCGGCATCAGAAGGGCGTCGGGAGACATCGTCGCCTTCATCGACGACGATGCCTACCCCGACCCGGGTTGGCTCGACGCGCTCGTGGAGGCCTTCGCATGGGGAGAGGTGGGAGCCGCAGGGGGGCCGACCTTCGGACACACAGGATTCTGGTATCAGGCCTGGCACTCACGGGCCGACCGGTTCGGCAACTTCTGGACCGACATGCAACCGTGCACCAATCCCACCCAGTTGCTCTCGTTCCCCCACAGCAAGGAGTTCATCTACACCATCGGGACCAACAGCTCGTTCCGCCGCAAACTCCTCGTCGAGCTCGGGGGATTCGACGAGGAGTTCGAGTACTACCTCGACGAGACCGATGTGTGCTGCCGGATCACCGATGCCGGGTGGGTGATCGCCGCACTCGACACCGGATTCGTCTTCCACAAGTTCCTCCCGAGCGACATCCGGGACCGGCGGGACGTGATCCGTGACTGGTACCAGGTCATGAAGAGCCGCTTCTACTTCGGCATGAAGCACGGTCTGCCTTCGTCGTCCTTCGCTGAGCTGTGTATCCAAGAGGCCCACTTCGTCGAGGAGATCCGTGCCAACGTCGTACTCAATTCGGAGGCCGGGGTGCACGAGCCCGCCGTCCTGACCAAGTTCGAGGACGATGTCGCCGCCGCGTCGAACCTGTCACTCGGCTACCTCGGGCATTGCGGTACGAAGGAGCGCCCGCCGGCCTGGTTCGACAACGACGAGCCGTTCCTGCCGTTTGCGACCAAGCAGCCCGAAGGCGGGAAGCTGCACATCTGCCTGCTCACCCAGGAGTACCCGCCGGCCCCAGTCAACGGCATCGCGCGGGTCATCCACGCGCTGGCCGAGGGATTGGCCGAGGAGGGCCACGTGGTGCGGGTCCTCACCGAAGGTGCCGAGTACCCCCGTGTGGATCTCGAGAACGGCGTCTGGGTGCACCGGGTACCCGCAGCGGGACACCCGCGGCCCCCGGGGAGCGAGGTTCCCCAGCACATCTGGGACCGCTCCGCTTCGATGCTGGCCGAGATCGACCGAATGGCGGAGATCCGCCCAGTCGACGTGATCCAGGCACCGAACTGGGACTCCGAGGGGATCGCCGCCATCGTCGACGGTCGCTACCCCGTCGTTGTCGGCCTGTACACGCCGCTGCGGACCGTGGTCGGGTCCGATCCGACGATGGAGCGCCTCGTCGCCGATGGCGACCCGCTCCTTCCGGCCCTCATCGACGTCGAGCGGTTCACTTACCAGGAGGCAGCCGGATTCCTGGCCTGCGGCCCGGCGATCGTGGACGAGATCGAATCCGGCTACGGCGTGGAGTTCGACCGATCCCGGGTCGGCCTGGTTCCCCACGGCCTCCCGGACCTGACCGTTGTCGGCCCCGGAAGAGACGGCGGCACCGACGACGGCGCCGCGATGAACGGGTCGCTTGACCAGAGCGTGCGCCTTCTGTTCGTCGGACGCCTCGAAGGCCGCAAGGGCATCGACACGCTGCTGGCCGCCGTGGTCCAACTGGTGGCATCGGGGGACGACGTCGTCCTGACGGTGGTGGGCGACGACTCGCTCCCAGGACCGGGTACCGACGGGCTGACCTACCGGCAGGTCTTCGAGCGCGACCACCCGGACCTCGCCGACAGGGTCCGCTTCCTCGGTCGGGTCGACGACGACGAGCTCAGGGCGCAGTACGCGGCAACCGACGTGTTCGTGGCACCGTCGCGGTTCGAGTCGTTCGGCCTCATGCTCCTGGAGGCGATGATGTTCGCCAAGCCGGTGGTCTGCACCGATGTGGGTGGGATGCGCGACATCGTGGAGGACGGGACCACCGGGTACCGGGTGCCGCCCGACGACGTCGACGCCCTCACCGATGCGCTCCACCGACTCGCCCTGTCACCCGAATTGCGGACCGAATTCGGCACCGCCGGCCGGAAGCGATACGAGGAGAGCTACTCCGTCGGTGCCATGGTGGACGGTGTCGTGACCTTCTACCGGACGCTCCTCACGGTCCGGGTGCCGACCTGACGGTCGGAGGAACGCCAGCCTCCGGTCGGGTTGCTAAGGTCGGATCAGGCCGGCTTGCGGACGGCGATGTGCACGCCCGAGGCCACGGCTTTCAGATCGTCGTGGGACATCAGCTCGTCGAAGGAACGGAAATCGGCTTTCACCCGTTCGAGCTGTTCCGCGGGGACCCGGTCATTGAGATTGGCGACGGTCAGCAACCACGTGATGGTCTCCGACAGTGGTCCGAACCAGTCCGAGGCCAGCAGCTCGCACGAGGTGAACAGCTCCTGCACACCCCACAACGTCATGTTGTAGAAGTGGAACGGCACGGCGTGGAGGGGCTGGAGGAACGCCACCTCGGTGATGATCAGACCTCCGGGCTCCGTCACCCGGATCAATTCTTTGGCCGCGGCCTGCGGGTTCGCCAGGTGCTCGAAGACCGCCTGACTGTGCACCACGGCGAAGGCGTCGTCCTCGAACGGCAGGGCGTGGATGTCCCCGTAGACGTCGGCGAGTTCGAACTTCAGGTACTCGAAATTGAGATGATTGGGGAGACAGCGCCGACGGTCCCCGCCCCCCATCTCCAGCACGAGGTCATCGGGCCCTGCCTTGTCGACATAGCCCTCGATGAATGCACTGTAGGGATTCCCGAAGTTGAGGGGCTCCGGCGTGTCGAAACCCTCGAGTCGGGGCGGTCCGTAGAGGACCAACTCCTGGACGATCACCTCATGACCACCCGACGCCTCGTGGGAGGCACCCCGCGCCGCCAGGACGATCGTGTGCCGCCCGGCGGGGAGGTCCGTTGCCGCGGCGACCGGCTCCACGAAACTGCCCTCTGGTGTGTAGAGGTCCACGCTGGCCGTCAGGGTGTCGTCGATGAAGACGTCGACGATTCCCCCCCGGGGCTGGTGGAGCAACCGCACCAGCGCGTCGGTGAACTCGCCGGTGAAGGTGCAGGTGTCGCCGATACCCCCTTCGGTGCACCGGAAATGGGGCGGACTCACGTGCCAGCGCGAGGAGCAGACGAGCTCGTCGGCGTCTCCGGGGATCCGACGCTCGGCCACCGCTTCCACGGTGCGCGGCTCGTCGGCCAACGGCACGAGCAGGTCGATTCCCTCGACATGGAAGTCGTACTTGAACTGCGAGACGACGGCCACGACCCGGTTGCAGGTGTCGCAGGTCAGTTGACCTTCCTTGAGTCGTCCCGACGGGTCCACGCTCAGGCGGATCTCGCGTAGCGGCCCCTGGCAATGGGGACAGGCGAGGGCCTGAGACCAGGTCCTCGGACCGCGGTGACCCGCACCGGGCCTGCTGAGGTCCGGTGCCGATCCGGCACCGCGATGCAACTCGTTCACGCCGTCACAGTACCTGCCCGGTGGACACCCCAGGGGCGGCCGAGCGGGCGGCAGGCCACCGGCTCATGTCCCGGGACCGGGTTCATCCTCGGGCCATGGTCGGCCCATCTCGGCGGTTGTTCATCAAGGCCCAGACCGACTGGGTCGACGGCCGCGTCGACTGGTCCCTGACACAGTTCCAGTCCGTGTCACACCTCGTCGGTGGGAGCCAAGGGACGCTTGACGTCGTGCCGTTGGCCGGCCTCGCCTGGGCCGTCCGACCTTCGCCCCAGCGTCGTCGAATTGGGCCGGAAGGGACGAGGGTCGGCGTCCACCCCGGGCACCCTGGGGTACCGTTTCGGTAGCACCTCCTCCGACCGCGACCCCTGGGGCGGCACCTCGATGTCCGACATCCTCGATGACGCGCCTGCGGATCAGGTCGACCGCGACGTCCTCGGAACCGACGGGCCATCTGCGGCACAACACGGAGATGATGCACCGTACCCGGCCCTCGACGAGTCCGGCTCGGGCGCCCCGAGCCAGTGGGGTCAGGTCGCCGTGGTCTCGGCACTCCTCCTGGCCACCACCGCCGCCTCCGTCGTGTACTGGCCCGGTCAGATCGACCCGGACACGGTCGACGAGCTCCGCGAGGCGGCGACCGGGAAGTATGCGGACTGGCACTCTCCCCTGGTCTCGGCGCTCTGGCGAATCCCGTATCTGCTGGGCTTCCACAGTCCCGGCTGGGTCCTTGCCGTCGCGGTCTTCTCCCTCCTGGTCGGCTTGTACCTGATCGTGCGCATCCGGTTCGGCCGGGCCCTCTCGACGGTGCTCGCTATCATCTGCCTCGCCTATCCCCCGGTGCTCTCCTGGACGATCCATGTGGGGCGAGATGCCTGGTTCATTGCCGGCCTGGTCGGCGCGATGGGCTTCGCGGCCCGGGCGGCCCGCATGGGGAGACCCAGCTGGAGGGTGAACCTTCCGCTGTCGCTGGTGCTGGCGCTGGTCTGCAGTGCATCCCGACAGAACGGGATACTCGTCGTCTGCATTGTTTTCGCAACTTGGGCCGCACTCCTGATGCCGGCGACGTTGTCCCATCGGAGGCCTGCCATTGCTGGGACGGCCGTGCTCGCGTCCGTGCTGGTCCTCGGCATCCAGATGCTGATCCAGCGTGAACTCGGGACGCTGGCAACCCATCCCGAACAGGCACTCTACGAATACGACCTGGCCCAACTCTCACAACAGGAGGGGGTCGACCTCTTCCCGGCGTCGGTACGGATCCCCCACCGGAACACGATGGCGGCCATTCGCCAGGTGCAGACGGGCACCTACGACACCCTCGTGTGGGGCCGTCGGGCCGTGATCAAGCCATTTCTCGACGCGTCGAACGTCGACCGGTTGCGACGGGCGTGGGAACACGCCGTCCTGCACGACCCCGGAGGTTACGTCCGGGAACGATCTGCGCTGCTCGGGGCCGAGCTGTCGATCACACGACCGTCCGCATGGGTTTTCGAGCCCTCGTGGGCCAACAAGCTGCCGCCGGTCTCGCCCACCCTCGAGCACGCCGGTGAGGAGTATTTCCAGGCCTTTGCCGTCGACGGCAACAACGCCTATGGAGGGCCGCTGTACACCGTGTGGGTCTACGTCCTCATTCTTGCCGCCGCGGTCCCCGTCCTCGTCCGTAGGAGGACCCGACCCGACTGGGTGGCCGCGGCACTCTGTGGAGCCCTGTTCGTCGAGGTCGGGACCCTCTTCTTCTTCTCGCCGGACCTCCTCTACCGATTCGCTTACCCACTCGTCGTCGGCGGTGTCGTCATGGTGCCCGTCCTGGTTCCCCGACGCCCATCCCGTCGAACGGGTCCCGACTGGCGAACCGGAGTCGTCGCCACGCTGGACAGCGGCGACGGGACTTCCGTTGCCCCCGCGCCGAAACGCCACCGACACTCGGTGAGAGCCTGATCGTCATCGGACCCAACGGGAACCTGCCACTCAGCCTCTCGCTCACGACCCCGGGACATTCCTGATCGACGTGGCTGCACCGGATCGCTCTCCTCGCTCACATCGTCGGCTCGTCCTCCACGGCGAGACGTCCGGTACGTGCGGACGAGTGTGTTCGGGCATGTTGGTGGGGCGTCGACGGCCGGGCGCCGTAGACGGCCGCGGCAACGACGCCCAGGCCCGTCACGAGCAGGGTCACACCCAGCCACCCATGACCGTGCAGCCACAGATCGGGAGCCATCACCCCGGTCCCGTGTCGCACCAGCACCGCGTTACCCCACAGCGACCCGGTCGACCATACGAAGTCGGCGGCTTGCTGTCGCGCACCGCCACCGACGAGCGCCGGAAGACCGTACAGCGCATGCTGAGCCGGCGTTGCGAGGACTCCCAACCACTGGCTGATCGGCACCCGCACCGACAGGAAGTTGGCCACCACGCTGGCCGCGGCCAGCACGCCGGCCGAGACCCTGGCTGCCACACCGGGCCATCGCCGGGGATCGGAGGCCCGCAGCACCTCGACGGCGGCCAGCATGAAGAGGGGCAGCGTGGGAAGCAGGAAGCGGGGGCCCCAGCACCACCCCCCGTCCCAGACGGACCACTTGGAGAAGAAGAGGATCCGCGGCACGATCAGGAAGAGCATGAGCAGCCCGACCGGGCGGGCCCGGACCAGGAGCAGCACGAGTCCGACGACACCCAGGACCGCCAAGGGGTTGTAAAGGAAGAGGCTCTTGCCGGAGCTGAACAGGAGGCCGTGGAGGCCGTGACCCAGAGGATTGTCCAGCCCCTGTCCGGAGCCGTAGCTGCTGACGAACGGTCGATGGAAACGGAGCTCGTTGTAGACGACGAGGAGTACTGCACTCAGGCCCATGGGGCCGAGGATCATGGCCAGTGGCCGCACCCTCAGGATCCGGCGCCACGGCACGAACAGCGGCACCGCTAGGAGTCCAACCCACACCGTGAACAGGGAGTCTGAGCGGAACTGCGGAGCAGCGGCGGCGGCCAGGCCCACCCACAGTGGCGCCCAGTACGACCCCTGCCCCCACCGGATGATGCCGAGCACGATGACCACCACGCACAGTGCGACACCGGGCTCACTGAACCCCTCCGTCGAGTACCAGACGGCCATGGTGAACAGTCCGTAGGCGACAGCGGCCATCAGGCTGTGGACCGCACCCCAGCGAAAGGCGCGCCCGATCCGGTAGATCACGACCACGCTCGCCGACGTGAGCAGGGGATTCACCAGCGAGACCAGTACCGCACTGTGTCCGATGCCCTTCGAGGCGGCGTAGAACGGGACGGCCAGGATGCTCATGGCGATGCCGTAGGGCGAGTACGGCGTGGCCTGGTGGAACGAGTCGTGGAATCCAGCCCCGCCGGTGTGCAGCGCGAAGTGGTTGACGAGGTTCTCGGTCACCGCGTACATGGCCTTGGTGTCGTAGACGTCTATCTGACCGTGGAGCACGGCCAGATAGACGAGCAGCGTGCCGCCGAAGAGCAGACCGGCCGTCCGTCGGTCGCTCCAGCGGGCGGGCATCGGGGTCCAATTCGCATCGGCGACGCCCGTGCCGGCGGCCGGTTCGACCGGCGCCAAGGCGTCCGCAGCGAGAGTCTCAGTCGCCACGACGTTCGTCCTCAGAAACCAGTGCGGTGGGCACTCCGGATCCGACGCACGACACCGGCTGCCACCGGGACCGCATCGTCATCCGGCCCGGTCGACCCCGTACGGGTCCGGGTGCACGGCAAGTGTCAACGGGGCCCGCAGACCAGCCGCACCGGTGCCCCGTAGGCGGGCGTGGACGGCGAAGCGGAGCTCGTCCAACTCGAATGGGCACGACAACGTAGCCGTTCCCTCGGGGGTGGTCGGCATGAACACACTCGATTCGATCAACTCGTCGCCGGCGACCACCTCGAGCACCGCGGCCGGCGTCGTCCCGGCCTCGACGAATCCCGACCAATCGATGTCGACGGAAAATCGGTACGGGCCAGCACGCAGCGCCATCCACGGGCCCAGAACGACGTAGTCCTCGACCCCCTTGGCGACGACCGCAGTGCGCTGTTCGCCGTCGTCGGTGACCGTCGCCGCCTCACCGGCACGCATCCGGCCCACCCGTTCGCGCCAGTTGGCGTCGAAGATCGCACGGACGGCGCTGCCGAGTCCCTCGACGTCGGGTTCTCCGGCCTTGCGGGCCTCCGCCCACCAGATGAACGAGTCTTCGGGACGTCGGGTGGCCAGGATCATCCGGCGGAGGACGTCGGCCGATCCCTCCACCGTGCCGGGGGGCTCCAGCGGCAGGAGCTCACCATCTTGTCGGCAGAGCCAGATGCCCTTCATCGTCACCACATCGAAGCCGGCCAGAGCCAGGAGGTCGATCGCCTCGTCCGGGGTGAACTCGATGGTGTGCTCGCCCATGCTCCACTGGTAGTCGGCGGTCAGCTCCCGGTTCGGGCTGTCCAGGACCAGCCACCCCCCACCCCGCAGCACGCGACTCGACTCGACGAGGAAGGCCTGCACCTGGTCGGGCCAAAGGTGCTCGATATTCTGCCCGGAGAACACCATGTCGACGGTCCCCGGCCCGAGCATGGCCACGCCCTCGGGCGAGGCCAGGTCCGCTTCCACCCACTCGACATTGTCGGGAAGGACGTCGGGGCGGGGCATGTAGGCCTCCACGCCGATGTGCCTGGGGATGTGCCCGTAGTGGTCGTCGAACCAGTCGAAATACCACTGGCCGTTCGCTCCCATGCTCAGCACCGTGTCGCAGCCCCCGGGCATGTCGGCCAGGGCCATCGTGCGCCCCTCGTGCAAGGAGCCGTGGCAGGTGGCGAAAGGTGGGGGCAGCGGGGCGGCCGGCGGTGCCTCGGTAACCGGGCTCGCCGACGACATCCGGCTGGCCACCCGCTCCACTGTGCGGTCGACATACGGCTCGATCATCCGGTCGGTGAGGTGGCGCGCCCCGTGCTTCACGGTGCTGATGAGGCGACCGACGCCGGAACCGACTGTGGTCCCGCCGGGCGGCGTCGGTTCGGCGGGCATGGCCCGTAACTTAGTGGTTGCCGAGTCCCCGGGTCAGCCGATCTGGCTCGCGATCAGGCCGTCGAGGATGTCGGCCTCCGACACCAGACACTCGTCGAACCCGAAGCGGTCCATGACCGCGTGCAGAATCATGGCGCCTCCGACGATCACGTCCTCGCGGCCCGCCACCATGCCCGGACGCACCAGCCGGGCCGACGCCGGCTCTGCCGCCAGTCGCCGGACCCAACCCGCCACATCGGCCGACCGCAGCACGGCGTGGTGGATCCTGTCCCGGTCGTACTCGACCATGCCCAGCTGCAGTGAAGCGAGCGTCGTGACCGTCCCGGCCAGCCCGATGAGTCGGTGTGCGTCCAGGAAGCTCGGATGGGCGACCACGGCTGCGTCGAGCTGTGCGGTCACTTCGGCCCCGGCCCGGTCCAACTGCCCGGGGGTCGGAGGATCGTGGTCCAGGATCCGCTCGGACAGCCGCACACAACCGAGCTGGAGCGACACGGCCACTAGGTCCGGGTCGTCGGGGCCGGAGGCGGCGATCAGCTCGGTCGAGCCACCGCCGATGTCCAGTACGAGGTACGGCCCCGCCGCAGGATCGAGGTCGACCACGGAGCCGGCCATCGACAGTCGACCCTCCTCGAGGCCGGTGAGCAACTCGGCTACCAGACCTGTCGCTTCGCCCGCGGCAGCCAGGAAGTCTGCGCCGTTGGCGGCGTCCCGCGCCGCCGAGGTGGCCACCAGACGGCCGTGGACGACCCCGGAGTCATCCATCACGCCCCGGAACTCCCGGAGGACGGTGATGCACCGCTCGACTGCCTCGGGGGCGAGTCGCCCGGTGGCATCAACCCCCTGACCCAGCCGGGTGATGCGCATCAATCGCACCAGGGGGTGGCCCGTGCCGTCGGCCACCAGCAGGCGGGTCGAGTTGGTGCCGCAGTCAATGGCGGCAATGGACGCTCCGGGACTCATGGATCCTTGCTAGCACGACCCGCGCCCGCCCGAGCCGGAAGGCGCAGACCGTCAGGCCGGGTGGAGACCGATCTGGCGCGCCGTCCACTCCCCCACCGGGTCGTCGGCCCCCGTCAGCCACCACGCCAGGTGGGCGTGGAGGCACTTGACCCCCTGGCGGGTGCCCCCCACCCCGCCCGACGGGCGGGGGCCGCCATGTCCAGGGTCGATCAGGGTGTCGCGCTCGTCGGCATAGGCGGCATGGGCGGCGGCGATCCGTGCCGCCGGCACCGCGGCCTCGGCAGCGCGGACCCCGCCGGTGGACTCGAGACGGCTGACCACCTCTCGCAGGTGGGGGTCGCACAACCAGTAGCGGGTCGGCATGGGAGTGCCATCGGCCAGGAAGGGGGCGTTGGCGATGACGGCCGGTGTGCCGTCCTCGGCCCGGACCACGACCTCGAACACGCCGGCCGGCGTGCGCCCCAACAGCTCGGTCACACGGGCTACGTCGGCGTCGATGGCGCTATCGACACCCGGGCCTGGACCGGCGACCTCGCCGGTCCGTCCGTCGGGGGTCACTTCCAGAATTCGAGCGTCGAGCCGACCCGCGACCAGAACCCACCGGTCGACTGCGACGTCGACGTCGACGACGGGGACGTCGGACTGGTGGCGGTCGACGGGGCGGTGGTCGTCGGCAGGCCGGGATCAGGGGACATGTTGGGGGCCTGCGACGGAGGGACCAGGGACTGGTTGGCGGGATCGCCCGCCGAGGGCGCTCCAGGTGCCACAGAGGTGGTCTGCCCGGCCGGCGGCAGGATGTCGAAGAGGGCCTGGCCGGGTTCGACCAACTGGTAGTTCTGGCGGGCCAGGCGCTTCACCTCGGCATTCGAGTTGAGCTGCTGGCGCTGTTGGGCGAGGAGGTTGCCCTGTCGCTGGAGCGCGGACAGCTCGGCCGCCTCAGCCGACACCTGGCGGTGCTGACCGATCAGGTCCGACAACGGGAAGCTGGTGGCCAAGATGACGGCTGCGGCCACGGCGGCCAGCGCCACCGGCATCGGTATCCGGCGGATGCGGTGCGCGACCCAACCGGTGCGGCCGGTGTCGCTCGAGCGCTGCGAATGCCCAGACCTCCCGGGGCGCGCACTGAACCGGGCGTAGGCCGTCCGGGACCGTGTCTTCGACGACGCCGCGGCGCCCGACCGGCGGGAGCCGCTGGGTGCGGTCGGGCGTCCTGCCGGGCGGGAGGCCGGCTTCCGCTTCGGGGTCGGCTTCGCCTTCGACCGGCGACCCAGGTTCATGGCGCGCCGCCCCAGGAGGAGAGCGCCGCCCCGCCGACGAAGGCGGCGGACTCGCCGAGCTGCTCCTCGATCCGGAGCAGCTGGTTGTACTTGGCGACCCGGTCCGACCGGGCGGGTGCGCCGGTCTTGATCTGCCCGCAGTTGGTGGCCACGGCCAGGTCGGCGATGGTGGTGTCCTCGGTCTCCCCCGACCGGTGCGACATCACGCAGGCGTAGGCGTTGCGGGTGGCCAGGCCCATGGTCCCGAGCGTCTCGGTGAGGGTCCCGATCTGGTTGACCTTGATGAGGACGGCGTTGGCCGTACCGGCGTCGATGCCGCGGCGCAGCCGCTCCTCGTTGGTGACGAAGAGGTCGTCGCCCACCAGCTGGACCCGGTTGCCGAGCTGCTTGGTCAGAGCCGCCCAGCCGTCCCAGTCGTCTTCGGCCATCCCGTCCTCGATGGAGATGATTGGGTACCGGCCGACCAGGTCGACCCAGTAGGCCACCATCTCGTCGGAGGACAATGTCCGGCCTTCCCCCGCCAGCACGTAGGCCCCGTCGCGGTAGAGCTCGCTGGTGGCCGGGTCCACGGCGATGGCGATCTCGTCGCCGGGCACCCGGCCGGCCGCCTCGATAGCCTCGACCAGGATCCGGACGGCGTCCTCGTTGGAGTCGAGGTCGGGCGCGAAGCCGCCTTCGTCGCCCACCGCGGTGGACAGCCCGCGGTCGTGGAGCACGCCGGCCAGCGCGTGGTAGGTCTCGACCCCCCAGCGCAGCGCCTCGATGAACGAGGCCGCCCCCACCGGCATGATCATGAACTCCTGGAGGTCGATCGAGTTGTCGGCGTGCATGCCGCCGTTCACGACGTTCATCATGGGCACCGGGAGGACGTGGGCGTTGGCCCCGCCCACGTAGCGGTAGAGGGGGAGGTCCAGCTCGTCGGCGGCGGCCCGCGCCGTGGCCAGCGACACCCCGAGGATGGCGTTGGCCCCCAGGCGACCCTTGTTGGGCGTCCCGTCGGCGTCGATCATGGCCAGGTCGACCGACCGCTGGTCGAGGGCGTCGAACCCCTCCAGGAATTCGGCGATCTCGCCATTCACGTTCCCGACCGCGGCCAGGACACCCTTGCCGCGGTAGCGGTCGCCCCCGTCACGGAGCTCGACGGCCTCGAAGGACCCGGTCGATGCGCCCGACGGGACGATGGCCCGTCCGGAGGCCCCGGAGTCAAGGACGACCTCCACCTCGACGGTGGGATTGCCGCGGGAGTCGAGGACTTCCCTGCCGATTACCTGTTCGATCAAACTCACTTTGCGGCGTCGCTCCTGCTCGCGGTGGGGCAAACGCTACCATCCACCACCCGGCGGACCAGGGAATTCACCGCGGAATCGGCAGCCCTGCCGTGGGCCGCGCGCCCCTCACCCCTGAACCTCCACCTCGCCCCGGAACGCAGCCGAACGGGACAGGAGCGCGGTCTCGGGGTCGACACCGAGCGCCCGGGCGACGCCCACCGCGGCGAACAGCAGGTCCCCGACCTCGTCGGCGAACTCACGTGCCCCGCCTTCGCCGTCGGCCACCGGGGCGCCGTAGGGGCGGTCTGGGTCGGACAGCCGGGCCACGGCACCGGCCACCCGCGTCGCCTCGTCGGCGAGTGTGGGGAGCACCATGCCGATGGCGGTCGCCTTCCGCTGGAGCTTGGCCGCCAGAGCCAGGGCGGGCAGCGCGGCCGGGATGCCCTCGGTCACGCTGGTCCTGCCCTTCTCCGCCTTCTTGATGGCCTCCCAGTTGGTGGCCACGTCGTCCGCCGTCTCGGCGGTCACGTCGCCGAAGACGTGCGGGTGGCGCGCCACCAGCTTGTCGTGCACGCCACGGGCCACGTCGGCCAAGGTGAACCGTCCCTCCTCGGCGGCAAGGATGGCATGGAAGTAGACCTGGAACAGCAGGTCACCCAGCTCCTCTTCCAGGTGGGCCACGGCCATCGCCTCGCCGTCCTCCGCCGGGCCGGTGGCACCCCGCCCGGGTCCGGCGTCGAACCCAGCCAGCACGTCGATGGCCTCGAGCACCTCGTAGGACTCCTCCAGGAGATGGCGGCTCAGGGAAGCGTGGGTCTGACGCCGGTCCCACGGGCACCGCTCCCGCAGGGTGCGGACCAGTTCGTCGAGGGCCATCAGCTCGGCCGCCACGGGAGCTGCCAGATGGGGGATCCACAGCGATGTCAGGTGGTCGGGCTCGAACGACCGGTCGATGTCCTCCCACGGCACCTCGACCACCCGCTCGTCGGGCAGGCCGAGGTGGTGGAGGACGGTCACCGCCACCTCGGGGGCCGACTCCACCGACAGCTTGACCTCGGAGAGCACCTGGCGGCTCCAGCACTGGGCCACCAGCAGCGGACCCCGCTCGCCGGCCGCGTCGAGGGCGAAACGCTCGGCGTCGATGATCCGGACCCCGGCCGCCACCGGGTCCACACCCAGACGGGCGAAGGCGATGTCGAGGAAGGAGACCGACGGGTGCACCACCACGGTGACCTCGCCCGAGGTGACCCGGGGATGGGCGGTCAGAAGGACGACCGTCCGTTCGGCCACCGTGGGCGACCCGGGCACGGCGTAGGCCACCGGCCCACCCGCGGCGGCGGCGGTCACGAGGTCGTCGACGATGGTGCGGTAGACGTCGTCGAAGGTGTCGGCCCGTTCGTAGTGGTGGTCGAAGGTGCGGGCCCCGGGAGCGGCCTCGGCGGCCGGGTGGCGGCCGGTGCGCAGGAATACCTGGTGTGCCGAGGCCAGGAGCTCCTGGGTGCCGGCGGTGATCAGCTCGGGGCCGGCCGGACCGAGCCCGACGACGTCGATGCGCGGGGCGTCCGGCACCGGGGGCTCAGCCCGTGGCGGTGGTGGTCGGGGCCGTGGTGGTCGGGGCCGTGGTGGTCGGATGCGAGGGGACGGTCGTGGTCGGCGCGGTGATCGTCGATCCGTAGCTCGGCAGCTGGTACTTCGGTGCGGGCGGGACCGGCGGGACGATGGTGATGCCGGTCCATGTCCCGTACTGCGGGTTGATGTCCACCGATGACCCCCGGGCGAACTTCCGCACCTCGTTGGCCACCCGTTTCTGGTTGGCAGGCATCTGCAGGAGCGCCAGTCGGATGTCGCCGGTCACATCGGCGATGGGCACGGGGGTCCGGCTGGACACCTCATAGACCAGCCAGTTCCCGTTCGACTGGAAGGGTGTGATCGCCTGGCCGACGGCCACCGAGGGCAGCTGCAGCTGCGACAGTACCGCCGCCTCGGAGAAGCACCCGGCCTGGCCGCTCTTGGCCGCCGCCGCCGGGTCGGCCGTCGCCGACGCCACCACCTGGGCGAACGGGGTGCCGGCCTTCAGGCTGTTGTAGGCGGTGGTGGCCGTGGCCTGGTCGGCGGTCTGGATCACCGACACGCAGTCCTTGGTGAACTGGGTCGGATTGGCTGCGTAGTACTGGATGACGGCGGCGTCGGAGATGTCGGTCCCGTGGCTGGAGAGGACCAGGTCGATGGCCTGGTTGGCCAACTCGACCTCACGGACCGCTGGCGGCAGTGCGGCCACCAGCTCCACCCCGGTGAACGCGGAGCCGTCGGGCTTCTGGCAGCCGCCCGTGCCGCCCAGTGAGGTGGCCTGCTGGACCTGGGCGCTGATGGCCCCGTTGAGCTGGGCGGACCAGGTCGTCTTGGCATAGGCCAGGGCCGACGCATCGACGTGGATCCCCTTCGACACCGCGTACTGGGCGGCCAGGAGGCCGTCGACGGAGTCGCCCAACACGGTCACCGCAAACGTGGTGTTGTAGGTGCCGGCGCCGCCCGTGCCCTGTCCGGTCAGGTCGATGGCCCGCGGGAAGTTGAGCGACAACAGGCACTGCCCGGCCGCCGTCGAGCCGAAGCCGGCCAGTTCGGCGTTGAGGGACGCCACCGTGATGGCGTCGCCATTGACTGTCGCCGCAGTGGGTGTGACGTTGCACGCGGTGGTGGCCACGCCGGTGGCGAGTACGGCCAGGGCCGCGACGATGCCTGCGGGGATGCGCTTCACGGCGGCGATGTTACCGGGCGCAACCGAAGGCTCTGGGCCGGGTCGCCTCATGGCCTCAATCGGGTGGGACCAACTCCCGGAGCAGCGCCACCAGGGCGGGGGCGTACCCTCCGGAGGCGGGGTCTGGCGCGATGGGGATCGTGAGTCGCTTGGCCTCGGCCACCAGTGTGGCGCCGGGGGCCAGGCGGCGGAGCCGCACCTCGGCCGAGGCCGGGAGGATGACCGGGGTCAGCTTGGCCACCGCCCGACCGCCGGGACCACCGCGCGGCCCGGCACCCTCGCTGGAGAACCGGGGCACGGAGACGGCCAGGTCCTCCACGCCGAGGCGCAGGCACTCGACCCGCAGAAGGGCCACCTCGAGCAGGGCGGTGGCCGGTGCCGGAAGGGGCCCGAACCGGTCCTGCCACTCGGTCCGAACGTCCTCCACCTCGGCCACCGTGCGTACCGCCGAGAGACGGCGGTACGCCTCCAGCCGCACGTCCTCGGCCTCGACGTAGTCGGGAGGGAGGTGGGCGGCGTCGGGCAGGTCGACGGACAGCTCGAGCGGTCGGGGGCGCGGCTCGCCCTTCAGTTCCGACACTGCCTCGGACACCATCTGGACGTAGAGGTCGTAGCCGATGGCGGCGATATGGCCCGACTGGTCGCGCCCGAGCAGGTTGCCCGCCCCCCGGATCTGGAGGTCCCGCAGGGCGATCTTGAAGCCGGATCCGAGCTCGGTGTGATCGCCGATGGTCCGCAGGCGCTCGTAGGCCGTCTCCGACAGCACCCGGTCGACCGGATGGAAGAGGTAGGCGTAGGCCCGAATGCCGGCCCGTCCCACCCGGCCCCGCAACTGGTGGAGCTGGCCCAGCCCCAGCAGGTCGGCCCGGTCCACGACCAGGGTGTTGACGGTGGGCATGTCGATGCCCGACTCCACGATGGTGGTGCACACCAGCACGTCGTATTCGCCTTGCCAGAAGTCGAGGACGACCTGTTCGAGGGTGCCCTCGTCCATCTGGCCGTGGGCAACGGCCACCCGGGCCTCGGGCGCCATGCGTCGGACCTGCTCGGCGGTGGCCTCGATGTCCTGGACCCGGTTGTGCACGTAGAAGACCTGGCCCTCGCGCAGCAGCTCGCGCCGGATGGCCTCGCTGGCCGCCGCCTCATCGAACTCGCCGACGTGGGTCAGGATCGGCCGACGGGCCGCCGGCGGGGTGTTGACCATGGACAGGTCGCGGATGCCGGTCAGCGCCATCTCCAGCGTGCGCGGGATGGGGCTGGCCGTCAGCGTCAGCACATCGACCCCCTCGGACATCGCCTTGATCGACTCCTTGTGGCTGACCCCGAACCGCTGCTCCTCGTCCACCACCAGCAGCCCGAGCTTGTGGAACTTGACGTCCTGGCCGAGCAGGCGGTGGGTCCCGACCACCACGTCGACGGAGCCGTCGGCCAGTCCGGCCAGCACATCGGCCGCCTGGGCGTTGGTGAGGAACCGGCTGAGCAGCGCCACCTTCACCGGGAACGGCGCGTAGCGGTCGGCGAACGTCTGGGCGTGCTGGCTCGCCAGCAGTGTCGTCGGCACCAGCACCGCAGCCTGGAACCCGTCCTGGACGGCCTTGAACACAGCCCGCAACGCCACCTCCGTCTTCCCGAAGCCCACGTCGCCGCAGACCAGGCGGTCCATGGGCTGGGGCCGCTCCATGTCCGCCGTCACCTCCTCGATGGCCCGCAGTTGGTCGGAGGTCTCGACGAACGGGAACGACGTCTCCAGCTCGGCCTGCCACGGAGTGTCGGGCCCGAAGGCGTGGCCGGTGACCTCGAGCCGCCTCCGGTAGAGCGCCACCAGCTCCTCGGCGACCTCGTGCACCGCGGCCCGGGCCTTGGACCGGGCCTTCTGCCACTCCGACCCGCCCAGCCGGTTGACGGTGGGCGACTCCCCGCCCGCATAGGGGGTGAGCAGTTCGATCTGGTCGGTCGGCAGGTAGAGGCGGTCGCCGCCCCGGTACTCGAGGAGGAGGTAGTCACGGGTGGCACCGCCCATGGTCCGGGTGACCATGCCGCCGTAGCGGGCCACCCCGTGCTGGCGGTGGACGACGTAGTTGCCGGGGGCCAGGTCGTCGAAGAAGCCGTCGACCGGCCGGGCCCGGGTCCGGGCCTGGCGGTGTGGGCGCGCCCGTCCGGTGACATCCGACTCGGCCAGCACCGCGACCTTGCATCCGGGCAGCACGAAGCCCCGATCGACCGACGCCACGACGATCCGCGGCCCCGGTGTCCCGAGGTCGTCGGTCGGGCCGGCCACCGGCACGATGAGGCCCTCCTCGGCCAGCAGGCCCGAGAGCCGCTCCGCACCGCCGGCCGTGGTGGAGCAGAGCACCACCGAATAGCCGGACTCGGCGAGGCCCCGGATCTGGGTGGCCATGCGGGACCCGTCACCCAGGATCGGCTCCCATCCCCTGCTCTCGACCAGGGGGACGTCCGGGCCCTCGGCCGAGGGGACGAGCGACACCACTCCGGCCGTCGTGCCGGTCAACAGCCGGTCGAAGGGAGCGTGCAGCCGGGGAGCGTCACCGCCGGCCTCGAGCCCCCACGTGCCGGCCAGGGCATCAGCCAGGGCCGACTCCTCGTCGAGGAGCTCGCCCGCCCGGTCGCGGACCCGACGCGGCTCCACCAGGACGACGAGGGCGTCGTCACCGAGCAGGTCGCACAGCAACTCCTCGCCCTCGACGAGCCACGGCAGCCACGACTCCATGCCGTCGAACTGCTGGCCCTCGGCGATCTGCTCCCACTGGTGGCGGCCCCACGGCGCGGAAGCGACCAGGCCGGCGGCCCGGGAACGCATGGCCTCGTCGGCCACCAGCTCACGGCATCCGTAGAGCTCCACCCGGTCGAGGTCGTCGGTCGAGCGTTGGTCGGCCACGTCGAAGCGGGTCAGCCGGTCGATCTCGTCGCCCCACAGGTCGATGCGCACCGGTTCGTCGGCCGTGGAAGGGAAGACGTCGACGATGCCGCCCCGGACGGCCAGCTCGCCCCGGTGCTCGACGAGGGACTCGCGCCGGTAGCCGAGGGCCACCAGGTCGGCCACGAGTGCGTCGACAACCACCCGGTCACCCCGTTCGACCACGACCGGTCGGGCGGCGGTGCGCCACGGGCCGAGCCGCTGCAGAACGGCCTTGACGGGGGCGACGAGAATGTCCGGCCCGGTCCCGTCCCCGGCGTCGGGCCCCCCGAGCCGCCACAGCAGGTGGAGCCGACGTCCCATGGTGTGGACCTCGGGGCTGACCCGCTCGAAGGGCAGTGTCTCCCAGGCCGGGAACACCTCGACGGTCGCCGACCCGTCGCCGCGCTCGGCGGTGAACACCCCGAGGTCGTGGGCCAGCTGTGACGCGGCGGCACCGGTCGGGGTCACCACCAGGACGGGCCGCCTGGACCCCAGGCGCAGCAGACCGGCGAGGACGAAGGCCTGGGCCGGGGTGGCGACGGCCAGGGTGGCGCCGCGGGCGCCCACCACCCGGGTCATGGCGGGGTCGTTGCGGAGCAGAGCGGGGAGTGACCGGAGACTCACCCGGTCAGGGTACCGGCGTCCATCGAGGGACACGGGCGGCGCAACTCGTGGTGCTCAAGTCCTCGATCGCGGTGGCGAGCCCGATGACAACCATGGCTCCGTCGTTCCGTGTGTCTATCGGCCGCGCCTACTCGGCGGTGTTGATCCGGTTCATGGCCGCCTCGACGCCCAGGGTGGCGATCAATTCGACGGCGTCGGCGGCCACCTCGGCAGCTATCTCCAGCCCCTCCCGTTCGGCCGACGCCGGCCGCTTCAGCACGTAGTCGGCCCCCGGCTGACGCCCGGGAGGCTTGCCGATGCCGATGCGCACCCGCAGGTAGTCGCCGGTGTGGAGGTGGGCATGGATGGACTTCAGCCCGTTGTTGCCCGCCGTGCCGCCCCCCAGTTTGACCTTCACCCGACCCGACGGCAGGTCGAGCTCATCGTGGACGACCACCAGCCGGGTGGCGATGCCCCCGAGGGCCCCGTCCTCGACCTCGATCCCGGCCCGGCGGACCAGCGGGGCCACGGCGAGTCCCGACTCGTTCATGTACGTCGAGGGGATGGCGCACAGCACGCGGTGCTCGCCGATCCGGATCTGGCCGGCCAGGGACCGGAGGCCCTTCTCGGCGGACAGGCTCCCGTGATGGCGCGCCACCAACCGGGCCACGGCGTCGGCGCCGATGTTGTGGCGGGTGCCGGCGAACTCGGCACCCGGATTGCCGAGTCCCACCACCAGCAGGTCGACGGGCGTGCCCTTGCGGGGCCCGCCCGCCCCGTCGCGGCGGCGGAGCAGGGCCTAGGCCTCTTCGACCGGGGCTTCGGCGGCGGCAGCGGCGGCGGCCTCCTCGTCGGCTGCCTCCTCGGCGGCGGTGGCCACCTGCACGCGGGGCGGGTTGCCGGCCACCACGGTGGCGTCGGGGTCGGTCTCCAGTTCGACGCCGGCCGGGATGACGATGTCCGACACGTGCAGCGCCCCACCGATGATGAGGGACGAGATGTCGATGTCCACCGAGGGCGGGATCTCGGTCGGCTTGGCCTTGACGTGCAGCGTGAACAGCTGCTGGTCGACGATGCCGTCGCCATGGGCCACCTCGACGGCTTCGCCCACCAGGTTGATGGTGACCTCGGTGCTGATCAGCTCGTCGCGGTTGACGATCAGGAAGTCGACGTGGGTCACCACGTTGCGCACCGGGTGGTGCTGGATGTCGCGGGCCATCGTCAGCAGGTTCTTGCCGTCCACGTCGAGCTGGAGGAGGGTGTTGAGCCCGGCCTCGCCCGACATGGCGATCTGGAACTCGCGGGCGACGACGGCCACCGAGACCGGCTCGGACCCATGGCCGTAGACCACTCCGGGGATCTTGCCCTCGGAGCGCAGACGACGGGTCGAACTGGATCCGATCTCGCGGCCGGTGTGGGCGATGAGTGTGGTTTCGGGCATGCGGGAACTCCTCGGGAGGCACTCAGACGAGCGCAGGGTCACGCCCCCCGGTCGTGCGCTGGGCACGGAACGGGTGCGACCGCTGCTGACGGCTCACCATGATAGACGCACGGGCCGACCAGGGGCCACACGCCCCCTGCGGCCGGCCCGAGCGGGGACTATGCCAGGTTCTCGCCGCCGAAGATCTCGGAGACCGAGGTGTCCTCGAACACGGCGTCGATGGCGTCGGAGATGAGCTTGGCCACCGACAGCACCTCGAGCTTGTCGAACCGCCGATCCTGGGCGATCGGCAGGGTGTTGGTCACGACCACCTTGGTGAGGGCCGAATTCTTCAGGCGGTCGATGGCCGGGTCAGACAGGACGGCGTGGGTCGCCATGCACCACACCTGGGACGCGCCCCGGTCGGCCAGCAGGTCGGCGGCGGCCACGATGGTGCCTGCGGTGTCGATCATGTCGTCGATGAGCACGCACTGGCGGCCCTCGACGTCGCCCACCACGTGGAGCGCCTCCACCTGGTTGGCCACCCCCCGGAGCCGGCGCTTGTGCACCACGGCGAGGTCGGCGGTGAGGTGCTGGCTGAAGCGCTCGGCCACCTTCACCCGGCCGGCGTCGGGGGCCACCACCACGAGGTCGTCGCTCAGGTGGGACCGCAGGTAGTCGACCATGACCGGAGCGGCCGTCAGGTGGTCGAAGGGGATGTCGAAGAAGCCCTGGATCTGCCCGGAGTGGAGGTCGACGCTGACCACCCGGTCGGCGCCGGCCACCGACAGCATGTCGGCCACGAGCTTGGCGGTGATCGGCTCCCGCCCGGTGGCCTTGCGGTCCTGGCGCGAGTAGCCGTAGTACGGGCACACCGCGGTGATCCGCTTGGCCGACGCCCGCTTGGCGGCGTCGATCATGATCAGGTGTTCCATCAGCGAGTCGTTGACCGGACCGCAGTGGGTCTGGACGATGAACACGTCGCTTCCCCGGATGGAGCTGTCGAAGCGGCAGTGGATCTCGCCGTTGGCGAACTCGCGCAGGTTGGCCTCGCCGAGTTCGACTCCCAGCTGGGAGGCGATCTCCTGGGCCAGCTCCGGATGGGAGCGACCCGACACCAGGTCGAGTCGGCGGCGCGGGGTGAATTCCATGGGGCGACGCTACCGCGACGTGGCGTCGGGGTCAGATGCCGCCGGGCCGACCGCGCCCCCGGCCGGGACCTCGGCGCCCTCGGACAGAACGGCGAACGGCCCGATGCGGGCGTCGGCCCCGACGACCGACCGCCGGCAGACACTGGAGGCGATCACCGCGCCCTCTCCGACCGTGGTGTCCACCAGCCGGGTGTCGGGACCGATCTCGGCGTGCTCACCCACGACGCAGGCCCCCTGCAGGATGACCCCGGGCAACAGCACCACATCGGTGGCCAGGGCCACCTCGACGTCGATATAGGTGGTCTGGGGGTCCCACATCGTCACGCCCCTGCGCATCCAGCGTTCGTTGATCCGGTCCCGCAGCTCGGCCTCGGCCACCGCCAGCTGGGCCCGGTCGTTCACCCCGGCCACCTCCATGGTGTCCTCCACCACCACCGAGCCCACCCGGTGGCCGGCCTCGTAGAGGACCTCCACCACGTCGGTCAGGTAGTACTCGCCCTGGGCGTTGGCCGGGCTGAGCCGTCGCAGCGACGGTGCCAGCACGCTCCGCTTGAAGCAGTACATCGAGGTGTTGATCTCACAGACCTCGAGCTCGTCGTCGGTGGCGTCAACGTCCTCCACCACCCGGGCGACGGCATCGTCGCGGCCCCGCACGACCCGGCCGTACCCGGTCGGGTCGTCGAGCACCGCGGTCAGCAAGGTGGCCGCGTCGTCCTGGGCCCGGTGGACCCGCACCAGGCGCGCCAGTGTGCCGGGCCGCAGCAGCGGGGTGTCACCGGGCAGGACGACCACGTCCCCGTCCTCGCCGTCGTCCTCGTCGGGCAGGCCGGTGAGAGCCACCGACATGGCGTCGCCGGTCCCCCGCTGCTCCGCCTGCTCCACGAACTCGATGGCCATGCCCGTCGGAGCGTGCTCGATCAGCGTCTTGGTGACCCACTCGGCCCGGTGCCCCACCACGACCACCACGCGGGTCACCGGCAGCTCGGCCAGCGCGTCGAGGACGTGAAGGATCATCGGGCGGCCGCACAGACGGTGGAGCGGCTTCGGGCGGGCGGACCGCATCCGGGTGCCGTGGCCGGCGGCCAGGACCACGGCCGACAGGGGCCGGCCGGCCGGCCCCGGCCGGGTCGTGCCCACCGACGCGGACTCCCAATCGTCGGGCGACCCCTGGGGGTAGGTGCGGATCACCATGCCCGCACCTCCGTCGGGCCGACCGGTGCGGGACTGAAGACGTCGTCACGCGGTGGGGAGGTCATGGGCCTATTCTTCCCACGTCGGCCGGGTCGATGCGACCCCAACCCCGGCGCACGTCCCCGACCAGGGGACATCGACCCCATGCCCGTACTCCCGACCACCATCGACCCGAACTCGGATACGTTCCGGGTCAACGAGCGCGCCCTGTTGGAGGGTCTCGAACTGGTCAACGCCGAGTTGGCCACGGCCCGGGCCGGCGGTGGCGAGCGCTACGTCGCCCGCCACAAAGAGCGCGGGAAGCTCACGGCGAGGGAGCGCATCGAACTCCTCCTCGACCGCGACGCACCTTTCCTCGAGCTGTGCCCGTTCGCGGCCTGGGGTACCGAGTACAAGGTGGGCGCGTCCTCCATCCTCGGGATCGGCGTGGTCGAAGGCGTCGAGGTACTGATCAGCGCCACCGACCCCACCGTGCGGGGCGGGGCCATGAACCCGTGGTCGTTCCGCAAGGGCGCCCGCGGGTCGGACATCGCGCAGGCCAACCGGCTGCCCTCGGTCAACCTCACCGAATCGGGCGGAGCGGACCTGCCGTCCCAGGCCGAGCTGTTCATCCCCGGTGGGCGGGCCTTCCGGGACATCACCCGGCACTCGGCGGCGGCCATCCCGACGGTGTCCCTGGTCTTCGGCAACGCCACCGCCGGCGGGGCGTACGTCCCGGGCATGAGCGACTACGTGGTGATGATCGAGCAGCGCTCGAAGGTGTTCCTGGGTGGGCCGCCCCTGGTCAAGATGGCCACCGGCGAGGAGTCGACCGACGAGGAGCTCGGGGGTGCCTCGATGCATGCCCGGGTGTCGGGGCTGGCCGACTACCTGGCCGTGGACGAACTCGACGCCATCCGCCTGGGTCGCCAGATCGTCCGCCGCCTGCACTGGCGCAAGCATGGCCCGGGGCCGACCGAGCCGGCCGACGACCCGGTCCACGATCCCGACGAGCTGCTGGGTATCGCGTCGGCCGACCCCAAGATGCCGTTCGACCCCCGTGAGGTCCTGGGCCGGGTGGTGGACGGCTCGCGGTTCGACGAGTTCAAGCCGCTCTACGGCGCCAGTCTGGTAACCGGCTGGGCCTCCATCCACGGCTACCCGATCGGCGTCCTGGCCAACCACCGCGGCGTCCTGTTCTCCGAGGAGGCCCACAAGGCGACCCAGTTCATCCAGCTGGCGAACCAGATCGACGTGCCGCTCCTCTTCCTCCAGAACACCACCGGCTACATGGTGGGCAAGGAGTACGAGCAGGGCGGCATCATCAAGCACGGGGCGATGATGATCAACGCCGTCGCCAACTCGTCGGTCCCCCATCTGACCGTCAACATCGGGGCCTCCTACGGCGCCGGCAACTACGGCATGTGCGGACGGGCCTACGACCCCCGCTTCCTGTTCGCCTGGCCGAACGCCCGCTCGGCGGTGATGGGCCCGGCCCAGCTGGCCGGCGTGCTGTCCATCGTCGGGCGCCAGTCGGCGGCATCCAAAGGAGTCCCCTTCGACGAAGCAGCCGACGAGGCCATGCGGGCGCTCGTGGAGGCCCAGATCGAGTCCGAGTCACTCCCCCTCTACCTGTCGTCCCGTCTCTACGACGACGGCATCATCGACCCACGCGACACCCGCACCGTGCTGGGCCTGTGCCTGTCGGTCATCGACAGCCAGGCGACCACCGGGACCCGCGGCTACGGCGTGTTCCGGATGTGATGTGAGTGACGACCACCGGACCCGGACTCCGACCCATCACCTCGCTCCTCGTAGCCAACCGCGGGGAGATCGCGCGCCGCATCATGCGGACCGCCCGCGCCATGGGCATCACCACGGTCGCCGTCCACTCGGACGCCGACGCCGCCAGCCCCCACGTGACCGAGGCCGACCTCGCCGTCCGGCTACCGGGAACCGCCCCGGCCGACACCTACCTCCGCCACGACCTGGTGCTCGAGGCCGCCCGCCGGACCGGCGCCGACGCCGTCCATCCCGGCTACGGCTTCCTGTCCGAGTCGGGTGCCTTCGCCCGGGCCGTCCTCGACGCCGGCCTCATCTGGGTGGGCCCCTCCCCCGAGGCCATCGACGCCATGGGGTCGAAGATCGGGTCCAAGGAGCTGATGCGGGCAGCCGGGGTGCCCACCCTGCCGTCGATCACCGTGGAGGGCGACCGGTCGCCGGACCCGTCCGCGGTGGAGCAACTCGGCTGGCCGCTGTTGGTCAAGGCCTCGGCCGGCGGAGGCGGACGCGGGATGCGCATCGTGGCGGGACCGGACGACCTGGCCGACGCGCTCGCCGGCGCCGGGCGCGAGGCGCGCTCGGCCTTCGGGGACGGGACCTTGTTCCTCGAGCGCTATGTCACGGCCCCCCGCCACATCGAGGTCCAGGTGCTGGCCGATGCCCACGGTGACACCGTCGCCCTATTCGAGCGCGAATGCAGCATCCAGCGCCGCCACCAGAAGATCATCGAGGAGGCGCCTTCGCCGGTGGTCGGGCCGGCACTGCGCGCCCGACTGTCCGAGGCCGCAGTGGCCGCCGCCCGGGCCGTCGACTACGTCAACGCCGGGACGGTGGAGTTCGTGCTCGACACCGAGGGCACCGACGGGTCGGGCGAGGGTGCCCCCTACTTCTTGGAGATGAACACCCGGCTCCAGGTGGAACACCCGGTGACCGAGGAGGTGACCGGGCTCGACCTGGTGCGCCTCCAGCTGCTCATCGCCGGAGGGGCCGGGCTGCCGGCCGAGGTCCACGAGGCGGTGGCCCGGGGCCCCGTCGGCCACGCCATCGAGGCCCGCCTCTACGCCGAGGACCCCGCCGCCGGGTGGTTGCCGTCGACCGGCGACCTCCACGAGTTCACCGTGCCCGACGACCGCCCCGGCGTACGCGTCGACTCGGGTGTCGAGTCCGGCGGCGTGGTCAGCCCCCACTACGACCCGATGCTGGCCAAGGTCGTGGTCCACGCACCGACCCGGAGCGAGGCCACCGCCGCACTGGCCGCCGTCCTGGCCGATGCCCGCATCCACGGGGTGACCACCAATCGGGACCTCCTCGTGCGGACATTGCGCCACGAGGCGTTCGGGGCCGGTGCCACCGACACCGGCTTCCTCGAACGCCACGGGCTCGCCCGCCTGGCTGCCCCGCTGGCCGACGTGGCCGCCGCCGGCCGCCATGCCGTGGCCGCCGCGGTGGCAGGACAGGCCGCCCGCCGGCGCGGGGCCGGGGTGTTGGCCACCCTGCCGTCGGGGTGGCGCAACAACATCGTCGACCGTCAGGAGATCGCCTTCGAGTCGGGGTCGGCCACATTCCGCGTGGCCTACCGGATGGGTCGTCGGGGCCGCACGGTGGTCGAGGTGACGATCGACGGCGAACCGCTCGACGGTTCGGTCGGCCACGTCGCACCCGACGGGGTGACCCTCGCCGTGGACGGGGTGACCCGCCGCTATGCCGTCCAGCGGGTCCGGGACGTCACCTATGTCGACGGTCCCGACGGATCGAGCCGACTGGTCGAGGTGGAGCGGCTGCCGGTGGCCGCCGAGCAGATCGCCGCCGGTTCGGCGCTGGCGCCCATGCCCGGCGGCGTGGTCCGGGTGGCGGTGCGACCGGGCGACCGGGTCGAGACCGGGCAGCTCCTGGTGGTGCTCGAGGCGATGAAGATGGAGCACTCGGTGCACGCCGGTGCTTCCGGAATGGTGTTGGAGGTGGACGTGACCGAGGGAGAGCAAGTGGAGACCGGACGGATCCTGGTGGTGGTCGAGGCCGACGCCGCGCCCGCATCCGGGGGCGACGGCGCCGACGGGGGTCCGGCGTGAGCGCGCCGCTGCGGATCGCCAACTGCTCCGGCTTCTACGGCGACCGCCTGTCCGCCGCCAAGGAGATGGTCGAGGGCGGACCCATCGACGTGCTGACCGGCGACTGGCTCGCCGAGCTGACCATGCTCATCCTGTGGAAGGGGATGCAGCGCGACGCCTCACGCGGTTGGGCCCACACCTTCCTCACGCAGATGGAAGAGGTCCTCGGCACCTGCGTGGACCGGGGGATCAAGGTGGTCACCAACGCCGGCGGACTCAACCCGGCGGGACTGGCCGACCAGGTGGGCCGGCTGGCCGACCGGTTGGGCCTGGCTGTGTCGGTGGCCCACATCGAGGGCGACGACCTGCTGCCCCGGGTCGGGGAGCTGCGGGCCGACGGCCACCCCCTCGCCCACCTCGACACCGGGGTCCCGTTGGAACGGGCCGAGGGCACCGTGGTGTCGGCCAACGCCTACCTCGGCGCCTGGCCCATCGTCGAAGCGCTGGCCGGCGGCGCCGACGTGGTCGTGTGCCCGCGGGTGACCGATGCTTCGCTGGTGGTGGGTCCCGCCGCCTGGCACCACGGTTGGACCGAGACCGACTGGGACGCCCTGGCCGGCGCGGTGGTGGCCGGCCACGTGATCGAGTGCGGCCCCCAGGCCACCGGGGGGAACTACGCCTTCTTCACCGAGATCCCGGGCATGGAGCATCCGGGCTTCCCCATCGCCGAAGTGGAGGCCGACGGGTCCTCGGTCATCACCAAGCACCCGGGCACCGGCGGCGCCGTCACCGTCGGCACCGTGACCGCGCAGCTCCTCTACGAGATCGGCGGCCACCACTATGCCAACACCGACGTGGTGGCCCGCTTCGACACCATCTGCGTGGCCGAGGACGGACCGGACCGCGTCCGGCTCTCGGGCACGCGCGGCCTGCCTGCCCCCGGGGACGTCAAAGTCTGCCTGAACCTGCTCGGCGGCTGGCGCAATTCGATGACCTTCGTGCTCACCGGCCTCGACATCGAGGCCAAGGCCGACCTCACCGTGCGCTCGCTGGGCGCCGCCCTGGGCGGGGCCGGTCAGTTCGCCGAGTTCGACGCCCGGCTGATCCGCTCGGACAAGCCCGACGCCGTCACCAACGTCGAGGCCACCGCCCAGCTCCGGGTGACCGTCAAGGACGAGGACGCCGACCGCGTCGGTCGGCGGTTCTCGGGGGCGGCCACCGAGCTGGCCCTGGCCGGCTATCCCGGCCTCCACTTGACCGCCCCCCCGGGGGCGGCCACCGCCTACGGCGTCTTCTGGCCGGCACTCCTCCCGGCCCGCCTGGTGGTGCCGACCGTGGTGGGCGCCGACGGCACCCGGGTGGACGTCCCCCACCACCGTCACCGAGCCCTCGAGGGGACCCCGGTGGTGGACGGTGCCGATGCCTCCCTCGCCCCGGGCGTGACCGTCACTCCGGACGCCGTGCCGTCCGCTCGGAGCGGGACGGTCCCGTCGACCGGGGCCACGGTCCGACTGCCCCTCGGCACGCTCATCGGCGCCCGCTCGGGCGACAAGGGCGGCAATGCCAACGTGGGCCTGTGGGCCCGCTCGGACGAGGCGTGGACATGGCTCGACGCCGAGCTCACCCTCGAGCGGTTCCGCACACTGCTGCCGGAGGCTGCGGGTCTGGCCGTCCAGCGTCACGCCTTCCCGCGTCTGCGTGCCCTCAACTTCGTGGTGGTCGGCCTGCTCGGTGAAGGAGTGGCGTCCTCCACCCGGCCGGACCCACAGGCCAAGGGACTCGGCGAGTACCTGCGCAGCCGACTGGTCGACGTCCCGGTCCACCTGGTGCCCCGCTCGTCGTAACCTGTGCGCCGGGAGGGCCCGTCCCTCCGATCCGGAACCACCGGGACCGGCCACCCGCCGGGGCAGTGCCAGGAGGCACCCATGGACTTCACCGAATCCGACGAGCTCCGGATGCTGCGCGACGCCGTCAGCTCGATCGCCGCCAAGTTCGGCCACGGGTACTACGTCGAGAAGGCCCACGCCGACGAGCGGACCGACGAACTCTGGAACGCCGTGGCCGAGCAGGGGTTCCTCGGGGTCAACGTGCCCGAGGAGTACGGCGGGGGCGGCGGCGGCATCACCGAGCTGGCCGCCGTGGCCGAAGAGCTCGCCGCCCAGGGCTGCCCGCTGCTGGTCATCGTCGTGTCGCCGGCCATCTGCGCCACGATCATCGCCAAGTTCGGGACCGAGGCCCAGAAGCAGCGTTGGCTGCCCCGCTTCGCCACCGGCGAGCTGAAGATGGCCTTCGCCATCACCGAGCCCGACGCCGGCTCGAACTCGCACAACCTCGGGCTGACGGCCACCAAGGACGGCGACCTCTACCGGCTCAACGGGCAGAAGTACTACATCTCCGGGGTCGACGAGTGCGAGGCCATCCTCGTCGTGACGAAGTCGGGTGTGGATCCCGACACCGGCCGCGGCCGCCTGTCGCTGTTCGTGGTCGACGTCGACACCCCCGGGCTCGACAAGCAGGTCCTGCCCGTCGAGATCACCGCCCCCGAGAAGCAGTACACCCTCTTCTTCGACAACGTCGAGGTGGATGCCGACCGCCTGATCGGCGAGGAAGGCGAGGGCCTGCGCCAAGTGTTCTTCGGACTCAATCCCGAGCGCATCCTGTCGGCCGCCACCGCCAACGGCATGGGCCGCTACGCCCTCGACCGGGCGGCGGAGTACGCGTCGACCCGGGAGGTATGGGGCACTCCCATCGCCCGCCACCAGGGCATCGCCCACCCGCTGGCCAAGTGCAAGATCGAAGTGGAGCTGGCCCGGCTGATGACCGACAAGGCCGCCTGGTACTGCGACCACGACGGCGACTCACCGCTGGCCGGCGAGACGGCCAACATGGCCAAGTACGCCGCCGCCGAAGCCACTCTCGCCGCCCTCGACCAGTCGATCCAGACCCATGGCGGCAACGGCATGTCCACCGAGTACGGCATCGCCGATCTGTGGGGCATGGCCCGACTGCTCCGCATCGCCCCGGTCAGCCGCGAGATGATCCTCAACTACGTCGCTCAGCACTCGCTCGGGCTGCCCCGCTCCTACTGATCCGGGGCCACCCGTAGGTCCACCGCTCGACGGGTCCCGCAACCGACCGCCTCCTCTTCGAACCCGCCGGCGCGACGTCACGCGCCATAGGTCGCGCCCGCCAGCACGCGCCAGACCGGTCGCTCGACTCGCCCGGTCAGTTGCTGTTCGGTTGCGGTTGCCGAGCCCCTGCGCGCGTTGCCGGCCGCGACCTGTGCCTGGGCCTCTCCTCAAGTACCCAGTCGGGACGGTCGATGGGTCTCGTACGTGGAATTACGCCTAGGAAGCACTGTTTCTCGGGCCGTACTCTGCCAAAAGAGCACCATGACGCCATCAACTGATCCACACCGCACTCCGGGGGCAGGCCGGATCGACCGCCCGGACAGGACCAGGTGGTGGGTGCGCGTCCGGTGTCATGGTCGCATCACCGGTCGCCGCCACGACGAAGGGGTGACGCTCATCGAGGTCCTGATCGCCTCGGTCATCCTGCTGTTGACCATGCTCCCGATGGGCATCCTGCTGACCCAGGTGTCCTCTGACGCGGCCAGCGCCCGTCAGCGCCAGGCGGCCCTCCAGCTGGCCGACTCGTGGGTGGAGATCCTGGCGAACTCGCAGCCGCCCACCGGGACAAACGGCTCGGTGCTGACAAACACACCCCAGACCCCGGTGGCCCCCGCCGGCACCCAGACCCCCGCTTCGGTGCTCGGCGGCACGACCTTTACCGTCACCGCCGCCTACACCGAGAACTTGGTGAACGACGTCGGCCAGTCGGATCTGTGCACGGCGGGCCAACCCCCGAGCCCCTCCCATCCCGGTGTCATCCAGCTTCGAGTCACTGTGACTTGGAACAGCGGCCTGCAGACGTTGTCGGACACCACAGAGATCAACTACCCCAAGCCCGGCCTGCAGACACAGGGATTCCTGGCCATCAACCTGACCAACGATGGTCAGACTGACGTAAACGGGAACGAAGCCACCGACCGCCTCCAGGCGCTACCCGTCACCATCACGCAGCTGTCGGGGACCCCGGTCCTCACGCCGAACCCGTACACGTTGTACTCGGACGCCAACGGCTGCATCTTCGCCCAGGTACCCGTCGGGACCTACAACATCGCCGTCGGCCAGCCCACCGAGGGCACGCCGCCGAGTTTCAACGGCTACTCGGGAGCGCCTCCGTTCGTCAACACGTCGGGCTCGACGACGGACGTCCAGAACAACCAGAACGTCACCGTCACCGCCGAGCAGATCGTGCAGCTGGACGCCTTCGACGAGGGCATCAACACCGTCGTGAACTACGGCGGGCCGTCGGCGGTGGACGGCGGGGTGTCGTGCCCGAACGCCGCTTCCATCACGTGCATCGCCCTCGGGGATGCCCCCTCCGGCGCGTCGGCCGCCTGGGGCGGAAGCGGTTCCACGTGGAGCTCGAAGGCAGTGGCCGCCGCCACCTCGCTCAACCAGGTCGACTGCACCACGGCGTCCACCTCCTACTGCGTGGGTGTCGGCTACGGCCCGAGCGGCGCCATCATCGTGACCACGCCGTCGACGATCAACTCGTTGAACAGCGACACCGTCCCGGCCGGCGTGACCGATCTGACCCAGGTGCAGTGCATGTCGGCCCAGGGTTGCTACGCGGTGGGCACGTCGAACTCCGGCCCGGTCCTGCTGGCCGGTGAAGTCGGTCCGGGCACCGACCAATGGGTGACCGTCGCCCATCCGGGCATGCCGTTCAAGACGATCAACTCACTCGCCTGTCCGACGTCGACGACCTGTGAGCTCAGCTACGCGGACCTCGGCGGTGCCCCGTATGTGCTGCGCCTCGACGGTGACCCTGCCTCGCTGGCGTCCAACCCGTTGTGGACACCGACCCTCACCTCCGACGTGCTGCCCTCCGTGGTGACCTCGGTCGGGACCATCACCTGCCCGTCGACCACGACCTGTCTGGCCACCGCAATGGGCGATCAGTCCAGCGGCACCGACGCCACGGTCATCACCGTCGCCGTGGCCGGTAGCGGCCCGAGCTCGTGGACCAGCGAGTCGACGTTCCCGACCGGTGCTTCGTCGGTCACCGCCCTGTCGTGCACGACCACCACCTGCGTGGCCATCGGCACGGCGACCAATGCTCCCGCCGTGTGGACCGGTGACCTCACCAACGCCACCCATAGCTGGGTCCAGGCCAACGGCATCCCGACCACGGTGGCGGCCGTCACGTCGGTGGCCTGTGGCAACCCGGCACCGGGGGACGCCGCCGACTGTGCCGTCACCGCGGTCACCTCGGCGGCCTCGGCCACCGGGCAACTGCTCCGGGGGTCGCTCACCAACGGGAGCTGGGCCTGGAACTTCGCCACCCTTCCCGCCGGCGACTCGGTCCAGTACTTCATGGGCGTCTCGTGTGAGAACCCTCCGACGGCGGGCAACGCCACCTGCGCCGCCGTCGGCGCCACCGCGGGCGCCCCGGTCATCCTCTCGTCGTCGGCCGGCACCGCCGCAACCTGGAACGACGTCACCCCGACGACGCTGCCCGGTGCGGTGGTGATCGGCATCCCGCTCGAGACCGCGCCGTCCGGCACGTCCAGCTGGACCACCCAGATCCCGTCCGGGCAGACCCCCAACGCCATCACCCTCCCGAACGTCCTCTACCCCTTTGCCAACGGCTACTCCATCGTCGCGGGCGACTGCCCGGCCGAGGCGACGACCGCGGCCAGTTCCAACCTCCTCGCTCTCCCCGGTGGAACGGCCACCGCGACCGTGCCGCTGGGCCTCCTTCCCCTCCAGCTGTTCACTCCCGCCGGCGTCCCGGTCAGCGGCGCCACCATCACCCTCACGTCGACATCCTGTCCGGGAGCGGACTCGTACAACATGCCGGTCTCCGACGCCACCGGATTGACCGCGGCCTCCGTCCCCTACGGGTCATACTCCTACACGGTCACCAAGGGTGGAACGGCCGTGGCCCACACGGCGGTGACCATGAACGTCGGTGCCAACTCGGTCCTAATCCAGTACGTCGCCAACGGACCGTGGGTGACGTCCTACCTCCCCAACGCCGTCCCGGTGTCGGCATGAACCGGCTGCGCAGCGCGCTCGACCGCCGTCGGGACGACGCCGGCATGTCCCTGGTCGAGCTCATGGTGACGTCGACCATACTCATCGTCCTCCTGGGCATGGTCTTCATCTCCATCACCATGGTGGAGGGCCTGAGCAGCAGCGTGTCCTCCCAGTACCAGGAGTTCCAGCAAGCCCTGCCGGCCATGGCCCCGTTCCACGCCCTCCTCGCCGCCGAGGTGGAGCCCGCCTCGTCCGTCCCGCCCGCCCCGAACCCGGCCGGCGTCCCGACGCCCGGGTTCTCATCGGTCGGGAACTTCTCGTTGACCTTCTACGCCAACATCGGCACGGCCTACGACAACACCGTGTCCTGCCCCAGCGGGCAGACGTGCGCCACCGGGGGCACCACCGCCGGACCGGCCAAGATCGTCGCCACCGAGGTCGACGCCAGTGGCGCCGCTCCGCCAACGGCGTGCAGCGCGTCGTTCCCCTGCTCGTTCCAGGTGAGGATGTACCTCCCGCTGATCGGTCTCAGCGCGCCGGGCGTCTCCTCGTGCCCCGGTGTCGGGACGGGTCCCGTCTGCCAGTACTCGTCGACCTACCGGTTGCTGGCCAACGTGCAGAGCGTCGTCAACGACCCCTCCAGCGTGGACGGGACCGGGGCCCAGAACGACCCGATCTTCGGCTACACCGTCCTCGATAGCGGCGGTACCTACAGCGGCACCACGTACCCGCCCCAGGCCATCACCCTCACCCCGGGCCAGGTCGAGAACAACCCCCCGGGGATCACCGGACTGCTGGCCTTGGGCTATCCGACCGACAACCAGTTGCTCACGACATGCGGGGCGCCCAGCGCCAACTATCCGACGTCGGCCATCGCCTGCCCGGCGGACGCCATCCAGAGCGTGAGCATCGACCTGCAGGTGGCCAAGCCCGGCACCGGGTCCACCGGCGCCCAGGAGAACAACCTGGTGGTCTACCGCTACGCCCAGAGCCCCGGCTCAACGACCGCCCCCTATCAGTACTCAGCGACCGTGGGATGAACATGACACCTGACGAGACCACGCCACTCCGCAGCCGAGCCCTCCGTCTCCGGGACGGGCGTCTGTCGGACATCTCCGACCTCGGCCAGACGGCGCTCGTGGCCGTGGTGGCCGTCTCAGTCATCGTCGCGCTCGTCGGGGCCACGCTGGTGGCGACCGTCGTCCAGTCGTTCCCGCTCCAGCAGGCGGCCGCCGTCACCGTCTATGCCCACCGTGCCCTGCAGGCCGGTGAGAACGCGTACGTCACCGCGGTCAACGCCAACCCCACGCTGGCCCAGTGCAACACGAGCACGAACAAGACCGGGCCCTGTTCGGGCCTGGACTACGGGGAGTGGAACCTGGTCAGCGGTTCGAACACGACCGACGGCGCGGCCGAGTACTACGCCTTCGGCAATCCTCAGCCGACCTTCGATCCCAAGACCCACGCCCTCAGCAGCCTGTCGGTGCAGGTCGTCGGTGCCGCGCATGCACCCCATACGACCACCAACTACGTGTTCCAGAGCGAGAACATCAACCTGGCCGCCAAGAACGGGTTCCTCACCAACGTCTGGTGGTCCAACTACGAGTCGTACACCGGGACCGGGAACTACTCCAGCTGCAACTACAACTGGAAGATCAACTGGAACATCAACGGCGCAGGGGGCAACTGCGGGCCGGTCTACTTCGGGCCGCATGACTACCTCTTCGGGCCGGTCTACACCAACGACTCGGTCTTCGTCGCGGGTGACGGCACCGTGGGCGGAGGACCCTCGTTCGGCAACTCCGCGGCCACCCCCGCCGCCGTTCCCTCGCTCGTCGGCACCGCCGACCCCAAATGCCTGTTCGTCGACGGCAACAACGGCATGTCGGGCCTGTCCACCCCCTGCACGGCCCAGAGTGATGTCGCCCTCTACGACCAGGCCAACAGCAGCTTCGGGAACCCGGTCCAGGCGCCCCCGCAGAGCGACGCCCAACTAGGGATCATCGCCAGCCAGAACGGCTGCCTCTACTCCGGCCCCACCCAGGTCACCCTCAGCACCGACGTCAACGGCGTCGGTCAGATGACGGTGGTCAGCCCGGATACGACCGAGTCGACGGTGACGGTCAACGGCCAGCCGGTCACCTGGGACAACAACAACATCCCCACCAACTACAACAACTGCCCGAACAACGGCACCGCACCGATCCCGGCCGACGGCGTCCTCTTCGTCCAGAACGCCAAGTCCGCCCCGGTCACGGGCGCCAATCCCTTCGACAACTACATCAACAACACCGTTACCAACCTGACCGCCAACCCCAGCACACCGACGACCAACAACCCGGTCACCCTCACGGCCACCGTGACCTCGGCCAGCAACCAGATCTCCAGCGCCGCCTCCGTCGCCTTCAGTCAGACCACCCGCAGCGGTGGATTCAACTCCACCTCGGTGATCCCGGCCTGCTCGGCGGTGACGAACTGGTCCGCCCCGATTGCGGCCGGCAGCAACTGGACGTCCACCGCCACCTGCTCGACCACCGAGGCCTCCAACGGCACCGGCGCCTTCTCGGCCGCCTACAGCGGCGGCACCTACACCGGGTCGTCCCAGGCCAATCTGGGTCAGACCAACACGCTCACCCCCTCCCTCTCCTTCGGCGCCAACTCGCAGACCAACGCCGGCGGGTGCTCCAGCTGCTACTACGGCGAGTCGTCGGCGCCCGACGCCGAGGGCGATGCCTTCGTCAACGGAAGCCTGTCCGGCCAACTGACCGTAGGCACGGCCAACAATGTCATCATCGACGGCAACCTCACCTACGCCGACTGCTCGGGCAAGTGGCTCACCGGCCAGAGTGGCGAGCCGAACAGCTACTGCCCCTACAGCACGGGCGGCATCAACGACGCGCTGGGCCTGATCGCCAACAATTACGTCGAGGTGAACCATCCGGTCACCAACGCCGGGGGATCGGTCCTTCCGTCCTGCGGCGCCGCCTACGGCGCGCTGTGCGACCCCTCCAACTCGGCCGGCGGACTCACCATCGACGCCGCCGTCCTGGCCCTGACCCAGTCGTTCGTCGTCAACAACTACGGGAACGGCAGCGATGAGGGCCAGCTCAACCTGTACGGATCCATCCAGCAGTTCGCCCGCGGACCCGTCGGGACCTTCAACGGCAACTCGACCGTGTCCGGATACGTCAAGCACTACACCTGGGACCCGCTGCTCGACTTCGCCTCGCCGCCCAGCTACCTGGTGCCCTCGACCGCACCGTGGGTCCTGTCGTCGATCAACGCCAACGGGGGTGAGCACCAGACGACGGTCTGCCCGGCGCTGACCGGGATCTACAACGGCACCGGGCCGGGCACGCCGATCACCCAGTACTGCACTGGCTCCCCCGGCGGACTGCCCACCTATCCGGCCATCACCGTGCCGTCGCCGCCCACCAACGCCTCGGCCACCGCCTCGATCGGCGGCACGGCCACCGTCACCTGGACCGACCCCTCGGACAACGGTTCGCCCATCACCCAGTACGACATCATCGCCAACCCGGCCTGCACAGCCTGCGCCGGCACGACCGTGATGGGTGCCACGGCGACATCGGCCACGATCACCGGCCTGACCCCGGGTACCGCCTACGTGTTCATGGTGACCGCCACCAATGCTTACGGCACCAGCGACACGTCCAACCCCACCCCGTCGGTGACCGCCCCCAGCGTGCCCTACGCGCCGACCCTGGTGACCGCCGTGGGCAATATCAACGACACGGTGACCGTCAATTGGACCGATCCGTCGTCGGTCGGGTCGCCCATCTCCAAGTACACGGTCATTCCGTCGCCAGCTTGCGGATCCTGCACGGGCCTCACCATCCTGAGCGCCACGGCGACGGCCACCACCATCGGTGGCCTCACCATCGGCGGCAGCTACACCTTCACCGTCACGGCCACCAACGCCCTGGGCACGGGTCCGCCGTCAGTGCCGTCCAACCCCGTGATCGTGCCCACCCAGCCAGGCGCGCCGATCGGAGTGAGTGGCACTTCCTACGCAAGCGGCCAGTCGGTGGTTTCGTGGAGCCCGCCGGCGTCGAGCGGCGGACTGACCATCACCGGCTACACGGTGACGTCGTCAAACGGCAGGACGTGCACGACCACCGGGACGCCGTCCTGCACCGTCAACGGCCTCACCAACGGGACCGCATACACCTTCACCGTCACCGCCACCAACGCCATCGGCACGGGCCCCGCCTCGGCGGCGTCGCCGCCGGCCACGCCGTCGACCCTCCCCGGGGCACCGACCATCGGCACGGCCACCAACGGTGTCGGCGCGGGCATCGTGGCCTTCACCCCACCGGGTTCCAACGGCGGCGCCCCGATCACCAGCTACACCGCCACCTCGAGTCCGGGCGGCCTGACGGGCACCTGCGCGTCGTCCCCCTGCACGGTGAGCGGCCTCACCACGGGCACCACGTACAGATTCAAGGTGTCGGCGACCAACGGCTCGGGCACCGGCCCGCAGTCGGGCTCCTCCAATTCGATCACCGCCACCGGTCCTCCCGGCGTGCCCAACAACGTGGCGGCCACCTCCTACGCCGACACCCAGTCCGTGGTCACCTGGACGGCGCCATCCAGCGGCGGATCAGGAATCACCAGCTACACCGTCACCTCCAGCGGCGGGCAGACGTGCACCACTCCCAACGGGACGACCCTCACCTGCACGGTCGTCGGCCTCACCAACGGCTCTACCTACACCTTCACGGTGACAGCCACCAACGCCCTCGGCACCGGGAGCCCGTCGGCAGCGGCCACGGCCACCCCCGGCACCGTGCCCAGCGCCCCGACCATCGGCGTCGCCACCGGCGCCTACCGGTCGGCCACCGTCACCTGGTCGGTCCCCGCCTCGAACGGCGGCCTGCCCATCACCGGCTACACGGTCACCTCGACCCCCGGCAACATCACGTGCTCCACCAGCGGCACCTCGTGCACGGTGGTCGGCCTCACCAACGGCACCAGCTACACCTTCAACGTCACGGCCACCAACGCGGCGGGCACGGGGGCCGCGTCCGCCGCTTCCAACGCCGTGGTGCCGGCCAACACCCCGCCCGGGGCCCCGACCAACGTGACGGCGACGTCGTTCGCCAACACCCAGTCGGTGGTGTCCTGGACGGCCGCCGCATCGAACGGGTCGGCCATCACCCACTACACGGTCACCTCCAGCGGCGGACAGACCTGCACCACGCCCAACGGTACGACCACCAACTGCACGGTCGTCGGCCTCACCAACGGCACCTCCTACACCTTCACGGTGACGGCGACCAACGGGATCGGCACCGGGCCGGCCTCGGCCCCGTCCTCGGCGGCCACGCCGTCGACCGTGCCCGGCGCGCCGACCGGCGTGGTGGCGACGGCCAACGGCAACGCCCAGTCGGCGGTGTGGTGGACGGCGCCGCTCTCCAACGGCGGCGCCGCCATCACCAACTACACGGTCACCTCCAGCCCCGGCAACAAGACGTGCACGACCAGCGGCATCTCGTGCACGGTGCTCGGGCTCACCAACGGCACCAGCTACACCTTCACGGTGACCGCCACCAACGGCTCGGGGACCGGGCCGGCGTCGTCGGCGTCGTCGCCCGTCATTCCCGCCACCGTGCCCGGGGCACCAACCGGAGTGGCGGCCACCTCGAACGCCAACACCCAGTCGGTGGTGACCTGGAGCGCGCCCGCCTCCAACGGCGGCGCGGCCATCAGCAGCTACACCGTGACCTCGAGCGGCGGACAGGTCTGCACGACGCCCAACGGCACCACCTTGACCTGCACGGTCACGGGACTGACCAACGGCACCGCCTACACGTTCACCGTGGCGGCCACCAACTCCGCCGGCACCGGTCCCTCGTCAGCAGCCAGCGCCCCGGCCACTCCCGCCTCGCTGCCCGGTGCCCCGACCGGTGTCATCGCCTCCAACCACTTCGACTCCATCTCGGTGGTCAGCTGGACGGCACCGTCCGACGGCGGTTCGCCGATCACCAGCTACAAGGTGACTTCGGCGCCCGGCGGGTTCACGTGCACTACGGCCACCACCAGCTGCACGGTGAGCGGGCTCACCAACGGGACCACCTACACCTTCACGGTGACGGCCACCAACGCCCTCGGTACCGGGCCGGCGTCCGCCCCATCGGCGCCCATCGTCCCGGCGGCCACCCCCGGCGTCCCCACCGGCGTGACGGCGACGTCCTTCGCCGACAGCCAGTCGGTGGTGTCCTGGACGGCGCCCGTCTCCACCGGTGGCTCGCCAATCATCAGCTACACGGTGACCGTCAACACCGGCCAGACCTGCGTCACCGGTAACGGCTCGACCACGTCGTGCACCATCCTCGGCCTCACCAACGGCACGACCTACGCCTTCATCGTCAATGCCACCAATGCCATCGGTGACGGCCCGACGTCGGCACAGGTGTTGGCCACTCCCTCGACGGTGCCGACCGCCCCGACCGGTGTGACGGCGACGTCGTTCGCCAACACCCAGTCCGTGGTGTCGTGGACGGTCCCGGCCTCCAACGGTGGCGCCGCCATCACCGGGTACACGGTGACGGCGACCGACACCACCACCCCGGCCAACGGCGGGCAGACGGCCACCAGCTCGGCCAGTCCGACCACCGTGCCCGGGCTCACCAACGGCGACGCGTACACCTTCACCGTGACCGCCACCAACGGCTCGGGTGTGGGCCCGGCGTCCGCCCCTTCCGCCCCGGCCACCCCGGCCACGATTCCCGGCGCCCCCACCAACGTGGCCGGCTCCTCGTACGCCAATACCCAGTCCGTGGTGTCCTGGACCCCACCGGCCTCCAACGGCGGCGCACCGATCACCAACTACAAGGTGATCTCGTCGCCCGGCGGGTTCACGTGCTCGACCGTCGGATTCAACTGCACCGTCAACGGGCTCACCAACGGGTCGAGCTACACCTTCACCGTGGTGGCCACCAACGCGGTGGGCAGCGGACCCGCCTCGGCCGCCTCGCTCCCGGCCACCCCGGCGACCTTCCCGGGCGCCCCGACCGGTGCCGTCGCCTTGGCCACCAACTTCTCGGGGACCGCGTCGGTCAACTGGACGCCGCCGTCGACCAATGGCGGGGTCCCTGTCACCAGCTACACCGTGACGTCGAGCCCCGGTGGCTACACGTGCACCACCGCCAACGGATCGACCACCACCTGCGTATTCAGCGGACTCACCAACGGCACCACCTACACCTTCACGGTGACCGCGGCCAACGGGGCCGGCTCCGGTCCGGCGTCGCCGTCGTCGAATCCGCTGACGGTGGGCACTCCGGGTGTCCCCTCCTCGGTCTCGGTGGTCTCGTACCAGAACACCCAGGTGCCCGTCACCTGGGTCGCATCACCGACCACCGGCGGCTCGCCGATCACCAGCTACACGGCGACCGCCTCGCCGGGCGGGCAGTCCTGCACCACGCCGAACGGCGCCACCACGAACTGCACGGTGACCGGGCTCACCAACGGCACCGCCTACACCTTCACCGTCACCGCGGCCAACGCCGTCGGCTCGGGTAACGCCTCCGTGCCCTCGGCCCCGGCTACGCCGGCGACGGCACCGTCGGCGCCCACCGCCGTGGTGGGCACGTCGTACGCCAACACCCAGTCGGTGGTGTCGTGGACGACCCCGGCCAGCAACGGCGGGGCGCCGATCACCGGGTACACGGTGACCGCCTCGCCCGGCGCCGCCACCTGCACCGCCACCACCAACAGCTGCACCGTCGTCGGACTCACGAACGGCACGGCCTATACGTTCACCGTCACGGCCACCAACGCAGCGGGCACCAGCGTCGCCTCCAGCCCGTCGGCACCGGCCACCCCGGCGACCATTCCCGGCGCGCCGACGGCCGTGGCGGCTGTGTCCTGGACCAACGCCCAGTCGCTCGTGTCCTGGACGGCTCCGGCCAGCAACGGCGGGGCGCCGATCACCCAGTACACCGTGACGTCCTCGCCGGGCGGCTTCGTCTGCACGTCGGCCACCACCAGCTGCACAGTCAACGGCCTGACCAACGGCTCGCCCTACACGTTCACCGTCACGGCCACCAACGGTGCCGGCACGGGCCCGGCCTCGTCGGCCTCGGCCCCGGCCACCCCGGCCACGGTGCCGACGGCGCCGACCGCCGTCACCGCCACCTCGTACGCCAACACCCAGGCGGTGGTGGCCTGGACGGCCTCGTCTGGCAACGGTGGTGCCGCCATCACCGGGTACACGGCGACGGCCTCGCCCGGCGGGCAGACCTGCTCCGCCGCCTCGACCACCTGCACGGTCTCCGGACTCACCAACGGCACCGCCTATACCTTCACGGTCACGGCCAGCAACGCCGCGGGTACCAGCGCCCCGTCCACGCCCTCGGCCCCCGCCACCCCGGCCACGGTGCCCGGCGCCCCCACCGGCGTCACCGCCAGCTCCTACCTCAGCACCCAGTCAGTGGTGTCCTGGACGCCTCCCGCCTCCAACGGAGGGGCGGCCATCACCTCCTACAAGGTCACCTCGTCGCCCGGCGCCTTCACGTGCACGACGGCCTCGACCAGCTGCACGGTGTCCGGACTCACCAACGGCAATAGCTACACCTTCACCGTGACGGCCACCAACCCGGCCGGCACCAGTGCCGCCTCCAGCCCGTCGGCCCCGGCCACCCCGGCCACCGTGCCGACGGCACCCACGGCCGTGACGGCCACGTCGAACGCCAACAGCCTGTCGGTCGTGTCGTGGACGGCCCCGGTGGGCAACGGTGGCGCCGCTCTCACCAGCTACACCGCCACCGCATCGCCCGGCGGCCTGACCTGCACCACCGCCAACGGGACGACGACCACCTGCCCGGTGAACGGCCTCACCAACGGGACCGCCTATACCTTCACGGTCACGGCCACCAACCCGGCCGGCACCAGTGCCGCCTCCAGCCCGTCGGCCCCGGCCACCCCGGCCACCGTGCCGACGGCACCCACGGCGGTTGTGGCCACGTCGAACGCCAACACCCAGTCGGTGGTGTCATGGACGGCGCCGTCGTCCAACGGCGGCGCCGCCATCAGCGGGTACACGGTGGTCTCGTCGCCCGGCGGCTTCACCTGCTCGGCGGCCATCACCAACTGCACGGTGGGTGGTCTGACCAACGGCTCGGCGTACACCTTCACCGTGACGGCCACCAACTCGGCCGGCACCGGCCCGGCCTCGGCGGCGTCGGCCCCAGCCATTCCGGCCGCGGTGCCCAGCGCACCCACCGGCGTGACGGCATCATCGAATGCCAGCAACCAGTCGGTGGTGTCCTGGACGGCACCGTCGTCCAACGGCGGCGCCACCATCACTGGGTACACCGTCACCTCGTCGCCCGGCGGCTTCACCTGCTCCACGCCCACCACCAGCTGCACGGTGAACGGCCTGACCAACGGCACCAGCTACACCTTCACCGTCACGGCCCAGAACTCAGCCGGCACCGGCCCGGCTTCCCTCGCCTCGTCGGCGGCCATCCCGGCCACGGCACCCGGCGTTCCCACCGGGGTCACGGGTACCTCGTACGCCAATGCCCAGTCGGTGGTTTCCTGGACGGCGCCGGTCTCCAACGGTGGCGCAGCCATCAGTTCCTACACGGTGACCTCGTTCCCGGGCGCCTTCACCTGCTCCACCGCTTCGACCACGTGCATCGTGACCGGCCTGACCAACGGGACCAGCTACACCTTCACCGTGACCGCCACGAACTCGGCCGGGACGAGCTCGGCCTCGTCGGCCTCGCCTCCGGCCACCCCGGCCACCGCGCCTGGCACCCCCACGGGCGTGACCGCCACCTCCAACGCCAACACCCAGTCGGTGGTGTCGTGGACAGCGCCGCTCTCCAACGGTGGCGCGGCCATCACCTCCTACGCGGTCACGTCGTCGCCGGGCGGCTTCACCTGCTCGACGGCCACCACCAGCTGCACGGTGGGCGGCCTGACCAACGGGACCAGCTACACCTTCACCGTGAAGGCGACCAACCCTGCCGGGACGGGGACCACGTCGGGCGCCTCGGCACCGGCCGTGCCGGCCACCGCCCCGGGGGCTCCCACGAGTGTGAACGCCTCGTCCTATGTCAACTCCCAGTCCTTGGTCTCCTGGAATGCACCGGTTTCGAACGGTGGCGCGGCCGTATCCTCCTACGCCGTGACCTCGACGCCCGGCGGCTTCACCTGCTCGTCGGCCACCACCAGCTGCACGGTGGGCGGCCTGACCAACGGGACCAGCTACACCTTCACCGTGACAGCCACCAACTCGGCCGGGACAAGCGTCGCCTCGACGGCGTCCGCTCCGGCCACGCCGGCCACCACCCCAGGCGCGCCCACCGGCGTCACCGCTACGTCCAACGCCAACACCCAGTCGGTCGTGGCCTGGACGGCACCGCTCAGCAACGGTGGTGCGACCATCACCAGCTACACGGTGACCTCGTCACCCGGCGGCTTCACCTGTTCGTCGGCCACCACCACCTGCACGGTGTCCGGGCTCACCAACGGCACGCCCTACACCTTCACCGTGACCGGCACCAACTCCGCCGGCATGGGCAGTGCGTCCGCTGCATCCTCACCGGCAACGCCGGCCACCACTCCCGGTGTCCCCACCGCGGTCAATGCCACCTCCAACGCCAACACCCAGTCGGTGGTGTCGTGGACGGCACCGCTCTCCAACGGTGGGGCGGTCATCTCGACCTACACCGTGACCTCGACGCCCGGTGCCTTCACCTGCTCGACGGCGACCACAAGCTGCACGGTGGGCGGGCTCACCAACGGGACCGCCTACACGTTCACCGTCACGGCAACCAACTCGGCCGGTACCAGTGCCGCCTCCACGGCCTCCGCTCCGGCCACGCCGGCCACGACGCCGAGTGTCCCCACGGCCGTGACCGCCACATCCAACGCCAATGCCCAGTCGGCGGTGTCGTGGACCGCTTCCGCCTCCAACGGCGGCGCGGCAATCTCGGCCTACACCGCCACGTCGTCGCCGGGCGGCTTCACCTGCTCGACGATCACCACCAGCTGCCCGGTGACCGGTCTGACCAACGGGACCAGCTACACCTTCACGGTGACAGCCACCAACTCCGCAGGCACCAGCGCGGCCTCGTCGGCATCGGCGGCGGCCATTCCGGCCACGACGGCCAGCGCCCCGACCGGCGTGACGGCGTCGGCCACTTCGACAGCCACCACCGCGGCGGTCAACTGGACGACTCCGGCATCCAACGGTGGGGCCGCCATCACCAACTACACCGTGACGTCCAGCCCGGGCGCCCTGACCTGTACGACCGCCGCCACCAGCTGTACCGTGGCCGGCCTCACGTCCGGGACCGCCTATACCTACACCGTGGCGGCCATCAACTCGGCCGGCACCGGGGCGCCCTCGGCGGCCTCGAACTCGCTGGTCGCCGGAACGCCGGGGGCCCCCACCGCAGTCACAGCCACGTCGAACGCCAACGCCCAGTCGGTGGTCTCCTGGACGGCCCCGGCCGCCACGGGCAACGGCACCATCACCTCCTACACGGCCACCTCGTCGCCCGGCGGCTTCACCTGCAGCTCGGCCACCACCAGCTGCACGGTGGGCGGCCTCACCAATGGCACCAGCTACACCTTTACCGTCACCGCCTCCACGAGCTTCGGCGCCGGACCGGCCTCGGCCGCCTCGGTGGCAGCCATCCCGGCCACCACGCCCGGTGCCCCGACCGCCGTGACGGCCACGTCGAACGCCAATACCCAGTCCGTCGTGTCCTGGACCGCTCCGGCATCCAACGGCGGGAACGCCATCACCGGCTACACGGTGACCTCGTCGCCCGGGGGCTTCACCTGCTCCACGGCCACCACCTCCTGTACCGTCGCCGGGCTGACCAACGGGACCAGCTACACCTTCACCGTGACGGCCACCAACGGTGTGGGAGCAGGTAGCGCCTCGGCTCCATCGGCCGCGGCCATCCCGGCCACCACACCCGGGGCCCCGACCGGGGTGACGGCCGGTGCCGGTACCACGACGACTTCGATCGCTATCGCCTGGACGGCCCCAGCCAGCAATGGCGGCTCCGCCCTGACCGGCTTCACGGTGGCGTCGTCGCCCGTCGTCGCCCCGCCGGCCGCCTGCTCGACCTCGCTCACCGGGGCCTCCACCAACTGCGTGTTCACCGGACTGGCCGCCAACACCCCCTACACCTTCACGGTGACGGCCTCGAACGCCGTAGGTCCGGGCACCGCCTCGACGGCGACCGCCGCGGTCACCACGGGCAGGCCCGGCGCACCCACCGCCGTGACGGCAACGGCCACCGCATTGGCGACGTCAGCCACCATCACCTGGACAGCTCCGACGGCCAACGGTGGCTCGGTGCTGACCGGCTTCACCGTGGCATCGACGCCCGCGGTGGGCCCGCCGGCCGCCTGCACGACCCCCACGCTGACCGGGGCCTCGACCAGCTGCGTCTTCACCGGTCTCACGTCGGGTACCCCCTACACCTTCACGGTGCTGGCCAAGAACGCCAACGGGAACGGCCCGGCGTCGGCCGCCTCGCCGTCCATCACGATGGGAAGGCCGAGCCCACCGACGGGCGTGGCGGCGGTGGCCACCGCGTCGCCAACGTCGGCCACCATCAACTGGACAGTTCCCGCCTTCACCGGCGGCTCGGCCCTGACCGGCTTCACCGTGGCGTCGTCACCCGTCGTCGCCCCGCCGGCCGCCTGCTCGACCTCGCTCACCGGGTCCTCGGTCACCTGCGTCTTCACCGGGCTGACCACCGGCACCAGCTACACCTTCACGGTGACGGCCAAGAACGCTAACGGGAACGGCGCCGTGTCGGCTGCATCGAACGCGATCATCGTCGGCACGCCGGGCGCACCGACAGCAGTGTCCGGCACCAACGGCGTCAGCACACAGTCGACGGTGTCCTGGACCGCCCCCGCCCTCAACGGGGGTAGCGCCGTGACCGGCTACACGGTGACGTCGGCGCCGGGCGCCTTCACCTGCACGACGGCCACCACCTCGTGCACGGTCACCGGGCTCACCAACGGCACGGGGTACACCTTCACCGTGACCGCCGCCAACTCGGTGGGCACCGGACCGTCGTCGGCACCTTCGGCGAGCATCACCCCGTGATCCGAGCGGCCTCACCGCCGCCGCCGGGTCGCCGGGGCCCAGTCGGAGCCCCCACCCCAGCCCGCTAGCCTTACCCCATCATGCCCATCCGAACTCGAGACGACATCCGCAACGTGGCCATCGTGGCCCACGTCGACCACGGGAAGACGACCCTGGTGGACGCCATGCTCTGGCAGTCGGGTGCGTTCCGGGACAACCAGTCGGTCAATGAACGGGTGATGGACTCCGGCGACCTCGAGCGCGAGAAGGGCATCACCATTCTCGCCAAGAACACCGCCGTGCTCCACAACGGCGTGAAGATCAACATCATCGACACCCCGGGCCACGCCGACTTCGGCGGCGAGGTGGAGCGGGGCCTCACCATGGTCGACGGCGTCCTGCTGCTGGTCGACGCCTCCGAGGGCCCGCTCCCCCAGACCCGGTTCGTGCTGCGCAAAGCTCTGGAGGCCCGGCTCCCCGTGGTGCTGGTGGTCAACAAGGTCGACCGTCCCGACGCCCGGATCGACGAGGTCATCCACGAGGTCGAGGAGCTCTTCCTCGACCTCGACGCCGACGAGGAGCAGATCGGCTTCCCCATTCTCTTCTCCAACGCCCGGGCCGGCTGGGCGGCCACCGAGCAGGGCGTCGAGGGCACCGACCTCGAGCCGCTGTTCCAGGCCATCCTCGACAGCATCCCCGCCCCCCACTATGAGGAGGGCGCCCCCCTCCAGGCCATCGTGTCCAACCTCGACGCCTCCCCCTACCTCGGCCGCCTCGCCGTGTGCCGGGTGCACAACGGCACGCTGACGAAGGGCGCCACCGTGGCCTGGTGCAAGCTCGACGGCACCATCGAGCGGACCAAGATCACCGACCTCTTCATCACCGACGCCCTCGACCGGGTCGAATGCGACGCGGCCGGGCCGGGCGAGATCGCCGCGGTGGCCGGCATGGCCGAGATCACCATCGGCGAGACCCTGGCCGATGCCGACGACCCGCACGCCCTGCCGGTCATCACCGTCGACGAGCCGAGCCTGGCCATGACGATCGGGATCAACACCGCGCCGCTGGCCGGCAACGACGGCAAGAAGCTGACCGCCCGGCAGGTCCTCGGACGCTTGGAGTCAGAGCTCGTCGGCAACGTCTCCCTGCGGGTCAACCCGACCGAGCGCCCGGACACCTGGGAAGTCCAGGGCCGCGGCGAGCTCCAGCTGGCCGTGCTCGTCGAGACCATGCGGCGCGAGGGATTCGAGCTCACCGTGGGCAAACCGCAGGTCGTGACCAGAGAGATCGACGGCAAGTTGCACGAGCCGATGGAGCGGGTGGCCATCGACGTCCCCGACGACTACCTCGGCGTGGTCACCCAGCTCATGGCCCTCCGCAAGGGCATGCTCATCGAGATGGTCAACCACGGCACCGGCTGGGTGCGCATGGACTACCGGATCCCGGCCCGGGGCCTGGTCGGCTTCCGCACCGAGTTCATGACCGAGACCCGGGGCACCGGCATGCTCCACCACGTCTTCGACGGGTGGGAGCCGTGGCACGGTGAGCTGAAGACCAAGCGCAACGGCTCGATGGTCGCCGACCGCCGAGGATTCACCACCGGCTACACCCTCATGAGCCTCCAGGAGCGCGGCATGCTCCTCGTGGGCCCGGGCACCGAGGTCTACGAAGGCATGGTCGTGGGAGAGAACGCCCGCGACGAGGAGATGGACGTCAACCCGACCAAGGAGAAGAAGCAGACCAACATCCGGTCCGCTTCGGCCGACGAGGCCATCCGCCTCACCCCGCCACTGCTGCTCTCCTTGGAGCAGGCGCTCGAGTTCATCAACGACGACGAGTGCGTCGAGGTGACCCCGAAGTCCGTGCGGCTCCGCAAGGTGATCCTGGACCAGACCACGCGCGGTCGGCTCCGTAGCCGCGCCCGCAAGACCGGCAGCTGAGCAGGCGTCGAGGCGACGGCCGGGCGCGGTCGGCCACGGGCTCCGAGGGGAGGGCTCGAACCTCCAACATCCGGCTCCAAAGGCCGGCGTTCTGCCAGTTGAACTACCTCGGAATGAATCAGAGGGGGCCGGCGCGCGGTCTCCGCACTCCCCCGCCGACGTCGCCCACAGGCTAGTACCGGCCCCGGGGACCGCTTCGGTCCCGGCCTGCCACGGGTCCCGCCCGGGACCCCGATAGGCTCCCGACCCGATGAGGATCCTCGTCGTCGATGACGACCCCGCGGTGAGCGGCGCACTGCAACGGGCCCTCCGGCTCGAAGGGTACGAGGTCTTCTTGGCGGGCGACGGCCCGAAGGCGCTCGAGGAGATCGCCATCCGCCCACCCGACGCAGTGGTCCTCGACATCGGCTTACCGGCCATCGACGGACTCGACGTGTGCCGGCGGATGCGGGCAGCGGGCGACGATACGCCGGTGCTGATGCTGACGGCGCGCGACGCCATCGAGAGCCGCGTCGAGGGCCTCGATGCCGGGGCCGACGACTACCTGGTCAAGCCGTTCGCCCTCGCCGAACTCCTGGCCCGTCTGCGCGCCCTCCTGCGGCGCCGGCCCGAGGATCCGGGCGAGACGCTCTCCTTCTCCGACCTGAGCCTCGATCCCGTGACCCGGGAGGCCCGACGTGGCGACCGGGTCTTCACCGTGACCCGGATCGAGTTCGACCTTCTCGAGCTCCTGCTCCGCCACCCGCGCCAGGTGCTCACCCGCGAGCTGATCCTCGACCGGGTGTGGGGGTACACGTTCGATTCGGGCACCAACTCGCTGGCCGTCTACGTGGGCTACCTGCGCCGCAAGACGGAAGAGGACGGGGAGCCGAGGCTCATCCATACGGCGCGGGGGGTCGGCTATGTCCTCCGTGAGCCCTGAACGACCAGGACGCCCCTCCCCATGACGTTCCGCGCCCGCCTGGTCCTGATGACCACCGGGGCGGTCCTGGTGGTGGTCCTGATCGGGGCGGTGGCCACCTATGTGGTCGCCTACGAGTCGCTGGTCGGATCGGTCGACGTCACCCTCGAACAGAACGCACAGAGCCTCCTCGCCGGCAATGCCATCGGCCAACTACCCAAGATTGGGAACACCTGCGGGCGGGCAACGGGCTACTGCTCGCAGATGGTGTGGGCCGACGGCAAGGTCAATCCCGGTGACCCCCAATTCCTAGCCATCCCGCCCCAAGTGGCCCAGCTGGCCGGCAGCAACGTTGCTGGGAACAAGCTGCTGTACACCACCAAGGTGGGAGGCATCTCGGTGCGCGAGATCGTCTACTCGCTGGCCGGTCCGTATCAATACAGCAATGGCACCCTCCCCATCAAAAAGCTGACGATGCCGTACGGCGGGGCCCTGCAACTCACCGAGCCGCTGACCGGCGTCAATGAAGGACTCCACAACCTGGTCGTCGCACTGTGGATCATCATCCTCATCGGCGTGGGCCTCGCCGTACTGCTGGGCTTGGGAATCGGGCGGGCCGTACTGGCGCCGCTCGACGATCTGACGGGGACCGTCGAGGAGCTGGCCCGCACCACCGACGTCACCCGCCGACTCGATCCCGGCGGCCCCGACGAGTTGGGTCGACTGCGCCGCGCCTTCAACCGGCTCCTGGCCGCCCTCGACTCGTCACGCGAGAGCCAGCGCCAGTTGGTGCTCGATGCCTCCCATGAGCTGCGCACACCCCTCACCAGCCTGCGCACCAACATGGAGGTGGCGCGTCGCATGGAAGAGCTCGACCCCGACGAACGTGACGTGCTGATCAGCGACGTGCTGTCCCAGCTCGACGAGCTCACCTCGCTGGTGGCCGACATGGCCGAGCTGGCCCGGGGTGAGCAGCCCCACCAGATGTCCGGTCCCGTGCGCTTCGACGAACTGGTCCTGACCGCCGTGGAGGCGGCCACCACGCACGGCCGGAGCCGCAACGTGACCTTTGCCGCATCGGTCCTGCCGTCGTGGGTGTCGGGCTCGCCCTCCCGGATCGAACGGGCCGTCGACAACCTGCTCGACAACGCCCTCAAGTTCAGTCCGGACGACGGGGTGGTCGAGGTCAGCTGCGCCGGGGGCGTCCTGATGGTACGCGACCACGGCCCGGGCGTGGCCGACGCCGACATGGCCCACATCTTCGACCGCTTCTACCGGGCACCCGAGGCACGCAGCCGGCCGGGATCCGGTCTGGGACTGGCCATCGTGGCCCAGGTGGCCTTCGACGAAGGCGGACAGGTGAGCGTCCACCACGCCCCGGGCGGCGGTGCGCTGTTCCGGTTCGCGCTACCCACCATCACTGCCCCCCACCCGTCGGACACCCAGGCCTGAGCAGGCACCGGACCGGGCGCCGCGTATGGCGATCGGCGCCGGGGGCGGCTAGGGTGCGCTCCGACATGGGATCCTTGATCAAGAAGCGCCGCAAGCGCATGCGCAAGAAGAAGCACAAGAAGATGTTGAAGGCCACTCGTTGGCAGAGGCGGGCGGCGGGCAAGTAGCCCCACCTCTGACGAGCGGCCCGGTCACCCGGTCCCGACCGTCACTGCAGCACCTCACCCCACGCCCGGCGACGTCCTCGTCGCGACCAGTGGTGCGTGCTGCCCGCCGTGTGACAGCCCGGCACCGATGTCGATGCCCAGTTCGTCCGCCGTGCCTTCGACGAACCAAGTCGACCCGCTACCGGCCAGATGCGCCCGACGGCCGCTGGCGTCTTCGAGAGCCTGACGCCATCCCTCGAGCCGGGGCTCGGCCACCAGCGCCGCCGCTTCGAGATCGTTGGACGATCCATCCGGCGGGGGCAGCTTCCCGGCGGATGCCAGCGCGTCCCACACCCGGTAGACGGCGGCGGTGTCGACGCCGAAGGGCGGCAGCACCAGGACATAGGAGCGGGGCTCGTAGTCCAGTGGCTCCACCACCTCGCCGACGCCCGACACCAGGGCCCGACCTCCGCGCAGACAGAAGGGGACGTCGGCTCCGAGCCGGACCGCCACCGCGGGGTCGGTGCACCCCGCCCACCGCAGGACGGCAGCGGCATCGGCCGATCCGCCGCCCAGGCCGGCTCCGGGCGGAATCCGCTTCACCAGACGCACGTCGGCGGCCCGGCCGGCGACGTCCAGCGCCCGGGTCACCAGGTTGTCGCCCGGTGCCCCGACGTCGAGGTCGCGCCACGCCGGGGTGCCGCCGGGCCAGTCGACCACGACCTCGAACCCTCCTCCGGCACCCGGACCGACGAACACCGTGTCGGCCAGGTCCAGGGTGACCATCTCGGCGACGAGCAGGTGGTAGCCGTCGGGGCGGACACCGGTCACCCGCAGCGACACCGTCAACTTGGCCGGGGCCGAAAGTTCGACGACCGCACCGTCGGCCACGTCCGGGCTCCGGCCGGCCATCAGGAGGCACCCGCCGGGTCCGGTCGCCACCAGGCCAGCCGCTCCCACTCGTCGAGTCCGAGCTCCTCGGCCCGGGCCGTCGGGGCGACTCCCGCCGCCTCGAAGGCGGCCGGCACGACCAGGTGCTCGAGTGAGCGCCGCAGCATCTTGCGCCGGTGGGCGAACCCCGCCTTGACCACGGCGAACAGGCGCTCGTACGCGGGCTCGCCCGGGCCCACCCTGCCGTCGCCCGTCGGGAGCGGCTGGTCCGCCCGACGGTCCATCCGCACCAGGACCGACTCCACCCGGGGCCGGGGGATGAAGACACTCGAAGAGACCTTGCCCACCACCGAGGCCTCGGCCCAGTAGGCCACCTTCACCGAGACGGCCCCGTACGCCTCGTCACGGGCCCGGGCCGCCAGCCGCTCCCCCACCTCCCGTTGGACCATGACCAGCATCGAGGCGACCTGAGGTGCCTCCTCCAGGACCCGCATCACGAGCGGCACGGCGACGTTGTACGGAAGATTGGCCACCAGCGACCAACCCGGCTCCACCCCGAGGAGCCCGGCGAAGTCGAGCGTCCGGGCGTCGGCCTCGACCACGGTCACCCCGAGCGGTTCGACCTGGCGCCGGAGCACGGGCAGGACGTGCCGGTCGATCTCGACGGCGGTCACCTCGGCACCGGCTTCGACCAGGGCGAGGGTCAGCGAACCGAGCCCGGCCCCGATCTCGAGCACCCGGGTGCCCGGGCCGACGCCGGCCAGCCGGACGATCCGCCGTACCGTGTTGCCGTCGGCCACGAAGTTCTGTCCGAGTGCCCGACTCGGGCGGAGGTCGTTGGCCAGGAGCAGCTCGTGGATCTCCGCTCGCCCGTGGGTCACCCGATCAGTGTGGCACCATCCCGGGTCCGGTCGATCCATCGGGGGTAGGCCGTCGGTGGCCCCGGATCACCAGTGGAGGACGGCGTAGACCACACCCTGCGACAGCGGGGCGATCTCGGCGAACGTCGAGGTGGCGAGGTCGATCGAGCGGTCGGTGTCGGCCTCCCGGTCATCGACCACGCAGCTCACGGTGGCCCCGTTGGCCGGGTTCGTGATCGAGACCACCGTGCCGAACCGCAGCCACGGGCTGGCGCAGCGACCCGCCGGGTGGGCGTAGTAGGTCACGTCGCCCCGGGTCACGACGTCGGCGCCGGCCAGCGGACCGTGCAGGTACGTCGTGGTGGTGGTGGTGGTCGGCGGCACCGTGGTGGTGGTCGGGGACGCCAGCGTCGTCGGGACCACCTGGCGGACGGGGTCCTCGGCCAGGGCCACCGGGGCGGCTGGCGCCGTTGTGGTCGTCGAGGGTCGGGCCGCCGCTCGGTTGATCACCACCCGATCGGTCGACACCCGGGCGGGTGGCGCGTGGGCGGCGGCCAAGCGCACCGACGCGTCGGTACCATTCTGGGCCAGCAGTAGCGGAACGAGGAGCACGGCTCCACAGAGGAGCAGCCCGACGGCACGCCGGCTGCCCCGTTGGCGTTCGGTCCTCAGGACTCCACTCTCCTCATGGGACTTCTGCCCTCCCCCGACAGTCCCGGGGCGCCCGTCCGCGAGGACCGGCTCCACCCGGGGAGAGGATGGACAGGGACGACTCCTCCAAGCCGTCCTCCGCAGGGCCCCGAGATCGGTGCCGGTTGCGGAACGACCGCTCCGAAGAGCGGCCGCACGGTCAACTTAGGCGGATCTCCCCCGGGGATCAAACCGTAGGGTCCGACGGCGTCCCCCCAGCCCTCGGCCATCGGGGAGACACGGGCGGCGGTGCCGGCGCCAGTACCATGACCCGATGCGCCGCTCCCCGAAGGTGTCTGTCGCCGCCGTCCTCGCCGCCCTGGCCCTACCGGTGCTGGCGGGGTGCTCGAGCTCCGGCCCGTCCAGTGCCACCAGCACCACGAAGGCCGGGAGCTCGGCCACGACGAGCACGGCCCCGTCCGGTCTTCCCGCCACGGGAAGTGTCGACGGGTTCACCTTGTCGGTGACCTCGTCGCCCGCCACCGGCACGGCGGGGCACACGGTCATCCATATCACCGCGGTCCTCAAGGGCACGGTCAAGCCGGCGACGCTCGAATTCCAGGTGTCCGACCGTGCCGCGGCCGACGCCGGCCGGCCGGCCACCGATCAGCGGATGACGGTGAGTACACCGGGGACGTACCACCTGCCCCACCCGTTCTCGCCGGCGACGGCCGGGTCGTGGGCGTCCGTGGTGACCTTCATCCCTCAGCAAGCCGGGGCCTCACGACTCAGCGTGTCGGGTCTGCCGCCGGTGGCCGGGGCGCCGTCGCCGTTCCCGCAACTGGTCACGAAGGTCACCGCCTCCTAGAGCGGCACTCACGGCGGCTCGCTGACCCGGGCTCCAGCACCAACTTCCACTTTCTCGAAGACCGAGCCGGCCACGTACAGCCCGGCTCGTGGCTAGCTGGCGTCAAGATCAGACATCCCATGGACGTGCGGCGGATGCTCAGATTTCTGGCTTAGGATGGAATGTGATCCGGCGAGAGCCTAGCGAACAAGGTAATGCCCCTAGCACAGATGTAATATAGTCTGTTATAGTAAGTAAGAGGTATAAGAGATGGAAAAGACACCTAGCAGCTACCAACAGGTGAGACCCCAGGCCACTACGGCTGACTGGGAACGACGTCTTGGGGCAGACGTACGACGACTGCGACTTCGAAGCCGACTCACTCAGATCGAGTTGGCTGAGCGGGCAAACGTCTCGGGATCGGCGATCAAGAACCTCGAGGGCGGAAAGGGCAGCTCATTGACAACGGTGGTCCGGGTGGTCCGCGCCCTTGATCGCACCGACTGGCTGGAATCACTCCTCCCGCCTGAGCCCGTCATCAGCCCAATGGAGATCTTGCGCCAACGGCGTCGTGCGGAGACGAATGCTCCTCAACGCGTTCGCCACCCCAGTGCGAAGCGTGGCAGCTCCTGACTCATCACCCTGCTGAAGCCATCGAGGTATCGGCCTGGGATCGGGTCGTGGGAGCCGTCGTTCTCGACCCGAATACTGGGTACTACGCGTTCGAGTACGACGAGGACTGGGTACGGAACGGCGCCGACTTGGCACCGATCTACATGCCTCGCCATCCAGGGGTCTTCGAATTCCCAGATCTGGCCCGAGCTACGTACTACGGATTGCCGGCCATGCTGGCTGACGCACTGCCCGATCGCTTCGGCAACGCGCTCGTCAACGCGTGGATGGCCGAACAAGGTATCGACCCAAGCCAGATCACTGCGCTGGACCGCCTGGCCTATGCAAGTTCTCGGGCGATGGGAGCGCTGACATTCGCTCCGCCCACTGGTCCGGAGGACTCAATGGTCAGCCTTGTCCAGGTAGCCGACCTCGTAACCGCCGCCCGATCCGAGATTGCGGGAGCACTCCCCGGGCTCGACGGGCCCTCGGACGACCAGGAGACACATGAAGCCCTCACGCAGTTGATCACCGTAGGCTCGACCGCCGGTGGCGCTCGAGCCAAAGCAGTCATCGCCTACAACCCGGTCACCGGCCAGATGCGCTCAGGCCAGCTCACCGCCCCCGAAGGCTTCGAGCAATGGCTGCTCAAGCTGGACGGCGTTGGCGACCCTGCCGATCACCCGATGGACCCCCTGGTCACGAGTCAGCAGTACTGCCGGGTGGAATACGCTTACTACCTGATGGCCACCCAGGCCGGCATCACCATGAACGAGTCTCGACTACTGCCCGAGGGGCCGCGCTCCCACTTCATGACGAAGAGATTCGACCGAGGACCGGGCGATGCCCGCATCCACTCCCAGACCCTGTGCGCTGTCGGCCACCTCGACTACAACCTGGCTCGCAGCCATGCGTACTCGAGCTACTTCCTCACGGCCGAAAGGCTCGGCTTCGGCCCCACCGACCGCGTCCAGATGTTCCGACGGGTGGCCTTCAACGTGATGGCCGTCAACCGCGATGACCACACCAAGAACTTCTCGTTCATACTTCCGGAGGACGGCCCATGGAAGTTGGCCCCGGCGTACGACGTAACCCATTCCTACTGGGGCGGTGAGTGGACCCAAACTCACCAGATGAGTGTGAACGGTCGGTTTGTCGACATCACCCTGGATCACCTCCGAGCCCTCGGTGATCTGCATGAGGTGCCTGGCATCGAGTCCGCACTGCGCGAAGTGGCCGAAGCCGTCGATGCCTGGCCCGAATTTGCCGTTGCCGCCGGTATCGACGGAGACACGATCGCCAGGGTCGGAGAGGACATCGCTCGATTCCGCCCTACCTAAATTTAGATTCCTTCGGCACACGAGTCCGTCCCTACACAATCCCCACGTCTGCCCAGTACCGACATCCCAATCAAGGCGTGCGCCTTACCCATCCTCTGAGCCTGGCGTTATATCAAATTCGCTTTGAAGTTGACGGAGCTGAGATCGAGCGAGCTTGACGATCTCAGCCGGCAGGTCGGTCGTTTCGGCCATTGTCGCTTCGATTGCCACCAATGCTCGCTCGAGCATGTCAGCGACGATTGCGATAGCCCTGAATCTCGGAATACCCCAACTGACTGCCTCGTTGACAATCCGGTTCGCAGTCACCCGGTTGGTCCGGCGCACATCGTCGATATACATAGCAAGCCGATCATCCCCGTAGTGCAAGGTCGACATCACGTCATAGATCGGTGTCAGCCGAAGCGTTCCCACCGGGTGGTGAAGCAGCGAGAAGTTTTTCGCGTGGGCATCACCGTTTCCGATCAGGACGTTCAGGACGACGGCACGCAAGAGCGCCTCGGGCGACTCAGAGGTTCCGTTATCTCGGAGGATTCGTGCGATCCGCCTCAACGAAGGACCGCCGCCCTCCTGATACTTCTTGGAAGGAGGCGTCCCGGTAGCTTGACAAAAGTCTTCCTGATGCAAACGCTCCACGGTGCCGTCGGGATGAATAACACGATCGAAGCGCTCGACCACGATGAGGTCTCGACCGTTGACACGCGTTGTCTCGACATTGGCCACTGAGAGACCAAGATGCTTCGCGACGCGCATTCCGAAAGCTTCGTTGGGTACTGTGTGTGGATATCGCGCGATCGAGGGTTTGAGAATGTGCGTTGAGGGAGTTCCGTCGACAGGACGGCCCCAACTGCCGTCGGGCATCTTCGTCAAAAGCAACTTCTCTTGCACTCCGGCAAGGGAGATGCGTACGCGTCCTCCCACGCCAAGCGGTGCGCTTCGAAGATTCGCGACAAGCTCTGCGATCTCATCGTCGGTGAGCCTCTCGGCCGTGATGGTTGATGGAGGAGGCGGGGCGGGCTCATCTGCCGGCTGGATCACCAATGCACCGGCGCAGTCTCGTCCTAGCGCACGAATAAGCCCGTAGGTGTCGCTTGCTCTGACGTTGAAGTCATCAGCAATTGCGCGGCGCGCGTCTCCCTCTGGGAGTAGGCCGTCGAGGAAGGGACGTACAACGCCAGGTGTGAAGGGTTGCGGAGTAAGTGGGAGCGCCAAGGAGAGCAGAGGTAGGCCGAGTGGGTACTTGGCAAGGGCGGTTTCGGTATACGACAGTCGAGGTCGCCCCCTCACCTGCATCACAGTGGCTACGTGGTCTCCGTTGAGCCAAACGGCTAGTTCATCGGGCACTACCAGTCGGCCTTCTGTAGCGTGGCTCGTACGCCGAGTTCGCGCAGTATCGCTACGACGCGACGGAGCTGCTCGGACTCGTGACCCTGTTCGAGGCGCGACAGATACTCCCGGGTAAGGCCTACTTTGTCGGCTAACTCAGCCTGAGTGAGTCCGGCTTCCTTCCGGTAGTGCCTCATTGCCGGGCCGATGGAGGCGGCGGTGTAGACCCTGAAAGGCTGATCGTCGTGCTTGGATGTGCTCATTTCCTCTCATTATAGTCATAATGTCGTAAGTGATGAAAGCCTCACATTGCGCGCCTGATTCATTTGTGCGGGAATCCTCGCATCGTCCGACCGCCGGTCAACTCACCGTGCCTCGTGGGTCCGATGGCTTAGGACCAGTTCAGCGGCGAATCTGGGGGACGAGGGAGGACCGAACAACATCGGATGGACCACTCAGAACGGGCTCAGCACCCGAAGGCCCGTCGGGCATTCGCGGTGGTCACCGCGGCCACCTCGGCCCGGTCCACGCCCTTGACCTGGGCAATTGCCACGCCGACCAGGGGGACCCGGGACGGCTCGTTCGGCGATCCCCGGTGGGGAACGGGAGTGAGGAAGGGCGAGTCCGTCTCGACGAGGAGACGGTCCATCGGGCACAGGGCGGCCGCCCCGCGGACGTCGTCGGCGTTCTTGAACGTGACCACGCCGCTGAAGGAGAGCGAGGCGCCGAGGTCGAGGCACCGCCTGGCCTCGTCCGGCCCCCCGGTGAAGCAGTGGATGATCGTCCGGTCCGGCACCCCGTGGGCGGCCAGGAGGTCGAGCGTGTCGTCCCACGCCTCACGGGTGTGGACGACCAGGGCCAGGCCGTGGCGGCGGGCCAACTCGATCTGGAGGGCGAAGGCCTCCCGCTGGACCGGCCGGGGCGAGTGGTCGTAGTGGTAGTCGAGTCCGCACTCGCCGATGGCGACGACCAACCGGTCGCCTCCGTCACCCAACTCCGCGGCCAGGAGTGCGTCGAGTCCCTCCACCCCGTCGACCGCATCGTGGGGGTGGAGGCCGACGGTCGCCCACATGGCCACCCCTTCGGCCACNNCGCCCGGGCGATGGCCCCGGCCAACCGGTCGGCATGGGGCTCGACGGGACCGTCACCCCCGGGGTGGCCGAACTCGTCCTGGAGGTGGCAGTGCGAGTCGAACCACTCCAACACGGCGTCCCCCACCGGTCAGTCCTTGCGCCGGGGGAAGAGGGGCGCACCCTTCTCCACCGCCAGTCCGCCGGGGTAGCCGCCCCAGACCCCGGCGGCCGGTAGGCGCTGGTCAGCCGGGGCACCGGACAGCCCGATGCGGCGCCAGATCTCACGGGCCGTCGACGGCATGGCCGGGACCACCAGGACGGCCACCAGGCGCAGCACTTCGAGGGCGCTGCCCAGGACGGCGTCCACCGCGGGGCCCGGTTCGGCCTTCCACGGTTCGGCCGTCTCGAGCTCGGCGTTCGTCTCGTGGATCAGGCGCCAGGTCGACTCGAGGGCCAGATGAGGGGCACCGGCGTCCCACGCCGCAGTGGTCTCGGCCAGCACATCGGCGGCCACACCGGCCAGGCGGCTGTCCGGGTCGGGAGCCGGCCCCACGCCGTCGCACTTCGACCCGACCACGGTGGTCACCCGGGACAACAGGTTGCCCAGGTTGTTGGCGAGGTCGGCGTTGTACCTGGCCGAGATGCCCTCGGCCGAGAACTCGCCGTCGCTGCCCAGGGGGACGTCCCGGAGGAGGTGGTACCGCACGGGGTCCACGCCGTACTCCTCGGTTAACTCGGCCGGCGAGATCCGGTTCACGCTGGAGTTGGACATCTTGTCGCCCCCGAGGAGCAGCCAGCCGTGGACCTGCACGTGGGCCGGCGGGTCGATGCCGGCGGCCATGCACATGGCCGGCCACCACACGCAGTGGAACCGGATGATCTCCTTGCCGATCAGGTGGTGGACGCTGGGCCACCACTCGTCGAAGCGCTCCTGGTCCTGTCCGTAGCCGATGGCGGTCACGTAGTTGATCAGGGCGTCGTACCAGACGTAGAAGACGTGGGCGTCGTCCCAGGGCACCCGGACGCCCCAGTCGATGGAGGTCCGGGTGATCGAGATGTCGTGCAGGCCGCCTTTGATGAAACTGAGCGCCTCGTTGCGCTTGGGTTCGGGCACCACCGCGCCCGGATGGGCCGCATACCAGTCGATCAGCGGCTGCTGGAACTCGCTGAGCTTGAAGAAGTAGTTCTCCTCCTCGAGCTCCTCCAGGGGGATGCGGTGGTCGGGGCAGAACCCGCCCGGCAACAGCTCGTCCGCCGCGTAGTACCGCTCGCACGGCACGCAGTAGAGCCCCCGGTAGGTGTCCTTGTAGATGTAGCCGTTGTCGTTGATCCGGCTGAGGAACTGCTGGACGGCGACCCGGTGGCGGGGCTCGGTGGTCCGGATGAAGTCGTCGTTGGCGATGTCGAGCCCGGCCCACGCCTCGGCGAACCGCGGCGAGAGCTGGTCGGTCCACTCGAGCGGAGCCATCCCCTGCTCTTCGGCGGCCCTGGCCACTTTCTGGCCGTGCTCGTCGGTGCCGGTCAGGAAGAAGACATCGTCGCCGACCAGCCGGTGCCAGCGGGCCAGGGCGTCGGCGTTGACCGTCGAGTAGGCGTGCCCCACGTGGGGCGCGTCCTTGACGTAGTAGATCGGCGTGGTGATGAAGTAGCGGGACATCGCCCGCCAGCGTACCGACCCGACCACCCGCGGCCGGACAGCCCCGCCGTGCCGCGCCCGCCGCGCGCGGAGCCCGGCCTACCAGTTGGCGACGTGGCAGCCGCCGTGGCCGGTGCGCTCGGTCTACCGCTGGTGGTAGACCTCGGCCGGCCAGAAGGTCGAGGCCGGGGTCACCTCGGTGACGATGGGACGCGCAAACCGGACGCCGAACGCCCAGAAGCAGCCGGCGGCGAAGGCAGCCCGGTCGAGGCCCGCGGGGACCTCGTCAGGCCCGATGGGGGGAGCCTGGGTCGAGTCGAGGTCCATCCTGCGTCCGAACATCTGCTGTCCTCCTGTGATCAGTGGGAAGTTTCCGCGCTGCGATCTGTCGGGCGGTCGGCCATCGCCGGTCGGTCACTCCTCTCCATGGCCCCGTCCGCCGCCGCCCTTCATGCGGAGGGCCAACTCGTAGACGCGGCGCCGGGGGACGCCGAGGCGGGCCGCCACCTCGTCCACCGCTCCCCGGGTCCGCTCCCCCGAGTCGAGGTGGGCCGTGAGCGCACGGGCGAGCTGGTCGTCGTCCACCCCGGGGTCGGCCACCGGCGGCGCACCCTCCAGCACCAGCACCACCTCGCCCCGGACGCCTCTGTCGGCCCAGGCGGCGCCGTCGGCCAGCGTGCCCCGCCACAGCTCCTCGTGCAGCTTGGTCAGTTCCCGGGCCACGACCACCCGACGGTCGGCGCCGCAGACGGCGGCCAGGTCACCTAGGGTGGCAGCCACCCGACCCGGCGCCTCGAAGAGCACCGTCGTACGCACCTCGTCGGCCACCACGGCCAGGCGTTCGGTGCGGTCCCGACCGGAACGGGGCAGGAACCCCTCGAAGCAGAACCGGTCGGTGGGGAGCCCGCTCGCCACCAGGGCGGTCAGCACGGCTGACGGACCCGGGACCACGACGACGTCCAGACCGGCACCGGCGGCGGCGGCGATGACCCGGGCACCGGGGTCGGAGACGGCCGGCATCCCCGCGTCGCTGACCAGGGCCACCGTCCGCCCGGCGGCCACGGCGGCCACCACCTCGTCCACCCGGTCGCCCTCGTTGTGCTCGTGGAGGGAGCGCAGCGGAATCCCGGTGATCCCGGCGTGGCTGAGGAGCTTGCGCGAGTGGCGCGTGTCCTCGCAGTAGAGGACGTCGGCCGAGGCGAGGGCAGCCACCGCCCGGGGTGACAGGTCACCCAGATTGCCGATCGGCGTGCCGACCACCACCAGGGCACCCCCGGCCGGCACCCCGGCGCCGTCGCCCGGGGCCGGATCTCCCGTGTCGGTCATCCCCGCAGCTCCAGGCGGTCACCCGGCCGCAGCCCCCACCGGCCGAAGGCGCCGGCCTCCGCTTCGATGACCGTGCGACAGCCCTTCCGGGGCATGGTCAGGCGGAACGGTGGCACCCGGGTCACGTCGAGGACGAGGAGGTCGCGGTCGCAGAAGGCCACGTCGATGGCGAAGTGCATGCCCACGGTGTGGACCGACCGGGTCCCGGGCAGGACCATCGCCCCCTCGTAGCCTTTGCGACCCAGTAGTCCTTTGGCCCGCCCGGCCCAGTCGTCGACGACCTCGGCGGCGGCCAGCACGTCACCTTCCCGCAGCAACCAGCTCACCGGTCGACAGGCGGACGCGGGCGGGCGCCGCCCACCCCCGTTGGCCGCCCTGGTTGCGGACCGAGTAGCATTGCCGGACTGTGTCGAAACGAACCAACAAGCGCAAGCTCAGGGCCAAGAAGAAGGCCAACCACGGCAAGAAGCCGAACTGCGGGCGCGGCTGACCGCTGCCCCCCGGGGTCGGACCCAGCGGTCCCACTGCACCTCCCGCACCGGATGACCGGTCGGGGCCGTTCCCACTCGTGCTGACGGGCGCACCCGCCCCTCTGGTGCGTCGCGTCCGGGAGCTGCCCTCCGACCCGCCGCGCCACCGTTACGCCCCCGGTGACCATGCCATCCCCACTCGTCCGAGCACCCCGACCAGGGCGGTCGGTCGGTCGGTGATGATGCCGTCCACCCCGAGGGCGCACAGCGCCTCCATCTCGGACTCCTCTTCGATGGTCCACACGTGGACGGCCAGGCCCTCCCCGTGGGCCACCTCGACGAACCGTTCATCGACCAGGGTGATGTCGCCGAAGGCGGCCGGCACCTGGAGGGCCACGTGCCGGGTCGGCGGCGGTCGCTCGCCGGCCTGCACGGCCCGGTAGAAATCGGCGGTGGCCAACGTCCCCGCCGAGGTGGCGAACTCGGGTCCGGCGGCGGAGAAGTTGTCGGTGGCCGTGTCCAGGAACGAGGCCACGATCACGCGGTCGGCGCAGTCGTGGCGACGGAGCAGTTCGACCAGCACCTCCTCGTACGGGGTGACGACGGGGGCCGTCTGCTTGATGTCGAGGTTGAGGACGACGCCCGGAAACTCCTCCAGGACCTCGTCGAGCAGCGCGAAGCCGAAGCGGTGGTCGCCGGGCGCCCGCCCGCGGAACGGATAGGCGTCGTCGTCGAGTCCCGGGGTCACGTCGGCGCCGGGTGCCCACCAGTATGCGTTGTCCATCCGGGACAGCTCCTCGTAGGTGAACGAAGCGATGCCACCGGTGGCCGCCGTCGTCCGTTCCACCGTGTCGTCGTGGCATACCACCAGCCGCCGATCGCTGGTGGCGTGCACGTCGAGTTCGATCCCGGTCGCACCGGCCCCGAGGGCGGCGGCAATGGTATGCAGGGTGGACGACGGTCCCTCCCACGCCCCGCCCTGGTGGGCGTAGGCGATGACCCTGCGCTCCAACCACACCGGCGAGGCCGACGGACCGGTCGTTGGGGATCCGGGGGAGGTCACGGAAGAACGGTAGCCTCTGCCCCGCCATGCTGGACCACGTCTTCGCCCAACTCGTCACCTCCCACCGGACCGCGTTCGAGGCCGCGCTCCTGCAGCGCCAGGCCGTGGAGGAGCGATTCCAGGTGGACGTCTTCCTCGGCGATGTGAGCTTCGAGACCTCCTACAGCCTCCCGGGCGAAGAACGGCCGGCCCGGATCCGCGTGGACACCAGCCTCGATTGGCCGACCTGGAGCCAGACCGCGTACCGGAGCTGGGCCATCGGCGACGACCCCGACGAGCCGCCCGAGGTCCTGGTCGAGATCGCCTTCCGGGTCCAGGGGTTGGCGGGGATGCCGGACGCCGCCCCGCTGGTGGCCGCCCTGCCTGAGCACCTCGACGTCCTGGGCGAGGCGCTGACGAAGGGTCCCGCCACCATCGAACTGGTGCTGCTCGACGGCTCCGAGGGCCCGGAGTGCGCCATCGAGGTCTCCTACGAGGGCTCGTGCGCCATCGACGAGTCGATCCTGGACGACCTGGCCAGCCTGGACGGTGCGCTGGCACCGCTGGGGCGCGATGTGGCCTCGGTCCTGGTCCGCATCGGCGACCTGCCGTTCAACTTCCGGCCGACGGACCCCGTCGTCGACTGAGCACGCCGGGACCCGTCAGCGACCGAGGGCGGCGCAGACGGCGGCGTCCTCGACGGCAAGTAGCTGGGCGAATGCTCCGGGCGCGCCCGCCGGTGGGCCGCCCACGGTCAGTGGTGTTACTTGCGGATTGCGCGGCATCGCTGCCATCCTCCCTTTACTGCTCTCCTCGCACCACAGGAGCTGAGCATCACGGGTCACCGCGATCCGGCACAGGTGTGAGGAGCATGATGCGTTCATTCGGGGGGAAATCACGGGCGGCAGCAGCGGCGACGTCTGTCGCGGTCATCGCCGTGGCATCGGTAGTAGGCACGTTGGGGCTTGCCGGTAGCACCGTAGCTGCGGCTGCGGCTGCGACTTCGAACGTCCCGGACGGCATTGCGTCGGCCCTCACGCCGTGGCGGATCCAAAAGACGCCCGACCCGGCAGGTGCAGTCAACAGCAGCCTGGACGGAATTTCGTGCGGTTCAGCGACAGACTGCATCGGAGTTGGAGCCTCCGGCGGGTCGACGTTGGCCGAACATTGGAATGGGACAGCCTGGAAGCTCCAGAAGACGCCCAATCCCGTGGGGGCCACTTCGAGCACCTTGTATGCCGTGTCCTGCACGTCGGCCACTGCGTGCACAGCCGTGGGGTCTGCCGGCGGAGGGACGTTGGCCGAAGTATGGAACGGCGTTTCCTGGAAGATCCGGGCAACTCCCAATCCAGCTGGTGCATCGAACAGCTACTTCCAGGGCGTGTCCTGCATGTCGGCGACATCGTGCATTGCCGTTGGCTACTCCGAAGACACGCTCGGTGACTCGGTGGCGCTGGCAGAGGTGTGGAACGGCGCCAAGTGGACGATTAAGGCCACTCCCGACCCGATCGCCACCAACAACAGCTACCTGTTCTCGGTGTCGTGCGCATCGAGCACCACATGTACGGCCGTCGGCGACTTCTATATCACCGCCGCCGGTGTCTACGGCGCACTGTCGGAGGCGTGGAACGGCGCCACGTGGACCATCCAGAAGACGCCCAACCCTGCTGGATCCAGTGACGGACTCGATGGCGTGTCCTGCACTTCGGCGATCTCCTGCGTCGCCGTCGGCTACTCCGTGGTGACGTCCTCCAACGGCGCCCTTGTCGAGGTGTGGAACGGCGCGACCTGGGCCATCCAGAAGACACCCAGGCCGGCCAGCGGCAGCGACACACTTTCCGGTGTGTCATGTACGTCATCGACTACCTGCACGGCCGTCGGGAACCGCGGTGCCGGCACGCTGGCCGAAGCAATGAATGGGACCATCTGGTCAGTTCAGAAGACACCGAATCCCGCTGGAGCGACACTCAGTTACCTCAATAGTGTGTGGTGCCCGACCGCCGTCACCTGTTCCGCCGTCGGCTTCTCCGGCAACAGTTCGAGTGTCGACGTGGCCCTCGCGGAGGCGAACTAGGACAAGCGTCTCCCGATGTAGGGTCCGTCAGGCGAAGAGGCCGGCCGCCACGGCGAGTGCCCGGAGGTCGCCCTGGGGCCGAGCCCCGACGTGGGCGATGACCTCGGCGGCGCACACCCCTCCCAGCCGGGCCGCTTCCTCGGGCAGGAGCCCGTTGGTGATCCCGTAGAGGAAGCCGGCGGCGAAGAGGTCGCCGGCCCCGGTGGTGTCGACCACCCGGTCGACGGGTGCCACCGGCACCTCGATCGGTCCGGAGGCGGTGACCACGACCGAGCCGCGGGCGCCCCGGGTGAGGACGGCGAGGACGCCCGTCTCGGCCACGGCGTCGGCGGCGGCGTCGAAGCTGGCCGCGCCGAAGAGCATCATGATCTCCTCCTCGTTGGCGAAGAGGAGCTCGAGGTCACCGTTCAGCAACTCGAGGAACTCGCCCTGGTGGTGCTGGACGCAGAACGGGTCCGACACCGTGAGGGCCACGGCGGCGTCGTGGCGGTGGGCGATGTCGATGGCCTCGCGCATGGCCGCCGTGGCCGTCGGCTGCTCCCACAGGTACCCCTCGAGGTACACGATCTGGGTCGAGGCCAGGTGGCCGTCGTGGAGGTCGACGGCGCCGAACTCGGAGGCCACCCCGAGGTGGGTGGCCATGGTGCGTTCGGCGTCCTCGGTCACCAGCACCAGGCAGTGCCCGGTGACCACCTCGCCGGGCACGGCGGCGGTCGGCGTCGGGTCGAAGGCCACCCCCACCGAGCGGATGTCGTGGGTGAAGGCCCGACCGAGCCCGTCGTCGGCCACCCGGCCGAGGAAAGCGGCCCGTCCGCCCAACGCGGCGATGCCGGCGGCGGTGTTGGCGGCCGACCCGCCCGAGGCCTCGGTGGTGGCCCCCATCCGGTCGTAGATGGCCGCGGCGCGCAACGAGTCGACCAGGACCATGGTTCCTTTCACGAGGTCGAGGTCGGCCAGGTCCTCGTCCTTGGCCGAGGCCAGCACGTCGACGAGGGCGTTGCCGATGCAGACGACGTCGAGCCGCCTGCCACCGGGGCCATCGTCGCCCGGCGGCGGTCCGTTCGACGATTGGGTGGAATTCTGCGCGGAGTCTTGGTCGGAGGGCACGGCGCGACGGTAGCCTGCGCAGCATGAGTACTTCGACTCCTCCGGCCCCACACGACGACGCCTCCTCGTACCGGCTCCCGACCACCGTCCTTCCCCACGCCTACCGGCTGACCCTCACGCCGGACCTGGCCGCGGCCACCTTCGTCGGCGAGGTGGCGATCGACGTGTCGGTCGACGGGACAACGTCGACCGTCGTGCTCAACGCCGCCGAGCTCGACATCGCCTCGGCCACCTTCCGTCACGACGGGACCGAGCCGGTTGCCCCCACGTCGATCTCCCTCGACGACGTCGAGGAACGCGCCGTGCTCACGTTCGACGGGAACCTGCCGGTCGGCCCGGGCACCCTGCAGATGGCCTTCACCGGGATCCTCAACGACAAGCTCCGCGGCTTCTACCGGTCGACCTTCACCGATGCCTCCGGAGTTGAGCACGTCATCGCCACCACCCAGATGGAGTCGACCGACGCCCGTCGGGCCTTCCCCTGCTTCGACGAGCCGGCCTTCAAGGCCACCTTCGAGGTCACCCTCGTGGTCGACGAGCACCTCGCCGCCTACTCCAACAGCCCGGTGGCCGAGGAGACCGTCGAGCCGGGAGGCAAGCGGCGCGTGCACTTCGCGCCCACCATGGTCATGTCGACCTATCTGGTGGCCTTCGTGGTCGGCCCGCTCGAGCACACCGCCCCGGTCGACGTGGACGGCGTGCAGCTGCGGGTGGTCCACCCCCTCGGCAAGGGCCATTTGACCGCCTTCGCCCTCGATGTGGGGAGCCACGCCCTCCGGTTCTTCACCGGGTACTTCGGGATCCCCTACCCCGGCGACAAGGTCGACATGGTGGCGATCCCGGACTTCGCCGCCGGCGCCATGGAGAACCTGGGCTGCATCACGTACCGCGAGTCGCTGCTACTGGTCGACCCCACCACGGCGGCCCGGGTGGAGCTCGAGCGCGTAGCCGACGTGATCTGCCACGAGATCGCCCACATGTGGTTCGGCGACCTGGTGACCATGAAGTGGTGGAACGGGATCTGGCTGAACGAGGCCTTCGCCACATTCATGGAGGTGCTCGCCGTCGATGCCTACCGCCCCGAGTGGCAGCGCTGGGTGAGCTTCGGCGTCGAGCGCGAGGCGGCCCTGGCCGTTGACGGCCTCCACGCCACCCGGCCCGTCGAGTTCCCGGTGGGACGACCCGAGGAGGCCGAGGGCATGTTCGACGTGCTCACCTACCAAAAGGGCGGCAGCGTGCTCCGGATGCTGGAGCAGTTCATCGGCCCCGACGTCTTCCGCGAGGGCATCCACGACTACCTCGTCACCCACTCCTACGCCAACACCGAGACCCATGACCTGTGGGACGCCCTCGGGAGGTCGAGCGGGCGACGGGTGGCCGCCATCATGCACACCTGGATCGACCAGGGCGGCTATCCGCTGGTGCGCGTCGGGGACGACGGGTCCCTCACCCAGCAGCCCTTCTCCTACTCGGGGGCTCCGGGCGGTGCCATCGGCGACCGTTGGGAGGTGCCGGTGCTCCACCGGTCGCTGGCCGCCGATTCCGACTGGGCTGAATCGCTCCTCCTCACCACGCGCCAGGCCGCCGTCGACGGGGGCGACGGCGACCTGTTGGTCAACGCCGGCGGTTCCGGGTACTACCGGGTCGCCTACTCGGCCGAGCGGGTGGCCTACCTGGCCGGCCACCTCGACGACCTCGCCCCTCTCGAGCGGTACAACCTCGTCTCCGACACCTGGGCCGCCACGCTGGCCGGCCATGCCCGGGTCGTCGACCTGCTCCGCCTGGCCAAGGCCCTCGCCGACGCGGGCGAGGTCGACCCCAGCGTGTGGTCGGTGGTCGTCGGCGCGCTCGGGCTCTTCGACCGGATCGTCCCCGACGAGGGGCGACCGACCCTGGCCACCGGCGTGCGGGCCCTGCTCGGCCCGTTGGCCGACCGCCTCACGTGGGACCCGACCCCCGCCGACGACGAGCGCACCCCGTCGCTCCGGTCGGCCGTCCTGCGCACCCTCGGCACCATCGGCGCCCACCCCGGCATCCGGGCCGAGGCCGCCCGTCGCTTCGCCGATCGGGCGACCGTGCCCCTGGACGGGGACATCGCCTCGGCGGTGCTCGACATCGTGGCCGCCGACGGCGGTGTCGACGAGTACGAGGCGTTCCTCGCCGCCTACCGGTCGCCGGCCACGCCGCAGGAGGAGAACCGCTACCTCGACGCTCTGGCCAGCTTCGGTGACGCCGACCTGGCCGCCCGCACCTTCGACCTGGCCATGACCGAGGTCCGCACCCAGAACGCACCGTTCCTGATCCGGCTACTCCTCGTCAACAGGGAGGCGGGGCCGGCCACGTGGCGGCGGGTCGTCGGGGCATGGGACGAATTCCCGAAGAAGTTCCCGTCCAACACGCTGCCCCGCATGCTCGACGGGGTCCGGGCCCTGTGCGCGCCACCCGAGCTGGCCGACGAGGTCGCCGCCTTCGTCGAGGACCACCCCCTGGCCGCCGGAGGACGGACCGTCGACCAGATCCTCGAACGTCTGGCCATGAGCGTGGGCTTCGGGCAGCGCGAAGGTGCCACGCTGACCGCGGCGATGGCCGAGGTGCTGACACTCGACGGCTGAGCGGGCCCGGTCCGACCGTGGTCCGCCACGCGTGCGGGGAGTCTCTAACCTGACCGGGTGCAGCCCGGTCTGATCCTTGGCGTCTTCGCCCTCATCTTCGTGGCGGAACTGCCCGACAAGACCATGATCGCCACCTTGATCATGGGCAGCCGGTACCGGCCGGCGCTGGTCTGGATCGGGGCGACCGCCGCCTTCACCATCCACGCCGCCATCGCCGTCCTGGCCGGGCGCCTCCTCGCCCTGCTCCCCCATGCCTGGGTGGAGGGGGTGACCGCCCTCCTCTTCGCCGGGGGAGCCGCCTACCTGTTGTTCGTTCCCGAAAAGGAGGAAGAGGAGGAAGGCGCAGAGGAGGTGGAGGTGGCCCCCGCCGGCCTCCGGCCCATCGCCACCGCCTTCGTGGTCATCTTCGTCGGCGAGTTCGGCGACCTGACCCAGATCCTGACGGCCAACCTGGCCGCCAAGTACCACCAACCCTGGTCCGTCTTCATCGGGGCCATTGCCGCGCTGACCGCGGTGGCCGCCCTCGGGGCGTTCGGCGGTCGTGCCCTGCTCCGGGTGCTCCCACTGGGTGTCATCCGCAAAGCAGGGGGCGTGCTGCTGGCCGGGTTCGCCGTCTACTCCCTCGTCGCCCTGATCCGGGGATAGCGTCCTCACCATGACCTCCGGCGCCCATGCCCTCCGGCACCACGCGCCGGCCGCCGCGGCCGCCCTCTGTGCCGTGGAGGCGGCCCTGTGGTCCGATGCGGCCGACGCCGGGCTGACCGGGATCGTGGCCACCTGCGGCGTGCGGACCGCCGGGCTGCTCGGCGTCGATCCCCTGCCCTGCCCGCCCCACGGACCGGGACCGTGGACCGCCGACGACGGGGCTGTCGTCACCTTTGCCGAGCAGACCTGTCTCGACGTCGCCGCCGTCAGCGACGGCCAGCGGACCGCGTTTGTCGCGGCCGCCGGCAAACACGCGGGCACGCTGGCGGCCGCCCTGTGGGTGACCGAATTCCTGCCCCGCACCCGGCACGCGCTCGACGCTCTGTTTGGCCCGGGGTCCTGGCCGGCGGCACCGACGGTGCCACCGCCCGGGGGGATCTGGACCGCGCTCGACGGCCTCATCCGGGCCGTGCCGACCCTCAACACCCTCGATCCCGTCACCTCGGAGCTGATCCGTCTGCGCGGCGCGCGCCAGCACGACTGCCGCCTGTGCCGGTCACTGCGCAGCCGCTCCGCCCTGCTCGCCGGGGCCACCGATGCCACCTTCGACGCCGTGGACCACCACGCCGACAGCCAGCTCTCGCCCCTGCAGCGGGCGGCCCTGGCCTTCACCGATGCCATGATCTGGACGCCGGGGCACCTCGATCCGCCTGCGGTCGAGCGGCTGCGGGCCGAGGCCGACGCGGCCCAGCAGGTCGAGGTCGTCCTCGACGTGACCCGCAACGCCTTGAACAAGGTGGCGGTGGCGCTCGGTGCCGACGCCGCCCACGTGGAATACGGGATCGAGATCTACGACGTCGGGCCGGACGGGGAACTGCTGTACGGACTGACCCTCGACTGAGGCCCCGGCAATGTGGCACTTCGGAACTGAGTGGGTGGGACAGGGCGCCTTGTCGACCGGGGTGCGTTTGCTGGCGGCAATCTGTCCACGACCGATTGTCGACCGGGGTGCGTTTGCTGGCGGCAATCTGTCCACGACCGATTGTCGACCGGGGTGCGTTTGCTGGCGGCAATCTGTCCACGACCGGCACGTCGGAGGTAGCAACTTAACCAGGACTTCCTGCGTTCTCACGATACGCTACGGACGCCAACCAAGGAGGCGGATTCACGTGCTTCGGCACCTACTACCTGACCCAGCTTCAGTGCCCGTCGAACCCGACCGGTTGCGTGAACTGGTTGCCGGGCGCGAATGGTTTCACACCATCAATCTCGGTCACGGGGTCATCACGCCGGGCATCGATGACACTCCGGCCAAGCTCAACTGGCTGGACTTCCCCGAATCACTGAATGGGAAGTCGGTGCTCGACGTCGGCTCATATGACGGGTACTTCGCATTCGAGTCCGAACGCCGTGGCGCGGCTCGGGTGGTTGCCTCGGACAAGCACTGTTGGGAGTCCGTCGGCATAGCGGACGGGCGAGGGTTCGACATCGCACATTGGGCTCTTGGTTCGAAGGTCGAAAAGCGATTGATCTCGGTCGAGGAAATCTCGCCCGCCTCCGTCGGGATGTTCGACGTGGTGTTATTTCTCGGCGTCCTGTACCACGCTCAGGACCCGATGCGGTATCTACGTCATATGTTCAGCGTGTGCAGCGAAACGCTGATCCTCGAGACGCACACGGACGGCAACGACCATGACGAGCCGATGATGGTCTTCTACCCGAAGGGCGCCCTGAACGGCGATCCGTCCAATTTCTGGGGTCCGAACGTGGCCTGCGTGGAAGCCATGCTCTACGAAGTTGGCTTCGGCAACGTCGAGGTGATCTGGCAGAAGGCGACGCGTCTCGTGGTGCATGCGCACCGTTGATGAGAGATCACCTGGTCGGGCCAGCATTTGACCCGGGCAGGCATGAGGAGGAGCGGAAGAAGTCCCTCTGGTCTTCCCCCCGGGAGGCGACCAGGGTGTCGTATGTTCCGCCCCGCCCCCCGGTCAGGATGCTCGTCACCGTAGCGGTGGGGAAGCACGAAGAGTTCCTGGCCATCACCCGTCCGTCCTATGAGAGTTTCGCGGACCGGCACGGCTATGAGCTGCGTGCCCAGACGAACGACCCGGCGCCGGCAAGGGCGAACAAGATGTGGAGCAAGATCGCCTACATCCGCGACCTGCTGCCCGACTGCGACGAGCTCCTGTGGATCGACTCCGACGCTGCCATCGTGGACACGTCCCGAGACATAGCCCTCGACGTGCCGCGTCGGCGGTTCCTCGGTTTGGTCGAACACCACTACCGGGGCCAGCACGTGCCCAACACCGGGGTGATGTTCATCCGATCCGGCGCTCGAGCGGACCGGTTCTTCCGCGAGATGTGGGACATGACCGAATACCTCGATCATGGGTGGGGGGACAACGGGGCGGCACTCGAGATGTTCGGCTACCGGTTCGACGCTGGGGCTGAGCCAATGGTGTGTCAACCGGGTCGGCGGACCAAATGGCTCCGAAAGGTCCACTTGCTGCCGATCGAATGGAACTCGGTTGCCGAGGACATGGCCACGACGCCTCGGATTGTTCACGTAACCGGCTCGTTCTCCCACGAGGAGCGGCTCGAGCTGTTGCGCACGGTACTGGCCTGATGCCCGAATTGGTGACGACTACCCCAACCACGCACGGACTTCTCGTCGGCAACTGCGTCGACGGTGCGTACCGTGCTGTCGCAGGGCTACACCACGATTGGTTCTCCCACTGTGAACTCGCCGGCGCATGAGGACCCGAATATCGAACCCGACGCCCCTGTCACCCAACGCGGGCCTCGCTGGATTTGTCGGCGATCTCCCAGCCCAGGACCGTGCACCAGAATCGAGCGAGTGACAAAGTATCGCCGACGATTCGCCAATGTGACCGACCGTCCCGGTCGTGAGAGTGTGGGCGGATGGACGCGACCAGCACCCCGATCCACGGCGGCGACCTACGATCCGCCGAAGCCCGCCGCGAGCACCTGTTCACCCTGGCCCGGGCGACCACCGGGTTCATGCCCGACGACGAGGGCGAGGCGCTGTTCCGGGCCGCACTGCGGGCCGGGTCGGCGGCGCCGGCGGCCACCTTCGTCGAGATCGGCGCGTGGTGCGGGAAGTCCACCACCTATCTGGGCGCCGCGGCCGAGGAGACCGGGGCTGTGCTGTTCAGTCTGGACCACCACCACGGGTCCGAGGAGAACCAGGCCGGGTGGGAGCACCACGACACGTCGCTGGTCGACCCGTCGACCGGACGTATCGACACACTCCCCCACTGGCGGAGGGCGATGATCTCGACGGGGCTCGAGCAGTCGGTGGTCGGACTGGTGGGCGACTCGCCGACAGTCAGTTCCCGGTGGACGACGCCGCTCGTCTTCTGCTTCATCGACGGCGGCCACGGCGAGGAGCCGGCCTGGGCCGACTACCGCGGTTGGGCCCCGCACGTGGTCACCGGCGGATGGCTGGCCATCCACGACGTCTTCCCGGACTCGGCCGACGGCGGCCGCCCGCCGTACGACATCTGGCGGGCGGCCCTGGCATCGGGCGACTTCGTCGAGGACGCAGAGACCGGGTCGCTGCGCGTCCTGCGCCGGGTCTGATCGGCCGTCACGCAGCCCGGACGAGTCCGGCGTCATCCGGGGCTGCATCCGGGGCGTCGGCAACGCCGACGGGCCGGAAGCGGTCCATGTCGTCGGGAATGCGGACCGGCTGGCGGGTCTCGCGGGCACCCACGATGGTCATGGCCAACACGGGGGCGATGGCGATGGTGATGGCCACCAGGGCCAGGGGGATGATCAGGAAAAGCACCATGTCGTCGGGACGACGGGGTCGGGTGACGTCGTCCACCTCCTTCGACCACCACAGTAGGGAACTGACCTGAACGGTCCATGACGTCGGGCTGGGCGTGTCCTGTGAATCGACGCGGGGACGTTCGTCCCACAGAGATTCAGGCGGAGCCGGGTGAGCCGGGGGTCCGCAGCGCCGGCTCGACCGGCGCCTCCGGGGCGGGCTCGGTCAGGTCGAGGTGGCTCGGGAGTCCCTCGCCCCGGAACAGTCCCGAAGCCGGCGTGCAGCGGCCCAGTGCGTCGGCGGCCAATACCATGGCGCCCGCCGTGTACGTCGACCGCTCGAGGGGCGGGTAGGTGGCCTCTTCGGGGTAGACCATTCCGGTCCAGTAGGAGCCGTCCTCGTTGCGGAGGGCCTGCACCCAGGTGAAGAGTCCGAGGGCTTCGTCGTCGCGCCCGAGGGTGTCGAGGGCCAGGACGCACTCCGCCGTCTCGGCCGCCGTCACCCATTCGCCGGTCGACACGCAGCGCACGCCCCGCCCGTCCATCACAAAGGTCCCCCACGACTCGTCGATGCGCCGGTGGGCGGCGTCGCCGCTCAAGGCTCCGGACAGGATCGGGTAATACCAGTCCATGGCGAACTCGACCT
>PLZW01000042.1 GCA_003153575.1 Acidimicrobiaceae bacterium | reverse complement strand
GCCGCAGGAGCCGCTGCCCGATCGCCGGTGCTGGCGGGGGGAGTCGTGGCGGTCGTGGCGGAGCCGATGCTGGACACGGCGGCCGGACGGGGTCCGGAGGCTGGCGGGGCGTCGCCAGGCCCCCCTTCGTCGTCCGTGCGGCCGGCGTCGCCGTCCTCGCCACCTCCCGTGCGGCTCCGGCCGCGGCCGCCCCGCGAACCGCGGCGCCGACGATTGCCGGTATCCGGAGCTCCGGAGGACTGGCCTCCGCCGTCGGCGGGACCTGCGGCCGGGGCCCCGGCGTCGGCGGTGGCGGTCGCCTGCTGCCCGCTAGTGGAGCCCGGGGGCGCCGCCTGGGGAGGCGTGGTCGTGGTCGGCGACGAGGGGGGCTCTGAGGCCCCGGGCGTCTGCCCGGTTGGTGCTTCTGACATCGAATTCCCTTCTGAGACTGCTCACGATGCACGCTCCGTGGCGTGCAGGGCGCGGGTCGTACCGGTCGGGGCGACCCGGCCGGTGAGTGGCTCCTGACGGAGCCCGTCGCGCTCGATCCACTGTTGTGTTCTGCGGGCCCGGTCGACGACCGGGTTACTCCCGGACGGGCCGGCGTCGGCCCGTCCGTCGATCGTCGGTCCGTTACCGTCGGCCGCCACGGCGATGAGTCCCCGGACCAGTTCGACGGGGCGCACCCCCCGGGGTTGGGTGGACAGCTCGGCCACCAGCCCCACGGTGCGACCCGTCGGGTCCTCGACTGCGTCGTCCCCTTCGTCGGCCACGGCCAGGGCCAGGACCGACGGCCGGAGGTCGTCCAGCTCCTCGCGGCCCTTGCGCTCCCGGGTGATGACGACGCTTTCGGCCGCCAGGAGGTCCGCCACCCGGGTGCTCAGCTCCTGGCGGGACAGGCCGGCGAGGCGCATGGTCCACGAGCACGAGACGACCATCTGTTGGAGCGAGTCCTTCGACCGCTCCACCACGACCGCCTCCTCGATCTCGATCCCCGGGGGCAGCAGGTCGTTCAAGGTGGCGGGCAGGGTGGCCACGTCGACGCCATCTTCGACCGCCCGTTCGGGGTCGAGCGCCACGTCGAGATACTCGGCCAAGGACTCCGCCCCGGTGGGCAGGGCCAGGCCGAAGCTCAACTGGGGCCGGGGCGAGAAGCCCTCCGTGTAGGCCAAGGGCAGGCGGGCCCGGCGCAGGGCCCGCTCCCACATCCGGGCTACGTCGCGCTGGCTGGTGAACCGGATCTTGCCCGTCTTGGAGAAGCGGAAGCGGATACGCACCTCAGCTCCTCCCCTCTCCCACCAGCGCCACGGCGCTCCCCACCGGCCCGGGGGCCGGGACGGCGCCGGACGGCGCCGTGGACAGGAATCGTACCGGCACCTGACCGCCGGACGAGAGATCCTGCCCGGTGCCCTGGCTGCCGCCCGCCGGGGGCACGGCCGAGGCGACGACGTGCTCGACCCCGTAGCCCGTGCACGCACCGCAGTCGTAGCAGGGGGTCCACCGGCAGTCGGGCAGTCCGTGCTCGGCCAGGGCGTCCTTCCAGTCCTGCCACAGGAAGTCCCGGTGGAGGCCGGCCGAGATGTGGTCCCACGGCAGCGGTTCGTCTTCGGTCCGGTGCCGGTACACGGCGTCCTCCAGGGTCATCCCCTGGGCCTCGAGGGCGTCGGTCCACAGGTCGAGGTCGAAGTACTCCGACCATTCCTGGAAGGTGCCCCCGTTGCGCCACACCTGCTCGATGACCGCCCCCATGCGGCGGTCCCCCCGGCTGACGATGCCCTCGGCGGCCGTGGCCTTCGGGTCGTGCCAGCGGATGGTGAGGCCCCGGACCGGACGCGCGGCGTCACGCAGCAGATGGACCTTGCGGGTCAGCTCCTCGATGGTGTTCTGGCCGAACCACTGGAACGGGGTCTGGACCTTGGGCACGAATCCCCCGACCGAGGCGGTCACCGTGACCGACTTGTGGTAGCGCTTGCCGATGGCCACGCACTGCTTGGCCAGGGCCACGATGCCGAGGGTGTCCTCGTCGGTCTCGGTGGGGAGGCCGATGAGGAAGTAGAGCTTCACCCGCTTCCACCCCTGGCTGAAGGCGGCGTCGACCGCCGCGTACAGGTCCTCCTCCCGGATGAGCTTGTTGATGACCTGGCGCATCCGCCAGGTGCCGCCCTCGGGGGCGAAGGTGAGGCCGGTGCGCCGCACCCGTTGGATCTGCGCGGCGGTGCCCACCGTGAATGCGTCCACCCGGAGGCTGGGCAGACTGACCGAGACCTGGCCCGAGCACGACGGATCGTCGATGATGCCGGTGACGGTCTCCTCGATGCCCGAGTAGTCGGCACTGGACAGCGAGGTGAGGGCGACCTCGTCGTAGCCGGTGCGATCGAGGCCGTCACTGACCATGGTGCGCACCTGGTCGGCCGGGCGCTCGCGCACCGGCCGGGTGATCATGCCGGCCTGGCAGAACCGACAGCCTCGGGTGCAGCCCCGGAACAGCTCGACGTTGAGCCTGTCGTGCACGACCTCGATGAGGGGGACCAGTTGCTGGCGGGGGTAGGGCCAGTCCCCGAGGTCGGCGATGGTGCGCTTCTCCACCCGCCCGGGGGTGTCGTCGAACCGGGGGGTGATGCCCGCCAGGCGCCCGTCGTCGTCGTAGGCCACCTCGAAACACGACGGCACGTAGACACCCTGGACCCGGGACAGCGCCCGCAGCAGCTCGGCCCGCCGCCCGGGGTCGCCCTCGCCGACGCGGCCCGGGCCGCACCGGTGGGCGGCCAGGACCTCGTTGATCTCACCCACCGCCTCCTCGCCGTCGCCCAGCACGAAGCAGTCGACGAAGTCGGCCAGCGGCTCGGGATTGAACACGCAGTGCCCACCGGCCATCACGATCGGGTCGTCGGCGCCCCGGTCGGCGGCGCGGACGGCCACACCGGACAGGTCGATGAGGTTCAGGACGTTGGTGTAGACCAGCTCGGCCGACAGGTTGAAGGCCAGGACGTCGAAGCCGGCGGCCGGGAGATGCCCCTCCACCGAGAAGAGCGGGACGCCGGCCGCCCGCATGGCGGCCTCCATGTCGACCCACGGTGCGTAGGAGCGCTCGGCTGCCGCATCGGGACGCTCGTTCAGGATCTCGTAGAGGATCTGCAGCCCCTGGTTGGGCAGGCCGATCTCGTAGGCGTCGGGGTAGACCAGCAGCCACGACACCGTGTCGGGCCCGTGCTCCACCTGCTGGGCGCCGAGCTCGCCCCCGATGTACCGGGCCGGCTTCGTGATCTGGGCGAGGAGCGGCTCTATCTGTGGCCAGAGGGACTCCATCTCCCCCTCCATCCTAGGGCGCCCCCGGGTCCGCCCCGGACACGGCCCCCGTGCGGGCGGTCAGCCCGGGAGGGTGGTCGTGGTGGTCGTGGTGGTGCCGGCGGGCGCCAGGGCGGGAAGGTCGATCCCCTTGGTGGCCTGGCTGGTCTTCTCGTCGGGCGGGACGGCGGCCGGACCGATCGGGTGGGTGGCCAGGTAGCTGAAGATGTCCCGGACCACCGGGGCCGCCGCCGTGGCGCCGTAGCCGGCCTGGTCGATGACGCAGACCACCACATACTGCGGGTCGGCCGTCGGTCCGAAGCCCACGAACCACGCCGTCGGCTCCTTGCCCCTGGTGGTGTCGGCCGTGCCCGTCTTGCCGGCCAGCCCTCCGGGGAAGTTGAGGCCCTGGAACGTCCCGTATGCGGTGCCCTGGGGATTTGCACTCTGGACCACACCGGTGAACCCGGCCAACAGGGCCTGGTGGGTCGACGCCGACATGGTCACGTGGCCCACCACCTGCGGGGCGAACTTCGTGATGACCTTGCCGGTCGGCGACACCACGGCCGCGGCCACCTGGGGCGCGTACCGGGTGCCGCCGTTGGCGAAGGTGCTGTAGGCGACGGCCTGCTCGATCGGGGTGATGTACGTGCCGCCCTGCCCGAAGGCCATCTCGATGTTGTCCCCCGTGTACCAGGTCGGGGGGTTGGGGAACCCCTTGGGCGCCTCGGCGTGGAGCTTGGTCCGCACCGCGAGACTGTCGACCCGGCCCTGGACCTCGCCCGGCAGGTCGATACCGGTCAGCTGTCCCAGGCTGTACTGGGCGGCCTGGTCCTGGATGGGGGTCTGGCCGTACTGGGCCGCCCCGGCGTAGAAGAGGTAGCCGAGACGGTAGAAGAAGGCGTCGCTCGACACGGTGAGGGCGGAGGACACGTTGTAGGTCCCGGGTCCGTCACCCGCGCTGTCGTGGAAGATACAGGTGGTGCTGTTGTACTGGCAGTCGGGTGTCTTGAATACGCCGGTATCAAGGTACGGGGACTGCGGCGTGATGAGGCCGGAGTTGAGGGCCGCCGTCGCCGTGTTCAGCTTGAACGTCGACCCCGGGGTGTACAGACCCCCGATGGCCCGGTTGAGGAGCGGGATATTGCTCGCCGGGTCCGACAGCGACGCGTAGGCGGACTGGGAGATGCCGCCCACCCAGACCGACGGGTTGTAGCTGGGGTAGGAGGACATGGCGTACACCGCGCCCGTCTGGGGGCTCATGACCACGACCGCCCCACCGGTCGGCTGGGGATAGCACCCGACCTTGTTGCCGTTGGAGTCGAGGCACGACGGGTCGTAGGTCTGCTTCAAGCTCTGGATCTGCATGGCCAGGGCATTGTCGGCCACCTGCTGGAGGTTGGTGTCGATGTTGGTGACCAGATTCGCCCCGGGTCGCGGCGGCGATGATTTGAGCACCCCGGCCACCTCGCCCTGCGGGTCGACCTCCAACTCCTGGCGGCCGGGCGTACCGTGCAGGGCCATCTCGTACTGGTACTCGAGGCCCGACTGACCGAAGGCGTCACCGGCCTGGTACCCCTGGGACGACCGGGACTGGAGTTCGGCGGCGTTGATGGTCCCGACGTAGCCCAGCACCTGGGCGGCCGGGTAGGCGCCCTGGGTCGCGCCCGGCAGCTCGCCCTGGGGGTAGGTGCGTTGGGTCGTCTGCACGGAGCTGACTCCCGGGAACTCCGCTTGGTGCTCTCTGATGTAGAGGATGTCGGCCGGCGGGGCGTCGTTCAGGACGGGCACCGGCTTGTAGAGGCTGAACTGCGAATTGCTGAGATCGGCCACGATCTGGGCCGGGGTCTTGCCGACCAGGGCGGCGAGGCGACCGACCACGGACGGGTCCTGCTTGGCGGTCACCCGGGACAGCGTGATCTGCTCGGTGACCTGGTTGCCCGCCAACGGGTTGCCGTTGCGGTCGAGGATGAGTCCCCGGGTCGGGGTCACCGGGACCGTCCGGATCTGGTTGGCCGTCACCGCCTGGGCCGCGGCCGGGGCCTGGAGCACCTGGAGTGCCCATAGACGCAGCCCGAGTAGGGCGAACAGGGCCGCCATGGCCACGCCCACGATGCGCAGGCGGAGGCCGGGTCGGGCCTCGGTGGTGTCCGGCGCGTCCAGCATCGCTTCCATCGAGAAGCGGCTCGGCCGCATGCGGGGCTGGCGGGCCTTGCCCTTGGTCGGACGGGTCCCGGAAGCGGAGCCGAAGATCCTCTTCTCACCGAAGGGATGGCGCAACGAGCGGCTCACGGGGCACCAGTATCCCAAGTCCGGCGACCCAGCGGTACGCGAGGGGGGCATCGGGTGGAACGGATGCAGGCCGTACCGGTCATCGTGCGGCACCGACCCCCGCGTCCGAGGTCGGCATGCCCTCGGTCGACGCGTCGGCCATGCCCCACGACACGAGGCGCATGGCCGGGATGGCCAGGACGGCATTGGTCACCGACACCACCACCACGATCCGGGCCAGGGCCACGTGAAGCATCTGGGGCTGCCCGAGGATCGACCCGAGGGCCCCATAGGTGACCTCGTACAGGGCGCTGCCCCCCAGGGCAGCCAACGGTGCCAGCCACCACGCCGTCCGGTCCAGGGCGATGGTGGCCAGACCGACAGCGAAGCCCAGCAGGCAGCCGACCAGGGCTGACAGCCCGAACGGCGTCGGGAGGAACAGGTCGGACACCAGGCCGGTGGCGAAACCGAAGGTGGCCCCCCGGGCGGGTCCCCCGATGATGCCGGCCACGATCGGGAGCAGGACCATGATGTCGGGGTGGACGCCCCGGATCCGGACGTCGAGCATCACCGTCTCCTGGATGACCACGAAGATGAAGACGACCAAGGAGAGCCGGGCCACCTCGCCCCGGGTCACGCGCTCGGCCCCCACAGGACCACGGACACGTAGCGCAGGTGGTTCAGGTCCGACTCGGGCACCAGGCTCACGCTCTCCTGCGAGGCGGTGTCCCCCGTGTGCGACGAGACCACGCGGGCCACGGGTATGCCCGCCGGAAACAGCGCGCCCTGGAGCCCGCTGGTGACGAACACCTCGCCGTTGGTGAGCGGCGTGTTGGAGGGCACCAGGTCGGCGCTGAGCGGCTTGCCCGGGCCGGTGCCGTTGACCACGGCGAGCGAGCCGGGTGGGGGTCCGTAGCGGGTGCCGACCGCCGACTGGCCGTCGGTGATGAGACGCACGGTGGCCGTGTGGTGGCTGACCTTGACGACTTGGCCCACCAGGCCGCCGTTGCCCACCACCGGCATCCACAGCTGTACGCCGTCGCTGCGGCCCACGTTGATGTCGATGGTGGCGGCGAAGTCACTGGTGCCGAAGTCGGTCACCTGGGCCGGCACCGACTGCAGGGTGTTGAGGTAGGGCAGGCGCAGCAGGGCGGACAGCTGGCGCAGCGCCTCGGCCTGGTCGGCCGACTCGGCGCTCTGCATCTTCAGCTGGTCGATCTCGGCCTGCAGCTTCTGGTTCTGCTCCCGCACCGCCCCGTAGTGGATGGAGCCGGCCAGGAAGCTGCCGATGGGCTCGACGACGGCGTTGACACCGGACCGCACGGGCGAGAAGGCGTCGGACGCCACCGAGCGCACCCCCGATGTGACGACGTGGAGCCCGCCCCGGGCGTCCAGGGTGATGATGGTGACGGCGGCGAGGACCAGCAGCAGCAGCGTCGTTCTCGGGCGACGGGAGCGCCGCGGCATCGCCACGAGAGTGCGACTACCCGGTGGTCAGCGGCCGGACGAGGTGATGAGGACCTGCTTCAGGGCCTCGAACTCCTCCAGGCACTGCCCGCTGCCGATGGCCACGCAGTTCAACGGGTCGCGGGCCACCACGATGGGCATGCCCGTCTCCTGGGTGAGGCGGCTCTCGAGGCCGTGCAGAAGGGCCCCGCCACCGGTCAGGACGATGCCCTGCTCCATGATGTCGGCGGCCAGCTCCGGCGGTGTGCGGTCCAGGGTCACCTTGACGGCGTCGACGATGGCCGAGACCGGCTCGTCGATGGCCTGGCGGATCTCCTGGGTCGAGATCACGACGGTCTTGGGCAGCCCCGTCACGAGGTCGCGGCCGCGGATCTCGGCGTGTAACTCCTCCTCGAGCTCGTAGGCCGAGCCGAGGGCGATCTTGATCTCCTCGGCGGTGCGTTCACCGAGGGCCAGGCTGTACTCCTTCTTCACGAAGGAGACGATGGCTTCGTCGAGCTCGTCGCCCCCGATGCGGATCGACTGGCTGCAGACGATGCCGCCGAGGGAGATGACGGCGACCTCGGTGGTGCCGCCGCCGATGTCCACCACCATGTTGCCCGTGGGTTCATGGACCGGCAGGCCGGCCCCGATCGCCGCGGCCATGGGCTCCTCGATGATGTAGGCCTTGCGGGCGCCGGCGTACTCGGCGGCCTCCATCACGGCCCGCTGCTCGACCCCGGTGATACCGGACGGGACGCAGATGACCATGCGCGGCTTGGCGAAGCGGCGCTGATGGACCCGGTGGATGAAGTAGCGGAGCATCTTCTCGCAGATCTCGAAGTCGGCGATGACCCCGTCCTTGAGGGGGCGGATGGCCTGGATGTGGCTCGGCGTCCGGCCGATCATCCGCTTGGCTTCGGCGCCGACGGCCAGCGGCCGCCCGTCCTTGGTGTTGACGGCGACCACCGAGGGCTCGTTGAGCACGATGCCCCGACCGCGCACGTACACAAGGGTGTTGGCGGTGCCGAGGTCCACAGCCATATCGCGTCCCAGAAGGGAGAAACTGTTGTCGCGCATCAGAGATGCACTCCTCTGTCGATCATCGGACCCATCGGCGCTCGGGCGCGTGGTCGGTCCGGGTTTCCGCTGCGCTGGCACTTCGAGGCAGCTGGCATCTGCCCACAGGCTAGGGGAATCGGCTGGGGGGCACAAGGGAGGCCCGCCGCCGCCGGTGCACCACCAGGGCTCCATCCCAGGTCAGGCACAGTGATCCGGTCACCGGACCGGTCCGTGGCACGTCCCAGGCGACGACCGGGGCCTACAGGCCCGGGAAGAAGAGGGCGATCTCGCGGGCGGCCGACGCATCGGAGTCCGACCCGTGGACCAGGTTCTCGCCCATCTCGAGGGCGAGGTCGCCCCTGATGGTCCCGGGAGCGGCGTCGACCGGGTTGGTGGCCCCCATCAGGTTGCGGACCACCTTGTAGGTGTCGTCCGGGCCCTCGACCACCATCACCAGGACCGGTGAACGGGTGATGAAGGTGACCAGTTCGCCGAAGAACGGCTTACCGTCGTGTTCGGCGTAGTGCTGCTGGGCCACCTCGGCCGTCAGGGTGCGCAGCTCGGCGGCGACCAGCCGGAGGCCCTTGCGCTCGAGGCGGTCGATGATCTGACCGGACAGTCCGCGTTCGACGGCGTCGGGCTTGGCGATGACAAGGGTTCGTCCCACAAGCGGGGCAGGCTAGCCGACAACCACTGGGACGTCGGCCCGCTCCGGCAGGGTCACCGTGGCGTCACGGAGACGTCACGCTGACAGCGTGCGGACGTCACCGCGTTGTCACCCGGGCCGGCCCAGCATGGCCTCGCGCACGTCGGCCACGACGTACAGCGAGCCGCACGCCACCACCAGATCCTCGGGCCCGGACCGCTCGACGGCCAGTCGGACCGCTTCGGTCGGCGTGGCCGCCACGGCCACCTCCATCCCGAGGGAGTAGGCGGCCTCGGCCACCTCGGCGGCCGGTATCGCCCGGGGGCTGTCGGGGGCACAGGCCACCACAGTGCGCACACCGGCCGACACCAGGGCCTCGAGCATCGCCGAAGGGTCCCGTCCGTTCAGCATCCCGACCACGGCGATGACGTGCCCGTCGGTGGCGAACTCCTCGGAGATGGACCGGGCCAGCACCATCATGCCGGCGGCGTTGTGGGCCCCGTCGACCAGCACCAGCGGGTGGCGGCCCACCACTTCGAGGCGGCCCGGCACCCGCACCGCGGCGAACCCCTCCTCCACCACATCCTCGTGGAGGGCGTCGCCGAAGAAGGCCTCGACGGCAGCCAGTGCACAGGCCGCATTGTCGCCCTGGTGGCTCCCGTGGAGCGGCACCAGGAGCTCGCCGTAGGCGGCGGCCGGGGTGCGTAGGTCGACGAGACGGCCACCCACCGCCAGGCGGTTGGAGGTGCAGGCGAAGTCGATGCCGCGCGCCCAGAACTCCTCGGCGCCCGCCTCCGTCGCCGCCCGGCGGAACAGGGCCACGAGCGTGGGATCGGTCTCCCCCACGACGGCCCTGCACCCCGAGGTGAAGATGCCCGCCTTGTCCCGGGCGATGTCCTCGAGGGTCGGGCCCAGCACCTCGGTGTGGTCGTAGCTGATGTTGGTGACCACGGCCACCGCGGCGTCCACGACGTTGGTGCAGTCCCACGTCCCCCCGAGGCCCACCTCGACCACGGCCACATCGACGGCCTCGTCGGCAAACCAGGTGAGGGCGGCCGCGGTCAGGAGCTCGAAGCGGGTGGGCGGCTCGTCCATCAGCAGTTCGATGCGGGCGAGCGAGTCGAGGACGTCGGTGAACGCCTCGTCGTCGATCGGCTCGTCGTTGCGGGAGATCCGCTCGTTGACCAGGGACAGGTTGGGACTGGTATACGTGCCGACCCGGAGGCCGCGGGCCGACAGCAGCGAGGTGGCCATGGCGGCCGTCGACCCCTTGCCGTTGGTGCCGGTGATGTGGATCACCGGATAGGCCGTCTGCGGTTCACCCAGGAGTGTGGCGAGCTTCCGCATGCGGTCGAGGGACGGGAGCGTCCGTCGGGTCGGCATGGCCGACTCGAAGTCGACATGGCTGTCGAGCCAGGCGAGGGCGTCGGGGAGGTCGGTGAACGTCACGGCGAGACGGGGGGTGGGAGGTGCCCCGCAGAGGGGCGGGGCTTCCTTACGACGCGGCCCGGCGGCTGCGGGTGGCCTTGGTCGGCGGGGCCAGGGGCACCAGGGTCGGGTGGACCTTGTCGAGCACCACGGACCGGTCCACGACGCACTTGGAGATGTCGGTCCTGCTGGGTAGGTCGTACATCACCTCGAGGAGCACCTCTTCGAGAATCGCCCGGAGGCCGCGGGCTCCCGTCCCCCGGAGCAGCGCCTGTTCGGCCACCGCCTCGAGGGCGTCATCGGTGAACTCGAGCTCCACGTGGTCGAGTTCGAAGGTCCGCTTGTACTGACGGGTCAATGCGTTCTTGGGCTCGACCAGGATGCGGATCAGCGCCTCCTTGAAGAGGTGGGAGACGGCGCTGACCACCGGGAGGCGCCCGATGAACTCGGGGATCAGACCGAACTTCATGAGGTCCTCGGGGAGCACATGGCGCAGCAGCTCGGAGTCGTCCCGTTCGGAGGCCTTGCGCACCTCGGCCCGGAAGCCCATGCCCTTGCGGCCGATCCGGTTCTCGATGATGGTGTCGATGCCGGCGAACGCGCCGCCGCAGATGAACAAGATGTTGGTCGTGTCGATCTGGATGAACTCCTGGTGGGGGTGTTTGCGGCCCCCCTGGGGTGGCACCGAGGCCGTGGTCCCCTCCAAGATCTTGAGCAGTGCCTGCTGGACGCCCTCGCCGGACACATCGCGGGTGATCGACGGGTTTTCCGACTTGCGGGCGATCTTGTCGATCTCG
>PLZW01000019.1 GCA_003153575.1 Acidimicrobiaceae bacterium | reverse complement strand
TCGACCCGGCTATCCGTCGACCCGGTACCGGGTCACGGCCCGTGGGTCAGGGGCGCTGGCGGCGGTTGCTGTCCCGCCCCCGCTGGCGGGTGGCGGCCGACCGGGCCTCGACCTTGGCGCTGCGCTCCTCGGCGTAGGCCAGGTACTCAGCCCGCCGCCGCCGCCCGAGGGTGCCGTCGGCCACCGCCTGCTCGAGTGCACAGCCCGGCGTGCCGACATGGCTGCAGTCTGAGAACCGGCACTCCTCGGCCAGGGCGTCGAGGTCGGGGAAGCGCGGGGCGTCCTCCTCATCTTCACCGTCGTCCCAGGCGGTGGCGGCCCGGATACCCGGGGTGTCGATGATCGCACCGCCACCCGGCAGCGGTAGCAGCTCCCGGCGGGTGGTGGTGTGGCGGCCCTCGCCCGTGCGCCCGACCTCGCCGGTCTCCTGGGCCCCGTCGCCGAGCAGCACGTTGGTCAGCGTGGACTTGCCGGCCCCCGACGCCCCGAGCAGCACGACCGTGCGCCCGGTGGTCAGGGCACGCAGCCGGTCCAGTCCTTCGCCGGTCACGGTGCTGGTCGTCAGCACCTCGACGCCGTCGAGCCCGTCGCCCAGCTCGTCGACGAGCTCGTCGCCGGAGTCGGAGGTGTCGACCTTGGAGAGCACGAGGACGGGCACCGCACCCGAGTCGCGGGCCAGAGCGAGCATGTCCTGCAGGCGACTGCTGCCCACCCGGGTGTCGAGTGCCCAGGTCACGACGACCACATCGACGTTGGCCGCCATGTGCTGCGGCTCGTCCCGGCCCGACACCGACCGCCGGACCAGCAGGCTGCGGCGCTCGAGGCGCTGGAGCACGCCCTGGCCGTCGGGCACCAGCCAGTCGCCCACGACGACCTGGGGGCACTCGCGCAGTGGCACCCGTCGGACCTTGCGGGTGCCCTGGAGTGTCGCCCAGCCCCGGTCGATCCGGACGACCCGGGCGACGAGCTCAGCGGCGAACCCGGCGGCCCGCACCTCCTCGGCACGGGCCTGGTCGAAGCCGAGCGGGGCCAGGGGATGGGCGCCCTGGTCGTCCTCGTCCGCTGGCGTCACCTGCGAGAGCATACGACCGCACGGCTGGCGCGCCCCGGTCCGCAGAGGTCCACCCGACCGGTGAGGACCCGACGCGACTCAGACCGGCGGGGCGAGGGCGTCGACCTCGGCGACCTCGTCGGGGGTGAGGACCCACGTGGCAGCCGCGGCGTTGGCCCGGACCTGTGCGGGGGAGGTCGCCCCGGCGATCACCGAGGCCACCACCGGCTTGGCCGCCATCCAGGCCAGGGCCAACTCGAGCACGGTGTGGCCCCGCTCGGAAGCCCAGGCCGCTGCGGCGTCGACGATGTCGAAGTTCCGGTCGGAGAACAGTCCCCCGGCAGTTTCGCCGAAGTGGACGAGGCGGGTCCCGGCCGGAGCACCCTCACCCCGGGCGTACTTGCCCGACAGCAGCCCGCTGGCCAGCGGGTAGTACGGGAGGTAGCCGATGCCGAGGCGCTCGGCCTCGGGAACCGCCTCGGCTTCGTCGTCCCGCTGGAGCAGGCTCCACTGGTTCTGGACGGACACGAACCGGGCCCCGCCGGAGGCGGTTGCCGCCGCGTCGGCCTCGCGCAGCTGGGCGGCGTTGAAGTTCGAGCAGCCGATCTCGAGGACCTTGCCTTCGGTGACCAGCTCGTCGAGGGCCCCCAGCGTGTCGGCGATCGGCGTGTCCTCGTCCGGGCGGTGCATCTGGTAGAGGTCGATCCGGTCGGTGCCGAGCTTGGCCAAGCTCCGCTCGACGGCGGCCCGAACATACGCCGGGGTGCCGCCGCCCGTCCCGCCGTCCACAGGGCTGGCGAACTTGGTCCCGATCACGACCTCGTCGCGCCGGGCCCCGAGGGCCTTGGCCAGCCGGGCCTCGCTCTCGAGGTAGGAGTCGGCGGTGTCGAAGAAGTTGATGCCGGCCTCCAAGGCGGCGTCGACCACCGGTGGCACGGCGTCCTCCTCCATGAAGAAACCGAAATTGTTGGTGCCGAGGCCGATGACGGATACCTCGAGTGAGCCGATGCGTCGCGTGTCCATGGGTAGGTCTTACCATCCCGTCAGAGTCCCGGACCGGTGGACCGGGGCGCGCCACCGCGGGGGCGGTGCCAAGCTGGGATGGTGATCGCCACGCTCGAAACCGAACGCCTCGTGCTCCGGCCGTTCACCGTCGCCGACCTCGCGGCATTGGTCGGGCTCCAAGCCGAGGAGACGTTCTGGTGGTACCCGCTCCGTCGTGGCATGACCGATGACGAGACGGCGGCGTTCCTCGACCGGGTGATCGACCAGAGCTCCGATCCCGAACGACCGGCGTTCCACGCCGTCACCGGACGGGCGACCGGATCGCTCATGGGCTGGGCCGGACTGTCGGTGCCCGATTTCCTCCCCGAGATCCTACCGGCCATCGAGGTCGGTTGGAGGCTCGGCATCGAGTTCCGGGGGAAGGGGTACGCCACCGAAGCGGCGGAGGCGGCACTCCGATGGGGCTTCGAGGAACTCGGCATCGACGAGATCGTCTCGATCTACGAGCCCGAGAACGTAGCGTCGGGTCGGGTCATGGACCGACTGGGATTCGGTCCGGGTTCGGCCACGACGGACCCGGAGCGGGACCCACCCCTGCTGGTGCGGAGGCTCACGTCGGACACCTGGCGGACCGCAGGCCGGTAGTCCCCCTGGATGGTCCGGTCAGCCGGCGCCCGTCGGGCGGGAGAGGTGCACCGGCTCTCCGAACTTCGACAACGTGGCCGTCGAGGTGGAGGAGTAGGTGTACGGCACCGGGGAGGATCCCAGCGAGACCGGAGGCGGGGTGACGGTGACGACGACTGTCGCCGACGTCTGCACGATCCGGCCGCGCCCGTCCAGCCAGACGTGGGCCACGAACGGAGCGACGGTGATGTGCTGGACCCCGTTGCCAGATCCGGACTGTGTCGAGGTCCCGCCCGGCACGGCCACCGCGAACTCGATGGCCGGTCCACCGTCGATCGTCGTCGTCCCGAGCACGCCGACCGGCCCCTTCGTGTCCACCAGTGAGGCCGCTGTCACCGGACCGAGATAGTTGACGTTCTTGGCGAGGGTGTAGGAGCGCACCCACCGGATGCCCGAGGGGGCGGTGGAGACGTACACGGCATCGCCGATCCGCAGGACCCTGGTGACCGGCGGGTTCGGCGTGTTCGCCAGTTGCGCACCGGTCTCGAGCTCGATGTCCGGGCCGGCGAAGTCGACGTCACCCGTCCCGGCGGTGTGCTCGACCGTCGACGGGATCGACCCGGTCACCGGCTGGATGGTCGCGGTGGTGACGAAGTGGGCGCTCCCGGCGGCCTCGGTCGCTCCCACCGACGCCCTGACGCGGGTCAGCGGGTCGGCGTGGACGCCGGGCACACCCGTCGTGGTCGACGTCGTCGATGCGCCGCACGCGGTGATGCTGACGGCCGTGGACACCATGAGGCAGCCGGCCTGGAGTACGCGCTGCCACCTCATGGACCCATCCCCCTGGTTCCGTCGAGCGGGTGCCCATCGGGCACCATCAACCTCATCGTGGTGCCAACGGGCTGTTTCTCACCGTCAGTCGAGGACGAAGTCGGTGAGCTCAGGCTCTTTGGTCCAGTTCCAGTAGTCGACCAGGCGCCATGGGCTCAGCCCGTGGATCTCGCCCAATGAGTTCTTGAAGAACGAGTGCTCGATCGACGGCTGGGACCACACCAGTCCGCGCATCTCCCGCTGGGTCCGCTCGTGCCAGTCCTCGTAGCGCTCCCGACGGGGTTCCATGGTCCGGTGGCCGCCTGCGATCAGGGCCTCGATGCACTGGGTGATGTAGCGCATCTGGCACTCGGAATGGAAGATCAGGCTGCCACCGTGGGCGAGGTTGGTGCCCGGGCCGTACATGCAGAAGAAGTTCGGGAAGCCGGGCACCGTGATCCCGAGATAGGCCGCCGGCCGCTCACCCCACATCGTCCGGAGGTCGGCGCCGCCCCGTCCGACGATGGTCATGGGGAAGAGGACCTCGGTGGCCCGGAAGCCGGTGGCGTACACCAACACGTCGGCCGGGTACCGCGCGCCGTCGACGGTCACCACTGCGTCCTCCTCGATGTGGTCGATGGCGGTGCGGACCAGGTCGACGTTGTCGCGCGTGAGCGCGCCGAGCCACGCCCCGTTGTCCTGCAGGGTGCGCTTGCCGGTGGCGGGGTAGTCGGGCACCACTTTGGCAATGAGGTCCGGTTCGTCGCCGACCTGGCCGACGATCCAGTCGGTGAACATCTGGCGCGTGAGTTCGTTCATCTCGCTGACCGCCCGCTGCTGATCCGGGTAGTCGGGATCGACCCGGGCTGCCTCGAGGCCCTTGTCGCAGCCGGGCCACAGGATCAAGAAGCGGTACCACCGGCCGTAGAAGGGGAGGTGGCGCAATGCCCAGCGCACGCCGGGCCCGACGGAAGCGTGGTAGTTCGGGTTGGGGAACATCCACTGGGCGGTGCGTTGGAACACCGTCAGGTGGTCGACCTCCGGGGCGATGGTGGGTGCGATCTGGAACCCGCTGGCCCCAGCTCCGATCATGGCCACCCGTTTGCCCGTCACGTCGACGTCGTGGTCCCAGCGGGCCGAGTGGAAGGACGGTCCGGCAAACGTCTCTGCGCCCGAGATCTCGGGGACGTGCGGTCGGTTGAGCTGTCCCACCGCCGAGATCACGGACCGGGCGGTGAGCATCTCGGAGGTGCCGTCGGTCGTCCGGATGTGGACCGACCAGGTGTCCGACTCGTCGTTCCAGGTGGCTCCCAGGACCTCGGTCTCCCACCGGACATGGGGACCGATGGCGTGCTTGTCCATCACCGACTGGAAGTAGCGCTGGAGCTCGGGTTGGCGGGCGAAGTACTCGGTCCAGTGGTCGCTCGGCTCGAACGAATAGCAGTAGAAGTGGTTGCCGACGTCGACCCTGGCCCCGGGGTACGAGTTCTCCCACCAGGTGCCGCCGACCCCGGCGTTCTTCTCCACGATCGTGAAGGGGATGCCCGCCTCCTGAAGCCGAACGCCGGCCAGCAGCCCTGACTGCCCGCAGCCGATGACCACCACCGGGAAGGCGTCGCGTTCGGCGGGGGTGCCGACCGGACCGACCCGCCGGGCGTCGCGGCCGTCGAGCTCCATCTCTTCCATCAAGAGGGGCACGTACTCCTCGGGCACCTCTTCGCAGACCAGCCACGTCATCATCTCGTGGAGCAGTTCGGGCGGGATCGGCGCCGGCTCGGGGCAGCCCCGGTCCCGGTAGTCGCGGATCACCTCGAGGGCGAGGGCGCGGGCTTCGGCCTTGTCCTCCTCGGACATGTAGCCCTGGACCTCGTTCAAGAAGAGCCCGGCCGGCCGCAGGCGTCCGCGGATCAGCTCCGGGTCGCCGGACATGTGGACCAGCGACAGGAGGAGCGTCGGCACCGACACGTCGACCAGGGCCTCGGCGATCTCCTCGTCCGGGGTGTCGAACGGCTCGCCGGCGTGGGGGTTGCGCATGTCCGTGATCCCTCCTGTCTCGCCGCCACCGGTGTCCGGCCGGCCCTGCAGCCGACGGACACGACCCCGGCCACGACGCGGCGCGGTGTGCCACAGTACTCAACGGCCCGCTCGGGCCACCGACCCGATGGAGGGGGAGCCTTGCGGCACGTGATGATCGAGGGGCCGGGACGGGTGCGGGTGGCCGAGGCGCCGGACCCGAGCCCGCCGGGCCGCGGCGGCGCCGTGGTGTCCGTCGACGCCACGGCCATCTGCGGCTCGGACATGCACTTCTACGACGGGGACCTCGACCTCGGCATGGCCATCCCGGTGGGTCACGAGTTCCTCGGCACGGTGCTCGACGTGGGCCCCGACGTCCGCAACTTCGGTGTGGGTGACCGGGTGCTGACGGCGTCGGTCGCAGGATGCGGTGCCTGCGCCGGGTGCGCCACCGGCGACCCCGTCCGCTGCGTCGATGGCCCCCGGGTCTTCGGTTCGGGCATGCTGCCGGGCGGCCAGGCCACAGCCGTGGCGGTGCCGGCCGCCGACTTCCAGATGCTGCGGATCCCCGAGGGTATGGACGACGAGGCGGCCCTGCTGTTGACCGACAACCTGTCGACCGGCTGGGCCGGGGCGCAGCGGGCGGAGTTCGCTCCCGGCGGGACGGTGGTGGTGATCGGGCTTGGCGCGGTCGGGCTGTGCGCCGTGCGGTCCGCCGTGGCCCTGGGGGCCGGCCGGGTGCTGGCGGTTGATCCAGTCGTCGGACGTCGGGCCCGGGCGGTCGACTCCGGAGCCGAGGCGGTCGACGGGCCGACCGTCGAGGCGGTACTGGAGGCGACCGGCGGTCTGGGTGCCGATGCCGTCATCGATGCGGTGGCCAAGGACGTCACGTTGGATGCCGCCCTGGCGGCGGTGCGGCCCGGTGGCACGGTGTCGGTCATCGGGGTGCACGACCTCGATCCCTATCCGCTGCCCGCACTGGCCACCCTGTTCCGCAGCGTGACGCTCCGGATGACCACGGCACCGGTGCACCGGACGTGGGCCGAGCTCGTCCCGCTCGTCCGGCACGGCCGGCTGCGCACCGACGGGATCTTCACCCACGAGTTCGCCCTCGACGACGCGGCGACGGCCTATGCGGCGGTGGCGGAGCGCAGCTCCGACTGCATCAAGGTGTTGCTCCGGCCCTGACGGACCCGGGCGTGTGCGCCGGCCTCACCGGTTGCCCACGCGCCACACGATCCTGAGCCCGCTCCAGGTGTCGTCGATGGCACACACCTTGTTGTCGACGAGTCCTCGGCCCAGGGCCAGGTCGCGCACGACGTGGTCGGTCACGTCGGTGGCCACGCCCGACGAGCGCTTCGGCCAGGCGATCCAGAGGCTCCCGTCGGGGTGCACCATGGCCGCCAGCCGCTCCATCCGTCGCCCGAGGCCGGCGGTGCGGGTCACGAAGTCCACCACGACGTCGGCCCGACCGGTGGCCCGGTACTTCGCGGTGACGTCGTCCGGCAGGCCAAGGACAAGTCGGTCCGGGGTGTGGAGCAGGGCCACGACGGCGGCGGGCCGGATCCCCAGTTTCGTCGCCAACGGAGTCCCCGAGCTGCCGGCCACGACCCCACCGACCGGCGTCAGCCGACCGAGCCTCCGGCGACATCGAACGACCACAGCTCCGAGGAGACCGACACCGGGCCCCCGTGGGCACCGGGCCGGCCGGCACCGGCATGGCCGTGGGCGAAGGCGGGCGACTGCACCCATGCGTCGAAGGTCGCCTGGTCGCGCCAGCGGGTCACGACCAGCCACTGGTTGCGTCCGTCGGTGGGCCGCAGGAGCTCGAATCCCTCGAAGCCGTCCTGTCCGTCGACGGCGCCGGCCCGGGCGGCGAAACGAGTGGCCAGCTCGTCGCCGGCCTCGTCCGGCACGGTGATGGCATTGATCTTGATCAGGGTCACCGGACCATCTGACCACACCGCGGCGGCCGTCCGGCACCGCCCGGGCCCCGCCCGCCGGCGCTCCCCCCCGCAGGCGCCGCGGACCCGGCCGATTGGATGAACCGCTCCGCGCCGCGCCGACGATACGATGAGCGGACCAGAGAGAGGAGGTGGTCCAACTGAGCAGTCAACGTTGCGGGACCCTGGAGGTGGCTGGCCGCTGAGGCGGCTCGCTGTACCACCTGGCGAAACCCAGCCAGACACCCACCGAGCGACCTAGCCGGGCCCTGGTCCCACCCGGCGCATCACGGGCTTCTCGGTGCATCACACAGCACGACCCGTACCCCGATGGGCGCCTCTCCGGAGGCGCCCATCGGCATTCTCCCGACCGGGTCGAGAACGCCCGGACGGGGACGGATCGTCAGGGACGCATGGTCGTCTCGTCGATGTCGAGGGCGGCCCGTACCTCGTCGGCCACCGGCCGGGAGACCAGCCGGTGCACCATCATGCGGTCGAGCTCGTCGCGCTCGACGGCGATCACGTTCCGGCGCAGCTCGACCTCGGCTGTGAGTGCCCGTGTCTCTCCCTCGACGGGGACGCCCGCCTCGTCGACGGCCCCGCCCCCTTCGTCGAGCACCTCGAGGCGACGGTCGACTTGGGCCAGGAGTGCCTCGTACCCGGTGCGCACCCGCGCCACCACGTCGTCCGGCGTGCCCTCGGTCGCCGCCAGGTCGTCGATTCTGGTCAGGGCCAGCACCACCAGCCGCCGCCGGGCCTCGGCGGCCAGCACCCGGTCCTGTTCGTCGCGGGTCACCAGGCCCAGCTTGCGGATGAGGGGCGGCAGCGTCAGGCCTTGGCCGACCAGGGTGGCCACGATGACGGCAAAGGTGAGGAAGAGCACCAGGTCCCGTTCGGCAAATGACGTGGGCAGGGCCAGGGCGGCGGCCAGGCTGATGGCGCCCCGCATCCCGGACCATCCGACCACGGTCGTCTCGCGCCACGTGGAGGCCTCCCCCTGGTTGGCGCTGAACATCTGGCGTCCGCCGGGCAGGGCCGTCACGCCGAACATCCACACCAGGCGCAGGATGACCACGGCGCCGACCACGGCCAGCGACTCGATCACGAGGGAGCCCGAACTCCGCGCCGTCAGGGTCTCGAGGACCGGGCGCAGCTCCAGCCCGACCAGCAGGAAGGACAACCCGGTCAACAGGAAGACGATCAACTCCCAGATCTGGCGCTGCTGGAGCCGGGCGGCGGCCGTCAGCGACCGCGAGCCGTAACGGCCGAAGTACAGGCCCGCCGCCACCACGGCGAGCACCCCCGAGGCGTCGATCTTGTCGGCCGGCAGGTAGGCGGCGAACGGGAGGATGAGCAGCACGGTGTTCTCGATGACGGGCGTCTCGACCAGGCGCAACAACCGGGTGCCGGCCCAGCCGACGACCACCCCGATCGCCACGCCGACGACCACCGCGAACAGGAACCGGGCCGCCACGTCGGCGACGGTCAACGCGGTGGCCACCGAGGCCACCGCCACCTGGTATGCGGTGAGAGCGGTGGCGTCGTTCATGAGACCCTCGCCGCCGAGGATGGTGACCAGTCGGCGGGGCAGGCCCAGCTTGCCGGCGATCTGGGTGGCCGCCACCGAGTCGGGCGGCGAGACGATGGCGCCGAGGGCGAACGCCTCGCCCCAGGTCGACTGGGGCACCAGCAGGTGGAAGACCACGGCCACCAGGGTCATGGTGGCCAGCACGAGGCCGACGGCCAGCAGGAGGATCGGGCGCCAGTGGGTGTGCAGCTCCCGGGACGACGTGTCGAGGGACGCGTCGTAGATCAGTGGGGGCAGGAAGACCAGCAGGATCAAGTCGGGCTGGAGCGAGACCCGGTGGGCCAGGGGGAGAACGGCCACGACCAGCCCGGCGACGACCAACAGGATCGGATAGGCGACCCGCAGGCGGTCGGCCACCGTGGCCATCACCACCACGGCGATCAGGAGGCCGAGGACCTCGGCGATCGTCACGCCCGGCGAACCCGGCCCGGGCGGGGGCGGTCCGGTCCGCTCACTGCCAGGGACCGAGCACCGGCAGGTCGGCCCGTTCCAGGCGACCGAAGAGCCAGGCCAGCTCGTCCCGCGGGTCGACCGCACCCGGTGCCGGGAGCTCCGCACCGTCGACCAGCCGGGCCGCCGCCTCGGCCCGTATCTCGGGCAGCCGGGCGGCCACGAAGGCGTCGGGCCAGTCGCTGTGCGTCGGCCCGCACCCGAGATCGATCAGGTGGACCTCGACCTCCAACCACCGACGGTCGGGCAGCTCGTCCAGGCGCCGTACGCGCCCCGAAGCGTCCCGGGTGCTGTTCGCCCAGGCGTAAGGCGGCACGTCGGACCAGGCTTCGAGCAGGCGGGCGGTGGACATCTCGACGTCGGTCCGGACCTCTGCCGCTGTGCGGCCGGCGCCGGCCTCGATCTGCGCGGCGCGCTCGTCCATGCCCCCCGGGTACTGGTCGACGACCACGCCGTCGATGGACGCCCGGGTGCGCCGGACGTGGCTGTCGGCGTTGCGGGCCAGGTGGGTCAAGAGGTGGGCCACCGTCCAACCGGGCAGCAGCGACTGACGGGCCATCGTGGCGTCGTCGATCCGGGCGACGGTCTTCGCCAACCGGGCCTCCGCTCCTCGCACCGCGTCCAGCGCCTCGACGGGGGCTCCGGGGGACGTCGTCATGGCCGACAACCTATCGGTCGGTCAACCGCTGATCGTGCCCGTCTCATCCCGGAACGGGCCGGTGCATCACCCTTGCTCGGGGGCGGGTCCCTCCACGACGGGAGAAGCCGCCGGAGTCGAGTGTTCGCCGACGGCGCCGACGATCTGGTTGTGATTGAGATCGAACGAAGCCGCAATCTCGGCCACACTCCATCCTTCATCGAGCGCCACTGCCACCGCGACCTCCCGCAGCTGCCGACGGCTCTCGTAGAGGGCCCGAATGGCCTCGTCGGACGCCTGGCGATGCTTCACCCAATCCAGGGACTCCAGGGCCGTGAACAGGGGTGTCCCTTCCTCCACCAGCACCAATCAGTTCAGCGTGCCGCTGAGGCCGGCTCCCTGCACTTCCACCGAGAAGCTGTCCCCGGTTCCGATCGGCGGGTAGTTGCCGTATTGGTTGCCGAAGGTGAAGGTGACCTGGGTGCTGCTCCACGATGACACCACCAGACCGATGCAGTCGCCGCTCTGGCCCGCGGTCCAGCCCGTCGTGACGTCACTGAACCACAGGCCGCTGGCACCGTAGATATCACCGGTGTCGCCGGCCTGGCATGTCTCCGGTGTGCCGATCGGGGGGAAGTTCCCGAGGTTCACTCCGGAGATCGTGATCGTCGGGTTCGACGACGTACCCGACCTCGTGACCCCGGTGACCGCGGGCGGGGGCGTGGCCGCAATCTGGAAGGCCCCGATGCCGTGCGGGGAGCCCATCCCCGTCGGGCCGTCGTATCCCTTGCGGGCCTTGCAGAGGTAGGTCGGGTGGCACGTCCCCGTCTGGCCGGTGACGATGTCGAAGAGGGATTTCGCAGGTGCGCTGTAGGCCACTGACGCCGGGATGGTGATCGAGGTCGGGTTGGCGGCCAGGCCGTAGATGCCGGCGACCAGGGGTGAGGAGACGCTGGTGCCGAACGAGAAGTACCAGCCCGAACCCTGGTACGTGTCGTAACTGAGGACGTTGGCGGCCACCGCGCTGACATCGGCTGTGGTGCGCCTGGCGCACCCGGTGTCCTTCTGCCACATCGGCTTCGGTTCATACGCGGAACAGCCGCTCCCCGAACCCTGTGTCGGTGGGTTGGGGCCGGCGGTGACCCATGCGCCCTCGGTCCAGCCCCGCCCGACGGCCGTCGGAGTCAACTCGGTGCCACCGACCGAGGTGACGTACGGGGAAGCCGAGGGGTACTGCACGCCGCCCTGGTAGGCACCGTCGCCGGAACTGAAGGTGATGGCCACGCCAGGGTGGTCCCACTCGCCGTCCCAACCTGTCTCGCCGTTGAATTCACCTGTGCCCCAGCTGTTGGAGACGACCCGGGCACCGAGGGTGACCGCCTCGTTCTCTGCCGTCCCCAGGTCGCCGAAGCCGTTGGAGTTGGCCTCCACCAGCAGGAGGTGACAGTGCGGACAACTTACCGACACCATCTCCAGGTCGAGAGCGATCTCCTGGGCCTGGTTCGGATCGGGCGTCGGCAACGGGCTGGTCTGACCGGACTGGTTCACTTTGGTGAAGCAGCCCGACTTGACCGTGCACGCCGGGAGTCCGAAGTGCGATCGGTAGAACGCCAGGTCGGACGCGGCATTCGGGTCATCGTTGGCGTCGACGACCGCCACGGTCACGCCGTTGCCGGCGGTCTTGGCCAATTTGGTCAGCCCGTAGGCGTTCCGGAGGTTGCAGGGCGTGTAACCGGCCGCCTCGTCGACCGCGCAAGTGACCGCTTGTGCTGCTGCCAGCGGCGGCGCCGAGGCGGGCTCCACCGACAGGTAGCAGTGCCCCCGATGCGCGGCGCCGGGATGGGCACAGGCCGCCGGTTGGGCGCCGACCCCCGCCTCGGCGGCGGCAGAACGGGTCCCCGCAGCCTGCGCTCCCTCCGGAAGTGCCGCCAGGGAAGCCATCACGGCAACGGCCACCACCGCCACGTACCGATACCGCCCCATGTCGTGCCTCCCGCTGGTTCCGCCTGTGCAACGTGCCCGATGTCCTGTCCGGGCCGCAGAACTGCTGTCCTCACGATATCCGGCGGCTCCGACGGCGTCCACGGAGACCCGTCCCGGACGGCACCGGCACCGTGCCGTGCCAGGGTGGAATCAGGAACCGCTGCCCAGTACCGTCGGCTCGACGCCCTCCCACAGGCTGACGGGAGCCTTGCCCACCGGGTAGTGGCCCGGCTGACGCCCGGAGCCCATTTTCTCCATGCGGGCCTTCATACCCGGGCTCAGGGCGTCGGCCTGGATCATCTCGATGTAGGCGGCGGTGGCGTTGCCCACGTCGAAGAAGTCGCGCTGCCAGCTCCACTGGTGGTTGCCGCCGTAGCGGAACCAGCTGCCCCCGAGGCCGGCGATCTCGTAGCGGCTCCCGTCGGGGCGGGCGGCATCGGCCACCTGCCTCCACAGTCCGAGGATCTCCCCCTGGACCTCGTCGATGAGGATGCGCATGTACGGGTAGGTCCACCCGCCCAGGCCCTCCATCTCGAGGCCGACGGCGTACTCGCGGATCTGGTCGCGGCCCACCGCCATGAACTCGTCGTTGGGGCCGACGTTCCACCCGTAGGTGGCGTCCTCGGTGAACATGTCGGCGAGCGCCAGCCAGTTCAGCTCCTCCTCGCACTTCTGGTTGAGGTCCAGCCACAGCTGCATGGTCTCTTCGAGCTCACGGCGCGGGTATGACGGCACGGGGCGACTCCTTGTTGGTTGCTGGCGGATGGGTGGTTGTCGAGGTTCGAGGGGAGCCGGCATCCCGGAGTCGGGACGACCGACTCACTCGTCGACCAGGGACAGGGCGTGGGTGGGGCAGAAGCGAACGGCGGCCTCGATCTCGGTGCGCCGGTCCGCCGGTGGGTCAGCGTCGAGGACGACCACCTGATGGTCCTTGCCCACTTCGAACACCCCGGGCGCCTCGGACTCGCACACACCGTGGCCCTGGCAGAGGTCGGCGTCGACGACGATGCGCATCAGGCCCCGGGGCCCGGATGGCTACGGGCCACGGCCCGTCGGTGGTAGCGCACCACGCAGGGCTGCTGCAGCTGCACCACCATCTTCGAGTGGTCGTTGCGGTAGGTGTCGGACGGCTGGGCCGGCGCGAACTCCCAGTCGAGGAGCAGCACGCTGAAGATGGCCTTGAGCTGCATCATGGCGAAGGCCTGGCCCACACAGCGGTGGCGGCCGGCGCCGAACGGGATCCACGTCCACGGATTGAGGCGGTCCTCCTCGCGGGGGTCGAGGTACCGGTCGGGGCGGAAGGCCTCCGGCTCGGGGAAGTCCTCGGGCAGCCGGTTGGACACCGACGGGCTGGCCGCCACCATCTGGCCGGGGTGGATGGCGAAGCCCTCGCAGGCCAGTTCGTCCTTGGCCACCCGCAACAACAGGATGAGCGGCGGGTGGAGCCGCAGCGCCTCCTTGATCGACGACTCGAGGAGCGGCATGGCCCGCAGGGCCTGGTAGCTGACCTCGGCACCATCGGCGTAGAGGTCGGCCAGCTCGTCGTCGACCCGGACCATGACGTCGGGATTCCTCAGCAGCTCGATGAGGGTCCAGGCGGCGGTGCCCGACGTGGTGTGGTGACCGGCGAACATCATCGAGATGAACATGCCGGTCACCTCGTCGGGAAGGAACCGGTCGCTGCCGTCGGGGTTCTTGACCGACATCAGGACATCGACCAGGTCCTGGTCGTCCTGGGTGGCGGGCGGCCCGGCGGCCCGACCCTCCATGATCCCCTGGATGAGCGAGACCAGCTCCGCCCGGGCCGCGTCGCGCCGGTGGAAGCTCTCGATGTCGGCGTAGGGGTCGACGTAGGCGATGGCGTCGGTGCCCTTCTCGAGGTCGTGGAAGAGGGCGGCGAAGCGCCCGTCGAGCTGGTCGCGGAAGCGCTTGCCGATGAGACAGGCCGACGAGGTGTACATGGTCAGCTCGGCGAACCATTCGAGCAGGTCGATCTCGCCTTCGTCGTCCCAGTCGGCGACCATGGCCTCGACCTCGGACGCGATGGTGGCGGCGTGGCCCCGCATGAACTTGTCGCGCAGCGCCTGGTTGTGGAGCATCTCGCGGCGCCGCTCCGGCGAGGCGTCGAACACCACCCCTTCCCCGAAGACCGGGGTCATGAACGGGTAGGCCTCGGCCTGGTCCAGGATCTCCTCGGGGGAGCGGAAGAAGAACTCGTTGGCCTCGGCCCCGCTGAGCAGGACGACCTCGCGGTCGGCCAGACGAAACACGCCCACGTCGCCGCACTCGTCGCGGACCCGCTGCATGAGGCCGATGGGATCGGCCCGCAGCTCCTCGAGGTGGCCGGTGGACCCCTCCCCGCCCGACACCCGGGCGGGCTCGCGTGTTCCGGTGTCGATGGCCATCACTGTGCTCCTTGGTCGTCGGACGGCGCGCTCCGCGCCTCGTGGTCGCTCGGCGACGCGATGGGCGCCTCGGGCTGCAGTTCGATGACGGTGGCGTGGGTGCCCCGGGGGAGCGACACCACGGCGCATACGGCCTCGGCCACGCCGGCCGGACGCATGAAGTTGCTGTGCCGGGCGAATCCCCAGGCGGCCCACTGCTCGATGACCGCCCCGGTCACCTCCGGGTCCCAGTCCAGGCCCATGCCGGTCATGGTCGGTCCGGGCCGCAGGATGGTGGCGCGCACGCCGGTCCCCTCGAGCTCCATCTGGAGGGAGTGGACGTAGCCCTCGAGGCCCCATTTCGACGTCACGTAGGCCGCCATGGCGGGCCGGGGCCGCTCGGCCACGTCGGAGGTCACGAAGACGACGTCCCCCCGCTGGCGTTCGACGAGGGCCGGCAGGAGGCCCCGCACCAGGCGGTGGGTGCCGCCGATGTTGACGCCCAGTACGCCGTCGAACTCGGCGGGACCGGTGTCGAGCACGGATCCGGCGATGTTCTGGGCGGCGTTGGAGACGACGATCTCCACCTGGCCGAGGGTGTCGACGGCCGCCGCCGCGAACCGCTCCACGGAGTCGCCGTCGGCCAGGTCGAGGTGGATGGCCACCGCCTCGCCCCCTCCGGACCGGATGGCCGCCGCCGCGTCCTCGCACTCGCCGACCCGCCGGGCGCCGAGTACCACCGGGTGGCCGAGCGCGCCGAGGGCGATGGCGGTGGCCCGGCCGATGCCCGAGGAGGCGCCGGTCACCACGGCCGGCCGGCGCTCGGGGTTGGGCGGGAACCGGGCCATCAGCGCCGCACCCCCGTCACCGCAGCGCCACCGTCGTCGGCAGGGCGGCGAGGCCCCGCACGTTGATCGAGTGGACCCGCTCGATGCCGTCGGGGTCGACGTCGTAGCCGGCCACCCGCGCCACCAGTTCGGTGAGCCCGATGCGGGCCTCGAGCCGGGCCAGCGGGGCACCCATGCAGAAGTGGCGGCCGCTGCCGAAGCTGACCAGGGCCTTGGTGTCGCGGTCGAGGTCGTAGCGGTCGGCGTCGGCGAAGACCCGCTCGTCCCGGTTGGCCGAGCCGACCAGGAGCAGTGCCCGATCGCCCTCGGGGATGGTCGTGCCGTGCAGCACGACCGGTTGGCGGGTGACCCGGAGGAGCATCTGGCTGGAGGTGTCGTAGCGGAGGGTCTCCTCCACCCAGTCGGGCACCCGGCCCGGGTCGTCGAACGGCTTGGACCGCTCGTCGGGATGGCGCCACCCCCAGTACCAGGCGTTCCCGAGCAGCTTTGTGGTGGTCTCGTTGCCGGCCACGACCATGAGGAACAGAAAGGCCACGACCTCGTCGTCGGTCAGCTTGTCGCCGTCGATCTCGGCGTCGAGCAGGGCCGAGGTCAGGTCGTCGGTCCGGGACCTGCGGCGCTCGTCGACCATGGCCTGGTAGTAGACGACGAGGTCCAGCGCGGCCGCCATCCCCTCCGGCGGCACGTCGTAGACGCCGTCGGCCCGGTGGAGGACCAGGTCGGCCAAGCGCCGGAGTTCGGCGCGGTCGACCACCGGCACGCCCATCAGCTCCGAGATCACGTCCATGGGGACCTTGCCGGCAAAGTCGGCGATGAAGTCGAAGCTGCCCGACTCGAGGGCCGGCTCGAGGTGCTCGACCGTGATCTCCCGGATCCGTTCCTCCATGGCGTTGACCTTGGAGGGGGTGAACCCTTTGCCGACCAGGGAGCGCATCCGGGTGTGCCTGGGCGGGTCGAGGGCCAGGAACGACATGGTCCGGTGGGCGTCGGGGCTGAACGCCGACGGGTCGAGCGACACGCCGAAGGCGTTGGAGAAGGCGTCGACGTTCCGGAACGCGCCGATCACGTCCTCGTGGCGGGAGAGCGCCCAGAAGTCGAACTCCTCGGATCGGTAGACGGGCGCCTCGGCCCGCAGCCGCGCGTAGGTCGGGTACGGGTCCTCGTGCATCTCGTAGGCATAGGGGTTGTAGGTGACGGTCCCCCCGACCTCGGTGGAGGTCAACGGGTGCCGCCGGTGCCGTCGACCAGGAGCGTGGCCGCCTCGGCGACGAAGGCGGGGACGTCGAGAAACGACATGTGACCGGTGCCGGCCGTGAGCAGGGCGCCGGAGTAGGCGGCCTCGAGCACCCGGACCACCCGGGGGTCGACCCCGGGCCCGAGGGCGGTGGTCAGCCGGCGGTGGGTCTCGGAGCCGATCCGGTCGCGCAGGTGGCTCACATCGGGGCTCGGACTGATCAGGGCCACCGTGCAGGCGTCGATCAGGGCGGGGCTCTCGGCGGCGAAGGGGATCATGTCCCGCACCGTGCGCGCCACCCGATTCGCCACCGGGACCGTCATGTCGGCGTCCACCGGTGGGAGGGACTCCATCCTGCGCCACAACACTTCCGCCAACAGGTGGTCCTTGGAGCTGAAGTAGGTGTAGGCCGTCGCCGGGGCCACCCCGGCACGGCGGGCCACCCCACGCACGGTAAGTCCGGCGTACCCGACGTCCTCGGTCTCCTCTTCGGCGGCCCGCACCAGGTTGGCGACCACTTCGGCCTGCCGGGCGGAGAGCCGGCGCCGGGTGGCCTCGATGTCGACGACCGGGGAACCGTCGTCGGGCAGGGGTTGGGTGGCCGTCACCGGGGGACCGTGGGGTCGGCGTCGGCCCGGGGACACGCGCTGGTATCGGTCATGTGTCCAAACTATAGTCCAGACACTTGTCCAGCAACAGGGGGTCATCGTGTCGACAGAGCAGCGCCCAGCGCCCGAGGTGTCCGGTGGCCGTCCCACCGTCGGCGTCATCGGACTCGGCCTCATCGGCGACGGGGTGGCCGCCAGTGTGCACGCCGCCGGGCTGCCTCTGGTGGTGTCCGACATCCGGGAGGAGGCGGCGGCCAAGCACGCCGCCTACGCCGTCGTAGCCGCCTCGCCGGCCGACCTGGCCCGTGCCGCCGATGTCGTGGTGGTGGCCGTCGTCAACGACGAGCAGGTCCACGCCGTCCTGTCCGGGCCCCACGGCGCCATGGTCGCCGGCGGCGCGGCGACCACGTTCGTGATCGTCAGCACCATCACCACCGAGTGCGTCCGGGCCATCGGCGCCGAGGCTGCGGCGGCCGGTGTGACCGTGGTCGACTGCGGGGTGAGCGGGGGGCCGAGCGCGGCGGCGTCGGGCGAGCTGATCTGCATGGTGGGGGGCGACGATGCGGTGGTCGCGGGCCTGGCCCCCGTGTTCGACGCCATGGGGTCGCTGACCGTGCGGATGGGCCCCTTCGGCACCGGGCTCGCAGCCAAGCTGGCGCGCAACCTGGTGCAGTACGGGAGCTGGCTCGCCGCCTATGAGGGCCAGGTCCTGGCCGAGGCCTCCGGCATCGAGCTGGCCAAGCTGGCCCAGGTCATCCGGGCCAGCGACGCCAAGATCGGCGGGGCCTCGACGCTGATGTTCCGCGCCACGGTCGCCCCGTTCACCGCGGACGACGACGCCGGGCTGACCGCGGCCATGCGGGCCGGCGCCGACCTGGCCCACAAGGATCTGACGGCCGCGCTGGCGCTGGCCGCCGAGATGGACGTAGACCTGCCGCTGGCCGCCATGACCGAAGCCCGCACCGACGACATCTTCGGCCTGGGCACAGCGAAAGGGGACCGATGAGCGACGACGCCACCGTGAGGGGCGAGGAGCGGCTGCTGATCGACGGCGAGCTGCGACCGGCCCGGTCGGGTGCCACATTCGAGACCGTCAACCCGGCCACCGGTGCGGTGCTCGGCGTGGTCGCCGACGGTTCGCGCCAGGACCTCGACGATGCCATCGGTGCGGCGCGCCGCGCCTTCGACGGGACGGACTGGTCCACCGACGTCGAGCTGCGGGTGCGCGGCCTGCGCCAGCTGCAGGCGGGATTCCAGCGCCACGCCGACGAGATCCGGGCCATGACCGTCGCCGAGACCGGCTCGCCGGTGTCCCTCACCTACTCCGCCCAACTCGACGCCCCGGTCGGGTCGCTCGGGTGGGTGGCCGACCTGGCCGAGGGCTTCGAGTGGGAGACCGACCTCGGCGACGCCGAGCCGCTCGGCATCCCGTCCCACCGCTGGGTGCGTCGGGAGGCGACCGGGGTGGTCGGTGCCATCACCCCGTGGAACGTCCCCCATCAGATCAACCTGGCCAAGCTCGGTCCGGCTCTGGCCGCGGGCAACACCGTGGTGCTCAAGCCGGCCCCGGACACGCCGTGGTGCGCCACGGTCCTCGGCCGACTCATCGCCGAGGAGACCGACATCCCGGCCGGGGTGGTCAACATCGTCCCGTCGTCCGACCACGCCGTCGGGGCTCTGCTCTCCACCGACGCCCGGGTGGACCAGGTCAGCTTCACCGGTTCGACGGCCACCGGCCGCAAGGTGATGGCCTCGGCCGCCGACACCGTGAAGAAGGTGTTCCTGGAGCTCGGGGGCAAGTCTGCCTTCGTCATCCTGGACGACGCCGACCTCCGGGGCGCCTGCGCCACGGCCGCCTTCACCGTCTGCACACACGCCGGGCAGGGGTGCGCCATCACGACGCGCCTGCTCGTCCCCCGGACGCTGTTCGACGAGGCGGTCGACTCGACGTCGCGGGTCATGGCCAAGCTGCCGGCCGGCGACCCGACCGACCCGGGAACCATCTGCGGCCCGCTGGTCAGTGCCCGCCAGCGCGACCGGGTGGAGGGCTACCTGAGGCTGGCCATCGAGGAGGGCGGTTCGTTCGCCCTCGGCGGCGGCCGCCCCGAGGGCCTGGACGGTGGCTTCTTCGTCGAGCCGACCCTGATCGTCGGCGTGGGCAACGATGCCCGGGTGGCCCAAGAGGAGATCTTCGGCCCGGTCCTGGTCGTCATCCCGTTCGACGACGACGACGACGCCGTGGCCCTCGCCAACGACTCGGCCTACGGCCTGTCGGGCTCGGTGTGGTCGGCCGACCGGGCGCGGGCGGTAGCCGTGGCCAACCGGATCCGCACCGGCACCATCGGGATCAACGGTGGCCTCTGGTTCAGCCCCGACGTGCCCTTCGGCGGGTATAGACAATCGGGGGTCGGACGGGAGTCGGGGGTCGCCGGGTTCGAGGAGTACCTCGAGACCAAGTCGCTGGCCGAACCCGCGTGACCGGACCGACCGACGGCGACGATCGACGACACACGGGAGGACCGATGGGTGAGGGAACGACAGGGGCGCATGCCGCGGGCATGGCCAAGATGGACGAGGTCTACGGCTTTTCCGTCGACCCCGACACCATCGCCGGGCCTTACGTCGACGTGACCGTCGACCACCTGTTCGGCGCCATCTGGACCCGCGAGGCGCTCGACATCCGGGACCGCCGCATGCTCACTATCGGCGTCCTGGCCGCCCTCGGCCAGGCACCGCTGCTCGAGATCCAGTTCCGGTCGGCCCTCGAGCGCGGCGAGCTGACCGACGAGCAGGTGCGCGAGGTCGTGCTCCACCTGACCCACTACATCGGATGGCCGCTGTCGACCGGGGTCAACGCCGCCGCCGAGAAGATCATCGCCGGGCGGACCGCAGCGGCCGACGAGACCGGGGGGACCTGACATGTCCGCGGTCCACGGGACGACCCCGACGACGACCTTCGACTTCCACGACCGGGTGGCCATCGTGACCGGCTCGGCCGGCGGGATCGGGCAGGCCTACGCCGAGGCGCTGGCCGCGGCCGGGGCCTCGGTCGTGGTGGCCGACATCGACGCCGCCGGTGCCGAAGCGGTGGCCGCCGCCATCCGCTCGTCCGGCGGCTCGGCCCGGGCCGTGGCCGTCGACGTGGCCGACCCCGACTCGGCCCGGGCCATGGCCCAGGCCGCCGTCGACGAGTTCGGCGGTATCGACTACCTGGTCAACAACGCCGCCATCTTCGGCGGCATGAAGCTCGACCTGTTGTTGACGGTGGACTGGGAGTACCTCAACCGGTTCCTGTCGGTGAACATGCTGGGCGCCCTCAACTGCGTCCGCGTCTGCTGGCCGCACATGGTGGCCCGGGGCGGCGGCGCCATCGTCAACCAGTCCTCGACGGCCGCCTACCTGTACGCCGGCTTCTACGGGCTGGCCAAGGCCGGCGTGAACTCGATCACCCAGCAGCTGGCCCACGAGCTGGGCGGCGACAACATCCGCACCAATGCCATCGCCCCCGGGCCCACCGACACCGAGGCGTCGCGGACCGTGGTCCCCGCATCGTTCATGGAGCCGATCCTGGCCGGCCTGGCCCTCAAGCGGATGGGCCAGACCTCCGACCTGGTGGGGATGTGCCTCTTCCTCCTGTCCGACGAAGCCTCGTGGATCACCGGGCACGTGTTCAACGTCGACGGCGGCCAGGTCGTCCGCCCGTGACCCCAAGCCGGGACGGCGCCGACCACCGCATCGAGCTCGAGTTCCTCGACCACGTCCTGGTCGTCGCCTTCGACCGGCCCGAAGCCCGCAACGCCTTCGACCGGGCCATGTACCGGGCGGTGGCCGGCGCCCTGTCCGGTGCCCTGGGCGACGACGACGTCCACGCCGTCGTGTTGACCGGTCGCGGCAAGGCGTTCACCTCCGGCCAGGACCTGCGCGAGATGGTGGCCATCGCCACCGGTGGCGCCGGGTCCGACGCCGAGCCCGGGTTCCAGGTGCTGCTGGACCTCCTGATGCGCTTCGACAAGCCCTTGCTGGCCGCCGTCCACGGCGTCGGCATGGGCCTCGGCTGTTCGATCCTCGGCCACGTCGACCTGGTCCTGATGGACGAGTCGGCCCGCCTCCGGGTCCCCTTCGCCGAGATGGGCGTCCCGCCTGAGGCGGCCAGCAGCTATCTGCTGCCCGCCCGCATGGGATGGCAGCAGGCGTCGCTGGCCCTGCTGGCCTCGGAGTGGATCACCGCCGAGCAGGCGGTGACGTCGGGCCTGGCTCTGCGGACCTGCCCCGACGGCACCGTGCTGGCCGAGACACTGGAGCTGGCCCACGCCATCGCCTCCCTCCCGGCCCACGCCACCCGCAAGATCAAGCACCTGATGCTGCAGGCCCGGGGACCGGCGGTGGCCGAGGCCCGGCGGCGGGAGGAGGCGGCGTTCGCCGCCCTGTTCGCCGATCCTGAGGCCAACCCCGGGACGCAGCTGGCCTCCGGACTGGGGGACTGAGCCCGGTGCAGCTCGGCATCACCTGCTTCCTGACCGACGGCGACCTGGCCCCGGCCGAGTTGGCCCGGGCCGCCGAGGAACGCGGCTTCACCTCGATGTACCTGCCCGAGCACACCCACCTGCCCGTGCGGGCCGACACCCCGCCGGCGCTGGTGGACGGTGTGCGGGTCGAGGACTACAAACGGAGCCTCGACCCGTTCGTGGCGCTGGCCACCGCGGCGTCGGTGACGACGGACCTGGTGCTCGGGACCGGCGTCGTGCTCGTCGCCCAACACGACCCGATCGTGCTGGCCAAGCAGGTGGCCACCCTCGACCACCTGAGCGGGGGGCGGGTGGTGCTCGGCATCGGGTTCGGCTGGAATCGGGACGAAGCGGCCGACCACGGTGTGGCCTTCGCCGACCGCCGCGCCGTGGCGCGCGAGCACGTCCTGTGCATGCAGGCGCTCTGGCGTGACGATCCGGCCGAGTTTCACGGGGAGTTCGTTCATCTGGCACCGTGCTGGAGCCGGCCCAAGCCGGTGCAGCGTCCCGGCGTGCCGGTCCTGCTCGGCGGCGTCGCCTCGTCAGGCAACTTCGCCGCCATCGCCGAGTACGCCGACGGGTGGATGCCAGTCGGAGGATCGGGTCTGGCCGAGGCCATCCCCCTGCTGCGTGCGGCTTTCGAGGACCGGGGGCGCGACCCGGGTCGGGCCCGGGTCCTTCCGTTCGGTACGGTGCCCACCGAGGCCAAGCTCGACCACTTCGCCCGCCTGGGCATCGACGAAGTGGTCCTGCGGATCCCGTCCGGGTCCCGCTCAGAGGTCCTGGGAGCGCTCGATGCCCATGCCGCCTACGTCGCACGGTTCGCCGGTTCGGATGCCTGACCCGTCCACTCCCGGGATCGGTGGCCGCGAGGCCCCGCGACGCGTGGGACCCGTCGGGCGGCCCTGGAGCGGGGGTGGACGGGAGGAGCTGGCTGCCGCCGTGCGGCGCCTGATGGAGCTGACGGTGACGTCCACCCCGGCGCCGGGGGCCTTCGCCGACGCCGCAGGCCGGATCGACGCCCTGTGCGAGGACCTGGCCGCCGCCGTCCCCGAGGAGGGAACCCAGCCGGTCGGGAGGTTCGCGGCCGAGTCGGACGGATTGCACGATCCGACGACCCTGACCGCGGCCATGCCCTTCGACATGGTGGTCGGGTCGTGCAATCCGCTGGCCCCGCCCATCGAGCTCTGGTTCGCACCGCCCAAGGCCTTCGGCAGCGTGGTGTTCGCGCCCCAGTACGAAGGGGCGCCGGGCTGCGTCCACGGCGCCGCCATCGCCGCCGCCTTCGACATCGTCCTGACGGCGGCCAACGTGGTGGCCGATGCGGCTGGGCCGACCGTCCAGCTGACCATCCGCTATCTGAAGCCCACGCTGATCGGCGTCGACACCCGGTTCGAGTCCGAAGTGACCGAGGTCACGGCCCGCCGCACCCACAGCGTGGGGCGGCTACGGCAGGACGGCGTGGTGAAGGTCGAGGCGACGGGGGAGTTCGTCAATTTGTCCCGCGCCCGGATCGACGCCATGCACCGCGACCGGGCCGCCGGGCGGGACGAGCGCTCGCATTGAGGGTTCCGCCACCCGCAGGGGCGCTCGAGTCCCTAGAGTCTGCGGCGGTGCTGTATGCCAGGGGGGACGGGTCGGTGACCTGCCGGGCACGACCGGGACGGGTACGGATGGGACGACAATGACCACAAGGGGGAATGACATGAGGCAGACGAACAGCGAACGGGTGGCGGACCGGCGCCGGCGGGGGCCGGTCACAGCGGCCCTGGTCGGTCTGGTGCTGGCGGGCACACTCGCCGCCTGCTCGTCGACCAAGCCGGCCGTCGCACCGACGACTGCCGCGACGACAACGGGCAAGTCGTCGGCCATCCCGGCGTCGGCCTTCAGCGATACCACCGGGGTGACCCCGACCTCGGTGACGGTGGGCAACGTGTCGACCCTGGCGTTCGGCCTGTTCACGGGCGCCAATGTGGGGACCGAGGCGTGGGCGGACTTCGTCAACTCGACCGGCGGGATCAACGGCCGCAAGATCGTCGTCGACTCCTACGACGACGGCTACCAGGGTGCTCCCAACAAGCAGGCCACTCAACAGGTGGTGCAGAAGGACTTCGCCGCGGTCGGCGGGTTCAGCCTCGAGGACTCCTACGGCGAGACGGTGCTCGCCGCCAATCCCGGGGTGCCGAACGTGACGGTCTCGCTCAGTCAGACAGCCAGCGACCTGCCCAACAGCTCCAGCCCCGACCCGGCTGCCATCGGGTGGCCGACCGGTGGCCTGCTGTACTTCAAGCAGAAGTTCCCGGGCGACGTGCAGCACGCCGCCGCCCTGGTTGCCGACCAGCCGTCGGCCATCGTGAAGTGGAACGGCGAGAAGGCGGCCATGCAGTCCCTCGGTTACAAGGTCCTCTACGACCAGCAGTTCGACATCACCACGACCAACTTCACCCCGAACGTGGTGGCCATGCGCAATGACGGGGTGAAGATCCTGTTCCTCGAGCAGATGCCGGAAAACTACGCGGCGTCGGTGGTGAAGGCCCTCGACCAGCAGAACTTCCATCCCCAGCTCGTGTTCGGTGCGTCGACGTACTCGGAACGATTGGTATCGGACTCCGGTGGCGCAGCGGCCGTCGACGGGACCTACATGGACATGGTCAACTCGTTGTTCTTGGGCGAGGACGCCAGCCAACTGCCAGCGGCTCAGTCCTTCCAGACCTGGGTCCAGAAGGCTGACCCCGGCTTCCATCCCGACCTATACACCCTGTTTGGGTGGCTGTCGGCCGAGCTGTTCACCCAGGCACTGCAGGCCGCCGGCAAGAATCCCACCCGGGGCTCGGTGCTCCAGCAGCTGGGGAAGATCACCAGCTTCAACGGGAACTACCTCATCGCCACCTCCAACCCGGCCCAGAAGATCCCGGCCAACTGCTACGTGATCGCCCAGATCAAGGGCGGCCACATCCAGCGGGTGGACAACCCACCGATCAACGGTCCCCAGCACGGCTACCGCTGTAACGGCAAGTTCTACTACTACCCGCCGAAGTAGGCGAGGTCTCCGACCGGGCGTGATCGGGGCCGGACCGCCGTAGGCTGGCCGACCATGTGCGGAAGGATCTCGCTCTACTCGGACCCGGACTACCTGGCCCGTATCTTCGACGCCCAACTCGGGCCGGACGTCGACGCGGACGCCCGACCGAGCTGGAACGTGCCACCCACCGAGTCGATCCTGGCCGTGGCCGACGTGGCTGACACGCCTTCCGGCGGCGACGGCCCGCAGGGCCTCCACCGGGAGCTGGGCTGGTACAAGTGGGGCCTCGTCCCGTCGGGGGCCAAGGACCCGACCGTGGGGAGCAGGATGTTCAATGCCCGGGCCGAGACGGTGGCGTCGAAGCCGTCGTTCCGCTCGGCGTTCACCGCCCGACGCGTGGCGGTGGTGGCCGACGGATTCTACGAGTGGAGGCCGGGACCGGGCCCCAAGCGCCCGTACTACTTCACCCGGGCCGACGGACGACCGCTGGCCCTCGCCGGGCTGTGGGAACCCTGGTGGGGTGGACCCGACGCCGGCCATGCCGGTGACGAACCGCGCCCGGCCCTGCGCACGTGCACCGTGATCACCACCGGGGCCGGTCCGGACATGGGGGACATCCACCACCGGATGCCGGTGGTGCTCGAGGACGAGACCCTCGACGAGTGGCTCGACCCGGCCAACGGCGACAAGCCCGAGCTCGAGTCGCTGCTGGTGCCGTCGGCGGCCGGCACGCTGGTCCATCGGCCGGTGGGAGCGGCGGTGGGCAACGTCCGCAACGACGGGCCCGAGCTCATCGAGCCGACCGGGGACTGAGCGCAGTCGGACACCCGTCCAGATCACTCTCTGGACACGTGTCCAGGACTCATCTAGGATCCGACGTACGGCGGGCCCGACCACGTCCTCGCCCAGGTAAGGGGATCGACATGCCGACGGGACCACTCGAGGTCGTGCAGTTCGCCACGGGCAACGTGGGCACCGAGATGGTCCGACGGATCGTCGAGCACCCTGACCTCGAACTCGTGGGCCTCTACTGCTACACGCCCGACAAGGTCGGGCGCGACGCGGGGGAGATCGCCGGCATCGGCCCGATCGGGATCACCGCGACGGGCGACCTCGACGACGTCTACGACCTGACGCCCGACGTCGTGAACTTCAACGGCGTGTGGCCGGACATCGACCTGTTCTGCGCCCTCCTCGAGCACGGCATCAACGTGGTCACCACGTCCGACTGGATCACCGGGCACCATCGTGACCGCAACCATCCCCACCCGTCGGGCACCAGACCCACCGCGCTGGTCGAGGCCGCCTGCCGGCGTGGGGGCGCGACGTTCTACGGCACAGGCATGAACCCCGGGCTGGCCCAGATCCTGAGTGTGGTGGCCACGGCCGGCATGGGCCGGGTCGACCACGTCACCGTGCTCGAGACGGTCGACGTCTCGTGCCACCACTCCGTCGACACCTGGAAGAACGTCGGCTACGGCCGACCGGTGGACGACCCCGAGATCCCGGGCCTGCTCGAGACGGGCTGCACCGTCTTCGCCGACTCCATCTACCTGATGGCGGACTGCCTCGACCTGGCGCTCGACGAGGTGGTCTTCGAGTGTGAGCTCGGAGCCTGCACCGAGGACGTCGACCTCGGTTGGTGGACGCTCGCCAAGGGGTCGCTCGGCGGGAGCCTGGCCAAGTTCAAGGGCATGGCGGACGGGGTGCCCCGGATCGAGGTGCACCTCGAATGGCAGATGACTCCGAAGACGGAGCCGAAGTGGAACGTCCAGGGCTGCTACATCACCACGATCCAGGGCGACCCCATGATCATCAACCGGCACATGATCCTGCCGGCCACGGGCACGCCGCACAGTCTGATGGATGCGGCCTACTTTGCCTCGTTGGGTATGACCATCACCGGGATGCCGGGACTCAACGCCATGCGGTCGGTCTGCGACGCACCCCCGGGCCTACTCACCAGCGCCGACCTTCCGTTGCGGGCCTTCGCCGGCCGGTTCCACGACGTGCCGTCGGCCATGGCCGGACCCGTCGGGTCGGGCCGGTAGGGCCCATGGCGACGCGCTACCCGTTCCCCGCCGCGCCCAACGGCTGGTTCTGTATCGGCTCCACCGACGCCCTGTCGCCCGGCGACGTGACCCCGCTGCACTACCTCGGCCGTGACCTCGTGCTCTTCCGCGGCGAGGACGACGGCGCGGCGCGGGTCTTCGACGCCCACTGCCCGCACCTGGGTGCCCATCTCGGCGTCGGGGGCCGGGTCTGCGGCGACGGCATCGCCTGCCCGTTCCACGGATGGCGCTTCGACGGCACGGGCCGGCTGGCCGAGGTACCCGGACTCGACCGCACGCCCCGGGCCGGCGCCCGGGCGTGGGACGTGTGCGAGCGCAACGGGCGGATCTTCGTCTGGCACCATGCCGGGGGTGCCGTACCGGACTTCGAGGTGATCGCCTACCGGGAGGACGAGGCGTCGTGGACCCCGTGGCGGAGCAACACCTACGAGGTGCGCGTCCACGTCCAGGACCTGACCGAGAACATCATCGACCGGTCCCACTTCTCGGCCGTGCACGACATGGCGGCACCCGAGGTCGCGCACTTCGACGTGCGGTTCGAGGGCGCCTCCATGATCGTCGAACAGAGCCTCAAGGTGACCGCCGTCTCCGAGGCCGGCTTCGAGGTGCGGACGACGTCGACGACGTGTGGACCGGGGATCGTGGCGGTCGAGGTGGACCAGGATCCGATCAACATGCTGACCTACATCACCCAGACCCCGATCGATGACGAGCTGACCGAGATCGGACTCCACTTCTCCATGAGGCGGCTCGCCGACGAGGCCGCCACCGAGTCGATCTCCGAGCTCAACGACCAGGTCACCAATCTCCAGTTCACCCAAGACGTGCCGATCTGGGAGCACAAGGTCTACCGCGAGCGCCCGATCCTCACGAAGGTCGACGGTCCCGTGGCCCAGTACCGGCGGTGGTTCCGCCAGTTCTACCCCGACGGGAACTGACCGCCCCGGAGGCGGGACCCGGGTGCGGCGATCGTCCGGCCCACGTGGAGCCGTACGGGTGGGACTCAGGCGTCGGCGGTCGCCCTGGCGGCACGCTTCATCAGGCGGGACTTGCGGTTGGCAGCCTGGTTCTTGTGGATGACACCCTTGGCCGCGGCCTTGTCGATCCGCTTGATGGCCAGTCGGATCGTCTCCTCGGAGTGCTCGTCGCCCTCGGCGATGGCCGAGTTGGCCCGCTTGGTGCGGGTGCGCAGCTCGGACCGGACGGCCTTGTTGCGGGCCTGGCGCTTGATGGTCTGGCGGTTGCGCTTGATCTGGCTACGGATGTTGGCCACTGCTCGTCCTCGTCGTCCTCGTGCGTCGGGTCCGGACGGCTACGTGCACCACCGGCCCGGGCTGTGTCTGGCCCCCGGGATCCTCGAGGGATCGCGTACCGGGAGACAGTGAAGGATAGCAGTTCGGGACACCACGGTCCCGACGGCCGCTCCCGCAGTCTGGGCAGGGGCGGGAGTCCGGCGACGGGGTCGGGCGCCCATCGGCCTTGGGTACGCTGGGCCACCCGTGCTCCCCATCGACCGTATCCGCAACTTCTCCATCATCAGCCACGTCGACCACGGCAAGTCGACGCTGTCCGACCGCATCCTGGAGCTGACCGGGGCCGTCGACCCCCGCCTGATGCGCGAGCAGTACCTGGACTCGATGGACATCGAGCGCGAGCGGGGCATCACCATCAAGGCCCAGAACGTCCGCGTGCCCTGGCGGGACCACACCCTCCACCTCATCGACACCCCGGGCCACGTCGACTTCGGCTATGAGGTCAGCCGGTCGTTGGCCGCCTGCGAGGGCGCCGTCCTGCTGGTCGACGCCTCCCAGGGGATCCAAGCCCAGACCCTGGCCAACTGCTACCAGGCCCTGGAACACGACCTCGAGGTCGTGGCCGTGCTCAACAAGATCGACCTGCCGGCCGCCGATCCCGAACGGTGCGCGGCCGAGATCGAGACGGTCCTGGGTCTCGCCGCCGCCGACATCCTCCACATCTCGGCCAAGACCGGCCAGGGGGTGCCCGAGCTGCTCGACGCCATCGTGGCCCGTATCCCGGCCCCGGTCGGCGACCCGGCCGCGCCGCTGCGCGCCCTGATCTTCGACTCCGCCTACGACCAGTACCGGGGGGTCGTCAGCTCGATCAGGGTCATGGACGGGACGCTGACCACCAGGGACCGGCTCCGGTTCATGCAGGCCGGCGACAACCACGAGATCGAGGAGATCGGCATCCGGACCCCGGTGACCGTGCCCGTGGACGAGCTCGGCCCGGGCGAGGTCGGGTACCTCATCGCCGGGATCAAGGACGTGGGCGGTGCCCGCTCGGGGGAGACCGTCACCACGGCCACCCACCCGGCGGCCACGGCGCTCGACGGCTACCGCGACCCGAAGCCGATGGTCTTCTGCGGGCTGTTCCCTATCGACGGCGACGAGCTGCCGGACCTCCGCGATGCCCTCGAGAAGCTCCGGCTCAACGATGCCAGCTTCACGTACGAGCCCGAGTCGTCGCGGGCGCTGGGCTTCGGCTTCCGCTGCGGCTTCCTCGGCCTGCTCCACATGGAGATCGTCCGCGAGCGCCTCGAGCGCGAGTTCGACCTGTCGCTGATCGCCACCGCTCCGTCCGTTGCCTACCGGGCCTTCCTGACCAACGGCACCGAGGTCGACGTAGACAACCCGAGCGAGCTGCCCGAGCCGTCGACGCTCGACCATGTCGACGAACCGATGCTGCGCGCCACCATCCTGTCGCCGGCCGAGTACACCGGCTCGGTGATGGAGCTGTGTCAGGGACGTCGGGCCGAGATGGTCAAGATGGACTACCTGTCCCCCGAGCGGGTGGAGTTCGTCTACGTGATCCCCCTGGCCGAAGTGGTGGTCAACTTCTTCGACCAGCTGAAGAGCCGGACCAAGGGCTACGCCAGCCTCGACTACGAGCCGGGCGGCTACGCCACCTCGGACCTCGTCAAAGTGGACCTGCTCATCAACCACGTCCCCGTCGACGCCTTCTCCACCATCGTCCACAAGTCCCAGGCCGACTACTACGGGCGCAGGATGGCCGACAAGCTCCGCGAGCTGATCCCGCGCCAGATGTTCGACGTGCCGATCCAGGCCGCCATCGGCGGTCGGGTGCTGGCCCGCGAGACCGTCAAGGCCCGGCGCAAGGACGTGCTGGCCAAGTGCTACGGCGGTGACATCACCCGCAAGCGCAAGCTGTTGGAGAAGCAGAAGGAGGGGAAGAAGAAGATGAAGAACATCGGCCGCGTCGAGGTTCCCCAGGAGGCCTTCGTCTCCGCCCTGAAGCTCGACGACTGATCTCCCGTCGGCCCACCCTGCGCCGATCCGGTCCGGAGTTCCGGGATCTCGGGGCGGACACGGTACGATTCGACGCGCATGAGTCCCTCAGTTCAGCGCCTGCCGTGACTGCAGCGGACCAGCCGGCGGCCAACGCCAGCCCCCGGCAGTTCCTGCGCAACGCGCTGTCGTCCTACGCCAACCTGATCCTCGGCGTAGTCCTGAGCCTGGTGCTCACCCGGGTGCTGCTGGAGCACCTCGGGACCAGCACCTACGGCCTCTGGATCGTGTTGCTCTCCATCGTGAGCTATCTGGCCCTGCTCGACGTCGGGGTGTCGACCGCCGTGGTCCAGCGCGTGGCCCGGATGACCGCGGTGGGCGACCACGACGGACTGGCCGACGTGATCCGCACGTCGTCCATCTTCTTCTCGGTGTCCGGGGCCATCGCTGTCCTGGTCACCGTGGTGGTGGCGCCGTTCCTCGGATCCATCGTCCACCTCGGCGACATCAGCGCCCAGAAGGCGGGCGTCACCCTCGTCCTCCTCGGCGTCATGATCGCCGTGAAGTTCATCGCCGCGGTGCCGAGTGCGGTCCTGTTCGGTGTGGGCCGCAACGACCGGCAGTCCCAGATCAACCTGGCCGGCATGTTCGTGACCCAGATCGCCCAGGTGGTGGTGGTCCTGGCCGGCGGCGGGCTGATCTGGCTCGGCGTCGTCACCGTGGTCGGCACGGTCTTCAGTTTCGGGCTCACCAGCTTCCTCGTGCGCCGGATCACAGGGTTCTCGGTGGCCACCGGCCGCTTCCGACGGCAGATCCTCGTCGACCTGCTCACGTTCGGCGGACGGAACACCGTCATCGCCGTCAGCGGGATGGTGTCCTACAGCCTCGACGCCCTGATCATCGGCATCATCCTGCCGGTCGCGCAGGTGGCCCCCTACGACATCGCCCTGTCCACGGCCAACCTCACGCGCAACCTCACCACCTACGGCAGCGACCTGCTGCTGCCCACCTACGCCCACCTCGAGAGCGTGAAGGACCCGGCCCGCCAGGCCCGCCTCTTCTCGAGGACGGTGATGGCCACGCTGGCCATCTCGCTGCCCATCCTCGTGGCACTGGCCGCGTTCGGCGACCCCATCCTCACGTTGTGGCTGGGCAAGGTGCCGCCGAAGACCTACTCGATCATGATCGCCCTCGGCTTCGTGACGGCCCTCGAGCTCCCCGGTCACCAGTGCTTCGTCTTCCTGACGGGCATCGGCCGCAATCAGCTGATGATGCGCATGGCCGTCCTCGGCGCCACCATCAACCTGATCGGGAGCATCATCGCCACCTTCTGGCTGGGGCCGATCGGACCGGCCATCGGGTCGCTGCCGGCCGTCCTCGTCATCGAGTTCACCATCCTGCCGATCATCGTCTGCCGCTACCTCGAGATGTCCTTCGCAACGTACGTGAAGGACGCGCTGCTCCCCGTCCTGCCGGCCGTGGCCGCCGCCGGCGTGCTGGCCCTCGCCATCCTGTGGCTGTTCCCGGTGCCGCATTCGGCACACGCCGTCCGCGGGGGGGTGCAGGCCGTGGTCTGCGCCACCGCCGTCGTGCTCGGGGCGTGGGCCGCCACCGCCGTCGTGGTCCTGCGGATCGAGCCCGACATGCGGACCACGGTGCTCGCCCGCCTCCGCCGGACGGGCCGCTGACCGGTGCGGCTACCATCGCCGGAAATGTCAGGGTCCACGCACGACGAACGGACGGGCGCCACCATGCCGACGCCGCGCTCGCCACGCACTCCGGTGCCCGGCGATGCCTGAACCGAAGGCGGTACCCACCTGGTTCGGCCCGGTCGACCGCGCCCTGTTCGGCTGGGTCCACATACCCGCCGTCCCGAGTGGCCACGGCGTCGTGCTGTGTCCGTCGATCGGCATCGAGGGCGAGGCGACCCAACTGGCCTTCCGCCGACTGGCCGGTGCCCTGGCCGAAGTCAGTTGCGCCGTCCTCCGCTTCGACTACGACGGGACCGGCGACTCGGTCGGGGCCCTCACCGACCCGGACCGGCTGGCCGCCTGGATCGCCAGCATCGGCGAGGGGCTGGACTACCTGGGTGGGGCCGGTGCCGTCCGCCTCCACCTGGTGGGGGCGCGCCTCGGGGCGACGCTGGCCGCCCGGGCCGCCGACACCCGCCGCGACGTGGCCTCGCTCACCCTCTGGTACCCGTGGACGAAAGGGAGCCAGTTCGTGCGCTACCAGCGGGCGCTGCGTCGCATGTACGCGGTGGGCGACGCCCCCGGTGTCGCCGACGGGTCCGTCGAGATCCCGGGACTGGTGCTGGGGGCCGAACTCACCGCCGACCTGAAGGCCCTCGACACGGGCGCCGCCGACCGCACCTTCCCGCCGGCGGTCCTGGTGATCGACGAGGTCGACCCGGTGACCGGTCAGCCCGGCCGACCGGAGTTCGGGCCCGACGGGTGCACCCGGCGCTCCGGTGCCGGGGCGGACGCACTGTTCGGCGTCGAGCTGATGAAGGCGACGGTCGACGAGAGCGACGTGGCCGCCATCACCTCGTTCATCGTCGACCAGGTGGTCGGGGCCGGACCGACGGCATTCGTGCCGGCCATCCGCGCCTCGGCGCCGGTCCAGCCGCCCGACGGTGTGCCCGTCATCGAGCGACCGGTCTCCTTCGGCGACGCCGGACTGTTCGGGATCATGGCCGAGCCGGCCGATCCCCCCGAGGGACCGGTGCTGGCCGGCTCGACCCGGGTCGCCACCACCGGCGGACCGGTGCCCACCTTCGCGTCGGCGCTGTTCCTCAACGCCGGCAGCCTCCACCACGTGGGTCCCGGCCGACAGTGGGTAGAGCTGAGCCGACGGTGGGCGGCCCAGGGCATGCGTTGCCTGCGGATGGACATCGGCGGGGTGGGGGACAGCTCGCTCCTCGGCCCTCCCGGTGAACTGTCGAGCTACCCGCCCGGCGCCTTCGACGATGTGGCCGCCGGCGTCCGCTATCTCGCCCCCGAGGACCCGGAAGAGGTGCTGCTCCTCGGTCTGTGCTCCGGTGCCTACCACTCGCTGCTGGCCGCGCCGGCCACCGGCGTGGGCGGGGTGGCGGTCCTCAATCCCCTCCGGGTGCCGACGCCGAGCGCCCAGGAGACGGGCTCGACGGCGGAACCGGCCGACGGCGCGACCGCCGAGGTGTGGATGGCCGCCGATCCGGACGAAGCCGCCGGACCCGGGACCACACCCCGGCGTTTCCTCGGTTCGCTGAGGGACAGAGGGGTGTTCCGTCCGCTGACCCGGCACCTGCCCGACCGGGCGTTCTGGCTGTTGCAGCTGTGGAAGGGCGGACGCGACCCGGTGGACTCATTCCGCAAGGTGGTCGACCACGGTGCCGCCCTGTGCATCGTGCTCGGGCCGGACGAGTGGCCCGGGATCGGACGCGGCCGGACCCACGAACTCCGCAAGGTGGCGCGCTCGGGCGTCTTCGAGATCGCCTACGTGTCCGACCTCGACCACAGCTTCCACGTGGCCAGCGGCCGCAACGAGGCCCTGGTGGTGCTCGACGAATGGGTGCTCGGCACCGGACCGGGCGGATCGGCCCTCGCCTCCGACGTCCGGACCATCTCCTAGGTCGAGGCTCACCCTGACCCGGTACCGGGCGGGACCGCGGCGCTCAGTTGTCGGAGGCCGCCGGCGGGGGAGGGGCAGCGGCGCGGATGACGGCCACCGTCTTGGTCGGGTCGTCCGGGTCGAAGTGGAGATGGATCGGGGCATCGGGATCGTCGGGCTCGCCCGGAGCCTCCATCACGAACGCCGGGATCTCACGCCTGCGCTCGAGGGCCTGCTGCAGCCCCAGGGCGACCCCCGTCATGACGGCTCCCGTGGCCGACCTCTTCATCCACTGGTGGAAGCGGAGGGGATCGTGCAGGACGTCCTCGTCCGGTGCTGCCGCGTAGGCGTCGCCGACGTACCCGTCGTCTACGTCCGGCGCGTCCGGGACCCGTGCCGCATCGTCGGCACCGACACCGTCGCCCGTCGGTGCGTCCGGTCCGGAGTGCTCTTCCACGCTTCCACGGTACCGCCCGTCCCCGACCACCGATCCGCCGGAGCCGGGGGTGCCGTAGGATCGGCCTGTGCTGGACCGCTTCCACCCGCCGGTCGAGGAGTACCTCGAGACCATCTTCGCCCTCGAGGAGGAGGGGATCCCGGTGATCCAGGCCCGCCTGGCCGAACGTCTGGGCAAGGCGGCCCCGTCCGTCTCGGAGATGCTCGACCGCCTCGAGGTCGACGGGCTCATCTCCCGCAGCGCCCGTCGGATCACGATGACCCCGGCCGGCCGGTCCCTGGCCGAAGGCGTCGTCAGGAAGCACCGCCTGGCCGAACGCCTCCTGGTCGACATCATCGGCCTCGACTGGGACAAGGCCCACGTGGAGGCGGGCCGGTGGGAGCACGTCATCTCCGACGACGTCGAGGCCCGCCTGGTGGTGCTGCTCGACAACCCGACCACCTGCCCCCACGGCAACCCCATCCCCGGGGTCACCCCGGACGGCTCCACCCAGCGGCGCCTGGCCGAGGCCCAACCGGGCGACCGCGTCCGGCTGGTCCGGATCACCGAGAGCGTCGAGCACGAGGCGGACTCGCTCACCTACCTCGGCGACAACGGGCTGACACCCGGCACCACCGCCCTGGTCCAGTCACGGGCGCCGGACGGCACGCTCACCCTGGTCATGGGCGACGCGGCCATCGCCCTCGGACCGGCCATGACCGAGCGCATGTTCATCGCCGCGGTCTGACCACCGTCCCGCGGACCGGCGGGACACGGGGGTGAGCGGCCCAAATGGGCCAGCACTCACTAGAGTGGAGTGCCAGACCTGACCGGGCCCCGCCGAGGCGCCCGTCCACCCGCGCCCGACCTCTCCCTGGTGAGCCCACATGCCGACCGTCGACGACCGAAGATCCGAACCCGCACCACCTGGTGACACGGATCTCGATGCCCGCAAGGCGGCCATCCTCACCGCCGTGGTGACCGAGTACATCGGCTCGGCCCAGCCCGTCGGCTCCCAGCACGTGGTCGAGGCCGCCGGCGTGAGCGTGTCCTCGGCCACCGTCCGGTCCGACATGGCCGCCCTCGAGCGCGACGGCTACCTCATGCAGCCCCACACCAGTGCCGGCCGCATCCCGACCGACAAGGGCTACCGGTTTTTCGTCGACCACCTGGGCGGCACGGGCTCTCTCGATCCGGGCGGTCGCCAACAGGTCCGCCAGTTCTTCGATCACGCCCACGGCGAGATCGAGCAGATGCTGGAGCGGACCTCGGGCCTGCTGGCCGACCTCACCGACTGCACGGCGATGGTGGTGGGCCCGTCGCACGAGTCGGCCGCCGTCCGGTCGGTGCAGCTCGTCGGGCTCGGCCACCGCCTGGCTCTGGTCGTGGTGGTGCTGGCCGACGGCGCTGTCCGCAAGCAGACGGTCGAGCTCCCCGAGGACGCCGACGAGGCCGTGCTGTCCGAGGCCGGAGGACGTCTGGCCGCCCACGCCCTCGGCTCCACGCTGGCCGAAGTCGGCAATGTGGTGACCCCGAGTGGCCACCCCAAGGTGGACGCCGCCACGGCCGCCGGGGTGGCCGCTCTGCACGACCTGGTCGAAGCGGACGGCGGAGACCAGCTCTTCGTGGGAGGTTCGTCACGCATGGCGGTGGCCTTCGACGCCGTCGACACCGTGCGCTCGGTCCTCACCATCCTGGAGCAGCAACTGGTCGTGGTGTCCCTCCTGCGCGACATCCTGGACACCGGCCTCACGGTGGCCATCGGCACCGAGCACGGGATCGAGCCGCTGGCCTCGTGCGCCATCGTGGTCATGCCGGTATCGGTCGGGGGCGTGGAGGCGGGGACCATCGGGCTGCTCGGTCCGACCCGCATGAACTACCCGCTGGCCCTGGCCGCGGCGCGGGTGGTCGGCGACCGCCTGGGCGAGCACCTGGGCGAGGCGTCACGATGACCCAGACCGACCTGTACGAACTACTCGGCGTCGGGCGCGACGCCACCGACGACGAGCTGAAGCGCGCCTACCGGGCCAAGGCCCGCCAGTTCCATCCCGACACCAACCACGCCGGCTCCGAGGACGACGAGCACTTCAAGGAGATCAGCCAGGCCTACGAGGTCCTGCGCGACCCCGATCGGCGGGCCCGCTACGACCGCTTCGGCCACGCCGGCGTGTTCGGCCCGGCCGCCGGCGACGGCGGCGGGGGCGACCCGTTCGGCAATGGCGGGCTCGGCGACCTGTTCGACGCCTTCTTCAACGGGATGGGCGGGACCCAGGCCGGCCGCGGTCGCCGCTCCGGTCCGGTGCCGGGACCGGACGCCGAGCTGGTCGTCGAGCTCGCCTTCCGCGAGGCGGTGTTCGGCGTCCAGCGCCAGGTGGACGTCACCGTCCCCGTGCACTGCGACACGTGTGAGGGGACGGGGGCCCAGCCGGGCACGTCGGTGGCCCGGTGCCCCGAGTGCCAAGGTGCCGGCGAGCTGCGCCGGGTGCGTCAGTCCATCCTCGGCCAGGTGATCACCGCCGTCCCCTGCCACCGCTGCCAGGGCACCGGCCAGTCCATCGAGTCCCCGTGCACCGACTGCCGGGGGGAGGGCCGGCGCAGCGAGTCGAGGACGCTGACCGTCGACATCCCGGCCGGGGTGGACGACGGGTCGACGCTCCGCCTGGCCGGCCACGGCCCCGCCGGCTTCCGGGGCGGGCCCAACGGCGCCCTGTTCGTCCACCTCTCGGTCGGACCCGACGCCGAATTCCAGCGGTCCGGGGTCGACCTGCACGCCACCGTCCACGTGCCCATGGCGCTGGCCGCCCTCGGGGGGAGCGTGCCCTTCGACACCTTGGACGACGCCCGCGACCTGTCGATCGCCGTGGGCACCCAGAGCGGCACCGTGATGACGCTCCGGGGGCTGGGCGTGCCCAAGCTGCGCGGCCGGGGTCGAGGCGACCTCTACGCCCACATCCAGGTCGACACCCCGACCGACCTCGACGACCACCAACGCCAGCTGCTGGCCAGCCTGGCGGAGGCCCGGTCCGAGGCGCTGGGCGAGGCCCCCCACGCCGAGGGGCTCTTCTCCAAGCTGCGCTCCGCGCTGAGCTGACCGTGGCCGGCTCGGCGGCCACCGGAGGGCCCCCCGCCGGACCCCCGTCGGTTCCGGACCCCGTCCTGGTGGCCGCCACCGCCATGGTCTTCGTGGTCGACCCGGCGGCCCCCGTGGTCGACGACGCCGATATTCGCCACCTCCTCGACGTCCTCCGGCTCCGGGCCGGCGAACCGGTGGCCGTGTCCGATGGCGCCGGGCGGTGGGCGCCGTGCCGGGTGGCCGCCGACGCCCCGGCCAGGGGGTCCCGCCGGGTGGACCCGGCCGGCCTCCTCGTCCCCGACGGCCCGGTCGAGGTGGCCGGGCGCCTCCGACCTGAGGTCACCGTGGCCTTCGCCCCGACCAAGGGCGACCGCCCGGAGTGGGTGACCCAGAAGCTGACCGAACTGGGGGTCGACCGGGTGGTGCCCCTGTTGACCTCACGCTCGGTGGTGCGCTGGGAGGGTGACCGCGGCGCCAAAGCGGTCGAGCGCCTGCGGCGGGTGGCCCGCGAGTCGGCGGCCCAGTGCCGCCGCCCCTGGCTCCCCCAGGTGGCCGACGTGTGCCGGCTCGACGAGGTCGCCGACCTGGCCGGTGCCCCCGTGGCCCTGACCGATACCGGCGGATGCGCCCCTCGGTTGGACCGACCGGTACTGGCCATCGGTCCCGAGGGCGGGTGGGACGACGACGAGCGCCAGGCGTTCGGGCCCCCGGTCGGGCTCGGCCCGACCGTCCTGCGGGCGGAGACGGCGGCGGTGGTGGGCGGGGCGCTCCTGTGCGGACTCCGGAGCGGCTTGGTGTTGCCCCTTGCGTAACCACGCTCCGTGAGGAAAACTGGTCAGTGACAGGAAATCATGCAGCATCCGGCACCGAACGTGCCGGCCACGCTGCGTGAGGGCAATGCTCAGCGACGGGTTGACCCGTGCGCCTGAGCTCGAGGGGCGATCGTTGGGGAGCGGAGGCGTGGCATGACGGTGACCGAAAAGGCAGTCGTGGCATCGGACGACGACGAGCAGGAGGAGGCGGCCCGGGTCGCCTACGCTCGTGCCGTCGGTTCGAGGCTGCGGGCGATGCGCAAACAGATGCGCCTCTCGCTCCAGGCCGTGGAAGCCATGTCCGACCAGGAGTTCAAGGCATCGGTCCTCGGGGCCTACGAGCGGGGCGAACGGGCCATCTCGGTGCCCCGGCTCCAGCGCCTCGCCAAGCTCTACGACGTGCCGGTCGACCAGCTGCTCCCGAACGACGACGCCATGGCGGGCGGTCGGTGGGGGGCGTCGGGTACGTCCGAGAACGGCTCCACCAGCGGGCGCCGCGCCGCGGCGGTGTCGACCGTGCCCGACAAGGTGGCCATCGACCTGACCAAGCTGCACACGGTGTCGGGTCCCGAACGGGACCTCCTACGCCGCTTCCTCAGCATGATCCAGGTCCACCGCCAGGACTTCAACGGCCGGATGATCACCATCCGGGCCGAGGACGTGCGGGCCATCGCCTGCCTCTTCGGCGTGACGCCGGACTCCATGGGTGCCCGACTGGACGAGCTCGGGCTGCTCGTCGCCGTCTGATGGGGGACGGCAGGGGCGAGTCGATCAGTTGGCTGAGCACCAAAGCGGCCGCCGAGCGACTCGGCGTCACGTTGCGCAGCCTCTACCGGTTCATCGACGAGGGCGGTCTCGCCGCCTACAAGTTCGGGAGGGTCATCCGGCTGCAGGAGTCCGACGTGGACGCGTTCATCGAGTCCAGCCGGATCACCCCGGGCAGCCTCGAGCACCTCTATCCCGAGGTGAAGGGACCCACCCAGGTGGTCCACCGGGTGGACGTGGAGTCGGTCGCCGCCGAGGGGTGAGCGCACCGGACGGTTGCGCGCGCGAGGATGATCGGCATGGCCGACTGCCTCTTCTGTTCCATCGTCGCCGGCGACGTGGCGGCCGACATCGTCCACCGAGACGAGCGAACCGTTGCCTTCCGTGACATCCACCCCCAGGCGCCCGTGCACGTGCTCGTGGTCCCCGTGCGCCACATCGTCAACGCCGGGACCGTCGTGCCCGAGGACGCCGACGACGTTGCCGCCCTGCTGGTGGCGGCCAAGGCGGTAGCCGACGCCGAGGGGATCGGGGCCGACGACCGGGGCTACCGCCTGGTGTTCAACATCGGACCGGACGCCTCCAACTCCGTGCCCCACCTCCACGTCCACGTCCTGGGCGGCCGGCCGTTCGACTGGCCGCCGGGCTGACCGGGACCCGTAGGGCTCCCGTACGCGATCCGTCCGGACCGGGACGGCCCGCTGGTAGGGTCGCAGGCAGAACGCTCGTGGCAGGCACCCCGGTAAAGATCCTCGTTCCCGGCAACCACCTCATGGCCGGTCTCCTCGGCCAGCGCGATGAGCTGCTGCGCCAGATCGAGGATGCCTTCCCCGACGTGCACATCGCCGTGCGGGGCAACGAGGTGACCGTGGAGGCCACCGGATCCGACGCCGCCGGCGACGCCGACCGGGTGGCCTCCCTCTTCCACGAGCTCATCATCCTGCTGGAGTCCGGGCAGGGCCTCGACACCGTCCAGCTGAAGCGGACCATCGACATGATGCGCGACGACGTCCGCCCCTCCGAGGTCCTCACCAGCGAGCTCCTCCGTTCGTCGCGGGGCCGGGCGGTGCGCCCCAAGACCGGTGGCCAGAAGGCCTACGCCGACGCCATCACCCGCAACATCGTGACGTTCGGGATCGGACCGGCCGGGACCGGCAAGTCGTACCTGGCGGTGGCCCTGGCCGTCCAGGCCCTCCAGGCCCGCCAGGTCAGCCGCATCATCCTGACCCGCCCCGCCGTCGAGGCCGGCGAGCGCCTCGGCTTCCTGCCCGGCGACATGCTCGCCAAGGTCGACCCCTATCTCCGCCCCCTCTACGACGCCCTCCACGACCTGCTCGAGGCCGAGGGGGCCCAGCGTCTCATCGACAAGGGCGCCGTCGAGGTGGCTCCGCTCGCCTTCATGCGGGGGCGCACCCTCAACAACTCCTTCATCATCCTCGACGAGGCCCAGAACACCAGTCCCGAGCAGATGAAGATGTTCCTGACCCGCATCGGCTTCGGCTCCAAGGCCGTCATCACCGGCGACATGACCCAGGTCGACGTCCCCGGCGGCCGGTCCGGACTGGTCGGACTGGAGGAGACCCTGGGCGGCGTCCCCGACCTGGCCTTCGTGCACCTGCAGGCCCAGGACGTGGTGCGCCACAAGATCGTCGCCGACATCGTGACCGCCTATGACCGGGCCCCGGCCGGCGGCAGTCCCAACGGGTCGCGTCCGGCCGGCGGGGGGACGTCGTGACCCTCGACATCTACGCGGCGGACGAGCAGGCCGACCACCCGGTGGCCGTCGAGCGGTGGGCAGCACTCGCCCGGGCGGTGCTCGAGGCAGAGGGCATCACCTCCGACACCGAGGTCTCCCTGCTGTTCATCGACGAGCCGGCGATCGCCGCCCTCAACCAGCGGTTCCTCGACAAGCAGGGCCCGACCGACGTCCTGTCCTTCCCCATCGAGGACGAGTTCGACCGCGGCGGGCGCACTCCAGACGAGGGCGGGACGGGACCCGCCACCATCGAGGCCGCCACCGGCCGCCACCTCCTCCTCGGCGACGTGGTGATCTGCCCCACCGTCGCTGCCTTCAACGCCGTCGACCACGGGGTGACGTTCGACGACGAGATCGCTCTCCTCGTCGTCCACGGCATCCTCCATCTCCTCGGGATGGACCACAGCCTCGACGACGAGGCGGATCGGATGGAGCGGCGGGAGCAGCAGCTGCTCGACCGCTACTACCGGGTGGCGCCCCCGGTCGACACGTCCCCATGACGCCGGCCACCACCTTCGGCCCCGAGGACGTGGCCCTCACCGTGGTCGTGGTGGTCCTGCTGGCCGCCTCGGCCCTGCTGGCCCTGGCCGAGACGGCGCTGGTGCGGATGTCGCGGGCCAAGGCCAAGGGCCTGGCCGACGACGGCAAGCGGGGGGCCAAGGTACTGCTGCGGCTCACCGACGACCCCCAGGGCTTCCTCAACCCGGTCCTGCTCCTGGTGCTGATCTGCCAGCTGGTGGTGGCCACCCTGGTCGGCATCCTGGCCGTCCGGTGGTTCGGTGCCTGGGGGGTGGCGGCCGCCACCGTGTTCGAGATCGTGATCATCTTCGTCTTCGCCGAAGCCGTTCCGAAAAACTGGGCCGTCCACCACCCTGAGCGCGCCGCCCTGCTGAGCGCCCCCTTCGTCTCGGCGGTGGTGCGGTTCTGGCCGGTCCGCATGGTCTCGAAGGGACTGATCGGCCTGGCCAATCTGTTCATCGGCCACTCCGGCGGGTACATGGGCTCCCTGGTCACCGAGTCCGAGCTGTTGGCCATGGCCGATGTCGCTGTCGAGGGCGACGTCATCGAAACCGAGGAGCGGGCCCTCATCCACTCGATCATCGAGTTCGGCGACACCGTCGTGCGCGAGGTGATGGTGCCCCGCACCGACATGATGACCATCGCCGCCGACGTGACGGTCGAAGTCGCCCTCGACCTCGCGCTCGAGGCCGGCCGCAGCCGCCTGCCGACCGTCGAGCAGCAGATCGACGACGTCATCGGCATCGCGTACACCAAGGACATGATCCGAATCGTGCGGGCGGGACAGGGGGACGAGCCGATCGGACCCCACGTCCGGGAGGCCCACTTCGTCCCCGAGACCAAGCGGGTGTCGAACCTCATGCGCGAGATGCAGTCGGACAAGTTCCACCTGGCCGTGGTGGTCAACGAGTACGGCGGGACGGCGGGCCTGGTCACCTTGGAGGACCTGATCGAGGAGCTGGTGGGGGAGATCGTGGACGAGTTCGACGTCGAGGAGACGCCGGTCGAACAGTTGCCGGGCGGTGGGCTGCGCGTGAGCGCCCGCCTGCCGGTCGACGAGGTCAACGACCTGCTGGACGCCCACCTCCCGACCGGGGCGTGGGACACGGTGGGCGGTCTCGTCTTCGACCTCCTCGGCCACGTGCCGGTGGCCGGGGAGTCGGTCACCTCCGACGGGCTCCGACTGGTCGTCGACCAGGTCAACGGCCGCCGCATCGAGCGGGTCTCGATCGAGCCGTCGGCCGCCACATCGCGCAGCGCCGCCGCCCCGGACGGACGGTGAGCACGTTCCGGTCGGGCTTCGTGGCGGTGGTCGGCCGTCCCAACGTCGGCAAGTCGACCCTCGTCAACGCCATGGTCGGCGTCAAGGTCAGCATCGTCTCCCCCCGGCCCAACACCACCCGGTCCCAGGTGCGGGGCGTGCTCAACCGGCCCGACGCGCAGATCGTGTTCGTCGACACCCCGGGACTGCACAAGCCCAAGACGGCGTTGGGCGAGCGGATGAACGAGTCGGCCACCTCCTCCCTCGACGATGTCGACGCCGTGGTGGCCATGGTCGAGGCCACCGGGGCGGTGGGCCCCGGTGACCGGATGGTGCTGGCCCACTCGGTCCAGCGGGTGCGGGCCATGGCCCGCACCGCGGAGCTCGGCCGCGAGCTCGGGGCCGCCGGCGCAGGTAGGCCCACGCTGTTCGTGGTGGTGAACAAGATCGACCGGGTGGGGGGCCACGGCGTGCTCGGCCACCTGACCGGAGTGTCGGCCGTGGTCGACGGTATCGACACCGAGGAGGGGGGCGAACCGGTGCCGGTCGAGTACTTCCCCCTGTCGGCCGCCACCGGCGCGGGGGTGCCCGCCCTCGTCGACGCCCTGGTCGAACGCATGCCGGAAGGGCCCCGCTACTACCCCGAGGGCATGATCACCGATGTGGCCGAGGCCTTCTGGGTGGCCGACCTCGTGCGCGAGGAGCTGCTCCACCGGGTGGCGGATGAGCTCCCGCACTCCATCGCCTGCCGGGTGACCGAATGGGAGTGGCCCCGGGTCCGCTGCGAGATCCTGGTCGAGCGCGACAGCCAGAAGGGCATCGTGATCGGCAAGGGTGGCAGCATCCTGAAAGACGTGGGCACCGCGGTGCGCAGCCAGATGGAGCCCGGTGCCTTCCTCGAGCTGTTCGTCCGGGTGGAGAAGCGCTGGCAGCAGCGCGAGGACTCCCTCGACCGGCTCGGGCTCTGAGCGCCGGCGCGGGGGGTCAGCCCCGACCGGCGGCGTCGATGGCTTCGAGGAACGCCACCACCTCGTCACGGTCGAGGGTCCGCTTCATCGGCGGGACCCGCTCGAGCAGCGCCGCCCGGTAGCGGGCGGTGGCCAGGCGGCTGTCGAGCACGGCCACCACGCCCCGGTCGGTCGACGAGCGGATGAGCCGACCCGCGCCCTGGGCGAGCAGCGTGCCCGCCCGGGGAAGGTCGACGCTGCCGAAGGCCCCGGGCCCGGCCAGCTCGCGGCGGGCCTCGAGGACGGGGTCGTCGGGACGGGGGAACGGGATCCGGTCGATGGTGACCAGGCTGAGGGTCGGGCCCGGCACATCCACCCCCTGCCAGAATCCGAGTGTGGCGAACAGGCAGGTCGACTCGTCGCCCCGGAAGGCTTCCACCAGGGCCGGCTTGGGCAGGTCCGACTGCGACAGGATCGGGAACGGCAGCCGGTCGGACAGTGCCTCGACGGCGGCCCGCATGGCCCGCCAACTGGTGAACAGGGCGAGGGTGCGTCCGCCCGCCGCCACGATCAGGGTCTCGAGCTCCCGGTGGAGGGCCGGCTCGGCCTCCGGCGAGCGCCGGTCGGGCAACGAGGCGGCCACGTACAGCAGCGAGTTGGCCCGGTAGTCGAAGGGACTCCCCACGTCGAGGGTCTCGGTGTCGCCTGCCGGCATGCCGAGGCGCTCGGCCAGGCCGACGGGCACGGTGGCCGACGTGAGGACCCCGGTGACCGAGCGCCACAGCTGCTCGGCCAGGATCGGCCCGACGTCGATCGGGGAGACCCGCAGGGCCGGGGCCCGGGAGCTGTCCTCCACCCAGGCCACCTCCTCGCTGGTGAGGAGGGCGACGCGGGCCAGGTCGGCGGCCAGGTGCCCGGCGGCCAGCAACACCCGGTCGCGGCGCGACCGGTCGGTCGGCGCCTCGGCGTCGCCGGCCTCCCGCTCGGCGCGGCGCAGATGGTCGACCAGGCGGCCCACCCGGCCGCTGGCCAGGGCGAGCAACGTCCCGAGGTCGGGGTCGCTGCCCACCGCTGTCGCCTTCGACGTCCCGGCGGCGGAGGTCCTGGGCGACTTGGCCGGCCTGGTCGCCAACGGTGCCAACCCCAGATCGAGCCCGACCGGCTCGTCGACCGGGGCCGGTGCCTCCGCCCGATCGACGGCCGGGTCGTCGGACCCGGCGCCGATGCCGCTCCCGTCGGCCAGGTCCCGCTGGGGCACCCGTCGGCCCGACCACGGTCGGAGGACCCGATGGAACACGTCGGCCAGATCGGCGACGGCCTCGACGGCCCGGCCGGAACCGTCGTCGCCGGAGTCGAGCACGGATCTGGCCGCCGTGGCCAGCGCCCGGAACCGGCCGGGGCCGACCTCGAGCCCGAGGCTGTCGGTCATCACGTCCTCGACGGCGTGGGCCTCGTCGAATACGACGACCCGGTGCTCGGGCAGGACGGCCCCGCCGCTGGCCAGGTGCGCCCCGTAGAGATGGGTGTTGACGACGATCACGTCGGCATCGGCGGCCCGCGCCCGGGCGTGCTCGGCGAAGCAGTCGCGGCCCGACGGGCACCGGAAGGCGCCCGGGCACTCGCGCGCCGTGGTCGAGACCATGGCCCAGGCCCGGAAGTGGGGCTCGAACGGCAGCTCGGCCCGGTCGCCGGAGGTCGTGTCCCCGGCCCAGCGGACCAGGCTGCGCACCTGGTCGGCGACGGTGGCCGGGTCCGCGGTGCCGGTGTCGGCCCCCGGGGTCAGGGTGTCGTCCGCGTCCGGCGGGTCGGCCGAGCCGGCGGTGAGGGTGAGCTGGGCGCCCGTGCCACCGATCTCACTGACCCGCTGGCGGCAGACGTAGTTGCTGCGTCCCTTCAGGACGGCGAAGGTCAGGTCGTTGTCCGTAGCGGCCGCCACCATCGGGAGGTCCTTGTCGGCCAGCTGGTCCTGGAGGGCCTTGGTGGCGGTGGCCACCACCACCCGCTCGCCGGCCAGTGCGGCGGGCACCAGGTAGGCGAGGGATTTGCCGGTGCCGGTGCCGGCCTGGACGACCAGGTTGCGCCCGCCGGACAGCGACGCCGCCACCGCTGCCGCCATCTCGACCTGTCCGGGACGGGACTCGCCTCCCCCGGGCAGTCCGGCGGCCACGCGCTGGAGGGTGGTGGCGACCTCGTCGGGCATCCGCCGACACTACCGGGCATGCCGGGCGTCCCGGCCTGCCCGCCGCCGCCGCGGTCGACGTCCCGGACCTGATCCCTCGACCGATCAGTGCCACGCCACGAAGAGGACGATGGCCACGCCTAGCCCCACCACCACGATGCACACCCGGAGGATGTCGGCCGGCAACCGCCTGCCGTAGATGCCGCCCAGCTGGCCCCCGATGGTGGACCCCGCGGCGATGAGGGCCACCACCGACCACGACACCGTGGTGAACAGGATGAAGGTCACGGCGGCCACGCCGTTGACGACCAGGGCCAGGACGTTCTTCGTCCCGTTGAGCCGCTGCAGGTCGTCGTCGATGAAGATGGCCAGGAGGCTGATGAGGATGACGCCCTGGGCGGCCCCGAAGTAGCCGCCGTAGATGCCGGTGAGGAAGACCCCGACCAGCAGCGGGGCCCCGCCGTGGACGTGCCGTTCGCCCCGCGCCGCCAGCCAGGCGCTGACCCGGGGCTGGACCGCCATCAGCACGGTGGCGACGAGCACGAGCGCGGGGATGGCCGCCTTGAACACACTGGACGGCAGGGCGAGGAGCAGGACGGCCCCGGTGATCCCCCCGGTGAGCGACGCCGCCCCCAGTTTGACCAACCGAGGCCGTCGGCCCTCGAGCTCGCGGCGGTAGGCGACGGCCCCACTGGCGCTGCCCGGCACCAGGCCGACGTTGTTCGACACGTTGGCCAGCACCGGCGGGTAGCCGAGGGCGAGCAGGGTCGGGAAGGTGATGAGCGACCCGGAGCCCACGATGGCGTTGATGGTGCCGGCGGCCAGCCCGGCGGAGAAGATGGCCAGGGCGGCCCACGGGGTCATGGGGAGGGTCTAGTCCGCGGGGGTGCCGCACTCAACCACCGTGGCCGTCCCGTCGGGACATGCGACGTCCCGCGGCGGGTGCCAGGAGGGTACGGGTGCTCCGGCCGAGGGGATAGGTTCGCAGGGTGCACGATGATCAGGTGAGCGCAGGCGGTGAGCAGGCCCAGCAGGAGGTCCTGTCCGCCGCCGACGTGGCCGAAGGGCCCGTCCCCGCCCACGTGGCCTGTGTCATGGACGGCAACGGCCGCTGGGCCGCCCGCCGCGGCCTGCCCCGCACCGAGGGCCACGCCGCCGGTGAGGCGGCTCTGCTCGACGCAGTGGAAGGGGCGCTGGAGCTGGGGATCCCGTGGATCACCATGTACGCCTTCTCCACCGAGAACTGGCGACGGCCCCCCGAGGAGGTCCGCTACCTCATGGGATTCAACGAGAGCCTCCTCATGCGCCGGCGCGACGAGCTGAACGAGAAGGGGGTGCGGATCCGGTTCGCAGGGCGCCGCGACTGGCGGGTCCCGAAACGGGTGCTCACCCGCATGGACGAGTCCATCGAGCTGACCAAGCGCAATCGCCGGTGCACGCTGACCATGGCCTTCAACTACGGGGGCCGGGCCGAGATCGTGGACGCCGTCCGGGACCTCGTGGCCGATGGCGTCAAGCCCGAGAAGGTCACCGAGAAGGCCATCCGGTCCCATCTGTACTTCCCCGATCAGCCCGATCCCGATCTGGTCATCAGGACGTCGGGCGAGCACCGGATCTCCAACTTCCTGCTGTGGCAGCTGGCCTACAGCGAGCTCGTCTTCACCGAGGTGCTGTGGCCGGACTTCCGCCGCACCCACCTGTTCGAGGCGGTACGCGACTTCCAGCGCCGCCAGCGCCGCTACGGGGGCGTCACCTGATGGGCCCGGACCCTGTCCTCGACGACCATGTCCGCGACGATGCCGGCGGGGTGTGGATCGTCACCGGCTGGATCGTCGGCCTCGTCGTCTACGCCGGCGTGGTGCTGGCCTGGCACGCCGGGTTCACGGCGGCGGCCCCGTTCGTGGTCATCCCGGCCGTCCTGGTGGTGATGATCGGGGCCGGCAACCTGTTGAGCGGGCGCCGCCCGGGCCAGCCGGCGCCCCGGTTCAACCGGCCGGACCCGGTGCCGCTCACCGCGCTGCGCCGTGACCGGACGACGCCCGCCGACCACGGCGACGCCGACGGCACCCCGGCCGGGGGGCCCGGGCCCGGGCGATGACGCAGTTCCGCGACCGGGGGGTGGTGCTCCGCACCATCAGGCTGGGCGAGGCGGACCGGATCGTCACGCTGATGACCGAACATCACGGCAAGGTCCGGGCAGTGGCCAAGGGGGTCCGGCGGACGACCTCGAAGTTCGGCTCACGACTCGAGCCGCTGAGCCACGTGGCCCTCCTCGGGTGGCAGGGGCGGGGCGACCTCGACACCATCAACCAGGTCGAGGTCATCGACACCTTCCGGCCCGTGCGCGAGGACCTCGACCGGATGTCGGCCGGGCTCTCGATGCTGGAGGTGGTCGACCAGGTCGGCCAGGAGCGCCTCGCCAACCCCCAGCTGTACCTGATGGTGGTGGGGGCCATCGCCGCCCTGGCCGAGCGCAACTCGCCGATGGTGGTGCCGGCCTTCTTCCTCAAAGTCCTCGCCCTCGAGGGATCGGCGCCGATGCTCGACGGGTGCGTGTCCTGCGGGCAGGACGACGTGCTCGAGCTGGTGGCCTTCGACTTCGTGGAGGGCGGTGTCCTGTGCCGGGCCTGCCGCCGGGGCCGCCCGCTGTCGGCCGACGGGCTCGCCCTCCTCCGGCGCACGCTCGGCGGCGGGCTGGCCGGCGTGCTGGCCGAGGTCCGCAGCCCGGCCACCGACGAGGTGACCGCCCTCGCCACCGAGGCCATGGAGGCCCACCTCGACCGCCGGCTCCGGTCCGTCCGGGCCGGCCACGTGTCCTGAACGGGCGCGGGGGGACGGGGACGGAGTCCGTGGACGCGGCGCGACCGTTCGGGGTGTACGTGCATGTCCCGTTCTGCCGGCACCGTTGTGACTACTGCGCGTTCGCCACCTACACCGACCGGGACCATCTGATGGACGCCTACGCGGCGGCGTGTGTGACCGAGCTCGGCCGGGCCACCGAACGCGAGGGCATGCCCCCGGCGTCGTCCGTGTTCTTCGGCGGCGGCACCCCGTCCCGCCTGCCGGCCGACCTGATGGCGTCGGTGCTCGACGCCATCCCCCGCCGGGGCGGTGCAGAGGTCACGGTCGAGTGCAATCCCGAGGACGTGACCCCCGAGCGCCTGGCCACGTACCGGTCGGCCGGCGTGACCCGGGTCTCCCTCGGGGTCCAGTCGACGGTCGGCCACGTGCTCGAGGGCCTGGGGCGACGTCACGGTCCCGACCACGTGACGGAGTCGGCCACCCTGGTGGCCGCGGCCGGGTTCGACTCGTGGAACCTCGACCTGATCATCGGCGGGGCGGGGGAGCGGGACGAGGACTGGGATCGGAGTCTGGCCGACCTGCTCGGGTTGGACGCGCCGCCGCCCCACCTCAGCGCCTACGCGCTGACCGTCGAGCCCGGCACCCCGCTCGACCGCACGCCGGACCGGCACCCCGACGACGACGTCCAGGCGGCGCGGTACGAGACGGCCGACCGGGTGCTGGAGGGGGCCGGCTACAGCTGGGAGGAGATCTCCAACTGGGCCCGTCCCGGCCACGGGTGCCGGCACAATCGTCTCTACTGGGACCAGGGCGACTACCGGGGCATCGGCTCGGCGGCCCACTCGCATGCGGCCGGGCAACGCTGGTGGAATGTCCGCACCCCCGACCGGTACGTGGCCCTGGTGGAGGCCGACGCATCGACGGTGGCCGGCGAGGAGGTCCTCGATCCCGCCGGCCGGGCGTTCGAGGCCCTGGCACTGGGACTGCGCACGTCGTCGGGGGTGCCGCTGGACAACCTGCCCGACCATCCGGACCTCGAGGGACTGGTCGACCGGGCAACGGGCCGGGCGGTGCTCACGGTGCGGGGGCGACTGCTCGCCAACGCCGTGACCGGGTACCTCACCACCGGCTGACCCAGGATCGAGTCGGTGGGTCACCCGGTACGATTGCCGCCTATGCCCGACCACGTTGGACCCGCAGACACGCCGCCCGAGCAGTCCGACCTGATGGAGAAGGTGATCGGCCTGTGCAAGCGGCGGGGCTTCATCTTCCAGTCCGCGGAGATCTACGGGGGCTTCCGGTCCACCTACGACTACGGGCCGCTCGGGGTCAACCTGCTCCGCAACGTGAAGGACGCCTGGTGGGAGTCGATGGTCCAGCGCCGGGCCGACGTCGTCGGCCTGGACGCCGCCATCCTGTCGCCGCCGGCGGTGTGGGCGGCCTCGGGCCACCTCGCCACCTTCACCGACCCGCTGGTCGACTGCATGCAGTGCCACCAGCGCTGGCGGGAGGACAAGATCGACGGGGTGTGCCCGGCCTGTGGCTCGACCGAGTTCACCGAGGCCCGCGCCTTCAACCTGATGTTCAAGACGCACGCCGGGCCCCTCGAGGACGAGGGCACCGTCGCCTACCTGCGGCCCGAGACGGCCCAGGGCATGTTCACCAATTTCCTCAACGTGCTCCAGACCACCCGGATGAAGCCGCCCTTCGGGATCGCACAGGTCGGCAAGTCCTTCCGCAACGAGATCACACCCCAGAACTTCGTCTTCCGGACCCGGGAGTTCGAGCAGATGGAGATGGAGTACTTCGTGCCGCCGGCCGAGGCCGATCAGTGGTTCGCCTACTGGTTGGAGGAGCGGTTCCACTGGTACCTCGGCCTGGGGATCCCGCCGGACCGACTGCGCCTGCGCCACCACGAGCGCAGCGAGCTGTCCCACTACTCGTCGGCCACCGCCGATGTCGAGTTCCTCTTCCCGTGGGGGTGGGACGAGCTCGAGGGCATCGCCAACCGGACCGACTTCGACCTCAAAGCCCACGCCGCCGCCTCGGGGGAGAAGCTCGAGTACTACGACCAGACGGCCAACGAGCGCTACGTGCCCTACGTCATCGAGCCGGCGGCCGGCGCCACCCGCACCATGATGGCCTTCCTGCTCGCCGCCTACACCGAGGACGAAGTGGGGGGCGAGGCCCGGACGCTGCTGCGGCTCCACCCGCGGCTGGCCCCCTATCAGGTCGGCGTGCTGCCCCTGTCGAAGAAGGAGTCCCTCGAGCCCCTGGCCCGCAGAGTCCTCGGACTCCTCCAGCCCCACTTCATGTGCGACTACGACACCACCCAGTCGATCGGGAAGCGCTACCGGCGCCAGGACGAGGTGGGGACCCCGTGGTGCGTGACGGTCGACTTCGACTCGCTCGAGGACGATGCCGTCACCGTGCGGGACCGGGACACCACCGAGCAGATCCGGGTCCCAGTGGAGGGACTGCTGGCCGAGCTGCGCCGGCGGATGGACGGGGTGCGCACACCCGCAACCTGAACCGACCGACCGGTACCTCAGGCGGCGTCGCTGCCGAGCGAGCGTTCCACATGACGCCGGGCGTGGGCCACGGCCGACGGCAGGTCGTCGAACACATGGTGTTCGTGGGCCAGACGGTCGAGTGAGCCCACGGCCGCCAGGATGCGGAGGTGCTCGGCGCGGACCCCCTTCAGGAGGACGGTGATACCGCGGCGCTCGAGGTGGTCGACGATCTCGCCGAGTGCGTGGGCGGCGGACGCGTCCATCCCCTGGACGTCGGCCAGGCGGAGGATGACCACCCGGACGTCGCCGACCGAGGCGAACTCCTCGAGGAACCGCTGGGACACCGCGAAGAAGAGGGGTCCGTCGATGCGGTAGACGAGCACGTGGCCGTCGGTCTCGCGGCGGAGGTCGCCGCCGCCGTCGTCGGACAAGCGCTCGCTGGTGAACGTGGCGCTGCGGGCGAGATGGAGGAGGGCCAGTGCCCCGGCAACGGCCAGCCCGATCTCGATGGCGACGATCAGGTTGACCGCCACCGTGGCCGCGGCGGTGAGGATCAGGACGACGGCGTCGGAACGGGTCGATCGCAGGACGGACCAGACGTTGGACGGGTCGACCATCCGGACCGCGGTCACCATCAGCACACCGGCCAGCGCGGCGACCGGTATCCGGGCGACCAGCACGGCTGGAGGTCGCCGACGGAGCGCTCGCCTCCGGCCAGCACCTCGAGGCAGCGGATGCGCGCCGGGTGGCCGAGCGCCTTGAACAGTGCGGCCTTCGTCTCCGACAGGGGGATGCTCGGCCCGGTGGGTGTCGAGGTCGACGGGACGACCCGTGCGCGGACGCCGGTGCGGTTGCGATTGGGGCTCATCGTGTAATCACCTGATCATATTATCAAGTGCTCCGATGTGACCGCCGACCGAGTTCCGGCCACCACCCTGATGGGCCCTTCCCGTCGGCGCGAGTCGCCGTGTTCGGCGCCCGCGTGGGAGTCGGCGGAACCGGCCCGGTGGACCATGCCCCTATGGTCGGCGTCCTTGGCCGGGCGGTGGTCGTCCCGGTGCTCCCCACGTGTCTCTCACTCGACGCGCTCCGGGCGTCGAGCTTGCGAGGCGACCGGTTCGGGTAGGCAACTCGCCTGATGGACAAGGGGTGCAGACGTCCGGCGACCCGATGGCCGACGGGTAGGATTGCCCGTCGGCGCACAGGCCGTGCGCTGTCCTGCCCCCTGCTTCATCCATTCGAGGAGACCCTTCCTGATGCCGTTCGTCTTCGACTTCGACCACACCCACCGCAAGCCCCCGATGGAGATGAAGGACCTCCTCGGTGGCAAGGGTGCCAACCTGGCCGAAATGACGTCCGTTCTCGCACTGCCCGTGCCCCCTGGATGCACCATCGCCACCACCGCATGTCGGACCTACATGGAGGGCGGCTGGCCCGAAGGCCTGAACGCAGAGATCGCGCGGGCCTGCGCCCGCCTCGAGAAGAAGATGGGCAAGAAGATCGGCGACGCCGACGATCCGCTGCTGGTGTCGGTGCGTTCGGGCGCCAAGTTCTCGATGCCCGGCATGATGGACACCGTCCTCAACCTGGGCCTGAACGACAAGTCGGTGGAGGGTCTGGCCCGCCAGACGGACGACGAGCGCTTCGCCTTCGACTCCTACCGTCGCTTCGTGGCCATGTACGGGCGTATCGTGCTCGGTGTCCCGGCCGACGAGTTCGACTCGCTGCTCGATGCGGCCAAGGAGTTGGCCGGCGCGACCAGCGACGCCGGTGTGCCCGTGGAGCTCCTCCGCTACCTGGTCGAGGCCTATCAGCAGATCGTCGAGCGCCACACGGGCAAGCCCTTCCCCCAGGACCCCGAGGACCAGCTGCGCGGCGCCATCGAGGCCGTCTTCGCCTCGTGGAACGGTCCCCGCGCCATCGCCTACCGCGTCCAGGAACGCATCGCCCACGACCTCGGCACCGCGGTCAATGTCCAGGCCATGGTCTTCGGCAACCGGGACGACAACTCGGGGACCGGCGTGGGCTTCACCCGCGACCCGGCGACGGGCGCGGTGGGCGAGTACGGCGACTTTCTGGTCAATGCCCAGGGCGAGGACGTGGTGGCCGGCATCCGCAATACCGAGCCGCTGTCGGCCCTGGCCGACGAGTTCCCCAAGATCCACAAGGAACTGCTGGCCATCTTCGCCCGGCTCGAGCACCACTACCGGGACATGTGCGACACCGAGTTCACCATCGAGCAGGGCAAGCTCTGGATGCTGCAGACCCGGGTCGGCAAGCGCACCGGGCGGGCCGCCTTGCGCATGGCCGTCGACATGGTGTCGGAGCGCTCCATCAAGCTCACCCGGATCGAGGCCGTCAACCGGATCACCGGTGAGCACCTCGAACAGGTCCTCCACCCGCAGTTCGCCGCGGGCGGCCATCCCGTCCTGGTCACCGGCCTCGGTGCCTCGCCGGGCGCCGCCGTCGGCCGGGTCTACCTGACCGCCGACGAGGCCCAGACCGCAGCCGAACGCGGCGAGGCCGTCGTACTCGTCCGCAGCGAGACATCCCCCGAGGACGTGCACGGCATGCTGGCCGCCGAAGGCATCCTCACCGCCCGCGGCGGGCTCGTCAGCCACGCCGCCGTCGTGGCCCGTGGATGGGGCAAGCCGGCCGTCGTCGGAGCGGAGGCCCTGCGCATCGGCCCCGACTCGTTCAGCGTGGGCGACGTCGTCGTGTCCGAGGGCGACTGGATCTCGGTCGACGGCACCAACGGCATCGTCGTCCTCGGCAAGGTCGAGGTCTCCCAGGGCGAGACGCCGCCGGAGTTCGAGACCGTCCTCGGGTGGGCCGACGAGATCCGTGCCGGCCACCTCGGGGTGAGGGCCAACGCCGACACCGGACCCGACGCCGCCAACGCCCGCTCGCACGGGGCCGAAGGCATCGGCCTGTGCCGGACCGAGCACATGTTCCTGGCCGAGGACCGGCTCCCGGTCGTGCGCCGGATGATTTTGGCCGACACCCCGGCCGAGGAGGAGCGGGCGCTGGAGGACCTGCGGGTGGCCCAGAAGGCCGACTTCTACGAGATCCTCGAGGCCATGGACGGCCTGCCCGTCACCATCCGCCTGCTCGACCCGCCGCTGCACGAATTCCTGCCCGACACCGTGGAGCTGGCCATCAAGGAGGCCACCGTCGGCCTGACCGACGAAGAGGCCCGCCTGTTCGAGGCGGCCAAGACCTGGCACGAGTTCAACCCGATGCTCGGCACCCGCGGGGTGCGCCTGGGCGTGATCAAGCCCGGCCTGTACGCCATGCAGGTCCGCGCCCTGATGGAGGCCGCCCTCGACCGGGTCGGGGCCGGGGGCCATCCGATCGTCGAGATCATGATCCCGCTGACCGTCTCGCGGGAGGAGCTGGCGCTGGCCCGCTCGTGGATCGAGTCGGCTGTCGCCACCACTCTGGAGGCCGGGGCGAGCAGCGCCAAGGCCAAGCGGGGGGCGAAGCCTGCCAAGGGCGCGCTCGAAGTGCTCATCGGCACCATGATCGAAACCCCGCGGGCCGCCCTCCGGGCCGGCGAGATCGCCGAGGAGGCCGACTTCTTCTCCTTCGGCACCAACGACCTGACCCAGATGACCTTCGGGTTCAGCCGGGACGACGTCGAGGGCCGCATGATGTCGGCCTACCTGGAGCAGGGGCTGCTGAAGCGGAATCCCTTCGAGGTCGTCGATCCGGACGGCGTCGGCGAGCTGGTCCGCCTGGGCACCGAGCGGGGGCGAGCCACGCGGCCCGACCTGAAGGTGGGTGTCTGCGGTGAGCACGGGGGCGATCCCGAGTCCATCGCCACCTTTGCCGCCGCCGGGCTCGACTACGTCAGCTGCTCGCCCTTCCGGGTGCCGATCGCCCGCCTGGCCGCGGCCCAGGCCGTCCTGGCCGGGCACACCGCGGCCCGGGCCAAGGTGACCGGCACCGCCAAGCCGTCCGCCAAGAAGGTAACGGCCAAGAAGGTCACGGCCAAGAGGTCGACGGCCCGGAGGGCTGCGTCCCGCTGAGCCCCTTCCCGGATCGTCCACCCCGGCAACGGGAGGCGAGCGGCCGGACGGGGCCGGGTCGGGACGCGGTACCGTCGTCGCCATGGGCATCCCCGACGAGGACGTGGCCCGGGTCCGGGCGGCGACGGACATCGTCGCCCTGGTGGGTGAGCACGCCGCCCTGAAGCGGGTGGGCCAGCGCTGGGTCGGCCTCTGCCCGTTCCACTCCGAAAAGTCGCCGTCCTTCAGCGTCAACGCCGAGGCCGGCTTCTACTACTGCTTCGGGTGCCAAGCCAGCGGGGACGCCATCACCTTCGTGCGCGCCATGGAGCATCTCGACTTCGTCGACGCGGTGCGACGCCTGGCCGACAAGTCGGGCATCACCATCCGGGAGGACGGCGACGGGGGGAAGGGCAACCAGAAGCGCAAGGTCTTCCTCGACGCCATGGAGCGGGCCACCGAGTGGTACCACCAGAACCTTCTGTCAGGTCCCGACGCCGGCCCGGCCCGGGACTATCTGCGCAGCCGCGGCTACCTCGGCGAGGTGGTGCGCCGCTTCCGTCTCGGATGGGCACCGGACGGATGGGACACACTGTGCACGGCCCTCAAATTGGGCGAGGACGTCGCCGTGGGGGCCGGACTCGGCTTCGTGAACAAGCGGGGCCGGCTGCAGGATGCCTTCCGGGCCCGCGTCCTCTTCCCCATCTGCGACCCGTCGGGCCACCCGGTGGCCCTCGGGGGCCGCATCCTGCCGGGCAGCAGCGACCCGGCCAAGTACAAGAACTCCACCGAGACGCCGATCTACTCCAAGCGCCGGACCCTGTACGCCCTCAACTGGGCCAAGCAGGACGTCATCGCCTCCGGCGAGGTCGTGGTGTGCGAGGGGTACACCGACGTGATCGGGTTCTTCGAGGCGGGGGTCCCCCGGGCTGTCGCCACCTGCGGCACGGCCTTGGCCGAAGAACACGTCAAGCTGCTGAAGAACTTCGCCACCCGGGTGGTACTGGCGTTCGACGCCGATGGTGCCGGCCAGTCGGCGGCCGGTCGCTTCTACGAGTGGGAGCGCAAACTGGAGATCGACGTGGCGGTGGCCGCCCTGCCGCCCGGCTCCGACCCGGCCGACCTGGCCAGGACCGACCCCGGTGCCCTGCGGGACGCCGTCTCGGGGGCCAAGCCCTTCCTGCAGTTCCGACTCGAGCGGATCCTGGACGCCGCCGACCTCGCCACCCCCGAAGGGAGGGCACGGGCCGCCGACCACGCGCTGGTCGCGGTGGCCGAGCACCCGGACGACCTGGTGCGCGACCAGTACGTGATGCAGGTCGCCGAACGCTGCCGGCTCGAGCCCGGCGCGCTGCGCGACCGACTCGAACGGATCCGGCGGGAGGGCCCCCGCAACGCCCCGGCCAGGGCCGAGCGCCCGCCGTCCCATCCGGCGCCCCCCACCGGCGACCGCGACCCCCGGGGCTACGACGGTCCGGACGACCTCGGCCCCGAGCCCGGGTGGGACGCGTGGGACGACGGCCCGGGCCCGAACGGCACCGGACGCGGGTCGACCAGCGTCGAGTTCCGGCCCGGGCTGGAGGCGCTCCGCCTGGCCATCCACCGCCCCGAGGAGGTCGGTGACCGCCTGGAGGCGGTGCTCTTCTCCGATCCGGTCCAGCGGGCCGCCTTCGTGGCCCTGGTGGACTCCGACGACCTCGGCGAGGCCATCGACGCCGCCCCGGGCCAGGTGCAGGCCCTCCTGGTCCGATTGACCGTCGAGGAGCCCCGGTCGGAGCCCGACGAGGTGGTGGCGCAGCTCGTCCGCGACGCCGTGCGCCGGGAGCTGCCGGTCCTGACGGTGGAGGCCCGGACGTCGACCCAGGCCATGCAGGACGCCACGGAGGTGGCGGGATGGCTCCAGGACCTGGACCGGACCGACTCCTCTGCAGAAGTGTCCCGCCGCTTGGTAGCGTGGTTGCTGGTGAGGGCGCAACCCAGCGGAACCGGACAGGTCGCATGACGGCGAAGAAGGTGGTCGCCCTCTATCCGTCGATCCCGGCGCAGGAGCCGGACATCGTGTCGACCGCCGGCCTAGTGACCGACGGTTCCGGCACGAACGGGGGGGATGCCCCGGGCCCCGACCTCGACACGCTCCCGATCGCCGAGTTCGAGGCGCTGATCGCCAAGGGTCGGTTGGCCGGCGGGCTCACCCAGGACGACGTGGTGGCGGTGCTGCGCTCGGTCGAACTGAGCGCCGACCTCATCGTCGGCGTGGTGGAGCGGATCCGGGAGGCCGGGATCGAGTTCACCTACGACTCGGGTGACACGACCATCGTGCCCATGAACCCGCTCGACGTACCGGCGGAGGTCCCCCACCTGGTGGCCGTCCTGATCGAGCCGGTGGAAGCTCCGCCGGCGGTCAAGTCGCCGCCCAGGAGGCCCCGCGCCCCGCGGGCCACCGCGCAGTCGGCTTTCACCGAGACGGACAGTTTCCGGGGGTCGGCCGCCGACCCGGTGCACATGTACCTGAAGGAGATCGGCAAGGTCAAGCTGCTCGACGCGGCCCTCGAGGTGGAGTTGGCCGAACGGATCCTGGCCGGCACCGAGGCCGAGGCCCGGCTGGCCGAAGACGTGGTGCAGTCCCGCTCCGGGGTGGCCCGCCGGGCCGACCAGCGGCTGGTCCACCAGGGCCATGAAGCCAAGGAGGCCCTCATCGAGGCCAACCTCCGGCTGGTGGTATCGATCGCGAAGCGCTACCGCAACCGGGGCCTGGCCTTCCTGGACCTGATCCAGGAGGGCAACCTCGGGCTGATGCGGGCCGTCGAGAAGTTCGACCACACCAAGGGGTTCAAGTTCTCCACGTATGCCACGTGGTGGATCCGCCAGGCCATCACCCGGGCCATCGCCGACCAGGCCCGCACCATCCGGATACCGGTCCACATGGTGGAGACCATCCACAAGGTTGTGTGGGCCCAGCGTCAGTTCCACCAGGAGATCGGGCGGGAGCCCACGACCGAGGAGCTCGCCGCCCAGGTCGACATGTCGGTGGAACGGGTGCGGGAGATCCTCCGCATCAACCAGGACACCATCTCCCTCGAGCAGCCGATCGGGGACGAGGAGGACTTCAGTCTGTCCGACATCATCGAGGACCGCGAAGCGGTGGTGCCCGGCGATGCCGCCACCCGGCTGATGCTGGACGGCGCCCTCCGCGACGCTCTCGCCCACCTCACCGCGCGCGAGCAGGACGTGGTCCGCCTCCGCTTCGGCCTGGAGGACGGGAAGATCCGCACCCTCGAGGAGGTGGGCAAGGCGTTCGGCGTGACCCGCGAGCGCATCCGCCAGATCGAGGCCAAGACGCTGGCCAAGCTCCGTCGTCCGGAGTCGGCCCAACTGCTCCGCGACTACCTCGAAGAGGCCTGACCTCCCGGCGGGGCCACCGACCCACCGTACCGCTGTCCGGCCACCGCCCTCGGGTCGCCTTCGTCGTCGTCGAGCAGGGTGACGGCCCCGTACCCGGCGCTCTGGAACAGCGCACCGACCCCGTCGACCTGGTCGGTACCGACCTCGAGCAGCAGCCAGCCCCCGGGCCGCACCCAACGGGTGCTGGCGGCCACCGCTTCGGTCACCAGCGTGAGGCCGTCCGCACCACCGTCGAGGGCGACGCGGGGCTCGAAGGCCAGGACGTCTCGGGGGAGCAGGTGCAGCCCGTCGATGGGTACGTAGGGGAGGACGCCGGTCATCAGGTCAACGGTTCCGGCCAGATCGACGGGCAGCGGATCGGCCAGGTGCCCCTCCATCACGTCCACGCCGTTGCGCCGGGCGCAGGCCGCGGCCCGGGGGTCGACCTCGGTGGCCACCACCCGCGCCCGGGGCCGGGCGGCGGCGAGCGCGAGGGCCACGGCACCGGTCCCCGTACAGAGGTCGACGGCCGTTCCGGTCTCGGGCAGCAGGTCGGCCGCTCGTCGGGCCAGGGTCTCGGACTGCCAGCGGGGGACGTAGACCCCGGGGTCGACGAGGACCGTCAGGCCACAGAACGATGCGGTCCCGGTGATCCAGGAAAGGGGCTCGCCGGTCGAGCGGCGGGCCACCATGGACTCGAGGTCGTCGTCGGTGGCGGCACGGACCAGCTCAGCCGCCTCGTCCTCGGCAGCTACGCACCCGGCAGCTGCCAGCCGGCGGGCCACCCGTGCCGCACGGGGATCCGGGGGGAGTGGCGGTGGGGTCAGACGGCGAGCGAACTGTGCTCGTTGATGACCGTGGCCAGATCACCGGTCATCTCGATGACCAGGGCGTCGGCCGCATCCTCGCCGTCACGCCACCCACCGAGGACCCCGAGGGCGTCCCGCAGCCGTACCGTGGCGAGCACGACGACCGCCCGGGCCTTGGCCCCGGCACCCGACCGAGCGTGGCGGGACGGGCGGACCGTGGAACCGTCAGGTGTCACGACCCGGAGTCGGGTGCGCCGCGATCGGACGATCCCGATGACGAACCCGGCGACGATGGCGGTAGCGGCTGCGATGCGGAGCTTCACGGCGCCATTGTGGCGCGGTTCGTCGTCGCGTGCACCTCCGAATTTCGGGGGCACGGTGACCGGCTAATCTCCTCAGGCACGCTGATGCCGTCCCGAGGGTCGTCCAGGCGTGGTCGGACCTATTCCGGGGTAGCTCAATCGGCAGAGCATCTGACTGTTAATCAGAGGGTTGTGAGTTCGAGTCTCACCCCCGGAGCCAGTGGCGGAGGAGTGGGTACCCCTCCGGCGACCAGCACGGCCTGCCGGCCGGGCCGGTCCCTGGTCCATCACCCGACGAGGATCCCGATGCCGGCAACCGAACGCTGTCCCTACTGCGGCCATCCCGGGGTCCATCGCGGCGGGGGCCAGGGACGCTCGTCGTGCGAGGACTGCGACCTGTGCTGGGCCGAGCGCCAGCGGCACGACCGCCCGCCCCACCACAATTGACCGCTCCCGACCGGCCACGGACCGTCCCCGCATGAGCCCGCGGGTGGTGTTCGCCACCGCGCCATCCGAGCACCTGGGCGACAACGACACCGACCGTCGCCTCCACGAGGAGGCCTGTGCGGCAGTTGGTGTCGACCTCGACCACGGTGTCTGGTCGGATCCGGACGTGGCGTGGGACGCCTACGACCTGGTGGTCGTCCGTTCCACGTGGGACTACCTTGATCACCTCGATGCCTTCCGCGGCTGGTTGGACCGCATGGACGCACTCGGCACGCTCCACAACCCGGCCCCGGTCATCGCCTGGAACCTGGACAAGCGGTACCTCCTCGACCTGGCCCGGTCTGGGGTGCCGGTCATCCCCACGGCCGTGTGCACCTCGCCCGGTGGCGTCGACGCCGCCCTGGCGGAACAGTCCGGCGAAGCCGTGGTGAAACCGACGGTGTCGGCCGGCTGCCGCCTGACGGGGCGGTTCGCGCCGGGTGATCCGGCCGCACGAGTGCTGGCCGTGTCGATTCTTGACCAGGGGACGCCTGTGCTGGTGCAGCCGGCGGTCGCCACTGTCGCCACCGAGGGCGAGGTGAGCACGGTGGTGTTCGATGGCGAGGTCTCCCACTCGGTGCGCAAGGGCCCGCTGCTCGCCCTCGGCGGCGGACTGATCGGGGGCACCTATGCCGAGCACCTGGCGCCGGAGGTACTGACCCCGTCGCGACGGGCCGTGGTCGAGGCGGCCTCGACCGCCGCCGGCCGGCTGGTGGCCGACCGGTTCCAGGTGACGGACCCGTTGCTCTACGGACGGATCGACGTCGTCACGCTCGATGACGGTACCGACGTGGTCCTCGAGGTCGAACTGGCCGAGCCGTCGTTCTTCCTCCGCACCGATCCCATGGCCGCCGACCGGTTCGCCCGCCACCTGACCCGACGGGTCGACGCGGCATCGGCCTAAGTCATCGGGCCGAGCGCCCTGATGAGGATGCTGGCCGGGGCCGACGGGACCAGGGAGACTGCCCCGGTGGAGGCGCTCCCGACCGCGGTGCCGGACGAACGGGTGGTCACGACCGACGTGACCGCGGTGGACGACGACGGGACGGGGAGGGGCCCGCGTTCTGACCGATGGCTGCGGGTGCTGTGCCACCTGGCGGCCGAACTCCCGCTGGTGGTGTTCGGCGCCGTCGAGTCGGCCCGGGGTTGGCGGCCCCTGTACGACAACGCGGACCTCGCGTACCGCAGCTTCCAGGTATTCAGCTCGCATTCGCCGCTGGTGGGGCACCAGATGGCGGTGTCGGCCGGATCCCACGCCGTCTTCGGTCCCGGCCCGCTCCAGAGCTGGATCCTGGCCGTCCCCGTGCGGGTGGACCCGGCCCAGGGCGCGCTGTGGGGCGGGGTCGCAGCCGCCGTGGTTGCGGCGGCTCTGGCGATCGAGGCGATCTGGGCGGTGGGCGGCTGGCGCGGTGGGGCGGCGACGGCCGGCTGCGTGCTGGTGTTCGCCCTGGTGCGCCCCGAGGTGGCCCTCGACGTGGTCTGGAACGTGTGGTTCGCCCTCCTCTTCTTGGTGACGACGTTCTGCACGGCCCTGGCCGTGGTCACCGGTCGGCTCCGTTGGTGGCCGGTGACCGTGCTGGCGGCCAGCGTCGTCGTCCAGTGTCAGGCGGCCTTTGCCCCGCCGGCCGTCCTCCTCTGCCTCCTGGCGCCCCTGCCGGCGTTGGTCGCCGGGCGACGTCGCCTGGCCCGGGACCGGTTCGGATGGCTGGTCGCCGGGCTCGGCACCGGGGTGGTGGTCTGGGCGGCGCCGGTCCTCCAGGAGGTCACGACCCGGCCGGGCAACCTCACGCTCCTGGTCCGGGCGGCGCAGTCGGGTCCCACCATCGGGACCTCCGCTGCGCTGCGGACCCTGGGCGGGGCCACCCGCGTGCTGCCGGCATGGGTCCGCCCCCTGCCGACGGGTGGCGGACTCGCCCAGTTCTTCGGGGTGGTCGCCATGACCAGTGGTCCCGAGTGGTGGGGCCTGGCGGTTCTCTCGATCCTGGTGGCGGTGACGGCGGTGTCCTGGCGGACCGGCCGTCGCACGTTGGCCGCCCTGTCGTTCCTGACCTTGCTGGCGGCGATCGGCGGGGTGGTGACGGTGGCATCGATCCCCAGGGCGCAGTTCCTGGTACTCGGCTACCTCGGGGCGGTCCTGGCGTTGATCGGCATCGCCGTCTGGGTCACGTTCGCGTGGGCGGCCGCCGAAGTGGTCGTGGCCGGCCTGCGCCGGCTTCGGGGCGACGGGGTGGTGGAAACGGCGTCACCGTGGGTCGACCGGGCGCGATGGCCGGCAGCCGCCTTGCTGTTGGGCCTCTCGGCCTGGCTCATCGCCACCGGGATGGCACAGATGGACGGGACGGCTCCCACGCTGTCGGGATGGGCCGCCGTCCGAGCCACCGACGCGGCGTCGGCGGCCGCTGCCCGGGTGGCGCCGACCGGTGCATTCGGCCTCCAGGTCGAAGGTGCATCCTCCACCGAACCGCTCGCCGTCGAGACCGGCGTGGCCTACCAACTGGCCACCCGGGGATTCGACCCCCGGCCGACGACGGCCATCGGCTATCCGACCTTCGGGAGACCGCCGGTTGGCGGGCCGACCGTGGTGGTCGTGCTGTCCGGACCCGGCCGAACGGTCCACGCCCACATCAGATCAGGGTCTTGACACGGGGTGGGGCTACGCTGCCTCCCCGAGGTCGCCCGTGGCTGTTTCCCGGGTCGTCGCACCCCGGGGCAGTAGCTCAGTGGTCAGAGCAGGGGACTCATAATGCGGCCCTGACCAGGTACTATCTCTACGAAAACGGCTTGAACTGGACGTTTCTAGAGTAGGGCAAAGTCCAACCGGAACACTTCGGTAGGCATGGGAACGCGCAAACTAGGGCAAGGAATAGGGCAGGATTCCGGGGTCGGTGAGCAGGGGACTTCGGCCCCCTACCCCGATGCAATTCTGTCAAGAACTCGTATCAGCAGATCCGATCGGGGGCGGCTGTGACCGTTGAGTACTCTGCTCGTCGTGCCCATGGATGATGCGATCTACGAACATATCGGCAAGGTCGCGACTGAATGGTCGTATCTCGAAGAGCGTCTCAAGACGGCTGTCGAGCTTCTAGTGGTCCGTCGCGGATTTGACTGAAGCCAACGCCGCTCGGCCCCGCTTGACCTTGGCGATGATCTCGTCGACGGGCTTCTTCCAGACGAAGGGGGTGGGGTCGTCGTTCCAGTGCTCGGC
>PLZW01000006.1 GCA_003153575.1 Acidimicrobiaceae bacterium | reverse complement strand
GGCCGCAGCCAGCTACTACCTGGTGGAGCGCCCGGTCATGGAAGGCGGGTTCTGGCGCTCCCTGCGGGCCACCGGACCGGCGCTCGCCGCCCTGGGGGCGACGGTGGCCGTGGTGGTGGCGTGCACGGTGGCCCCGGCGGCCGGCGCCATCGACGTGGCCGCCGCCAGACGCATTCCGGCCACCGAATTCCAGACGCTCCAGTCGGCCCATGCCTTCACCAGTCGACCGGTGCGCTTCCTGTTCGTCGGGGACTCGCTGTCGGTGACCATGGGGATCGGACTGGCCGTCGGCACGGTGCACGACTACGGGGTCACCGTGATCAACAAGGGGGTCCTCGGCTGCGACACGGACGACCTCCCCACCATCTCGACCACCAACGGTCAACAGGACGCCCCGGTGTCCCCGTGCGCCCACTGGGCGTCCCTGTGGTCCGGCCAGGTCGCCGCCTACCGGCCAGAGGTGGTGGGGATCCTCATCGGTCGGTGGAACATCCTCGACCACGTGGACGGCAACCAGGTCGTCCACATCGGCCAGCCGGCCTGGGACCGTCACCTCACCAATGAGCTCGACCAGGTGGCACAAGTGCTCTCGGCCCGCGGGGCGAAGGTGGTGTTCTTCACCATGCCGTACCTGGACCCGCCGGACGAGACGCTCAACGGCGGGCTGTCCCCCGAGGACAGTCCGGCACGGGTGGACCAGTTCAACCAGATCCTCGACCAGGTGGCCGCCCGCCACCCCGGCGTGGTGACCGTCGTCGACCTCAATCGCATACTCGACCCGCAAGGTCACTTCCAGACCGTCCTCGACGGGGTCACCGTGCGGTGGGCGGACGGCATCCACATCTCCAAGCAGGGCGGCGAGTGGCTGCAGGCCCGGGTGCTGCCCACGGTGGCCCGACTGGGCCTCGACGCCCGGGCCGCCGGACACGGCTGAGCCGGAGGTCCCGCGCCCCGCCGGCCCCTGATCCCGCGGTGCCGCAGAAACACGGCTGGGGTGTGACTCCATCGGCGGGCTCGCGCTCGCGAACCTCCTGTCCACTGGCGGCACATTGATGGCACAGATCGACCTCGATGGAGTGGTCGAATCACTCCACTTTCGCAACAGCGATCAGAGTGTCATGTGCAAGTCGAGGTGGAAGGAGGAGTTGCGATAGGTAGTTTGCCGTCTTGCGAAATGGCGTCGGACTGGTGTGTCTCGTGAATGAAATCTCGACTGAGGAAAAGCCGTTCACCTCGAGGACGCGTCGCAGTGCGTCCTCGCAGAACCAGCAAGTGTGTTCATAGTGGACGAGTCCGTGGCCACCCCAGCGGTAGATGAAGTTGGCAACGTAGAACACGTTCGGTGTCGTCAATACCAGTCGGCCACTGGGCGTTAGATGCCGCCGGGCGCTGGCGAGGAAACCGTGTACGTCGTCGAGATGTTCAATGATCTCGCCGGCGAAGACCGTGTCGAATGTGCGCCCGAGGTCGAAGTCCTGGGCATTGGCTAGATGGACATTGAACCCGTCCGCTTGAAGATTTGTAAATGGTGCCTTCATTACTGTCGATCCCAACGAGATCCGGGACTTCCTTGCTGAGATATCCGTGCATCCAGTCATCCAGGTTCGTTCTGGTGCTCCATCGTCTCAGTCGAGCGGGTAGAACACCGAGTCGTTTGCCACGGCTCGTCGCCACAGGAGGGCCTTGGTGTTTTCGCTGACGCCCAGCGAGTCACAGACATCCTCGTACTCGTCACACACCACCACCGTGCACTCGTCCGCGATGCTTGATGCGTCACGCTCGGATAGTTCGTAGATCTGGGCGGCACTGATGCATGCGGCAAGACGGGCGCGGCGTTCACCCTTGTTGCCGAACGCCATTGCCTGTGCCGCCTCTCCCGTGGCGCGTGGTTGTGGACAGACATCGAATGCCGGCGTGAGGCCCAGGTGTGTGCCGTCCCAAAAGGCGGCATGGTTGCGGGCGTGGTCGTCGGTGTTGCCGACAAGGACGTTGACGACGATCCGCCGGAACAGTTCGGTCAGCGTCGGGTCCGATGCGTCGAAGTGCAGGCGAACCAGTTCGGCCAGCTCGACGTAGGTCCCGTGCCGAGCAGCGAGTTCGTTCAGGCCGAGCAGGGTGAGGGCGCTGAGGACATGACGGCGGGATCCGCCGCCTGGCCGGTCGAAGCGCTCGACGAGCAACACGTCGCGCCCCGCCGCTTTGGTCAGCCGAGTGGGCGCGGCATTCACGCCACAGCGCCGAGCGAGTTCCATGCCCACCGCCTCGGCCTGCATCCACGGGAACGAGTCGGAGGACACGGAGAACTTGGCGATGAGCTGCCGATCGCCATCAACGAGTAGCGCCTTGGGGCGGGCACCGCCGATGGCTGTGCTGTAGGTCAGTGCTTCGTCGAGCTCAGGTGAGAACGGGAGACCCCGAGCGAGGCGGTCGCCGGCTTCGACGAGCTCGGTGAGCGTCCCGTCAGAGGTGCGCGCCTCATAGTGGCCGCTGGTGGTTTGGAAGTCCAAGGCCCCTACTCGGTTCGATCCGGACTCCAGGAGATAGGTGAGTAGCGGTAGGGCATCGGTGTCCTGGGTATCGAGGCCCACGCGGCGGCGCAGGATCACCTGCATGCCCCAGGAGTCTGGGGCAGCATCTCGGANNTTGGTAGACCCGGCCTGCGACCACCGGATCAGCCGCTCCGGGCAGCCAGGTCCAGACGAACGCATCTTCAGAAGTCATCGTTGACTTCCTCACGACGCGCGTCGATGCGGGCGGGCAGCAACGCCAGCTCCCGCTCGCCGCGGGCCACCAGATCAGCCAGTTCCCGCCCTTCTGCCCCGAACAGCGGCACTCCGAGCACCGAGGCCACCTCGAAGTACAAGCCAAGGGCGACAGCGGGATCCCCTCGCTCGATGCGTCGAAGGGTCACTCGGGTGGTGCCGGCGCGCTCAGCTACCTCCACGGTGGAGCGACGTTGCTGGCGGCGAGCAGCGGCGAGCTGCAGACCCAAGACGCGGGCCGCGTTGGTGGTCTGAGAGAGATACTGACGTGCCATTTTCTATGTCCTTTTGGATACTGTCCTATCCATAACGCCTACTAAGAATAGCAGACTATCCAGATCTGTGGAGCGAACTGTCCGATGACTACTCCGAGCTCATCCGCTTCGCCCGGGGTAGGCCGGCTCAGTTCTGTCTCGGGACGTCCCACTTCACGTCATTGTCGACGGCCGTCGGCCCGGGGTCCCGGGGTGCCGAAGAAAATCCCTCAAGTTCCCGGTGCCGCCTACCGATGGTCTCATCGGCGGGACCGCGTCGGCGATCCCCCGTATGGGTTGACGAGGAGGCACGGCATGCAAGCGACGATGAGCCGCACCCGGTTGCGGATCGATCTGGCCCTGGCCGAGGTGGACGGAGAGGCTGAAACGGCGTACGTACCCGCTCCGGTCCGCCGCCGACCCCTCGCCGCGCCGCCCGTCGAGGCCCGGGCGGGACGGGTCCGCCCGACTCTGGCCGCGCCCGACCGGGCGCGTCCGGCCCGAACCTCGGCGCCGGGCACCAACCTCTCCTGACCTCCCTCTGGCCGGCCCACCCCCCGGGTCGGCGCACAGGGATCACGCGGTCCGGGCCGGGGTGGGGAGTCAACCCACGGAGGGGACGCCCCCCTGTCTCCTGCGTTCCCACCTCGACCAGACCGCAAACACCACCGCGGTGACCACCACGACGGCCAGCACCGTCGGCACCGGGCCGAGCTCGGAGCGGAATCGCTCGTTCTCGCCGATCTCGAGGAGCGAGGTCGTGGCAAGGGCGTAGGCCGTCGTCCACCACAGCACCGCCAGTGTGGCGGCCAGCGCCGGATCGTCCCGCCGACGTCGCCACGCCAACACGGGCGCGCCGACCAGGGCCAGGGCGTAGACGGCCATGGCCTGGCCGGACAGCCACGCCGGCCGGTGCCAGCCGCGGGCGAAGACGACGAATCCCGGCGCCGGATCCTGGACCGGCTGCCACTCGACGACCTGGTCGTAGGCGCGGGCGTAGGCGCGGACCGACGGCCAGTTGACCGAGTCGGTGAAGTTCTGGTCGGTACCCACGAACCAGACCCCGAGCGAGTTGAGCACGTCGTCGGCGTACTCGTGGGGGTGCGCCCGGATCCACACCAGGTCGTCGGCCAGGTACTTCGACGACACGGCCGCGTACAGGGGATTGTTGAAGTTGGTCGATCCATTGGCCTTGTGCAGGGCCCCGACCGCGGCCACCGGGCTCGGAACGGCGACCACATACTTGGGCGAGTAGACCTCGGGTCCGGCGAACGGGGGCACCGAGGCGATCGCATCCATGCGGCCCTGGCGCTGCAGCTCGTCGATCTGGCCGGCCGGCGCCCGGTACAGGATCGAGCGGGCCAGGTTCATCCCGAGCCACGTGCTCGTGGTGGTGCTGCCCACCTGCACGTAGTCCTTCACGTACCACCCGGCCACCACCAGGACCGGCACGGCGGCCACGGTCACCACCGTGCGCCAACGGCGGTGGAGGACGACAATCACGGGCACCGCAGCCACTAGGAGCCACTCGAACTGATAGGTGCTGTCGAGGAGCACCACGGCCGCGAAGGCGCCGAAGAAGCCGACCCCGTAACGGGCCCGCCGGGTGCGTAGGAACCGCACCAGGCACCACGCCCCGAAGGTCAAAAGGGCGGCGGTGGGATAGGAGTAGTTGAGCCAGTTCTCGTACAGCAGGTAGGCGGGCGAGGCCACTACGCCGACCAGGGTGACCACCAGGGCGGCCACCCGCGGGACACGCAACTCGACCAGGAGCAGGTAGGCGAAGAGCACGATGGCGAGGCCGAGGGCGAGGGCGCAGACCACCTCGACCGTGCTCCTCGACCCGCCGGGCAGCTTCAGCAGGAAGCCGGCGTAGAGGTTGAACAGCGGTGGCTGGCTGTTGAGGTGCCAGACGCTGGTGGCCAGGTGGTGGCGTAGCAGCTGCACGTCGAGGAGCTGCCACATGTCGGTGAGCGGCGTCCCCTTCAGGACGCTGTCGTCGTAGCGGACCCCCGCTATGGCCGCTACGACCCGGGAGATCCCGTAGGCGCAGGTGAGGACGACGAGGGGAATGCCGGGACGGGCATCGAGCCCGCGGGGTCGCCCGCCGGGGTCGGACCCGTCGGCCGTGCCCGCCGCATCCGCCGCCTCGGTGACTTCCGGTCGGTCCCCGACTGCGGTGGCTGTTCCCGCGGCGGTGTCGGGGGGACCCGGGTCGGTCATCACGGGAACTCTAGTGAGCCGGGGGGTGGCAACCCCGACCCCGACCCCAGGGCCCCGGCCCGCGAAGGTCCTACGGGGCCGCGGTCCGGGTGGTCCCGGCTGCGGCCAGCACGCAGGCGGCCGCCCGCCCCGGATCGATGGCCGCCGCCGACGACGTCGTGCACCCGACGAAGGCCGCCTCGGGCACGACCAGCGGAGCCCCGGGGTTGCGGCGGACGTCCCACACCCAGGCGTCGGACTGCCATCGCGGCCCGCTCCCGAGCGCGGTGGTGAACATGGCCACGGCCACCGGCACCGAGCGGCCCCGCAGGGCGGTGGGCCACGTCGCCTCGGACGGCACCACCACCGTGGTGGCGCCCCAGGAGTGGAGTGCGAGCCGCAGCCGTGCCGCCTCGGCCGGACGGCCCGTGGGGAGGGGCAAGAAGCCGTCGGACAGGTTGCTCAGGTCGACGCCGGCCCGGGTCACCGCCACCTCGACCACTGTGGGGTGCGCCGGCGGGGTGGGGGTGATGCTCCCACCACCGACGAGCGAGAACCGGAGGGACCCCACGGCCTGCCATGTCATGGGCGCCCGCAGTCCGGACGAGGCGAAGGGATAGGTGACGACCACGTCGGTGACAGGTACGCGGGGACCGACGGTGGTGAACCACGACGGCACGTCGACCGGGCGGGTGGTGAAGGGGAGCCGGTAGAGGAGGGCGATGGGGGCGAGGGCCAAGGCCGCCAGGCCCCACGCCACCAGGGTGGCCAGTCGGGGGACCCGGGGGCCTGCCGTTCCGGGCCAGGCCAGCTTCGACGCGTGGGCCCGGTCCAGGATCACCCCGAGCATCACGGCGGCGAACAGGTCGGCCACCCCGGCGATCCGGTCGGGCACCACGTTCTGGACGAGGGGGAGGTGGTCGAGGAGTCGCCACGGTCCGGCCGTGGCCCCGAGCGAGAGGACCTCGAGGAGGACGAGCATCCCGGCGCAGAACCACAGGCGGCCGTCCCGGTGGAACCAGGCCAGGCCGATGAGCAGGGTGGCGGCCATGCCGAGGCCGAGGTAGCCGAGGAGGAGTGGGTGGCTGCCGAAGTAGCCGTACGTCTCGAGGACGGCATTCGGACCCCGGTCCCGGGTCCCGGCCGGCACGAGGAGCGTGCGCCACGCGCTCCCGAAGAACTGGATGTCCGGCCACACTGCGCGGGGGAGGGCGCGGGGCCCGGCCACCGCGTACCAGGCGGGGTACGCCAGCAGGGCCAATCCTGAAGCGGTGGCCGCGGCGAGACCGACGGCGGCGTGCCGCACCCGCCCGGCGACCGCCCGGGGCGAGCGCACCAGGCCGGCCACCACCAAGAGGAGCGTGCCGAGGACGGCGGCCACCACACAGATGACGAGCACCTCGGAGCTGAGGAAGAACTGCAGGGCGCACAGTCCGCCGAGAGCCAGTCCCCACGCCCACGCCCGGCCCCGTTGGCGGACGAGGAGCTCGTCGAGGCACCAGAACAGGAGCGGGGGCACCACCAGGGTGGCGAACTCCACGTGCTGCAACGCGAGGTTCTCGATCACGAAGGGCGAGAAGCCGTAGAAGAGGCCGGCGAGAAAGGCGGCCGGCTGCCAGGTGGTCCAGCGCAGGAGTAGGGCCCGGGCCGATAGAGCGGTGGCCACCGGCGCCAGGGTGGCGGCCACGTTGAGCGATGCCACCGGGCCGAAGGCCCACGTGACCGGGGTCAGCGGCAGGCTGATGGCCAGGAAGCTGGTGTTGGCCGGGAGGTTGATGCCTTGCGGGTGGAGCGCCCGGGTGGAGAAGAACAGCGACTGGCCGTGGGTCAGGGCATAGGCCGGCCACGCCATGAACCAGGTCAGGAGGGAGGTGTCGCCGCAGCCGCAGGTGGATGTCGTCGTCGGGTGGTGGAGCCAGACCCCCGACCACAGTGCGATGGCCAGGCCGAGGTAGAGCACTCCGGCCAGCCCGTGGGCCGTCCAGCGGCTCCGGCGGGCGTCCATCCGCGCAATGTACTGCCCGTCGGGCCCGGCGCCCTGCCCACCTGGCCCGGCTCAGATTCGGGCAGCCCCTGGACCCGGTCGCGCACTGCCCGCCGGTCGTGGGATACCGTGCGTGCTCGCCGGGTGCCGCAACGATCCGTGGGCGCCTGCGCCGTCCGAGGAACCACGCCATGACCACCCAGTCACCGGGAGCTCCCCACCAGGCACCGGCCACGCCGGAGCCGCACCCCGACCACCGGTTCCAGGCCGACGCCCTGCGCAACCGGCCCTCCGCCACCGGTGCGACCCGGATCCTCGGCCTCGACGGCCTGCGGGCGGTCGCCGTCCTCGTGGTTCTCGGCTTCCATTTCGGTATCGGATGGTTGGGCGGCGGGTTCTTCGGGGTCGACGTCTTCTACGTGCTGTCCGGTTTCTTGATCACCGGACTGCTGGTGGCCGAGTTCGATCGTCGTGGACGGATCGGCCTGGCCACCTTCTGGCTGCGACGGGCCCGCCGCCTGCTACCCGCCCTCCTCCTGGTGCTCGTGGCCGTGACCTTCCTGGTCCGCTACGCCGAGCCCTCCGGGGCGATCGCCGGTTACCGGGGGAACGCCCTGTCGGCCCTGTTCTACGCATCCAACTGGTGGCAGGTGGCCAACAGTGGGAACTACTTCGTGGCCACGGGGGCCACCTCACCGTTGGCCCACACCTGGTCGCTGGCCGTCGAGGAGCAGTTCTACCTGGTGTGGCCCCTGGTCGTCCTGGCCGTGCTCCACCTGGCCCGACCGTTCCGGCGCGGGGTGCAGGCGGTGCTGGCCGTGGCCGCCCTCGGTGCGCTGGCCTCGGCCGTGGAGATGGGTGTCCTCTTCCGGCCCGGCACCAACACCACCCGGATCTACTTCGGCACCGACACCCATGCGCAGTCGGTGCTGGTCGGCGCCGTCCTGGCCTGCGTGCTCACCCTGGTCGAGCGTCGACGGGGCGGGACGGGCATGGACCCCTCCGCCCGGACGCCGGCCGCCCGTGCGGTCCTGGTCGGGGCCGGGCTGGGGGGCATCGCCGTCATCGCCGTCCTGTCCCATGCGTTGGGCGGCGCCTCGGCGCTCACCTACCGGGGCGGCTTCGCCGTGGTGGCGGTCGGCGCGGCCCTGGTCATCGCCGGCGTGGCCACCGTGCCCGGCGGGGTGCTGGCCCGGGTCCTGTCGGTCCCGGTACTGGTGTGGCTGGGCACCATCTCCTACGGGATCTACCTGTGGCACTTCCCAGTGTTCGTCTTCCTCGACGGGTCGCGCACGGGCCTGCGCGGACCGCTCCTGTTCGGCGCCCGGACGGTGACCACGGTGGGTCTGGCCGCGGCCAGCTTCTACCTCGTCGAGCGGCCGGTCATCGAGGGCCGGTTCTGGAGGACGCTGCGGTCGGCGGGCCCGGCACTGGCCGCGGTGGCCGTCACCGTGGCCGTCGTCGTGGCCGGGACGACGGGCGAGGCCACCGCGGCCCCGACCACCCCGGCCGGACTGGTCGGGGCCGGCGCCACCGGCGCCGAATGGCAGGCCGTCCACCTCACCAGCTTTGACGGCTCCGGCCATCGGCTGCGGGTGCTGATCGTGGGCGACTCGCTGGCCCTGACGGTGGCCGTCGGCCTCGCCCGCTACGCCGGCACCTACGGCATCGACCTCGGGGGACGCTCCCATACCGGGTGCGGCGTGGCCACCGCGGTGCCCTTGCTCGACCACGGGGTGGTCGGCGACCCGTTCGGCAACTGCACGATGTGGCCGACGTGGTGGGCCGACGACATGCGCCAGCTGCACCCGCAGGTCGTCGGCCTGGTCATCGGTTTCTGGGAGGTGGTGGACCGCGTCGTCCAGGGCCGGATGCAACACCTCGGCGACCCGGCCTTCGACGCCTACGAGGCCGACCAGCTCGAGCACGCGGTGGCCGTTCTCACGTCGGGTGGCGCCAACGTGGCCCTGTTCACCTCCCCCTACTTCCGCACCGGCGAGCAGCCGGACGGCAACCCCTGGCCCCAGGACGACCCGGCCCGGGTGGACCAGTTGAACCGGATCATCGCCGAGGTCGCCCGGCGCCACCCCGGCCGGGTGGCCGTGATCCCGTTGCACCAGTTCCTCGACCCCGACGGGCATTTCACGTGGACCCTCGACGGCCAGGTGGCCCGCCAGGGGGACGGCGTCCACACCACGTTGGCGGCCGGCACCTACCTGGCCCCGCGGGTGCTCCCGCTCCTGGCCGATCTGGCCCCGCCACGCTGAGTCGTCCCGAGGCCCGCACCGGCCCGTTGCATTAGTTAGCAAAACTAACTAAACTGAGGGCATGACTTCGACCCTCCCGACCGACGCCGGCCTTGCGGATTCCGGCCTTGCGGATTCCGGCCTTGCGGATTCCGGCCGTGCGGATTCCGACGATGGCGTCGCGGCGCGACCGGTGGACGGCGAGATCGACCCGGACGAGGCGGAGTTGGCGGCGCGCCTGCGGATGGCCGTGACCCGGCTGCACCGGCGCCTGCGCCAGCAGGCGGCCGGGGGACTGACCCCGTCCCAGGCATCGGCGCTCGTCGGGGTGGAGCGCCTCGGCTCGCCCACCCTCGGCGCGCTGGCCGCCCGCGAGTCGGTCCAGCCCCCGTCCATGACCAAGGTGGTCGGCGCCCTGGAGGAGCTCGGCTACGTGACCCGGGTCACCGACCCGGCCGATCGCCGGGTGGCGCGCCTCACCATCACGCCGGCCGGTACCGAGACCCTCCGCACCATCCGCTCCCTCAAGACGGCGTTCCTCGCCGACCGCGTCCACCGGCTCGAGCCGGCTGACCGGACCGCGTTGGCCGGTCTCACCGACCTCCTCGAGCGCCTGGTCGACATGGACGAGTCATGAGCGCCATGCGCGTCGCCGCCCGCCAGACGTTCAGCTCGCTGAGGATCCGGAACTTCCGTCTGTACTTCACGGCCCAACTGATCTCGGTGTCCGGCACGTGGATGCAGTCGGTGGCCCAGGCCTGGCTGGTCCTCCACCTGACCGACAGCGGGGTCGCCGTCGGCATCGTGGTCGGCCTCCAATTCCTCCCCATGCTGCTGCTCGGGCCCTTCGGCGGCCTCGTCGCCGACCGGGTCAACAAGCGGAACCTGCTCTTCGTGACCCAGACGGCCGGCGGTGTGCTGGCCCTGGTGCTCGGCATCCTGGTGGTGAGCCACACGGTGGTGCTGTGGCAGGTCTACCTGCTGGCCGGACTGCTCGGCGTGGTCAACCTGTTCGACAATCCGGCCCGCCAGACCTTCATGATCGAAATGGTCGGACGGGACGACCTGCCCAACGCGGTGAGCCTCAACGCCGCGCTGATGAACGGCTCCCGGATCATCGGCCCGGCCATCGGCGGCGTGATCATCACCGTGTTCAGCCTCGGGGTCTGCTTCTTCGTCAACGCCGCCTCGTACGCGGCCGTCATCGTCGGCCTGGTCATGATGCGCACCGCCGAGCTGCGCCGGACCGAGCCGGTGGCCCGGGCCAGGGGTCAGGTCCGCGACGGGTTCCGCTACGTGTGGGCCACCCCGGCGCTGCGCAACGTGCTCTTGGCAGTGGCTCTGATCGGTATCTTCGCCTACAACTTCACCGTCACCCTGGCGCTGCTGGCCAAGGACACCTTCCACGGTGGGGCCGGGGCCTACGCCACGCTGACCGCGTGTATGGGGGCCGGGGCCGTCGTGGGTGGCCTCGTGGCCGCCCACCGGGCGAGGCCCACGCCGCGCCTGCTGCAGGTGCTGGCCCTCCTCTTCGGTAGCCTGCTGGCCGCGGTGGCGCTGGCGCCGACCCTGCTGGCGGCCGACCTGCTCATCGTGTTGATGGGGGCGGCCTCCATCGGTTTCATCGCCACGGCCAATGCCACTTTGCAACTGACCGCCGACCCGGCCATGCGGGGCCGGGTGATGGCGCTGTACGCCATGGCCTTCCTCGGCACCACGCCCATCGGGGCGCCGCTGGTCGGGGCCATCGCCCAGTGGACGAGTCCGCGGGTGGCCCTCATGGTGGGCGCGGTGGCCACCGTGGTGTCGGCCGGCCTGCTGATGTGGCGCCACCAGGCCCGGCTGCGCACCGTCGAGGGTGCCGACGACGCCAGGATCCACCTGGTCGAGGTGCGCGCCGTCGAGGAGACCCAGTCCGGGACGCGGTTGGGCTGACGCGGATCAGCCGGCGGCGAGTAGCGCGACGTCGTAGTCGGCGAACCGTCGATCCACACTGACCAGCGTCAACCCGTCGGCCACGGCCTGGGCGATGAGCATCCGGTCGAACGGATCCGAATGATGTGGCGGGAGGCGACCGGCGGCCACGGCGTGGTCGGCGGTCATCGCCAGCAGCGCGAAGTCGCCGGACAGCGCGGCGAGGAGGTCGTCCGGGGCGTCGAGCCGACCGATGGCCTGCTTGATCGAGATTTCCCAGACCGAGGCAGCCGACACTGCTGCGTCATTGTCGCGGTCGGCGATCGCCGAAGCCGCCCAATCGGGGAGGGCCGGATCGTTGGCCAGCCACCACAGGACGATGTGGGTGTCGATCAGCAGGTTCACGCATGTCCGCCGCTGAAGGCAGCGGCGATGTCCTCCGGCAGGTCGTCGAAGTCGTCGTGGAAGCGTACCTGTCCGGTCCAGGCACCGGGGACCCTGTCCGGGCGGGGTCGGGCGGGAACCAGTCGGGCGACCACGTGCCCGGCGCGGGCGATCTCCACTTCGTCCGCCTCGCCGGACTCCACCGCGGCCACGAGCCGCGACAGGTTCGTTTTGGCTTCGTGCATGTTCACCTGCATGCCGCTAGCTTAGTCGCATTAGCTAAGTCGCCAAGTCAGGGAACGGCATCGGGAGTCATGTGTCCGGGGCGCGGGCGGTCTGACTCGGATCAGCCGGCGGCGATCGCCTTGGGCTCCTTCGGGAGCCCGAGCACCCGCTCGCCCACGATGTTCCGCTGGATCTCAGCGGTCCCGCCCCAGATGGTCTCCGAGCGGGAGAAGAAGAACGAGGCCTGGAGGGCGCTCACCGGATAGTCGTCCCGGCCCCGGCGCGGCCCGAGGTCCGGCACGTCGGAGGGGTCGCCGGTCAGGATCTGGCCGTCCATGCCGAGGATGTCCATGGCCAGCTCCATCGTCTCCTGGTGGCACTCCGACCAGCTCATCTTGTTGGCAGCATTCAGGGCCGCCATGTGATGGGTGCCGTTGAGGGCGTCGGTCAGGGACCGGTAGCCGTTGATCTCCATGATCTTGACCTTGGACCAGGCGGTGGCGAGGCGCTGGCGGATTATCGGGTCCTGCGCCTTCCCGCTCTTCTTGGCCGCCTCGATGATGGTGTCGAGTTCGCGCAGGAAGCGCCGGTGCCCGGTGGTGGCCGACGAGCCCCGCTCGAAGCCCAACGTGGTCATGGCCACCTTCCAGCCGTTGTTCACGCCGCCCACCACGTTCTCCACCGGGCAGCGGGCGTCGGCAAAGAAGATCTCGTTGAAGTCGGCGCTCCCGTCCACCTGAGCGATCGGGCGCACCTCGATGCCGGGTTGGTCCATCGGCACGAGGAGATAGGAGATGCCGGCGTGCTTGGGGGCGTCGGGATCGGTCCGGGCCAGCAGGAAGATGTAGTCGGCGAACTGGGCCTGGGTCGTCCACACCTTCTGGCCGTTGATGACCCACTCGTCACCGTCGAGCACGGCCCGCGTCTTGAGGCCGGCCAGGTCGCTCCCGGCGTCGGGCTCGCTGAACCCCTGGCACCAGGAGATGGTGCCCTTCAGGATGCCGGGGATGAACTGCTGCTTCTGCTCCTCGGTGGCCCACTGCAAGATGGTGGGCCCGACCAGGGTGTCGCCGAAGAAGTCGGCCCGCAACGGCGCCTCGGCCCGGGCGAACTCCTCGTTGAGGACGACCGACTCCATCAGGCCGAGCCCCTTGCCCCCGTACTCCTTCGGCCACGAGGCGCAGATCCATCCGCCCTCGTAGAGCTTGGCCGTCCACTGGGCGAGGAACGCCTTGCGCTCCTCCTTCGGCATCGAGAACCCGGGGGTGCCCCAGCCCTCGGGGAGGTTGTCGGTCAACCACTGCCGGATCTCGGCGCGGAAGGGCTCGGTCTCGGCGGGGTAGTTCAGGTCCATGGGGCGAGATTACCCCTGACGTCGGAGGTGCCGACAGCCGGTGGCGGCCTGCATCGGCGGGCTGGACGACCAGCCCGTCGGAGCGCGGGGTGCGTCTACGCTGGGCGGGGTATGAGCACCAGCCAGGTGGCGACGCACGCCGACATGGAGATCCTGCATCTCTCGAGCATCGTCCGGCGCCCGTTGGTCGACACGTCCGGCGACCGCATCGGCCGGGTCAAGGACCTGGTCGTCCGGCTCGGCGACGTCCCCCACCCCCCGGTGGTGGGCCTGGTGGTCACGATCGGCGAACGCGACCTGTTCGTCCCCATCCGCAAGGTGGCCGCCTTCGAGCCCGGCCGGATCCTGTTCGACGGCCGCCGGGTGGACCTGCGCCGCTTCGAACGGCGGGAGGGCGAGGTGCTCCTGGCCCAGGACCTGCTGGCCCGGCACGCCATCAACTTCGTCGGCGGCCGGATCATCAAGGCCAATGAGATCGAGTTGGCCAAGGTGGCCGACACCTGGGAGGTGGTGGCCGTCGATCCCTCCGGCCGACCGCTCCTGCGGCGCCTGCTGCCGGGCCCGCTGGGCAAGGGCACCAAGCCGGGTCCGATGGTCGACTGGGCCAGCATCGAGCCGTTCGTCGCCCACGTGCCGACGTCGAAGCTCCGCATCCCGTACCGGAAGCTCAAGAAGCTCCACCCGGCCCAGATCGCCGACCTGGTCGAAGCCGCCTCCCACGAAGAGGGTGAGGAGATCATCGAGGCGGTGGGCGAGGACCACGAGCTCGAGGCCGACGTGTTCGAGGAGCTCGACGCCGAGCACCAGGCCGAGTTCGTGCGCGGTCGATCCGACGCCGAGGCCGCCCGGCTGCTCGCCTCCATGGCCCCCGACGACGCCGCCGACCTCATCGGCGACATCGACCAGGAGCGGAGGATCCCGATCCTGACCCTCTTGCCGGAATCCCAGAAGCGCAAGGTCATGGCGCTGCTCAGCTACCACCCCGAGACGGCCGGCGGCTTGATGAGCCCGGACTTCCTGTGCCTGCCGGCGAGCCTCACGGTGGCCGAGGTCCTGAAGGCCGTGCACGACAGCACGTTCGCCCCCGAGGCCATCAACGTGGTCTTCGCCGACGGGATGGAGGGCGAGGTGGTCGGTTCCGCCTCGGTGGTCAGGCTCGTCCAGTCGGCCCCTGCGGCCCCCTTCGGTTCGGTGTGCGCGGCGGACACGCTCCACATGCACGTCGACTGGGACCTCGGTGAAATCGTGCGCAAGATGTCCGACTTCAACATGATCGTCGCCCCTGTGCTCGACGACGAGCACCACACCATCCTCGGTGTGGTGACGGTCGACGACGTCCTGGAGTTGCTCCTCCCGACCGGATTCCGGCGGGACTTCGGTCGCACGGCGGCGGAGGACTGACATGGTGCGCCAGCTGCGCCAGCCCGGTCCCGCCATCGTCGTCGGGTACCCCCCCAGTCCCGTCCGGTAAGCCGGGCCGCGGCGACGCCGCGCGCCCCGGCAGGGTCCTGCCCCCAGGGCCCCTGCAACCGACCGGGCCGCCGCACGAGCCCGTGACCACGACCACCGGGCCCAGGGCCCGCATCGACAACGAGGACGGGGCGGCGCGAACGCGGCCGGCCGTCGATCCGACAGAGGCGCCGCAGCGCCCAGAGGTACGTCATGGCCGAAACGCCGCTACAGGATGACCAGCCGGAAGAGCACGAGCACTCGGCCGTGCTCGACAGCGCGCACGTGGGCGACATCCACGGCGCCTTCGGTACGATCCGCGAGCACGACCTCGACTCGCGCCGTTCGTGGACGGCACGCCTGCTCACCCTGGCCGCCATCATGGGTCCCGGTCTCATCGTCATGGTGGGCGACAACGACGCCGGCGGGGTGGCGACCTACAGCCAGGCCGGGCAGAACTACGGCCTCTCGCTGCTGTGGGTCCTCCCCCTCCTGATCCCGGTCCTGGTGGTCAACCAGGAGATGGTCGTCCGCCTGGGCGCGGTCACAGGCGTGGGGCACGCCCGACTCATCAACGAACGTTTCGGCAGGTTCTGGGGCGCCTTCTCGGTGGGCGACCTGTTCATCCTCAACTTCTTGACCATCGCCACCGAGTTCATCGGTGTGAGCCTGGCGCTGGACTACTTCGGGGTCAGCAAGTACTGGTCGGTGCCGCTGGCGGCCATCGGCCTGGTGGTCATGACGGCCTCGGGCAGCTTCCGTCGCTGGGAGCGCTTCATGTTCGTCTTCATCATCGTCAACTTCCTGGTGATCCCATTGGCCTTCACGTCCCACCCGAGCGCCAGTGCCTTCTTCGCCGGCCTGACGACGCCCGGAGTGCAGGGCGGGTTCAACTCGACCTCGGTGCTCCTCGTGATCGCCATCGTGGGGACGACCGTCGCGCCGTGGCAGCTGTTCTTCCAGCAGTCCAACATCGTGGACAAGAGGATCACCCCCCGGTGGATCAACTACGAGCGGGCCGACACGGTGCTCGGCTCCCTGATCACGGTGTTCGCTGCCGCCATCATGATGGCGGTGGTGGCCAGCGCCTTCGCCGGCACCGCCTTCTTCGGCCACTTCACCAATGCCGGTGGCGTGGCCACCGGCCTCCAGCACGTCGTCGGCCGAGCCGCGGGTGCCCTGTTCGCCCTCATCTTGTTGAACGCCTCGATCATCGGCGCGGCCAGCGTGACCCTGTCGACCAGCTACGCCTTCGGCGACGTGTTCGGTGCCCACCACTCGCTCCACCGGGGGTGGCGGGACGCCAAGTTCTTCTACGGCGCGTTCACCGCCATGGTGGTGGTGGCCGCCGGCATCGTGCTGATCCCCGGCGCCCCGCTCGGTCTTATCACCACCGGGGTCCAGGCGTTGGCCGGCGTGCTGCTGCCGAGTGCGACCGTGTTCCTGCTGCTGTTGTGCAACGACAAGCAGGTCCTCGGCCCCTGGGTCAACCGGTTGTGGCTCAACATCCTGTCCAGCGTCATCGTCTCGATCCTGCTGGCCATGTCGCTGGTGCTGATGATCACCACGTTGTTCACCTCCGTGAACGTGACGCTCCTGGCCGAGGCCTTGGGCGGCGTCCTCCTGGTGACCTACGCGGTGGCGGCCGTCCTCCTGGTGCGGAACCGTTCCCGCCGGGAGCCGACGCCGGTGGTGCCGATGGAACGCAAGGCCACCTGGCGGATGCCCCAGCTCAGCCTGTTGGAGCGCCCGACCTGGTCGAAGACCCGCCTGATCGGCATGTGGGGCCTGCGCATCTACCTGGTGGTGGCCGTCCTACTGCTGGCGGTGAAGGCGATCGAACTGGGCTTTCACCACGGAGGGTGACGGCCGCCGCCGATCGACCCGAGGGCCGGGGGTTTGCGCATCGGCCCTGCTCGCGAGAGTATCTGTCTTCTATGTGTCCACCTGCGCCGGTCTGTCATGCCTAGCCTCTGGCTCCGTCGCAACAAGGTCAAGGGCCCGAAGAAGCCACCCCCCGCTCCCGAGCGCATCGCCCCCCGCCCCCCGGGTCCAGACGGCCTGCGCATCGCCTTCCTGGTCTACCGGGGCAATCCGCGCTGCGGCGGCCAAGGCGTCTACACCCGCCACCTGACCCGCGAACTGGTGGCGCTCGGTCACTCGGTCGAGGTCTTCGCCGGCCAGCCCTGGCCCGAGGTGGACGAGGGTGTCGGCTTCACCCCGGTCCCGAGCCTCGACCTGTACCGCGAACCGGATCCGTTCCGGGTACCCCACCTGGCCGAGTTCGCCAACTCGTTCCCCACGTCGGTTGCCGCCCTCGAGTTCGCCATCATGTGCACCGCCGGGTTCCCCGAGCCGTGGACGTTCTCGATCCGGGCCCGCCGCATGCTGGCCGCCCGGCGCGACGAGTTCGACCTGGTCCACGACAACCAGTGCCTGGGCTACGGCATCCAGGGAATGATCGAGGACGGTTGGCCGGTCCTCGAGACACTGCACCACCCGATCACGGTCGACAGGCAACTGGCCCTCAGCCACACCACCAATCCGTGGCAGCAGTTCAGCCAGCGTCGGTGGTTCGGGTTCTTGAGGATGCAGGTCAAGGTAGCCCGTTCCCTGCCCCGCATCATCACCGTGTCGCAGTCGTCCAAGACCGACATCACCGCCCAGATGGGCGTCGAGTCCGACCGCATGACCATCGTCCCGGTCGGGGTCGACCACACCGTGTTCCGACCCCGCGAGGACGTGACGCCGGTGCCCGGCCGGATCATGGTCACTTCGTCCTCGGACGTCCCCATGAAGGGCCTCGTCCCCCTGCTCGAGGCGGTGGCCAAACTGCGCACCGAACGCGACGTCGAGCTGGTGGTCATCGGCAACCCCCGTCCCGACGGTCGGGTGGCCAAAGCCATCGAGCGCCTGGACCTGGCTCCCATCGTGCAGTGCGTCACCGGGATCAGTGACGACGAGCTGGCCCGCCACTACGGACAGGCCCAGGTGGCCGTAGTCCCGTCCCTCTACGAAGGGTTCTCGCTGCCCGCCATCGAGGCCATGGCCTGCGGCGTGGCCCTGGTCGCCACCACGGGCGGCGCCCTGCCCGAGGTCGTGGGCACCGACGGCGAGACCGGACTGCTGGTGCCGCCCGACGACCCGGGAGCCCTGGCTCAGGCCATCGGGTGCCTGATGGACGACGACGAGCTGCGGGCCCGACTGGGCGCCGCCGGCCGCACCCGCGTCCTCGGTCGGTTCACATGGCAGGTCACCGCGGCCGGCACCGCCGACGGATACCGGGCCCTGCTCGAGGACGTGGAGGCCGGACGATGCTGACCGTCGACTACGCCCGCCTGAGCGTGCGACCGGACGACAGGGTGCTCGACCTCGGCTGCGGCTTCGGTCGGCACGCCTACCAGGCGGCGCGGCTGGGTGCCCAGGTGGTGGCATTCGACTTCGGGGCTGACGAGGTCCGCAACGTGCAGGACACCTTCGGCGCCATGGCGGTGGCCGGCGAGCTGGACCCGGTCGAGTCGCGGGTCGGCGCCGTACAGGGCGACGCGTTGGCCCTGCCCTTCCCCGACGACGCCTTCGACCGGGTCATCGCCTCCGAGATCCTGGAGCACATCCCCGACGACACCCAGGCCATGGCCGAGCTGGCGCGGGTGCTACGTCCCGGGGGGACCATGGCCATCACCGTGCCTCGGGCCGGACCGGAGTTCATCAACTGGTCCCTGTCCGACGCCTACCACAATGTGCCCGGCGGCCACATCCGGATCTACCGCCAGAGCCAGCTGGTCGAGCGCCTCGAGGGCACCGGCATGCGGGCCACCGGACATCATCACGCCCACGGGCTGCACGCGCCCTACTGGTGGCTCAAGTGCCTCGTCGGCACGACCAACGACACCAACCCCGCCGTCGCCGCGTACCACCGGCTCCTGGTGTGGGACATCGAGAAGGCGCCGCGTGTGACCCGGGCCACCGAGCGGGTCCTCAACCCCCTGATGGGCAAGAGCCTGGTGGTCTACCTGGTGAAGCCCGGCAGCTCCGATCCGGCCGAGGCCGACCTGCGGGTGGGGGCCAGCGCATGAGGGTGATCCCCGAAGTTCCCGGTGTCATGTCCGCAGCCGAGGTCCTGGACACGGCGCGCTCCATTACCGCCCTGCAGCGTCCCGACGGGATGATCCCGTGGTTCCCGGGAGGCCACTGCGACCCCTGGAACCATGTCGAGGCGGCCATGGCCCTGACCGCGGTGGGCTTCGACGACGAGGCCGACGCCGCCTACCAGTGGCTGGTCGACACCCAGCTCCCTGACGGCAGCTGGTTCAACTACTACCTCGTCGAAGGCGTCAAGGACGCACGGCTCGACACCAACGTCTGCGCCTACCTGGCCACCGGTGCCTGGCACCGGTACATCTCCACCGGCGACTTCGACGGGCTCGAGCACCTGTGGCCGACGCTGGAGGCCGGCGTCGACTTCGTACTGCGTTGGCAGCGTCTCGACGGTTCCATCCGGTGGTCGCTCGACTCGGCCGGCGTGCTCGAGGAGTATGCGCTGCTGACCGGCTCCTCGTCGATCTACCACTCGCTGCGTTGTGCGGTGGCGCTGGCCGAACGCCTGGGACTGGCGCGGCCGCACTGGGACCTCGCCGCCGCGCGACTCGGCCACGCGGTTGCGCACCACCCCGGCGCCTTCGCGCCG
>PLZW01000022.1 GCA_003153575.1 Acidimicrobiaceae bacterium | reverse complement strand
GAGGGTTTGACATGAGGCAACGGGCGGAGGACTGGGCCCCAGCCGGGCCCGGGTCCCCCATTCCGGGAGCCCGGGCCGGCGGGCGCTGTGGTCAGGCGGTCCGCACCTTCCGGTACAGCGTCTCGGTGGCGGTCATCCGGTGGCGGGGCTGCGAGCGGCCGACGATCCGACCCTTGGTCCGCTCGATCTGATGCTCCAGCTTTTCGACTACGAGGTCGACGGCAATCAGCGGGACCTGTCCCGCGGCCTTCGCCCGGATCGTCTGGCCGTGGCCGGACATCACCACCTCGCAGCACTCACGGTCGGAGATCCTCGGGTTGCGCTCTTCCGAGAAGTGGACTTCGGCACGATCGAGACCGGGACAGTGCTCGCCAATGTGGCGCACCTTCTCCTGGGTCAGGGCTCGAACCTCGTCGGACACGATCTTCCTGCCATGCGTGATGACTACGTCCACAGTTTCGCCTCCTCGGCATCGGTGATCGACAGCTACTGCACTGGGTGGCCGGTCCTCCTGGTCGGTCGGTGAAGGGATGGTTCGGGTGAGTTCGTGAGCGGCGTGCGGCTGACCTGGTCTTTGACCCCACACTCGCCTGCAGGGAGCGTTGCGGCCGGGTACCGGCGGCGCCTACCGTCTCCGGTCGGACACCCAGCGGAACCACTGATGGCACGCGTCATCTCCTCTCCGCCCGCCCCCGACAGCCGGGGACGCCACGGGCAGGGCTTACTCCTAAGCCGCACCATGCTCAGCAACCATGAGTTGCCTTACGTGGGTCGTTTTGCCTGCGACTGGCATCGACTTGCAACCACAGACCCGCACGCTGCTCACGACCGCGAGCATACGCCCGCGGGGTGCATAAGTTAACTAATCGGGACCGAGTTCACCCGGACGTCATCCAACCGAAACATGGGTGACCACGGCCAGGCATCGCCGGTCCGGCCCCGAACTACGTCGGGCCGGTGGCCGTCGGTCGGGCGGCTCAGGCGTCGCCGGCCGCCAGGGCGCGCTTGATCTCGTCGACCACCGGCACCGGTCCGGGGTCGATGCCCTCATGAGCGGCCATCAGCAGGGCCACGACGTCACCCACCAGGGCCAGGTCGAGCAGTTGGGCGAGGTCGCCCTCGCCGGAGGCCCGCACATCGACCACGTCGGCCATGACTTCGCGGAGCGCTTCGGCGACCAGGTCGAACCGTCGGCTCACCTGGGGGTGCTCGGCGTCGTGGCGCAGGTTCACCAGGGTGATGAGCTGCCGGGTGGCGTCCCCGTGCTGCCCCCAGCCCGCCACCTCGTTGTGGCCGAGCTCCGGGTGCACGTTCCAGAAGGCCGGCGACTTGGCACATTCGTTGATCTGGCACTTCCACCGGAGTGCGGCGGCGGCGCCGAGGTCCTGCGAGCTATGGATCAGCGGGATGGTCCGCCCGATGCGCCGGGCGGTCTCCTCGGCGACGTTCCCGGACCGGTCGAGGGCGTCGCGTCGACGACCGAGTTGGTCCACAGCCAGGTCGATCCACTGCTGGGCCCCGGGAAAGAGGCCGATCGACTCGAGCAGCACGAGCGGCGGGATCGCCATCGCCCCGAGGGCGGTGCGGGCCTCCGGGATCGAGACCGGCACCGGCACCAGCGGTACGTCCCACTCGCCCGACAGTCGAACCAGTTCACCCCCGCCGGAAACCACGACAAGTGCCGCCCCGGCCTCGTACGCCGCCGTGGCCGCCTCGATCGTCTCCTCACTGTCGCCGGAGAACGACACGGCCAGCACAAACGAACCGGTCCCAACGTGATCGGGCGGCACGTACCCCTTGACCACCGTGACCGGAACCGGCATGAACGGGGCGGCGACCGCGGTCAGCACGTCCCCGGCGATCCCGCTGGATCCCATCCCGAGGACGACGACGTTCTCCACGTCGTCATGGGCCGGCAGCCCGTCGACTTCCCGGGCGGCCTCCGCCGCCGACGCCACCTGCTCCGGGAGCCCGAAGGTGGCCTCCCACATGCTCCTGGAGTCCACCACCGGCGGCGAGACGGTCACGCCCCGGAGGCCGCGCTTGTCGTGACGGCCCCGCCGGCCGCTGCCTTGCCGTGCAGACGGGCGCCCTCGGCGCTGTCCACCGTTGTCGCCTCGTCGATGAGCATCACCGGGATGCCGTCCCGGACCGGGTACGTGCGATGCAGTCGCTCATTGAACAGGATCTGCTCGTCGGCGAAGTAGAGGAGCGGGCCCTTGTCCTCGGGACAGGCCAGCACCTCGATCAGCAGGGGGTCGAGGGTCATGGGTGGTTCCTCTCTGGATTGCACTCGTCTCCGAGCAGGTGATGTCGATTCGTCGGTCTCATGCGTCGAGCAGGCGGGCGATGGTCTCCTGCACCTCGGCAACCCGCGACGCGCACGAGGCCTCGTCCGGGGCCTCGACATTGAGCCGGAGCAGCGGCTCCGTGTTCGACGGGCGCAGGTTGTACCACCAGTCGCCTCGGTCGACGGTGAGCCCGTCGAGACGGTCGGCCGTGCCCAGTGCGCCCCCGGCGGCCTCCACCTCGGCGGCCATGAGCTCGACGACGCCCGCCGGGTCGTCCACGACGGTGTTGATCTCACCCGACGCCGCGTAGCGCTTGAAGGGGGCGAGCAACTCCGACAGCGGTTTGCCGGTCACGCTGAGCAGCTCGAGCACCAACATGGCGGCGATGATCCCCGAGTCGGCCCGGTAGTTGTCCCGGAAGTAGTAGTGCCCCGAGTGCTCGCCACCGAAGACGGCGCCTGTGTCGGCCATGACCTGCTTGATGAAGCTGTGACCGACCTTGGTCCGCACGCCGACCCCGCCCTTTTCGGCGATGACCTCAGGCACGACCCGCGAGCAGATGCAGTTGTAGAGGACGGTCGAACCCGGGTGCTTGTCGAGCATCGACGTTGCCACCAACGCGGTGGTGAGCGATCCCGACACCGGTTCGGCGTGCTCGTCGACCAGAAAGACTCGGTCGGCGTCGCCGTCGAAGGCGAGACCCACGTCGGCCCCGGACGCCAGGACCCGCTTCTGAAGGTCGACCAAGTTCTCGGGCTGGATGGGGTCTGCGGGGTGGTTCGGGAAGTTGCCGTCGAGCTCGGGGAAGAGGATCTCGACCTTGAACGGGAGGCCCTCGAACACCTTGGGGGCGACCAGACCGCCCATGCCGTTGGCCGTGTCGGCCACCACGGTGAGCGGGCGGAGCACCCTCGTATCAACGAAGGAGCGCACGTGGTCGGCATAGGCGTCGAGCACCGAACGGTGGTCAAGGGCTCCGAGGGCGGCTGGGTCGGGCTCGGGTGGGCCGTCGGCGGACCAGGCCTCGAGGAGTGCTTCGGCGATGGCCTGGATCTCGGCCAGCCCGGTGTCGCGGCCGATCGGGCGGGCCCCGGCCTGGCAGAGCTTCAGCCCGTTGTAGCGCGCCGGGTTGTGCGAGGCGGTGAACATGGCGCCGGGGGCGTCGAGGCTGCCGGCCGCGAAGTAGAGCAGGTCGGTCGAGGCGAGCCCGAGGTCGATCACGTCGGCACCCTCCGACCGCGCCCCCAGCGCGAACGCCGCGGCCAGCGCCACACCCGACTCGCGCATGTCCCGCGCCACCAGGATCGTCGGGGCGCCGGTAAACCGGGCCACGGCGACTCCGATCGCCTGGAACTGGACTGCATTGAGCTCATCGGGGACGAGGCCGCGGACGTCATATGCCTTGAAGACGTTGGAGAGGGAGGCCATGGCCGGCCCATCCTAGGCCAGGCCCCCATGGCAGGATCTGGAGATGACCAGGAGCCTTGTGGCCGATCGACGGACCGGATCCCACCGAACGGCCGGTTCGACCTCGTCGGCCGGTTCAGCCGGTTCGACAAGATCGGCCGGGGTCGTGGTCGGACTGGCGCTGACGATCGCCCTGTCGTCGATCGTCTCGGCACTACTGGCCGTTGCCGGGGCCTCCCCACTGGCCTCGGCCGTACCGCCGCCGGTCGCGCTGGGCCCCCAGCCGCATGCGATCACCAGTTCCCACCTCATCGTCGCCTCGGCGACCGACCCGGGCACCGGCGGGTACTGGTTGACGGCCTCCGACGGTGGGATCTTCTCGTTCGGAGCGCCGTTCGAGGGGTCGGCCGGCGCTCTGAGCCTCCGCGCTCCGGTGGTCGGGATGGCCTCATCGGTCGACGGCCTGGGCTACCGGCTGGTGGCGTCCGATGGCGGCATCTTCGCCTACGGCGATGCGGCGTTCCTCGGCTCCATGGGTGGCCGACCCCTCAACCGCCCCGTGGTGGGCATGGCCGCAACTCCGGACGGACGCGGGTACTGGCTGGTGGCCTCCGATGGCGGCATCTTCGCCTTCGGCGACGCGGCCTTCCTCGGCTCCATGGGTGGTCGACCACTCAACCGCCCCGTGGTGGGCATGGCCGCAACTCCGGACGGACGCGGGTACTGGCTGGTCGCCTCCGATGGCGGCATCTTCGCCTACGGCGACGCGGCCTTTCTCGGCTCGACCGGTGACTTGACCTTGGCCTCTCCAGTTGTCGCGATGGCCCCCGGCGGCACGGCCGGCGGCTACCGACTGGTTGCGGCCGACGGCGGGGTGTTCTGCTTCGGCGCGCCGTTCGCCGGATCGGCGGTCGGCCTACTGCAGCGGGCCGCCGTCGCACTTGATCCGGGAGGTGCGGGCTACCGCGTGGTCTCGACTAACGGCTCGGTCTATGCGTTCGGGGGCGCCACCTTTCTCGGCTCCGTGAGCGTGCCCCCGTTGGTGGGCGAGGTGGTCACCATCGACCCCGGCCACGACGGCGGAAACGCGTCCGATCCGGGATTCATCGGCCAGCCAATCGATGGGGGCGGCCTCATCGAGCCGTGCGACACGGTCGGCACCGAGGACGCCGCCGGCTATCCCGAGCACGCCTTCAACTTCGACGTCGCAATCCGCCTGGCCGCGCTCCTCGAAGCCGGAGGGGCCACGGTCGTCCTCACCCGGCACGACGACACCGGTGTCGGACCCTGTGTGAACGTCCGCGCCGCCATCGGCAATGCGGTCGGGTCGGACGCCGCCATTTCCATCCACGGCGACGGCGGGCCGGTCGGCGGGCGGGGCTTCGCCGTCGACGTGCCGGTGCCGGTGGTCAGCCCGATCAGCGACGACACGGCCATCGTGGCGCCCTCCGGCCAACTCGGTGTCGATGTCCGCGACCACTTCCTGGCCGCAACCGGCGAGCCCGTCTCCGACTACACAGGCGTCGATGGAATCGTCCCCCGCGGCGACCTCGGCGGCCTCGACCTCTCCACGGTCCCGAAGGTCCTGATCGAGTGCGGCAACATGCAGAACTCGGGGGACGCATCCGTCATGGAGAATGCCGGCTGGCGCCAGCAGGCATCCGTCGGGCTGGCCGACGGGGTCACCGCCTTCCTGATCCAGCGCGAAGTGCCCTGAGCCGTGGGCCCTGCCCGGGTGTCCAGGGTCGGACGGGTCCGACCGGTGCGTGCTGGGCGTGTGGGGCGACCGGGGCGGGGCGGTGCGTCCAACCCGACTAGTCGGCCCCGTCACCTGACAGCAGCCCGATGACGTCGCCGGACATGGCCTCGCAGAGTTCGGCGAGGAGCCCCATCCGTTCCTCGAGGCCGTCCGCAATCAACAGACGCTGCTGGTCGAGAGAAGTCAGTGGTGCCATGTCGCACAGCTGCCAGCCGACATCGTCGTCGTCGCCGGAGATGCGCAGGCTGTGCGGCAGGGCGGGCACGTCTCCGAGCTCGGACAGTAGGGAGCGGAGTCGCCGCACCGATCCCTCGGCGGCGCCGAGCACGTCGGCGGTACACGTCCCGTTTCGGTCGGGCAGATCCTCGACCAGCGCTCTGGGATAGGGATCGTCGTGCAGCCATTCCTCCACCCGCACCCGACGGACACCGGTGGCGACCACCAGCATCCGACCGTCCTCCAGCTCGGCCACGTTGGCGATGCGGGCGATCGTGCCCACGCCGACCCGCTCGTCGCCACCGCCCACCTCGGAGCCCCGGGTGATCAGCACCACGCCGAACTCGCCGTCGGCCTCGAGGCACCGGGCCATCAGCGCCCGGTACCGCTCCTCGAATACGTGGAGCGGAAGGCCAGCCCCCGGAAAGAGGACCGCCGAAAGCGGGAACATGCCGAGGGGGTAGGTCACCGGATCACCGACTCATCCAGTCACCGGCTCACCGGGTCGCCCCGGCCGCCCTCCGGGCCCGCCGCGACCGTCCCGCGCGACGCCCGGCGACCGCCAGAGCGATGACGGCCACCAACGATACGACGGCGACGAGCTGGCCCACGTAGTCCGCCGGCACGTTTCCGTAGGTCAAGGTCACCTCATGACTTGTCGGCACGACGACCATCAGGTTGGGGGCCACCCGCCAGGGTCCGGCGGCTCCGGTGGCTTGCCAGTTGGGGAAGTAGGAGATCCGCACCTCTACGGGTGTTCCGACCCGGTCCACATGGAAGGACACCCCTGCGGACGACTGTCGCACGTCGGACACCACGGTGGCGGGCTCGTGCACCGCGGTAACCGCAGTGGCACCTATGGGCACTCGGGCCCAGGAGGCCGGTCCGTCGGCTGCCGGCACGACGCCCCACCGGGCCGGGTTGTCGTACCAGGCCACGGCAGGGTCCAGCCAGCTGGACTGGCTCGGTCCGACCCCGTGCCATACCACCGGCTGGTTCGCCAGGGGCACGACGAGGGACGAGTCCACGATCCGGTAGACCTTCCACGTCGTGTCCAGTGGCTTGCCGTTGTAGATGGTGCTCCACGGTCCGGTGGAGCCGACTAGTACTGCGTTCGGGTCTGCGGCTGTCGCCTGCTGCACCGTGGACGACGAGGTCAGCAGGTAACGGACCCCCAGCTGTTGGAGGTGGCGTATGCCGAGGGCGACGTCGAGGCCCGGGTACGGGAGTCCGACCACCGCATTGGAGGGGACGGGGGACAGTTCGTTCTGGTTGATGAAGTGGAACGGGGTCGTCGAGGCCGACTCGAACAGAAGCCCTTCCTGTGAGCCGATGCACCCACCCGTGAAGTACGGGAGGAGCATCAACGACTCGGTGGTACCGAACCGGTTGAGGCTGGGGTCGTACTCCCACATGGCCCGTCCGCAGCCGTGGCTGGCGCCAACCGTCGCCATCATGCGGATCACCGCTTGGAACTCGGGATAGTCGGGCTTCTCCTCGTAGCCGGAGTAGTTCCATTGCGCCCACGAGCTGGGCTGATCGGGGCCGACCGTCACGCCGACCTCGGCCAGCGTCGAGGCCTTCAGGGCGAGCGGGGGGACCACGACCAGGCACGCGGCGGCCAGAGCCACCAGGGGACCGATCACAGCTCCGGCCGGCACGGCCCACGGCACCGGCCTGCGGAATCGCGAGATCCGCATGCCCGGGGCCCACGCCAGCTCGTCGATGCTCAGTAGGCGGGCACGAACGGCCCGGACCCAGGCATCCAGCCGTCGTCGGCGGGACCACCGGGCGACCATCGAGATGACCTCGGCCAGCGCATACCCGGCTAACAGGTACAGGCAGAGGAACCACAGCGGCAGGAACCGCACGTTGTAAAGCTTGGAGGCAGGGTCCACGATCACGGCCGCGGCCGACAGCCCGGCCATGACCACCAGGAACAACGCCACCCGGTTCTTCCGGATCACCATGGCCACCAGGCCCACGGCGTCGGCGGCCAGGACCCAGTGGGCCCCGCCCGGGAACAGCAGGTGGGGGTATCCGAACACCTTGGTGTAGCCCATGTCCGTGGTGTACGCCTGCTCGGCGTAGAACGGCAGGAGCCACCAGGCGGTGAGCCCGATGCCCAGGGCGCCGGCGACCGCCGACCACGCCAGGCGCCGCACCCAGCGTCGACGGGCGGCGGCGGCCCGGATACCCCGGGCCAACGACCGTGGGAGGTCGGCGTCGAGCACGATCCACACGACGGCCCCGGCCACGGCGAACATGGTCGGGATGAGGTGGCACAGCAGCGTGGCGGCGAACACGGCGGCGGCCAGCGCCCTGTGGCGGCCGGTTCGCAGTCCGGAGGCGACCACGCCGAGGAAGAGCAGGGACAGGCTCAGGCTCAGCGAGAAGGAGAACTCGCCGGCCAGAGTGGACAGCAGGTTCCCGCCGTAGATCGAGAAGCTGGGCTCGAACAAGAACGGAAGCGTGGCGGCGGCGAGGCACGCCGGGCCGGGGTTGCGCAGCCCGGACAGCCGGCCGAAGGCCCAGGCACAGAGGGGCAGCAACAGGCTCCCGAGGACCGTGACCAGTTTGAAAGCCACGTTGTAGGGGACGACGGCATTGAACACCACGGTGATCAGGCCGGGCAGCGGGAAGTAGAACGTGTAGAGGGGGAACCCGTCGTACCAGCCGGGGTCCCAGCCCGTCACGCGTCCATGGGTCAACAGGTTGGACTTGAGGAAGGCCGGCAGGGCCACGTGCGCACCGGTGTCGCCACCTGCCGTTGTGGTGTTGAGGAAGAGCAGGTTGGGGTGCATCTGGGTCAGCACCACGACCATGACCCCGACGATGACGACCGCGTTGGACCAGGCCGGCCACGCCGTACGCCGGGTCATCCGGGTCCACCACGGCCGTGACCGGCTGGGGTGGGTCGACGGTGCGGCACCGGGGCTGGCAGGCACGCCGGCGGGCACATCGACCACGGCTGTCGCCCCTTCGGGTGGCCCCGACTCCCACGACGTCATATCAGCCCGGCCCCGGCGACCACAGCAGTGCCGGCAGCACCACGGCAGACAGGGCCAGGATGTTGAACGACGCGTGGGCGACCACGTTCATGCCCAGCCGTCCGGTCCGGTAGGACACCGCGCCGAGCACCACCCCGAACACGGCCAGGCCGAGCAGCTGCAGCGACTCGGCGTGGGCCAGACCGAACAGCACGCCGCTGATCACGATGGCGAGCGTGGGGCCTACCCAGCCGCCCCACCGCCCGAACAGCCGCGCCAGGGCCCGGAGCAGCAGGCCGCGGAAGAACACCTCCTCGAAGAACGGGGCGCCGACCGCGGTGGCCACGACGATGGCCGCATACCCGACGCCGTGCGCGCCCCCGGTGAGCCGTTGGGCGGGGGCGGCGAAGCGCTCGTGGAAGTTGTGGATGTGGGGGGCGATGGGCACGTAGATCAACGCGATCAGGTACTGCCCGCCCACCCCGATCGGGATGCCGAGCAGGTCGATCCAACGGAACCGGATCCCCAGGTCGGCGGCCAGGTGTTTGGTGCCCCGAAGGCGGCTGGCCAGCACGGCCGCACCGAGGAAGCCGCCCCACAGCCCGAACAGCGTCGACAGGATGTACCAGGTGGGCGGCTCGGCCAACTTCGACAGGGCCGTCAGCTGGTGGTACTGGCCGGCCAGTGCCGCGGCGATGCCGACGAGCAGGGCGGCAAGGATCTGGCCCCCGAGGAAACCGATCCCCGCGTACAGGAGCCACATCCATGCGGCACTTCTGGTGACAGGGACGCCACCGGTGTCCAGCTGGGCTCCGAGGGTGGCGTCTCGCTCGCCGAACCTGCCGACCGTCGCACTCCGCGCCCGGCCATGCGTCGTCTGAGGTGGTGCGCCGGGTCCCGCGGCATCCACCGCCTGTTCGGGCCGGTCGCTCACTCCCCCACGATACCGATCACGCCCCGGAGGGGGGCACCGGGCCCCCCGGAAGGCCGGGGCGATGCGTCAACGGCCTCCCGAGGCGCATAGCATGAAGAGGTGACCCCGCCCAATCCCAATACCCCCGACGGACCCGCCTCGCCGAACGGCTCCGGTCAGGACTCGCCCGGGACGAACAGGAACCGCATCATCCTGACCGTGGCGATCATGGCAGTGGTCCTGGCGGTCCTCTTCATCGGGAACCAGGTCCAGAAGTCCAGCGTCTCCCAGATCACCTACAACTCATTCTTGTCCAAGCTCTCGGACAAGCAGGTGACGAACGCCACCGTCGACCAGAGCAACGGAATCATCACCGGCACCCTGACCAACGGCACCAAGTACTCGGTCAACGGACCCAATCCGGTCATCGACTCCGAACAGACCGCCCTCAAGCCGCTCGGAGTCAACGGCAAGTTCGTCACCACCACCCCGAACCCGCTCGTCTCCCTCCTCTACTACCTGATCCCATTCGCCATCATCATCGGGCTCTTCTACTTCATCAGCCGGCGGGCCCAGGGGCAGATGGGCAGCATCATGTCGATCGGGCGATCCAAGGCCAAGCTGTACTCGACAGAGCGCCCGTCGACCACGTTCGACGACGTGGCCGGTTACGACGGGGTGAAGCTCGAGATCAGCGAGGTCGTCGACTTCCTCAAGACTCCGGCGCGGTTCAAGGAGATCGGCGCCCGCATCCCGAAGGGCATCCTTCTCGTCGGTCCTCCCGGCACCGGCAAGACCCTCCTGGCCCGGGCCGTCGCGGGTGAGGCGGGCGTCCCGTTCATGTCCGTCAGCGGGTCCGACTTCATGGAGATGTTCGTCGGCGTCGGCGCCAGCAGGGTCCGTGACCTGTTCGCCACAGCCCGCAAGCAGGCCCCGGCCATCGTCTTCATCGACGAGATCGACTCCATCGGCCGCAAGCGGGGCGCCGGGCTCGGCGGCGGCCACGACGAGCGGGAACAGACGCTCAACCAGATGCTCTCCGAGATGGACGGCTTCGACCCGACCGAGGGCATCGTGGTCATGGCTGCCACCAACCGACCCGACATCCTCGACGCCGCCATCCTCCGGCCGGGTCGCTTCGACCGCCAGATCGTGGTGCCGCTGCCCGATCTCGACGAGCGCCTCCCCATCCTCCAGGTGCACTGCAAGGACAAGCGGGTCGACCCGACGGTCGACCTGGGCAAGGTCGCCCGTGGCACCCCGGGCATGAGCGGTGCCGACCTCGCCAACCTCGTCAACGAGGCCGCGCTGCACGCCGTGCGCCGAGGCTCGCAGGTCATCCAGAACGAGGACTTCGAGGCGTCGCGCGACCGTGTCCTCATGGGCCAGCGGCGCGAGAGCCTGGTCCTCTCCAACGCCGAGAAGGAGCGGGTCGCCTTCCACGAGGGCGGACACGCCGTGCTCGCCTACGTGCTGCCCGACGCCGACCCGGTCCACAAGGTGAGCATCCTCCCCACGGGCATGGCCCTCGGTGTGACCATGCAGCTCCCGATGGAGGAGCGCCACATCCACCCGCGCCAGCACATCGAGGACTCACTCGCCGTGCGCATGGGCGGCCGGGCCGCCGAGCTCCTGGTCTACGGCGACCTGTCGACCGGGGCCAGCAACGACCTGGTAGGCAACACCGAGCTGGCCCGGAGGATGGTCCGCGAGTGGGGCATGAGCGACAAGATCGGCCCGATGGCATGGGGCTCCCAGGGCCAGGTCTTCCTGGGCGAGGACCTCATGCACACGAGGGACTACTCGGAGCACACGAGCCAGGTCATCGACGACGAGGTGGAGCTGATCCTCCGCGCCCAGGAGCAGCGGGCCCTCGAGGTGCTGGCCCGTCACCGGGGCGGCCTCGATGCCGTGGCCCGGGCCCTGCTCGACGAGGAGACGATCGATGGCGAGACCGTCGGGCGACTGGTGGACACCGCCTATGGGCGCCCGGTCCACGCGGCAGGCGTGAAGACGGTGCCACCTATCTTCGTCGCCAGTCAGCACGGGCCGACCGGCTCCGATGATGCCGACGGTCCGCCCGTCGACCAGACCGACGCCGGCACCGCGTCCGTCCAGGGATCTCCCGCCCCAGTTCCCTCGACCGCACCCGGCACCGATCAGCAGGTCGAGGAGGGCGAGACGGTCAGTAATGCCGCCGACGCCGGAGGAGCCACCAACGGCGACTCCCCGGCACCCGGTGCCGCCGCCCCGGGCAACGGGCCGAACCCGCAGACGGGTTCCTGGCCCCAGGCGCCGTCGACGTGGCCGGCCAAACAGGCGCCGTGGCCCCCACCTCCTCCGCCCGCCTCCCGCTGACTCGGCCCGTTTATCGCTGACTCGGCCTGTCCACCGCTGGTTGGCCGCCTCACGCTGACTCCGCCACGGCCGGAGCCCGGCCCGTCCTGAGTCCGGGCGGGACCGTGGGGCGAGCCCCGTCAGCTACCGGCGATCCGGTCAGCCGCCATAAGGGAAACCGGAGGCCGAGACGACGCCCGGTGCCCCGGAGGGCCCCTCGTCCACCTCGACACCGACCGGGCCCGACGCCGTCACAACGAGCGGTCGCAGGCCGCCCACCACGGACGCGCCCAGCACCACCAGCCCTGACGGGGACACCATCACCCTCGCCACCGGTCGCCCGCCGGCCAGGGGGGTCACTGTCACCTCCACGGGGGACGAACCCGGATCGGCGATCGCCAGCGAGCGAATGGCCCCCCCGGCCACCAGTGGGTTACCCGCCGATCCTGGCCCCACGACCAGCCAGGACGTGGCCGTCGCCGTCGTCCCCCCGATGAGTCCGCCCTGGGGCGATATCGCCGACGGCGGCGCCACCACGCTCCTCCCCACCACGACGGGCGACGAGGCGGCGACGGTCACCGAGTACGGGGACCCCAGCGGCCAGCCAGGGACCGCCGAGGCCACGAGCGACACCACCGTGTGCCCCGGGACGGTCAACTGCTTGGGCGTCACGGATGCCGAGGACAGCCCCACGGATACCTGTGCGGTGACCGTCGACTGCCCGGGGTTGGCCACGGAAAAGTCCACCGAGCCCCCCTGGACGGCCGTGGTCTGGGCGAACCGCCAGGTCGTGGCCGGACCGGGGCTGCCGGATACCAGCGCCAGGCCGGAGCCGGACTTCACCACCAACTGGTCGAGTTCAGTGGCCACGAGGGACCCGGACGTGGACTGGACCACGGTGGCCACGACTGTCTGGTTCTGGACGTAGGCACCCAGTCCCTCCACCAGCACCTGCCCGGGTGGCAGGGTGAGCCCCTGGTAGGCCTGGGGGAAAAGGACGTCGCCACTGGGGGTCAGGAAGCTGACGTCGACCATGGTCTGGGTGGCGGTCGGGTTGTAGAGGGACAGATCCAGCAGTCCGGTGGCGGTCGATCCCCCTACGAAGTCCCACTCGGAAGCGACGGTCGAGGGGCATGGCGCCGTACTCCACCCCGACGGGTTGCCGACAACCATCGTTCCGGTCACACCGCCCCCGGCGAACGTGAAGGTGGAGGCCGTGACGCCCGCCGCCAGTCCCTGGGCCGGGACGACGTCGGACGTCCCGAGCGGCGGGACCGACACGTCACGACGCACACTTGCCGACCCGGAACTCTCGACCGCGGTCATCACGCCCCGAGCGGTGGCCCGGGAGGTGTTGGTCAGCACCACGGTCCCGGTCGCCCCGGCACCGGCATCCAGTCCCGCACCCGTGGCACAGAAGAACGAGGAGGTGAGGGCCGTCGTCGGGGCGATTGCCACGCCGTCCCGCGGAGGGGCCGCCGGAGCAGGCGCCGGTGCTGGTTCAGCGAGGGACACCAGGCCCACCCCCACCAGAACCACTACGGCGGCCACGACTGCGGTGGTGCGGCCAGGAACCGGTCGCTGGACCCGGCGGCGTCGGGCCACCCGTGATGCGACGGGAAGCGGCGACGCCTCGTCCCCCGGCACGACCTCGATTTCCGACGAGCCCTCGCCCGCCGACAAGCTCGGATCGCCCGATCCGCCCGCGCCCGATCCATTCGCCGCCATGTTCCCGTCCGTGCCCGGCGTGCTCATCCGAGGGCCCCGTCATCCATCGACCAGGCGTCCTCGACCTCGTCGCGCGGCCGGACCCGGCCCTGCGACCACGCCCGCGGCCGCCCCACCCGTTCCCACTCCCGGCGCAGGCGCCGGCGGTCCACCAGCGCGGCGAGGGCCAGGCCCCACGCCACGAGGGAGAACACGCCGACCAGCAGCGGCACGAGCCCGGCGTCGAAGCGGAGAGTGGCCGCAGTGGTCTCGGGCACGGCATACCGCGAGGCCCACCCGAACGAGTCCGAGCGGGGGGCGACGGCGCCCGATCCCAGCACGAGTTGCCAGCCACCGGACGGGGCAGCTGACGAGAACACCGTCCCCGCCGAGACGGTCCCCCCGAATGAGCGCGACGCCGCCGCACCAGGAAGCACCGGTTGAGCCACCGCCACGACCGGGGTCCCGGGGGCTCCGGCCAGGGCCGAGGCGAGCGGCACGGCCGACCCCGGACGTCCGACGACTTCGGCCCGCTGAGGAACCCAGGCAGCATTGGCGTAGACGGTAATCCCGGTGCCCGACAGCACCGGCTGGAGGTCGAGCTGATGCCCGAGGGCCGGCATCAGGTCGGCCGGCACGGGATAGGCGGTCGGGCTCTGTTCGCCGGCGATCTCCGGAGCGATCGAGGTCAGGACGACCAGGTACCGGACCCCGGCCGGTGCGAGCAGATTGCCGAGGTGGTCGGTGCCGTCGTCCCGCGCCAGGTCGACGGCGGACCCCAGCTGCCCGGCCGGCCCCGGTGACGTGGCGCTCCAGAGCCACCGGGCGTCGGGTGGACCGTTCTCCGAAGTGGCATACGCCAGCCCGTCCCCGGCGTTCCACCCGCCCTGATTGAGGCTACGAGGGTCGCCGAGCCACAGCACCCGGTAGGCGCCGTCGGCCACCTTCGCGTGCATCCACGACACCGACTGCGAGAAGTCGTTGACCGGCAGTTCCCACCGACCGGGCAGGGCGGACACCAGGGTGGGGACAGAGGCCGCGGTGGCGGCCACCACCCCGAGAGCGGTCACCAGTTGGCGCCAACCGAACTCGGCCTTGGGAAGGTCCCGTTCGAAGGCCGCCACGCCGAGGCCGATGGCGGCGGCCGTCGCCGCGGCGGCCGGCCCGAGGAGCACCAGCGGATCGATGGCCAGAGCTCCGGTCCAACCGCGCCCGCTGATCCATGCCGCGCACCAGAACACGATGGCGATCGACCAGAACCGGGCCGCCCAACGGAACCGGACACCGCTGGCGAGCACCAGCGGAGCGGCCGCGGCGACCACAAAACCCCAGGTCAGCGGCGAACTGCCGATCGGGCCGGTGGCGAACCGCAGGATCGTCCCCCAGTCGGCCGCCCCGGACGCCGGAGTCTCCAGGCCGAACACGGAGACCATACCCCGGCCCGAGGTGAGCACCCCGATGGCCCACGGGGCACTGATGACAAGCGCCACAACGGTGGATCCCAGGGCGAGTCGGAGCGAGCGAGCGGTCTGTGCCACGTCCCGGAAGAGCAGGGACGACAGGATGAGGGCCACAGCGGCCAGGCCCACGGCCACGGCGGCGGCCGGCACGAACGAGATCAGAACGGCCTCGAGGACGCCTAAGGCCAGGGCACCACCGAGGAAGCCGTGACGCGAGGCCCACGCCCCGGTGGCCTCGGGCGCGACGGCCCCGGGCACCCCGACCACCGTCCGGACACCGGCCGTACGGACGAACGGATCGAGCCCCGTCGACCGGGCAAGGATGGCCAGCACCCAGGGCGAGCCGGCATAGACCACGAGGGCGCCCCAACGGCCGAGGGCGAGGCCGTTGTACGCCAGTGGCATGGCCAGGTAGGCCAGGCCGGCCACCAGGGCGGCCCGCTGGGATCCGAACGGACGCAGCAACCGGACCGTCCCCCAGGCGCCCAAGGGCAGGCAGCCGAAGATGAGTACCTTCTGGGTGAGCCCCATGGCCCCGATCAGCAGCGTGCCCACGACGCCGGAGATGGCCAGGGCCGGGGCCGCCGGCGCCGTGGTTCCTACACCCGACGGGTGCCATCCGGTGAAGAACTGGGCGAACGTGGACGACCACGACGGGAACGGCGTGAACTGCCCGACGGCCGGGAGCCGTCCGAACAGCACGCCCCTCGACCCGATCACCACCAGGAGGGCGGCAATCAGCCAGGCTCCCAGTCGGACCCGACCGACGACCCGGCCCGCCTCGGTCTCCTCGACGCCGGTCTCGATCTCGACGGCCGCGTCGGCTGCTCCGTAGGTATCGACGGCCACAGCGGCGGCGGCAGCCAGCTCGTCGGCATGGGCACCGTGGAACCCGTGCTGGAAGACCCGTCGGGCATAGGCCGAGACCCGAGCGCTCCCCCGCACCTGGAGCAGGCGGATCTCCTTGTCACTGATCCGCCGCTTGGCCTGGAGGGCGGATCGCCGAGCCCGGGTGGCCCTCAACCGGGAGAAATTCCACCGCCAGGCCCGCACCACGGCGCGGGCGCGGGTCCGGTTGCCCGCCAGCTCGGCCACCACTACCTCGCCCACCGCCATCAGGAAGACCTGGGGCAGCACCCGCCACAGGTGGCTGCGGGAGTAGCAGGTCAGGACGGCCAGGAGCTCATGGCGCCGCTGCAGCTCCTGGAGCGTGACCGGACGGAGCGCGTCCGGGGACGAATCGCTGTCCCCGGCACTCGGTTCGGCGGCCGACGGCGCAGATGTGGCGACCCCCGAACCGTCCACAGGGCCGGGGCCGGCCAGCAGGGACGCCTCGAGCAGGCGCTCTCCGGATGCCAGTACTTCCAGGTGGCGTACCCGTGCGTCGGGGGCCACGATGATCCGCGCCCCGACCACCTGGGCCCGCCAACAGAGGTCGAGGTCCTCCCCCATGGCCACGATGGCCGGATCGAACCCGCCGAGTTCGTCGAACAGGTCGGCCCTGATCAGCGTGCATCCGCCGGGGGCGACGAAGACGTCCCGGACGGCGTCGTGCTGGCCGTGGTCGATCTCGTGGGCCTGGACCCGGTCGACCACTGATCCGCCCTTGTCCACGCTCATCCCCACGTGGACGAGCCGCTCCGGATCGCTCCAGCTGACCACCTTGGGCGACACGATCCCGGCATTCGAGCGGAATGCCTCCTCCACCATCAGGTGGACCGCATCGTCGTCCAGTGCGACGTCGTCGTGGCAGATCAGGAAGTAGGCGGCGCCGTCCACCATGGTCCGGACCTCGTTGACAGTGGCACCGAATCCCCGGTTCCCCTCGAAACTCCGCACGTAGGCGGTGGGCAGGATCGCCGCAACCCGGGTGGCCAGGTCCTCGGAACTCCCCGTATCGAGGACCAGTACCGACAGCTCGGCATAGTCCTGTGAGGCGATCGACGCCAACGTCTCGGCGAACCACGGGCCAGGATCGTGGGCGACGACGACGGCGACGACCGGCGGGGCCAGTGTGTCCATCAGGGGTCAGAGGCTATCGGGCCTGGGGGAGGGTGACGAGAGATTCCCGGCTCCAATTTCTCCCTTCTCCAGCCCTGCTTCCGACCCGGTGGCTCCACCACCCGCCTCGAGAGCCCCGGATGGCGGGTCCCTCGAGGGGAGCTCGACGGGTGCTCGGGGGAGCGCTCGGGGTGCTTGCAAATGTATATCATTAGGTATACAGTTGTATTCGAGCACAGCGGCGAGACCTTGGACGCAAGGCCCCGCAGCGGTGCGACCACCACGAGACACCACCCCCAGCCAGAAGGAGCACACCATGCCCGACATCAACACCGACATCACCAAGGCCGCCAAGGACATCGCCAACGTAGCCAAGGACGCCACCTACGTCGTGATCGGCGCCGGGGTCCTCGGATTCCAGCAGGCCCAGGTCCAACGCCGCGAGCTCATGTCCAAGCTGCAGGACCCCTCATCCACCCTCTCGGACCGGGTTTCCTCCGTCCGCGGCGACGTGGCGGACGCCGTCAAGAACGTCGACGCCAAGGTCGAGGAGCTCATGGACCGCGCCGAGGAGCTCATCGAGCGGGTCGAGGCCGTCTTCGCCCCCTTCGAGGACCGGCTGCCCGCCCAGGCCCGTGACATCGCCAAGCAGGCGCACGAGCAGGCCAAGGAAGCCCGCACCCAGATCCGCAGCATGCGCCCCACGACCGTCGCCTGAGCGACGCGCACTGACGCAGGTCCGTTCCCCCGACGACCTGCGCCTGACCGGTGAGCCCTCGAGGCCCGGTCGCAGTGGACCGACCCCCCTCGGTCCCCGCGAGAACGGCCCGCTCCGTGCGGGTCGTTCTCCGTGCCCGGGCCGATGGGGGATGTATTCGCTCACCCAGGGCACTTCGGCTGGGCCCACTGCACGTCGATCAGCCCGGCCCACTTCCGCCGGCCCGGACCTCTTCCGTCAGTCGGAGGCGGTCCGCCAGTGGGCGAGCACGTCGCCCAGGGTCTGGTCGAGCGGCAGCTCGGGAACCCATCCCGTCGCCCCCGTGACCAGACCGGGGTCGCCGCGCAGCACGGGCACCTCGACCGGGCGCATGAGTGTCTCGTCGGGCACCAGGCGGACCGTACTCCCGGCCTGGGCCAGCAGCCGGTCGGCGATCTCCTGGATGGCGACGTCCTTGCCCGAGCACACGTTGTAGATGCCGCCGGGTGCGCCGGACTCGACGAGCATCCGGTAGCAGCGGACGACGTCGCGCACGTCGGTGAAGTCCCGACGGGCCGTCAGATTCCCTACTGGGATCTCTGAGGCCCCCGACCGTTCGGCGTCAGCGATGCGCTTGGCCAGGGCCGATACGGCGAAGTTCGGGGACTGGCCGGGCCCGATGTGGTTGAAGGGCCGGACCGTGACGACGTGCTGACCGTACCCGAGCCACGCCTGGGTGCAGAGGGCCTCGGCGGCCAGCTTGGAGGCGGCATACGGCGTGAGGGGCGCCGTCGGCGACCTCTCGCTCAGCGGCAACCGGGTTGGATCGGTGACCGCCCCGTAGACCTCGGCCGAACTCGTCACGAGCACCCTCGGCTCGGTGCCGCACTCCCGGGCTGCAGCCAGCAGGGCGCCGGTGCCCAGCACGTTCACCTCGAGGACCCGCAGAGGCTCGTCCCAGGACTGGCCGACGTGGGTCATGGCCGCCAGGTGGTAGATGGCGTCGGGGGAGGCGGATCGCACCGCGCCCAGCAGCGCGGCCGGGTCGGTGATCTCGACCTCCTGGTCGATCTGGACGACATCATCTCCGCAGCTGCGGAGATGATCGGCCAGCCACGTGCCGACAAAGCCCCGGCCGCCGGTGATCAGTGAGCGCACGACGGGTCACCCTACTGTGTGGACGCGCCCCGGGAGCATTCCCGCGCCTACTGATCTCGCCCGCTGATCCCGCTCGCTGCTCCCTCCAGCTGATCCCGCCCGCTGCTCCCACAGCTGCCCCCGGCTCGGGCAGGGCTCCCCGCCCCGGCCCGCAATCCATGCCCCGTGCGGCCCAGGGCGCCATCAGGAGCCCCGGTGGACCGCCGTGCGGTAGGCCCCGATGTGGAGATCGGCACTGGCCCGCCACGTGTGGCGCCCCACGACGGCGAACCCGAGTGCCCGCCGCTCCGACGCCGCCCGGTCGTCTCCGCGGCCCCCCAGCACGTCGTCGAGCACGTCGGCCAGAGCGTCGGCGTCACCGGGTGGGATCAGCAGGGCGGCGGCGCCGGCCACCTCCTCCATGGCCGTGCCGCGCGTGGTGACCAGCGTCGTGCCGCAGGCCAGGGCCTCGAGGGCCGGTAGACCGAAGCCCTCGTAGCGCGAGGGGTACACGGCGGCCGTCGCCGACCGCAGCAGCGCCGGAATGGCCTCGTCGGCCACATATCCGGTCTGGACCACCCGCTGGCCCAGCGCTGAGGTCGCAAGAGCGGACTCCACCTCGTCCGCTCCCCACCCCTTGCCACCGGCCAGCACGAGCAGCGCATCGGGGTGTCGGGAGGCCACCGCCGCGAACGCCCGCACCAGAGTGGGCACGTCCTTGCGGGGCTCGATCGTCCCCACGAAGACCAGGAACGGTCGGTCCCGGGTCAATCTGGCGTCGATGCCGGTCAGCAGCCCGGCGTCCGCCCCCGGATCCGGCTCCTCGGGTCGGAAGCGATCGGCGTCCACCCCGTGGGGAGCCACCACCACCTCCGCTGTGACGGTGCACCACCGCTCGAGCGCCTCGGCCGTCACGCGGCTCGGGCACACCACCACGGCCGCGTCCCGCGCCGCCCGCCGGATGGCTCTCGAGAAGAGCACCACCTTGGTGCGTTCGTGCCATTCGGGGGCGTCGAAGAAGCTGAGGTCGTGGACGGTGACCACGGAGGGGACCGGGGAGCGTCGGGGCATCGTGTAGTGGGGCCCGTGGAGCACCGCCGCACCGGAAGACGCCACCAGGGAGCCGAGCCGCAGCTGCTCCCAGGCCAGGCGCAACGGGCGGGGGCCGGGTGCCGCGGCCACCGCGTGCCCCGACGGCACCATCGGGGCCCAGCGGGCCCGGTCGGCGCGGCGGCTGAACAGCACCAGGTCGATCCCCGGACGCGCCGCCAGCTGGCCCGCCAGCTGCAGGATGTAGTGGCCGGCACCGACCGGACGGTCCGGCACGGCACTGACGTCGATGGCCACCCGGAGGGGCTCCACACCCCCGTGCCCGGCGGCCGCGCCCTCCTGTTCGCCCACCACGCCGCTCCTCACCACGCCGCTCCCCACCACGCCGCTCTCGTCCTCACCGCTCCCGTCCTCGCCGGAGACGGCGGTCACGGTGGGCCCCGCCGGCTGTCCACCGCCGCGTCCCAGACGTCACGATGCTGTCGGGCGATCGACGCCCACGTCAGTTCGCCGGCACGGGCCGAACCCAGCCTGATCAGCTCGTTGCGTACCGCATCGTCGGTGGCCACCGTGAGGAGGCCGGCGGCGATGGACGCTGTGTCGTGCGGGTCCACCTCGAGTGCCGCACCGCCGGTGCTCGGGAGCGGGCTCGCCACCACCGGGGTGCCCACCGACATCGCCTCCACCGGCGGGAGCCCGAATCCCTCGATGAGCGGCACATAGGCCAGGAGTCGGGCCGACGCGTACAGACCGGACAGCTCCGGTGACGACACCGAACCGGCGTGGACCACGCCGGGACCCGGATCCAGACGTTCGCCCCAACCCGATGGCCCGACCATGACCAGCGGCCATGGTTCGGGCAGCTCGCCCCGGATCGACGCGTACGCCTCGACGAGCCGTTGGAGGTTCTTCCGGGGCTCGAGGGTCCCCACACACAGGAGGAAGGGTCCGCGCACCCCGAGCGAGGCGAGGTGGGCCTCCGCTGCCGGGACGTCGGGAGGCGGCAGGTGGTCCGAACCCATGGGGATCACGGTGATCGATTCCCGCGAGGCGCCGGCCTCCACCAGGTCACCGGCCACCACTTCGGCGGGGACGACGAATTGGTCCGCCCGCTCCAGCGCCCGTGCCAGTGCCGCCTCGTGCCAACGGCGACCCCGGGCCGGGTAGGCGTCGGGCACCCGGCGCCACAGCAGGTCGTGCACCGTCACCACCAGGGGTGCCCGTCCCGGCTCGAGGGTGGCGAGCGAGACGGCGTGGACCACGTCGACGCCGGCGGGGGCGCGCAACAGACCCAGGTCCCACGCCCGCGTCAGCAGGGGGCCGGGCAGGACGGAGGTCTGGAGGGGGTGCCCGAGGCCGGCCAGCGGGTCTCCTCCCTGGCCGGGACGGACGCGGCTGGCCGTCAGAATCAGTTCGGGAGCGGTACCGGGATCGGCGGCGGCCAGCTCGTCGAGTCCCTGGAGCAGTCCCAGCACGTAGGTCCCGATCCCGCCCGCCGCCGACCGGCGCAACTGCTCCACCACCAGCAGTACGCGGCTCCCGCTCACCGGCTCCCCCTCTGCGCACGCACCGCGTCGCGGTACAGGTCGGCCAGTCCGACCGCACACCGCGTCCAGCTGAACTCGGCGCATCGTGCCCGCCCCCTCGCCACCATGGCGTCGACGGCGCTCCCGCCGTCCAGGGCGTCGACCAGGCGGGCGGCCAGCGCGTCCCCGTCTCCCGGATCGACCAACCAGGCACCGTCGCCCACCACTTCGGGCACGGCGCCGGCGGCGGTCGCCACCACCGGCACGCCGGCGGCCATGGCCTGCAGCGGCGGGAAACCGAACCCCTCGTACCGGGACGGGTATGCCAGCACCGCGGCACCACCCAGGGCCGCGGCCAGGCCGGCGTCGTCCAGGTAACCGGTCCGGACGATCCTCGGCCCCGTCCCCGATGCGGCCACGGCGTCGGCCAGGGCCCCGGCCCCCCATCCGTCGCCCCCGACGATCACCAGGGCGACGTCGGGATGGGCGGCGGCCACCGCGGCGAACGACCGGACCAGGAGGGGGTAGTCCTTCCTCGGCTCGACCGTGCCGACGGCCAGGACGTAACGGCTGCAACCGTCGGGCAGCACCGGACCCGCCCCCCGTCCCTCCGGTAGCGCCGGGACCCCGTGGTGGACGGCCCGCACCCGCGAGGGATCGACACCGAACTCGGCGACCACCTCGGCGGCCACGAATGCCGATGGCGTGTGGACCCAGGCCCCGTCAGACACCGCCCGCCGGACGAGGCGCGGATACGCCAGGGTGGGCGCGTCGCACAGTTCGGGGAAGCGCACCACGGTGAGGTCGTGGACCGTCACCACCCGGACCGCGGACCGGGTCGGCGGCACCACGAAGTTGGAGCCGTGGATGACGTCCCGCCGACCCAGGAACCACTCGACCGGGGGGACGTGGCCGTGGGCCCAGGCGGCCTGCAGCGGCCGCGCCGGCATGGGTCGCTGCCCGGTGGTGACGCCGGCGGGCACCCGGCCGGCGATTCCCTGCCTGCGGCGCCAGCTCACGGCGAAGGCGGACACCTCGAGATCGTCCCGGTCGGCCATCCCCGACAGGGCTCCGGCGCAGAACACCCCGACGCCGGTGGGTCGCCCGAGCAGTGGGGTCGCGTCGAATCCGACCGACAGCCGGTCGTTGGCGGCGGTCGCTGGTCGCTCCGGCGGCACGCTGCGAGCCTTGCACATCCGCGTCGACGTCCCGCGACGCCGACATCGGCCGCCCGGCCCGGACCGACCCTCCGGGTAGCCTGCGCGGATGCCCACCACGCGCACACACCAGGGGTCGGCCCCGTGATCACCGCACTCGCGGGCGGGGTGGGTGCCGCCCGGCTGCTGCGCGGCATGGTCGAGATCATGGCGCCGGGCGACATCACGGCCGTGGTCAACGTCGGCGACGACACCGACCTCCACGGCCTCCACATCTGCCCCGACCTCGACACCGTCCTGTACACCCTGGCCGACGCCATCAACCCCGAGACGGGCTGGGGGCTGGCCGGCGAGACGTGGCGGGTCATGGAGTCCCTCCAGAAGTTGGGCGGCGTGACCTGGTTCAACTTGGGCGACCAGGACCTGGCCACCCACTGCTACCGGACCCAGCGACTGGCCGAGGGGGCCACGCTCGGCACGGTGACCGCCGAGCTGGCCGAGCGGTTCGGCGTGGGCGTCCGCCTGTTGCCGGTCACCGACGATCCCCTGCGCACCCGGCTCCTCCTGGCCGGAGGGGACGAGGTCGCCTTCCAGGAGTACTTCGTGAAGCTCCACCACCAGGTGGCAGTGCGCGAGGTCCGGTTCGCCGGGGCGGGTAACGCCCGACCGGGGCCCGGCGTCCTCGAGGCCATCGCCGCCGCCGACACCGTCGTGGTGTGCCCGTCCAACCCGGTGGTGTCGATCGACCCCGTTGTGGCCGTGTCCGGCGTGGCCGGCGCCCTGACCGCCCGAAGGGAGCAGGTCGTGGCCGTCTCACCCATCGTCGCCGGTGCCGCCCTCAAGGGCCCGGCCGACCGCCTCCTGGTCGAGATGGGGTTCGAGTCCTCGGTGGTGGGGGTCGCCCGCTGGTACGCACCTTGGGTGTCGACACTGGTGATCGACGAGGCGGATGCGGCGTTGGCCCCGTCCGTCGAAGCCGAGGGTGTCCGCTGCGTGGTGGCCCCCACGATCATGTCCGACGTGAAGCGCTCCGCCGCACTGGCCCAGGTGGTCCTGGATGCCGGTTCCTGACCCGTCGATCGCCCGGGGGACCGGGGTGCCCGCGGGCGCCCTGACCGTGGTGCCGGTCCACGGGGTGGGCGAGGTCCGACCCGGCGACGATCTGGCTGGTCTCCTCGCCGATGCGTTCACTACTGCGGGCGACTCCGGCGGTCCAACCACCTGGGTGCTCGACGGCGATGTGGTGGTGGTGACCCAGAAGGTGGTCTCCAAGGCGGAGGGACGCATCGTGGCCATCGACGCCGCCGACCCGGACGCCAAGCGCAGACTGGTCGAAGCCGAGTCCGTACGTGTGCTGCGCCGCCGCGGCGACCTGCTGATCACCGAGACCCCGCACGGGTTCGTCTGTGCCAACGCCGGCATCGACCTGTCCAACGTCGAGGTCGGCACTGCCGCGCTGCTCCCCGTCGACCCCGACCGATCGGCCCGGCGCATCCGCGAGGCCCTGCGTCACCGGCTGGGCGTCACCGTCGGCGTGATCGTCTCCGACACGTTCGGCCGGACCTGGCGCAACGGGGTGACGGACGTGGCCATCGGCATCGCCGGCGTCGCCGGGATCGTCGACCTGCGGGGCACGACCGACGCCTCCGGTCGCGTGCTGGAGGCCACGGAGTTGTGCGTCGCCGACGAGATCGCCGGCGCTGCCGAGCTGGTGATGGGCAAGGACAGGTCCGTGCCCGCCGCGGTGGTGCGTGGCGTGGATCCCGCGTGGCTGCGGCAGGGTTCGGTGGCCGGCGAGATCGTGCGCGACCCGTCGGGCGACCTCTTCCGCTGACCGGTCAGCCCACGTCGAAGAGGTGGCCGGCGAGATCGTGCGCGACCCGTCGGGCGACCTCTTCCGCTGACCGGTCAGCCCACGTCGAAGAGGTCGACCACGAAGACCAGTGTCTCGTTGGGGCCGATCACCCCGCCGGCGCCCCGGCTCCCGTAGCCGAGCTCGGGCGGGATGGTGATCCGGCGCCGACCGCCGACCAACATGCCGGCCACACCCTGGTCCCATCCCTGGATCACGTGCCCGGCACCCAGCGGGAAGCTGAACAGCTCATCGCGGCTCCACGACGAGTCGAACTCGCCGCCGCTCGACCAGGAGACGCCCACGTAGTGGACGGTGACCGGCTTGCCGGCCACGGCTTCGGCCCCGGACCCCAGGTCGAGGTCCTCGATGACCAGGTCGGTGGGAGGGGGTCCGTCGGGGATGGTGACGGTGGGTTTCGTGTCGGAAGGCATGCTCCGACTGTAGAGGTTGGGTGGTGCATTCCGGCGCGACCAGTGGTCGCAACGGAGGCGCCTACCGACCCCGCTGCGACCGGCCGGCGCCACCGCTGGTCGGTCGGGATCCGGCGGCACCGCCCCTTCGCACGCCACCCGACGGACCGAACCCCGCACCGCGGGCTTTGTGCCCGCTCGGAGCCCCGCCACGGTTGGACGGCGTGCCGGGCGTGCCCGACCCCCCGGGCTTGGTGGCGCGTCCGGGCTTGCCCTCTTTCGCGAATCCCGCCGGCCTGCCGGGCTTTCCGGGACGGGACGGCTTCCCCGGCTTCGAGAATCCCGAGGGCTTGCCGCCGGTCGGACGCGCACCGCTGTCGTCCCGAGAGCCGTTGCCATTGCCGTTGCTGTTGCCGTTGCCGTTGCGCGATCCGCCATTGTGACCGCCCGGCTTGCGGGTCTTGTAGGGGCGCGACGCCCGCACGCCACCGCGGTTGGCGTTGGGCGACGGCTCGCGACCCCGGTCGGGCTGGCGCTCGGTGACCACCCGCCGCGGGGGCGGCGGACCGAGGACCTTCTCGATGGCCACGAGGTCGAATTCGGTGGTCCCGATCGGCACGTGCAGCTCCCGCTGGAGCTTCTTGACGGCACCGGTCTTGTCGGGGGTGACGAAGCTCACGACCACGCCGGTGGCGCCGGCACGGGCGGTCCGTCCCGAGCGATGCACGTAGTCCTTGGGATCGGCCGACGGGTCGAAGTGGACGACGGCGTTGACACCGTCGACATGGATGCCCCGTGCGGCGACGTCGGTGGCCACCAGGCAGTCGACCGAGCCGCGGACGAACGAGTCGAGGGCCTTCTCGCGCTGCTTCTGGCTGCGGTCGCCATGGATGGCGGCGGTCCGGATGCCGCGCTGTTCGAGTTGCCGGGCGATCCGGTCGGCGCCGTGCTTCGTACGGGAGAAGACGATGGTCGGGCCACTGGCGGTGACCACCTCGCCGGTCCGCTCGACCCGGTCGCCCGAGGAGACCCGCCAGAACATGTGGACGGCGGCGTTGATGTCGTCCTCGTCGACTTCGATTTCGTGGCGGGCCGGGTCGTGCTGGTAGCGCCGCACCAGCACGTCGATGTCGCCGTCGAGGGTGGCGGAGAACAGCAGCGTCTGGCGCCCGTCGGGGGTCAGGTCGAGGATGCGACGGACATCGGGGAGGAAGCCCATGTCCGCCATGCGGTCGGCTTCGTCGATCACGACGATCTCGACGGCATCCAGCCGGATGCTGCCGCGCTCGAGCAGGTCTCCGAGTCGACCCGGGCAGGCCACGGCCACGTCCACGCCCCTGGAGAGCGCCTTCAGCTGGGGGCCGTAGCCGACGCCACCGTAGAAGCAGTCGACCCGCAGGCCGCGGGGATCGGCGAGCACCTGGAGCTCGGAGGCGACTTGGGCTGCGAGTTCCCGGGTCGGTGTGAGCACGAGCACGCGGGGATGCTTCGGCTTCGACGACTTGCCCTTGAGGTTTGCGATGGCGGCGACACCGAAGGCGATGGTCTTGCCGGACCCCGTCGGCGCCTTGCCGCAGACGTCCTTGCCGGCCAGCGCGTCGGGCAGGGTCATCGCCTGGATGGGGAACGGCGACGTGATGCCGTTGGCATCGAGCGCGGCCACGATGTCCGTGGGCACGCCGAGTACCGCGAAGGAAGGGGCAGAAGCAGGCATGGAGACACTTTCGGGCTACAGGAGAAGCACCGGAGTGTGCCTCGGGAACCACCGGGCGCAGACGAAGCGGCGCGGGTGGACTCCCAAATACTACAGGCAATTGGTGCGCGAGCGTGCGCAGCCGCATCGACCGATCGAAAACCGGCGCGTAGCCGGCATCGTCGCCTCACCTAGGACGTCTCTGATGCGCCCGCCGCCCGGTGGTGCCTCGCCCGTGTCGATGTCGATGCGGTCCGGCCAGGCGCATCAGGCCGGGATGTCCGCTTTCCCGCTGAGGATCCGCTCCGAGAACCGCTGGAGGCCCACCTGCCATCCGTCGGGCGAGGACACGGCGCCGTGCATCTGCTCCCAGCCGTCGCCGTGGCGCTCGATGTTGCGGTGGACGAGTTCGACACGGGTCCGCGCCGGGGCTTCGGACGTGAACCGGACCTCCACCTCGCTGGTGCGGGAGGGATCGGTCTCCACCTGCCAGTTCAGTGCGATGTCCCACGAGATCATCAGACGGGTCGGCGGGTCGTAGGCCAACACGCGGGCCCATCGGCACTCCGTGCCGTCGACGCCGCGGTCGATGACCTGGCCTCCCACCCGGGGTTCGAATTCCATCTCCGCCAGTTCGGCCTGGAGGATGTGGTGATCGGCCGGCCACCAGCTCCCGATGTCCCGGGTGAAGACGTCGAACGCCTCGTCGATGGGGGCTTCCACCACGATCGACACCTCGACCGGTGTGCTCGCTGTCATGCTCATGTCGACTCCTCTCGTTGTAGTTCCACGTGTCGCTTGAATCCGGCCAAGGCCAAATGCCAGAACCTGTCCAGGTACGCCCGCATCTCCGCCACGCCGTCAGGGTCGAGGCGGTAGATGCGTCGGGTGCCCTCACGTTCGTCCAGGACCAACCCGACGTCCTTCATGACCTTCAGGTGTTGGGAGACCGCCGGGCGACTCACCGGTACCAGTGCCGCGAGGTCACCGACCGACGACGGCTGCTCGGACAACAACTCGAAGATCGCCCGACGGGTCGGGTCCCCCAGGACCCCGATCGCATCTCCGTAAGTTTGCACTAACCGTAAGTAGGCACTTACTCGTCTGGCGAGTCAAGTCGTCACACCCCCCGGCAACACTGTCCCCATGGCGTCGGATCTCTCCACTTCGCCTGCCTCCCCCGGCCTAATCTCGCAGGTGGCCGACCTCTCCGAGCGTCTCGGCGCGCTCGTCGACGCCCTCGACCCCGACACCCTCCTCGGGGCCGATGCCACCGCCCTCTATGGCGACGTCTGCCGGATGGAGCGCCTCGTGGTGGCAGCCAAAACCCTCCTCGCCCCCCGGATCGCCGCCTCGGGTCACTGGGAAGCTGAGGGCCATCGCTCCCCGGCCGATCTGCTGGCCACCTTGGAGGGCGGCTCTGCCGGTCAGGCCAAGCGCACGCTCGAGACCGGCCAGCGCCTGAGCGCCCTGCCCTCGGTCGAAGAGGCCATGCGGGCGGGCAAGCTGTCCGGGGCCAAGGCCGCCGAGATCACCGACGCCGCCACCTGGGACCCCGGCGCCGAGTCCCAGCTCCTCGCCGGGTCGGAGCACGAGTCCCTCCGAGCTACCAAGGAGCGCTGCCAGCGGGTCAAGGCCACGTCGGCGAAGCACGACCCCCTGGCCAGGGCCCAGCGCATCCACGCCAACCGGTCGTTTGCGCACTGGACGGACGCCGACGGCGCATTCCACTACCAGGGCCAGGACACCCCCGAGCGGGGAGCGGCCCTCATGGCCCGCCTGGTCCCCATGGCCAACCGCCTGCGCTCGGCCAGGCGGGCGGCAGCGGCCGATGGGGCCGCACCGCCCCCACCCGAGCCCGAGGCCGCACTCCGGGCCGATGCCTTCTTCCTGCTGGTCGGCGGAGGCTGTGTCGCAGACGCCGGCGGACCCGGCCCTGCCGATGCTGACGACCTCGTCTCCAGGCCACCGACGGCCTCGGTGATCGTCCGGGTCGACCGGGACGCACTTGTACGGGGCCGGGCCGACCCGGGCGAGTTGTGCGAACTCGACGGTCACGGTCCCATTCCCGTGCCCCTGGCCGCCGCCCTGGCCGTCGATTCGTTCCTCTGCCTGGTCTTCACCGAGGCCGGCGACATCAAGGCCGTCAGCCACGTGGGCCGGACCATCAATCAGAAGCTGCGTACCGCCCTCGTCTTCCGGGACAGGACCTGCGTCGTCCCGGGCTGTTCCATGCCCTACGGGCTGGAGATCGACCACGTACGGCCCATGGAGTTCGGCGGGCCCACCACGCTCGACAACCTGGCCCTTCTCTGCCACCACCACCACCGGTTGAAGTCCTACGAGGGGTGGGTCCTCGAACGGCACGGTCCGACCGACGACGAGCCCGGATGGTCGTTCACGCCGCAGGCGCCCTTCGGGCAGGAACCGGGGTTGGGCATCGACCGTCCGCCGGAGGCCAGGCCCCGGAAGTGAGGCTGCGTGATCGTCTAGAGCTTGCCGGCCTCTTCGAGGCGGGTGCGCACGAAATCGATCGTCGCTGCCGTGCCCTCGCCGAGCTCGGTCCACGAGCTCCAGCCGAGTTGGATCCCGGCTCTAGTCGGATCGAGGCAGTTCCGGGCCAGCTCGCCAGCGCGCAAAGGCTTGAACTCGGGCTCCACATCGACTCCGGCCTGGCGGGCCATCTCCCGGAAGAGGGTGTTGACCGACGTCTCTGTGCCGGTGCCGATGTTGCACACCAGACCGCCGCCCTTGGTGGCGGCACGGACGAAGCCGTCGACCACATCGTCGACGTACACGAAGTCCCGGGTCTGTTCGCCGTCACCGAAGATGGTGACCGGCTCCCCGAGCAAGAGGCGCTCGGCGAAGATCGCCACCACGCCGGCTTCTCCATGGGGGTCCTGGCGGGGCCCGTAGATATTGGCCAGGGCGAGTGCCGCGAACTCGAGCGAGTGCAGTTCCCGGTAGGCCAGCAGGTAGTCCAGGGCCGCCTTCTTCGAAACCCCATATGGCGACAGCGGGTGCTGGGGCAGCGATTCCTTCAGCGGGAGCTCCGACACGTCCGGCTCGCCGTAGAGCGTGCCGCCACTGGCCGCGAACACCACCCGGGACACCCCGGCGGTCCGGGCACCCTCCAGGATCCGTAGCGTCCCTATCAGGTTCACGTCGGCGTCGAACACCGGGTCGGCCACGGACCTCCGCACGTCAGCCTGGGCGGCAAGATGGAAAATGACCTCCGGGTTCCGCCGGGCGATCAGGTCCACGACCTCCGGCGATCGGATATCGAGGCGGTGGAACGTCAACTCGTTGTCCGCGATGCCCCGGGCCGCGGCCAGGTTTGTCAGCGATCCGGTCGACAGGTCGTCGATGACATCGACTGAGTGACCCTCGGCGAGGAGGCGGTCGACCAGCGTGGATCCGATGAAGCCGGCACCTCCGGTGACCAGCGCCCGCACCGTCAGCTCCCCGACGGGTAGCGCTCGCCGTCCAGCGAGCTCCCCGACGCGATGACCGCACCTGCACCGATGACCGACACCCCGGACACCACGCAACGTTGCCCGACCGTGGCGTCGGGTCCCACGATCGAACCGTCGACCGTCGCCTTGGCGGCAATTCGGGCACCGGGAAGGAGCACCGAGTCGGACACCGTCGCCCCCTCCTCGACGACTGAGCCAGCACCGATCACGGAGTTCGTGACCTTGGCCGTGGGGGCGATGGACGCACCCCGTCCGATCAGAGACCGCTCCGCCGAACCGGCCACGACGTCCACCTCGCCGATCGTCCACACCCCGGTACCGAGGTCGGGATCGGCCACGGCGTCAGGCGAAGGAGGTCCGGAGCGGCGGCCGTTCAGGAAATCACGGTGGGCACGGAGGTAGGCGTCGGGTGTCCCGGTGTCGAGCCAGTAGGCGTCCGATCCCTTGGCGAAGAGCCTGCCGTCGACCACCATCGCCGGGAAGGTCTCCCGCTCGATGGAGACGCGCACGTCCGGTGCGATGCGGCCGAGGACCGATGGTTCGAGGATGTAGATGCCGGCGTTGATCAGGTTGGTCGGGGCCTCGTCGCGGGGTGGCTTCTCGATGAACGCGGTGACCTTCCCCTGTTCGTCGATCAGGACCACGCCGAAGCTGCTCGGGTCGTCGACGGGGGTGAGGCCGATCGTTCCTTCGGCACCTCGCTCGCGGTGAAAGCCGACGAGGTCGGTGATGTCGAAGTCGGTCAGGACGTCACCGTTCAGCACCACGAAGGTGTCGTCGATGCCACCGAAGTCCGCCGCGAACCGGATGGCACCTGCGGTGTCGAGCGGACTCGGTTCCACCGCATACGTGGACCGCACCCCGCCGATCACACCATCCGGGTAGGCGTCGGAGAACGCGTCGGGGCGGTAGCCGAGGGAGAGCACGGCCTCGTCGATCCCATGGGAGGCCAGGTGTCCGAGTACGCGCTCCAGCATGGACTGCTCCACGATCGGGAGCATCTGCTTGGGTGCGGTGAGCGTCAGGGGCCGGAGGCGGGTGCCCTCGCCGCCCACCAGGACGACGGCCCTCACCCGTTTGATCCGCCGGGCTTCGTCGTGGTGGGAGCCGTCGGCGGAGTGGTGGCAAGGGTCGACGAGGGCGGCGCCGTGGTCGATGTCGGATTGCTTGTCGGCGTGAGTGTCGGCGCAGTCGTCGGCGTCGTGGGCCCGGCCTGGTCGGCAGTGATGAGGCTGGTGATCACCGTGGACGGCGGCTTGGGAATGGCGGCGCTGGCCGGAACGAATGCCATGGTGATGAGCTGGCCGTTCTCGAACAGCAAGTTCTGCGGGTCGCCAGGTGTCTCGGCCCCGTGCTTGGCGGTGAAGTTCGGCCAGCTGTAGACGATCACGACACCGGGCTTCCCGGAGTCGGGCGTCCCCTTTGGGCAGACATCACCGTTGGTGTAGGTGGATTTGCCCGGGTACCTGAGAGTCGAGTTGGTCAGCTCCAGGCCGTTGTACTTAGAGACGAACTTGCCGAGGGTGGCATTGCTCCCGGACTCTGAGCTGTTCTTCGGGGAGACGGTGACGACGCCGTTGCCGTCGGCCACCAGGCCGGTCTTGGACTGGTTGGTGCTGGCCGGGAGGTTCGGCTCGAAGGATCCGCAGACGTTGATGCCCAGACCGGTGTACCAGGTCTGCGTGGTCGTGGGCGGGCCTGCTGGGGAGGCGCTGCGGTGGGTCAGCTGATAGCGGCTCAGCCCGACGAGGAGCAGTCCGACCACGCAGATCACGATCAGACTGGCGTACCAATTGACCGGCATCTGCCCGCGATAGGTCCGGCCGCCACCCGTGGTGGCGGCGCGCTGCACCCACTTGCCCGTCGAGTTGTTCGCCATGACCGACCGACACCCTACAACGTCCACCCGGTGCCTCCGGTCGCAGCCCAGAGGGTCCTGGTGGCCGATTGCAGCGCCACGGGCGGCCGAGGGTCCGCCACATCAGCCCGTTCCCGCCCACTCCCGGTTCCCCCGGCGAGCCCCGCCCTTCCGGTCCCACCTCCGCCCATCTCGACGACCCGACGGGCAGCCAGCCGCAGGTCGGCCCATGTGTCCCGGTCAGCGCTGGCGTGATCGGGACACGCAGGCCAGGCAGGCCAGGCAGGCACGGACGGCCACGCCCACCGCCACCGGCGGCAGGAGGGCCTTGCGCCAACCTGTCGACGACCGGGACGCGAACCGCAGCAGTGAACGGTGGTGCTCCAGGATCATGCGGTACGGGTGCCGGTCGGTGGAGCGGCCCTGCAGGTGGGTGACCTCGGCCGACGTCGCGTACGCCACCCGCCATCCGGCCCGACCCAGCCTCCAGCACAGATCGACGTCTTCCAAGTACATGAAGTAGGACTCGTCGAATCCCCCGACCAGTTCGAATGCGGTCCGGCGGACGAGGAAGCACGCCCCGGAAACCCAGTCCACCACGAGCGGCTCGCCGGCTGGGACCTCGAGCTCGGTGCGCTGGTAGTTCCGGGTGAAGCGGTTGTCAGGTACGAAGATCCCGAGGAGGGAGTGGCCGGCGGCGTCGACCATCGAGGGGAACCGCCGGGCCGAGGGGTAGCGGTCACCTTCGGGTGTGCGGATCAGGGGGCCGACCAGGGCGCAGTCCGGATCGTCGTCGAGGGCCGCCGCCAGCGACTCGATGGCTCCAGGAGGGACCTCCAGATCCGGGTTGCACACCAGGACGAACTCCGACGAGGACGCAGCCACTCCCCGGTTGGCCGCGGCGCCGTAGCCGAGGTTCTCCCCCGGAAGGATCACCTCGAGCTCCCGGATCGTCGCCCTGGCCGCGGCCAGCGAACCGTCGTCCGAACCGTTGTCCACGACCACGAGCTCCCGGACGCCACAGGCGTCGAGGTCGGCCACGCAACGGGCCAGTGCCGGGCCGGACTCGTAGTTGACGACCACTGCGGCGGTGCGCCTCCCGGCGCCGCCGGTCACGGCTCGATCCGCGTGAACCGGTACTTGATCAGTGCACGGAGAGCGCCGATGCCGTCGCGCCAGGTGATCTTCTTGCCTTCGGTGATCTCGCGTCCGGCGTAGGAGATCGGCACCTCGTAGATCCGGTAGCCGCGACGCAGCACCTTGGCGGTGATCTCCGGCTCGAAGTCGAATTTGTCCGATTGGATGGTGATGCCCTCGAGCACCGAGCGGTCGAAGAGCTTGTAGCAGGTCTCCATGTCCGACATCGTCGTCGCATAGAGGACGTTGGTCACGAGGGAGAGGAACCGGTTCCCGATCCAGTGGAGCGGCATCATGTTCTTGCGTTCACCGGTGAATCGGCTCCCGTAGACGACCATGGCCTTGCCCCGGAGAATCGGCTCGAGCAGCCGGGGCCAGTCCTGTGGGTCGTACTCGAGGTCGGCATCCTGGACCAGCAGGAGGTCGCCACGAGCGGCGGCCATGCCGGTCCGGATAGCCGCCCCCTTGCCCTTGTTGACCGGGTGGGTGAGCACTCGCACAGTCGAATCGCCCAGCGCGGTCAGGACCTTGTCGGTGCCGTCCGAGGAACCGTCGTCGACCACGATGACTTCGACGTCCACCGGCACGTCAACGGCTCGGATGCGTCGGATCACCTCGGCCACCGTCACCCGCTCGTTGAAGACGGGAACGATCACCGACAGCAGCCGGCGGGAGGAGTTTTCGCCCTCCTCCGCTTCGGTGGAGGTCGGACTGCCGTTGTCGTTCCCTTTGGCCTCAGCCATGTACACGCTCTCCTCACTCGACCCCAGGGGATGGGGCTCGCCCATTGTGTACCACGGTGCCGATACCGCATGACACCCCGCTTCACACCCCGCCGACACCCCGCTCGCCACTCCGCACATTGCCCACCACGACACCCCGCACGGCGCCTCGCTGCTCACGCCACCGACCCGCCAGACCGGCTCAGGCGACTCCGTGGGGGTCGGCGATGCCCGCGTCCTCGGCCAGATAGGCGGCAGTACGGTGCAGACCGTCCTCCAGGCTGGTGGACGGCTCCCATCCGAGCTCGGCCCGGGCCACGGTGATGTCGGGTCGGCGGCGGGTGGGATCATCGGTCGGGAGTGGGAGGTGCTCGATGGTGGACGACGAGCCGAGCAGGTCGATGATCGTCCGGGCCAGCTGGATCACCGTGTGCTCGTCCGGGTTGCCGATGTTCACCGGTCCGGTCAGGTTGGAGTCGAAGAGGGCGAGCAGTCCCCGAACCTCGTCTTCGACATAGCAGAGGCTCCGGGTCTGGCTCCCGTCGCCGTAGACCGTCAGCGGCTCGTCCCGCATGGCCTGGAGCAGGAAGTTGGAGACCACGCGGCCGTCGTCCGGTCGGAGGCGGGGACCGTAGGTGTTGAAGATCCGGGCGATGGCCACGTCGGTGCCGAGGGTGCGGTGGTGGGCCATGGTGAGCGCCTCCGAAAACCGCTTGGCCTCGTCGTACACGCTGCGCGGACCCACCGGATTCACGTTGCCCCAGTAGGACTCGGCCTGCGGATGGACGTCGGGGTCCCCGTAGACCTCGCTGGTCGATGCCATGAGGAACCGTGTGCCGTGGCGCGCAGCCAACTCGAGGCCGTGCCGGGTGCCCTCGCTGCCGACCGCGAGAGTCTGGAGGGGTAGGGCCAGGTAGTCAGGAGGCGAGGCCGGGCTGGCCAGGTTGCAGACCCCCGACACCGATCCTTCGACCGGAATGCCGAGCGAGATGTCGGCCTCGACGAGTGTGAACCCGGCATGGTCGTGGAGGTGGGCGACGTTGGCCCGTCGACCGGTCGAGAAATCGTCGACGCAGACGACGTCGTCCCCACGGGCCAGCAACTGGTCGCAGAGGTGGGAACCGAGGAAGCCCGAGCCGCCGAGGACCACGATCCGGCCGCTCACCGGCGGCCGATCCCCTCGTAGGAGAAGCCGAGCCGCCGGACCTGTGCCGGGTCGAGGAGGTTGCGGGCATCCACGAAGACGGGAGCAGCCAGGGCGTCGTGCACCTTGGTGAAGTCCAGCCAGCGGAACTCGTCCCATTCGGTGAGGACGACCACGGCGGACGCGCCCAGGCACGCGGTGTAGGCGTCGGGGTAGGCGAGGAGCGAGCCATCCCCGTCGACGACGTCGAATCCGGGGACGGGCACGGAGCGCGCACCCTCGGGGACCTTGACCGTCGGGTCGTAGGCGCGCACCTCGGCGCCGCCCTCGGCCACGCGGAGGGCGATCTCGACGGCCGGCGAGTTGCGCAGGTCGTCGGTACCGGCCTTGAAGGTGAGGCCCCACACGGCGACGACCGCGCCGGTAAAGTCGCCTCCACCGTCGGTGCCCGCAGCGAGCGTCGGCGCCACCGCGGTCCGCACCTTGGTCACGACGCGCTCGAATTGCTCCTCGTTGGTGGCGATGGCACCCTTCAGGAAGGAGAAGTCGTAGCCCGCCTGCTCGGCGATGTGCACCAGGGCCCGGGTGTCCTTCGGGAGGCAACTCCCGCCCCACCCTGGTCCGGGCTTCAGGTACTCGAAGCCGATGCGCCTGTCATACCCGAGACCGAGGATGACATCCCGGACATCGGCGCCCACCGCCTCACAGAGGCTGGCGACCGCATTGACGAAGCTGAGCTTGGTGGCCAGGAACGCATTGGACGCGTACTTGATGGTCTCCGCGGTCGCCGCGTCCGTAATCAGCAGCGGTGCCTGGGTCCCGGCGAACAGCTCGCCCACCCGGGCCGCGGCCGCCTGGTCGTCGCCGCCGACCACGATGCGCTCGGGGTGGAGGCTGTCGGGTACCGCCGTGCCCTCGCGCAGGAACTCGGGGTTGGACACCACCTGGATGTCCGTCCGGCCGAGGACGCGCTCCACCACCAGGGTGGAGCCCACCGGGACGGTGGACTTGTTGACGATCACGGTGCCGGCCGCCAGGTGGGGGCTGATCTCGGCTGCCACCGCCTCCACGTAGGAGAGGTCGGCGGAGCCATCGTCGCCCTGGGGGGTGGGGACGCACAGGAAGACGAATTCGGCGCCCTGGATCGCTGCCGTGGCGCCCACGACGAACGACAGATTCCCGGCAGCCTGACCTTCGCGCACCAGGTCCTCGAGGTGCTCCTCGACGATGGGGACATGACCCTGCTGGAGCACGGCGACCTTGGCCGGGTCGGCGTCACCACAGGTGACCCGGTGACCGAGGTGAGCGAGGGTGGCGGCGGTGGGCAGACCCACGTAGCCCACGCCGATCACGGCGATCGTGTGGACCGGTCCGATCCTTGGGCTGCCGAAAGCGGACTCGTTCGGCCCGGACGAACGCCCGGAGCCGTCGGGGCCTCCGTGCTCGCCATGTGCGAACAGTGTCGAACTCACGGACATTCCTGGTCACGTCCCATCATGTGTTCAATCCTGCAACATCTGGTCGCCCGGGCGAAAGGCCGTCGCAGGCCCGCACCGGATTTCGTTCGAGCCGCCCCGGGAGTCGCAGTCGCCATGGGTCATGCAGACGCAGGCAGGACGGCCACCAGGCGGGCCAAGGCATCCTGCCACGCCGGCATGGGGGGCAGCCCCGAGAGTCGGAGACCGGCGTTGTCCAGGCGGGAGTTGGCCGGCCGCGGGGCGGGTCGGGGCGGGTCGAGGTCCGAGGTGGCGATGGGCTTCACCCGCGACGCGTCGTGACCGGCTGCCGCCATCACCTCCTGGACGAACCCGAACCAGGACGTCGCCCCCTGGTTGGTCACGTGGAAGGTGCCCGGGCGGCGGTCGGCGCCCAGCCGCACGATGGCGCGGGCCAGGTCGGCGGTGAATGTCGGACAACCGTGCTGGTCGTCGACGAATCGGAGGACGCCGTCGGGGGATCCGGCCGCCAGGCGGAGGACCGTCTTGACCATGTTGGCGCCGTGGGCGCCGCTCACCCAGGCCGTCCGGACAACGGTCCCCGAGGCGCCTGAGATGGACCGGATCTCCTGTTCGCCACCGAGCTTGCTGCGGCCGTAGACCGACCGGGGGGAGGGCGGGTCCCATTCGACGTAGGGGTCGGTGGCGTCACCGTCGAACACGTAGTCGGTGGAGACGTAGACGATGTGGGATCCGATGGCGGCCGCTGCCTCGGCCACGTGGCGCGTGCCCATGGCGTTGACGGCGAAGGCGGTGTCGGGGTCCGACTCACAGGCGTCGACGGCCGTGAAGGCGCCGCCGTGCAGAACCAGGTGGGGGCGGAATCCGTTGACTGCGTCACAGACCGCCGTGCGGTCGACGAGATCGAGGGTGTCGATGTCGGTGGACAGGACCTCGAAGGTTCCCGGTGCCACCGGTGGCAGCAGGGTGCCCTCGAGCTCCGACTCCGGTACGCCCCCGGACGGCACCGCGCCGGCCAGTACGTCACGGACGTCCCTTCCGAGCTGGCCGTTCCCGCCGGTGACGAGTACCCGCTGGGTGGTGCTCACCGCGCCGGCGCGCCGGCGGCGGGACCGCTCCAGTCCCCCTCCACCACCGGGGCGCGGTCACGCAGCGGCTCCCACCAACTGCGGTTCGCCGCGTACCAGTGGACGGTCTCGGCCAGGCCCTTCTCGAAGGGGACCGTCGGCTCCCAACCGAGCTCCTTACGGATCTTGGACGAGTCCAACAGGTATCGGCGGTCGTGGCTCGGCCGGTCCGGAACGATCTCTTTTAGCGACTGGGGCTTGCCCGTCGCGTCCAATACCGCGTCGGCGATCTCCTCGATCGAGGCCTCGACCCCACTGCCCACGTTGTAGGTCTCGCCCACGACGCCGTGCTGGAGCACCAGTTCGATGGCCCGGCAGTGGTCGTCGACGTGCAGCCATTCCCGCTTGTTCTGGGTCGACTTGTAGAGGGGCAGCGGCTGGTCGTCGAGGGCCCTGGCCGTGAACAGGGGGATCACCTTCTCGGGAAATTGGAAGGGCCCGTAGTTGTTGCAGCAGTTCGTGATGGTCGCCGCTAGTCCGTAGGTCTCGTGGTACGCACGCACGGCGTGGTCGCCCCCGGCCTTGGATGCGTTGTACGGCGTCCGGGGACGGTACGGGGTCGTCTCGGTGAAGACCTCGTCCGAGTCGAGGGGGAGGTCTCCGTAGACCTCGCAGGTGGAGATGTGGTGGAAGCGGGCCACCCCATGGCGCCTGGCCGCCTCGGCCAGGGTCTGGGTCCCCATCACATTGGTCTGGAAGAACCGGGTCGGGTCCAGGATGGCCAGGCTGTTGTGGGACTCGGCGGCGAAGTTCACGATCACGTCGATCTCGTGCTCGGCCAAGGTGGCCGTGACCGTCTCGAGGTCACCGATGTCCCCCCGGACGAAGGCGATCCGATCTTCGACATCGTCCAGATTGGGCCGGTTCCCGGCGTAGGTGAGGACGTCGTAAGCCACCACGACGTCGTCTGGATGGCGCTCGACCCAGTAGCGGACGAAGTTCGAGCCGATGAACCCGGCTCCGCCGGTGACAAGAAGTCGCATAGCGGGCCAGCGTAGCCGTGGGTGGTCCCGGTCCTAGACAAGGCAACAGGCAAGGGCCGCGACGAACGGTTGCAATCAGGGTGCCGTCGCGGAGGTGTCGTACCTGGTTAGGAACCCGGGCGCACGTGCACGACGTCACCGGCCACCACGAGGCGGGTCCCCCCGTCGGTCTCCACGACCAGGTGGCCCGCAGGGCTGATCCCCGTGGCCGTTCCCTCGAAGGACTCATCGGCCAGGTCCACCCTCACACGAGTTCCGACCGTCGTGCAGGCCCGCCTCAGGTCGGTGGCCAGATGGGCCCGGCCCTCGGGCGAATCCAGGTCGTCGACCCGGGTGCCCAGGGCCTCGAGCAGGGCGTCGAGCAGTGCTTCCCGGTCGACCGCCGTCCCCGACAGTTGGCGCAGCGAGACGGCCAGGCCACGCAGCTCGGGCGGCAGGTCGGCGTCGTCCCCGGGCCAGTTGACGTTGATCCCGATGCCCACCACGACCGGCGCGGGCAGGACCCCGGGTGCACCGGCCGACGAAAGGTCGGCTTCAGCCAGCACCCCGGCGATCTTCCTCCCGACGGGGTCGACCAGGTCGTTCGGCCACTTGATCCCTACCCCGGCCAGACCGACCGCGCCGATGGCGTCGACTGCGGCCAAGGCCACGGCTGTCGTGGCCAGGTGCCGATCACCGAGGTCGATGTCCGGCCGAAGCAGCACCGACGCCAAGAGGTTGGCCCCTGCCGGTGCCTCCCAAGTCCGCCCCAGTCGCCCGCGCCCGGCGGTCTGGTGGTCGGCGACGGCCACCACCCCCTCGGGAGCACCGTCCCGGGCCTCGTCCAGCAGGTACCGGTTGGTCGAGTCGATCGAGTCGAAGCGACGGACGTCGGTAAACCTGGTCTGCGGCATGGCACGTACCCTACGGGCCGTGCCAGTCTGTGGGGCCGGTACGGGCGCTCCGTGCCGGGTGGCCCGTCACGGGCGTGACAGAGTGGGGACGCCCCACAGTGGGGCGAGGACCCACCCGGCCGACGTCGGCGGGAACCGGTCCCTCGCCACTCCGATTCCGAAAGGCGCAGCGTGCTCAAGAAGGTCCTCATCGCCAACCGCGGAGAGATCGCCGTCCGGGTCATCCGGACGTGCAAGGAGCTGGGCGTTGCCACCGTGGCCGTCTACTCCGAGCTCGACCGCAATGCCCTCCACGTGCGTCTGGCCGACGAGCCCTATGCGCTCGGGGGCCAGACCGCGGCCGAGTCGTACCTCAACACCGAGGCCATCCTCGACGTGATCGAGCGCAGCGGCGCCGACGGCGTACATCCCGGTTACGGCTTCTTCTCCGAGAACACCGACTTCGCCCGGGCCATCACCGAGCGCGGCGTGACCTTCATCGGCCCGCCGCCCGAGGCCATCGAGGTCATGGGCGACAAGATCAGTGCCCGCCGCGCCGCCGAGCGCGTCGGCGTCTCCGGGGTGCCGGGGCGGACCGAAGTCCTCACCTCGCCCGACGAGGTCGTGGCGTTCGGCGACGAATTCGGCTGGCCGGTGGCCATCAAGGCGGCCTACGGCGGCGGCGGGCGCGGCATGAAGGTGGTCTCCGGCCCCGACGACTCCGCCGAAGCCCTCGAGTCCGCCATGCGCGAGTCGCTCGCCTATTTCGGACGCGACGAGTGCTACGTCGAGCGCTATCTGGCTTGGCCCCGGCACGTCGAGATGCAGGTCATCGCCGACACCCACGGCAACACGCTGTGGCTCGGCGAGCGTGACTGCTCCGCCCAGCGCCGGCACCAGAAGCTGGTCGAGGAGAGCCCGGCCCCGAACTTCCCCGACGACGCGCGCGTCGCCATGGGCGAGGCGTCGGTCAAAGTGGCGGAGGCGTGCGGCTACGTCAACGCCGGCACGGTGGAGTTCCTCTACCAGGACGGCGAGTTCTTCTTCCTCGAAATGAACACGCGCCTGCAGGTGGAGCACCCGGTGACGGAGTTGGTGACCGGACTCGACCTGGTCGAGTGGCAGCTCCGGGTGGCCTCGGGCGAGGCCCTCCAATTCACCCAGGACGAGGTGCAGCGCAACGGCCACGCCATCGAGGTCCGCATCAATGCGGAAAACCCGGCCGGAGGTGCGTTCACCCCTTCCCCCGGAACCATCACCCGCATGGTCGCCCCCGGCGGTCCCGGAGTCCGTCTGGACGCCGGCTACGAGTCAGGCGACACCGTCAGCCAGTTCTACGACAACCTCGTGGCCAAGCTCGTCGTCTGGGGCCACGATCGCGAGTCGGCCCGTCGGCGCATGCTCCGGGCCATCGAGGAGACGGTCATCGAAGGCGTCGCCACCACCCTCCCCGCCGACGTCGCCATCCTCAGCCATCCGGACTTCGTGTCCGGCGAGCACTCGACCAACTGGGTCGAGCAGCGGCTGGACCTGTCCTCGATCGCCGCCGACACCATGCCCCCCGCGCCCGCACTCGTCGAGGGCGAGGACGCGATTCCCCGGGTGCTCCGTGACGTGACCGCCGAGGTCGACGGAAGGCGCTACCAGGTCAAACTGTGGGTGCCCGACCTGGGCGACGCTGTCGCTATTCAGGTCGGCGGTGCGGCAACCAAGGGCGCCGGCCCCAAGCGTCCGAAGGCCGCCGCAGCCGGTGGTGGATCGGGCACCGTGGCCGTCCCCATGCAGGGAACCATCGTCAAGGTCCTGGTGGAGGTGGGCGACTCTGTCGAGGTCGGGCAGACCGTCTGCGTGCTCGAGGCAATGAAGATGGAGAACAACGTCAACGCCGAGAAGGCTGGGACGGTCAAGGAGATTCGGGTGGCCCCGGGCGAGTCCGTGGGTCCGGGCGACGTCATCGCCGTCATCGAGTAGCCATTCCTTCAGTCGAACCTCGGTACCGAACCACCGAACCACTGACCCACCGACCAGGAGGAGGCCGCATGCCGGAGGCCCACACGGCGCAGGCGGAGGAGTGGAAGGCGGCGACACGGGAGATCGTCGACGCCCGGCTCGGCGAACTGGTCGGGCTGAGCCACGACATCCACGACCATCCTGAGCTCTCCTTCGACGAGGTGCGTTCGGCCGCAGCGGCGGCCGGTGCCCTCGAACGCGGTGGCTTCCGGGTGACGACCGGGACCGCCGGCCTGCCGACGGCGTTCACCGCCGAGGCCGGCACCGGCCCATTGGTGCTCGCCTTCTGCGCCGAATACGACGCCCTCCCCGACATCGGACATGCCTGCGGCCACAACATCATCGCCGCCTCGGCCGTGGGTGCCGGCCTCGGACTCCTCCCCTTCGTCGATCAACTTGGCGTTACCGTCCGGGTACTCGGCACACCTGCCGAGGAGGGTGGCGGCGGCAAGGTGCTCATGCTGGATGCCGGCGTCTTCGCCGACGTTCATGCGGCGATGATGGTCCACCCCTGGCCGACCGAGCGGCTCGAGGCGACCTGCCTCGCCGTCTCCCATTTCGACGTGGCCTTCACGGGGCGCACGGCCCACGCATCCGCGGCCCCGTGGCAAGGGGTCAACGCCGGGGACGCCATGGTCGTCGCCCAGGTCGCCCTGGGACTCCTTCGCCAACAGCTCCGGCCGGGCGACCAGGTGCACGGTGTCGTCACCAACGGTGGCGAGGCGGCCAACATCATCCCCGCCCGGGTCACCGGCCGATTCATGGCCCGATCCTTGACCATCCTCGGTCTTCAGGAGCTCGAGCCGAGGGTGCGGGCCTGCTTCGAGGCAGGGGCGCGGGCCACCGGGGCCGAAGTCGGATTCGTCTCGCTCGCCCCCGACTACTCCCACATGGAGAGCGACCCCGATCTACTCGTCAGCTACCGGGCCAATGCCGAGGCGCTCGGCCGACGGTTCGACCTCGACGACCAGGGCGTGGACCGACCCACCCTGTCCACCGACATGGCCAACGTCTCACTCGCTGTGCCGACCATCCATCCGCTCCTGGCCATCGAGTCCGGGGGGGCGGTCAACCACCAGCCCGAGTTCGCCGCCGCGTGCGTGAACTCGTCGGCCGACACCGCGGTGCGCGACGGTGCCTTGGTCCTGGCCTGGACGGCCATCGACGCCGCCGCCCCCGGGCCTCTCAGGGAACGCCTGCTGGCTGCCCGGACACCGTGACCGGACCGGCCGCCGCCGGACCCTCCTCAGCCGGGCTCTCCCCAGGCGGGCCCTCCGCCGCTGGACACTCGCCAGGCGGACCCTCCTCAGCCGGGCTCTCCCCCGCCTACCCGCTCCGGACCGAACGCCCGGTCCTGCGACCGTGGCGCCTCGACGACCTCGACACCTTCCACCGGCTGCGACGTGACCCCGAGGTGGTCCGATACCTCTACGACGAACCGCTGACCCGCGACCTGGCCGACGCCAAGCTGCGATCGCTCAACTCCTCGATCGCCGCGCCGGGTGACTGGATCAATGTGGCCGTCGAGGTGGCGGCCACGGGCGAGGTGGCCGGAGACGTCGGGATCGGGTGGATCAGCGAGGTCCACCAGCAGGTCGAACTCGGCTACACGTTCTTCGCCGCCCACCGCGGCCAGGGCTACGCCACCGAAGCGTCCGCCGCCATGGTCGGGCTCGCCTTCACCGGTCTCGGGGCACACCGGCTGAGTGCACGCCTCGACGCTCGGAACACGGCGTCGGCGAGGGTGCTCGAGCGGCTCGGATTCCGCCGCGAGGCGGACTTCGTCGAAAACGAATGGGTCAAGAGCGAATGGACCGACGAGGCGGTCTACGGGATCCTGGCCTCCGAGTGGGCGGTGCACCACCCGCCGTCCGAAAGCTGATCTCCCTCCTCCAGGATCCACACCGGTACAGGATCCACACCCGTTCCGGATCCACACCTGTCCCGGAACCACCGCGACGAAGTCGTCAGCCCTTGGGGTGGAACTCCCCGAAGACGCCCCGCAGCACGTCGGACACCTCGCCGAGCGTCGCCATGCGGGACAGCGCCACCTTCATCGGCACCAACAGGTTCTGGGTGCCGCGTGCCGCGGCCTCGACGTCGACCAGGGCCGCATCCACTGCCGACTGGTCCCGTTCGGCCCGGACGCGGCCGACCCGGGCCACCTGGGACCGCTGCAGCTCGGCGTCAATGGGGAAGACGTCGTTGGGGGTTCCGTGTTCGTCGACGAACTTGTTGACCCCGACGACAACCTTGTCACCACTGTCGACGGCCTTGGCGAAGGCGTAGGCAGCCTGTTCGATCTCCTGCTGCATGTACTGGGCCTCGATGGCGTCGACCGCGCCGCCCATCGAGTCGATCCGCTCGAGATAGTCCCAGGCGGCCTGCTCCACCTCGTCGGTCAGCGACTCGACGAACCACGAACCGGCCAGCGGGTCGACGGTGTCGGCGATACCGGACTCGTAGCCGACGATCTGCTGGGTCCGTAGGGCGATCTTGGCCGCGTGCTCGGTGGGCAGGCCGAGGGCCTCGTCGAACCCGTTGGTATGCAGGCTCTGGGTGCCACCGAGGGCGGCGGCCATGGCCTGGACGGTCACCCGGACGATGTTGTTCTCCGGCTGCTGGGCGGTCAGGGTCGATCCGCCGGTCTGGGTGTGGAAACGCAGCAGGAGGGACTTCTCGTCCTTGGCCCCGAAGCGCTCGGTCATGATCTTGGCCCACATCCGGCGGGCGGCCCGGTACTTGGCCACTTCTTCGAACAGGTTGTTGTGGGCGTTCCAGAAGAAGCTCAGCCGCGGGGCGAAGTCGTCCACCTGGAGACCGGCGGCCAGTGCGGCCTCCACATAGGCGATCCCGTTGGCCAGGGTGAAGGCGATCTCCTGCACGGCCGTCGAGCCGGCTTCACGGATGTGGTAGCCGGAGATGGAGATGGTGTTCCACGCCGGCAGGTGCGCCGCGCAGTAGGAGAAGGTGTCGGTCACCAGGCGCATCGACGGCCGCGGCGGGTAGATGTAGGTACCCCGGGCGACGTACTCCTTCAGGATGTCGTTCTGGATGGTCCCGCCCAGCAGCTCGGGGTCCACGCCGTTCTCCTCGGCCACCAGTTGGTAGAAGAGGAGGAGGATGGCGGCTGTGGCGTTGATGGTCATCGACGTGGTGACCTTGTCGAGGGGTAGGCCGGCGAGCAGTGCCCGCATGTCTTCCAGGCTGTCGATGGCCACGCCCACCTTGCCGACCTCGCCCTCCGAGCGAGGGTGGTCGGAGTCGTAGCCCATCTGGGTGGGCAGGTCGAAGGCGCAGGACAAGCCCGTCTGGCCGGCGTCGAGGAGGAACTTGAACCGCTGGTTGGTGGCCTCGGCCGTGCCGAACCCTGCGTACTGGCGCATGGTCCACAGCCGACCCCGGTACATGTCGGGGCGGATGCCCCGGGTGTAGGGGTAGGCGCCGGGCGAGCCGAGCCGGGTCGCCGGATCCCAGTCAGCCAGGTCGTCGGGGCCGTAGACCTGGTTGATGGTGATCCCCGAGTCGGTGACCCGTTCGTGTTTCGGCTTTCCGGACCCGGTCGCAGATGACATGGGACACAGGTTACGGCCACGGCTCCCCCGCCCGGAAATGCGGCACGGAAAGGCGCACCAGCGGCTCAGGCGGTAGAACTCGCCCATGCCGGTCGTCCTGTTCGATCTCGACAACACCCTCCTCGACCGGGAGGCCGCCTTCGCCCGGTGGGCCTGGGGCTTCTGCGACGCCAACGGGCTGCCCGACGACGCCCACGCCTGGCTGGTGACGGACGACGACGACGGACTGCGCCCGCGTGGCGAGCTGTTCGCCCGCCTGCGGTCCCGGTTCGGCCTGACCCATCAGGTCGACGACCTGGTGGGGGCGTACCGCCGCGACTATCCGGCCGCCTTCTCGTTCCCCGACGACTCCCGCGTGGCGGTGCGAAGGCTCCGGTCGGCCGGCTGGAAGGTGGGCGTCGTCACCAACGGGCCGCGCTTCCAGTTGCGCAAGCTCGAGGTCACCGGCCTGGGCGACGAGGTGGACGCCGTGTGCGTGTCGGCCGAGTTGGACTCGTGGAAGCCCGACCCGGGCATCTTCGTGGAGGCGGCGCGCCGGTGCGGAACTTCCCTCGAGGGTTGGATGGTCGGGGACTCGGGGGCCGCCGATGTCCGCGGCGGTCAGGGCGTCGGGCTGCGCACCATCTGGATCCACCGGGCCAGGACGTGGGATCTCGGGGGGCCGGAGCCCGATGCCCAGGTGGCCGACGTGCCTGCGGCCGTCCGGATCATCCTCGGGGAGGATGATCCGGGCTGATCAGCCGGCGGGCGCCTCGATCACATGGGGCATGCACAGGTCGTCGTACTCGGCGATGACGATCTCACCGGCGTCGGGGCCGCAGGCCGGGCAGGCCGGGTCACGGCGGACCTTGAAGGTGCGGAAGCTCTGCTCGAGGGCGTCGTAGGCCAGGAGCCGGCCCTGGAGCGTGTCGCCGATGCCGAGCAGGACCTTGATGGCCTCCACGGCCTGGAGCGAGCCCACGATGCCCGGCAGCACACCGAGCACGCCGGCCTCCGAGCAGCTGGGGGCGAGCTCCGCCGGCGGCGGCTCGGGCAGCAGGCAGCGATAGCAGGGGCCCTCGTAGGGGTTGAACACGGTGACCTGGCCCTCGAACCGGAAGATGGAACCGTGGATCACCGGGATCCGCTTCAGCAGCGACGCGTCGTTGACCAGGTACCGGGTCGGGAAGTTGTCCGTCCCGTCCACGATCACGTCGTACCCGTCGATGATGTCGAGGACGTTGTCGGCGCCGAGGCGCACGTCGTAGGTGACGACGTTGACGTCGGGGTTGATCAGCGTCAGCGTCTTCTTGGCCGAGTCGACCTTGCGCTCACCGATCCGGTCGGTGTTGTGGAGGATCTGGCGCTGGAGGTTGGAGGCGTCGACCACGTCCATGTCGATGATCCCGATGGTGCCCACCCCGGCTGCGGCCAGGTAGAGGGCGGCGGGCGAGCCGAGGCCTCCGGCTCCCAGCAGCAGCACCTTGGCGTCGAGGAGCTTCATCTGACCGGTCTCGCCCACCTCGGGTAGGAGGAGGTGGCGCTGGTAGCGGTTGCGCTGCTCCGGGCTGAGCGTGCGGGGGGCGGACCAGGCCCGGCCCTCGTCCTTCCACCGGTTGAAGCCGCCCATCATCGAGGCGACGTCGGTGTAGCCGAGCTGCTGCATGGTCTCGGCGGCGAACGCCGAGCGCACCCCTCCGGCACACATGACCACCACATGGGCCGACTTGTCGGGGATCCGGCCCTCGATCGAGGACTCCAGATTCCCCCTCGGCAGGTGGATCGACCCGGGAAGTGCGCCCTGCTCGTACTCGTCGGGCTCGCGGACGTCCAGCACGATCGTCCCGTCCAGGCCGATCTCGCCCTCAGCCTCCTCGGTGGTGATCTCCCTGATGTTGGCCTTGGCGGCGGCGAGCATCTCTCTGAAGGTGGGCACTGCGGTCTCGCTTCCTGACGGATCGGCGGGGTAGCGGTCGGGACCCCGACGCGCCTGCACCCCGTGCACTGCTCTTCGTCCAGTGAAACGCTACCAGGAGGGTCGACATTCCCTCCCCCGCGCGGCCCGGTCGGGAATCTAGGAGGTGGTGACGTACCCGGCCGGCGGGATCGTCCCCGGACCGGTCGACAGACAACCGGCCAGCAGCCCTGGGTCGGGTCCGGCGGCCAGCCTCGGGGGCGTCAGGAATGCCGGCGGGGCCTGCAGGTCCACGCTGTCGAGGAGGTCGTCGGCCGCCGCGTCGCGTTGGGTGAGGACGGGCAGGTTCCACTTGGTCTCGACCAGTTTGAGGATCGAGGTGTGGTCATGGACGACGTGGGACACGTAGTCCTTCCTGGCGTAGGGCGACACCACCCCGGCAGGAACCCGGAACCCGTAGCGGTCGAACGACCCGGGCGGGTCCCCCGGTGCCACGGCGGGCGGAACCGAGTCCGGCACCACGGCGGCCGGAGGCGGGACATGGTCGTAGTAGCCGCCCGACTCGTCGTAGCACCACACCAGAAGGGTGTGCGGCCACTGGGGAGAGTCCATGACGGACTGGACCACCTTGGCCAGGAACTGGTCGCCGTACTGGACGTCCTGGGGGTTCTCCTCGGACTGCTTGTCGAAGTCGGGGTCGACCATGCTCACCGACGGCAGCGAGCCGGCCGCCGCATCGAGGTAGAACTGGTCGATCTTGGTGAGGTGCGAGGAGAACCCGGGCAGCCCGGCCTGGTACGACCAGATCAGTGCGGACGGCAGCGTGGCGTAGTAGTTCTTCCATGAGATGCCGTGGGCACTGAGCGCCTGGAACACTGTGCCGTTGGGAGGCGCCTCGCCGGGAAACGTGTCGTAGAGCAGGCCGAGCGACGTGCCGGCCATCAGGAAGCGCCGGTTTGGGTAGGTCTGGGCGCCCACGGAGCAGAAGTAGCGGTCGCACACCGGGAACGTGGCGGCCACCGAGTTCACGAACGGCAGCACCTCGGGCGCGTTGTACCCCATCGAGACCGGGCCGCTCTGGCTCTGGACGAACCCGTCGTTCCGGCCCCCGGCGTACGAGGTCCAGAACGCCGCCCACGTGTTGTACGGGTGGCCGCCCTGCTGGCACGGGGTGGGCATGGGGAACGCCTTCACCTGGGCGTTCGGCCCCGGCGGCGCGAAGGTCGAGCCCGACGGCCACGGATTGGCGGCCGTGGGCTTCCCGGCCTTGTCCAGCGTGAAACCGTCGCCCCGTCCCCGCTGCATCCCGAGCACGTTGTCGTAACTGTGGTTCTCCATCATCACGATGACGATGTTCTTGATCTGGGGGAGCTGGTCCGTGCCGACGGCGGCATCCGGATTGGGAAGGTCCCCGGGCACGAGCTTGCGGGTCGGGCGGGCCGGCATCGTGGTCGTGGTGACCGACGAGGACGACGGCGACGAGCAGGCGGCGAGTCCGATGGTGGCCACACCGGCCAGCGCCCCGCCGAGGAGGGTTCGACGAGACAGGATGGGCGGCTCGCTCATGCACGAACCGTAGTGACGGGCGGGGACGCCCACAACTATCCCCACGCCTATCCCCACGCCGCTCCCTACTCCGATCTCAGCAGCGCTCCCGGCACAGCCCCCGGCACTGCCCCCGGCAGTGCCCGGGCATCGATGGGGCATCGATGGGTAGCGTGCCGACCATGGAGCTCTCGGAAGCCGTCCGCCGGCGCCGCATGACGCGCAGCTTCTCCGAGGCCTCCCTGGACGGCACCGTGGTGGACGGGCTCCTGGCCGAGGCGCTGGCCGCCCCGTCGGCCGGCAACACCCAGGGTCGCGAGTTCGTGGTGCTCGACAGCCCGGCGCAGACCGGCCGCTACTGGCTGGCCACCACCGATGCCGACTGGCGGGCCCGGTCCCGGCGCTTCCAGGGGCTGTCCCGCGCCCCGGTGGTGGTCCTACCCTTCTCCGACCCCGACGCCTACGTCAGGCGCTACGCGGAACCGGACAAGGCCCGGCCTGACGGCGACGAGGTCGAGTGGGTCGTCCCTTACTGGCACGTGGACGCGTCATTCGCCGTCATGAGCCTGCTGCTCGGGGCCGTCGACCGGGGCGTCGGGGCCGCCTTCCTCGGGAACTTCCGCGGCGAGGGCGCACTGAAGGAGGCGCTCGGCGTTCCCGCCCGCATGCGATGGCTCGGCGCCGTGCTGCTCGGCCACCCGGCACTGCCCGACCCTCCGTCCCCCTCCGCCACCCGACCGAGGCGCACGATGGACGAGTCCGTCCACCGGGGCGGTTGGTAGGCGACGGGAGCCGGCATCTCCGGGCGGCCCGGCGTACGATGACCCATCGGTGCCGAAGTCTGGATGTCGGCACCGGTCGAGGACGTGCGGAGTGCTCAAGCAGGCGGGTGCTCCGACGGTGCCTGAAAGGAGTCGCACATGACGGACACTGCGATCGATCCGGGGGTGGACACCGCTGCGAGCGGCGTGGAGCCGGGGGCCGCCCCACCACCCGGCGCCGGGGGACCCGGTCCTCCCCCCGTACCCAACTTCAACATCGTGCCCGTCCGCGCCCTGCCCGTTGTGGCCGTGGTGTTGATCGGGCTGATCGTCGCCATCTCGACCAACAACCTGTGGGCGCTGACCTTCTTCCACGTGGCCGGCGGCGGACTGTGGACCAGTCTCGACCTCTTCCTCGGCCTGGTGCTCGGGCCGATCATGGGGAGTCTGTCCATCCCCGCCCGGATCGAGTTCACCACCAAGTTCATGCCGAAGATGCTGTTGATCATGCCCACGCTGGTCGCCATGACCCTGGGCGCCGGGTTCCAGCTGGCCCGCCATGTGGGCAACCTCGAGGCGTCCTACCCGCACCACGGCTGGCTCGTCGCCTCGATGGTCATCGTCGCGGTGATGTCGGTCATCGCCCTCGGCCTGCTCGAGCCGGCCAATCTCGCCGTGCTCTTCGAGCTCAAGAAGCCGCAACCGAACGGGGCCCGCATCCAGCGGCTGATGAAGGTCTTCATCTACACGGCCGGCATCACGGGATTGATGCAGATCGCCACCATCGTGATCATGACGTTCCTGGCCAGCCGATGAGTGCGACAGTCGACGTGCTGCCCCCCGGGTTCGGCGAACCCGACGCCGAAGACCTGCGCCAGGCCGACTACCCGCCGGTGATGCCCCTCGCCGTCGCCACCTTGATCCTCATCGTCTCGGGTGGGGTCGTGGTGGCCGCCCAGTACGGCCGGCCCCCGCACCTGGAAGTCCCGACGATCCTGCTCGGGTTGGCCACCCTCCTGCTCATCGTCAACGCCGTCCTCGTCCTCCGGATCCGGGAGTTCGCCCGGCCCGTCTTCTTCCGGGTCCTCGGATGGGCGCTCCTCGCCTACGCCGCGATCGCCGGGATCCTCGAGTACGTCTTCCTCTACGACCACACGCCTGCCAAGGTGCTGGCACTGTTCAGCGGCATGCTGGTGCTCTTCGCCCTCGACGTGCCGCTGATGCTGGCGTATTCGGTGGCGCGCTGGCAGCCGCCGGACGCCACGTAAGAGGCCCGGCGCAGGCCTCGGGCAGACCCGCCACTACCCTCGATCCCATGGCGTCGAGACCCAAGACCCGGTACGCCCGGTCGGGCGACGCGGACATCGCGTACCAGGTTCTCGGTGACGGACCCCTCGACCTCCTCTTCTGCACCGGGCAGTGGGTACCGATCGACTGCATGGACGAGGAGCCGGCCATGGCCCGGTTCATCCGGCGCCTGTCCTCGTTCGCCCGGCTGATCCGCTTCGATGCCCGGGGTACCGGTCTGTCCGAGCGTGGCTCCCCCGATGCCCCGCCGACCTGCGAGCAGCGGGTCCTCGACATCCTGGCCGTCCTCGACGCCGCCGACGCCCACCAACCGGCCGTACTGGCACCATTCCTGGCCACGCCCGAAGGGATCACGCTGGCCGCCACCCGTCCCGAACGTCTCGCCAACCTGGTCGTACTGAACGGATCGGCACGGTTGCTCTGGGCCCCCGACTACCCGGCCGGCATCCCCCTACGTCTGTTCGACCGCCAGGTCGATCACTTCTTCGAGACCGATGCCGTCGAGAGCGGCTTCGACAATGTCGCACTCTGGGCGCCGAGCCTGGCCGACGACGACGAGTTCCGCGCCTGGTTCGACCGGTCCGGCAACCTCGGCGCCACTCCGGCGATGGCGGTTGCCATGATCCACGAGGTCTACCGGACCGACGTCAGGCACCTCCTGCCCGACGTCGGCGTCCCACGCTGGTGATCGACCGGATCGACATCCCCGCGCCGATCGGCCCCGAGCATGGGCGTTACATCGCCGATCGCATCCCCGGGGCCGTCTACCGGGGGCTACCGGGGGGGTCGACTCGCTCTACTGGGTCGGCGACAGCGGGCCGGTGCTCGACGAGATCGAGGAGTTCCTGACAGGCGCCCGCAGCGGAGCCGGGGCCGAGCGGGTGCTGGCCACCGTGCTCTTCACCGACATCGTCGGGTCGACCGAACGGGCCTCCCGGATGGGGGACGCCGGCGGGCGGGACCTCCTCGATCGCCACGACCGGGCCGTGCGGTCCCAGCTCGAGCGCTTCCGGGGGCGGGAGGTCAAGACGGTCGGCGACGGTTTCGTCGCCACCTTCGACAGCCCAGGGCGGGCCATCGAGTGCGCCCGGGCCATCGCCGACGCCGTCGGGCCGCTCGACCTCGAAGTGCGGGCTGGAATCCACACCGGCGAGATCGAGCTGCGGGGCGACGACGTGGCCGGCATGGCCGTGCACATCGGGGCCCGGGTGTCGTCGCTGGCCGGTCCGGGCGAGGTGCTGGTGTCCTCAACGGTCAAGGACCTGGTCACCGGGTCACCAGTCCAGTTCGCCGACCGCGGCGGGCACACGCTCAAAGGTGTGCCCGGCGAATGGCACCTCTACGCCGTCGAGGGCTGATCGGTTCTCCCGGGCCCTTGCCCACGAGGCTCGACAAGTCTGCAGCTAGGTCGCCGGCAAGCATGACTAGGCACGCTCCACGGATCCGATCGATCGGGCCTCCGCTATCAGCGAGGTACCGGTCCCGACCCCAGGAGCACCCGTGTCCACGCCCACCGTCATCCCGCCGCCGCCCCGCCCGGTCCGCCCCGTAACCAGTCGAACCGACGACACGCGTCCCCCCGGCGACCTGCAACCGGCCGACGGTCCCCGGCTCCACATCGAACAGTGGGTCGACCCGGTCGCCGACCCGCACGGCTTGCACCCCTGTAGCCGCTACGTGGAGCTCTACTGGTTGCCGATCATCGGGCCAAGTACCACCTGGTTGCTGCGCCGCCTCACCTACGGGCTCGAGGTCCACGGCGACGGATTCGACCTCCACCTGCCCGAGACGGCCCGCTCGCTCGGGCTGGGCGACAAGATGGGCAAGAACTCGCCGTTCCGCCGAGCGCTGGCCCGCCTCATCACCTTCGAACTGGCCCGCCCCCGGGGCCCCGGTGAGCTCGCCGTCCGCCAGCACATCCCCCCGCTGCCCCTCCGCCACCTGAGCCGGCTGCCCGAGCCGTTGCAGCGCAGCCACCGACGGTGGATGGCCGAACAGCGCCTGTCCGAACCGGAGCAGATGCGGCGCCGGGCCCAGCGGTTGGCGGTCGGCCTGGCCGAAGCCGGGCACGACCGGGCCTCCATCGAACAGCGTCTCGGCGGGTGGCACTTCCACCCCGCCGTGGCCTTCCAGGCGGCCGCCGATGCCTCGTACGCACCCCCCAGCTTTCGGGCCGATGGGCCCGCCGGCTCTCCGGAGGATCCGCCGGCGAACCAGCCGGAGGCCTAGCCAGAGAACTAGCCGGGCTCGGCTTCGTGGCCGGCAGGGGTGAGGCCCCAGTACGTGTCGATCGGCTCGATGTCCCCCTTCACGACCTTGTCGATCATGCGGCAGATCGGAAGGTCGAGACCGTGGGTCTCGGCCAGTTCGAGGGCCACCTTGGCCGTGTTCACGCCCTCCGCCACCATGTGCATCTCGTCGAGGATGTCCTCCAGCTTGCGGCCCTTGCCCAGCTGCTCGCCCACCCGCCGATTCCGACTGTGCGGACTCACGCACGTGGCGATCAGGTCGCCCATGCCCGCCAACCCGGCGAAGGTGGCGGGCTTGGCCCCCATCGCCTCCCCGAGACGGATCAGTTCGGCGAGGCCGCGGGACATGACCGCGGCCCGGGTGTTGTCGCCGACGCCGAGTCCCTCGCCGATGCCGGCGGCGATGGCGATCACGTTCTTCAGTGCCCCGCCCAGCTCGCAGCCGATCACGTCGTCGTTGATGTAGACCCGGAAGACACCCCGGGTGAACACCGCCTGGATGGCCCTGGCCACTTCGAGGTCCTCGGTGGCGATCACCGCGGCGGCGGCCTTGCCGGCCAGGATCTCGCCGGCGATGTTGGGCCCGGTGAGAGCGGCGACCGGATGGCCCGGCACCACCTGCTTGATGACCTCGGTCATCCGCAGGTGCGAGCCCCGCTCGAGGCCCTTCGACAGGCTGACCACCGGGATCCACGGGCGCATGAACGGCGCAGCGTCCTCGAGCACGCGCCGGAAGCCCGACGTCGGCACGCCCATGACCATGAAGTCGGCCCCGCACACCGCCTCCTCGAGGCCCGATGTCGCCGACAGGGCCGGGTCGAGGGCGAAACCCGGCACATAGGCCGGGTTCTCGTGATCCTCGTTGACGGTACGGGCGACTTCGGGGTTGCGCGCCCACAGCACGGTGTCGTGATTGTGCGCCACCAACGACGCCACCGTCGTGCCCCACGATCCTCCCCCGAGGACTGCGATCTTCACGAGCCAGACGGTAGTGCAGCGCCGTCGCCGTCACCCGCCCGGGTGTCGGCCGACTGCCGGCACCACACAGGGCTCAGGCCTTCGGCCGGGTGGCCAGCCAGCGCCCGAACTCCTCGGACGTGGCCAGGGCTACCAGGGTCCGCACTCCGAAACCGCTCCCGCCCTTGGTGTTGTACCACCGGTTGTCCTCGGTCCGGGAAGGACCGGCGATGTCGAGGTGGGCCCAGGGCACATCGCCGACGAACTCCTGGAGCAGCAGCGCGGCGCTGATGGTGCCGGCCTGGCCCGGTCGGCCCATGTTCTTCATGTCGGCCACTTCGGACTCGATATGGGAGGCGTAGTCCTCGTGCAGCGGAAGTGGCCAGCACGGCTCGCCGGCCGCCGCGCCCGCCGCCTGCACGGCATCGAGGAGCTCCTCGTCGTTGCCCAGCAGTCCGGCGATCTCCTTGCCCAGGGCCACGACGGCAGCCCCGGTCAGGGTGGCCAAGTCGATCACGGCGTCGGGCCCCTCCTCGATGGCCAGGGTCAGTCCGTCGGACAGGATCAGCCGACCCTCGGCATCGGTGTTGAGCACCTCGATGGTCTTGCCGCTCCGGGTGGTCAGCACGTCGCCGGGCTTGATGGCCGAGCCGCTCGGCATGTTCTCCGTCATCGGGGCCCAGGCGGTGATCGGGATGCGCCCGCCCAGGGCCGATATGGCGTCCACGGCGGCGAGGACGGCGGCTGCACCGCCCATGTCGGTCTTCATGGTCTCCATACCGGTGGGCGGCTTCAACGACAGGCCGCCCGAGTCGAAGGTGATCCCTTTGCCCACCAGCGCCAGATGGGGCACCCGACCGTCGACCTCGTAGGGGTCGGTCGGTAGGTAGGTCACCTTGACCAGGCGGGGCGGCCGCACCGAACCGGCGGCGACGCCGAGCACGCCGCCGAGGCGCTCGGCCGTGATCCGCTCCTCATCCCACACCTCGACGGTCAGGCCGTCCACGCCGGCGAACCGGTCCGCCATGACGTCGCCGAACCGCTCCGGGGTCAGGGAGCTCGGGGGCTCGTTCACCAGGTCCCGGGCCAGTGCCACCGAGCGGGCCACCCGGGAGCCACGGGCCGCACCTTCTGCCGTCGCGTCGGCGTCACCGGCCGACGCAGTGGTGAGCACCAGGCCGGTCAGTCCGACCGTCGGGTCCGCGCTGCGGAAGTCGTCGTAGCTGTAGGTGGCCAATGCGCCGGCCTCGGCACCGGCTGCGGCCACTTCGGTCGCGCCCGCATCGACCACCTCGGGCAGCACCAGCAGTGCCGTGCCACCGTTGCCCGCGCTCCGCACGAAGGACGACACGGCTCGGCGCACCGACTCGAGCCCGGCGACACCGGTCAGCTTGTCGGCGGCACCCAGCCCGACCAGCACCGTCTCCGGGCCCGACTCCAGCGACCGGAGCACCAGGGTCTGGGCCACTTTGCCGCTGAAGCCCTGTCGCTCGCACCAGTCGGGATCGAGCGGCCCCGAGAGCACGATCCCGCCCACGGCGTCAGGGGCGGCGGCCACCACCGGGCCATCGGCCGTGCTGTGGACCGGCACGCCGACGGCGGCCAGGTCATCGGGCAGTCCGGTACCGGACAGAGCAGTCACGTTGATCACGTCGGAACTCCAGAGGTCGGTGGGAAGGGAGTCAGGGTCAGGGTCAGGGTCGCGGGAGGCAGGTCGGCAAGAAAGGCAGTCAGTCGGTCGACGCATCAGCGGCGTGGCCCCGCCGCGCCGCACCGCGGGCCAGGGGGTGCTCGTCGCCCTCCGCCCACCTGGCCATCGCCCACAGCAGGTCGGACAGTCGGTTGAGGTACTGGCCGACCAGCGAGCCCTCGATGGGCGACGACACCAGGAGCCGCTCGGCCCGCCGGACGATCGTGCGGGCCAGGTCGAGGGTGGCCGACGTCCGGTTGGCCCCCGGGATCACGAACTCGGTCGGCATCGACACCTGGGAGATCAGGCCATCGATCTGCTCCTCGAGGGCGGCGATCATCTGCCCAGTCACCAGCGTCTTGCCCGCCACCAGCTTCGATCGGTGGCCGGGGTCGGTGGTGACCTCGGCCATGAGTATGTAGAGCTCCCGCTCGAGCCGGGTCAAGAGCTCGTCGAGCGCACCACCGGGCACGGCCTCCGCCCGGGCCATGCCCATCGCCGCCTGGGCCTCATCCACCGTGCCGGTCACCTGCATCATGGCGGAGTCCTTGGCCACGCGGCCCCCGTACAGGAGGCCCGTGGTGCCGTCGTCGCCGGTCCGGGTGTAGATCTTCAGCACGGTGTCCTCACCGCACCGATGCTAAACGACGGTCGTCGGTGGTCGGCCCTCCAGGGATCAGTGGACGGCCCCCGTGGTGTTCGGTGGCCGTCCGGCCCACCCCGGTGCAGCCGCACCACCGCGGGCCGGACCGACCCTCAGCCCGGACGGGGGCCGGACGGGGGCCGTCTCCCACTATCGTTGTGGGGCTATGGCCGCCCAACGCACCGAATCGAGCTACCTGCAGGCCGCCCGCGAGCGCGTCGTCATCTTCGACGGCGCCATGGGCACCAACCTGCAGATCCAGGAGCTCGATGCCGACGACTTCGGCGGGCCCGACCTCGAGGGCTGCAACGAGATCCTGGTGGTGACCCGTCCCGACGCCGTCGACCTCGTCCACCGGTCGTTCTACGAGGTCGGCTGTGACGTCGTCGAGACCGACACGTTCGGGGCCTTCGCCCCCGTGCTGGCCGAGTACGGCCTGAGCGACCGGGTGCGCGAGCTGAACCTGGCCGCAGTCGGCATCGCCCGCAAGGCGGCCGACGACTACTCGACCCCGGACAAGCCCCGGTGGGTGGCCGGCAGCATCGGACCCGGCACCAAGTTCCCCACGCTCGGACAGATCCGCTACGCCGATCTCCGTGACGCCTATGAAGAGCAGTCCGACGCCCTGATCGAGGGCGGCGCCGACCTGATCATCATTGAGACGGTCTTCGACCTCCTCCAGGCCAAAGCCGCCATCAACGGATCCCGTCGGGCCATGAAGCGGGCGGGGATCCGACTCCCCATCCAGTGCCAGGTGACCATCGAGCTGACCGGGACCATGCTGCCCGGCACCGAGGTCGGTGCCGCCCTGGTCGCCCTCCAGGCCATGGACGTCGACGTGATCGGCCTCAACTGCGCCACCGGTCCTTCGGAGATGTTCGAGCCGCTGCGTCACTTGTCGGGACATGCCGCCACACCGGTGTCGTGCCTGCCCAACGCCGGACTCCCCTCGGTCGTCGACGGCAAGATGCACTACGACCTCGAGGCCCATCAGCTGGCCGAGTACCACCGCCAGTTCGTCTCCGAGCTCGGAGTGTCGGTCATCGGCGGCTGCTGCGGCACCACCCCGGACTACCTCAAGGCCGTGGTCGACGCCTGCGCCGACCTGACGCCTGCCGTACGGAATGCCGAGCCCGAGGAGGGCGCCGCCTCCATCTACACGCACGTGCCCTTCACCCAGGACAGCTCGTTCCTGGTGGTCGGCGAGCGCACCAATGCCAACGGCTCGAAGAAGTTCCGCGATTCGATGCTCGAGGCCGACTGGGACACGTGCGTGGCCATGGCCAAGGAACAGGTCAAGGAGGGGTCCCACGTCATCGACGTGTGCGTCGATTACACCGGCGCCGACGGCGTGGCCGACATGGAGGCGGTCGCCTCCCGGTTCGCCACCCAGTCCACCGCGCCCTTGATGGTCGACTCCACCGAGGCCCCGGTCATCGAGACGGCTCTGTCGTGGATCGGCGGCCGCGCCGTCATCAACTCGGTGAACCTGGAGGAGGGCGACGCCGAGGGCACGCGGCTGGACAAGTTCTTGACGCTGGCCAAGGAGTTCGGCGCGGCCGTCGTGTGCACCTGCATCGACGAAGAGGGTCAGGCCCGGACGGCCGACTGGAAGGTGCGGTCGGCCAAGGCCATCCACGACATCGCCGTCGAGCGCTACGGCCTACACCCCCAGGACCTCCTGTTCGACGCCCTGGCCCTTCCCTTGTCGACCGGCATGGAGGAGAGCCGCCGCGACGGAATCGAAACCATCGAGGGCATCCGCCGGATCAAGGCCGAGCTGCCCGGCGTCTACACCATCCTCGGCCTCTCCAACGTGTCGTTCGGCCTCAACCCGGCCGCCCGACAGGTCCTCAACTCGGTATTCCTCCACGAGTGCGTGGAGGCCGGCCTCGACGCCGCCATCGTCCACGCCTCCAAGATCCTGCCCCTGGCCAAGATCGACGAACGGGCCAAGGAGGTCTGCCTCGACCTGGTCTACGACCGACGGTCCGAGGGCTACGACCCGCTGTCCGAGCTCCTCTCGATCTTCGAGGGGGTGTCGGCCTCCTCGATGGCGGCCGCCGAGGACCGGTCGGACTGGACCGTGGAGCGGCGGCTCGAGCACAGGATCATCGACGGCGACCGCAACGGCATCGAGGCCGACCTCGACGAAGCCATGGCCCAGGATCTGACGCCGCTGGTCATCATCAACGAGTTCCTCCTGGCCGGCATGAAGACGGTCGGCGAGCGGTTCGCCTCGGGCGAGATGCAGCTGCCCTTCGTGCTCGGCTCAGCCGAGACGATGAAGACCGCCGTCGCCTACCTCGAGCCCTTCATGGAGAAGGCCGACCAGGGTGGCAAGGGCACCATGGTGCTGGCCACGGTCAAGGGCGACGTCCACGACATCGGCAAGAACCTCGTCGACATCATCCTCACCAACAACGGCTATACGGTCCGCAATCTCGGCATCAAGATCGGCATCGCCGACATGGTGTCCGCCGTCGAGGAGCACGGCGCCGACGCCATCGGCATGTCCGGCCTCCTGGTCAAGTCGACCCTCATCATGCGCGAGAACCTGGAGGAGCTGAACCGCCGGGGCCTGGCCCACATCCCGGTCATCCTGGGCGGCGCCGCCCTGACCAGGACCTACGTGGAGCGCGACCTCCGCAAGGTCTACGACGGCCGCCTCTTCTACGGCAAGGACGCCTTCGAGGGTCTGCGCACGATGGACCGCCTGGTCGAGATGCGCAAGTCGGGCGAGGACGATCCGGAATTCGGCACAGTCCTCGGCGGACGCGACCTCGGTCCCCGCAAGAGTGAGCTGCGCAAGAAGGCCGCCGAGGAGGCGCGCGCCCGGGGCGAGGGTCTGCCGGCCCGCTCGCCTGACGTGGTCGACGACAACCCGCTCTATCCGCCGCCGTTCGTCGGCAGCCGCGTGGCCAAGGGCATGGCCATCGACGACATCGCCGCCTTCCTCAACGAGACGGCACTGTTCCGCAACCAGTGGGGATTCCGTCCGGAGACGGGCGAGGACGATCCGGCATTCAAGGACCGGGTGCGGGCCCGCCTGCGCCAGGAGCTGGCCAACGCCAAAGCCGAGCAGCTGCTGACGCCCCAGGTGGCCTGGGGTCACTTCGCGGCCAACGCCGAGGGCGACGACCTCGTCATCTGGACCGACGACACCCGCACCACCGAACGGATGCGGTTCGCCTTCCCCCGCCAGGTCGAGGACCCGTTCCTGTGCATCAGCGACTTCTTCCGCTCGGGCGACTCCGGCGAGAAGGACTACGCCAGCTTCCAGGTCGTCACCATGGGCTCGCGGGTGTCCGAAGAGGCCGCCCGGTTGTTCGCGGCCGACGAATACCAGCAGTACCTGTTCCTGCACGGCCTCGGCGTAGAGATGGCCGAGGCGCTCGCCGAATACTGGCACCGCCGCATCCGCGAGGAGCTGGGATTCGCCGACGAGGACGGGCCGTCCCTGACCGGTCTGTTCCGCCAGAAGTACCGCGGCGGGCGCTACTCCTGGGGCTACCCGGCCTGCCCGCGGCTCGAGGACAACGCCAAGGTGGTCGAGCTCCTCGAGGGCGAACGCATCGGCGTCGAGGTGAGTGAGGGGTTCCAGCTGCACCCCGAGCAGTCGACCACGGCCATCATCTGCCATCACCCGCAGGCCAAGTACTTCGTCGCCTGAAACTCAGCACTCCGGCGTGAAGGGCCGAGGCCGGGGTCGTGACCTCCCGAGTGCTGGGGCCGCGGGGACCGGGCGCTCTCGCCCGACCGACGGCAACCGAACTGCACCCGCGTAGAAGGCGGAAAACCACCAGGTCCCGGTAGAATTGTCGACTGTGGAGACAATCGCCCGTACGGGCGCAGGGCCGGTGGCATCGGTGACCGGTACCGCACGCCTCGAGGCCGGCCTTCTCCTGGCCATCGTGGTGATCGCGGCGCTGCTCCTGATCGTGCGCCTCTACCGGTCCGCCAGAGCCAAGCGCAGGAAGACCAACGGCACCGTCTATTTCGACAGCAACGCCGCCCACTACGGTCGGTCGGCAGCGAAGGCCGGGGCGTCGGGCGGCGGCGTGGTCCGGCGATCTCGTCCGGCATCCAGACACCACTCCATGGCGACCATTCCCACAGCCGGGTCGTTCACCGCTCCCAGGCGTGGTCACCGTGCGCATCCGACGGGCGGCGCCACGTCGGCCACCGCCCCGACCGGAGCCATTGCAAGGACGGTCCCGAAGCCGAGGCAGTCACCCGTGCCAGGCCCGTCACCTGCTCCGGCCCGTCCCTCGGGCACGTATTCGGGCAACCTCCCGCCGATGCCGGCCCCGCCACCAGCAGCCAACCGCAACTGACGTAGCCGCCCATGGTCGACCACGACCGGTCGGGCGACCTATCGGACGACCCGTCTAGAGCGCCAGGGTGGACCCGCCGTCCACCACGACGGCGGAGCCATTGAGGGATCCGGCCTGAGCCGAGCAGACGAATGCGACGACCGAGCCGAAGTCGGCGGGATCGCCCATCACCCCGGCGCCACCGAGCTCCTTCATCCGGTCGGTGGCATGGGGTCCCGGGCAGATCATGTTCAGGGTGATCCCGCTCGACTCGGCGGCCAGGTCTTGGGCGGCCGTCTTGATCCACGCCCACAGTCCGGTCCGGGCCGTGTTCGACAGTGCGAGGACGGGAGCCGGCTGCTTCACCGTGTAGGACGTGATGCAGCAGATCCGGCCCCAGCCGGCGGCGCGCATGTGGGGCAGGGCCTCGCGCACCAGTCGCACCGACGTCATCAGGTTGGCGTTGAGTGCGGCATCGAGTGCCTCGTCGCTTAGATCCAGGGCTCGGCCGGGCGGCGGTCCTCCGGCGTTGGCCACCACGATGTCGAGGCCGCCGAATCGCTCGACGGTGGCGCCCACCAGGCGTGCGGGTTCGCCAGGATCGGTGACGTCGCCCGCCCGGACGTCGACCTCCACACCGACCGCTTCCACCTGGGACCGTGTGGCGGCGAGCGTCGAGGCGTCCCGTCCGGACAGCATGACCCGCACCCCTTCGCCGGCCAGGGCCAGGGCGGTGGCCCGACCGAGCCCTCTCGACCCGGCGGTCACCAGCGCCACCTTGCCCGCGATCCCGAGATCCATGCCCAGACTCCTCAGTGGTCCAGGACCACGAGGTCGTGGTCGACGGTGTTGAGCGGCTCTGGCGCTCCGTCAGCCCCGATCACCACGATGTCTTCCAGACGCATGCCGAACTTGTCGCGCCGGTAGATGCCGGGCTCCACCGAGAACGCGTGGCCGGGCACCAGCACCTCGTCGTTCCCCGTGACCAGATAAGGATCCTCGTGCTCCTCGATCCCGATGCCGTGACCGGTGCGGTGGACGAAGAGATGCCCGAATCCGGCGGCCTCGATGGTGTCGCGGGCCACCTTGTCGACCGAGGAGGCGGTCACCCCGGCCCGTGCTGCTGCAACTGCAGCCTGCTGAGCGGCCAGCAGGACGTCGTAGCAGGCCCGCACCTCCCCCGACGGGGTGCCGGTCACCACCGTGCGGGTGATGTCCGAGCAGTACCCGACGTCGCCGTCCAGCGACAGCGTGCCCCCGAAGTCACAGACCACGGTCTCGTCACGGCCGATCATCCGGTCTCCGGGCTCATGATGGGGGCTGGCGGCGTTGGGGCCGCTGCCGACGATGGCGAAGTTGACCGCGCTGTGGCCCTCGGCGACGAGCAGGGCTCCCAAATCGGCGGAGACCGATGCCTCGGTCCGCCCGACGAGGGGGATCCCGCCGGACTGCAACACCGCGGCGACCCGGTCGGCTGCTGCACCTGCGGCACGCAGCGCGGCCAGCTCGGCGGCGTCCTTGACCGCCCGGATGGGTGAGGTGACCGTCGAGGCCTCCACCCAATGGGCGTCGGGCATCCGCCGTTGCAGCGCCAGGACCGAAGTGGCCCAGGCCCGATCCGATACGGCGAAGCGACCGGATGCAGTCGATCGCAGAAGTTCGACCACGATGTCCAGTGGGTCCTCGGCGTCGGACCAGGGTCGCAGGGCGAACAGGCCCGGGGCGTCGGCCACTCGTGGTGCCTCGAGACCGGGGACCACGAGCACCGGATCGCCGTCCACCGGCAGGACCAGCAGCGTGAGCCGCTCGAGCGGCATCGCCCGATAGCCGGTCAGCCAGGGCAGGTCGGCCCCGTGGGACAGGAGCAGGACGTCGACACCCAACTCGTCCATCCGACACCGCACCCGCGCCACCCGGCTGTGCCGGCCATCGAGCGCCTGTGGGGTGAGCCCGGTGGTCATCGGCTCAGCGAGCCGACATCGTCACGGGGACGGGGGTCGGTGCCGAGGATCGGGACGAGGCGTCGGCCGCGTCGCGGGCGTGGTAGCTCGATCGGGTCAGCGGGGATGCCTGGACGTGGGCGAACCCGAGCGCCGTGCCGGCCTCCCGTAGCGCGTCGAACTCGGCCGGCGTCCACCACCGCGCCACCGGCAGGTGCTTGGCACTCGGACGGAGGTACTGACCCAGGGTCACGATGTCGACACCGACGGACCGGAGGTCGGCCAACGTGGCCAGCACCTCGTCCTCACGCTCCCCCATCCCGAGGATGATGCCCGACTTGGTGGTGAGTCCGGCAGCCGTCGAGCGGGCCAGCACGGTGAGACTGCGCGCATAGCCGGCCGATGGCCGCACGGTCCGCTGGAGGCGCGCCACCGTCTCGATGTTGTGGTTGAGGACGTCGGGCCGGGCGTCCAGGATGGTCTCGAGCGAGGCCCGGTCGCCCTTGCAGTCCGAGATCAGCACCTCGACGGCCGTACCAGGACTGAGGTCGCGCACCCGGGCGATGGTCTCGGCGAAGGCGCCCGCGCCTCCGTCGGCCAGGTCGTCCCGGGCCACGCAGGTGATGACCGCATGGGCGAGTCCCATCCGGGCCACCGCCTCGGCCACATGAGCGGGCTCAGCGGCGTCGAGCGGGAGCGGGTGGCGGGTGTCCACTTGGCAGAACGCGCAGGCCCGGGTGCAGCGGGAGCCGTTGATCATGAAGGTGGCAGTCCCGTCGGCCCAGCACTCGTAGATGTTGGGACACCCGGCCTCCTCGCACACGGTGACCAGGCCCAGGTCGCGGAGGCTGCGCTGCAGACCGAGGTAGTCGTCCGACATGGTCGCCTGCACGCGCAGCCATTCGGGCTTGCGTGCCGACAGGGCCACGCCGGCCGAAGGGTCCACCCCGGAACGCACCATTCGCCGCTCGAGCGCGGTCCCTGCCGTGCCCGCCGTATGGGTGAGGGCCACCGGGACACGTGCCGGCACCGGACTGTGGAGTACGGCGCTACGGGCCCCGTCGGTCACCGAGGCCACGTCCTCGATGGGACCCCACACACCTTCGGCGGCGGCGATCACCGCCCCGACGGCGTCGGCCATGGTGACGGCGAATCCCTCGGCCGCCAGCGACGTCATCGGGTGCTCGGCGATGCCGCACGGGACGATGTGGTCGAACCAGGAGAGGTCCGTCATCACATTCAGTCCGAATCCGTGCGTCGTGCGACCGCGTGTGGTCCGCACCCCGATAGCGGCGACCTTTCTCGGTCCTTCCGGCCCGGCACCGGTGGCCGACGGGTCGATCCACACGCCTGGGTACCGGGCCATGCGGCCCACCCGGTGCGCCGGCACTCCCAGCGCCACCAGTGCGTCGATGACCACCTGCTCGACCTGGCGAACGTGGTCGGGACCGCGGTGTGGACCCGCGCCCACGGTACGGACCGGGTAGCCCACCAGCTGACCGGGACCGTGGAACGTGACGTCACCGCCACGGTCCACTGCCAACAGCTCGGCGCCGACCGTGGCCGGGTCGACGAGGACGTGACCCGGATCGGCGTGGGATCCGAGGGTGTAGACCGGTCCGTGCTCGACCAGCAGCAGATAGTCATCCTCGGAGCACGCGGCCACGGCCCGCTGCAGGTCCCAGGCCTCGGCGTACGGGACTCGCCCCAGCCAGCGGGCCCTCATGCCGCGCCCGTTCGGGACGCCTGGATGGAGGTTGACGTCACGTGCGGCTACAGCTCGCCGACCCAGTCGCGGTCGTCGAGGATGGTCGCCAGCCGGGCCAAGAACCTGGCCACATAGGCCCCGTCGACGGCCCGGTGGTCGAAGTTCATGGCCACCAGTCCCATCGAATGGATGCCGATCGATTCGGTCCCGTCGGGGAGCTCCACGACGACCGGCCGGCGGGACACCCCGTCGGTGGACAGGATCGCCACTTGGGGCTGGTTGATGATGGCCCCGGTGATCAACGTGCCGAAGGGTCCGGCATTGGTGATCGAGAAGGTACCTCCGCTGATGTCGTCCAGGCTGAGGCGCTTGGTGCGGGCCCGATCGGCGACGTCACGGATACGGCGGGCCATACCCCGCAGGTTGAGCTCCTCGGCGTTGTGCACCACGGGGACGATGAGGCCTTGATTGTCCAGGTCGACCGCGATCCCCAGGTTGAGGTCGTGGTGGACGACCAGGACGTCGTCGCCCACCGACGCATTGAGGTGGGGGAATTCGGCCAGGGCCTCGACCGTCGCCCGGGCCACGAAGGGGAGGTAGGTGAGGCTGAACCCCTCATCGTCGCGGAACCGCTCGCCGTGGAGCCTGCGGACCTGCTCTACTCGCTCGTAGTCGATCTCCCGGACCATCAGCGTGTGGGCGGAGGTGGCCTTGGAGCGCACCATGTGCTCGGCTGTTCGACGTCGGATGTTGGTGAACGGCACGACTTCGTCCCGCGGCCCGGCCGGGGTCTCGCCGGCGGAGGCGACGCGGGGGGTCGGCTGGGACGGCGACACGGACGGCGAAACGGACGGCGACACGGACGTTGAGGGTGCGGCCGACGGACGCTCGGCGGAGATGCTCGGCACCGAGGCCGGTGGTGTCCCGCCCTCGATCACCGCCTCGACATCGGCCCGCGTGATCCGACCCTCGAGCCCGGTCCCGCGCACCGTCGCCGGGTCGATGGCATGGTCGGCCAGCAACTTGCGCACGACTGGCGAGAGCACGCGGGCCCGCTCGGCGGCGGCCGGCGCCGCGGCGGAGGTCGCTGTTGCCATCGGGGCGACCGGGGGACGCGAAGGCGATGGTGCGGGCGACGGCGCAGCGGCGGGTGCGGGCGACGGCGCCGCGGCGGGTGCGGGCGACGGCGCCGCGGCGGGTGCGGGCTCGTCGGGCAGCTTGGAGAGCACCGGGGGCGGGGCGGGCGCGGCAGCCGGAGGAGGAGCCGGGGATGCAGGCGCCGCGGCGGCCGCAGTTGCAGGTGCGGGAGCGGTCGATTCGCCGGACGCATCGCCGTCGATCACAGCCAGGGCGACTCCGACATCCACCGTGTCCCCCTCCTGGACGAGGATGGCGGTGAGCACGCCGGCGGCGGGCGAGGGCACCTCCGAATCGACCTTGTCGGTCGACACCTCGAAGAGGGGCTCGTCCCGGGCGACGGCGTCGCCGACGGCCTTGTACCACTTGGTGATGGTTCCCTCGGTCACGGTCTCGCCGAGCTGCGGCATGGTCACGTCAGGCAACGTGCAGTCCCCTTCCGGTAAGGGCGAGCACCGTCTCGCCGAAAGTTTCGGACAACGACGGATGCGGTTGGACGAATTGGGCCACCTCTTCGGCCGTGGCCTCCCAGTTGACGGCCAAGTAGCCGGCGCCGAGCTGCTCGGTCACCCAAGGGCCGACCATGTGGACCCCGAGGATACGGCCGGTGGTGCCGTCGGGGAGCTTTTCGGCCACGACCTTCACCATGCCCTCGGTCTCGCCGATGATCCGGGCTCGGCTGTTGCCTCCGAAGGGGTCCTTCTTGACCACCACCTCGAGGCCCGCTTCCTTGGCCTCCGCCTCCGTCAGCCCGGCGAAGGCGACCTCGGGATGGCAGTAGATGGCCCACGGCACCCGCGCGTAGTCGACCGGTGCCACCGGCTCGCCCAGGATCGACTTGATGACGACGATGGCTTCGGCGAACGCCACGTGGGCGAGTTGAGGAGTGCCCGCCACCACGTCGCCCACCGCCCAGACACTCTCGGCGCTGGTGCGCATGTAGGGGTCGGCCGCTACGAAGCCCCGCGCATCGATGGTCACCCCGGCGTCGTCGGACACCAAGCCCTCGGTCCGGGGTCGACGGCCCACCGAGACCACCACGGCCTCGACGTCGAGCTGCTCGCCGTCGCCGAACGACACGACGGTGCCCGTGCCTGACGGGTCGGGGGTATGGCCGTGGAGGGTGACGCCGGCCTTGACGTCGATGCCCCGCTTCTTGAACGAACGGGCCACGGTACGCACGACGTCCTCGTCGCACCCGTTGAGGATGGTCGGGAGCGCCTCGAAGACCGTTACCGAGGTCCCGAGGTCGGAGAACATCGAGGCGAACTCGCAGCCGATGGCGCCGCCGCCGACGACGGCCACCGATGCCGGCAGCCGGTCGAGGGCCAGCACCTCGTCGGAGGTGAGCACCAGGGAGCCGTCGATGTCGAACCCGGGGATCGTGCGGGGCACCGAGCCCGCGGCGAGGACGACGTCGGTTCCCGTCACCTCCGCGTTCGCACCGTCGTTCCCGGCGATCCGGACCCGCCGGCCGGCCAGCAGCGTGCCGCTGCCGTTGAAGATCGTCACCCCGCGGCCCTTCAGGAGACCCGATAGCCCGGCGAACAGCTGTCCCACCACCTGCTGCTTGCGATCCTGGCTGACCGAGAAGGTGACCGTGGGCTCCTTCTGGTCGGGTCCGGCATCGATGCCGAACTCGGACGCCGAGCGCACCGTGCGGTAGACGGAGGCCGTCTCCAGGAACTCCTTCGCCGGGACGCACCCCCGGTGGAGGCAGGTTCCCCCTACTTTGTCCAGCTCCACCAAGGCGATCGACAGCCCGGCCGCGGCGCCGTAGAGGGCGGCGGCGTACCCGCCGGGCCCACCTCCCACGATGACCACGTCGAAATGCTGTGTCCCCCCTGTCGTCCCCCCCGTTGCGGTCTGCTCGGTTGCCACCTCGGATTCCGTGGGAACCACCTCCATCAGGACGTCGTCGTAGCGCGGGTTCGGTCGGCGTCACCGGCCAGGGAGCCCGTGGCCTCACGTCGCCGCGCAGGTCCAGCCTACCGGTCCCACCCGGACGCGACTTCAGCCGTTCGACTCTCCGACGGGCGTACGGCCACGGGTCGACACCATGGGTGCGGTGGCCACGTCGAGGCGCCCGGCGGCCAGGTTGGCCAGGTGCCGGTCGATCTCGTCGTCGTCCGCCAGGTCGGCGGCGACCAGTTCGGTACGGATCTGCTCCACGGTCGCCCGCTCGAGCACCGCGCTCGACGGCGAGGTCACCGGGAAGTGGGCCTCCGCCTCGACGTCGACCAGGCCGAGGCTCCGGAACAGCCGCGGCAGCGTGCGTCCGAAGTCGAGGTCCGCTCCGCGAGCGGCCAACAGGCTTCGGAATCCGGACCGCACCCTATTGGCCAAGATCTGGTCCGCGCCGTATTCGTCGATGCATGCCAAGGGCTGGAGGGCCGGGTCGGCGTCCTCGATGACGAGCCACCCACCGGGGCGCAACGTGCGGGCCAGCATGGTGGCCACCCGGACCCGGTCCGGAAGGTGGACGAGGAGCAGCCGTGCGTGCACGAGGTCGAAGGGACCCGGCGGCGGCGGGTCGGCCACCACGTCGTGGCACAGGGCGGTCACGCCGGGAGGCAAGTCGTCACCCATCCAGCTCAGGTCGATGTCGGTGGCCAGCACCGAGCCGCTCGACCCCACCCGTCCGGCCAGCCAGAAGGGCACGGAGGCGGCTCCGGCCCCGACCTCCCAGCACCGCCACCCTGGACCGACACCGGTGCCCGCCAGGGCACGGAAGGTGGCCGGATCGAACAACTCGGCGATGGTGGCCAGTCGGACGCCCGCTTCCGCCTGGCGGTTGTCCAGGAGGTAGCCCTCATCGCCTCCGTCGTCGCGCCCGCTCAACGTCGTCCCTGCTCCCCACCTCGTGGCAGGGCGAACGTTCGGGGCCAGCCGCGCACGGTGGCGGGGGTCGGTGGGAAATCGGTCATGGGGACGACCATGACCTTACCGCTGACCCCGGGCACCGGACCTCCGTCGTGGTGGTTGCGCAGGCTACTTCGGCGGCATCCGGATGCCGCCGTCGAGGCGGATCACCTCGGCGTTGAGATAGCTGTTGGAGGCGATGTGGGCCACCAGGGCGCCGTACTCGGCAGGGTTGCCGAGCCGCTTCGGGAAGTTGACCGATTCGGCCAGGGCGTCGCGGGCTTCGTCGGGCAGCATGGCCAGGAGCGGCGTGTCGAAGAGTCCGGGGGCGATGGTGAGTACGCGGATGCCGACGACAGCCAGGTCGCGGGCGGCGGGCAGCGTCATCCCGACGATCGCACCCTTCGAGGCCGAGTAGGCGAGCTGGCCGATCTGTCCGTCGATGGCGGCGACGGAGGCGGTGTTAACGATCACGCCGCGCTCGCCGTTCTCCTGGGGCTCGACCTGGGCCATGGCCGACGCGGCCTTGGTCATGACGTTGAAGGTGCCGATGACGTTCAGGTCCTGGATGAACTTGAACGGCGCCAGTTCGTGGGGCGAGCCGTCGCGGTTGATCACACGACCGACCCAGCCGGTGCCCGCGCAGTTGACGGTGATCCGCAGGTTGCCGCCGTCGGCCGCCTGGTCCACCGCCTTCTGGCAGTCGTCGGGGTCGGTGACGTCACCCCCCACGAAGTTCGCCGTCCCGCCGATCTCGGCGACGACTTCCTTGCCCCGCTCTTCGTTCCGGTCGAACACGGTGACCCGCACGCCTTCCGTGGCGAGCTTGCGGGCCGTGGCCTCACCGAGGCCCGAGGCCCCTCCGGTGATGATTGCTGAACTTCCGTTGATCTCCATGGCGTCAGATTACGGGAGCAGACGCCCCTGGCCCAAACCGGCATCCGGCGGGGGGGCCGAGGGGTCCTGGCGGCCAGCTGCCGCAGTGGCGAGGGCGTCGACCACGTCGTTCATCCGATCGCCCGAGTGGCCCTTCACCCATTCGAAGGTGACCGCGCGGGCGGGGTCGAGTGCCAGGGCGAACAGGGCCTCCCACAGGTCGCGGTTGGCCACCGGCTTGCCCTGCGAGTTCTTCCAGCCCCGCCGCATCCAGCCGGCGTGCCAGTTCTGGCGGAAGCAGTTGACTACGTAGGTCGAATCGCTCACCACATGGACCGGTCCCGACAGGGCCTCGAGGGCCCGGATCACGGCTGTGACTTCCATGCGCTGGTTGGTGGTGTGGGGTTCACCACCCGAGTCGGAGGGACCACCGTCCACGACCCAGGCCCATCCGCCGGGACCGGGGTTCCCGAGGCACGAGCCGTCGGTGTAGACCACGACCGGTGCGGCCCCGGTCGAAATGCGTCGATCGTCCATGCCTCCAGCATGCCCGCTGCGCCGACCGACCGGGACCGGAACCGGGGCCACGCACGGCGCGCCGTGTGCCGCGTCCCCACCCGGTGCGTGGAAGCATGGGGTGATGTTGTTCGACGGAGTGGCCCATCAACTTCCCGACCTCGATCGCGAGGAGACCGAGGAGTGGTTGGCCGCATTCGACGATGTGGTCCGCGAGCACGGTCGCAACCGGGCCCGCTACCTCTTGATGCGGGTCCTCGAGCGGGCCCGCCAGTCCCAGGTCGACTTTCCCGTCACCGTCTCGACCCCGTACGTCAACAGCATCCCGTCCGACGCCGAGCCCGACTTTCCCGGCGACGAGTTCCTCGAGCGGCGGATCCGCGCGTTCATCCGGTGGAACGCCGCGGTCATGGTGGTCCGGGCCAACATCCGGTCCGAGGCGGTGGGCGGCCACCTGTCCACCTACGCCAGCTCGGCCGCCTTGTACGAGGTGGGCTTCAACCACTTCTTCCGGGGCAAGGACGATGGGGGGCCCGGCGACCAGGTGTACTTTCAGGGCCACGCCTCCCCCGGCATCTACGCCCGGGCGTTCGTCGAGGGACGCCTCGCCGAGGATCAGCTCGACAACTTCCGCTTCGAGGTGGGAGGCGACGGCCTGTCGTCCTACCCGCACCCCCGCCTGATGCCCGACTTCTGGGAGTTCCCGACGGTCTCGATGGGACTCGGTCCCATCAACGCCATCGCCCAGGCGCACCTTGCCCGCTACCTCGCCGCCCGCGGGCTCGCCGACACGTCCTCCAGTCGGGTCTGGGGATTCGTCGGCGACGGCGAGTTCGACGAGCCCGAGACGATCGCCCTGCTCGGCATGGCCGGCCGGGAGCACCTCGACAACCTCACCCTGGTGGTCAACTGCAACCTCCAGCGGCTCGACGGTCCTGTCCGCGGCAACGGCAAGGTGATCCAGGAGTTCGAGGCCACCCTGCGCGGCGCTGGTTGGAACGTCCTCAAGGTGATCTGGGGCCGTACCTGGGACGACCTGCTCGCCCGGGACGTCGACGGGGTCCTCCTGGCACGCATGAACGAGACGGTCGACGGCGAGTTCCAGAAGTACGCCACCGAATCGGGGGCTTACATCCGGGAGCATTTCTTCGGACCCGACCCCCGGCTGGCCGCACTCGTCGAGCACCTGACCGACGCCGAGCTCCAGAGCCTCCCCCGGGGCGGCCACGACTACCGCAAGCTCTACGCCGCCTACCGGTCGGCCACCGAGCACACCGGTGCACCGACCGCCATCCTGGCCAAGACGGTCAAGGGGTGGACGCTCGGTCCGGAGATCGAGGCCCGCAACGCCACCCACCAGATCAAAAAGATGACCAAAGATCAGCTCCGGACACTCCGCGACCGGCTCTACCTCCATGAGGAGATCGCCGAGGCGGACCTCGACGAGGACCTCCCCCCGTACTACCGGCCCGAACCTGACTCGGCGGCCGGCAAGTACCTGGCCGAGCGGCGACTGGCCCTCGGCGGTCCCCTCCCCCGGCGGGTCGTCCGGGCCCGGCCTCTGCCGCACCCCCAGCCGGACGCCTTCGCCGACCTCCTCGGCGGCTCCGGCCGCCAGGAGGTTTCGACGACAATGGCGTTCGCCCGGCTGCTCCGGTCGCTGACCCGCGATCCGGGCATCGGACGGCGGATCGTGCCCATCGTGTCCGACGAGGCCCGCACCTTCGGCCTCGAGTCGCTCATCAGTGAGGCCCAGATCTACGCCCCGGACGGACAGCGCTACACACCGGTGGACGCCGGCCTGGCCCTCCACTACGCCGAAAGTGCCACCGGGCAGGTCCTGCAGGAGGGGATCACCGAGGCCGGGGCGACGGCCACCTTCACCGCCGCCGCCACCTCGTATGCCACGTGGGGCGAGGCGCTCATCCCCTGCTACCTCCTCTACTCGATGTTCGGCTTCCAGCGGGTGGGCGACCTCCTGTGGGCCCTCGGCGACAGCCGGGGCCGCGGGTTCCTCCTGGGCTGCACCGCTGGTCGCACCACGTTGAATGGCGAGGGCCTCCAGCACCAGGACGGCCACTCGCTCCTGCTGGCCTCCGCCTACCCGTCGGTCGAGGCGTACGACCCGGCGTTCGCCCACGAGGTGGCGATCATCGTGGAGGACGGGATCCGGCAGATGACGGGGCCCGAGCCGGTAGATCGGTACTGGTATCTGACCCTTTACAACGAGAACTACGTGATGCCGGCCCTCCCGACGGAGCCGTCGGAGGCGGAGCGGGTGCGAACGGGAACGGTCCGGGGCATGTACCGCTTCGCCGGCCCGCCCGATGAGGCGCCAGGGTCCGCACCCCGGGTCACGCTGCTGTTTTCGGGCACTGCCTGGCGAGCGGCCATGGAGGCCCGTCGACTGCTGGCCGAGGACTGGGGCGTGGGTGCCGAGTCATGGTCGGTCACCTCCTACAAGGCGCTCCGCGAGGACGCCCTGTCGGTCGACCGCCACAACCGCCTGCGCCCCGCCGCCGGAGCCCGCATCCCCCACGTGACTGCGTCATTGGCCGACTCCGAGGGCCCGATCGTAGCCGTCACCGACTTCATGCGGGCCGTTCCCGACCAGGTCTCCCGGTGGATGCCGCGACACTTCACTTCGCTCGGCACCGACGGATTCGGTCGGTCCGACACCCGGGAGGTGCTGCGCCGCTACTTCGAGGTGGATGCCGCCCATGTGGTCGTCGCCGCCCTCGAGGGCCTGGTGGCCGACGGCACCCTCCCGGAGGGTGCGGTGGATGCCGCCGTCGCCCGCTACGGCATCGACGGCGCCGCGCCGGACCCCTGGTCGACCTGAGTCGGGCACCCTCGCGTCCGTTCCGATCGCCCCATTTGCAGCGATTGCCGGGAGTGCCACTCTCCGACCCGGGCTAGCCTGTGGGCGTGTTGTGGCTCACCGGTAATACCGATGCGGACGCACTCCTGTCGTCCGAACCCCTCGCCCTCCTGATCGGCATGGTCCTCGATCAGCAGATCCCCATGGAGCGGGCGTTCAAGGCGCCGCTCGATCTGAAGGAGCGGCTGGGGGGCAAACTCGACCCCGCGGCCATCGCCGCCATGCCCCCCGACGAACTGGCCGCCGTGTTCGGCGCCAAGCCCGCCCTCCACCGGTTCCCCCGCTCCATGGCCGGTCGCGTCCAAGAGGTCTGCCGGGCCGTGGTCGACACGTACGGCGGTGACGCATCAGCCATCTGGACGACGGCCGAGGACGGCAGGCAGCTCATCGCCAACGTCAAGGCGCTTCCCGGCTTCGGCGATCAGAAGGCCCGCATCTTCGTGGCCCTCCTGGGCAAGCAGGTCGGCGTCGGGCCGCCGGGGTGGGAGAAGGCCGCCGGTGCCTACGGCGAGTCCGGCTCGCACCGTTCGGTGGCCGACATCGACTCCCCCGAGGCGCTGGCCAAGGTCCGCCAGTTCAAGCAGCAGATGAAGGCCGAGGCCAGAGCCAAACTCCCCAACCCGGGGTGAACCCGCCCGACTCGCCCGGACCAGTCACGACAGCCGGTTCTCCCGACCCGACGACTACGTCTCCGGCGGCCGATCGGTGGGAACTCGGACGCCGTCGCCTCTACCTGTGCGCCCCGGATCGACCCGATCTCGAGTCCTTCGTGGGCCGGTGCATCGCCGGCGGGGTGGACGTGGTCCAATTCCGAGAGAAGGACCTCGACGACCGGACACTTGTGGCGAGGGCGACTCTCGTGCAGCGGGTGTGCGCCGCGGCAGGGGTCCCCTTCGTGCTCAATGACCGGCCCGATCTTGCCTCGGCGATGGGCGCCGACGGCGTCCATGTCGGCCAGGACGATATGTCCGCCATCGAAGCGCGGGCAGTCATCGGCGAAGTCGCGATCCTCGGATTGTCGACCCACGCGCCTGGCGAACTGGCCGCTGCCGTAGGCGACGGGAACATGGTCGTGCCCGCTCCGGTCGACTATCTGTCCGCCGGGCCGGTGGTGGCGACCCCGACCAAGCCCGGACGTCCCGGCACGGGGCCGGGATACGTGGCCCACGCCGTCCGGACGTCGCCGTGGCCGGTGTGGGTCACCGGAGGCGTGGACCCGGATAGCGTCGGACCGCTCGTCGAATCCGGTGCCCGCCACTTCGTGGTTGTGCGCTGGCTGGTGGGCGCCGACGACCCGGAAGGAGCGGCACGTGCCCTGCGGCGGCGCATCGACGAACTCGTGGCCGACCGTTCCGGGTGAGCGGTCCCGCCTTATCGACGGGACAAGGACTGGGTCGTCGGGAGTAGGTGAGCCGGGCGTAGGTGAGCCGGGCGTTGGAGCGCCGAGCTGCGAGGTCAGCCCTGCGTCGGGACGGTCTTCGTGATCTTGTATCCCTTGGGCAGTGCCACCGGAGCCGACGATCCGACGTTCGAGATGGTCAGATCGATGGACCCGCCGGTGACCTTCGCCTTGAAGTCGGACACGTAGTTCCCGGTGACCGTGTAGGTCAGGGTCTCGGTCTGTCCACCCTGCGAGAGGGTGACGGTGGTGACCGATCCGTTCCGGGTGGAAGGTCCCTTGTTGTAATACGGAAGATAGGTGTGGGCCGGGTCCACGGCGACCGCACCCTGCGACTGCTGGCGGTAGAACGTGGTCGGCGCCGGCGCCGAGACCGAGCGGGTAATAGCGATGTACTCGGCGTTGCCGATGATGTACAGGTAGGTCTTGCGCTTGCCGCTGATCAGCCAGCCGCCCAGGCGGTCCGGGGACTGGAAGACCAGACTGGCCTGCTCAGTCCCCTGGGGTGTCCTCTCGACCAGGTCCTCGGTGAAGTTGGACGCCTTCAGCGTGTTGGTGACGGCCTTTCCCAGGGGGGCGGCGCTCGACGACTGCGAGGCGCCGAGAAAGGCGAAGCCGGCACCCACCAACGTGAGGATGCCCAACAGGAGAAAGGCCAGGTACTTCCGCATGTCACTCGTTTCCGGGAGGGTGGGCCAGACAGGGGATGGTGCGACCCGAGTTGTGGCCCCGGGCGGGGACCACGGTAGTCAGGGTAGGCGGTGGAGGGACGCCGGTCAGATCCCGATGCGCTGGGCCAACAGCTCCCGATGGTATGACGGGTCGCCCAGCATGAGCTCCGAGGACTTGGCCCTCTTGAAGTAGAGGTGGGCCGGATGCTCCCATGTGAAGCCGATGCCGCCGTGGATCTGAATGGTCTCGGCGGCTGCGTGAAAGTAGGCCTCGGAGCAGTAGGACTTGGCCAGGCTGGCCACGACCGGAAGCTCGTCGGAGTCCTCGGCGGCGGCCCAACCGGCGTAGTAGGCGGCCGACTTGGCCGACTCGACCTCGAGCAGCATGTCGGCGCACTTGTGCTTGATGGCCTGGAAGCTGCCGATCGGACGACCGAACTGAATGCGTGTCTTGGCGTACTCGACCGAGCTCTCCAGACAACGCTGGGCCCCGCCCACCTGCTCCGCGGCCAGGGCCACGGCGGCCAGGTCGAGCGTTTTGGACAGGCCGGCCTCGGCGCCACCCTCGGTCCCGATCAGCCAGGCCGGGGTCTCGTCGAACTCCAGGCGGGCCTGCTTGCGTGTCTGGTCCATGGTGGCCAGCGGCGTGCGGGTGAGGCCTTCGGCGTCACTCTTGACACCGAACAGGGACAGGCCTGCGTCGGTGCGCCCCACCACCAGGATCAGGTCGGCGGTGTGGCCGTCGATCACGAACGACTTGTGACCGTTGAGGGCCCAGCCGTCGGCCGCCGGAGTGGCGGCCAAGGTGATGCCGTCGGCGTCCCACCGCCCCGAGTCCTCGGTGAAGGCCAGTGTGGCGATGGTCTCCCCCGAGGCGATCCCCGGGAGCAGGTATTCCTGGGCCTTCGTGTCGCCCGAGGTCAGCAAGGCGTTGGCGGCCAGGGCCACCGTGGCGAAGAAGGGGGAGCACAAGAGGGCGGCTCCCATCTCCTCCAGAACCACGATCAGCTCGACGTACGAGAAGCCGCTCCCGCCGAACTCTTCGGGAATGGTCAGCGACTGCAGGCCGAGCTGTTCGGCCATCTGCGTCCACACTTCGGGGTCGTAGCCCTCGGTCGTCTCCATGAGCCGCCGGACCTCGGTCTCGGGCGATTTGTCGTCGAGGAACCGACGCACCGACTTGCGGAGCTCGTCCTGCTCCTCGCTGAATGCGAAATTCATCCTTGTCTCCATCCAGTGGAGTCCCCCACCGGGGACGTCGTGTGGTGGTGCCCCCACAGGGACAACGTGCCCTGTTTGTCTACCAGAACCCCGCCGTCGGTGACCAACGGGTGGAGGCCCCCGCTACGCTCGTGCCTAGGAGGTGGTACCCATGGCCGAGACCGTCATCGACTACCAGGACACAGCCGTAGAGGTCCACCGGGTAGTGGTCGGACCCGTCGAGAACAATGTCTATATCGTGCGCTGCCGGGAGACGGGTGACTCGCTGCTCATCGACGCCGCCAACGAGCACGATCTCCTCCTCGAGCTGTGCCGGGACCTCAATGTTGGACAGGTGGTCGAGACCCACGGGCACTGGGACCACATCCAGGCCGTCGAGGCCGTCCGCGACGCCGGGATCGATGTGGCCGTGACTCTGGCGGACGCCGCCATGCTCCCCTCCTACGACCAGATCCTGGAGGACGAGTCGGTGGTCGAGGTGGGCCGCCTCAAGGTGGCCACCATCGCCACCCCCGGCCACACCCCCGGGTCGATGTGCTTCGCCGTCGAGGGCACGCCCTTACTGTTCAGCGGGGACACGCTCTTTCCGGGCGGGCCGGGCAACACATCGTTCGAGGACGCCGACTTCGGCACCATCATCCGCTCCATCGAAGGGCGGCTGTTCGGGGCCTTCGGCGCCGACACCATCGTGCTACCCGGCCACGGTGCGGGCACGACGATCGGGAACGAGTCACCCCACCTCGACGAGTGGGTCGCCCGGGGCTGGTGACACCGGCTCGATGACGCCGGAGATGGTTTCCAGGGTTCGGTGAACCCGTTCCGGCGCACAGGCCAGTGCCGGCTCAGACGGCGGTGCTCGGGTGGCGGGGCTCGCGGATGACCTCGATGTCGGGGGGCAGTCCACTGATCGAGACCCCGCCCGGCACCTCGTCGCCCACCTCGATGGTGACCCGCGACCCGGCCAGGGGGATGCCCTCGACCTTCAGGTAGCCGATGCCCTCGGGCAGGTTCGGCGACAGCCACGTCTTGCCGTAGGGGATCCACGGGTCGAGGCGGAGCAGTGTCCGCAGGCACAACAGCGGCGACGCCGAAGCCCAGGCCTGCGGTGAGCACGACGTCGGATAGCCGACCGGCACGGTGAGCTCGCCCCGATCGAGACCGCTGAACAGCTCCGGCAGGCGTCCACCTTGGGCCGAGGCGGCGTCGAGCAGGCCGAAGATGAGCTGCTGGGCGGCGCCGTCGAAGCCGTAGCGGGCCAACCCGGCGGCCACGATGGCGGTGTCGTGGGGCCACACGGAGCCGCAGTGGTAGCTGATCGGGTTGTACCCACCGTTGTCGCTCGACAGCGTGCGCAGTCCCCAGCCTGAGAACATGGACGGACCGACGAGGGCCTGGGCGACTTGGAGGGCTTTGTCCTCATCGACGATCCCGGTCCACAGGCAGTGGCCGATGTTGGACGTCAAGGAATCGATCGGCTTCTTGTCGGCGTCGAGTCCGACGGCGAACCATCCCTTCTCCTCCAGCCAGAAGTCGCGGTTGAAGTTGGCCTTGAGGTGGGCCGCCTTGGAGCGGAAGCGGTCGTAGGTGGCGGTGTCCCCGGCCTCGAAGGCGAAGTGGGCGCTGGCCAGGTAGGCACCGTAGGTGTAGGCCTGCACCTCGGCGAGAGCGATGGGCGCCTCGGCCACCCGTCCGTCGCCGTAGCGGATACCGTCCCAACTGTCCTTCCAGCCCTGGTTGGCCAAGCCGCGGTCGGTGGCCCGGTGGTACTCGACGTAGCCGTCTCCGTCGGCGTCCCCGAAGTGCTCGATCCACTCGATCGCCCGAGCCGCGTTGGGAAGCAGCTCGTCGACCAATTCGCGGGCTACGCCCCACCGGCGCATCTCACCCAGCAGCATCACGAAGAGCGGTGTGGCGTCCGCCGTCCCGTAGTAGATGCTCCCGCCACCGAGCGACAACGAGGCGGCGTCGCCGAATCGCATCTCGTGGAGGATGCGGCCGGGCTCCTCCTCGTGGCGCGGATCGACCTCCTGACCCTGGAATCGGGCCAGCGTCTGAAGTACGCCGCGGGCCAGGTCGGGGTCGACCAGGAGGGCCATCCACGCAGTCAGCAACGAGTCCCTGCCGAACACGGTCATGAACCAGGGCGCGCCGGCAGCCACCACGACGCGCTCGGGGTGGTCGGGATCGAAGATGCGCAGTGCACCGAGGTCCTCGGCGCTACGGGCCACGACCTGTTTGAGCGCGGGATGGTCGGTCTGCACCTGGGGGACCTGGCGACGCCATTCGGCCAGACGCTCGGTGGGCGTGGCCCGCTCGACAGGCTCGCCGCAGCGGTACTTGGGGGCGAACACCTTGCCGTCGATGACCGGTGCCACCTCCACGCACGTCGACCACTCGCCCCGAGCCGGCACGACGATCTCGAAGGTCAAGAGTCCCGGCGCCAACCGCTCCGCGCCCACCGCCTGGATCTCCACGCCCCGGGCCACGGGGCCCCGGCGGTAGGTGTAGGTCAGTGTGGACGCCGGGTCGTCGTCGGTCCCGGGCGCCGTGGGTCCGTCGGCCACCTGGGTCGAGACGTTCCCGTGATGGGCGTCGTGCACCACCCGTCCCTCCTTCACAGCGAACAGGTCGGCGAAGTCGGCGTCGATGAGCACGTCCACGGTGCACGCGGTGGCCTCGTCGCCGAAGTTGCGCAGAACCAACTCCTCACGCATTCCCTGGCCCACGTGCCGGTGGCGGAACACCAGCAGGGTGGAGTCGGCCCGGCCGGGAGCGGGCACGTTCCGGGACACGAATGTGGCGCTGAAGGGGTCGGTGGTCACCGCAGTGAGAGGTTCGGCCGCCACCCCGTTCAGGAGTACCTCGAACCGGGAGAGGATCCGGGTGTCCCGTACGAAGAGGCCCTGGGCCGCGCCCGGGACGATGTCGCCCGCGCTCCCGCTGATGGCGAAGGTCGATTCGTCGACCAGGGTCACCGAGCCGGTACCCGACCCGAGGTGGGTGACCGGACCGGCGTAATTCCAGGGGTCGGCCATGGCGGTACCGTATCGGCTGACCCCCGGATGACGATAATTCCCCTGTTCGCGGCCCCTATCACCGACGGCCGCCGGACCCGGGAGATTCCCCCTACGACCGTAGGAGAAATCCTCTGGAGAGGCTACAATCGGGGGCGTGAGCCCCGAATCCGACGACACCACCCCCATCCCGCTCCTCCAGATCCTGGGTCTCCACGCGTCCGTCGAGGGCCAGCCCATCCTGCGGGGCATCGATCTGATCGTGGAGTCGGGCAAGGTGCACGCCATCATGGGCCCCAACGGCTCGGGCAAGTCGACCTTGGCCAATGTGCTCCTCGGCAACCCCGCCTACGAGGTCACGGCTGGCTCGATCCTCTTCCACGGGGAGGACATCACCTCGTGGGCCACCGACGTGCGGGGCAAAGCCGGGATCTTCCTCGCCTTCCAGGACCCCGAGTCGATCGGTGGGGTGCCGGTCATCCAATTCCTGCGCCAGGCCCTCTCCGCACGGCGGGGTATGGACCTGTCGGTCCTCGAGGTCCGACTGATGATGATGGAGTGGATGGACAAGTTAGGCATGGACCCCGCATTCGGTGAGCGCCACCTCAACGAAGGCTTCTCCGGAGGGGAGAAGAAGCGGAACGAGATCCTGCAGATGGCCATCCTCGAGCCCGAATTGGCGATCCTCGACGAGACCGACTCGGGTCTCGACGTCGATGCTCTGCGCACCGTCGCTCGAGGCGTCCACACTGTTCGGGAGTCCCGGCCCGAGCTCGGCGTCCTGGTCATCAGCCACTACCAGCGGATGCTCGAGGAGCTCGATGCCGACCGGGTGCACCTGCTCATCGACGGCGTGATCGTCGAGGAGGGCGGGCCGGAGCTCGGAGCGAAGCTCGAGTCAGGGGGGTACGACGCATGGCGGAACTGACCCCTGCCACCACCGAGCCGTCCCTTGATGCCGCCACCTTGGCCAAGGACTTCCCCCTCCTCGCCCGCGAGGTCCACGGTCGACGGATCACCTATCTCGATTCGGCCGCCTCGTCGCAGCGCCCCACCGCGGTGCTCGATGCCATGCGGGAGTACGACGAGACCACCCATGCCAACGTGCACCGGGGCGTCTACTCGATCGCCGAAGAGGCCACCCGCCGGTTCGAGGCGGCCCGGGCCAATGTGGGCCGCTTCATCGGCGCGCCGCATCCCGCCCGCGAGATCGTCTTCACCAAGAACGCCACCGAGGCACTCAACCTCGTGGCCCACGCCTGGGGCCGCACCCACCTGCAGCGGGGCGACGTCGTCGTCCTCACCGAGATGGAGCACCACGCCAACATCGTCCCCTGGCACATGCTCGCCGCCGAGCGCGGCATCGAGCTGCGGTGGCTGCCCATCGACGACGACGGCCGGCTGGTCCTCGACGATCTCGACCGAGTGCTCGACGGGGCGAAGGTGCTCGGGATCACCTGCATGTCGAATGTGCTGGGCACTCTCAACCCGGTGGCCGAACTGTCGGCCGCCGCCCACGCGGCGGGCGCCGTGGTGGTGGCCGATGCCTGCCAGTCGGTCCCCCACCTGCCCACCGACGTCACGGCCCTCGGTGTCGACCTACTCGCCTTCAGTGCCCACAAGATGCTCGGGCCCACGGGGATAGGCGTGCTCTGGGGCCGCGAGTCCCTGCTCGAGTCGCTTCCCCCGTTCCTCGGCGGGGGGGAGATGATCCTGGACGTCCGCAAGGACGGCTTCACCCCGAATGACATCCCCTGGCGCTTCGAAGCCGGCACCCCGCCGATTACCGAGGCCATCGGCCTCGGTGCGGCGGTCGACTATCTGGATGCCGTGGGCATGGAGGCGGTGCGGGCCCACGAGATCGCCCTCACCGGTTATGCCCTCGGTGCGCTTGGCGACCGCTTCGGCGACGACATCCGCATCTTCGGTCCTCCCGAGGCCGAGGCACGGGGGGGCGTGATCTCGTTCGCCTTCCGCGACATCCACCCCCACGACATCTCCCAGATCCTCGACGAGTACGGGGTGTGCGTGCGGGCCGGCCACCACTGCGCCAAGCCGTTGATGCGACGCCTCGGGGTCAATGCCACGGCTCGGGCCTCATTGGCGCTCTACAACGACGAGCACGACGTCGACAGCCTGGTCGAGGCGCTCGACGCCGCCGGGCGGTTCTTCGCGTGACCGACCCCCGGTACGATCTGCCCTGGGTGCCGCCGCACCCCCGCGACGAAGGGACCCCGGTCTGATGCCCGGCCTCGAAGACCTCTATCGGGAGATCATCCTCGACCACTACCGCTCGCCCCGGAACCGGGGGGAGCTCGAGTCCCCACCGGCCGTCCGGGTGGAGGGTTTCAACCCGCTGTGCGGCGATGAGATCGTGGTGACCCTCGACGTCGAAGACGGGGTGCTGGCCGACATCAAGATCGCCGGCACCGGTTGCTCGATCAGCCAGTCGTCGGCCTCGCTGATGTCGGCGGCGGTCAAGGGCAAGCCGTTGGACCAGGTGCGCGGGCTGATCGCCACCTTCAAGGGGATGATGTCGATCCACGAATCCACGCTCCCGTCCAACGGGGCTGGCGGCGAACCGGTCGAGGCCCCCGAGCCCGAGGCCATCGACGTCGACGCCCTAGGCGAGCTCGCCGCCCTCCAGGGCGTGGTCAAGTTCCCGGTCCGGATCAAGTGCGCAACACTCAGCTGGAACACGCTGACCCAAGGTCTCGACGAGGTGGGCGTCCCCGCCTGAGCGGGACTCCGCACGTTCGATCCGCTGCACTGTTCGCCACCCGCACCGTTCGATCCCCACACCGCCCGGCGCATGTCCGCCGGACCGGACACAAGCACCGCCCGGCGCGCACCCACCGGTCGATCGGACGGTCGGACGCACCTACCGGTCGATTCGGCGGTCCGGCGGACTCAGCAGGGTGTCGGGTCGAAGTTGGTCTGGACCGTTGTCGTGGTGACCGCCGGCGCCGTGGTCGACGGAGTGTTCCCGCCCGTGGAGTAGGTGGCGGAGGGGGTCGTCGTCGTGGTGGTCGACACCGCACCGTACGGGCCCGGCGGAGGCGTCAGCGGTACCGGCGCAGGTCCCCCCAGGAACTGGCTGATCACCTGTTCGGCCTGGGGCTGCTGGACGTACAGCACCGAGCCCAGTGAATAGAACACCGAAGAGCTCGACGAGTAGGCGGGAAGCGTCGAGGTGGCCAGCGAGTTGGAGGCGAAGCCCTTGAACTGCTGGGCGATGGAGACGAGTCCGCGGATGGTGAAGGTGGAGTCGATGGTGACGCCTTGGACCACCGAGCCGATGAAGGCGTTGAGCGTCAGCGGGTTGTACTGCTTCTCGGCTTGGTTGATGAGGGCCTTCAAGAAGGCGTTCTGACGCTGGATCCTTCCGAAATCGCTGGTTCCGTCGTACTGCCAGTAGCCGTTCTCTTCGTACTGGTAATGACGGCTGCGGGCCACGGCGAGGGAGTAACCACCGTTCAGGTGCTGGCAGCCCGGGGTCGTGATGTCGAGCCCGGTGTAGCTGTCCTTGGCCGGGTAGGGGAAGTTCAGGTAGACGCCGCCGATGGCGTCCACGGCACCCCGGAACCCGACGAAGTTGAGCTGCACCACGTGCTCGATGGGAATGCCGAAGTTGGCCTCGATCGTCTGGACCAGCTGGTCGGGCCCACTGTTGTAGGTGGCGTTGATCCGGTTGTACGTCCCGATCTGGCTGGTGTCGCCGGCCACCTTGACCACTGTGTCACGGGGGATCGAGAGGATGCTGACCTGCCCGGTCGCCGGCACGACATGGGCGATCTTGATCACGTCACTTCGCTGACCGCCGGCTGTCGACGTGTTGCCGTAGGCCTTCTGGTCCGCCCCGCTCGTGACGTTGGCCCGTGTGTCCGAGCCGATCATGAGGACATTGAACGGGGCGCCGGGCGGCGCCACCTTGAGGTGTTTGACGGTCACCTTGGTCACCTGGCTGAAGCGGTACTGCACGTACGCGTAGCCCGAAACGGCGGCGATCAGGGCGAGCGACACCAGGATGACGCCGGACAGGAGCACCCAGTCGAGCCAGGTGCGCTTGGCCTTCGTCCGCTTTGCCTTCTTCGCCCCGGCGCTACCGGCCGCACCGGCCTCGCGGCGCTCCTTTCGGGTCATGGTCGCACCCAGGTCGACCGCGCCGGACGAGGCGACCATCCCTGCGTCGGTCGAGTGGTCGGCCGTCGAAGCGGGTGGGACGCCACCCGGCGCCGCGGCTGCCGTGCCGGAGTCGACAGCCGACGGTTCGCCCGCCGAATCCGAGGGGTCACCCGCTGGGGAGGGCGCATCGCCCTCCGGGTCGCTCGCGGCCGGACCGTCGGGATCGCCCCTGCGCTTGGGGCTGTGGGCGCCTCCTCGGCGACGGTCTCGGCGGGCCATGTGGTGACGCTAGCAACCCCGGCTCGCGCCGCCGGGGCAGGGTCGGATCAGACGTGGCTCAGGTGTAGGCGGCGTACCCGGTGCGGTCTACGATCTCGGCCAGTTCTGCGCCCCCGGTTGCAACCACCCGGCCTCCGGAGAGCACATGGACGACATCAGGTCGCAAGACGTCGAGCAGGCGGCGGAAATGCGTGATGGCGAGCACGCCGAGGCCCCATTCGGAGGTGGCCTCCTGGACGCGCCGGCCGACATCGGCGAGCGCATCGACGTCCAATCCCGAGTCGATCTCGTCGAGCACGGCGAATCGTGGCCGCAGGACCCCCAGCTGCAGGGTCTCGTTGCGCTTGCGCTCGCCGCCCGACAGGTCGACGTTGAGTGAACGGTCGAGGAACCGCTCGTCGAAACTGATCCGGGCCGCCTCGGCATTGAGGCGCTCCAGTACGTCGGGGAATGGACCGCCCGGGACTGTCTGGCGGGCGGCGGTCAGCGACTCCACCAACGAGACGCCCGGTACTTCGATCGGATGCTGCATGGCCAGGAACAGCCCGGCGCGGGCCCGCTGCCACGTCGGCAGGGCGAGCAGGTCGATGCCGTCCAGGGTGACCGAACCCCCGAGGACCTCGTAGCCGGGGCGGCCCATCAGTACGTGGGCGAGCGTGCTCTTGCCGGAGCCATTCGGCCCCATGACGGCATGGACCTCACCACTGCGGACGGTCAGGGACAGCCCCTGCAGGATCTCGCGGCCCGGGATGCCGGCCCGCAGGTCCTCGATGACCAGTTCCCCCGTGCTCATGGAACCACCACCAGGACGTCGCCATCGACGACCAGCACGTCGTAGACGGGCACCGGCCTGGTCGCCGGGAGCGAGCACGGCGCTCCGGTGCGCAGATCGAACGTCGAGCCGTGCTTGGCGCACTCGATCTCGAATTCGGAGCCCCAGACCTCGCCGTCCGCCAGCGAGAAGTCCTCGTGGCTGCAGCGGTCGCCCACGGCGAAGAACTCGTCGTCGATCCGCACCAGGGCCACCCGCAGTCCGGCCACGTCGAAACGGCGCGCCTCACCCGGGGCGACCTCATCCACCGCGCACATGCGGGCGGTCGTCCGGCCGTCGGGCGCCGTCACCGACCCGTCAACCATGGGACACCCCCGACCGCTCGGCCAGAGCCCGTCCAATGAGGTCGCGGGCACCGGGCAGCGGCACCTGGTCGGCGATGCTCTCGAAGAATCCGGCGACGATCAGCTGCTCGGCGCGCCCGGGCTCGATGCCGCGCGACTCGAGGTAGTAGCGCTGGTCCTCGTCGACCGGGCCCACGGTGGACCCGTGGCTGCACTTCACATCGTTCTCCTCGATGTCGAGGTTGGGGACCGAGTCGGCATGGGCGCCCTCGTCGAGCACCAGGTTGTGATTGGTCTGCATGGCGTCGGACTTGACCGCGCCGCGGCGCACCCGGATGAGCCCGCTGTAGACCGAGTGCGACCTGTCGGCGACGGCCCCCATGAACAGGAGGTCGCTCGTCGTCCGTGGTGCGCGGTGGTCCTGGAGGGTCCGGAAGTCGAGCATCTGATCGTCCCGGCCGATGAAGGCGGCCCGGAGCCTGCTGGCACCCGACTCCCCCATCAGGGCGGAGTCGGTACGCAGCCGGGCGTAGCTGCCCCCGAGCGCCACCGCATAGCTCGACAGGGTGGCGTCGGCGCCGATGATGCTGGCCTGGTGGGCCATCTGCCAGGTGGCCCCGCCGAGTGACTGGATCGACACGTAGGCCAGTGATGCCCCGTCGCCGACCTTGAGCTCGGTCACCGGCACGACCAGCCGTTCGACCGGGGGACCGGCCGACGAGAACAGATCGGTCGGCGCGTCGGCCAGCAGTCCGGAGTCGGCGTCGACGACGATCTCGATCACCCCGGCGGTGGCGCCGGCTCCGGTACGCACGACCGTCCGGGGGAACACGGCGCCGCCAGCGGCGCCGGACACCACGTGCACCACGACCACCGGGTCGGCGACCGTCGCCCCAGCCTGGACATCGATCACCACCGGGTCGATGGCGAACGCGTCATTGAGCAGGGGGAAGTCGTGAGGATCGGCGAGCACCGCGCCCAGCAGGTCGGCGCCCTCAGGATGGTCGGTTGCCCGACCGAGCACGACTACGTCGTCACCGACCGACGACGAGAGGGTGGCGAGCACACCGTTGATGGTCACCACCAGGCCGCTGCGGGCCCCGAGCCCGTCGACCAGGGCGTGGAGCCGCCCGGAGGAAGAGGGCCCGGGATCGCCTCCTGGATGTTCCGACCCCGTGGGCCGGAAGCGTTCGAGGTCGAGGTCGTCGATGCGGCTGTAGCGCCACACCTCGTCCTTTTCCGTAGGGAGGGGGGACGAGGAGAAGGCCTCGGCCGCCTCGACACGGCGCTGTGCCAGCCAGGGGGCGCCAGGCAGGGCGGCGGCATGGTCAGGGGTGAAGGTGGGCAGGATCGGGGCCTCTCGCGGATCGAGGCCCGTTGCACGAGCCTCGGCACTCATACTACCTGGCAATTGTTGGGTCCCGTCCGGCCCACGCCCCTTCCGGCACCGCCCTACGCTGGGCTCCCATGCGTGCTCCCACCATCGACTCCTTCCACTCCGACGTCCTCACCATCGAGGTCGACGACCACGTCGCCACGTTGTGGCTCGACCGTCCCGAGAAGCGCAACGCCATGGGTCCCGATTTCTGGTCCGATCTCCCGACGGCCATGGCGGCGATCGGTGCTGACCGCGACGTGCGGGTCGTGGTGGTGGCCGCCAAAGGTCCCCACTTCTCGGTCGGTCTCGACCTCACGGCCATGCCGTCGATAACCGGCCCGGGAGGCGATGACGGCACGCGCTTGTCTGTCGCCGGCCGTGCCACCCATGCCCGCGCCGAGATCGTCCGGCTCCAGGCGTCGGTCACCTCGGTGGCCGACTGCCCACTCCCGGTAATCGCCGCGGTGCACGGCTGGTGCATCGGCGGTGGCGTCGATCTCATCGCAGCCTGTGACATCCGGATGGCCAGCGCCCAGGCCCAGTTCTCGGTGCGCGAGGCCAAGGTCGCCATCGTGGCCGATCTCGGGAGCCTCCAACGGCTGCCGGCCATCATCGGCAGAGGGCACGTGGCCGAACTCGCCTTTACCGGCAAGGACATCACCGCCGCCCGGGCCGAGTCCATCGGACTGATCAACCACGTGAGCGCCGACGCGGACGCCGTCCTGGCCGACGCCCGGGACATGGCCGCCGAGATCGCCGCCAACTCACCCCTGGCCGTCCAGGGCACCAAGGCCGTCCTGGCCGCCGGGGAGGGGAGATCGGTGGCCGACGGACTCGACTACGTGGCCACCTGGAATGCCGCGTTCCTGTCCTCGGACGACCTGATGGAGGCGATGGCCGCCTTCATGGAGAAGCGGCCGGGGACCTACACCGGGAACTGATCGCCCGACGGACGGATCACCGCTTCCGGCGCCACCACTTCCGGCCGCCCTTGTCTTCCTGTTCGATCACGTCGGCGATGGCCGACGGCCCGACGGCATTGATGATGTCCTCGGCCTGGTCGAGCAACGCGGCGGCCTCGTCACCGGGCACATCGGGCATCGGCTCGAGCGCCGGCTCCACCAGTGAGCCATGGCTCCATCCGACGTCGGCCAGCCGCCGGGCGTAGGACGGGCAGTCGTCCGGGCACTTCCACGGGGCCTCAGGTGCCAGGTCGAGTATGCAGAAGCGGGCGACCTCCCCGGAGTCGTAGGTCCGGCTCTGGAAATGCTTGCACTCTTCACGCATGGGCATGGGCGGGCTCCCTCGAATTGTCAGAGGACATTCTGGCGCAGGCGGGGTCTCGCGCGCACCAGGAGGCCTCAGCCGATCGAGCCTTCCATCTGGAGCTCGATGAGCCGGCTCCACTCCACCGCGTACTCCATCGGGAGCGTCCGGGTGATGGGCTCGATGAAGCCGTTCACGATCATGCCCATCGCCTGGGTCTCGGACAGGCCGCGGCTCATGAGGTAGAAGAGCTGGTCGTCCCCGACCTTGGACACGGTGGCCTCGTGACCGATCCGTGCGTCCCGCTCACAGACCTCCATGTAGGGCTTGGTTTCGGACACCGAGGTGTCGTCGAGGAGGAGGGCGTCGCAGCGGACGAAGCTCTTGGCGTTCTTGGCACCCTCGTCGACGTGGACCAGCCCGCGGTAGGTGGTGATGCCGGTGTCCTTCGAGATCGACTTGGACACGATGGTCGACGTGGTCTCGGGAGCGGCGTGGACCATCTTGGCGCCCGCGTCCTGGTGCTGGCCGGCGCCGGCGTACGCCACCGAGAGGACCTCTCCGGAGGCCTTCGGACCCATGAGATAGACGCTCGGGTACTTCATGGTCAGGCGGGACCCGATGTTCCCGTCGATCCATTCGACGTGGGCCTCGGCCTCGGCCCTGGCCCGCTTCGTCACCAGGTTGTAGACGTTGTTNNCGATGATCAGGGTGCGCTCGAACTGGCCCATGTTCTCCGCATTGATCCGGAAGTAGGCCTGCAGGGGCTGGTCGACCACGACGCCGGGCGGGACGTAGATGAACGACCCTCCGGACCAGACGGCCGAGTTCAGAGCGGCGAACTTGTTGTCGTTCGGGGGGATGATGGTCCCGAAGTACTTGCGGACGAGGTCCGGGTGCTCGCGCACTGCGGTGTCCATGTCGCAGAAGATGATGCCCAGCTCCTCGAGATCCTCGCGGTTGCGGTGGAAGACCACCTCGGACTCGTACTGTGCGGTGACGCCGGCCAGATACTTGCGCTCGGCCTCGGGGATGCCCAGCTTCTCGTAGGTGTTCTTGATGGCGTCCGGCAGGTCGTTCCAGTCCTCCACCTGCCCCGACGTCGGCTTGATGTAGTAGTAGATGTCGTCGAAGTCGAGGTCCGGCATGTTGACGGCGAACCACTCGGCCATCGGGCGCTTCTCGAAGCGCTGCAGCGCCCGGAGCCGGAAGTCCCGCATCCAGTCGGGCTCCTTCTTCATGGCCGACATCTCGCGCACGATCGCCTCCGACAGGCCCTTCTTGGGCTTGAAGACGTAGTCCTCGGCGTCGGACCACCCGAGCTTGTACTTTCCGAGGTCGAGATCGGTGGACGTCATGGTGGCTCCTGAGGGGGAAGGGTCGGTAATTACCCCTATCTAGATAGTAACAACCTGGGGACCCCGATCACACGGTCATCCCGGGTCGGGTGGAACCCCAGCCCACAGCGGGTGTCCGGCCCGGGCCCGGTGGGGTCGCGTGCCATTGTGTGCCCATGACCGACACCCCCGGCCACGCCGCCACGGACCGTCCCGAGCCCCAGGCCGCAGAGCCCCCGGTGGCCGAGCGCCGCCCGGTCGCCCTCGAGGCCCACGGCGACGTGCGCATCGACGACTGGTACTGGCTGCGGGACAAGGACGACCCGGAGGTGATCGCCCATCTGGAGGCAGAGAACGCCTACACCGAGGCGGTCATGGCCGGGACCCGGCCGCTCCAGGAGGCCCTGTACGCCGAGATGGTTGCCCGGATCCAGGAGACGGACCTGTCGGTGCCCGTCCGGAAGGGCCCGTGGCTGTACTACGGCCGGACGGTCGAGGGCAGCAGCTACGGCATCCACTGCCGGAGGGCGGCCGAGGGCCCCGAGGACGCCGAGGACGCCGAGGAGGTGCTCCTCGACGAGAACGCGTTGGCCGAGGGCCACGACTACTTCTCGCTCGGCAACTTCTCGGTCAGCCCCGACCACCGGTGGCTCGCCTATTCGACCGATACCACCGGGGGCGAGCGCCACACCATGCGCTTCCGCGAACTGTCGTCCGGAACCGAGTCGGACGAGTCGATCGCCGACACCTCCTACGGGGCGGCGTGGGCCAACGACAACGCCACGGTGTTCTATGTGCGGGTCGACGCGGCCATGCGGCCGTACCAGCTGTGGCGTCATCGGGTGGGAGACGACCCGTCCACCGACGTCCTGGTGCTCGAGGAGCCGGACGACCACTTCTACCTCGGAGTCGGCCGGACCAAGGACGACCGGTGCGTGCTCTGCGGCCTCGACTCCAAGATCACCTCGGAGGTCCTGGCCCTCGACGCCGACGATCCCACCGGAGCGTTCTCGGTGATCGAACCGCGTCGCCACGGCGTCGAATACAGCGTCGACCACGACCGGGGGGATCCTGGCACCGGGCGTCCGGCCCGGTTCCTCATCGTCACCAATGACGGTGCCGAGGACTTCCGGATGATGGCTGCCCCCGATGACTCGCCAGGCCGCGACCACTGGGTCGAGGTGCTACCCGCCCGGATCGGGGTACGGCTCGACGCCGTCGACCCCTTCGACCGGTACCTGGCCGTCTTCGAGCGCGAGGACGCCGGGACCCGGATACGGGTGATCGAGCACGCCACCGGGGCGTCGACGCCGGTCGAGCAGGCCGAGTCGCCGTCCACCGTGTGGGGCGAGGCCAACCCGGAGTACGACGCCTCCGTGCTCCGCTACGGGTACACCTCCCTCGCTACCCCCCGGTCGGTCTACGACCTCGACCTCGAGTCCGGCGGTCTCACCCTCCTGAAGCGTCAGCCGGTGCTGGGCGACTTCGACCCCGCCTGGTACCGCACCGAGCGCCGGTGGGCCACGGCCGGGGATGACACCCGGGTGCCCCTCTCCCTCGTCTACCGCGCCGACCTGGTCGACGGCCCGGGCCCGGGCCCTGGCGCTCCCTGCCTCCTCTACGGATACGGCTCCTACGAGGCGTCGATGGACCCCACGTTCTCTTCGTTGCGGCTCAGCCTGCTCGACCGAGGGTTCGTGTTCGCCATCGCCCACGTCCGGGGCGGGGGCGAGCTCGGCCGCCACTGGTATGAAGAAGGCAAGTTCGCGGCCAAGCCGAACACCTTCTCGGACTTCGTGGCCTGCGCGTGTCACCTGGTGGACGACGGGTGGACGTCCCCCGACCGGTTGGTGGCCCGCGGCGGGAGCGCTGGCGGCCTGCTGATGGGGGCGGTCGCCAACCTGGCCCCGGACCTCTTCCGGGCCGTGGTGGCGGAGGTGCCGTTCGTCGACTGCCTGACGACCATCCTCGACGAGACCCTGCCCCTCACCGTCCTCGAATGGGAGGAGTGGGGCAACCCGGTCGAGGACCCGGCCATCTACGAGGTCATGAAGTCGTACTCCCCTTACGACAACGTGGCGGCCACGGGCCCCGACGGCAGCCCGGTCCGCTACCCGGACATCCTGGCCACGGGCGGCCTGTCCGACCCGAGGGTGGGCTTCTGGGAGCCGGCCAAGTGGGTGGCCAAGCTGCGCGCCGCCAACCCCGCGAACCGCGTCCTGTTGAAGACCGAAATGGGAGCCGGTCACGGTGGCCCTTCCGGGCGCTACGACGCTTGGCGGGACGAGGCCCTCGTCTATGCGTTCATCCTCGACGCGCTCGGACTGGCCGACGTCCCGGTCCGTCCCCACTGAATGTCGGGGGCGGACAGAGCCACAGGTCCTGGACCACCCGATCCGGCAGCGACCTAAGGGGCAGCGGTGGTGGCCGAAGTCCCCGCGGTCGAAGTCCCTGTGGTCGAAGTGGTCGTGGTGGAAGTGGACGGTGCCGAGGACGCCGCCGCCGTGGCCGCCGCCGACGGAGTGAACGTGGCGACGAACGGCGTCCGCAGCGACGAGGGCAGGACGACAGGAATGGTGTCCACCTCCAGGGTCAGTGTCGGTGTCCCGAACTGCACGGTGGTCGTACCGGTGGCCTGGACGTTCTGCACCGTCCCGGCCGAGAGCTCACCGGCCCAGATGGTGGCGCCCGTCGTCGACGAGGCGACCTGGACCCAGCACGAGCCCGTCCCCGTGGCGGTGATCTGGTAGCTGGTGTGGGGGATGGTGTAGGTGGCCGAGGTCCCGGTGGACGATGTCGTGGTCGCCACGAACTGAACGGGCAGCGTGGTCGGCGTCGGTCGGGTGGTGGGGGTCGGCTTGGGCTTGGTGGTGGTCGTAGCACCACCCGAATGGGACTGCCGGGTCGTCGTCGTGACGTGGGACGGAGGGCGCGACTTGTGGCTGCCCACCACGGCGAGGACTCCGAACAGGATCAGCACCACGATCGCCACCAGGATGCCGGTGCCCGGGCGACGCCGGTGGTTCATGGAGTCGAGGGCAATCCGCTGGGCCCGATCGGCGCGGGCGGGCGTCGTCGGCTCGCCGCCGGGCCTCCCCCGCTCGACAGGACGGGCGTCGTCGAAGACGATCGGGGCGTCAGGGTCGGGGAATTCGTCCGTCCCCCGCACCGGCACCGGCGGGACCACGCGTTCCGGGGCGCCTCCCGCTCGATTCGTCGGTACGACCCGGATCGGGCGCACGATGGGTGGCCCGACGCGTTCCGAGAGGTGCTCGAGAGTGCCGAGAGCCTGGTTGTAGTTGCGCACCGAATGGCTGTCGCTGCCCCGGGGCCGACGGACGAGGGCGACGGCCACGACCACCACCACCAGCACGACGACGACGAAGGCGACGGTCCACATCCGGTCTATTCAACCCCGAATCGGTCCTCCGCCGCCTAGCGGGGCGACCCCGGGCACGCCCCGGGGCGGCGGCGGGCACGGCGTCGTCCCTGGTCGGGCCCCTAGGTCGGGCCCCTAGATGGCCGTGACCGCGGTGAGCCCGCCGTCGACGGTCAGGTGGGCCCCGGTGATGAAGGAGGCCTCGGAGGACAGCAGGAACCGGATCGGTCGGGCGATCTCGTCGGCGGTGGCCACCCGCTGCAGCGGGGTGCGCTCCTCGAGCTGTTCCCGGAACCCCGGCAGTGCGAAGGCGGGCTCGAGCATGGGGGTGACCACCGCGCCCGGGCAGACGGCATTGACACGGAAGCCCTCGACGGCGAAGCGTTGGGCGAGTGAGCGCATCACCCCGAGCACGCCTCCCTTCGAGGCGCAGTAGGCCGTCAGCATGGTGCTCCCGAACAGCCCCTCGATCGAGGAGATCAGGACCACCGCAGACCCGGGGCCGGCGGATCGGAACGGCGGGAGGAGGTGCCGGCTGATGATGGCGGCGGCCCGCAGGTTGACGTTGAGCGTGGCGTCCCAGATGGCGTCGTCGATGTCGTCCACTGTGGCCGCCCCCGACACACCGGCGGCGTGGACGAACCCTCCGAGCGAGCCGAGTGCATCCACCGCGGCCGCGACTGCGTCCGCGATGGCCGCCGAGTCGGCCACGTCAACGCTGGCGGCGTGGGCGACGACCCCGCGTGCCCGGCAGGCGGCAACCGTCTCGTCGGCGCCGGCGCTGTCGATGTCCCACACGGCCACCGGCCTCCCCACGTCAGCCAGGGCCAGCGCGGTGGCGCGGCCGATGCCCGAGCCGCCGCCCGTCACGAGGACCCCGGTCCCCGGGTCTCCGAGGCGGCCGGTCGACGGGTGTGCGGATGCGGCGGGCGACGGGTTGTCGGTCATGTCCTGAGTCGGCTCAGGTCCGGAGGCCGAGGTAGGGCTGACGTCCCGACGGGATCTCGCTGCGCAAGGGGTTGACCTGGTCGCGGCCGGAGAGCACCGGGTCGGCGACGCCCCAGTCGCCGTGGATGGCCGGGTCGTCCCAGGCCACGCCCAACTCGTCCTCGGGGTTGTAGTACCCGTCGACGAGATACCAGAGCGTCAGGTCGGTGAGCGAGGCGAACCCGTGGGCCACACCGGGCGGGATGAACAGGCCGCGGTCGTGGTCGCCGGAGAGGTCGAGGGACAGCGTGGCGCCTTCGGTGGGCGACCCCTGGCGGAGGTCGTGGAGGACGACCCGGGCGGTGCCGGCCAGCACGTACCAGTAGTCCGACTGGTGCAGGTGGTAGTGGAGTCCGACGACGGCACCGGCCTGCTTGGTCGAGCGGTTCCCCTGGATCATCTCGCGCCCCAGCGGGAACCAGCTGCGACGGTAGGTCTCCACGAATCGTCCGCGTTCGTCGCCGTGGGCTTCGGGCTCCACCACGATGACGTCCTGAATCACCTCGGACTCGATGATCTTCGGCATGTCTGCTACCTCTCGTCCGGCGCTGGGTCGTGGGCCACAGTAGCGAAGCGGCTGTGGAAGAAGAGCAGGGGGGTGCCCTCGCCGACCCCGAGGTCGAGCACCCGGCCCAGGATGAGCTCGTGGTCCCCGGCGTCGTGGACCAGCTCGACCCGGCAGTCCACCCAGGCCAGGCTTCCCGCGATGACCGGAGATCCGGTGCCCGGCGCCGGGTGCCAGTCCACACTGTCGAACTTGGATCCGCCCGACACGGCGAAGCCGCGGCCCAGTCCCTCCTGCATCTCGGTCAGCACGTTGACGCAGAAGCTGCCAGAACGGGCGATGCGCGGCCAGCTGGTGGATGTCCGGGCCGGCGCCACGGCCACGTAGGGCGGGTCGATCGAGAGCGAGAGGAAGCTCTGACATGTGAAGCCCACCGGCTGCCCGTCGTCGATGCCGGCCACGATGGTCACCCCGGTGGTGAACATGCCCATGGCGTCCTTGAACCGGGCGGTGTCGAACGGCGGCACCGGGCGGTCGGTCCCCGCGGTCACCGCTTCCTCAGCTCGAAGGTGGCGCCCTCCTTGGCCGCGTTCACCTCTACCTTGCCGGTGGCCTGGGCAACCTGGCGGGCGGCCCGCAGCATCGCGTCGATCTGCCGGTCGGTGTGTCCGGGATCGTGGTGGAACATGTCGAGGCGCCGGACCCCGGCCTCGGTGGCGATGTGCACGGCGTAGGCGGGCGTCGAATGGCCCCAGTCGAAGAGCTCGACGAACTCTTCCTCGGTGTACTGGGCGTCGTGGATCATGAGGTCGGCCCCTTCGCACAGCTCCAGGACTTCGGGGGACACTGTCGCCCGGTCGACGGGCGCCTGGTGGTCGGGCAGGTACGCCACGATGGCGCCGTCCACTTCGAGGCGGAAGCCGAGGGTGTTGCCGATGTGGGGGATCGTGCGGACCTTGACCGATATGCCGCCGAGCTGGAACCCGTCGTTCCCCTTCAGGTCGTGGTAGCGAAGCTCGCCACGGAAGTCGGACATGTGGACGGGGAAGAACGGCGGTTTGACCATGCTGGCCATCGTCACCTGGAGGGAGGCGTCGGCCTGCGACGGGCCGTAGATCTCGAGCAGCGCCCCCGGGTCGCGCATAGGGGGGAAGAATGGTGTGCCGAGGATGTGGTCGTAGTGGAGGTGCGTCAGCAGGCAGTTGCCCCGCATCGGCCTGCCCGTCGGGACCAGGTCGGCGACCAGGTGGTGGCCGAGGGCGCGCAGTCCGGTCCCCATGTCGAGGATCAGGGGCGGCTCGCCAGCCACTTCCACCAGGACGCAGGAGGTGTTCCCCCCGTACCGGCGCTGCTGGTCGGACGAGCACGGGCACGAGCCCCGGACGCCGAAGTAGGTGATGCGCACAGGAGAAGGAGGCTAGCCGCCACGGCGGTGGATCCGTAGCGCTACCCTCCGGCGATGGACCGACCCACGCACACCGACGCCGCCACCAGGACCGTGCGAGCCAACGGCCTCGATTTCGCCTGCTTGGAGGCGGGCCCCGCCGACGGGCCGCTCGCTCTGTGCCTGCACGGGTTCCCCGACACCGCCCACACCTGGCGCCATCTGCTCCCCGTCCTGGCCGACGCCGGCTACCACGCGGTCGCCCCCTTCCTCCGTGGCTATGCACCCACCGCGGTACCCGCCGACGGGCGCTACGACACCGGAACCCTGGCCCTCGACGCCTGCGCCTTGCACGAGGCGCTGGGCGGCGGGGACGACGCCGTCATCATCGGGCACGACTGGGGCGGCCTGATGACTTACCCGGCAGCCGCCCACGCGCCCGAGCGATGGCGGCGGGCGGTCACGCTGGCGGTCCCGCCGCCCGCCTCGCTCGGCTTCGGGTTCTTCGCCTACGCCCAGCTCCGCCGCAGCTGGTACGTCTTCCTGTTCCAGACCCCGCTCGCCGAGATGGCCGTCGGCCTCGAGGACCACGCGTTCCTCGACAAGCTGTGGGCCGACTGGTCACCGGGGTACGACGGCTCCTGGGACGTCGCCCGGGTCAAGGTATCGATCGGCGCCGAAGCCAACCTCTCCGCCGCTGTCGGCTACTACCGGGCCATGTTCGCCGGACCGTCCGACGACCCGGCGGCGGCGGCCGCCCAGGCCGCCGGCGAGTCCGTCGGGCCCCAGCCGACCCTCTACCTGCACGGGGCCGACGACGGCTGCATGGGCGTCGAGGTCATCGGGCCGGTCACCGATCATCTGGCGCCGGGCTCCGAGCTCGTCGTGGTCGAGGGTGCCGGTCACTTCCTCCAGCTGGAGAGGCCCGACGAGGTCAATGGGCACATCCTGGCGTTCCTGGCCGGTTGAACAGGCGCTACCCGACCGGGCCGTCGGGCCCGAGGGCGAGGCGGGCCAGCTCGCGTGCCACCGACATCAGGGCCGACCGACGGCCGGGGTCGTCAGACGGGACGCACCGCTTGAGCTGTCGGTCGTAGACGGTGCCGATCACGCCGGCGTGGTCGGTGTCGACCTGCCGCAGGACCGCCCGCCACCCGGCCTCGGCGAGCACGGCGGTGGCCACGACGGACCGCTCGATGGGGATCAGGTGGTCGGAGATGCCGTGGGCAAGGAGGGCGGGCCGGCCGGCCCCCCCGACGGCGCTGTCGGCCATCGGGTCCCGCGCCCGACGACCGTTGTCGAAGGGTGTCCGGTCGTAGCCCCCGCCCAGACCCACCACGGCGGTCGGGTGCCAACCATGGGCGACGTCCGGGTGGAGCGCGACGTCGGCGGCGGCACTGGCCCCGAGCGACCAGCCCGCCAGGACCACCCGTCCCGGGTCGCCGCCCAGCCCGGCAGCGGAGTCCGTGGCGAAGTCGATCGACGCCAGCAGGTCCCCCGGGCCGGCGGAGGCGTCGTCGGACCGCCAGTCGGGCACGAGGGCGACGACCCCGCAGGCGGCCAGCGCGGCGGCGAGCGGCACCAACGCATCCCGCTCGTCGGGTCCGCTCCCGTGCCACAGGAGGACGACGGGCGCATCACGAGCGCCCTCGGGCACCAGCACCTCGACCAGGCGGCCCGGGCGGTACTCCTCGATATGACTGGCGACGGCGAGCGCCGCCGGTGGCTCCCTCGACCCCCGGTCCACGTACCTCTACCGCTCCCCTAGTCGTCGATCTGCTCGGTCGTCGATCCGCCCAAGCCATGGCACGACCGTCTTCAGGAAGTCCCTTTGAGCCGTGCGGGCCACCGCCTGTCGGGACGACGGCCCCACCGTAGTCAGCACGGAGGACGGCGATAGGGAGGAGGAGGCGGCTTGGTCGAGGGAGGCATTTCGTAGTGGAAGGCGGCGTGGTCAGGGCAGGCGGAGCGTCCCGCTGCATCCCCGGACGGCGAGGCCATCGGCCACCAGCCCATCGGCCACCCGCCGGGCCCGGGAGGGATCGTCGGGCCAGCCGGCGGCCGCGGCCTGTCCGACGGGGGCCACCGGTCCCTCCCGCAGGGCGGCCACCAGGCGGCCCCGGCCCTGCCGATCGGACCCGGCGAAGGGGGACCCGGCCGCCGACACACCCGCCGACACCCCGGCCGAACCGCGGGCCGGGTCGGGATCGGGTCGGCCGGACCTCGCCCACCGGCACCGGCGGCGCACCGGGCAGGCCCCGCAGTCGGGCGCCCGCGAGGTGCAGACGGTTGCCCCGAGGTCCAGCAGCGCCTGCCCGAACGACCACCCCTTGCCGGGGGGCACCATGGCGTCGACCAGCGACTGCGCCTCGTCCTTGCCGAGCGTCCGACCGGCAGCGGCCCGCGCCAGGACCCGGCCGGCATTGGTGTCGACCACCCCGACGTCGCGCTCGAAGGCGAAAGCCAGTACGGCCCGGGCCGTGTAGGGGCCGACACCTGGCAGGGCGAGCAGGGCATCGAGCGCATCGGGCACCTCGCCGCCGTGGTCGGCGACGATCGCCGCCGCGGCCCGGTGGAGGTTGCGGGCCCGGCGGTTGTAGCCCATGCCCGCCCAGGCGACGAGGACATCGCCCAACGGAGCCGCCGCGCAGGCCGCCGGCGTGGGGTAGGCCCCGAGGAACCGGTGGTAGGCGGGTATCACCCGGGACAGCTGGGTCTGTTGGGCCAGGGCTTCAGCTACCAGCACCGACCACGGATCGCGGGTCGACCGCCACGGCAGGTCGTCCCGGCGGGTGGCCCCTCGGTCGGGCGATCCCCACGTCTCGATGGCCGTGCCGAGGGCGCGCACCCGGGCATCGGTCCGGGCCGTCACCGGACGGATGGCGGGCTCAAGGCCAGACGTCGTCCCCGTAGGGGCGGCGTCGCGGCGGAGCGAAGGCCTCCTTCCAGACCATGACCTTGCGGCGGAAGAAGCAGACCTCCTCGCCGCGCTGGTTGAAGGCCTTGGTCTCCACGGTCACCACGCCGCGGTCGTCCCGCGACTTCGACTCGACCTTTTCGATGACCTTGGTCTCGGCGTAGATGGTGTCGCCGTGGAAGGTCGGCGCCCGGTGCAGCAGCGACTCGACCTCGAGGTTGGCGATGGCCGCGCCGCTGACGTCGGGAACGCTCATGCCGAGGGCCAGCGAGTAGACCAGGTTGCCGACCACCACGTTCTTCTTCTGGACCGACTCGTTCTCGGCGAACCACGCGTTGGTGTGGAGGGGGTGGTGGTTCATGGTGATCATGCAGAACAGGTGGTCGTCGGCCTCGGTGATGGTCTTGCCCGGCCAGTGGCGGTAGACGTCGCCGGGGACGAAGTCCTCGAAGTAGCGGCCGAAGGGACGGTCATACATGGTCATATCTGCCGATAGTAGGCCGGGTGGGCGCAGGACCGGCCCGTCGCCGGCGGGGCCGGGGCGCCGTCCCCGGGGCCCTCAGGCCTCGGGCAGCGGCCGGGTGGTGAAAGCCAGGACCCAGTCGGGATGGCTCTCGCCGTCGATGGCCATCCGCCACGTGTAGCGGGTGCCCGGAGCCAGGGGCAGGGGGCCCAGGTTGACGGCGAGTGCGACGTCGACCGGCGAGCCCTCGGGCACGTCGGTGGGCCGGCCCACGGTGAACTCCCCCCGGACTTCGACGGGGTGCTCGCCGTCGGGAGTGGGCACGAGTACGGGCCCGCCGTCCGCATCCTCCAAGTAGAGCTCCCAGTGGTGGGCGGCCTCGGCCTCGTGCCAGCCGACGTCGATCTTCAAGGCGATGGCCGAGGGCACCGGATCGGGGCCGGTCATGCTCCAGCCCCCGCCGAGCACGTAGAGCTTGCCGTCGGCCACCTGGGCTGAGTCACAGAGCATCATGGTTACCTTCACGGGATGGGAGGCTACCGGCCCGACGGGGCCCCGACGACGGACGGGTCCGCGCCATCCCCACCTCGCCGGGTCGGGGCGGGGTGCCGGTATCGTTGGGCGATGGAACTGCGAGGCCTCCGCGACGACGTCTACCGACGGCCGCTGGCCACCGCCCTCGACCGCCTGGGGATCGGCCCAGGGTGGACCTGCGTCGACGTGGGCGCCGGCGGGGGCGACGTGTCGGTGGCGCTCGCCGAGATCGTCGGGCACGAGGGTCGGGTCTACGCCGTGGACTCCGATCCCGAGGCCCGCGACGAAGTCGCCTCGGCCGCCGCCGCCCACAGCCAGGTACTGGCGATCACGCAGGCCGGCGAAGACCTGCGCCTCCCCGAGCAGGTCGACCTCGCCTTCTGCCGGTTCCTCCTCCTGCACGTGGTCGACCCCGCCGAGGTGTTGAAGCGGATGGCCGCGGCCGTCCGACCCGGCGGCTGGGTGGTGGCCCAGGAGCCGATCACCTCGGCCGGACGCATCGCCGGCGCACCCTTCGCCATGCCCGACGCCCGCCACCCGGATATCGGCGCGCTCCTCCCCTCGCTGGTCCGCGGTGCCGGCCTCGACATCGTCGACGCCTGGGCCGAGGCCCCGGCCGGAGCCGGCCCGGGTCCCGTGGCCGACTACCTCGAGCTCCTGACCGAGGTCGACCCGGGCGACGATCCGGTGGTGCTCCCGCCCCTGGTCACCGTGGTGGCCCAGTTGCCCGCCGACTGACCGGCCGGGTACCCCCGGCGGGCGTCGCGCCTCCCGGGCCGCCCGTTATCCTTGGGCGGTGACCTCCGACCCCGTGCCCGCGCCCGACCTCCTGGCCGCCTCCGACGCAACCCGTGTGGCCAAGGGGGTGGTCGACGCCGGGATCGCCGCACTGCGCGTGGCGGGCGGTCCCGACCGGGCCCAGGTCCTGGCCTACGACGTGTCCCACGCCGCGGCAGCCGTGCGCACCGCAGAGTCCGTCCTCGCCTACGGGGCACACGGGGACACCGAGGCCCGGATCGCCTGCGCCTTCGTGGCCGACGCCTTGGCCGAGCTGGCCGCCCGCATCGTCGGACGGTCCGCCGACTGGGGCGTGGCCTCCGACTGGATGGCCCCGGCCGAGGGCTTCGTCGCCACCTACCGGCACCCGGCCTACCTGGCCTCCCTGGCCGAGACCCAGGGTGAGCGTCACCTCGACCCCGACTTCGAGCTGGTCCGCGACACGTTCCACCGGTTCGCCGACGAGCAGATCCGACCCCGCGCCGAGCACATCCACCGGGCCAACACGGACATCCCCGAGGAGATCATCTCGGGCATGGCCGAGATGGGCGGCTTCGGCATGTCCGTCCCCGAGGAGTACGGCGGGTTCGCCTCCGGGGGCGAGGCCGACTACCTGAGCATGGTGGTGGCCACCGAGGAGCTGACCTGGGGCTCGCTCGGTGCCGGCGGCTCGTTGATCACCCGCCCCGAGATCCTGACCCGGGCCATCGTGAAGGGCGGCACCGAGGAGCAGAAGCTGCACTGGCTGCCGAAGCTGGCCACCGCCGAGGTCCTGGGCGCCGTGGCCGTCACCGAGCCCGACTTCGGGTCCGACGTGGCCGGCGTGATGCTGCCCGCCACCAAAGTCGACGGCGGTTGGATCCTCAACGGCACGAAGACCTGGTGCACGTTCGCTGCCCGGGCCGACGTCCTGCTCCTGCTGGCCCGCACCGACCCCGACCGGTCGAAGGGCCACAAGGGCCTGTCGATCTTCCTGGTGGAGAAGCCCCCGGCCGACGGCCACGGCTTCACCTTCACCCAGGGGGCGGGCGAGGGCGGTCGTCCGGCCGACTCCACGGGCAAGATGGAGGGGCGGGCCATCGACACCATCGGCTACCGGGGCATGCACTCCTACGAGGTGTCGCTCGAGCAGTGGTTCGTCCCCGACGCCAACCTGATCGGCGGCGATGCCGGACTGGGCCAGGGTTTCTACCTCCAGATGCAGGGCTTCGAGAACGGGCGCCTGCAGACCGCGGCGCGTGCCGTCGGCCTCATGCAGGCGGCCTACGAGGCGGCCCTCGAGTACGCCGGCAACCGGGTGGTGTTCGGCGCGCCGATCGGCGACTACGAGCTGACCAAGGTCAAGCTCGCCCGCATGGCAGTCCTGATCCAGGCCTCCCGGCAGTTCGCCTACGAGGTGGCCAGCCTGATGTCGAAGGGCGAGGGCGCGCTCGAGGCATCCATGGTCAAGGCCTACGTGTGCCGCTCGGCCGAGTGGGTGACCCGTGAAGCGCTCCAGATCCACGGGGGCATGGGCTACGCCGAGGAGTACCCGGTGAGCCGCTACTTCGTCGACGCCCGGGTGCTGTCGATCTTCGAGGGGGCCGACGAGACGCTCTGCCTCAAGGTCATCGCCCGCCGTCTGCTCGCCGGAGGCTGAGCCGCCGCCAGGCGCACCCGAACCGGAGACCGGTCACGACTCGCTGTTGACCCGGGTGAGCTCGATCGAGATCTGATCGTCGGCCAGCTCCTGGCCCGAGAACACGCAGTCGAACGCATTGGCCACCCGGATGACCATCTCGGCGTTGGTGGCGCTGACAGCCATGTGGCAGGCACCGTCCGCGCTGAGCCGCTCCCACAGGATCCCGATCTCGAACCCGCGCTGGAACTCGGGGTCGTCGGTGTCGAAGTGCAGCGTCGCGTCCATGGTTACGGTATCGGCCCCTCCCGGCCTTTCCTTGACCCTGGCGGCCCGGGGAGCCGGTTGACGCACCGACGAAGGGCGTCGACGATGGGTCGATGGACCACGCGGCAGACTCCCTGTTGGACCACTTCCTGGCCGCCATCGGCGTCGACGGCGACCGACCGGAGGTGGCGCTACCCCGAGGCGGGACCCTCCCCTCGGCCTTCGCCGTGAGCGACCTGGCCCAGGCCTCCGTCGGCACCGCCGGAGCGGCCCTCTCCCGTTTCGTCAGCCGGAGCACGGGCACGGCACCGTCGGTCAGGGTCGACCGGGACCTTGCATCGGCGTGGTTCGCCCTGTCGATCCGGCCCGACGGCTGGGAATTGCCCCCCATCTGGGACGCGGTGGCCGGCGACTACGCCGGGTCCGACGGCTGGATCAAGCTCCACACCAATGCCCCCCATCACCGGGCGGCCGCGCTCAGCGTGCTGGGTGTACCCGGCGAGCGCGGCGCGGTGGCCGCGGAAGTGGCGCGCTGGCAGGTCGACGAACTCGAGACGGCGGTGGTCGGCGCCGGCGGGGCGGCTGCCGCCATGCGGTCCGTCGACGCCTGGGACCACCATCCCCAGGGGCGGTCGACGGCCGCCGAGCCCCTGGTCCACCTCGAACGCACCACGTCGGTCGGCGCCGGCAGCGTTGCCGACGCCACCGGGGAGCCCGGCGACCGACCGCTCGCCGGGCTCCGCGTCCTCGACCTCACGCGGGTCCTGGCCGGGCCGGTGGCCACGCGTCTGCTGGCCGGCTGGGGTGCCGACGTGCTGCGCCTCGACCCGCCCGGATGGGACGAGCCGAACGTCGTCCCCGAGGTCACCCTGGGCAAGCGCTGCGCCCATCTCGACCTGACGTCGGCGGCGGCGCACGACCGGTTCCTCGGTCTCCTGGCCGGTGCTGACGTGCTGGTGCACGGGTACCGGCCGGGCGCCCTCGACGGGCTGGGACTGGGCGCCGACGTACGGGAAGCCACCCGCTCGGGGCTGGTCGACGTGTGTCTCGACGCCTACGGCTGGACCGGGCCGTGGGCCGGCCGGCGCGGGTTCGACAGCCTCGTCCAGATGAGCTCCGGCATCGCCCGGGCCGGCATGGACGCCGCCGGGAGCGACCGGCCGGTGCCGCTCCCGGTGCAGGCGCTCGACCACGCCACGGGCTACCTCCTGGCCGCCTGCGCCCTCACCGGACTCGCCCTCCGATACGACGACGGACGGGGAAGCCGGTGGCGCACGTCGCTCGCCGCCATGGCGAGGCTGCTGGTCGACAACGGGGTCGGGACCTCCATCGACGGGGACGGGATCCACCCGTTGCCCCCGGCACCGGACACCCCGGTGGAGCACACGGCCTGGGGTGACGCCCGCCGGATCCCGCCTCCGGTGGCGGTGGACGGCGCGCCGTTGCGGTGGGACCGGCCGGCCGGCCCCCTCGGGACCTCCACCCCGACCTGGGCCGCCAGCTGAGCTCGCTCAGCCGGCCGAGCGGCCCAGTCCGGCCCGCTCGCCACGGGTGACGAATTTGATGGCCATCTTGCGGGAGGCCTCGTCGATCATCTCGTCGCCGAACATCACCGCACCGGTCCGGTCGTCCTCGGTGGCCTTCTGGTAGGCATCGAGGATGTCCCACGCCCTGTCGAACTGCTCCTGGGTGGGCGAGTAGACCTCGTTGAGCACCCCGACCTGGTCCGGGGTGAGGGCCCACTTGCCGTCATAGCCGAGGACCCGGGTGCGCTGGGAGAACTCGCGGAGGCTGTCGAGTTCGCGGATCTTGAGGAACGGGCCGTCGATGACCTGGAGGCCGTTGGCCCGACCGGCCATCAGGATCTTGGAGAAGACGTAATTGAAGTGGTCGCCCGGATACTCCGGGATGGCGACGCCGCCGGTCAGCACCGGCATCTCCATGGAGGCGGCGAAGTCGGCCGGCCCGAAGATGATGGTCTCGAGGCGGGGCGAGGCGGCGCAGATCTCCTCGACGTTGATCAGCCCCCGGGTGGTCTCGATCTGGGCCTCGATGCCGACATGGCCCACCGGCAGACCACACCTCTTCTCCACCTGGGTCAACAGCAGGTCGAGGGCGACCACTTCGGCGGCCGACTGGACCTTCGGGAGCATGAGCTCGTCGAGCCGCTCACCGGCGTTGGACACCACCTCGATGACGTCGCCGTAGGTCCACTCGGTGTCCCAGGCGTTGATGCGCACGCACAGCACCCGTTCGTCCCACGGAAGGGTCGAGATGGCCTCGGCCACCTTGGCCCGGGCGGCCTCCTTCTCCAGCGGCGCCACCGAGTCCTCGAGGTCGAGGAAGCTCATGTCGGCGGCCACGGTGGGGGCCTTGGCCAGGAAACGCTCGTTGGACCCCGGGGAGGACATGCAGGAGCGGCGCGGAAGGTGACGGGAGCGTTCGGACATGGCGGCCATGGTAGGGCGCGGATCGCCGGCGGCGAAATCCCGGACCGGCGCCACCGGGGCCCGGGCCGGCGGTCACCCCGCCGTGGCGGACCGGGCGTCGCGGGCGATCTGGTCGACCAGGTCGGCCGGGGTGAGCTGTTCCGACAGCAGCCGGTCGAAGCGGGTCGGGTCGCCGGCGGTGAAGGCCCGGCACAGCGGGAAGCCCTCGACGTAGCACGTCAGGTAGGCGCGCCATGTCGGATGGGTGAGGAACTCGACCGCCTTGGCCGCCCGGTCGCGGGGCAGGAGCCCCCAGCGGGCCACCTCGTCGATGACGGTCCCGGGGTCGGCCCCATCCTCGTGGAGCCGAAACGCGGCATTGGTGCGCACTGCGCCCAGGGCCTCGCCCGCGTCGGCCACCGCGGCGACGACCTCGGTGTCGTAGCGGATGCCCAGCGGCAACAGGTGCTCGGCCACGGTCACCTCGGGGTGGCGGCCCCACGCCACTTCCAGGCCCAGATCGGCGAGTCCTTCGGCGAGGAGACACTGCGGCGTGCCGACCAGGAAGATCGACTCCTCCCACCATTGCCGTCGACGGACGAGCCCGACCTCCTTGCGGGTGTGCTCGGTGTGGTGGCCGGGGTAGGCCTCGTGGGCCACCAGGTGGGCCAGTCCGGTGGACAGCACGGGCAGATCGGTGTTGATGGCGACCCGGCTCTGCAGGTCGCCCAAGTAGTAGTTGAATCCCGCCCAGGGTTCGTCGGAGACGAGTTCGAACTCGACGTGCTCGCCGTCGGGTAGTCCGAACAGCTCGCGTGTCCGGTCGCGCAGGGAGTCGGCGAGTGCGTCGACGGCGCGTCGCAGCAGGTCGACCGGGACGGCGTGGGACTCCCGCCAGGCCACCAGCCGGTCGGCCAGGGGTCCGCTGCCGGGCAGCACGTCGTCGAGCAGCCGGTGGGCCTCGACCAGCGACTCCTCGTCCACCCGGCTCGGGCGGACGCCGTAGCACGCCTCCACCTCGTCGGCGTAGGTGATGGATTCCCCCGCCAGCTTGGCGCACGTGGTCGCCAGACCCACGGCCTGGGCGGACATCCAGTGGCGACGCGCCGGCGCGGCCGAGTCCTCGGGACCGGTGCCCCCGTCGAGTGGCTCGCCCGCCTCGAGGGCGGCCAGCAGCGCCCGGGCCTCGGCCAGCAGTTGCACGGGTGGGACGAGCGGCTCAACCACCACCGCTCCGGCCAGTGCCGTCGGGCCGTAGTAGGCGTCGACCATGCCGTCGATGTGGCGCCCCAGGCGGAGGCCCAGGGTCAGGTAGTCGTGGACGAGTCCCTGTCCGGACACGGCGGTCGCCCGGCCGCTCAGCCGAGCTGGGAGCGCAGGAACGCCACCGTGCGGTCCCACAGCAGGCCGGCGGCCTCGGCGTTGTAGACCTCGGGGCGGTCGTCGTTGAAGAACGCGTGGTCGACGCCGGGGTACTCGTAGAACGACGCCGAGCGACCGAGGGCGGACAGTTCGGCGACGAGGGCGTCGGCCGCAGCTGGCGTGAACGAGCCGTCGAGTCCGGCGACGTGGCCCTCCACCGCGGCGCGCATCTTCGAGTAGTCGGGTCGGGCGTCGGGCCACGGGATCACGCCGTAGGCCGGCACGACGGCGGCCACCGCGTCGGGTCGCTGGCAGGCCAGCACCAGGGCCAGTCCGCCGCCCATGCAGAAGCCGACGACACCGACCGAGGAGGCGGCCGTGCGACGAAGGAGCTCGTCCACGGCCCCGCTCAGGTCTTTGGCCGCTCCTTCCAACTGGAGTGCCATCATCAGCTTGGCCGCCTCATCGGGCTCGGTGACCGGCACGGCCTTCCCGTGGTAGAGGTCGGGGGCCAGGGCGGTGAAGCCGGCCCCGGCGAACCGGTCGCACGTCCGCTCGATCTGGTCGATCAGACCCCACCACTCCTGGATCACCAGGACGGCGATGGTGCCCTCGGACCCGCCGGATGGGACGGCGAGATAGCCGTGCCCGTGACTGCCGTTGCTCGGGAATTCGATGCGTTCACCCATGCGGTCGACCTTACTCGCGGGCCTCCGGGACTCCAGGCTGGAACGGCCGCCTCGCCCCCTGTCGATGCACCACGTCGTCGTCCTGCCGATGCACCGTTCGGCAGTCGTCCGGCTCGGGTGAACGGGCATATGCCCTGTTCAGAGCCTTGGAACGCCGAGGTGTCCTTGTAGTGGGGTGGCCGGTCGACTACCATCAGCCCGCATATGACTCACGCCGAGCAGTATTCGACGGTCGAGCCAGGTGCCTGCCCCGCACGCCGCAATCGGACCCGTAACCGGGTACTCGCGACGATCGCATTGGCCTCCGCTCTCGGAGCCACCTCGCTGGTCTTCACCTCTGACTTGCCTGCCTCTGCAGACCAGATCTCCAGCGCCCAGGCCCAGGCCGCGGCCATCTCGGCCCAGCTGAACGCCGCCGAGGCCCGGATCCAGTCCCTCACGGGCCAGATCAACGAAGCCGACTACAAGCTGTCGCAGCTGCAGAGTCAGATAGCCGCCAGCCAGGCGCAGATGGTCAAGGACCAGCGGGAGGTGGGCAAGGACCAGTCGCAGCTTCGGGTCCAGGCCATCTCCGACTACACCAGCGCCGGCACGTCGAACACGGCCACCCAGTTGTTCACGTCGAATGTGAACACCAGCGGCATCCGGTCCGAGTACTCGTCCATCGCCACCGGCAACGTCACCTCGACCATCGACCATCTCCACACGGCCCAGACCCAGTTGGCCGCCACCCAGGCCTCCCTCGGCCAGCAGAAGTCACAGGCCCAGGCCGCACGTAACAGCCTCGCCTCCGCCCAGAGCGAGGCGTCGGGCCTGGCCGCCCAGGACCAGTCCACCCTGGCGAGCGTGAATGCGAACATCCAGGCACTCGTGCAGCAGAAGCAGAAGCAGGAGCAGGAGGCGGCCGCGCAGGCTGCGGCGGCCGCGTTCAACCAGAAGGTCCAGGCGCAAAAGGCAGCCCAGGTCCAACAGCAGGCCACCACTACGGGTGGTACGTCCGGAGGCGGCTCACCGGGCGGTAGCTCCGTCCCGATCACCCCGACGGCACCGCCTCCCCCGCTGTCGTCGGGGGCCAGAGGTGCCGTGCAGGCCGCCGAGCGCGAGATCGGCGTCCCCTACGTCTGGGGCGGGACCACCCCGGCCGGGTTCGACTGCTCGGGACTGGTCATGTGGGCCTACGCCCAGGTCGGCATCAGCCTTCCCCACTTCTCCGGTGCCCAGTACGCCAGCACCACCCATATCTCGATGGCCGACATCCAGCCCGGCGACCTCCTCTTCTACGGTCCCGGGGGAAGCGACCACGTGGCCATGTACATCGGCGGCGGCCAGATGGTCGAGGCCCCCTACACCGGGGCGAGCGTGTGGAACACCGGCGTCCGGACGTCTGGCCTGGCCGGCGTCGGCCGGGTGGGCTGAGCCGGGCGCACCCGATACGGGGTCCGCTGCTCGACACCGTTGCGAGCGGCCGTTCCCTCGGCCCGGCCCGTCCCGCACACGCCAATGGCCTTCGGACAACCCACCGGTCCCCCGGCCACGGCGCGTCAGCTGCGCGACCTGGCCTCGCTCATCGAGGCGGCGGGCCACTCCGACTTCCGGGACGCCCGGGGGCCCCTTGGTCTGACCCAGCGCCAGGCCGGCGGCCGCTTCACCCAGGACGAGGCCGCGGGACTCATCGCCCGGCTCGAGACCGAGGCGGACGACGCGCCGACCGGTGGTGGAGGTCCGACCGCCGACACCACCGAAGCCACGGCGCCGGATGCACCGGTAGCTACGCGGCCCGACCGGCCACCGGCCGCCTCGCGGCGCCAGAGCTTGGCCCGCCAGCTCGAACGCGTGCCCGAGGACCTGTTGGTCGACGAGTTGCGCCGCCGGGGCTGGACGGTGACTCCGCCCTGATCCACCGGGTGACGGGACCGCCCCGGACCGGCGACGTCAGGCCTGGTCGTGGGCGGCGAACTCTTTCGGTGGCATCTGGCCCACGGTCCCGCCGGCCCGGGGACCAGGGGGTCGTGCGAACCGGAACGGGAGGGCTTCCCGCCCGGCCTGGATGACCATGGCCTCGCCACTTGCGTCTCCCCCCAACAGTTCGACGACGACGGTGGACACCGCCTCGACGTCGATCAGCGGGAACCCGCTCGACTCGAGGACTTCGCGCATGTCGGCGATCAACGGGGTGTCGACGATGCTCGGACAGACAGCGTTGATGACGATGCCCTGCTCGCCCAGCTGTGGACCGAGCGAGCGCACCAGCCCCACCACGGCGTGCTTGGTCAGGCAGTAGACGGGGTCCGGCGAGAATCCGATGAGCCCGGCGAGCGACGCGGTGGCCACGATGGAGCCACCGCCCCGGGCGGCCATGGCCGGCACCACCGCCCGCACGCCGAAGAACACGCCGTCCACATTGACCCCGGTGGCCCGGGCGTAGATCTCGTCCGTCACCTTGGTGATGTCGGACTCGCCGGTGGTCACCCCGGCATTGAGGTGGGCGAGATCGATGCCGCCGAACCGCCGGGTGACGGCCTCGACGATGCTGGGCCACTCGTCGGAGCGGCCCACGTCGGCCTGGAGGGCGAGTCCATCCAGCTCGCCGGCCACCCGCTCGGCCGATGCACCGTCGAGGTCGACGACCGCCACCGACGCGCCGGCGGCAGCCAACCGGGTGGCGGTGGCCAGCCCGATCCCCGATCCCCCGCCCGTCACCACTGCGACCTTGCCTGCCAACGAAGCCATGGCGTCACCTCCGGCCTTCACTCGGGCGGGCCCACGCTCGGTGGTACCCGCATGCCCCGTCCAACCGGGCGCATCGCCCGGCGAGGCCACCCTACCGGCCCCCTGGTGCATACTGAGGGCCTGGATGGACGCCCCGGGTACCGGCCCGGCGGCCCACCACCCCACACCATGAGACCGATCCCCGTCGCCTTCCACATCTGGTTCCTCGAGGTCCACACCTACGGGATCGGACTGGCCCTCACCTTCTGGTTCGGGCTCCGTTACACCGAGCGGCGTCTGCGGGACCGCGGCTACCCCACCCAGTGGGTCACCGGCATGTTCGTGTGGGTCATCGTGTCGGCCATCGTCGGGGCGCGGGCGATGCACGTGCTTTCGCACCTCTCGTTCTACACATCCCATCCTTCCCAGGTCTTCGCTATCTGGCAGGGTGGGTTGTCGTCGTTCGGCGGGCTCCTGCTGGCCGTGCCGGTGGCCATCGTGAGCTCGCGTCGCCGCTGCCCCGAGCTCCCCACACTCCGCTTCGCCGATCTGATGGCGCCCGTCCTGATGGCCTGCTGGGGCATGGGCCGCCTGCTCGGGCCCCAGCTCATGGTCAACGGTGGCGGCCACCCCACCCACCAGTGGTTCGGCATGTACTACGCCGGGCTCCACCCGAACCAGAAGGTCCTCCCGGTGCCGATCTTCCAGGCCGCCGAGGACTTCGCCATCTTCGGCATCCTCCTGCTCGTCGAGCGGTGGCTCCGGACCCAGGCGCCGTCCGTGGCCTCGGACGGATCGGCCATCGCCCCCGACGCCGCCCCTCTGGCGCCGGCCGGCATCGTCCTCGGCGTCGGCATGTTCCTCTGGGGCATCGAGCGCTTCCTCGACGAACACCTGTGGCTGGGCGAGGACGGCCACCTGGGCTCCCTGCTGGTCCAGTTCGCCGGGCTGTCGCTGTCGGTGGCTGGAATGGTGTTGCTGGCCACCCGGATCGGCCCCTTCCGCCGCTGGCGGATCAGCCGGCCGGACCCCGTGCCGCCGCCCGAAGATTCCGACGAAGGGACCGGACCGGTCGCCGAGGTCGCCGCCGCCACCGGTCCCGGCTCAGCCGAGCGCGACTGAACGGTCCGTCGCTTCGGCCGATGCACGCGTGCGGCCGTCGAGGCCCATGCCCTCGACGGTGAGGGCGGGCGCTCCCGTGACCCGGTCCGGGCTTCGTGCCCGCCAGGTGACCAGCCGTACCCCACCGGCACCGGCGGCCACCCCCAACACGGCGTACCCGGCGGGCACCGGGCCGACGGCCAGGGCGAGCACCCCGGCGGACCCCGCCACTGTGGCCGACATGGCGCGGTCGGCCCACGGCCGGAGGACGGCGAACCGCCGATGGAAGGCGGGCAGCTCGGTCGGGGTGCGGATGCGGTGGGTGAGCAGGACGGCAAGTCCCCGGACCAGGCCGAAGGCAGCACAGACGGCCAGGGCGGTGACCGGGTCGGCGGTCGAGGCGGCGAGCACCACAACCAGGTAGACGGCTGCGGTCGTGATGTACGTGGCGAGACCGCACCCGATCTGGAACCCGAAGCCCACCCCGTAGACCCAGGGGCGGTAGGCGTCGAGCCAGCGCTCGTTCACCTGGCGGTAGTGGACGGGGAGGCGGGTTCCGGCCCGCCCGCTGTCGGACACGCCCACCACCAAGGTGGCGATCAGGGCAACCATCCCGACCGTGGTGTCCGGGGGTGCTGCCGCTTCGACCAGGCCGGCCGCTCCGGCCGCCACGGCGCCGAGGGTGAGCCCGCCCGCCGTGGCCCCGAGGATGAACCAGGCGGCGGTGGCCTCGAATCGATGTCCCTTGGACCGCTCGCCGAACGGGGTGATGGTCGAGAGCATCGAGAGGCCGCACGGCGACCAGGTGGACCGCACTGCCGCGGCGACGGCCACCAACAGGGCGAGGACGGTCAGGGTCGCGGTCACAGGGCTCCGCCGTCGGTCAGGGTCAGGGTCACGGTCACAGGGTTCCTCCGTCGGTCGGGGTCGGAAGGGGTCGGACGGGGATGCACGGTCAGGCCGGCGATCCGTAGAAGGGCGCGTCGAAGGCGAAGATCCCGCCGTCGGCCGCCACCATCCAGTAGCCGGCCCCGGCGGGGGCCGTGCCCACGACGGAACGTTGCAACCGTTGCCCTCCCATGGAGCCGTCGAAGGCGGCGTCGCCGAAGGCGAACACCCCGCCGTCGGCGGCCACGAGGTGGTAGCCGTGACCCGTCGGGCTGGCACCGATGGCGACGATCGGGGCGTTGAGCGTTCGGCCACCCATGGACCCGGCGAAGGCGGCGTCGCCGAAGGCGAAGATCCCGCCGTCGGCCGCCACCAGCCAATAGCCGTGGCCAGAGGGAGTGGCCGCCATGCCCACCATGGCGCGGTCCAAGGAGACCGTCGACATGTCGCCGAGGGACGGGAAGTCGCCGAAGGCCAGCATCTTGCCGAACGAAGTGACCATCGCATAGCCCCGTGCGTCCGCACTGGCCGTCATCCCCGTCACCATGCACCGGGTGGCGGCCGAGAAGCACGGTGGCGACGGGGGCGGAGGCGGCGAAGGCGGTGCCGCCGTCCAACAGGACGCATTCATCTCGGCTGTGCTGTTGTCCACCGCCAGCGTCGTGGTGCACGTCGGGTCGATCGTCCATGGGGGCACGCAGGCGACCACCCGGCACACGATCCGGCCGATGCAGTCGATCTGCTGGTTGCACTGGCCGTAGCGGAACTGGAAGCAACCGGTGACCCATGAGTCGCACCCCGCCGGTCCGCAGCCGCAGGTCGCTCCGTCGCACGACGGCTCGCAGAACCCCCAGCCGCCGCCGCAGCCGGTGCTGCAGCCGCACATGGCGTGGCAGTCCATGTAGTAGCGGGGCCCACCACAGAAGGTCGAGTTGTCCGCCTTCCACCAGCCGCCCATCACGGTATCGGTCGGGCAGTAGTTGTAGCCGCCGTTGATCGAGCAGCAGAACTCCGAGAAACCGGCACAGCACGTCGTGCCGCACCCGCACGAGGTGTTGGCGCAGGTGCACACGGCGCCATAGGCGGTGCCCGGTTTCAACAGGAGGTCGACGCCCGACCCGATGGCCACCGCACTTCCCACCATGGCCGACCGGTTGATGAAGCTGCGCCTCGACAGCCGCGACTCCAGGAACGTGGCCGCACGCTCCACCAAGGTCGCGCTCACGTCGCCGGCCCCCGGATGAGGCCGAGTCGGCGCCGCACCGCGCCGAGCTCGGCCAGACGGGACAGGGCGAGGAACGCGAGCCAGGCGCAGAGGACACTGAGGAGCACCAATGGGACGCCCCTCCAGGGTTCGTGGGCCAAGAGGGCGGGCAGCCATGACGGGGTGACGGTGGTGGCCACGGCACCGGCCGACACGGCCAGGACCACGTCGACGACGACGTGGAGCCAGGTGGCCGGGGTGTCCGGACGCCCGAAGCACCCGCACGTGGCCAGCGGACCGCCCCGGGCCAGGACCCACGCGACGAACACGGCGAAGCCCAGGTAGGACAGCGCCACCATGCCGGCGGTGACCGGAGACTGGTGGACCAGGGCGGTCACACCGACGACCCCTTCGGCCAGTGCCCCCGCCCGCACCAGGCCACGCCCAGCTGTCAGGGGGATCGGAGCCACCAACGCCACCGCCCGCGCCGTGTCCATCGGGCGGACGGCCTTCGCCGCCCCGGCCACGGCCAACAGGATGCAGGCGGCCAGGTAGGGGCCGATCAGTTCCACGGCCGACCCGCCGCCAGCGCCACGGGTGCCCGGTCGACCGACAACCCGGCGAGCAGCTGGTTGACCCGGGGGACCAGGGCCGACCGGCGGGCATGGCTGCCGAGCACCGCGTAGAGCGTGAACGGCCGGCCCGCCTCGGTGAAGAACCACTGGGTCCCGGACTGGCCCGACAACCCCCGCCGCAGCACCTGCGGCTGGAAATGGGCGGTGACGAGCTCCCGTGGCAACCCCTGGTGGGCAAAGAGGCGGGTGCCCACGCTGTCGGGGCCGTACTCGAAGAGCACCACGAAGATGTCGTTGTTGCCCATCAGGTTGACCGCCCCGCCCCCGAAGTCGCCGACGTCGTCGGGCAGCGGGAACGTGGCGAACTGGGCCACCGGATTCGCAACCTCGATGCCGCTGCCCTGTCGCGTGAAGATCCGCCCCTCGAAGCCCGGGGGCAGATCGGCCCCGATCCCGTGGGCGTACATCGTCGCCACGGTCAGCCCGCCCGGCGGATTGGCCGGGGCGCCGTCGGCATCCTGGCGTCGGGTGGGCCGTAGAGGTCCTCCAGCGAGGTCGGGTACAGGCTGGGATCGCCCGGGACGACGCCGGCGTCGCGCAGCTCGCGGTCGTTGGCCGACTCCCGGGCCGGCCCGTCGATGCCGACGTCCCGTCCCGACCCGGCGTCGACGGCAAAGGCGGCGGCGTCGATGTCGGCGCGGCGCACCAACTCGGCGACCTGGCTGAAGTGGTTGGCCACGCCCTCGCCCACCCGGCGGCCGGCCGCGCCGTCGACGAGCACGAAGAACGGTGAGCCGGGGACCTCGTAGTCGGTCCACGCCTCGCTCGACATCAGCACCGACAGCCCGGGCGCCGCCAGGTCGGCGACCTCCCGCGGAATCTCCCGGTCCGGTCCCTTGGTCACCACCACCAGCCGGGTCCCGGCAGCCAGGCCGAGGGACGCGGGTCGGCGGAACGACTCCCAGAATCCGGCGCACGAGGCACACCCGGTCGACAGGAAGGCGAGCAGCGTCAGGCCGTCACCCGTGGCAGGGGCCACGGCCAGGGCGTCGCCGCGAGGGGTGACCCCGGCGAGCGTGGGGGCCGATGTCGAGTCGCGGTCGGTCGCCAGGGGCGGGCCCATGGTGAGGGGGACGGGCACGGCACCGACCGGGGGCCCATCGCCTCCGTGATCGTGGGCGCGGTCGTTCGCCGGATCGCCGACGCCGGCGCCGAGGTCGTGCAGCGCCTTCAGGATGTCGGCGTGGCTGCGCAACAAGCCGGCCACCAGGACGGCCAGCAGGAGCACGACTGCGCCCAGGACCACGGACAGTGCGACCACGGTGTCGACCTCCCGACTCGGGGATGGTGACGACCATCACCACGCGCCCCATCGCGTCACCCCACTGTAGGGACGGCCACCTCGGGAGTGGTGGCAATCGCCGGGTCCTTCACAGCCGTGGTGCACGGCGAACCGAACCGGTGGACGCTCAGGGCCTAGGCTCTCCGGGACGGTCGGCGTACCGTCCAGGGACACCGGAGGCACGGATGGGATTGCGCATTGAGACGGTGACCATCGACGCGGTGGACCCTGTGGAACTGGCGACGTTCTGGTGCGCGGCGCTCGACTGGGAGCAACGCATCGACGAGGACGGCGACATCTGGATCGAACCCGGTGAGGACCACCCGGAGTTCGACCGCGTCAAACCGCTGCTGATCGTGCGGGTCAACGAATTGAAGGCCGGCAAGAACCGGCTCCACCTCGACCTCGTCCCGGACGACCAGGAGCGCGAAGTGGAGCGGCTCGAGTCGCTCGGGGCCAGCCGGCCCGACATCGGCCAGACCGGCAACGAGTCGTGGGTGGTGCTGGCCGACCCGGAGGGCAACGAGTTCTGCGTCCTGGAAGAGCCCGACCCATCCGAGGAGTGACCCGAGGCAGCTATCTGGCCGTTCAGCCGGCCGTCTGCTCGGCGGCGGCCTTCTCCTCGGCGGCCTTGCGGTAGGCCTCGAGCTGGTCGAGCAGGGGCATGCGCTCCTGACCCACCGAGGAGTCGAGGCGCTGGGCGATGAGTTCGGGTGTCCAGCGCCCGTCGGCGTACATGGCCCGCACCTCACGGGGCTGGTTCCATACGGCGATCTTCGGCCCGACCGACGTGTAGACCTGCCCGGTCACGTGCTTGGCCCGATCGGACAACAGGTAGACCACCATCGGCGCCACGTCCTCGGGATCGCCCATCTCCGCCAGATCCATCGGAACGTTGGCCGACATGCGGGTTCGGGCCACCGGGGCGATGGCGTTGGCGGTGATGCCATAGCGGCTGAGCCCGGCGGCCGCCGAGCGCACCAGCGACACGATCCCGCCCTTGGCCGCCGCGTAGTTGGCCTGGGCCACGCTGCCGGCGAACGCGCCGGAGGTGAACGCCACCAGCGCACCTCCGCCGTCCTGCTTGCGCATGACGGCGGAGGCCGCCCGGAACACGGTGAAGTGGCCCTTCAGATGGGTCTCGACCACGGCATCCCACTCGTCCTCGGCCATGTTGAACAGCATCCGCTCGCGGAGGATGCCGGCCACGGCAACCACTCCGTCGATCCGGCCCCAGCGCTCGGTTCCCGCGCCGATGATCCGCTCGCCGCCGGCCAGGGTGGTCACGCTCTCGGCCACCGCTACCGCCTCGCCGCCCGCGGCCTCGATCTCGGCGACGACCGCTTCGGCCACTTCGCTCTTCGGGTCCTCCCCGGCCATGGACACACCGATGTCGGCCACGACCACCTTGGCCCCCTCCGCCGCGGCGGCCAGGGCGACGGCCCGCCCGATTCCACCTCCCGCGCCGGTGATGGCCACGACCTTGCCGTCCAGGAATGCCGTCATTGTGGGGTGCTCCTCATACTCGACTCACGGGGGTCGCGACGCTCGACCGGTACCGGGGACCGGCGCCGGTCCGGGGCGGTCCTCCGGTCGGTTGACCGTCGACTGGAACCTGTTCTAGCGTCCCCACCGGGTCGGCGCCACCCCACTCCCCCGCTCCACGGTCCACCCCGTCGCTCGGGACCCGGGACGTTCGGCCGGGACGACAGGGGCCTCGCCGCCGGCCGACGACCGGGCAGCACCGACGATATGGGGATGGACCAGATGGGCGATCTCGGCTTTTGGGCACTGGCGCACGAGCATCCCGAGCACCTGGCGCTCGTGGCACCCGACGGCACCGAGTACACCTCGGGCGAGCTGCTGGGCCGGACCAACCAGGTGGTGCACGGCCTGCGGGGCCTCGACCTCCATCCCGGCGACGTGGTGGCCACCCTCCTGCCCAACGGGGTCGAGATGTTCGAGCTCTACCTGGCCGCCCTGCAGGCCGGCTGGTACCTCGTGCCGATCAACCACCACTTGATCGGGTCCGAGGTGGCCTACATCCTGGCCGACTCGGGGGCCAAGGTCTTCGTGGCCCACGACCGGTTCACCGACGTGGCCCTCGACGCGGCCGAGGAGGCCGAGCTGCCCTCGTCGATCTGCTTGGCGGTGGGCGACATCCCGGGGTTCGGCTCCTACAGGCGCATGCGCGACGCGCAGCCCACCACCGATCCGGCCGGCCGGACCATCGGCGACGTCATGAACTACACCTCGGGTACCACTGGCAACCCCAAGGGGGTCTTCCGCAAGCTGAGCGGCCTCTCCCCCGAGGACGCGGCCCTCGGCCAGTCCGGCATCCTGTTCCTGTTCGACATCCAGCCCCAGGACGACAACGTCCACATCGTCGGATCGCCGCTCTACCACACCGCGGTGATGCGCTTCTCGGGAGCCTCCATCCACCTCGGCCACACCATCGTGGTCATGGACAAGTGGCAGCCCGAGGAGATGCTCCGGCTCATCCAGGACTACCGGGTCACGACATCCCACATGGTGCCCACCCAGTTCCACCGCCTCCTCGCCGTTCCCGCGGAGACCCGGTCGCGCTACGACGTGTCGTCGCTCCGCCACATGATCCACGCCGCGGCCCCGTGCCCGGTCGACGTGAAGCACCAGATGATCGGCTGGTGGGGCGACGCCATCGACGAGTACTACGCTGCGTCCGAGGGCGGCGGCACCCTGGTGACCGCCCAGGAGTGGCTGACGAAGCCGGGCACCGTCGGGAAGGCCTGGCCGATCAGCGAGATCGCCATCTTCGACGACGACGACAACTTGGTCGAGGAGCCGAATGTCATCGGCACCGTCTACATGTCGATGCAGACCGGAGACTTCGAGTACCACAAGGACGCGAAGAAGACCAAGAGCAACCGAATCGGAAAGTACTTCACCGTCGGGGACGTCGGCCTGATCGACGAGGACGGGTACCTCTTCCTGCGGGACCGCAAGATCGACATGATCATCTCCGGCGGCGCGAACATCTACCCGGCAGAGATCGAGAACGTGCTGCTCGGATTCCCGAAGGTGGGCGACGTCGCCGTCTTCGGCATCCCGCACGACGACTGGGGCGAGGAGATCAAGGCCGTGATCGAGCCGGCCGAGGGCGTCGAGCCCTCCGACGAGCTGGCCGCCGAGATCCTCGAGTACTGCTCGACCCGGTTGGCCAAATTCAAGACGCCCAAGTCGATCGACTTCACCGACGCCATGCCCCGTGACCCGAACGGCAAGCTCTACAAGCGCAAGCTCCGCGATCCCTACTGGGAAGGCCGCGAGAAGATCTGAACATCGGGCCGGCCGCCTCGATCATCCCGCGACCAGCGACCGGGCCAGGCGACGATCGAGGACCACCGTTCCGCCGAACTGCTGGACCCGGAGCCGCCCGTCGGCCATCCAGCCCTGTCGGTCGTAGAAGCGGCGGGCGCGGGCGTTGGTCGACAGCATCCAGACGACACCGCGGCGGTAGCCCGCGTCGGCCAACCGGCTGAGGGCGGCGTCATGCAGCGCCCGTCCCACCCCGGTCCCCCACGCGCCGGGCACGACGTAGAGGGTGGTGAGCTGACCGGTCGCGCCGTCGAGGTCGGCGTCGCGCCCGGGCCCGACTGACGCGAACCCGACCATGCGGCCCCCGGACTCGGCCACCACGACGTGCCGGCCCCCCTCGCCGAGCACCCGTGCCCATCCTTCGGTCTTGTCCCCGACCGACAGGCCGTCGAGCACGGCTTCGGGCAGCAGTCCGACGTAGGTGGCCCGCCACGAACCGACCTGGACGGCCGCCACCGCCCCGGCGTCGGCACCGACCCCGCCGCGCAGTGTCACCCCCGGAGGGACGACGACCGGTCGCATCAGGTCGTCGGGGGCTCCGACGGTGGCGGCACCGGCCCGATGATCTGCACATCGGAGGCGGCGCCCTCCCGTACGGCCTCGGCCCGCGTGACCTCGAGGACGGCCGGGTCGGCCCCGTCGACATTGCCTTCGGCGATGGCCAGGAACTGGGACGGGTTGACCTGGATGAAGAGGCCCTCGGCCTCGGCGCACAGGAGGTCGCCGTGGTAGATGGCGGCCCAGGCCTTGATCTTGCGTCCCTCCCGGCTGAGGAAGCGGGCCTCGATGCGCAGCGGGGTCCGCAGCGGGGTGGGCTTGCGGTAACGGACGGTCAACGTCCCGGTCATGCCCGGGCTGCCGGCCACCATGATGGCGGCGCCCAGGATCTCATCGAACGTTTCGGCGATGACCCCGCCGTGCACGCACGCCGGTGGTCCCTCGTAGGGCCAGTCGAACCAGGCCTCGGCTCGGATCTCCCGATAGCCGCCGTCCCCGTCGACCACCTGGACCACCACCGGCGGGGCGATGGGACTGGCCATCCCGATGATCGGGCTGGTCGGGAAGAACTCCTGGGCGTGCTGCCTGATGTTGGGCTGCTGACGGACCCGCTTGGGCCCGGCGGCAGCCTCCAGGGTACGACCGACCTCCTCGATGGCCGCGGCGGCAGCGGACAGCACATCGTCGTCGAACGAGGCGGACACGGTGAGGGAGATCACGGGCCGCAGCGCGGCAGCCAACCGCCGACGCGGGTCGTCGTCCGGCACGGTGCCCAACAGGGCATCGCTCACTTGCGCCGGTAGACGGGCTGGCGCTTCTCGGCAAACGCCTTCTGGCCCTCGGCCGCGTCCTCGGTGGCGAAGATCGGCCATCCGAACTCGAGCTCCATCTTGAGCGCCTCCTCCTCGGGGATCCCCTCGGTCGCCTTCACCGAGGCCTTGATGGCTTCGACGGCGAGCGGACCGTTCGCACCGATCACCTCGGCGATTCCGAGTGCTGCCTCGAGCGCGGTGCCGTCGGGGACCACCCGACCGATGAGGCCGATCTCCTTGGCCTCCTGGGCGGACACCTCGCGTGCGGTCAGGAGCAGGTCCATGGCCACCGTGAACGGGATCTGGCGGCGCAGGCGGACGGTCGAACCGCCGAGGGGGAACAGGCCGCGTCGGGCCTCGAACACGCCGAACTTCGCACCCTCGCCGGCCACCCGGATGTCCGTGGCCTGCAGGATCTCGGTGCCCCCGGCCACGGCCCAGCCCTCCACTGCGGCGATCAACGGCTTCTTCACGGAGTAGTGCCGGAGCAGGGCCTTCCAATGGAGGTCCGGGTCAGCGGCCATGCGTTCCTTCACGTCCTCGTTGCCGGGCCCGGACATCGACTTCAGGTCCATGCCGGCGCAGAATGTCCCCCCGGCCCCGGTCAGGATGGCGCACCGGATGTCGTCGTTGGCGTCGATCTCCACCCAGGCGTCGGCCATGCCGACCAGCATCGGGCCGGACAGCGCATTCTTCGCCTCCGGACGGTTCATGGTCACGATGGCGGTGGTGCCCACGACCTCGTAGGTGAGGTGCTCGGTGTCGATCATGGTGCTGCTCCCTTTGGGGACGGACGCCGTCCGCTCCCCCTCGTGCGCTCGGTGGTGCGCGGCCGACGTGCGCGACCGATCATGCAGGTGGCGCACAGAAACTGGAACCCATTCTACTTTCTGGGGCGGGCGGGAGGGGAGTTCGACCGCCGACTCCCCCACGTGGCGCCGATGTCGCCCCGTCCGGGGCCCATCGTCACCCCGGCGCCGGACCGGCTGCCATCCCGACGACCGGAGCGTTGAGCGGCGTCCCGGCCACCGATCCGGAGAACACGGCATGGCCAAAGGTGAAGACCCCGGCATCGGCGGCGACCAGCCAGTACCCGGTCCCGGTGGCCGTCGGGGCCATGCCCACCACGGGGGCATTCAGAGCCAGCCCGCCGGTCGAGCCGTAGAAGCCGGCCCCGCCGAAGGCGAAGATGCCGCCGTCGGAGGCGACCAGCCAGTAGCCGGCCCCGCCGGTGCCCGGTGCGCTGGCCGCGCCCACGATGGGCCGGGTCAGGCGGAGGCCCCCGGTCGAGCCCGAGAAGGGGGCCGAACCGAACGCGAAGATCCCCCCGTCGGAGGCGACCAGGCGGTACCCGCGATCATCGGGCCCGGCGGCGATCCCCACCACCGGGGCGTTGAGTGCCAGACCCCCGGTCGAGCCGGCGAAGGCGGCGTCACCGAAGGCGAACACGCCGCCGTCGGATGCCGCCAGCCAGTAGCCGTGCCCGTCCGGCGTCGGGGCGATGCCGACGATGGGCCGGTTGAGGCGCAGGGCGCCGGTCGAGCCGTAGAAGCCGGCATCACCGTAGGTGAAGACCCCGCCGTCCGACGCCACCAGCCAGTACCCCCGTCGGTCCGGCGTGGCGGCCATGCCGACGACCGGTCGGGCCAGGGGCAGGGCTCCGGCCGATCCCCAGAAGGTGGCGTCGCCGAAGGTGAAGACCCCGCCGTCGGACGCCGTCAGCCAGTAGCCCGGTGCCGTCGGGGCGGGTGTCGGTGGCCCGGGCAGCCCGGCCGGTCCGGCGAAGGCATGGAGCTGGTCGGACGACGGGGCGATCACCAGGCCGTCGGCCGCCGCCGGCGCCGGGAAGTGGGTGGCCGGGTTGCCGACGGCAAAGCTCGCCTGCACGTGCCCGTTCGTCGGGTCGAGGGCGTAGAGGGTTCCTCCGCCCATCGACCACACCTGGCCGCCGGCCACGACCGGTGAGCTGTGGGCCGCACCTTGCTTCCAGAGCGCGGTCGGCGCCGCCGTCGTCGGGGTCACGGCACGGAGGCCGTCGCCGCAGGGGACGAACACGGTGCCGTTCAGCTGGGCGGAGCCGCCGTCCGGATCGCTGTTGCAGAAGTTGGCGGTGGACGCCACCTGCCCGCCGATGCCCCCGGGGGACGCCTGGTGGAGCACGTAGGCGGTCCGCGACTTGCCCACGACGAACGCGAGCCCGTTGGGCAGCAACGTCGGTGCCGTCGAGCCGAGGTCGGCGTCCGTGGCGTTGTCCGAGTACCAAGTCGACGGTGCGAAGTAGCCCAGCAGCGCGGCGGTCGGGCTCAGCTCGAGTACGCCGTCCGAATCGTCGTAGGCCGAGTTGGACGACGTATGGGCGCTATTCCCGGTGGACACCCAGATGTCGCCCCGGGCGTCGATGACCGGTGCGGCCCCGCCCATCCACACCGCGCCCTGGTTGTCGCCGGGCAGGCCGGCCACCACGAAGGCCGACGGGGTGGATCCGTCCTCGGGGGCCGAGATGACCAGGCCGTGGTACGTGCCGCAGTCGTCGGCGTTGCCACCGAACCCGATCACCACGCGGCCCGCAGTCAGCGCCAATGACGCCCGCTGCAGTTCGTAGGCCGGTGCCACCACGCTGGCGGGGTCGATGACCTCGTCGAGCAGGGTGGCCCCGGTGAAGAGGTCGAGCCCGAAGAGGTGGTGGGAGGCCCCCCCGGGCACCTGGACGGCCGCCACCACGAAGATCTCGCCCCGGGCGGAATCGATGACCGGTGTGGAGGTGATCCCCACGGTCGGCGTGATGTCGCCGCACAGACCGGGCACCGTCGACGGGTTGAAGGGTGTGGCCAGGTGGTGGGACCACAGCACGCCACCGGTGTCGGCCGCCAGGCTGTAGACGGTGTCGTTCTCGGTGGCGGCGTACACCCTTCCGGTCGCCACCAGGGGCTGTCCGTACAGGCTGCCGTCGAGCACGGGCGACGTCCACGCCGGGGTGGCCGGGGAGAACGGGGCGCCCGAGGCGTCCACACCGGTGCGGAGACCGTTCTGGTCGAAGGTGGTCCAGTCGGACGACGGTGTGACGTGGGCGGTCGCGCCACTGTGCCGTGGTGCTCCCGTGCCGGCTCCGGCCGCTGCGGAGGCGAAGCCGGCAATGACGACGAGCGCCAGGCCGACGACGGGCAGCCCCCGCCGTGCCCAGCGGTGGACGGGATGCGAGTCGGTCATACCCCCACTCAATCACCGATTCGACACGCGCCAGACCTTCCGGCGTGCGATCAGTGGTGGCCGGGGAGCCCACCCCAGCCTGCGGGCGGTCCGTCAGCCGGTCGCCGGAGCCGGCGACGGGGGGCGGGGCAGGCCGTCGGGACCGGTGAAGGCGTGGAGCTGGGTGGCCGACGGGGCGACGATCAGTCCGTCGGCGGCAGATGGCGACGGGAACGACGAGGCGCTCGCCCCGATCGAGAACTGGACCCGTGCCGCGCCGCTACCTGGGTCGAGGGCGTACAAGGTGCCGTCCCCGATCGACCACACCAGGCCGCCGGCCACGATCGGGGAGTTGTGGGCACCGCTGCCCGTCTTCCACTTCGGGGCCGGGGCCGATGTCATCGGGGTCACCGCCCGAAGTCCGTCGCTGCACGGGACGAACAGGGTGCCTCCCAGGCGGGCGGATCCCCCGTCGGCGTCATTGCCGCAGAAGTTCGCAAACGCGGCCACCTGTCCGCCGACGCCGCCGAGACGCGCCTGATGGAGCACATAGGCGGTTCGCGACTTGCCCACGGCGAACACGAGCCCGTTGGGCAGCACCGCCGGTGCCGTCGAGCCGAGGTCGGCGTCCGTGGCATTGTCCGAGTACCAGTCCGAGGGTCCGAAGGAGTCGAGCAGCGCTCCCGTGGGACTGAGCAGCAGCACGCTGTCGGAGTCGTCGTACTGGGAGACGTGCGACGTATGGGCGCTGTTCCCGGTGGACACCCAGATGTCGCCCCGGGCGTCGATGACAGGTGCGGCCCCGCCCATCCACACTGCGCCCTGGTTGTCACCGGGCAGGCCGGCCACCAGATACGTCGACGGGGTGGATCCGTCCTCGGGGGCCGTCACGATCAGGCCGTGGTAGTTGCCGCAGTCGCCGTAGTTCCCTCCGAACCCGATCACCACGCGGCCCGCAGTCAGCGCCAACGACGCCCGCTGCAGTTCGTAGGCCGGTGCCACCACGCTGCCGGGGTCGATGACTTCGTCGAGCAGGGTGGCCCCGGTGAAGAGGTCAAGCCCGAAGAGGTGGTGGGAGGCCCCCCCGGGCACCTGGACGGCCGCCACCACGAATATCTCGCCCCGGGCGGTATCGATGACCGGGGTGGAGGTGATCCCCACGGTCGGCGTGATGTTCCCGCACAGGCCGGACACTGTCGACGGGTCGAAGGGTGTGGCCAGGTGGTGGGACCACAGCACGGTGCCGGAGCGGGCGGAGAGGGCGTAGACGGTGTCGTTCTCGGTGGCGACGTACACCCTTCCGGTCGCCACCAGGGGCTGGCCGTACAGGTTGCCGTCGAGCACACGGGACGTCCACGCCGGGGTGGCCGGGGAGAACGGGGCGCCCGAGGCGTCCACACCGGTGCGGAGCCCGTTCTGGTCGAACGTGGTCCAGTCCGACACCGGAGCAACGCGCGCGGTCGTCGGAGGTGGCGCGGTGCCACCCACGCCCGTCCTGGCCTGGGAAGAGGAACACCCGCTGGTGACGACGAGGACGAGTCCGGCGGCGGGCACCATCCACCGTGACCAGCCGTGGACGGGACGCAAGCCGGCCATGCCTCCACTCAACCAGCGATCCCGCACGACGCAAGCACGGCGTCGGGCGATCGGGGGTGCCGTCAGATACGCTCGATGATGGTGCCCGTGGCCAAGGCGCCGCCGCAACACATCGAGATGAGGGCCAGCTGCTTGTCCGACCGTTCCAGTTCGTGAAGGGCGGTCGTGATGAGGCGGGCGCCGGTCGAGCCCACCGGATGGCCGAGGGCGATGGCCCCACCGTTGACGTTGACCCTGTCCCAGTCGACGTCGTGGAACTTGCCCCACGACATGACGACCGATGCGAACGCCTCATTGACTTCGAAGATGTCGATGTCGGCCATGGTCATGCCGGCCTTCTTGAGTACGTCGGTGGTGGCGGCGATGGGGCCGTCGAGGTGGTAGTAGGGGTCCGAGCCGACGAGGGTCTGGCCCACGATGCGGGCGCGGGGACGCAGTCCGGCCTCACCGGCCCGCTCCTCGGACATCCACAGCACGGCGGCGGCGCCGTCGGAGATCTGCGAGCTGTTGCCGGCATGGTGCATGCCGTCGGGCAGCACCGGCTTGAGGCCGGCCAACCCCTCCCTGGTCGTCTCGCGTGGACCCTGGTCCCGAGTCACCAGCTTCAGCTCGCCGGTCGGTCCATCGGCCCCCACGACCGGGGCCTCCACCGGGGCGATCTCGCGGTCGAAGCGACCTTCCGCCACAGCCTGGGCGGCCTTGCGCTGGGACTCGAAGCCCAGCCAGTCGACGTCATCGCGGGTGATGCCGTACTTCTGGGCGATCCGCTCGGCCGCGTTGAACTGGTCGGGCATGTCCCACGGGAACTCCTCCGGGCGGGACTTGCCGGGTCCGTTGAAGGCGTTGGCCCCGAGGCCCACCCGGCTCATGGCCTCGACACCGCAAGCGATGCCCGAGTGGATGGCGTCGGCGTTGATCAGGTTGGCGATGAAGTTGTTGGCCTGCTGGGCCGAACCGCACTGGCAGTCCACGGTGGTGGCCGCCGTCTCGTAGGGCATGCCCTGGCTGAGCCACGCGGTGCGCGTGACGTTGGACGCCTGTTCTCCCGCCTGGGTCACGCAGCCGCCGACGATCTGCTCGACGCTGCCCGGATCGACACCGGCCTTCTTCACCAGCTCGACCTGAGCCTTTCCCAGCAGTTCTGCGGCGTGGAATCCCGACAGCCAACCATTGCGCTTGCCGATCGGCGTGCGCACTGCTTCGACGATGACCGGTCGGGCCATGGTGGTTCCCCCTTGAGAGATCTGGTTCGCGATGTAGGCCTGGACGACCGGGGCGAGACGGAGCCCCGGCGACCCGAGGTCTCAGTATAGAACCGGTTCTACTCCGCTGCCCCGGCGCCGCCTTGGCGCCGTCCCGCCCTTGGTACCGCGCAGGCGCCGGGCGCCCGGTCGTGGAATGTGGTGGTGGTTTTAGTTGTTTAGTCAACTAAGAGCCAACCGCCCCCGAGGAGCAGACCGTGTCCAAGCCCGTACTGCAGATCATCGTTGCCAGCACCCGACCGGGCCGTGTGGGGTTGCCGGTCGCCCAGTGGTTTCAACGGTTCGCCGAGGCCAGCGACGAGTTCGAGGTCGAGCTGGTGGACCTCGCCGACGTGGCGCTCCCCCTGCTCGACGAGCCCAACCATCCGATCGCCCGCCAGTACACGCAGCCCCGCACCATCGCGTGGAGTGAGACCGTCGCCCGGGGCGACGCCTTCGTCATCGTGCACCCGGAGTACAACCACAGCTTCAACGCCGCCATCAAGAACGCCCTCGACCACCTGCACAGCGAGTGGAACTACAAGCCGGTGGGCTTTGTGAGCTATGGCGGGGTGTCGGCCGGCGTACGGGCCATGACGGCCCTCAAGCCGGTGGTTGCCGCACTGCGCATGACACCCGCAGTGGAGGCGGTCAACATCCCCTTCGTCGGCCAGTTCATCGACGACGAGGGCCGCTTCGTGCCGAATGAGCAGTCCGAGATGGCCGCGGCCGGCATGCTCGCCGAGCTGGCCAAGCTCGAGGCCGCCCTGCGCCCGCTGCGGGCCACCGCCGGGGTCTGAGCCCCGCCCGGTCACCGGCGCCTGCAGTACTCTCGCCCACAACGGTCGGGCGGGGTTGCCCGGCCTGACGGTCCGACCAGGGGAGGCTCCGGTGACCTCGACGAAGGCAGCTGCACCGGTGGCGGCCGCAGCACTGGCGGTCGTTCCCGAACCCGCGCCGGGGCAGTTTCCGGGGTTGACCGTGACGATCACCCGGGCCTCGTGAAGCGTCCCGTCAAACCCGGCTCGGACACCGTCGACTTGACGGTCGTCGCCGTCCCCGGCTACTTCGCCGCCATGGGGGTCGAGTACTGGCTGCAACGTCGACGGCTCACCGGAGGCGGGACCCCGACGGCCGGCGACTACGAGGCGAGAGACACGTCGGCCAGCCTGTCCATGGGCGTCCTCAGCCTGCTCGCTCCCTTCGTGGCGCCCCGCCTCCTCCGGCCCGTCACCCGGGGCAAGGGCCGGTTCGCCAAGGTACTGGTCGGTGCCGCAATCGGGACCGCCGCCCTCACCACCGCGGCGGACATCGTGGCCCGACGGGCCGAGCGCGGCGAGGCGCCGGACCCTCCCGGGGGACCGGGCCGCTCACCTTCGACGGCGCGGCGCGTGGCCTCTGTCGGCGGGGTCGCCGCGGTGGCGGCCGGCGGAATCGCGGTGACGACCGCGTGGGCGACGGCGACGACGCCCGAGCGACTGTGGGAGCGCCGCCTCGTCGGTTCGCTGGGCAACGGCACGGCCGCCCTGGCCGCCGCCGTGGTCGGGTGGGACTTCCTCTACTACTGGAACCACCGGTTCATGCACACCAGCCGTTACATGTGGGCGGTCCACGAAGTCCACCACTCGAGTGAGCGGTACAACTTGTCGACCGCGCTCCGCCAACCGGTGGCCGACGCCCTCGGCACCTCCATCCCCTACGGCCTGCTGTGCCTCTTCGGGATCCCGCCCTCGGCGGTGGCCACGGCCCGGGGGGTCAACCTCATCTACCAGTTCTGGATCCACACCGAGGCCGTCGACCACATCGGGAGGGCCGAGGCCACCTTGAACTCGCCCTCCCATCACCGGGTCCACCACGGTACGAACCGGCAGTATCTCGACCGCAACCACGGCGGGATACTCATCATCTGGGACCGGATGTTCGGCACGTTCGAGCCGGAGGACGAGACCGTCGTCTACGGGCTGACCAAGAACATCAACACCTTCAATCCGGCGCGGATCGCCAGCCACGAGTATGTCGACATGGCGTGGGACATCGCCTCGTCGACCGGATGGGTGGAGCGGCTGTCCTACGTGTTCCGCGGCCCGGGATGGGCCATGCGGCACCGCGCACCAGCCAACTGAGTCCTTCCCGTCCGGCGTCCGCCAGGTCTGCAACACTCGTCACCGACGCCGACCGAAGGGGAGCCATGACCGCCAGCGGCACCAAGGACGATCCGTGGGAGCTGACCACGCCACCGGGCAGTTCCGCTTACACCATGTACCGCGACGAGGCGGCGGACCCGCCGGCCCTGGTCTGCCAGGTCGGCTCGACCACCCTGAAATACCACCTCTCGGCCGTCGTCGACCTGCACGCCTGGCTGGTGGAACTGGGCGACTGGGTGCCTCTCGGGGCGGCCGACGAGAAGAAGGATGCCGCCGAGGGCACCGTCGAGGCCTGGGGACGCTCCCCCGCCAACCCGGTCGGCGGTTGGTACGGGCTGCGCAACGGCTACCGCGGCCGGTTCGGGATGTACCTGCCCCCGCTCCTCGAGGCACTCGGTCTCGCCGAACTCAGCCACGAGAAGCGCAACAACTCGATGCGGGGCCTACCCGGCTGAGACGGGCCGGTCGCCGCGACGCGTGATCAGCGCCGCGACGCGTGATCAGCCGCGTGGCGCCCGCCGCTTCCGTGGGGTGACCTGACACGACGGGCACAGGTGGGTACCACGGCCGGCGACCGTGATCTTCACGATGACCGTGGAGCACCGCCGGCACGGTTGCCCGGACCGGCCGTAGACGGCGGCGATGTCGAGGTAGCCACCCCGTTGGCCCTGGGCGTCCACGTAGTCGCGCAGTGTCGAGCCGCCGCGGGCCACGCCCTCGGACAGCACGGTGACGATCCCGTCCCGCAGGGCCGCAACGGCCGGGCGTCGCACCGCGCCACACCGCCGTTGCGGGTGGAGGCCGGCCCGCCACAGGGCCTCGTCGGCGTAGATGTTGCCGATGCCGGCCACGAAACCCTGGTCGAGGAGCACCGCCTTGAGGGTCATCGACGGATGGCGGGCCAGGCCCGCGCCCAGCGCCTCGGCGTCGAAACCCGGCTCCAGGGGCTCGGGACCCATGCGGGCGAGAAGCTGGTCAGCCGGCACGTCGGCCGTGGGGAGCACCACCATGCGGCCGAACTTCCGCTGGTCGTTGAAGTAGAGCCGGGAGCCGTCGTCGAAGCCGAAGACGACCCTCGTCGCCCCGGTGTCTTTCGGCGACGGGGTGTCCCTCGGCGTCCCCACGGGCTCGAGGAGCAGCTGGCCGGTCATGCGCAGGTGGGTGAGGAGGCTGATCCCGCCGTCGGTGTCGATCCCGAGCACTTTGCCGCGCCGCCAGACCCGGGCGACGGGCCGGCCCACGACGACGCCCGGATCAACCCTCCGGCCGGTGAAGCTCTTGTGCCACCTCGTCTCGACGGACGACACCGAGCGTCCGATGAGGCGCGCATCGAGCTGTCGCCGGATGGTCTCGACTTCGGGCAACTCCGGCACGAGGACGCGTCCGGCCGGGTCTCAGCCGTGGGCGGCCAGGAACGGCGCGATGCGATCCTTCGGGCGTCCGATGACGGCGGAACCGGCGGCCACCAGCACCGGCCGCTGGATGAGGTCGGGATGGGTGGCCAGCACTTGAGCGACCTGCTCGGCGCTGCGGACGTCGTCGTCGGTCAGGCCCAGCTCGGTGAAGTTGGCGTCCCGGCGCACGAGGGCGGTGGGGTCGTCCTCCAGGATGGCGAGGAGCGCACGCAGCTCCTCGACGGAGGGGCGCTCGGCCTTCAGCTGGTAGCGACGGATGTCCACCTCCACGCCCATGTCGCCGGCAATCTCCGTTGCGGCCCGGGAGCTAGAGCAGTTCGGGTTGTGGAAGATGGTGATGTCGGCCATGGGATGGGAACCTACCGCCTCCCGGCCTTCGGGCGGGCGCCGACCCCGGGTTCGGGCCAGCAGGATCCGGTCAGCCCAGCAACCCCTTGGCGATGACCACCCGCTGGATCTGGTTGGTGCCCTCGTAGATCTGGGTGATCTTGGCGTCGCGCATGTACCGCTCGACCGGGAAGTCCTTGGTGTAGCCGTAACCCCCGAGCAGCTGGACGGCGTCGGTGGTGACCGCCATGGCGGTGTCGGAGGCGAAGCACTTGGCCATCGCCCCGACGGAGGTCCGCCGTCGGGATCGCCGTGGTCGACGAGCGAGCACGCACGGTAGACCAGGGTCCGGGCCGCCTCGGTCTTCATCGCCATGTCGGCCAGCATGAAGCGGAGCGCCTGCAGGTCGGCGATGGGCTTCCCGAACGCAGTGCGCTCACGCATGTAGTCGGCTGCGGCGTCGATGGCACCCTGTGCGATGCCGACGGCCTGCGACCCGATGGTTGGACGGCTGCGGTCGAGCGTGTGCATGGCGATGGTGAACCCCTGTCCCTCCTCGCCGACGCGGTGGCTTTCCGGCACCCGGATCCCGTCGAACATGACGGCGGCGGTCGGACTGCCCCGCAGGCCCATCTTGTCCTCGTGCGATCCCACCTCGACCCCCCACCCGGCCTCGACCAGGAAGCAGCTGATCCCGCGCCGACCCGCCCCGGGGTCGGTGACGGCGAACACCGTGTAGGTGTCCGACACGCCGGCATTCGTGATCCAGTGCTTGGCCCCGGTCAGGACGTAGCCGTCACCGTCCCGCACCGCCCGGGTCCGCATCGAGGCCACGTCGCTGCCGGCGTCGGCCTCCGACAGGCAGTAACTGCCCTGGTACTCGCCCGATGCGATCTTGGGCAGGTACGCCCGCTTGAGCTCCTCGCTGGCCCAGTTCATGACCGGCAGCATGGCCAGCTTGGAGATCAGCAGAGTCACGGCGGTCGAGGCACAGGCCCGGGCGATCTCCTCGGCCATGATGGCCTGGGTGATCATGTCCGCTCCGGCGCCGCCGTACTCCACCGGGACCCCGAGCGAGGGCAGTTCGAGCTCGACGCAGGCGTCGAAGGAGGCCTGCGGGAAGCTGGAATCCCGGTCGGCCGCGGCAGCCAGGGGGGCGACCCGGCCGGCGGCGAATTTGCGCAGCGTGTCGCGGAATTGTCGGTGGGTTTCAGACAGGGCGAACGCGTTCTCCATGCCGACAAGCTACCGACTGGTACCAGGACGGACGCCCGGGGAGCCCTTCAGGGGTGCCGAATCGCTCAAGGACCCGATGGTCCGGGCCGATGTATCCGGAGACCGGGCCAGTTCCCGGATGTCCGTCACGACCGGATTCGACACGATCGACCAGGTGGAGAGAGACCATGAGCGACAAGCCGCAAGGACCAGGATGGTGGCTGGCCAGCGACGGGACCTGGTATCCACCCGAACTCCACCCTTCAATGCAGGGTGTGGGGAAGAAGCCACCGATCCCCGTGCCGGAGCTCCCCGGTCGTCCCGCGTGGTCCGGTGAGTCCGACCAGCGGACCGAGGCGGGTCCGATGTATCCCGACCTCTTCCAGCAGGCCGTGGCCGGCTCCAGTCTGGCCAACGTCGTCACGGTCAACTATGCCGACGGCGAGCCGCGGCCCAGCCTCGACACGCTGACGCCAACAGGCCATGGGGGCGACCCGCCCGATGGCGGCCAGGATCAGATGTCGTCGGCACGCACGCCGGCCGAGGTCGGTGCCTTCACCGGCGCATCGGCCAAGAGGCGCTGGCGGATCCACCACTGACTCCGGCCACCGTCCGACCCGATCCCGACACCACGATCTCCAGACCACCCACCTCCATCGGGGCCTCCGACTGACGCTCCGCCGGAGCGAGGACCGACCGCTGGCCCAGCGCAGGTCCGATCAGTCGGGGTCCTCGGGGTGGACCTCCGCCCCGGCGTCGGGGCCCCCGATCAGTGCCGCTCGGGCAGCTCGATCAGCGAGCGCCACTCGGCGAGTCGCTCGGTCACCTGCTCCGGCGTGAGGCGCAGTGTCGGCTCCAGCACGCAGTCGGCGATCGTGCGCTGCACCTGATAGTGGTGCGAGGCGGACCGGAAAAGAGGCTCACGGGCGGCCACCAGATCGGCCGGCGCCCCCTCGCAGAAGCCCCACAGCGTGAAGGCCAGTGTCAGATCGTGGATGACCGGCGCCCGCCCGAACACTGCAGCGCGGCGCATGGCGACGGCGGTACAGCCCGAGATGGCGTCCTCGCCTCGCTCCCCCGCGCCGAGCACCAGTCGGTCCTCGAACCGCCGGGCCAGTTTGAGGGCGAACCCCTGGTCGGGTCCGGGAGTGCCGAGGAAGGTGCCCGAAGGCTGGCGGGTGCCGCGGAGCTCCGACGGCCGCGACGTCGTCCAGATCGACGGCACATGCAGTTGGTAGGCACGACGGACCTGATCCGCCTCGACGACGGGGACGAAACTGGGCTGGGTCACCGGGTGCTCCTGGATCGCGGGTGGCGGCGTACGGTCGGGTTCAAGGCGGTCTGGGGGAGAAACGTGGCACGCCCATGGCATTGATGTCCAGTTCAGGCACCGCTCCCCACGGCGTGGAGCAGACCGTAGACCACCGAGTCGGACAGGGCCTGCCACGAGGCGGCGATGATGTTCTCGGATACCCCGATGGTCGTCCACGTCCGGTCACCGTCCGTCGAGTCGATGAGAACCCTGGTCACCGAGCCGGTGCCCTTGGCCGAGTCGAGGACCCGCACCCGGTAGTCGACCAGGTGGACCCCGACGAGCGCCGGATAGCTCTCACCGATGGCGGCCCGCAGCGCGCCGTCGAGGGCGTTGACCGGGCCGTTGCCCTCTGCCGTGGCCACCACCCGCTCGCCGTCGACCCGGAGCTTGACCGTGGCCTCGGTGGAGAGATCCTCCCCCTGGTCGGCGATGACCCGGTAGGACTCCAGCTCGAAGAAGGGCTGGCGCCATCCGGTCGAGTCGCGGAGCAGCAGCTCGAGGGAGCCGTCGGCCACCTCGAAGTGGTAGCCCTCGTACTCGAGGCGCTTCAGGGAGTCGAGCACCGACGTCATGGCGTCGGAGTCGAGCTCGAGGCCCAGTTCCTCGGCCTTCATCACCAGCGTCGAACGGCCGGCCATCTCCGACACCACGAAGCGGGTGCCGTTGCCGACGGACGCGGGCGGGACGTGCTCGTAGGCGTCCGACCGTCGGGCGATGGCCGAGGTGTGGAGCCCCGCCTTGTGGGCGAAGACCGATGCGCCCACGAAGGGCTGCTGGGGGTTGGGGGCGATGTTGACCAATTCGGAGATGTGGTGGGCCACCGGGGTGAGCAGGGGCAGCCGGTCGGCCGGGATGGTCGATACCCGCAGCTTCAGCGACAGGTCCGGCACCACGGCGGCCAGGTCGGCATTGCCCGCCCGCTCGCCGTAGCCGTTCACGCAGCCCTGCACGTGGGTGGCCCCCACCGACACACCGGCCAGGGAGTTGGCCACGGCGCAGCCGCTGTCGTTGTGGAAGTGCACCCCGACCTGGGTTTCGAACCGGTCCAGCACGGTGGTGACGATCCGTTCGACTTCGTAGGGCAGGGTGCCCCCGTTGGTGTCGCACAGGACCAGGGTCTCGGCCCCCGCTTCTTCTGCGGCCTGGAGGATCCGCATGGTGAACTCCGGATTGGCCCGGTAGCCGTCGAAGAAGTGCTCGGCGTCGAGGAAGACCCGCAGGTCGTTGGCCCGCAGGAAGGCCACCGAATCGGCCACCATGGCGATCGCCTCGTCGAGGGTCGTGCGCAGGGCGTCGACCACATGCATCTCCGACGACTTGGCGACGATGCAGACAGCCGGGGTCTGCGCCTCCACGAGATGGCGGAGGGTCTCGTCGTCCTCGGCCCGTACGCCAGCGCGCCGGGTGGATCCGAAAGCCACCAGCGTGGCCCGGGTGAGGTCCAGCTCCTTCGGGGCGCGGGCGAAGAACTCGACGTCCTTGGGATTGGCGCCGGGCCAGCCGCCCTCGATGAAGGTCACGCCGAGGTGGTCGAGCTGTTCGGCCACCCGGAGTTTGTCGTCCACCGTCAGCGACAGGCCCTCCTGCTGCGAGCCGTCGCGCAAGGTGGTGTCGAAGACGTCCACTGCGTCGGGCAGGTCGGGTAGGTCGAAGTCGTGGCCGCCCCGGGTCGCCTGGTGGTCGTGGTCGGGGTCCGCGGACCGACGCCCCCGGGCGTGGGCCTCCTGGCCCGCGGTCAGCGGGTGGGAGTGGGCCGGGCCCCCGCCGTGACTGTGGGTGTGGCCGTGGGTGTGTCCGCCACCCGCCTTGGCCGCCGCGTACGAGTCGTCGTTGAGGGTCGGGCCGTCACTCGACATAGTCCAACCAGTCCTTGTACTGATCGACCTCGCCGCGCACGGCGGCGAAGTAGGTCTGCTGGATCTTCTGGGTGATCGGGCCCGGCTTGCCCGCCCCGACGGTGCGGTCGTCGACGGCCCGGATCGGCACCACCTCGGCGGCGGTGCCGGTCAGGAAGGCCTCGTCGGCCGTGTAGAGGTCCGTCCGGATGAGCTGCTGGTAGTGGACCTCGAGGCCCAGGTCGCGGGCGATCCGCTCGACGGACTTCTGGGTGATCCCCTCGAGGGCCCCCGAGTCGGAGCTGGGCGGGGTCAGGAGCCTGCCATCGCGGACGATGAAGATGTTCTCGCCCGTGCACTCGCTGACGTTGCCGTCGGGGGCGAGCAGGATGGCCTCGTCGTAGCCGGCCTTGATGGCCTCGACCTTGGCCAGCGACGAGTTCACGTACATGCCGGTGCCCTTGGCCGCGGTCGGGACGGCATTGGGGTCGTGGCGCCTCCACGAGGAGACCTTCATCGAGACCCCGTTGGCCACCCCCTCGTCGCCGAGGTAGGTGCCCCAGGGCCAGCAGGCCACCGAGACGTTGACCGGGCACGGGATGGGATTGAGGCCCATCTCGCCGTAGCCGAGGTAGACGAGCGGCCGGATGTAGCAGCCGTCGCCCATGCCGTTGACCCGGACCACCTCACGGGTGGCCTCGATCACGTCGTCCACGCTGAAGGGGACGTCGATCATGAACACGGCGGCCGAGACGAAGAGGCGCTCGATATGGTCGCGGAGGCGGAAGATGGCCACGCCGCGGTCGGTCGGGTAGGCCCGGATGCCCTCGAAGACGCCGGAGCCGTAGTGCATGGTGTGGGTGAGGACGTGCACGGTGGCATCGGCCCAGTCGACGAGCTTGCCGTCCATCCAAATCTTCTCGGTGGGGGTGATGGGCATGTCTCAGAGCCTTTCTGCGATGGCGTCACCGATCTCGGCGGTCGAGAGCGTGGGTTCGGGGGTGGAGTGGATGAAGTCCGTCACGGCGGCGGTCACGGCGGCGGCGGCCTTCTCCTCGCCGAGGAAGTCCAGCATGAGTGCGGCGGACCGGATGGCGGCGGCCGGGTTTGCCTTGCCGGTCCCGGCGATGTCATTGGCCGCCCCGTGTACGGGCTCGAACATCGAGGGACCGGTACGGTCGGGGTTGAGGTTGGCCGAGGCGGCATACCCGATGCCGCCGGCCACCGCGCCGGCCAGGTCGGTGATGATGTCGCCGAACAGGTTGTCGGTGACGATCACGTCGTAGCGGGTGGGGTCCTCGACCAGGTAGATGCAGGTGGCATCCACGTGGTTGTAGTCACGGGTGACGCCCGGGTAGTCGGGAGCCACCTCATCGACCGTGCGCTGCCACAGGTCGCCGGCAAAGGTCAGCACGTTGGTCTTGTGGACCAGGGTGAGGTGCCGCCGCTCGCGGGTGGCGGCCAGAGCAAAGGCGAAGCGGGCGCACCGCTCGACGCCATGGCGGGTGTTGACCGATCCCTGGGTAGCCACCTCGAACGGCGTGCCCTTGCGGAGGAAGCCGCCCTCGCCGGCGTAGGTGCCCTCGGTGTTCTCCCGGATCACGACGAAGTCGCAGTCCGGTCGCGGTGCCCCGGGGACGCCGGTGAAGGGCCGCAGATTGATGTAGAGATCGAGGGCGAACCGCAGGCGCAGGAGCATCCCCCGCTCCAGGGTGCCCGGGGGCACGACGGTAGAGCCCACCGGGGCGCCGATGGCCCCCATCAGGATGGCGTCGTAGCCGCGGAGCTCCTCGAGGACGCTGTCGGGCAGCACCTCGCCGGTGCGGATGTAACGGTCGGCGCCCAGGTCGTAGTCGGTGGTATCGAGCGTCACGCCCGCGGCGCCCACCACCTTGAGGGCCTGGGCCGTCACCTCGGGTCCGATGCCGTCGCCGCCGATCACGCCAACCTTGTAGCTGCTCACTTGTCCGCTGTCCTCATCTGCTCGGAGTCTGTATCTGCTCGGAGTCTGTCTTCTCGGAGTCTGCCTGTTCGGGATCTGTCCGGAGGAGGGATCCCTCGGTGTTGCATCTGGTCGAGCGCCACCTGGTCGGGTCCGCCCGGCGCACCCGGGCGGCAATTGAAAAACCGCCCACCAGGTGGACGGTCAGGGGGCACACACCGGGAGTGGTATGTGCCTAGTCGATAATGCTTACGGTGACGCGTGGGGACGGCTCAACGTGCTGCATCCCACAAGTGTCCCCCGCCGGGACCGGCACCGTCAACCCCGGGGCGCCCGGCGGCCCCCGGACGCTCCCCGGTGACGGACTCGTCCCCGTGGATCTCCGACCATGACAACGCACCCTCACGAAGGCAGCGCGAGGCAGGTCCGCGGCACTCGACCACCGTGGAGGGCAGTCCGTCGCACGCGCCGCCGTCGAGTACGACCGCCGGCTCGTCGGATCCGGCGAACACCCGCAACACCTCGGCGGGGGTGGTGGCCGGCGGTGCCCTGTGCAGATTGGCACTGGTCACGGCCAACGGGCCGAGCAGTTCACACAGGGCGACGAGCACGGCGTGGTCGGGTCGGCGCACCCCGACGGTCCGTCGGACCGCCACCGGGCCGCCGAGGTCGACCGTGAACGTCGGCCGACGGGGGACGACCAGGGTCAGCGGACCCGGCCAGTACCGCTCGGCCAGGCCCATGGCGGCCACCTCGAGCGCCCCGGCCACCATCGCCACCTGCTCGTTCCCGGCCACCACGATCGGCAGCGGCACCTCGGCCGGCCGGCCCTTCAGTGCGAACAGCCGCTCGATCGCCTCGGGCTGGGTGGGGTCGACGGCAAGGCCGTACACGGTGTCGGTCGGCACCGCCACCACGGCGCCGTCAGCCAGCGCGGCGGCAGCCTCGCGCACCGCGCCCGCCTCGGACGCCACCAACACCCGGGTCATCGTCGGGCCACCAGCATGCGCAGCCGCCCGGCCAGGTCGCTGGCCGTCCCCACCTCGGCGAATCCGGCCCGGCGGGCGGCATCGACCGCCGCGTAGGCCTGGGCCGGGGCCAGCTCGACGACCAGTGCCCCCGATCGTCGCAGCCAGGCACCCGCCCCGGCCACCACCGCCTCGATGTCGGCCATGCCGGCCACGCCGCCCCGCCCCCGGGCGGCGACCAGGGCCGACCGCGGCTCCCAGTCCCGGACCGTCGGATCCAGGTGGGCATACTCATCGTCGGTCACGTAGGGCGGGTTGGCGACGACCAGGTCGATCTTCCGGGCCAGGTGGCCGGGGAGCGCGTCGAACCACGAGCCTTCGGCCATGTGCACCCGCTCCGCGGCCACGGGGTCGGTCGTGGCCAACCCGTCACGGTTGTACCGGGCCACGTCGAGGGCGTCGGGTGACGCGTCGGTGGCCCACACGTCGAGGGTGAGACCGCCCGCGGTGCCCTCGGTGGCGAGGGCCAGGGCGATGGCGCCTGAGCCGGTGCCCAGGTCGACGCAGATCATCGGACCCTCGTTGGGGTCCCGGGCCGGAGCCATGGCGGCCAGCTCACGTAGCGCCACCTCCACCACCTGCTCGGTCTCGGGCCGCGGAATGAGGACGCGCCGGTCGACGGCCAGCTCGAGGTGGCGGAAGGCCCAGGTGCCGAACACGTACTGCAGCGGCTCGCCGGCCGCGCGCCGGTCGGCCAACGACAGCGCCAGCACACGGGCCGCCGCGTCGTCCACTGGCGACGCCGCCATGGCGTGGTCGACGATCCATCCCGCCTCCCGGGCCGACCCGACCCGGTCGGACACCTCGGCCACCAGATCGACGCGTTCGGACACCAGGACCACCGGCCTCAACCCTCGTCCAGCTGGCGATAGCGTTTGTCGGCCATGAGCGCCCCGGTCAGCTCGTCGAGGTCGCCCATCAGGATCCGGTCCAACTTGTGGAGGGTCAGCTTGATCCGGTGGTCGGTGACCCGGTTCTCCTTGTAGTTATAGGTCCGGATCTTTTCGGAGCGGCCGCCACCACCCACCTGGCTGCGACGCTGCTGGGACAGTTCTGCGGCTTGGCGATCCTGCTCGGCCTTCAGCAGGCGGGAACGCAGCACGATCATGGCTTTGGCCCGGTTCTGGATCTGGCTCTTCTCATCCTGCATGGCCACCACGATGCCGGTGGGCAGATGGGTGATCCGCACGGCGGAGTCGGTGGTGTTGACCGACTGCCCACCGGGGCCGGTCGACCGGTAGACGTCGATCTTCAGGTCGCCCGGGTCGATGTCGACGTCGACCTCCTCGGCTTCGGGCAGCACAGCCACCGCGGCGGAGGAGGTGTGGATCCGACCCTGGGACTCGGTGACCGGCACCCGCTGCACCCGGTGGGGTCCGCCCTCATGCTCGAGCCGTTGCCAGGCATCCTCCCCCTTGACCACGAACGTGACCTCGTTGAGGCCGTCGCGCTCGGAGGGACTGGACGAAAGGACGTCGACCTTCCAGCCCTTGGACGCCGCGTAGTGGGTGTACATGTCGAAGAGGTCCTTGGCGAAGAGGTTGGCCTCCTCGCCGCCCTCGGCCCCCCGGATCTCCAGGATCACGCTGCGGCCGGCGTTGGGGTCGCGGGGGACGAGGAGGAGGCGGAGCTCCTCCTCGAGCCGCGCTATCTCCCCTTCGGCCCCGGTCACCTCGGCCTGGGCGAGGTCCCGCTCGGCCCCGGCCGAGTCGGCGACCATCTCCCGGGCCGCCTCGAGGTCGGCGAACGACGACTCGAGCCGACGGAAGCAGGCGACGACCTCTTCGAGCTCGCGGTGGCGACGCGACACCTGGCGCAGGCGGTTGGGGTCCGACGAGAGATCGGGGTCGTTGAGCTCGGCCAGCACCGACTCGTACTCCCGCTCGAGATCGACGAGGCGTTCCCTCAGGCGGTCGTTGAGCACGTGGGGAAGGGTAGCGTCACCCGTCGATCACACCGGAACCGGCGTGGGCGGGAATGGACTGGTCGGGCGGACGGCGACGTGCCGACGACCCGCTGCGGCCTCAGCCCGCAGAGGGGGCGGCCGGCTTCTTCTTGCGGCCGCCGGTGGCGTAGCGACGCTGGAAGCGCTCGACACGGCCGCCGGAGTCCACCAGCTTCTGCTTGCCGGTGAAGAAGGGATGGCACTCGTTGCAGAGCTCGAGGGTGATCTCGGGCTTGGTCGAGCGCGTGGTGAAGGTGTTCCCGCAGGAGCAGCGCACCGAAGTCTCGGTGTAGTCGGGATGGATGTCGGTCTTCATGGGAATCTCCTGGAGTGGCGCACCCGTGTGCGGGGAGACGCCCGATTGCAGAGGACAGAGTGTACCGGTTCCGATCCCGCCGTCGACCGGCGGGTGCGTTCCGATGGGATGCCGGGGGTCAGGTGGCCGGGCCCTTGGCGATCTCGGCCAGGAACTCGTCGTTGCTCTTGGTGGTGCGGATCTTGTCCATCAGGAGCTCGAGACCGGCGGCGGCACTGCCTTCGTTGGCCAGGGCGTTGAGCACCCGACGGAGCTTCCAGACCTGCTGGAGCTGCGAGCGGTCGAAGAGGAGCTCCTCGTGCCGGGTCGAGCTGGCGTTGACGTCGATCGACGGGTACAGCCGACGCTCGGCCAGGCGACGGTCGAGTCGGAGTTCCATGTTGCCGGTGCCCTTGNNCTCGAAGATCACCTCGTCCATCTTGGACCCGGTCTCGACCAGGGCGGTGGCGAGGATGGTCAGCGAGCCGCCCTCCTCGATGTTCCGGGCGGCACCGAAGAACCGCTTGGGCGGATACAGCGCTCCGGAGTCGACACCTCCGGACATGATCCGGCCGGTGGCCGGGGCCGCCAGGTTGTAGGCGCGGGCCAGGCGCGTGATGCCGTCCAGGATGATGACGACGTCGCGTCCGGCCTCGACCAGGCGTTTGGCCCGCTCGATGGCCAGTTCGGCCACGGCCGTGTGCTCCTCGGAGGGACGGTCGAAGGTCGACGCGACCACCTCGCCCTTGACCGAGCGCCGCATGTCGGTGACCTCCTCGGGCCGCTCGTCGACCAGGAGGACCATCAGGTGGACATCGGGGTTGTTGGCCTCGATGGAGTGGGCGATGTGCTTCATCACCGTGGTCTTGCCGGCCTTGGGAGGGGACACGATCAGGCCGCGCTGGCCCTTGCCGATCGGCGACAGGAGGTCGACGATGCGGGCCGTCATGTTCTCCTTCTCGTCCGGCATCTCGAGGTGCAGCCGCTCGTCCGGAAACAGCGGCGTCAGATCCTCGAACCGGGGGCGCAGGCGGGCCACCTCCGGGTCCATGCCGGAGACGGTGTCGATCTGGAGCAGCGCCGGGAACTTCTCGGTGGAGCCGGCGGGGCGGCAGAATCCCTCGACACTGTCGCCTTTGCGGAGAGCGAAGCGCCGGGCCTGGCTGATCGAGACGTAGACGTCCTTCGCAGACGCCAGGTAGCCCTCGCAACGTAGGAAGCCGTAGCCCTCGTCCCGCAGGTCGAGCAGTCCCCGGACCGGGATGAGCTCGCCCTGGTACTGCGGTTCCTGGTTGCCGCCACCCTGGAGGTCGCCCTCGGGACCGCCCTGGCGGTCGCGGCCGCGACGTCGACGGTTGGACCGCCGGTTGCCGACGTCGTCGTTGCCGCCGCCCTGGGTGCCCTGGTTGTTGCGGTTGCCCTGGCCGCCCTGATTGGGCTGGCGACCCTGGGTGCCGCCCTGCTGGCCACGCCCACCCTCGTCGGTGGCGATGCCGGCGTCGGAGGATCCCCCGGAATCGCCCGATCCGGACGTCCGTCCGGCCCCCGGGATGTCGTCGAAGTCGTAATCGAGTTCGGACGCCACGTCGGTACCGGCCGCGTCGTCGGCCGGTCCGAAGGACAGGACCGCCGGGGCCTTGCGGGCCGCGCCGTCGGATGCGCCCGGATCGGCGTGGTCGCCGTTGGTCGTCGCCGGGACGTCGGCCCGGTCGGCGTCGCCGCGGCTGCGGGCGGCCCGCGGTGTTCGGCCGCGGGCCCCGTTCGGGGCGCCGCCGGCCCCGTTCGGGGCCTCGTCGACAGCCACGCCGGTGGCCTTCAGGATGCCGTCGATGATGTCGGCCTTCTTGGTCCTGGTGGTGGTCTTCACAGACAGGGCCTGTGCGATCGCATGGAGCTCATCGCGCTCTTTGCTCTCCAACACCGAGCGCTCGAGCTGCTGTTCGGCAGTCATCGGCTTCCTCGTTTCAGCATGTCCTCGTTGGCAGGTGGGAGGGGTCCCACAGCCAGGGAAATAGGGGAGTGGGGAGGTGGGAATTCAGGGACGGGTCCCCGAAGCACTTCCCCCCGACGCCGGGCACGGGCTGGTCGAGGGACTCGATCCAGAAGATCCCGCCCGCAGGCCCGAACGGGCGTACTGCGGAAGCGAAGGTACTACCAGCATACAGGTTCCCGGCGACATGCGGCAATCATCCGTCGCCCACGGCGAGATGATCCGTCGTCCCTGGTCAGAGCGACAATTCGCGCAGCACCGCGCCGAGGTCGGCGTCGACCACTCTCGGCACGCTGATCTGGCTGATGGCGATGTCGGGGTCCTTCAGTCCGTGCCCGGTCAACACGCACACGACGGTGGCCGACGCCCCCAGGTCGTCCGGCAGGCCGTGGATCAGGAGACCGGCCACGGACGCTGCCGACGCCGGCTCGCAGAACACCGACTCCTCTTTGGCCAGGAACCGGTACGCGTCCAGGATCTCGTCGTCGGTGACGGCGGCGATGCCGCCGCCCGACTCGGACGCAGCCGACGTCGCCCCGTACCAGCTGGCCGGGTTCCCGATCCGGATGGCGGTGGCCACGGTGTCGGGGTGCTCGATGGGGTGGCCGGCCACGATGGGGGCGGCGCCGGCTGCCTGGAAGCCCAGCATGCGGGGCAGCCGGGTCGACCGTCCGGCCTCCTTGAACTCGAGGTAGCCCTTCCAGTAGGCGGTGATGTTGCCGGCGTTTCCCACCGGGATGCAGTGCACGTCGGGAGCGTCGCCCAGCTGGTCGACGATCTCGAAGGCGCCGGACTTCTGGCCTTCGATCCGGTAGGGGTTCACCGAGTTGACCACGGTGACCGGTGCCTTCTCGCCGAGGTCGCGGACGATCTCGAGAGCCTGGTCGAAGTTGCCACGCAGCTGGAGCACCTTTGCCCCGTGGATCAAGGCCTGGGCCAGCTTGCCCAGCGCGATGTGGCCCTCCGGGATGAGCACCGCACAGGTGAGACCGGCCCGGGCGCTGAAAGCGGCGGCCGAGGCCGACGTGTTGCCGGTCGAGGCGCAGACCACCGCCTTCGCCCCTTCCTCCACGGCCTTCGAGATCGCCATGGTCATGCCCCGGTCCTTGAACGACCCGGTGGGATTGGCCCCCTCGATCTTGAGCAGCACCCGGGCGCCCACCCGGGCCGACAGGCGAGGCGCTTCGAGCAGCGGCGTCCCACCTTCGAGCAGTGAGACGACCGGGGTGTCGGCGCTGACCGGCAGGAACTCCCGGTACTCCTCGATTACTCCCCGCCACCCGAGTGTCCGCTGGTCGCCGGTCACGACGAACCCACGATCCGCATCACGCCACCGATGCGGGCCACCACGTCGAGTCCCCGTAGATCGGCCAACGTGGCCCGCACGTCGCCCTCGCGGGCCCGGTGGGTCACGAAGACGAGCCGGGCCCCCTGGCCGTCGCCCTCTTGTTCGACCGAGCGGATCGACACCCCGTGGCTGCCGAACGCGGTCGTCACGGCGCCGAGCACACCGGGTCTGTCGGCCACGTCGAGGCTGATGTAGAAGCCGGCCTCCAGATCCGACTCGGGCACCAGGTGGGCGGGCTGCCGGTCGGGGGCGGGGGCCGTGGTGCCGGCCAGGAGGTTCCGGGAGGCGTCGATGAGGTCGCCCACCACGGCGCTGGCCGTGGGCAGACCGCCCGCGCCCTGTCCATAGAGCATGAGTTCGCCGGCCGCCTCCCCCTCGATGAACACCGCGTTGAACGCGTCCCGGACCCCGGCGAGGGGATGGGCGTTCGGGACCAGCGCCGGGTGGACCCGCACCGACAGTCCCTCATCGCCCGAACGCTCCACGATGGCCAGGAGCTTGATGACGTACCCGGACCGCCGGGCAAAGGCCACGTCGTCGGAGCTGATCCCGGTGATCCCCTCGCGCAGCACGGCGTCGCCGGACACGTCGTAGCCGAAGGCCACGCCGGCCAGGATGGCGGCTTTGGCGGCCGCGTCGTACCCCTCCACGTCGGCCGTCGGGTCGCGCTCGGCGAGCCCGAGGGACTGGGCCTCGGCCAGTACCGAGACATAGTCGGCTCCCTCCTCGTCCATCTTCGTGAGGATGAAGTTGGTGGTCCCGTTGACGATGCCCATCACCCGGTGGATGCGTTCGCCGGTCAGCGACTCCCGCAGCGCCCGCACCAGCGGGATGGCACCGGCCACCGCGGCCTCGTACAGCAGGTCCACTCCACGCTCCCGGGCCAGGGCACGCAGGGCCACACCGTCGGCGGAGGCCAGCAACGCTTTGTTGGCGGTCACCACCGGTCGGCCCGAGTCGAGGGCGGACCGCACGAGCGAACCGGCCGGCTCGAGCCCGCCGATCAACTCCACCACCACGTCGACGGCCGGATCGGCCACGAGGGCGGCGGCGTCGGTGGTGAGAAGGGCGCGGGGGACGTGCTCGGGACGGGGGGCGTCGAGGTCGTGGACGGCGATGCCGGCGATGGCCAGACGGGCTCCGGACTGCACGGCCAAGGCGTCGGCCCGCTCCTGGAGGATGCCCACCAGCGCGCCGCCGACGTTGCCACAGCCGAGGACCGCCACACGCAGGCAGCGCTCTGTCGCCGGTGCCGAGGTCACCCGGTCACGCTACCGCCTCGGGGCGACGCCGCCGGTGCTTCCGATGCTTCCGGGACACGCGCCGCCCGTCGATCGGCGGGTCAGCCGTCAAGGCGGACGAGGTCGTCGAACGTCTCGCGGCGGACCACCGTTCGGGCCTCGCCGTCGGCCACGAACACCACGGCCGGGCGGGGGACCTTGTTGTAGTTGGAAGCCATGGAGTGACCGTAGGCACCGGTCACCGGCGTGCACAGCACGTCGCCCACGGCCAGGTCGTCGGGGACGAACCCTTCGGCCACCACGACGTCGCCCGTCTCGCAGTGCTTGCCCACCAGTCGGATGGGCACCGGGCGGTCGGCACCCGATTCACGGGGCAGGAAGGCCTCGTACCCGCTGCCGTAGAGCACCGGCCGCGGGTTGTCGCTCATCCCGCCGTCGACGGACACGTAGGTCCGGTGACCGGGGACGTCCTTGACGGTGCCGACCCGGTAGAGGGTGACACCGGCGGCGGCCACGATCGACCGCCCCGGCTCGGCGGTGACCCGGACCGAATCGGGGATGCCGGCCTTGGCGCAGGCCCGCAGTACCGAGCCGGCCCACTGGGCCATGGGCGGGGCCTCTTCGCCGTTGACATAGGCCACACCCAGGCCGCCTCCGACCACCAGTTCGGGTAGGCCGAGCGGGGCGAAGAACTCGGCCAGCACGTCGATGGCCTGGACGAATGGTTCGAGGGCGAAGACCTGACTGCCCAGGTGGGCGTGAATGCCCACGAACTCCACCACACCGGCGGCATCCAAGGCGGCCAGCCGTTCGACGGCGCGGGTGGCGGCACCGGAGGCGAGGCCGAAGCCGAACTTCGAGTCCTCCTGTCCGGTGCGGACGAACTCGTGGGTGTGGACCTCGACGCCGGGGGTGATCCGGGCCAGGACCTTCGGACGCCACCGGACGACGGGCCCGCCGTCTTCGGGGCCGCCTTCCAGCGCCGGAGGATCGGCGACCAGCGCCTCGATCCGGTCGATCTCGTCGAACGAGTCGACGACGATGCGGCCGACCCCGACCGACAGTGCGGCGGCCAGCTCGTCGGTCGACTTGTTGTTGCCGTGGAGCACCAGGCGGTCGGCCGGCACCCCTGCGGTCAGGGCCACGTGGAGCTCGCCGCCGGTCGAGACGTCGAGGCACATCCCCTCCTCGTGGGCGAGGCGGGCCATGGCCACACAGAGGAAGGCCTTGGTGGCATAGGCCACACCGTCACCCCAGGCCTCGACTGCGTCGCGGCAGGCGGCGCGCAGGTGGGCCTCGTCGTAGACGAACAGCGGCGTGCCGTGCGTCTCCGCCAGTTCCACCACGTCGTAGCCGCCGATCGACAGTCGACCGTCGTCCCCGACCCGGGCGGTCAGGGGCAACAGGGTCCGGTCGACCGGACCGGTGGGGACCGGGCTCACATGGCCTCCGGGGCGGACACCCCGAGCAGGCCGAGGCCGATGGCCAGTCCGATCCGGGACGCCTCGACCAGCCACAGCCGGGCCTGGGTCACGGCAGGGTCGACATCGTCGGCCAGGATCGGGCAGTCGTGGTAGAAGCCGTGGAAGCACGAAGCGAGCTTGCGGACCCAGGTGGTCACCTTCGTGGGAGCGCGGTCGATCGCCGCATCGGCCACCACCTCGGGCAGCTCCTCCAGGCATCGCAGTACCTCGAGCTCACGGGGGTGGGTGAGGAGGCCCAGGTCGACGTCGGTCAGCGGCGCGCGCACGATGCCCCGCTCGGCCGCCTTGCGGCCCACCCCGCCGATCCGGGCACTGGCCATCTGCACGTAGAAGACGGGGTTGTCGGCCGACTGCTCGCGCACGGTGGCCAGGTCGAAGGTGGCCGCCTGGTCGAGCGAGCTCATGAGGCTGAGGATGCGGGTGGCGTCCGGGCCGATGTCGGCGACGACGGTGTCGAGATCGATGGCGGTGCCGGCGCGCTTGCCCATCTTGACGGTCTCGTCACCGTCCACGAGGGAGACCATCTGGCCCAGCTTGACCTCGAGTCGGTCCGGGTCGACGCCCAACGCCTCGACCCCGGCCTTCAAGCTCGCCACCTGGCCGTGATGGTCGGCGCCGAACACGTCGATGACGCGGTCGAAGCCGCGGATCAGGAACTTGTCGCGGTGGTAGGCGAGGTCGCCCGCCAGGTAGGTGGCGTCGCCGTCGGCCTTGCGGAGCACCCGATCGCGTACGTCGCCGAGCTGCTCGGACCGGAACCAGGTGGCGCCGTCCTGCTCGTAGACCAGGCCCTTGGCGTCCAGCAGGGCGATGGTCTCGTCGACCGCGCCGCTCTCCTCGATGGAGGCCTGTGAGTACCACTCGTCGAACACGATGCCCACCGAGGCGAGCGTGGCCCGGATGCGCTCGAGGATGCGGTCGGCCGCCCAGCGGCCGGCTGCGGTGACGTCGTGCGGGCCGTCGTAGATGGCGGCGAGGTCGGTCACGTACTGACCCTGGTAGCCGCCCTCGGGAATGTCCTCTCCCCTGGTCCGGGCCAGGAGGCTGGTCCCGAGGGTGCGGATCTGCCCGCCGGTGTCGTTGACGTAGTACTCGCGACTGACCTTGTGGCCGCTGCGCGCCAGGATCCGGGCGAGGGCGTCGCCGTAGCTGCCCCACCAGCCGTTGCCGACATGGATCGGACCGGTCGGGTTGGCCGAGATGAACTCGACCTGGACCTTCTCGCCGTGGCCGATGTCCGGTCGGGCATAGCCGTCTTCGCCCAGGGTCAGCACGGCGGCCAACGCCTCGTGCAGCCAGCCGGCGTCGAGGCGGAAGTTGATGAAGCCGGGGCCGGCCAGCTCGATGCCCACCACATGATCGGGCAGCGGGTGCTCCAGCACGTCGACCACGGCGCTGGCCAGGGCCCGCGGATTGGTGGCGGCCCGCTTGGCCGTCACCATGGCGATGTTGGTGGACCAGTCGCCGTGTTCGCGCCGGGCCGGGCGCTCCAGGTGCACCGTCGACGGGTCCACGACCAGGTCGAGGCCCTGGTCGCCGGCGACCACGGCGACCGCATCGGCGATCGCCTTCGACAGGCGGTCTCGGATCGACGACGAGGACGATCGTGGGGTGGATGGATCGGGTGCGGACATCGTGACGTGAGGATACGCGGTCCCGGGACTGCCCAAGTGAGAGGGCGGGCTGCCCTGTCCGGCGTTGGCACTAGAGTTGCTTCCTCGGCGGCACGGGGACCGGCCGCATCGGTCGGACCCGCACCCCACTGCCCCTGTAGCTCAGCGGATAGAGCGTCGGCCTCCGGAGCCGAAAGCGCAGGTTCGAGTCCTGCCAGGGGCACTCGCGGATTGTGATTCGAGCGTCTTCGTCCACACCCAATCGGATGCGGCGCGGTCTCCGCGGACCACCTCCGTGTGAAGCCGGTGCAGATCCGGACGACGCGACGCCGACGTCCGGACCATCCCGAAGGTTCCGCCCGTCGCCGGATAGCGTCGCTACGGCACATCCCGAATCGCGGCGGAAAGGTCGACCATGGGCGGCTTGGCATGACGACGGCATCAACTCTGATCCCCGGAATACCCGGATCCAGTTCCAGCCCCGGTGGAGTGACCTATACCGGGCCGTCCAACTCCGGACTGAGCTTCGCCTCCCTGGCCGGGAGCCTCGTCAGCGTGCTCGCGGTCCTCGTCCTCTTATCCTTCGTCGCCGTCTTCGTCATCATCGTGGTGGCGAATCGCGCAGATCCCGATCCGAGCGGACGTCGACCTCAATCCGTGTACTTCTTCGCGGTGTCGTTCGTCACGATCGGCACGACGATCCTCGGTTCCTTGGTCGTCGTCGTGGCGCTGGTGCAACTCATCGGACACCATTCCGGTTCGATCACCAATACCGTGGCCCGAGCCGCGGTGATCGGTGGTCTGATCGCCCTCGTAAGCGCATACCTCCTATCGGCACACCTCCGACGCGGCCTCGATACCGCTCGCAGTGACCAGTCAGTGGCCAACCCCTCGCGGCGCGTCGGCCAGAGCTACGTCTCGGCCGTTGCGTTCGTCGCGGTCGCCACGCTCCTGTTCACCACGATCCTGTCGATCTACTTGCTCTTCGCTCTCGTCCGACCCGCGGTGTTCGGCTCGTTCGGCGGCAGCACGCCCGCCTTCCGCCTCCTTGTCGTATTCCTCTACCTGGGCGGCGTGAGCGTCCTGGTGCTCTGGAGCCATCGGGATCTCATCCCTCCCGGCCTGGGCTTCCTCGGTAGGCCGGGCAGCCCTCCACCCCCGCAGGCTCCACCTGTATATGCGCCGGTCCCTGACATGCCCGCGTCGTAGGGCGACCTCCGGCCACCGGCGGAGCCGGTCTCACAGAGGTCGCGGGTTCGAGGTTCGACGAAGGCGGGCCCACGGCGGTGCATCCGGCATCGTCGTCGCCAGATCCTGCGCATTAGGCCGGCTGGACCACCGGCGTCGCCCCTGTCATCGACAGCCGACGCAAGTACAGGGAGCGATTGTTCGGATAGCCCACGGCATCAGGTGCCCACGCGTGGAATGCGATCCAGAAGGACCCGGAGGCGTCCGTGAACACCGACTCGCCTCCCGGACCCTCCATGTGCGCACCACTCGAGAGGATGGGTGTCGACACGGGTTCGGTACATGGACCGAGGGGTCCGCTGCACACCGCCACGCCGATCGCATAGTCGGCACCCTTCCAGCTGTTCCCCGAGTAGAAGAGGAAGTACCGTCCACCGCTCACCACGAGGTCGGGTGCCTCGATCACACCGGACTCCCAAGGTTGATCGGGCGCCAGCAGCTGCACGGGAGCGGTGCCGGCCGCAAACCCGGTCCCGGTCGGATCGAGCTGCTCGGACCAGATCGCCGACTGCCCGGCCCCGCCGTTCGACTTCCACACGAGGTACGGCGTGCCGGTGGTGTCGACGAAGGGAGACGGATCGATGGAGCCGCCCAAGGACTGTTGGCACATGAGGGGGGCGGTCGACATGTCGAGGAAAGGACCTTGGGGCTGGGGCGAGCTCGCCACCGAGATGCACTCCTCCCCACCGCCCGGACCCGTCACNNGAATTGGTGGCATAGGCGTAGTAGGTACCTCCGACAAGGAGGACATCGGGATCAGGGAAGTCGAAGGGATACGCCAGGCCGTCGCTGGTTCCCCCTGCCAGAGTCGAGCAGGCGCCGGCAACGCCGGAAATGTCTTGTGCGGCCTGGGCATTTTCGTGGGCGGCGATCTGGATGTACGAGTTCTGCACGCCGCCGAGGCACGTCTCGTACGTACCGATATTGACTCCCTGGAGGAAGGCGACGGCGTCGGTGCCGGAGATGATGTTCTGAGTCGCCGTCAGCTGGGCGAGCGTGGATCCGATGGACGCCAGGAGATCGCTGCGGTGGTTGGTCGCCACATCGTCGGCATACCTTGTCACCTTGTCATCGGTGCGCAACATCGAGAGCTTGTCCCGGGCGGCGACCAGATCCGTGTGCTCGGATCGGTCACGGGCGTGGGCCTGCAGGTCGGTCACCAGGGCTGAGCTCATGATGCCCAGGGCGACGAGGGCCGCGGCCCAGCCGAGTAGCCGGCGACTTCGGCGGCTAACCATTCCCGCCCACCACGCTCGCACAGCTCGCCGACACCGCATTCAGGGCGTTGATGGCACTGCTCTGGTCGGCCAGGGAGAGGGCGTTCAACGCCTGCTCGACACCGGCGAGGCAGGCGTGCAGGCTCGTGATCGCCGAGGTCTGACGCGAGACGTCGGCCTGCGCAGTGGCCAGGGCATCCCGGGCCCCGACGAGTTTCGAGGTGTCATTGGCCAGCGTCGACGAACCCACCGCGACCAGTCCGTTGACGACGTCGAGATCGCGGCGGACGGTGGCCAGGTCTAGCGAGACCCCGGCGATCCCGTGCCGGACGGCGTCCAACGAGTGGTGCGCCTGGTCGAACTGGGTGTTCGCCTGGACCTCGTTGCCCACCAGATAGCCCAACGCGGACGCCACGAGGACGAGCCCCGCGATCCAGGGGAACCAGCGACGACGACGACGGCCGCGGTTCGCTCCCGGGTGATCGGGGGCATCGGATTCGCCATCCGTCACACGGACCTCGGTGGTCGCCATGGTTCCACCCTGTTCGAATACGTCCCCGGAGTTGGTCAGGCTACGTGGCTCGGCATCACGTCATCAAGGCACCCCTGAACAGGGGTTGCGAGCGCCGAGTGCCGATCCGTTTCGGCGTCACATGCATGATCCGGAATTGCACGATCAATAGCAGGACCTCATCAAGTCCCGGAACTCCGGAGTCGAGCGCCGTCCTGTGGGCGCCACGCGGGCGCCAGTGCACCTCGATTGGTCCCCATCGACCCGGACCCCAGGGCTCAGACCCAGTCCGCCAGGCCCCCTTCAACGGACGACCGGTTGCCCCGCCAGAAGTGCTCTGAATCCGAGCGCGACCACGGCCACCGCCAGCACCAGGGTGCCGAGCGCGGCCACCCCGTGGTTGCCGGGTTGCACGGCCACGAAGAAGGCGGCCGCTGCGCACCAGGTCAGCGACCAATGCGGCGACCGGCGGGCTACCAGGTCGAGGAGGAACACCAGGACGCTCGCGGCCAGTAGGTAGTAGGGAAACACCACCGACTCGAACACCAGGCGGCTGCCGGTGCAGACCAGTCCGAGCGCCACCAGGGCGGAGGGCCGGGCGGCGTCCGGGCCCGGCCGGCGGGCCGCCCAGATACAGACGGCGACAGCGAACACCACCGGAGCGTCCCGGGCCACCGCGGAGGCCACCGTGCCCCGCACGCCGGCCAGCGACAGGACCGTCTGTCCGGCCGCCGCCCCTCCGGCGCTGAACCCGCTCAGGTTCTCGAGCGTGGCGCGGGGGTCGACCACGAAGAACGGCAGTATCCCCACCGCGAAGACGGCAGCCGCAACTCCGACCAGCGTGAGCCGGGACCGCCGGTCCGGGGCCGCCACCAGGGCCGGCAGCACCAGGAGCACGGCGAACTGCTTGGTCAGCACCGCCCCCCCAAAGAGCAGGCCGGCGACCAGCCATCGACGCTGCAGTGTCTGGGCCAGTCCGGCCAGGGCCAGACCGAGGCTCACGACGTCCTGCGGGTGGTACAGCTGCACGATGGCGCTGCTGGCGGCGGGCAGGAAGGCCAGGAAGCCGAGGAGGCCGGCTTGGCGCGCCAGGGTGTCGGCCCGGGCGGCTCGCAACAGGGCCAGGGCACCGACGGCCAACACCAGCCAGGAGGCGACACCCAGAAGGCCCTGGGCCCGGTACCAGTGCGGCAGGCTCGCCGCGGCCGGAGCGTCGGCCAGGTCGCACTCGACCACGCCGGCGGGAACCGCTCCGACCGAGCCGCGTCCCACCGGCGGCGGCTGGATCCGGGCGCTCGGCGTGCACCATTCGGGCGAGCCCACCCAGGAGGGGAAGGCGGCCACGAACGGTGCGGCCAGCAGCGGATAGCCCGGCGGATTCGGCAGGGACGCCGCCGAGGCGGCAGCATGCAGGTCGCCGTCGGCCAGGGCCGTCGTCACCGAGGTCAGGGGCACGGTGTCCCCGCCGGATGGCGGCCCGTGGCGGACGGCGACGATGCCGACGTAGCAGGCGGCCGCCGCCGCCAACAGCAACAGGGTGACGACGAGCCTCGGTCGGTCGACCCGCGGCGCGACGGCACCAACGGTCGGACCCGGGCCGTCGTCGTCCGTCCGCTCCGGGGTCTCCCCCATCGCCCTCCTCCACGCCTCGGGTCCGACCGGTCACCCTACCGGTGCCGGGGATGCCCGGGCGGGTGCCTGTGCCAAGCTTTGCGGCGAGGAGGCGCCGTGCACACCACCGCTGACCGCTGCAGGCGCCGCCATGCGTCGACCGTGACATCCGCCGCCTGCCGTGTGGCGTCGACAGCCCGATGACGTTGACCGACAAGCTCGATGCCGCCCCACCGGTGGTCGGCGGGTCACCCGCGGCGACGTCGGTGTCACCGCCGCTGGCGGGGGGTCTGGCCGCCGTGGTGGTGGGCGTCCTGGCCGGTGCCTTCTACCTGCAGGGCACCTTCTATCCGGTCGACGCCTTCGGGATGTCGGTGCTGGCCCTCGGCGTGATCGGCGCCGGCGTGTCCTGGAACCGCGACCGGCACGGGCTCTCGGTGGTATGTGCACTCGGCGGTCTGGCCGCCTGGTGGTTCGCCCGGGCCGTCTCCGAACACACCCCCGGTGCCTTCTTCCCGTTCGGGGCATCGGTCCTCGCCTTCCTGGCCGCCTTCCTCGTCCTGCGGGCGCTGGTCGACCACGACCGGGCCCGGGTGGCGACGGCCCTCATGGCGGTCGGTTCGGTGTTGGCCGCCGCCGGTGTCGCCGGGGTACTGGGGCGGTGGACGTCGCTGGCCCAGCACGTGGGTGGCACCTGGCGTGCGTCGACCACGCTGACGTACCCGGCTGCCACCGCTGCGGTGTGCGCCATGGTCGTGCTCCTCGGCCTGGCCTGCGACCTGCGCTCCCCCGTGGTCCGCCTTGCCGTCGCCACCGCAGTGGTCGGGCTCTTCGCCACCCAGAGTCACTGGGAGCTGGTGGCGCTGGCCGCCGGCGGCCTGGTCGTTCCCCGGCGGCGGTGGGTCGACGCCGTCTGGCCCCTCCTGTGCGGGGCCGCAGCCGGTACCGCAGTGGTCGCCACTTCGTCCGGACCGACCAGCGGCGTGGTGGCGTGGGTGCTGACCCTGGGCGCGTTGGCGGTGTCGGCGGCACCGGTCCACCTGCCCGACGTCAGGTGGGCCCGCGTGGCGTCCGGTGTCACCGTGGTGGTGCTGGCCGCGACGGCATCGCTGGCTGTACTCCACCTCCCGAGCACCGGCACGCACCCGCCCGCCGGACAGAGTCAGACCGTGGCCTGGTCGTCTTCGGTCGACACCTGGCGGTCCTCGGCGGTCATCGGGAACGGACCGCTCCGGATCCACACGACCGGCGGCGCCGTCGGGACCTACCCCGGTCTCGTCCCCGACAGCTACCTGGCGGCCGGTGCGGACGGCGGGACCGTGGCGGTCGTGCTGCTGCTGGCATCCGGAGCCGTCGTAGCCGCGTCGATCCGCCGACGTGATCTCCTGACGTCGTGCGCGGCGGCCGCCACCGTGGCCTTCGCCGTGGCCGGGTGTGTGGACTTCGCCTGGCAGCTGCCTGCCATCGCCCTCTTGGGCGGCAGCGTCGCCGGCCTGGCTGCCGTGCCGATCTCCAGGAACGTGTCGGCGTCGGGTGCAGACGCCCACGGCACCGCCGTTCCCCCGGAGGCGGCTGACGGGGCCGGACCGGTGCCCCTGCGCCACACCACCCTGAGACAGGTCCAGGCCGCCGCCACGTGGACGCTGGTGGCGGTCGCCGTGGTGGTCACCCAGGGCCTGATCGGCAATGCGCGGGTGGCCGGGGGAACTGCCCGGGCCGTCGTCACCGAGCCCCCCCACCTCCTCGACACGTCCGCCCCGGGCCGCCAGATCCTGGCCGGACCGGACCCGACCGACCCGTTCATGCTGACTGTCGGCAATCGCTACCTCCTGTACACCAGCGAGGGGACCAGCACCCTCAACGTCCCGCTCCGGACCGGTCCCCGCCCCGGCGTGTGGAGCAAGCCGACCGACGTGCTGCCGGAACTTCCGGCGTGGGCGCAGGGCGGGCTCACCTGGGCGCCCGACGTGCACCGGGTGTCCGGCGGCTGGGCCCTCTACTTCACCACCCTGGTCAAGGGCATCGACCCGCCGACCCACTGCATCGGTGCCGCCTACGCCCGTAGCCCGTCGGGCCCGTTCGTGGCCACCAGGGCCCCGTTCATCTGTCAGCTCGACCACCGGGGCACCATCGACGCCCGGGTCATCGACACCCCGGGAGGGCATCTGGTCATGCTCTTCAAGTCGGAGGACAACGCCAACCCGTCGGTGCCCGGACCCGATCAGAACGGCCCTACCGGGATCTACGCCCAACACCTGAGCGCCGACGGACGGAGACTGCTCGGTCAACCCACCAAGATCCTCGGGCCGTCCGAGCCGTGGGAGGGGACGATCGTCGAAGCACCCGACATGGTCGAGGCGTGGGGCACCTGGTGGCTGTTCTTCAGCGGGAACTGGTACTCGTCGCCCCAATACGGCATCGGCGTGGCCGCCTGCCAGAGCCCGTTCGGACCGTGCACCGATCCGAGCCCGATGCCGTTCCTGGGCTCCAACCAGCAGGGTCCCGGGCCCGGCGAGGCGTCGTTGTTCGAACATGACGGCGCCGTCTCGCTCCTCTACAACCCCTTCCACGCCAACGACCCCGGCCCGGTGATTCCCCGGCCGGTGGTCATGGCCCGCCTCGGCATCACCGCCCAGGGTCCGTACCTGGCCCAACCCTGACCGAGGCGTCATCTTGAGCCGCGTCGCAACCCGTGGTGCAGGAGCGTCGACCGGGTGCACCAGGCTTGAGTAGCGTGTTCGGACAGGCGGGGGCATTGGCACCCGCCCGAAACGGGGGTCGATCCATGTCGCGCTGGCGCAAGCAGGTCCGGTTCGTGATGATCGCGGTGGCGGGCTTCGTGCTCCTGGTCACCGTCCTCCCCCAGGTCGCCTCCGGCATCGGCCTCGGCAGTCTGGCCCACCGGCTGGACTCGACGACCAAATGCTCCGGCAGCTCGGGATCGTCGGGCAGCTCCAGCTCGTGCCCTGGCACCATCAGTGGGACCGTCACCGTGACCGGCGCCCCCACCGGCTTCTCCCCCGGCGTCATCGGTGCCGGAGCCTGTCCATTCGTGACGCATCATCAGCCCCTGTGTGCCGCCCCGGTGTTCGCCCTGGCCAACTTCGGCAGCTACAACCTCCCCCTCAACCCCGGCACCTGGGTCGTCTACGGGTTCTACGAAAACACGATCTATGGCGGCGCATTCCTCGGCGCACCCCATGTGGTGACCATGGAATCGGGCGCCAGCCTGGTATTCGACGCCACGATTCCCTACGCCAAGCCGGCCACCGTGCATGTGTCGATCAGCGTGAGCGGCCTTCCGTCCTACTCCCCGGTGCAGAGTTCCTACGCCGTGCTGTGCCCGGTGGGCATCCCCTACAACGGTGTCGACGTGCCGCTTCCGTGTGTCCAGGGCGGCACGAGCTCCTACCCTCCGTCGCCGACGCCGCTGGACTTCTCCCTCACCGGCCTGCCCGCCGGGCAGTGGACGGCCTACCCCGGCTACTGCACAGAGTTCGGGTGTGCCACCAACCCGTTCGTCGGCGAGCCGGTGACCACAGCTGCCGGCCAGACGTCCCGGGTCCGCCTGACCACCGGCTTCCTCGTGCCGCCCGAAGGGCAGCTGAACGCCACCGCATCGGTCGTCGGCGCTCCGGCCGGGTTCAACGACCCGGTCGGGATCGAGGCCTGCCAGACCGGGCAGTACGGCTACTGCGATGCCAGCAGCGGTTCGGGCGGCGGACTCAGCTCCCTGATCCTGCCCGACGGGGTCTGGACGGTCAGCGCCTTCTACACCGTGTCGCCGTTCGGCAACGCCGTCAGCGGACCGTCGCAGACCCTCATCATCAAGGGCGGGCAGATCAAGACGCGGTCATTCGTGGTTGCCTACCAGGTGCTCGGCACGGCAGAGGGGACGATCGACATCACCGGCCTGCCCGCATCGGTCAAAGTGACGAGCTACTCCATCTACGCCTGCCCGCTGGGCCAGACCAACTTCCTGTCCTGTGTGAACGAGTACTCCGGCGCCGCCTCGTACTCCTACGGCGCAGCCGATCCCAAGAGCCTCGGTAAGACCGCCCACCGGGGCACCCTGCCCAAGGCGGCGGGCGCCAAGATCAACGCCTACAACCTCCCGACGCTCACCTCCGGACCATGGAGCATCGAGGTCAGCTACTCGACGGCGTTCGGCTACTTCTCTGCGCCGCAACCGACGATCGTGAACGTCGCCGCCGACAAGATCACCACCACCACGATCAAGGTCCCGTTCCAGAAGCCCTCCAGCGGCATCGTCAAGGGGACCCTTACGGTCGTCGGCATCGGAGGAGGGTTCCAGCCCGTCGTCCGGGCCTGCAACTCGGTACCGGTGGCCGGTGCCTGCTCCGGCGAAGTGGACGCCCAGTTGGGGTCGAACGGCACCTACCAGCTCCAGCTGCCCCCGGGCATCTGGTGGGTCCAGGGCGAGGTCTACGTGTACTCCGGCTTCACCACGGAGACCCTCCTCTCGCAGGCCAAGGAGATCGGTGTGGTCGCCGGGACACAGACCAAGGCCAACTTCACCGTCACCGGCCCCTAGACCGGACCGCGGTGCCGGCCGAGACCGCGCCGCGTCCGTCTGGTGGACCTGACGACCCGACGATGGTGGATCAGCGGTAGATGTTCACCGAGTCGTCGAGCCCCATCAGGCTCGGCGCGGCACGACCGGTCGAGACCAGGATGAAGGTCATCGGGTCACCGGTGACCACGCGGCCGCCGCCTGAGACCGCGAACTCCTCCAGGCCGTCGAGGCGCAGCGTGGCCGCGGGCCACCCCTGGTCCGTCAGGATCTGGGCGATGTGCGACACCGACGGGAGCAGGCCGTCGGGCGGCGTGTGCCCCTGGCTGGTGGCGTCCCGGATGTCGTCGGCGTGCAGGTACGTGTCGAACCACAATGATTCGAGCCCCTGGCCCAGTGTGCCCGGTGTCCCGGGGGGACCCGGCGCATTCCACGCCCCGTCGTCGAAGGCGGCCGCCAGCTCGCCGGCGGCTTTGGTGGCGCTGTCGAGCTCCTCGGCCAACTCGTGGGGACGGCGGCTCCGCCGCTCCCGCACCTGGCGATCGGTCACCTCGGGTGTGCCGAGTCCGTCGAGTCGGAGCGTGCTCACGTCGACCAACTGGCCGACAACGTGGCCGGCGACATCGGCCACAGCCCACTCCTCGCAGCGACTGGGTGCCGCCCACTGATCGTCAGAGAGACCACGGAGCAGTTCGGCGAAGGCCGCGTACTCCGTGATCATCCCTGGTATCACCACGGTCCGTTCGAGCGTCATGTTTCCCTCCTGGCAGGTCGAGCGATGTAACATTCAGCTTGCATGTAACTTACATGCAAGGTACATGAAGGTACACGTATGGTCAAGGCCTCTTCCCACTCCCGACGGACACAGGCTGAGAGGTCTGAGTCGACCCGGACGGCGTTGCTCAAGGCTGGGCGGCGGTTGTTCTCCGAGCAGGGTTACGCCCGATCGGGCCAGGAGGCCATCGTGGCGGCGGCCGGCGTCACACGCGGTGCCCTGCAGCACCATTTCGGCACGAAGCAGTCACTGTTCGTCGCGGTCTACGAAGAGGTCGAGCAGGAAGTGGTCGCATCCGTGGCAGAGGCTGCCATGGCCATCGGTCACGATCATCCCCTCGAGATGCTGCGCTCGGGTTGTCAGGCATATCTCGATGCCGTGCTCGACCCGACCGTCCAACGCATCTGCGCGGTCGACGGTCCGGCCGTGGTGCCGACCGACATCCGCCAGGACATCACCGACCGCTACGCCCTCGGATTGGTGCGCGAGACCGTGCGGCATGCGGTGGAGATCGGCGAGATCCGCGACACGCCCGTCGAGCCCCTCACGCGGATGCTCCTGGCCGGGTTGCTCGCCGCGGCACAGTACGTGGCGACAGCGCCGAACCCGCGGGTAGCACGGGTCGAGGCCGGCGAATCCGTCGACCTCCTGCTTGCCAGCCTGCCGCGGTGAGCACTCACCGGGCAGGGGCAGGTCAGCCCGCGCCCCGCTGATCACCTCGTCGGGGAGCCGGCCCGGACGTCCTCGCTTCAGGTCGACCTAGCCTCATCCGCCCGCTGCGGTCGCAGCCGATCGATCATCGTCGTCGTCGTCATCCGGACCCGATCCGGGCTGTTTCGCTGGGACCCGACCGGTGAAGAAGAGGGACGCGATAGCGAGGACGGCGAGAATGGCGAGGGAGGCGTCCAGCGCCTGGATCCGAGCCTTGCGGTTCTCGGCGAGCACCTGGTCGGCCACGCCGGGCGGCACTCCGGCGTCCGACATCTGTTTCGTGAGCGCGGTGTCGGAAAGGAAGGGCACACCACTCTCCAGCTGCGTGGACGCGTGATTCTTGACGTCGGGCGGGAGGCTCTGATTCTGCTGGATCCCCGCGGACAGCGACGCGGCCAACACGGCGATCAGGACGGATCCCGCCAGCGCAGTGCCGAGGGAAGCTCCCAGATTGGTGGCCGTGTTCTGGAGGCCGCCGACCTCACCGCTCTGCTCGTCGGGGACCGAGGAGACGGTCACGCTGCCCAGCTGCGACGCCAGAGACCCGATGCCGAGACCGATGAGGACGAGCGGGAACAAGACGACGGCAGCCGAGGCGTCGAGGTCGATCCCGGCGAGCAGGACCACGATCCCCCCCAACATGAGCAGGAGGCCGATCTGGACGATCCGCCTCGGTGAAGCCTGCGGCCACAGCTTGGGAATGCCAGCTGCGGCCACCAGCAACGCCAACGACAGCGGCATGATCCTCACCCCGGTCTCGATGGCGGAGAGCTCGAGCACCACGGACAAGAAGAGCGGGATGATGAAGAAGATGCCTGCCTGGAGCAGGAACTGGAAGAAGAACATGATCAGGCCACCGTTGAGCTGCCGGTTGGCGAGCATGGACGGGCGCATCAGCGGCTCGCGCCCACGGCTGATGACGTGGTTCTCCCAGATGAAGAAGAGCCACACCACGATCAGCCCGGCGATGATCAACCAGACCGTCGGCGAGAGCCTGAGAAACGAGGGCCCACCAGGCTTCGGTGCGACCCAGCCCCACTCGGCCGATCGCAGGACACCGAGCACGGCCATGCCCAGGCCGAGGACGGACAGCACCGTTCCCACTAGATCGAGGTGCGCCGTCGACTCCGGCGGAGCGTCGGCGATCCGGCGGGACAGGGCCAGGATGATGAGGACGACGACGACCTCGCCGTAGAAGACCCACCGCCACGACCCGTAGGTGGCGGCGGCACCGCCGATCAGGGGACCGGCGGCCACGGCAATGGCACCCGAAGCGGCGATGAGACCGTAGGCCCTCGGGCGCTCGGACTGCTCGAAATTGCCGGCAACGAGTGCCACCACGGCGGGCATGATGAGAGCGGCGCCGACGCCCTCCAGGAACGACCACCCGATGATGAGGACGGTCAAGTTGGGTGCGAGTCCGGTGACGAGTGACCCCGCGCCGTAGATCACGCATCCGATGGCCAGGGCCCGCCTTCGTCCGATCAGCGATCCGATCTTGCCGCCCGTGATCATGAGCGTGGCCATCACCAGGGTGTACAGGGTGATGGCCGTCTGGATCCCGGTGATCGTCGTGCCGAGGTCCTTCGCCACCGTTGCCATCGACACGTTCATGACCGAGCTGTCGAGGGTCATGAGGAACTGCGCCGCACCCAGCGTGAGCAGGACGCCGCCCGCCGCCTTCGTCGCCGTTCCCGACGGGACCGCTACACCATCCACCGAATCTCCCTCACTGGATCACGGTCGTCGACCACGGGACACATCGTCCACGATGTCGCCTTCGAGCACGCGGATCGATCGGGAGGTCGGCTCATCGGGGATCGAACGGCTCGAACTGTACCGGATAGGCATCATGGCGTTCCCGAGGCGACTACAGGTGATCAAGAGCACCACAGGTGATCAACGAGCACCACAAGGGATGGGGTGCCGTAACGGGGTTCGTCCCGGGCGGTCCGCAGGGCTCAGGGCCCGGTCCGTGGCGGGCGGTCGATGAGTCTGGTCCCGTCCCACCACTGCACCGGCTTGTCCGGATTGTCAGGATTGCCATACCAGCCGGGCGGGAGGTGCACCGGCAGGTACCCTCCGGGCTCGTCCTCCCCCGGCGGGATCGGCCCGACCCGCTCGGGTGCCAGAGGCGGCGGCTCGACCCTGGCCGGACGCGTCGCCACGGTGACCGGAGCGGGAGCGATCGGCGCGTCGGCCGCCGTAGCGATCGGCGCGTCGGCCGCCACAGGGGGACCGCCGGGAACGTGGCGGACAGTGGCAGGCTCCGTTGCCACCGGGGCCTCGGCCGGCGCTGGCAGGGGGGCCACCGGGGCCTCGGCCGGCGCTGGCAGGGGGGCCACCGGGGCCTGGTGCCAGGTCCGCGCGATCAGGACGAACGAGCCGACGAGCAGGATCGCTCCGAGGACCATGCAGCCGATCCCCACGTGCGCGACGACCGAGAAGGCGGCACACCCACGGGCCGTGACGGCGCCGCGTGTGAGGACCACGAGATTGGTCGAGCACCCCATCGACGACGAGCTGCAGAGGGCATAGGCGAGGGTGCCCACGCCGAGCGAGAGACCCCCCCACACGGCGCACCTGATCTGCACGACGCGCCGTTCCATGGGAGGCGAACTTAGTGGACACCTGTTTCCGGCGGAGGTTCCCGCGTCCGACACTACGGAGAGTGGGCGCCGAACGCCGAGTCGACCGCCGAATGGCTGCGCGCACGCAGGCCGTCGTCACGCCCGGTGACCGCAGGTGCCGGCTCGGGGGCGGTCAGCCCGCCAATCCAGTCTGGCGGACGGTCACATTGAGCCGGCCGGGCAGCACTCCCACCGCCTGGTCGTCGGTGCCCGGAACCAGGCGTGGCACCCCGTGGTAGGCCAGACGGGCCGGTCCTCCGAACACCACGACGTCGCCGGATTCGAGTGGGATGTCCACCCACGGTCGCCCCCGTCCCTCCGGATTGCCGAAACGGAACACGCCCGTGGCCCCGACGCTGAAGGAGACCACCGGTGCGGTGACGAGCTCGTCGTCGTCGATGTGCATCCCCATCTTCGCACCCGGCCCGTACCAGTTGACCAGGGCCACATCGGGCGCGAAACCGTTGGGGTCTTCCGCCACCGACGGTTCGACGAGCACCGCATCGGCCACCGCCCGCTTCGCCAGATCGCCCACCCATCCTGGGAAAGGCAGGGCCGGCCCACCGTCGCCGTCGTCGCGTGTGCGCGAGTACCGGTAGGGATACCAGTGCCATCCCAGCCCGACCATGGCCACCGACATCGGCGCCCCGTTGCGCATACGCGGCACCCGGGGTCCGCCCGACGCTTCTCCCCAAGCCCGGCATCGCTCGACCAGCTCGACCCGCACTGCGGGGCCCAGCCAACCCGGTAGTAGGGCGACGCCGACAACCGGCGCTTCGGGCACGCGGGGCAGGAGGCGGTCGGCCACCGGCTCAGGCCGGCTTCGTCGGCTTCTGTTTGGCCAGCCACCGCAGTCGGGCGGCCCGGGCGTCCCAGGAGTAGACGACCACCGTCTTGGCGACGACGCGGATCCCGACGAGTGCCATGCCGATGGATTCGGCGGCGAGCAACCGGTCAGGGCGAGGATCTTCGGGAGGTGCAGCGGCGCCCGAGGTCACCGTCACGGCGTCGACTCCATGCTCGGCACCCCGACGGGGGTGGGGGAAATCAACTTCGCCGGTCCCGCTGGCCAGTCCACCGAGGACCTGCGCAGGATCCGGTTGACCCACCGGGCCACGAAGTCGTCGAGGCCCACGCCCTGGGCCCGCACCACGTCGAGCACCTCGGACGCCACACCGCTCGTCGAGCGGGCGATGATGGTGCCGAGCTCGGTCTGTTCGACCAACGAGTCGATGTCCACCCGCTGGATGACCTGTTCGATGTCGACCCGCTCGATGATGGCCTGGACGTCGACTCGGTCGATCAGCTTCTGGACGTTCACCTTGGACACGATGCCGTCGACGTCCACCTTGGACAGCACGGCGTCCATGTCGATTTGGGCGACGAGGGCGTTGATGTCCACGGCGTCGAGCACCAGGTTGACCACCCGTTCGGCGATCGACTCCACCAGCTGCTCCATGCGGCTGGCGCCGGGCAGCGGGCTCACGGCGGGACTCGCCGGACGGTCGGGTGCATGCCCCCAGCTTCGCATCGGCCGGCGCCGGAGGCGGGGACACCCGACCGTCCCGCACCATCAGCTGGTCGGCTCAGCCGGCGGTAGCCTTCAGCACCTCGAGCGCCTTGTCGGCGTGGAGGTTCATCCGCACCTCGCTCTGGATGACATCGAGAACCCGGAGGTCGGACCCGATCACGAAGGTGGCCCGCTTGGTAGGGGACAACTTGGTGAATTTGCGTCGGACGCCGAACTGGGTGGCGACGGCCCCATCGGGATCGGACAGCAACGGGTAGTCGAACTCGTGCTTGTCCGAGAACTTCTTCTGCTTCTCGACGACGTCGGCACTGATACCAACCCGCTGGGCGCCCACCGCCTCGAACTCCGCCTTCATGTCCCGGAAATGGCAGCTCTCGATGGTGCAACCCGGTGTCATGGCCGCCGGGTAGAAGAACAGCACCACCGGGCCCGACGCGGCCAGCTCGCTGAGCTTGCGGGGGACGCCGTCCTCGTCGGGGAGTTCGAAGTCGGGTGCCAGGTCGCCTTTGTCCATGCGGTGAGGCTAGCGGCGCCCGGGCGGGCGCACCTCGGCGACACCCGGGGTCCCCGGCACCCACCCCGTCCGACTCGGGTCACGGGGTGGCAACGACATTTGGTCATCGCCCGTATGCTCTGGTCCGGAGACGCACAGCGTCGGTCCGCCCTTGACTGTAGGTGTATTGCGATATATCGTGATTGCACGTTAGCGGTGCGGATGTGGACCGCTCCGATCCGCAGGATCCCACCCGGGTCGTACGTCGTCCGCCCGGAACACCGCCACCAGACGGGACATCGTCATGACCATCGCCATCGAAGTGGACAACCTGGAGAAAGTCTTCATGGGCAAGCGGGAGGTGCGCGCCCTCGACGGGGTCAGCTTCGCCGTCGAGGAGGGCACCGTCTTCGGACTGCTCGGTCCCAACGGCTCGGGCAAGACCACCGCGGTCCGGGTGCTGACCACCATCCTTCGTCCCGACGTCGGCTCGGCCCGGGTCCTCGGCAACGACGTGGTGAAGAAAGCTGCGCTGGTGCGCTCGCTCATCGGGCTGGCCGGCCAGTACGCAGCGGTGGACGAGAACCTGACCGGTCGCGAGAACCTGCAGATGGTGGGCAAGCTCAATCATCTGCCGAACTCCTTCGTAGCCACCCGGGCCATCGAGCTGCTCGACCAGTTCAACCTGACCGAGGCCGGCGACCGGCCGCTCAAGACCTACTCGGGCGGCATGCGCCGTCGACTCGACCTGGCCGCCGCCCTCGTGGCCCGGCCGACAGTGCTCTTCCTCGACGAGCCCACCACCGGACTCGACCCCCAGAGCCGCAACGACCTGTGGGAAGTCATCGAGCAACTGGTCGGCGGCGGCACCACTGTCCTCCTCACGACGCAGTACCTCGAGGAGGCCGACCGCCTGGCCAGCACGTTGGCCGTCCTCGACCACGGCAAGGTGATCGCCGAGGGCACGTCCGAGTCGATGAAGGCCGACCTGGGGGCCACCGTGCTGGAGGTCGGCCTGCCCACCATCGACGACGCCCGGCGCACCGGCACCGTCCTCGACGGACTCGGTCCCCATGTGGTCCTGGTCAACGGGACCCTGGTCGAGGTGACTGTCGACAATGGCCCGCAGGCCGCCATGGTCGCCCTGCGGTCGCTCGACGCCGAGGGGATCGTCCCGACGACGTTCAATTTGCGCGAGCCCAGCCTTGACGACGTGTTCCTCGCCCTCACCGGCCACCGCACCGAGTCCGAGGAGCCCGACGAGGAAGACAACCTCAGCCCCCGCCAACAGCGTAGGAAGAAGCGCCTGGCCGACCTCGAGAAGGCGCTCCCCGTCCAGACCGGAGAGTACGCATGACCACCACCACCGTCGTCGCCCCGACCGTGTCCGGCGCCCCCCATTCGACCGGACTGGCGTCCAACCTCAGGTGGCTCGTGTCGGACACACTCACCCTGACGAAGCGGAACCTGCTGGCCGTCACGCGCATCCCCGAGGCACTCTTCTTCTCGACGGTGCAGCCGATCATGTTCGTGCTGCTGTTCCGCTACGTGTTCGGCGGCGCCATCGACACCGGCCCCGTCTCCTACGTCGACTACCTGCTGCCCGGCATCTTCGTGCAGACGGTGGCCTTCGGCTCGGTGAGCACGGCCATCGGGCTGTCCGAGGACCTGCAGAAGGGCATCATCGAACGGTTCCGGGCCCTACCCATGTCGAGGGGCGCGGTGCTCCTCGGCCGCACCACGGCCGACCTCGTCCGGAACGTGTTCGTCGTCATCATCATGACGGTCGTCGGCTTCCTCGTCGGCTTCCGCCCGACCGAGGGCGTCGCATCCTTCATGGCCGGCATCGGACTGATCCTGCTGTTCGCCTACGCCCTTTCATGGTTCTTCGCCATCGTCGGCCTGTCCGCACCCAACTCTGAGACCGCCCAGGTCATGTCGTTCCCCCTGGTCTTCCCGCTGACCTTCATCTCGGCGGCCTTCGTGACCGTGGGATCGATGCCGAGCTGGCTGCAGGGCTTCGCCACCTACCAGCCGTTCAGCGTCACCATCAGCGCCTGCCGCTCCCTCATGGTGGGGCCGGCTTCCACCGGGACGGGCCGGAGCACGACCTTCTGGGTCGTGCAGTCGCTGGCGTGGACCATCGGCCTCCTGATCGTCTTCATCCCGCTGGCGATCCGCCGGTACCGCACCCGCACCTGAGCCTGGCGCAGAATTTCGCGGGCCCGTGACGGGGCAGAATAGGGGCATGGCCAACTCCCCCACCTCCCCCGACTCCTTCGGCGCCCGAGGCGACCTCCAGGTCGGCGACGCCACCTACGAGGTCTTCCGGATCGGGGCCCTCGCCGATCGGTTCGACGTGGCCCACCTGCCGTACTCGATCAAGGTCATCCTCGAGAACCTGCTGCGCCACGAGGACGGCCTGGCCGTCACCGCCTCCGACATCGAGGCCGTGGCCGCGTGGGGCGTGAGCCCCGAGCGACACGGCGTGGGCGGCTCCGATTCCGCCGAGATCGCCCTCACCCCCGAGCGGGTCCTGATGCAGGACCTGACCGGCGTGCCCGGCGTGGTGGACCTGGCCGCCATGCGCGACGCGTTGCGCGAACTGGGTGGTGACCCGGCCAAGATCAACCCCCTCGTGCCCGTCGAGATGGTCGTCGACCACTCTGTCATCGCCGAGGCCTCGGGCACCACGGCCTCTTACGACGAGAACGTCGACATCGAGTACCACCGGAACATCGAGCGCTATGAGCTGCTCCGCTGGGCCCAGCAGGCCTTCGACGGCTTCCGGGTCGTCCCTCCGGGCATGGGCATCTGCCACCAGGNNACCTGTCGCGGGTGGTCTTCGCCACCGAGGACGGCCGCGCCTACTGCGACACCCTGGTGGGCACCGACTCCCACACCACCATGGTCAACGGACTCGGCGTCCTCGGATGGGGCGTGGGGGGCATCGAGGCCGAGGCAGCCATGCTCGGCCAGCCGCTGTCCCTGCTCCTGCCGCCGGTCGTGGGCTTCCGGCTGACCGGCCAGCAACCTGTCGGCACCACGGCGACCGACCTCGTCCTCACCATCACCAACGTGCTCCGGAAGGTCGGAGTGGTGGGCAAATTCGTCGAGTTCTTCGGCCCGGGCGTCGCGTCGGTGCCGCTGGCCAACCGGGCCACCATCGGGAACATGTCCCCCGAATACGGGGCCACCTGTGCGATGTTCCCCATCGACGAGGTCACCCTCGACTACCTGCGCTTCTCCGGCCGGGACGACCACCATGTCGACCTGGTCGAGGCCTACGCCAAGGCCCAGGGCATGTTCTCGTCGGCTGACAGCCCCGAGCCGGTCTACTCCCAGGTGATCGAGCTCGACCTCGCCACCGTGGTGCCCAGCATCGCCGGCCCGTCCCGACCCCAGGACCTGGTGGCGCTCGAGGTGGCCGCCAGTTCGTTCCGCACCGCGCTCGACCGCGAGCCGGCGAGTCAACGCGCTTCGCTCGCGGGCGGTGGAGACGAGGAGATCCGGGATGGCCACGTGGTGGTGGCCGCCATCACCTCGTGCACCAACACCTCCAACCCGCAGGTCATGATGGCGGCCGGCCTGGTGGCCCGCAACGCCGTGGCCCGCGGCCTCACCCCCAAGCCGTGGGTCAAGACGACGCTGGCCCCCGGGTCCCGGGTCGTCATGGACTATCTGGACCGTGCCGGACTGACCGAGCCGCTGGCCGCCATCGGTTTCGACCTCGTCGGCTACGGCTGCACCACCTGCATCGGCAACTCGGGCCCGCTGCTGCCCGGGGTGTCCGAAGCGGTCCAGGCCGGCGACCTGTCCGTCACGTCGGTCCTTTCCGGAAACCGCAACTTCGAAGGCAGGATCCACCCGGACGTGCGCATGAACTACCTGGCCTCGCCGCCGTTGGTGGTGGCCTATGCCCTGGCGGGCACCATGGACCTCGACCTCACGTCGGAACCGCTCGGCACGGACCGCGACGGGCAGCCCGTCTTCCTGGCCGACCTATGGCCCGCGCCCGAGGAGGTCACCGAGGCCATCCGCACCTCGCTCACGTCGGACATGTTCCGCCAGCGCTACAGCTCGGTCTTCGAGGGCGACGAGCGGTGGCGGGCCATCGAGACCGCCACAGGCGACACCTTCGCCTGGAACACGTCGTCGACCTACGTGCTCCGCCCGACCTTCCTCCAAGGCCTGTCCCTGACCCCGGCCCCGGTGACCGACGTCGAGGGAGCGCGGGTGCTCGCAGTCCTCGGCGACAGCGTCACCACCGATCACATCTCGCCGGCCGGGAACATCCGGGCGACCACGCCGGCCGGGCGCTACCTCCTCGAGCACGGTGTCGACCAAGTCGACTTCAACTCATATGGGACCCGCCGCGGCAACCACGAAGTCATGGTCCGCGGCACCTTCGCCAACATCCGGCTGCGCAACCAACTGGCCCCGGGCACCGAGGGAGGTATCACCCTGCACCTCCCCGACGGCGAGCAGACCAGCGTCTTCGAGGCCTCAGAGCGCTACCAGGCCGACAGTGTCCCGTTGGTGGTGCTGGCTGGCAAGGAGTACGGGTCGGGCTCGTCGCGCGACTGGGCGGCCAAGGGCACGTCCCTGCTGGGTGTGCGGGCCGTCATCGCCGAGTCCTACGAGCGCATCCACCGGTCGAACCTCATCGGCATGGGTGTGCTGCCGCTCCAGTACGCGGACGGCGACAGCGCGGCAACGCTGGGCCTGACCGGTCACGAGGTGTTCTCCATCTCCGGGGTCGGGTTGCTCAACGACGGGGTCAGCCCGAAGACCGTGGCCGTGACCGCCACCGACGGCGACCGCACGGTCGAGTTCGAGGCCCGCCTCCGCATCGACACACCGATGGAGGCCCAGTACTACCGGCACGGGGGGATCCTCCCCTACATGCTCCGCCAGATGGCGGGCTGACCCGGTCCCCGTCCTCGTCCCGGTCCCGGTCCCGGTTCCGGTCGGGCGGAGGGCTCATCCCAGGAGGTCGACCAGCTCGACGACCGAGTCGATGACGGTCACCAGGGGCAGCTCCTCGGGGACGGTGCGCCCGTCGGCGATCCACACGGCGGACATGCCGGCGCCGAGCCCGCCGAGCACGTCGCGCTCCCAGCTGTCGCCCACCATGATCGACGCCTCCGGCGCGGCTCCCAGACGCTCGAGGAGGCCGAGGAAGACCTCGGGCTCCGGCTTGCCCACACCGAGCTCGCCCGAGATGACGGCGGCGCCGAATGTCGACGACAGGCCCGCCTGCTCGAGCTTCAGGCGTTGGATGTCCGAGGGTCCGTTGGTGATCAGGCCCACGCGATGACCGGCGCCCACCTCGGCCACGGCGTCGTGCATCCCCTCGATGACGGGATGGCCCCGTCGCTGGGCGTCCTCGAAGCGCTGGGCGGCCGTGGTCAGGAGCGCCGGGTCGTCGACGCCGACGGCCTCGCCCACGGCCCGCCACGCCTCGACCCGGTAGGTGGGCGCCCAGTCGACCAGTCCGGCCACCGAGGCGTGGTTGCCCTCGAAGGTGGACCACAGCCCTTCCCACGAGGCGAATCCGAGCTCGACGCACCGTCCGTGGTCGGCGCCCCGGGTCCACACCGACCGGACGGCCTCGAGTGCGGTCTGCTCGGCGGCCACCGGGTCGACGCCCGGCAGCATGCCGAGTGCTTCGCGTAGCGAGGCCATGGCATAGGAGACCTCGACGATGAGTGTGTCGTCGAGGTCGAAGACGACCGCTCGGGAGGACATGGCGGCGATGGTAGCAACGGCCGGGTGGAGCCCCGCCCGGGGTATCAGACGGTCACGACGTCGACCAGTCCCTCGAGCCCGGCGAAGTCGATGGGATTCCGGGTGAACAGCGGGAGCCCGGCGGCACACGCGGTGGCGGCGATGAGCAGGTCCACCGCACGCGGCCCCCGGGCCTTCCGCCCGGTTGCGGCGACCTGTGCGTAGATCCGCCCGTAGGCACGGGCAGCGTCGGTGTCGAAGGGGAGCGGATCGAACGCGTCCTCGGCTCGCTGGAGCCGGTCCTGACGTCGCGCCCGCTCCACGGGGTCCCGGGCGGCATGGGGTCCGGCCGCGAGTTCGGCCATCGAAAGTGCGCTGACCCCGAGCTCACGAGGGAGCTGCTCGGCGACCAGGAACTCGAGGTCGACCAGGACCGAGGTGTCGATGAGGCCCCGGAGGGGTCGGGCATCGTCAACCACGGGGCTCGAGGTCTTGAGAGGCGACGGCGTCGAGGTCGGCGCGGAGTAGGTCGAGGTCGACCGGTGGGGCCGGAGCGAAGATCGCCAACGCCGCCTCGGCGCGCACGAACCGGTGGGACCGCAGGGGTGTCAGCTCGCCCACGGGGACGCCATTGCTGGTGACGATATAGGCCGCTCCTTCACCCAGGCCGCGCATGATCGCCCCGCTTTCGTTCCGTAGTTGACGCTGCGTGATCTGCCTCACCACGCACGAGTGTAGCACTCCGTGCTACACCTCGATCCACGGACGGGGGAGTCCAGGGCTCCGGCGGAATCAGGCGGTCGTTTGCTCCCGGATGCGGCGGATGACGTCGTCGACCACACCGCTGGTCGAGGCTCCGCCCCCGAGGTCGAAGGTGCGGACTCCCTCGGCAGCCGCGCCCAACGTGGCCTCCCGAATGGCCGTCGCCGCGTCGGACACTGCGTGGCCCTGTACCACCGACGCGTGGTCGAGGGCCGCGGCGCAGGCCAGCAGCATCGCCATGGGGTTGGCCACGTTCTTGCCCTGCAACGACGGCGCCGTGCCGTGGGGCGCCTCGGCCATGGCCACCGTCGGGTGGAGGTCGTCGTCGAGGGCGAGCAGGACCGACTCAGCCCCAGCGATGGAGCCGAAGAGGGCGAGGACGAGGTCGGACAGACAGTCGCCGTCGCGGTTGAGGGCCGGGATGACCAGCGACTGGTCGTCCGACTCCGTCAACAGCCCGGCGTAGGCGGCGTCGATCAGCGTGGGTCGGTAGGGGACGTCAGGGTGCCGGGCGGCCGCCGCGTCCATCTCCTCCTTGAGCATCCCCTCGTAGACGGTCGAGACCGTCCACTTCGGCCCGCCGTAGACGCAGGCCCCGAGCCCGTGGGCGGCCCGGAAGGAGTACTCGGCCACCGAGCGGCACACGGACCGGTCGATCCGCTCCGTCCGCCACGCCTGTTCATCGGCCCCGCCGACCGTACCCGTCCGGCCCTCGTCGGCGCCGTAGGCGTCACCGACAGCCATGCGGACCACCACGATCGGATGGACGACCGGCGCCAGCGGGACGACACCCGGGATGCGGCGGCCCGTGCGCACGATCACCGACCCGCCCACCCCCTCGCGCAGGATCCGGTTGGGCGAGCCGACATCCCCGGTCCCAGGCGGGGTGATGGTGGCGGCCTTCAGCCCGAGCCCCACCTCGACCATGGCCGCGGCCGCCTCGGACACCACGGCGTTCCCGGTCCGACGCCTGTTAGCCAAGGAGAGGTCGAATCGGATGAGGTCGAGCGGGATCCCCACGACCGAAGGGTCGAGCACCCGCAACGCCTCGTCGAGGAGCTCCTGCCCGGTCTCGTCGCCCTCACAGACCACCAGCTGCGCGTGTTCGGCCATCACCCCCACAGTCCCACGGTTGTGATGGGGCGGCCAATCACCAGGACCGTTGACCCGGGTCAGACGGCCGGGACAGTCGGCCGGGTCAGACGGCCGGGGCCGGGTGGCCCGCCGACCACCACCGACGCAGGGCGATCACCGTCCAGATCGCTTCCACCACCCCGAAGGGCCACGTCCCTGAGGCGAAGCCGTAGCTCGAGGACAGGGCGCACCCGACGGCAAAAGCCAGGACGAAGGCGTTCCCCCGTCCCTCGAGCGCGTACATGGTCATCATGAACGTCAGGGCGACGACGCCGTAGAGGGTGAGTGCCATGGCCGAATCGTACGCACCGGGCGGGCCCGGCCGGATAGGGTGCCGTCAGCCGGCGAGGGGCAGGACGAACACGGCGATGACGATGAAGTGGAAGACCGCCCCGACGATGGTGCAGGCGTGGAAGACCTCGTGG
>PLZW01000016.1 GCA_003153575.1 Acidimicrobiaceae bacterium | reverse complement strand
GAGCAAGCAGCCCGGCGCACGCGCACCCAGATCCGGGACGCCGCAGCTCGGCTCTTCGTCCAGCAGGGCTACGCGCTCACCACGATGCGCCAGATCGCCGACAATGCGGAGGTCTCGGAACGAACGGCCTATCTGGCGTTCCCCTCGAAGCTCGATCTCTTCATGGATGTGATCGGGGTCGCCACCGCTGGCGACGATCAGCCGATCCCAATCGCCGAGCGTCCCGAGTTCCAATCTGCCTTGTCTGAACGCGACGGCAAGAAGGCCCTGGGACTCCTCGTCTCCATGGTCACGAATTTCAACGAGCGGTCTGGTGCGCTGGTCATGGCCGCCCACGAGTCGGCAGGGGCCGACGAAGCACTACGCGAGGCTGTGATGCAAGGGGAACGAGCTTTCGCCCGGGACGTGGCCTTGATCGCTCAGGCGCTCCAGGCCCATGGAGCTCTCCACCCGGATCTCAGCGTCGAGGAAGCCACCGACATCCTTCTCCTCCTCGTCTCCCCACAGGCGCACCAGGTGCTTCGGAGAGACCGAAAGCGAAGCGTCGCCCGATACCGAAGCACCGTCCTCAAGGCGCTCGAGCGCGCGCTTCTGCACGAGTAGGAGACCCGGTGCTGACGCCTCAGCCGTGTCCGTTCCTGTGAGACGTGTGGCCGATCCAAGTACGGGATCGGCCGAGATCAACGCAACATGACGACCTTGTGTGGCGTCGGGCTGGGGATGTAGTGGACGTGTACCGTTCCCCCGGTTCCGCAGGCGGCCAACAAGAGGGTGACCATGACGAAAATCACGGCTGTCCTCATGGTGCCTCCTCTCAGAGGCCACGCTACTCAGAGCCACAAGAGCTGGGTCATGGCAACACCGCAATCAGGCGTGATTGCTATGGCCCCGGGCGTGCCGCGACACCGTACCCAGCATGGTTCGTGGCCGACTCACATCCGGTGTACGGGGCGACCCCCCGGGGCGTTCTACTCACGGATCGGGGACACCTGCTGTCCGGTTGATGTCCCAGCGAGAATCATCCTCGGGCGGGACAAACGGGACGTAGGGACTCTGAACTTGACTGGCACATCCCATCCTCATGCCCCGCGGCGGGCTCAAGCCATGGGGGCTCGGCCTCAAGTGGTGACCGCGACATCTCTTGACCAGGACAGTCGCAGATGTGCCCAGTCAGATACGGCCTTTGTCACAAGGTTGGGTCGCGGGATCGAATCCCCCGTCCCGTTCCACATGCGCCGTGCCTTCAGGAGCGCCCTTATGGGCGCTCCTGTGCATTCCCGGCACCGGTCGCCTGACCTCACGGGGCCAGGGTGAAGGCCGTGACGACCGCCGACCACGGCCCTGCCGTGGGCACCCCTGCGACCGTCTGGGTGTAGGTGAGGGTCAGCGGCGCCGTGGTGGCATCGACCGCGTAGATCCCGAGGCCCAGGTCGGGACTGATCGTGTTCAGCGGAACGAAAGGGCCGACTAGACCGACCAGGGAAGACGGTGTCGCTCGGGTGACGTAGGCACCGCCCACCACCAACTCGCCGGCGCCCGCCGGCGTCGACGCGGCGGACCCGACCGACGCGCCCGAGCCGCCGGCGCCCGACGTTGCCCCCGACGTCGAATCCCAACCGGTGACACCGGTGTACTCGGTCACGGAGGCGTAGGGGACGTCGGCGGCCGCATTGAGGGTGATGGTGACCTTGGCCCCGGGTGCGGCCGCGGCCGTCGCCAGTCCATACCAGACCTCGGCGTCACCGTCCGGACCGCATCCGGTGGCGACAGCCCGGGTCCAGGTGATGGAGTCTCCGGAGACGCCGGTCACGTGGGAGTCGACCGCCGTCCCCGTGGTGGTGGCGCAGCCCTGGGCCAAGGTCATCACTAGTGCGTCGCCCGCGGTGACCCCGCCGACCAGGTTGATGTTGAAGCTGGCGTTGGTGCCGACTGGTCGGGTGGTGCTCTGTCGCACATAGGGATCTGTCACCGTGATTGTGAAGGTTCTGGAGCCGAATCCGCCGTTTGCATCGGTGGCAGCAAAGGACATCGTGGTGGTGATGTCTCCAGGAGCAAGTGTGCCCGAAAGCACTCCGGTGTCGCGATCGAGGGTAAGACCCGATGGCAACACACCGGTGGACGTCGACCAGGTGAGGGCGCCGTAGCCGCCGGTGGCGACCAGGGTCTGGCTGTAGCCGGTTTCACCTGCTCGGGCCGCGGCCAGCGACGTCGTGGTGATCACGGGAGCGTCGTAGACGGTGAGGTCGGCGGCGCCGGAAGCCGAACCACTGAACTCGCCGTCACCGGCGTAGGTGGCGGTCACCGGATAGGCGGTCCCGGACGGACTGAGCGTTGTCGGCCCGGGGGAGCAGGAAGTGTCCGGAAGCGTGATGGTGCACAACGTCGTGGCGCCGGTGGCCACGATGACTGTCCCCGTGGGAACTTCTGCCACTTGTGGGTTGACCGACACCGTGACGGTCAGGCCCTGTTCGCCGTCGAAGGTGGTAGTGGGTGCCGAGAGTTCGAGGGCGGTGGTGGTGGTCGCCCGTCCCACCGACACCATGGCGTTGGCGGCGCTCGTCGAGGTCCATGTGGCGTAGGTGGCGACGACCCGGTAGCTGTAGGTGCCGACCGGAGCCAGGGTGTCGGTGCACGCCGTGATCGTCCCGGCCAGTGGCGCACCCGGGCTACCGCACACGTCGACGGTCGTCGCCACCGGGACCGGCGTTCGGGTCACGTAGTACCCGAGGCCGGCACCACCCGGCGGCGTGATGCCGGTCCAGGCCACGTCCACGGTGCCGCCGGTCGGGGTGGCCGTCACGCCGGTCGGCGAGGGCAGCGAACCCACTTCGACCGTGCCCTGCCCCGAGCCCTGGGAGCTGAAGTACGCCCAGGCAGCGGGAGCCGTCGCCACGAGGGCCAGCGGCACGATCAGGAATGCGAGTGCTCGGTGGGACCTCATGCGACCGCCTCCCCCTGGTAATGCAGCGTCAGCTGCGCGTTCTGACAGGCGTCCTGGTCGATTCCGGTGTCGACCATGGTGACGGTCGGCCAGTCCGATTCGGGCACGCCGAGCTCCGACAAGGTGGCCGTGGAACCCGCAGCCACCGTCACCGGATGGGTCGGGCCGTTGGTGACCCGGAAGTTGCCTGGGCCGCAGGCGCCACTGGGTGTCGTGATGGTGATCGTCGTGGCGATCACGGTGATAGGCACCGGATTGGGATTGGTGATCCGGAGGTCGACGGCAGCCGAGGTGCCCGGGATGACGACGGAGGTCGCGTCACCGGCCAACGTGTAGCTCCGCGGGTTGACCAGTGAGCCCGACGTGGTGGCCATGCCCACCACCGGTCGCACGAGGGCGACGGTGGCTGCGGAGCCGAAGAACGGCGCGTTCCCGAAGGCGAACACGCCGCCGTCGGACGACGTCATCCAGTATCCGGCACCGTCCGGTGTGGCGCGGAAGCCGACCACCGGCCCTCCGGCCACGAGACCGGAAGCCGATCCGTGGAAGCCGGCGTCGCCGTAGGAGAACACGCCACCGTCCCCGGCGGCCATCCAGTAGCCGTGGCCGGATGGGGAGCCGCTGATGGAGCCGACCGGGCTGACGAGCGACAAGTTCCCTGCCGAACCGTCGAAGGGAGCGTCGCCGAAGGCGAACACGCCGCCGTCGGATGCGGCCATCCAGTAACCAGATCCGGAGGTTGTGGCCGCCATCCCGACCACCGGCCGGTTGAGGTGTCGGCCGCCGGTCGATCCGAAGAACCGGGCGTCGCCGAAAGCGAACACCCCGCCGTCGGACGCCACCATCCAGTAGCCGAGTCCGTCGGACGTGGGCGCCATGGCCACCACCGGCTGGTTGAGGGGACGGTCACCCATCGATCCGTAGAACCCTGCGTCGCCGTACGCGAACACCCCGCCGTCGGACGCCACCATCCAGTAGCCACGCCCGTCAGGGGTGGCGGCCATGGCGACCACCGGACGATTGAGAGCGATGGCCCCCGTCGAACCGTAGAACTGGGCCGCACCGTAGGAGAACACCCCACCGTCGGAGGCCACGAGCCAGTACCCGGTCGGTGCCGCTGGTCCGTCGAGCAGGGTTGCTGTGGCCAACGGTCGGTGGGTGCCGGGCACCGCGGCCGCCATGGTCGCCGCGCCCAGCACGGCGACCACGACCACGATGGCCATTGTGAGGGTCCGCCGATGGTTGCCCGCTGCGCTGGTCCGGGTGGTCGGTTGAGTCTCGTCCATTTCGTGTCCTCTGGTGGGTTGGGAGTGTCGGATCCTCAGACGGGATCCGGGCGTGCTGTCGGGAGCCGGGATGTCCGGATCGGGCAGGGGAGGGGCCTGCTGCCCTCACGGCGTGGGTTACGTCGAGAATTCGATGCCGACGCTGGCCCCTTGGCAGGCGTCCTGGTCGGTGTCGGTCGTGGCCATGGCGATGGTCGGCGGGGGCGAGGTGATGCTGGTCGACGACATCGTGGAGTGGGCGGGCACCGTCTGGTCGAATCCCCACGCGGCGGGCACGGAGAACCAGGAGGCGAGACAGCCCGGGATGTCGGCTCCGGTGGACGTGGCTGCGTCGCCGGCGTTCCCGTACGTCATGACCTGAAGGTGGATGGTGCCGACGTGGAGATCCTGACCGGTGGAGTTCGTCACGTTGACGTCAAACCCATCCGGAGGATCACCCGGGAGCAGCGGTGTTGCCATCCCGTCCGTGGTGATGGTGAATGCGGTGCTCGACGTGGTGCCGACCCGAGCCGAACCAGTCCCCGATCCGCCGGAGAGGAAGTAGGCGTAGGCGACACTGCCACCACCGAAGACCAGAACCGCAATTGCTGTCACTGCCGCCAACGTGGTGTGGGCCGAGCGCGTCATTTCCGGTCTCTTCATTGCCTGCCCATACCCTGCTGTCGGGGCGCACCGGCCCCAACTGAATGGCATTCGGCCGATTCGGGTCCTTCGACCCTGAAGTCCAGTGATGAATGGGGATCGACCGCACGTGCCTCCGCTCCAGGTTGGCTACCCTCGGAGTGCGCTGGACATCCGGCGCCCGATCGTCCGACCGAGGAGTCAGCCATGAGTTTCGAGCCGAGCCCCCGTGGAGTGGACCTCCGTCAACGTGTCACCGAGTTTCTCGAGTCCGAGGTCATCCCGGCCGAGGCCATCTACGAGCAGCAGATGGCGGACGCCGGAGACCCGCATGCCCACCCTCTGGTCATCGAGGACCTGAAGGCCAAGGCCCGCGAGCGAGGACTCTGGAACCTGTTCATGCCCCACGCCACGCCGTGGACCCCGGACCCGGTGGCCAACCTGGACTACGCCTACCTGGCCGAGTTGGCCGGACGGAGCCACCTGGCCTCCGAATCCATGAACTGCTCGGCACCGGACACCGGGAACATGGAGGTCCTGGCCCTGTTCGGGTCGGACCAGCAGATGGAGGAGTGGCTGGTTCCCCTCTTGGAGGGCAGGATCCGGTCGGCCTTCGCCATGACCGAGCCCGACGTCGCCTCCTCGGACGCCACCAACATCCAACTGTCGATCCGCCGGGACGGTGACGGGTACGTCCTGAACGGCCGCAAGTGGTGGATCTCCGGAGCGGCCTCGGCGCGCTGCGCCATCTTCATCGTCATGGGCAAGACCGACCCCGAGGCCTCCCGCCACCAGCAGCAGTCGATGATCCTGGTGCCCCGGGGAACGCCCGGACTCACCATCGTGCGCAACCTGCCGGTATTCGGCTACACCGACCGGGAGGGCCACTGCGAACTGCGGTTCGAGGACGTACGGGTGCCCGCCGCCAATCTCATCGCCGAGGAGGGGATGGGCTTCGCCATCGCCCAGGCCCGACTCGGGCCCGGTCGGATCCACCACTGCATGCGCTGCATCGGAATGGCCGAGCGCGCCCTCGAGCTCATGTGCCGGCGGGTCCTCGGTCGCGAGGCGTTCGGCAAACCGCTGGCCGCCCAGGGGGTGATCCGCGAGTGGATCGCCGACTCGCGCATCGAGATCGAGCAGGCCCGCCTCTTGACGCTGAAGGCCGCCTACCTGATGGACACCGTGGGTAGCAAGGGTGCGGCCACCGAGATCTCGGCCATCAAGGTGGTGGCACCCAACATGGCGCTGCGGGTGGTGGACCGCTCCATCCAGGCCCACGGCGGAGGCGGTGTGTCCGACGACTTCCCCCTGGCCCGCATGTACGCCGGCTTGCGCACCCTCCGGTTCGCCGACGGTCCCGACGAGGTGCACCGCCGCCAGTTGGCGCGTGCCGAACTCGGCAAGTACGCGTCCTGAGCCGTCCTCCGGTCAGTCGGTGAGTCCGGCGAATGCCGGGGGCCAGTAGGTCGAGGGCCAGAACTGGGCACCGGAGCGCATCTTCTCGGTGTCGCCATAGGCGTCCATGTGGACGAATGTGCAGGTCGCCAACAGCGCGGGCCCGATCTCGGTGAACACCGGACCGGTGGCGTGGGCGACGATCGACTCGTAGGAGTCGTACCCCTCCACCAGGCGTGCCTCGCCGGTGGCCTCGTCGAGGAACCAGTCGTAGTAGAGGGTGCCCGGTTCGGTGCTGCTGTACGCGGCGCACCGGGCGGCGGCCTCCTTGAAGGCGGCGATGTCGTGCACCTGCATTTGGAGCACGCAGCGGATGGCGGCGGACTGGTGCATCAGAACCTCCTTCCTGGTGATCGGCCTGTTCGGGTCACGGTGTGATCGACTCGGCGAGTCGATCGATCATGGGGCGCAGCAACATCGTGTACGTGTCGGCGATGGCCGGCGTGCGGTGGTCGGCCTGGGCGGCCAGGCGGTCGGGGTCGAGGGCCACAGCCAGGAATGCCTCCTTGGACGGGAAGACGTTGAACCGCACCTGGTCCCACCCGCGCCCGTCGCCGACGATGGTGCCCTCCACGTCGAGCCAGGCCCCGATGCGCACGCCATGGGGCAGGGCGATGCGGGCCGCTGCGCCGGTATAGATCTCCATGTCCTCGGACGCCCGGCCCTCGTGGTATTTGAGGACGTGGAGGACCACGACCGGGCCGTCCTCGGGCGTCGACGGGTGGGGCACCCGGTCGAGTGAGGGGGCGTCCGCCGGCAGCTCGGGAAGCTCGGCCGGCCGACAGCCGATCACGAATGTCGAGGCCATGCCGGCGTCCTTGTGCTCGTGGAGCTCGACGTACTCGGGGAGGTCCTGCATCTCGAGGAACGACCGACGGGTGGGATAGCGGACCACGGCGATCCGGTCCCACGCCTGGTCCTCGCCGAGGAACTGCTCCTCGACGTCGGACAGGAACACCAGCTGGGCGCCCACCGTGCGGAACGGCCCGAAGGGTGCGTACCGATCGTCGGCCTCCCGACCGGTCAGGTCGGTCGCCCGCCCGTCGGCGTAGACGGCCCGGTCCCGGTACCGCATGAGGTTGACCATCCAGATCGGGCCGTCTTCGTCGGGGGTCACGGCGGCCAGGCGGCCGGCATAGGCGGCATCGACGGTGCCGTAGGAGATGGTTGGAAGAGAGTCGGGGTCCAAGGTCGTCCTCGTAGGCGATGGGCGGTGTGCGATGGGTAGGTTCGGTCCGTGTCTGACCCGGCCCGGGCGGGCTGATGTTGTCAGTTCCGGTGTCACTATAGTGACGAACGAGGCGCCCGACCCGGGCGGACGGCCGCCCGGTGGAAGGGACGGCAGATCACGAAGAAAGGGGTCGACGCGATGCCCACACCGGTCGAGATGACTCCGACCCGAACCGGGGCGGCAACCGCCGGCCCGGGCGTGCCGCCGAGCACCCTGCGGACGCCGTTCCATGTCCTGGCCAAGCCGACGGGTCCGATCTGCAACCTCGACTGCCAGTACTGCTTCTTCCTGTCCAAAGAGGCGCTCTACCCGGGCGACCGCTTTCGCATGGTCGATGACCTGCTTGCCGAGTACCTCCGCCAGTACATCGCCTCCCAACCCGACGGCGAGGTGACGGTCGCCTGGCAGGGAGGCGAGCCCACCCTGATGGGTGTCGACTTCTTCCGGCGGGCCGTGGCACTGGCCGAGGAGTCTCGCCGCCCCGGCCAGACGCTCCAGCACACCATCCAGACCAACGGGACCCTGCTGACCGATGAGTGGTGCGAGCTCCTGGCCGCCCACCGGTTCCTGGTCGGCATCAGCATCGACGGGCCGCCCGACGTCCACGACCGCTACCGGGTGGACAAGCGCGGCGGCCGACGTCCGAGAGGGTGCTCCGGGGCCTCGGCTTGCTGCAGGCCCACGGGGTGGACGTCAACGTGCTGTGCACCGTGCACGCCGCAAACCAGGACCGACCGCTCGACGTCTACCGCTACTTCCGCGACGACCTCGGCCTCACGTTCATCCAGTTCATCCCCATCGTCGAACGCGAGAACGAGACCGGGTTCCAGGAGGGCGACACGGTGACCGACCGCTCGGTCGACCCGGTGGCCTGGGGCTCGTTCCTGGAGGTCGTGTTCGACGAGTGGGTGGTCCGGGACGTCGGGACCGTCTACGTCCAGATGTTCGACGCGGCCCTGGCCTCGTGGTGCGACCTGCCCTCGACGCTGTGCATCTTCCGCAAGACCTGCGGCGACGCGCTCGCCCTCGAGCACAACGGCGACCTGTACTCGTGTGACCATTTCGTCGAGCCCGCGCATCTGCTCGGCAACATCGCCACCACCACCATGGTCGAGCTGGTCGCCTCGCCCCAGCAGCGGGCGTTCGGGCAGGCCAAGGAAGACACCCTGCCGACCTACTGCCGCTCGTGCGACGTACGGTTCGCCTGCAACGGCGAGTGCCCGCGCAACCGGTTCACGCGTACGCCCGACGGCGAGGACGGGCTCAACTACCTGTGTGCCGGCTACAAATCGTTCTTCACCCACATCGACGGGCCGATGCGGCTCATGGCCCAGCTGCTGCGGAGCGGCCGCTACGCCGACGAGGTCCGCGACGTGTTCCGGCTAGCCGGTCGCAACGAGCCCTGCCCGTGCGGGAGCGGTAGGAAGGCCAAGGCCTGTCACCAGCGCTAGGCGGCCGACGGGGCATCGGAGGCGTCAGGCGATGTCGTCGGGGAGGGTGTCGTCGGTGAGCATTCCGGCTGGTCCACTCGACCGGCGACCGTCGAGGACGACCTTCACCCCGTAGGCCACGCCGACGGTCACGCCGACGACGGCCAGCACGATGGCGATGGTCCGCATCCGGGCGGCGATCCGGTGGCCGACCCGCTCGGTCTCGGTGGCGACGTCCAGCACGTGGCGGGCGGTGCCGACGATGGACTCCACGGTGGCGAGTTCGACCGAGGCCTCGTCGATCACGCGGCTGAGCCTCATGGGGCCACGTACCGTTTGGCCAGATCGGCCAGGGTGGCCTCGCAGCCCACCGCGCAGTCGGCGATGATGTCAGCCACGGGACGGCTCCCCGTGATGCGGCCCGCCACCTGGCCCGACAGGGCGATGCCGGACTCGAGATCGCCGCCGAAGTAGAGGTCGCGGACGTTGCCGAACGACGCCATGGCGTTGCGCTCGTGGTCGAACTCGAGGGCTGTCGTCCGATCGGTCCGCAAGGCCCGCAGGCCCGGTGAGGCGTGACTGTTGAGGAAGACGGTGTCGGTCTCGGCCGCGTCGACGATGGTCTGCTTCCAGTTGGCGTGGACCGGCGACTCGACCGAGCTGACCATCGCCGTGCCGAGCTGGACCCCTTCCGCGCCGAGAGCGAAGGCGGCGGCCATGGTCGGACCGTCCAGGTAGCCGCCGGCGGCGATGACCGGCAGGTCGAACGCCGAGGTGACCGACGGAAGGAGGACCATCGACGACACCGGTCGGGGATTCTTGAACCCGCCGCCCTCGCCCCCTTCGACGATGAGCCCGTCGACTCCGGCCTCGACCGCCTTGGCCGCGGCGCGCAGCGTCGGCACCACGTGGAACACGGTCAGACCGGCGTCCTTCAGCTGGGCCGTGTACTTGGTGGGGCTGCCCGCCGACGTGGTGACGAACGTCACCCCTTGGGCGATGACGAAGTCCACGATCGCCGTCGGATCGGCCACGAAGGCCTGGGCGATGTTGACGCCGAACGGCTTGTCGGTGAGGTCCTTCATCTTGGCGATCTCGACCCGGACCACATCGAGCTCGCCCGACGACGTCTCGATGATGCCCATGGCCCCGGCATTGGACACGGCCGATGCCAACTGCGAGCGGGCGATCCAGCCCATCGGCGCCTGCACGATGGGGATATCGACGCCCAGCAGCTCGGTCACCCGGTTGGACAGCACCCGAGCATCTTGGCACGCCGGACCGAAGGCGACCCGGTGACCGCCGCCGACAAATCAGTCGGCCGTCACCGTCCCGCCAACGTCGCCCTCCGACCCGCTCTGGCGCTCGGCCGTCGAGCGGGTGGCGGCGCCGAGGATCAGGCGGATGACGACGGCGATGACGACCAGGTCGGCCAACATCTGGAAGGTGGTGGCCAGCCGGGCCAGATCGGTGTGAGGGGTGATGTCGCCGAACCCCACGGTCGAGAAGACCGTCATGGTGAAGTAGAGGGCGGTCATCCGGCTCATGCCCATGTTGAAGGTGTGCGGGTCGGTGTTCGACATGGTCAGGTACATCCAGGCGAAGAACAGCAGGAAGAGGGGGATGACCACGGCCATGGCCACGCCGGCCCGCAACATCGGGTGCCTGGCTCGCGTGATGGCCCGGATCTCGATGGTCAGCACCGCCACGAAGATTGCGAACGCCACCCCGAGACGGAGCATGGCACCGAACTCGAACAGGACGTGGTGACCGTGGACGTGCCGCGAGGGGGCCGGCAGGAGAAAGTAGGCGGCCAGCAGGACGGCGGCACTCGCTGCGGCCCGCAGACCGGCGGTCACGAGTTCCTTGCGTTCGACCTCGCCGATCCCGGTGATGGAGTGCGTGGCCATGGCCCCAGCCTGTCAGGCAGGGCGTCGCGGGCGACGGACCCCGAAGGGCTGTGGGCGGCCCCGTCAGCCGCGTCGGGGGTCGGACAGATAGTTCACCAGGCGGTCGCGGCGACGGGCGATCAGACGGAGAGACACGTGCTGGCCGCCGTAGACGGCGGCGACGGCGACGGCGCAGGCCAGGGCGAGCCCGAGTCCGACGTCGTTGTCGGGCAGCTTCTTGGTGAGGGCGGACTTCGAGGTGAGCCCCCAGATGAGGAGGGTAGGGGCCATCAACGCCACGGACAGGGCGGGCACCACGCCGTAGGGGAGGAGGACGAGGGTGGCCCAGCGTCCGAGCATCGGCCACCAACTCCGGCGGTTGCGCCACCGGTAGGCGATGGGGACCGGGTGGTAGGGGAGGAGGATCCCGAACCAGGCCGACACGGCCAGCACCCCGTAGGGGATGACGCCGATGGCCACGATCGAGTAGACGGCCACGATCGGGTTGGCCGAGCCGAAGCCGATCAAGAACGAGATCAGCAGACAGACCGGGGCCACGATGCTCCACAGCACCACCCGCCGGGCGGCCAGCATGCAACGCAGCGCCTGGGGCTGGGCGATGGCGGCCAGCGCCCGGGGGGCGTCGGTGCCGAGCACGTTGGTCGCCGGAACGTCGGAGTACATCCAGCTCGACAGCACGAAGGCGAAGGCCAGGCTGCTGGAGCTCGAACAGCTGGTTGACCAGGTCGGTGGGGAGGAAGAACCAGGCCGAGCTCATGAGGGCGGCGTTGAGGGACACGGTGAGCAGGGTCTCGAAGGGCGGGCGGGAGATCCGCCGGTACTCCTGGCCGACGGCCCGGGCCAGGCTCGTCGGGAGCAGGGCAGCGCCGACGGTGGCCACGGACGACACAGGCGCGGGCTCGGCAGGCACCGTTCGACCCTACACATTCACACTGTCCCGGGCCCGCTCGGGACCAGTGTGTAGCGGGGGCGACCAGGCCCGATCGCTGCTGTTGGTGGCGCCGGGAGGGGCCCGACGCGATGATGCGGGGATGCGCAGCCATCGGGCCGGAGTGCCGTCGTGACCGGCGCCGACGAATTCTTCACCGGCGTCGGACAGATCTCCTATGCCGGGCCGGACAGCGACGACCCGCTCACCTTCCGGTGGTACGACGCCGACCGGGTGGTGGCCGGTAAGCGCATGGAGGACCACCTGCGGTTGGCCGTCTGCTACTGGCACAGCTTCGTGTGGTCGGGCTCGGACGTCTTCGGCGCGGGCACCCTCGACCGTCCGTGGAACGCCGTCGGGGACGACCCGCTCGGCGCGGCCCGCCAGAAGATGGCCGCCGCATTCGAGTTCTTCGCCAAACTGGGCACGCCGTTCTTCTGCTTCCACGACCGTGACATCGCTCCGGACGGGGCCACGCCGGCCGAGACGGCAGCCCGGCTGGACGCCATGGTCGACGAGGCGGCCGGCCACATGGCCCGCACCGGGGTCAGATTGCTGTGGGGCACCGCCAACCTCTTCTCCCATCCCCGCTACGCGGCGGGGGCGGCGACCAACCCCGATCCCGAGGTCTTCGCCGTGGCCGCCGCCCAGGTGGCCCACGCCCTCGAGGCCACCCACGCCCTCGGCGGGGCCAACTACGTCCTGTGGGGCGGGCGCGAGGGCTACGAGACGCTGCTCAACACCGACCTGGCACGCGAGGAGGCGCAGCTGGCCCGCTTCATCCACATGGTCGTCGAGCACAAGCACCGGATCGGCTTCCAGGGGACCCTCCTGATCGAACCAAAGCCAGCCGAGCCGACCAAGCACCAGTACGACCACGACGCCGCCACCGTCGCCGGCTTCCTCGACCGGCACGGCCTGGCCGGCGAGGTACGGCTCAATCTCGAGGCCAACCACGCCACCCTGGCCGGCCACAGCTTCCACCACGAAGTGGCCACGGCCGCGGCCGCCGGCCTCCTCGGATCGATCGACGCCAACCGGGGCGACGCCCAGAACGGGTGGGACACCGACCAGTTCCCGAACTCGGTCGAGGAGTGCACGCTGGCCCTGTACGAGATCCTGTCGGCCGGTGGATTCACCACCGGGGGGATCAACTTCGACACCAAGCTGCGGCGCCAGTCCATGGCCCGCGACGACCTCTTCCACGGGCACATCGGAGCCATCGACACGGTGGCCCGGGCGTTGCTGGCCGCCGCCTCGCTGGTCGAGACGGGGGAGCTCGCCCGGTTCCGCCACGAGCGGTACGCCGGATGGGACGGCCCACTGGGCGCCCGCATTCTCGACGGTTCGCACACCCTGGTCGACCTCCGGGACCGGGTGGACGAGGACGGGATCGACCCGTCCCCCCGCTCGGGCCGCCAAGAGCTGCTCGAACAGATCGTCAGCCGCCACATCGAAAGGGCCCGATGACCGCAGCGCCGGAACCCACACCGTTCGCCGAGGCCGCCGACCGGGTGCGGGCCGGTGCCGACCACCACGACGAAGCCCGTGCCCTGGTCGGGTCGATGACCCTGGAAGAGAAGCTCGGCTGCTTGGACGGCGACACCGAGTTCTGGTCCGGCATCATCGACATGGTGGCGGGCGGGTATCACGGCCACCCTTGGCCGGCAGCGGTGATCGAGCGGCTCGGGATCCCCGGGATCCACTTCTCCGACGGCCCCCGGGGGTGCGTGATCGGCCCGGCCACCTGCTTCCCCGTGTCGATGGCCCGCGGGGCCACGTTCGACCCCGACCTCGAGGAGCGGATCGGGCGGGCCATCGGGGCCGAACTCCGGGCCGTGGGCGCCACCTACACCGGGGCGGTGTGCATGAACCTGCTCCGCCATCCCGGATGGGGGAGGGCTCAGGAGACGTACGGCGAAGACCCCCACCACGTGGGCGAACTGGCCGCCGCACTGACCCGCGGCCTCCAGGAGCACGTCATGGCCTGCATGAAGCACTTCGCCTGCAACTCGATGGAGGAGGCCCGCTTCCGGGTCGACGTGTCGATCGACGAGCGCGCTCTCCACGAGGTCTACCTGCCCCACTTCCGGCGGGTGGCCCACCAAGGGGTGGCCTCGGTCATGTCGGCCTACAACTCGGTCAACGGGCAGTGGTGCGGGGAGAGCCCGGCCCTCCTGACCGACGTCCTGCGTACCGAGTGGGGGTGGGACGGGTTCGTCACCTCCGATTTCATCGCCGGGCTCCACGATCCGGTGCTGTCGGTGACCGCCGGACTGGAGATCGAGATGCCCTTCCGCCAGCAGCGGGCCCAGCACCTGCCGGCCGCGGTGGAAGACGGCCGGCTGGACGTCGCCGACGTCGAGGCCCGGGTCGAGGCCACGGTGGCCACGCTCCTGAGGTTCGCCGACGTCTTCACCACCGCCCCCGACCCCACGGTGCTCGCCTCGCCGGAGCACCGCGCCCTGGCGCGGGAGGCGGCCGGCGCCTCGATGGTCCTGCTGCGCAACGATGGCCATCTCCTCCCGGTGGCGCCCGACATCGCACGGGTGGCGGTCCTCGGTCGGCTGGCCGCAGTGCCCAACCTCGGCGACGGCGGGTCCAGCGACGTCTACCCGCCGGCCGTCTCGACCCTGTTGGACGGAGTGCGGGGAGCCTTCGCGGCGGCGGACGTCGTGCACCACGACACCGACACCACGGTGGCCGACGGTGCCGACCTCGCCGTGGTGGTGGTGGGCTTCACCAAGGACGACGAAGGGGAGTTCATCGACGTCGGCACCAGCGAGTCGATGATGACCATGTTCCCACCGGCACCCGACGCCCCCACCGATCCGACGCCCTCCGGGCCGGTCCCGGATCCGGTAGGTGATCCCACGGCCGTGCCGGCCGGCGTCGAGCCGCCGCCCCAGGAGACCTTCGCCCCGGGCGGCGACCGCCGGACACTCCGGCTCGGTGCCGCCGACGAGGCCCTGGTGGCAGCAGCCGTGGCCGTCTGCCCCCGCACGGTGGTGGCCGTCATGGGCGGCTCCGCGGTAGTCATGCCCTGGTTGGACGACGTACCTGCGACGCTGCTCGTGTGGTACCCGGGCATGGAGGGGGGGCGGGCCTTCGGCGACGTCCTGACCGGGGCAGTGGAGCCCGGAGGCCGCCTGCCGTTCGCCGTGCCGATCGACGAGTCCCACCTGGTCGACTTCGACCCGGGCGCCGACACCGCGGTCTACGACCTGTTCCACGGCCAATGGAAGCTCGACCGCGACGGCCGTGCGGCGCACCGACCCTTCGGGGCCGGCCTCGGCTACACCACCTGGCAGGTGGAGCCGGCTTCCGCCCGGGTGCGGATGGATGCCCGTTCCGCCACCTCCGGGCACGTGCAGGTCGACGTGGCCAACACCGGAGCCCGGCCGGGCTCGACGGTCGTCCTCTGCTTCGCCTCGCTGCCCGGATCGACGTTCGACCGTCCGCCGCGGCGCCTGGTGGCCTTCGCCCGGGTCGCACTGGCCGACGGCGACCGCGCCACGGTCGACCTCCCGTTCGACCTGGCCACCCTCGCCGTGCGCCGGGAGGGTGGCTGGTACCAGGAGCCGGGGCGGTACGTGCTGGAGGTCGGGTCCGACGCCGGCCCGGCCGTGGCGTCGCTCGAGGTCGACGTGGCCGGCGCCCACTGACGGTGCCCCTGGTCCTGGGGGTGGACAGCTCCACCCAGTCGACCAAGGTCGAGGTGCGCGACGCCGAGGACGGCAGGCTGGTCGGCTCGGCCCGTGCGCCGCACCCCGCCGTGCACCCTCCCCGGTCCGAGCAACGGCCCGAGGCCTGGTGGGAGGCGCTGTGCCTGGCCGCGGCCGAGGCCACCGCCGACGGGGCGCACGCGGTGGGCGCCGCCTCGGTGGCCGGCCAGCAGCACGGCATGGTCCTGCTGGACGGCGACGGGTCGGTGCTCCGGCCGGCCAAGCTGTGGAACGACACCGAGTCCGCACCCGAAGCGACGTCGATGGTCGCCCGGCTCGGCCGGGAGGTCTGGGCGTCACGGACCGGTTCGGTCCCACTGGCCGCGTTCACCGTGACCAAGTTGGCGTGGCTCGCCCGCCACGAGCCCGACACCGCCCGGGCCGTGCGGTCGGTCCTCTTGCCCCACGACTACCTGACCTTCCGACTGACGGGTCGACGGGTGACCGACCGCGGGGACGCCTCGGGTACCGGCTACTTCGACCCGGTGGGCGGCAAATGGCTGGTCGATCTCCTCGACGAGGTGGTGGGCCCGGCGCCGTGGGGGGAACGACTGCCCGCCGTGCTCGGACCCACCGAGCAGGTCGGTCCGGTGGGAGAGGCGGGAGCGTCTGGACTCGACATCGGCCCGGTGGGCGTGGTCGGACCGGGCACCGGCGACAACATGGCGGCGGCGCTCGGAGTCGGGCTGGCGCCGGGCCAGGCGTGTCTCTCCATCGGGACCTCGGGCACGGTCTACGCCCGCAGCGACCGGCCCGTGGCCGACCCCACGGGCACGGTGGCCGGGTTTGCCGACGCCAGTGGCGGGTTCCTCCCGCTGGCCTGCACCCTCAACGCGGCGCGGGTGACCCAGGCGGTCGCCGGCCTCCTCGGCGTCGACGCCGCCGGGCTCGACGACCTCGCCCTGGCCGCCCCGGCGGGCGCCCGGGGACTGACGCTCCTTCCCTACCTGGACGGCGAGCGGACCCCCGATCGTCCGACGTCCACCGGGACGTTGGCCGGCATCCGATCCGGGGTCACCCGGGAGGACCTGGCCCGGGCGGCGGTCGAGGGCGTGGTGTGCGGCCTGCTCGACGCCCTCGACGTACTGGCCGCGCTGGTGCCGGTGGACGGCGGACCCCTCCTCTTGGTTGGGGGAGGTGCCCGCTCGCCGGCGTATCGCCGGGTGCTGGCCGACCTGTCGGGCCGCGTCGTGCTGGTGCCCGGGGTCGCAGAGGCGGTGGCCACCGGGGCGTGCGTGCAGGCTGCCGCCACGCTGCTGGGGCGGTCCCTCGCCGACGTGCAGACGGCGTGGGGACTCGGTGCAGGGACGTCGATCGAGCCGGACCCCTCGGTCGACGCCGACGCCGTCCGGGGTGCCTATGCCGACCTGCGGGGCTGACCGACCACGGATGTGAGGCCCGAGGCTACGACTGACGCTCGCTAGGGTCGGGGCATGCCCCGAGTCGTGCTGGCCCCGGACAAGTTCCGGGGGACGGCCGATGCCCGACAGGTGACCGCGGCGATGGCGGAGGCGGCCATTGGGCTCGGGTGGGAGGTGACCGCCCTGCCCCTGTCGGACGGCGGCGAGGGCCTCCTCGACGCCTGCGCCGACCTGTGTCCGGTCGTCGAGACGACCACGGTGACCGGCCCCGACGGCAGACCGGTTGACGCCGAGTGGCGGGTGGGGGACACCACCGCGGTGGTGGAGATGGCCCGGGCTTCGGGACTGGCCCTGGTCGGCGGCCGCGAGGGAAACGATCCGGTGGCCGCCACGTCGCGGGGTACCGGTGAGTTGCTGGTCGCCGCCGCCCGACGGGTCGGACCCGCGGGCACCGTCGTCGTCGGACTCGGCGGATCGGCCACCACCGACGGCGGACTCGGCGCCCTGGAGGCGGTGGAGGAGTCGGGTGGCCTCGGCGGCGCCATCCTGGTGGTCGCCTACGACGTCGACGTGGCCTTCGCGGACGCGGCCCCGGTGTTCGCACCGCAGAAGGGGGCCGGTCCCGACCAGGTCGCCGTGTTGAGCGACCGGCTCGACCGTGTCGCCGACCGGTACCAGTCCCGCTACGGGATCGACGTGCGTACCGTGCCCGGCGCCGGCGCCGCCGGGGGACTCGGCGGGGGGCTCGCCGTCCTGGGCGGGAGCCTGCGGTCCGGCTACGGGCTCGTACGCGACCTGGTGGGACTGACCGGCGCCCTGGAAGGAGCGGACCGGGTGGTAACGGGGGAGGGTGCCCTTGACGCCACGTCCTTCGTGGGCAAGGTCGTCGGCGGGGTCGTTGGCGACGCCCGAGAGCGGGGGCTGGCCACCCTGGTGGTCGCCGGCCGGTGCACCCCCGATGGCAAGGAACGGGCCCGATCGGCCGGGTGCGAAGTGGTGTCGCTGGTCCAGCGGTTCGGGTTGCGGCCCGCCATGGCAGACACCGTGACCTGCATCCGGGCGGCGACGGCCGACTGGCTCGGTCCCGGCGGCATGTGAGCGGCAACGGTCGTCGTCGGGCCCCGTCCGACCGGACGGGCGGCCGGGGCCCGGCAGGAGGCGGGCTGCTACCATCGGCAGTCGTTGCATGAAGTCCCCGGGCGGGGAAGCCGGTCGAATTCCGGCGCTGGTCCGCAACCGTAGGCAGCCCATCGGATCCCCTCGGGGAGTGGCGCTGCGAGCCGGGATGCCGCCTTGGAGCTTGATGAGTCCTGCCCGTCGAGAACAGCGGCACGGACTCGGTCACCGGGGAGCGGTCCGCCCTCCCGGTGCTCCCGGGTCATGGCCCGGAAGCGAGAAGGTCCCATGTCCATCACCAGGCGCCCCGCTCCGGCAGCCATCGATGGAGGCCCTGCCCGATCCACCGATTCGCGGCGCGCCGGCGGCTGGCGCCGGGTGGCACGAGGTGCCCTGGTCATCGCGGCCGGGACGGCGGCCCTCGCCCTGGCGGGGCCAATGGCGCTCCGGCCGTTCGTCGACGCCGCCGGAGCGGCCGGCGAGGTGACGGTCGCCTTCGTCCTCGACTTCGGCCAGGGCAACAGTCAGGTGGTCGGGTGTGTGTCGGTGCCGGCCACCGACAGCCGCTATGACGCCCTGTCCGCCTTCGCCACTGAGAAGGGATTGGTGCCGCCGACGTACGCCCCGAGCGGCCTCCTCTGCTCCATCAACTTGATCCCTGCCCCCCCCGGGTGCGGGCAGAGCGTGGCCAGGGGCTACATCTACTGGTCGTACTTCACCGGGAGCGGCGGCCGCTGGATCTACTCGTCGACCGGCGCGTTCGCCACCGTCACGAAAGGGGACGTCGAAGGGTGGCGGTTCCAGAACCCGGGAACCGGCCGGCCCAACGACCCGGGACCGCGCACCGCGGCCGTCTTCACCTCGATCTGCTCGGGGGGGAGCCCCACTACCACCACCACGACAACGACGTCGACGACGGCGCCCCCGGTGACCGGAGGTGGGTCGTCGGGCCCGGGCCATCAGGCATCGGCACCTGTCGGGGTGCACGCAGGCAAGGTGGCCCCGACGCCGGCGGCGTCCGGTGGCCGGACGCCGACCACGACGACGCTCCCGTACGACGCGGCCTCCACCACGACCACGACGGCGTCGACGGGTTCGACCGACACGTCGACGACTTCCCTCAACTTCACCGCACCGAGGGGCCTGCCGGCGGATCTCGCCACCGCCCGGGGAGCCTCGGCCGACCCGGGCACCGGGTCCGCCCCCCTGATCATCGGCGGGCTCGTGATCCTCGCCCTGGCCATCGCCGCCTGGGCCCGTTGGCGGGCGCGCCCGCGCACCCCGTGATGCCGTCCGCCCGATGAGCCGGGTGACCGTCGCCGCATCCGGACGCCGGGGACTCCATCCGGGCGCCTGGTGGCTGTGGGCCGCCTGCATGGCCGGTGCCGCGTCCCGGACGACCAACCCGATCCTGCTCCTCCTGATCGGCGCCGTGGTCGTCTACGTGGTGGCCGCCCGCCGCAGCGACGCCCCGTGGTCACGTTCGATCGTCGTCTTCCTCCGCCTGGGCCTCATCGTGATCGTGCTGCGCGTCGCCCTGGTGATCGTGTTCGGCGACCGGCGGCCCGGCCACACCCTGTTCACCTTGCCCCACGTGCCCCTGCCGTCCTGGGCTGAGGGCGTGAGCATCGGCGGCCCGGTGACCGCGGAGGCCGTCATCGTGGCAGTGGTGGGGGGCCTCGGCCTGGCCGTGATCCTCATCTGCTTCGGGGCGGCCAACTCGTTGGCCAGTCCCTACCGGCTGCTGCGCTGCCTGCCGGCCGTGCTGTACGAGGCGGGCGTGGCCATCACCGTGTCGCTGTCGTTCGCCCCGGAACTGGTCATGGCCATCGGGGACGTGCGGGCCGCCAGGCGACTCCGGGGTCGTCCCGTGCGGGGTCTGGCCGGCCTGCGGGGCACGGCCGTGCCGGTGCTCGAGCGTGCGCTCGACCGCTCGCTGCAGCTGGCCTCGTCGATGGACGCCCGTGGGTACGGACGGCGCGTCCCGGTGGCCAGAGGCGTCCGCCGGACGGCCACAGGGGCGACGGCCGGCGGTCTCCTCCTGCTCCTGGGCGGGCTGTACGGGGTGCTCGTGGCCGGCTCACTGCCCGGTGGCGGGATCCCGTTCGTGGCCGTGGGGGCCGTTCTGGTCGGTGCCGGGCTGGCCGCCGGCGGCCGGCGGACCAATCGGACCCGCTATCGGCCGGACCCGTGGCGGACTCCGGAGTGGCTGGTGTCGGGTGCGGGCTTCGTGGTGGTGGCGACGATGGTGGCCGCCGGCCTGCTCGGCGTCCGCGGGCTGCAGTTCGCCACCACCCCACTCGGCCTCCCCGACCTACCGGTGCTGCCCGCCGTCGGCATCCTGTTCGGCCTGCTGCCGGCGTGGGCCGCCCCGGTGGAGCAGGTGTCCACCATCGTCCGGGGGGGTGGCACGGCCCGCGTGGCCTCCGGCGGGGAGTCCCTCGCGCCGGCGGAGGGAGCCGCGGCGGTTGGTGCCGTCGACGGCCGTCCCGGGGCGCCAGCGGCACTCACCCCGGCGGTACCGCCCGACGGGAACGTGGCGTGATCCGCTGCACCGAGGTGTCGTTCACCTATGACGGGGCGGACGCGCCCACGCTCGACCGGGTCGACCTGACCGTGGGTGAAGGCGAGCTGTGCGTGGTGATCGGGCCGACCGGTTCGGGCAAGACGACCCTCCTGCGGGCCGTCAACGGGCTGGTGCCCCACTTCACCGGTGGACGCCTCACGGGCGAGGTCCTGGTCGACGGCCGCTCCACCCGGGACTTCCCGCCCCGCGAGCTGGCCGACGTGGTCGGCATGGTCGGGCAGAACCCGGCCGCCAGTTTCGTGACCGACGTGGTGGAGGACGAGCTCGCCTACACGATGGAGAACCTCGGGCTCGCCCCGGCGGTCATGCGGCGGCGGGTCGAGGACGCCCTCGACCTGCTCGGCCTCCACGAGCTCCGCTACCGCCCGCTCGCCACCCTCTCGGGAGGCCAGCAGCAACGCGTGGCCATCGGAGCGGTGCTCACCGCGTCGCCCAGGGTCCTGGTGCTCGACGAGCCGACCTCGGCACTGGACCCGGCGGCCGCCGAGGAGGTGCTCGCTTCGCTGACCCGCCTGGTCCACGACGTCGGTCTCACCGTGCTCCTCGCCGAGCACCGCCTGGAGCGGGTGCTGCCCTTCGCCGACTCGGTGGTGCTGGTGCCCGGACGGGGGGGCAGGTTGACGGTGGGGTCGGCGGCCGAGGTCATGGTCGATGCTCCCGTCGCACCGCCCCTGGTGGAGCTGGGCCGACTGGCCGGTTGGGTGCCCCTGCCACTGTCGGTGCGGGACGCCCGCCGCCGGGCGGGGACGCTGCGCGAACGCCTGACCGGTGCCGAGCCGCCACCGGTCGGACCGATGCCCGGTGGACCGGTGATGGCCCGCCTGGAGAAGGTGTCCGTCCGCTACGGCGACGTCACGGCCCTCGACCGTGCCGATCTCGGGTTCCGGGCCGGCGAGGTGGTCGCCGTCATGGGCCGCAACGGCTCGGGCAAGTCGACGCTGTTGGCCCAGCTGGCCGGCGTCCGCCCACCGTCGGCGGGCCGGGTGGACGTGTCCGGCGGCGATCCCGCCGGCCTGGCCCCGCGCGACCTGGTGGCCCGGGTCGCCCTCGTGCCCCAGGACGCCGGCCTCCTCCTCTACAGCGACTCGGTGGCCGCCGAGTGCGAGGGCGTCGACCACGACACCGGGCTGGCCGCCGGGACGACGTCCGCCGTGCTCGACCGCATCCTGCCCGGTCTGCCCCGGGACAGGCACCCCCGCGACCTGTCCGAGGGCCAGCGCCTGGCCCTGGCCCTGGCCGTGGTGCTCGCCCCGGCGCCGCCGTTGCTCCTGTTGGACGAGCCCACGCGCGGGCTCGACTACCCGGGCAAGGCCCGACTGGTCCGGCTGCTGGCCGAGCTGGCCGCTGACGGACATGCCGTGGTCATGGCCACCCACGACGTGGAGCTGGTGGCCCAGGTGGCCACCCGCGCGGTGGTGCTGGCCGAGGGCGAAGTGGTGGCCGACGGGCCGGCCCGGGACGTGGTCTGTCAGTCTCCGGTGTTCGCGCCCCAGGTGGCCAAGGTGCTGGCCCCCGAGCCGTGGCTGACGGTCGGCGAGGTCCGGGACGCACTCGAGGCGGAGTCCGTCAGTGGCTGAACCCCGCCGCTCCACCTCGGTCGTCCGGCTCCGGTCGCGGTCCTCGGTCCTCCTGGTCGTCACGTCCGTCGTCGGGTTCGTGGGGTTCGCCTGGCCGCTGTTCATCCATGGGACCTCCTCATTCGCCCAGGCCCACTCGGCCGACGCCCCGTGGATCTTCGTGGCCGTGCTGCCCCTCCTCCTGGCCGTGGTGCTGAGTGCCCTGGCCGAGGGATCACTCGACGCCAAAGCCATCGCCCTCCTGGGCATCCTGGCCGCCTGCGGGGCGGCACTGCGGATTCCGAGCCCCGGGGTGGCCGGTTTCGAACCGGTCTTCTTCCTGCTCATACCGGCCGGCCGGGTGATGGGACGGGGCTTCGGCTTCGTGCTGGGGGTGCTCACCCTGGCCGTGTCGGCCCTCATCACCGGCGGCGTGGGGCCGTGGCTGCCCTTCCAGATGTTCGGGGCCGGTTGGCTGGGCTTCGGTGCCGGATGCCTTCCCCCGGTGCGGGGCAGGGCCGAGGTCTGGCTGCTGGCCGGCTACGCCGCGGTGGCCTGCCTGTTGTACGGGACGCTGCTCAACTTGTACTTCTGGCCGTTCGGGGCGGGGACGAACACCAGCTTCTCGTTCGTGCCGGGCGCCGGGCTGCTCCACAACCTCCACACCTTCGTCCTCTTCGACCTGACCACGTCGCTCGGCTTCGACATCCCCCGGGCCGTGACCAACGCGGCCCTGGTCCTGCTGCTCGGACGTCCGGTCCTGGCCGCCCTGCGGCGGGCCAGCCGCAGGGCGGCGTTCGGTGCCCCGGTCGTCCATGCACCAGCCGACCCGGGCGGGGTCGACCTGGCCCCCCGCTGAGGCTCCCGGCCGATCCCGCGCGGGCCGTCGAGCCGACCGCCACCTACACTCTCTGTCCACGCCGGATGCACTGTTCCGGCCCCGAGCGCGGTGAGCGAGGAGGCGTCTGTGTCGCAGACCTACGAGGAGGCACTGGCTCAGGTCACCGGCCCCGGACAGATGTTCGAGGTCGTCGAAGAGCTGGTCGACGGCCGCCCCACCCGGGTGTTCTCGCACGCTCCGCCCACGCTGGTGCAGATGCTCGCCGGGGCCCGGGGGGACGAGTCCGAGTTCCTGGTCTACGAGGACGAGCGCTGGACCTTCGACCGGACGATGCGCAACGCCGACGCCCTGGCCTACACGCTGGTCCACACGTACGGGATCAACAAGGGTGATCGCGTGGGAATCGCCATGCGCAACCTCCCCGAGTGGATCGTGTCCTTCGCCGCCATCCTGTCCATCGGGGCGGTGTCCGTCTCGCTCAACGCCTGGTGGACCGAGTCGGAGCTCGACTACGCCATCGAGGACTCGGGGCTCTCGCTGCTCATCGCCGACCCCGAGCGGATCGAGCGGGCCCATGCCCCGGCCCACTCGCGGGGCGTGCCGATGATCGTGGTGCGGGGCGACCAGCTCGACCCGAACCCCACCGGGGTAGCCCGCTACGACGAGGTGGTGGAGCTCGGCAACCCGTTGCCCGTCGTCGAGGTCGCCCCCGGCGACGACGCCACCATCCTGTACACGTCGGGGACGACCGGATTCCCGAAGGGCGCCGTCTCGACCCATCGGGCCATCGTCAACGCGCTGATGGGCTTCTGGTGCAACACGACGGTCCAAGGGGTCCGCAAGGGCGAGGACCTCATCGGGACGGGGGGCGCATTCGCCCCGTGCTTCATCCTCATCGTCCCCCTGTTCCACGTCACCGGGTGCGTGCCGGTGATGCTCTCCTGCTTCGGCATGAAGCTCAAGCTGGTGATGATGCACCGATGGGATCCCGAGAACGCCCTGAGGCTCATCGAGTCCGAGCGGGTGACGACGTTCGTGGGTGTGCCCACCCAGAGCTGGGATCTGCTCGAGAGCCCCGCCTTCTCGAAATACGACACCTCGTCGCTGGCCAGTATCGGTGGCGGCGGTGCACCCGCACCGGCCAAGCTCGTCACCCGGGTGGAGAAGGGCTTTAAACGGGGCCGTCCCAACATCGGCTACGGCATGACCGAGACCAATGGCTTCGGTCCGGGCCACACCGGCGACGACTACGTCAACCATCCGAACTCGACCGGTCGTGCCCGGATCTCGATCATGGACATCGAGATCCGCCACGAGGACGGCAGCCCGGTGCCCACCGGCACCCGGGGCCAGATCTGGATGCGCAGCGCCGCCGTCATCCGCTGCTACTGGAACAAGCCGGAGGCCACCGCCGAGACGATCGTGGACGGCTGGCTGGCCTCGGGCGACCTGGGCCGGATCGACGACGAGGGGTTCCTCTACATCGAGGACCGGGCCAAGGACATGGTCCTGCGGGCAGGCGAGAACGTGTACTGCGCCGAAGTCGAGAGCGCCATCTACGAACACGGCGACGTGTACGAGGCGGCCGTGTTCGGCGTGCCCCACGAACGGCTGGGCGAGGAGGTGGCCTGCGTCATCCTGCGCCAGCCCGGCACCGACCTCGACGCCGACGAACTGAAGGACTTCCTGGCCGAGTCGCTGGCTCCCTTCAAGATCCCGAGCCGGATCGCCTTCACCGACGAGCAGCTGCCCCGCAACGCCTCGGGCAAGATCCTGAAGCGCACATTGGGCGACCTCTACTTCGCCGCCCCGACCTGACGCCGGGGCCGTCGGCGCGTCCGACGCTGGACGGGGTCAGCGCCGCCGGGCAGGTACCGGTACCCGGAGCAGGTCTTCGGCGGCCACCACGTCGTCGAACTCGGCGGCGGCCTCGTCGAGCAGCACCCGTACGTCCGGGTAGCGCTGCGAGAAGTGGGTGATGACCAGCCGGCGCGCTCCGGCGTCACGGGCCACCCGCCCGGCGTCGGCTGCCGTGAGGTGGCGGTAGCGTCGGGCCAGATCGTGGTCGGCGGAGGCGAAGGTGGCCTCGCACACCACCAGGTCGGCACCGGCGGCCAGGTCCACGGCGGCGTCGCACATCCCGGTGTCCATCACGAAGGCCATGCGTTGGCCGGGACGGGTCTCGCTGACCTCGTCGAGGGCGATCCGCCGGCCCCCGCGCTCGAGGAATCCCTCGGCGGCCAGCCGTCCGACATCGGGCCCGGCGACCCCGAGCGCGGCCAGTCGGTCGGGCAGCATCCGGATCCCGTCGGGCTCCACCACCCGCCAGCCGAACGTCTCGGGCTCGTGGTCGAGTCGGACCGCCTCGATGGCGAACGGGCCGACCACCGATGCCGGGCCGTCGTCGGCCACCGGCACCGGTCGCACGTCCAGGCGGTCGTGGTAGGCCGACGCGTGGCGCAGGCGCTCGAAGTACTCGGATCCGCTGGCCGGAAACAGCACCTCGACGGTGTGGGCCACGCCGTCCAGCGAGAGGCGTTGGAGCATGCCCGGTAGGCCGAGGCAGTGGTCGCCGTGGAAGTGGGTCACGCAGATGTGGTGGATGCCCGTCGGGGAGGCTCCGGACAGGAGGAGCTGGCGCTGGGTCCCTTCACCCGGATCGAAGAGGACGGAACGGTCGTCCCATCGCAACAGGTAGCCGTTGTGGTTGCGGTGCCGGGTGGGGGACTGACTGGCCGAACCGAGGACCACCAGCTCGCGTGCGGGCATGCCTCAGTTCTAGTGCCGCGTCGTCCACCAGTCGGCAAGACACACTGGGCCGTCGGTATCGAGGACCCGATGCATCCGTGGCAGTGTGGCCGCGTGAAGCGCAGCGTCCTCGTGCGACCCCGATCGTCGCGTGCCGCGGTCGGGGGGAGCCACGACGGCATGCTGGTGGTGCGGGTGCGCCAGCCGGCGACCGACGGACGGGCCAATCTCGGCGTGGTCGAAGCGGTGGCGGCGGCCCTCGGGGTGGCCAAGGGTGACGTGAGGATCAGCGCCGGCGCGTCGTCCCGGCGCAAGGTGATCGAGGTCGACGGCGACGAGGTGGTGCTGGCCGCCGCGTGGGAGCGCCTGGTGGAAGGCGGCTGAGGGTCCGGTCGACGGGGTACCCCGTCGACCCCGGGGGCGGTCCGTCAGTCGGGGCCGGGACCGCCTTCGGCCAATCCGCGGATGCCGTGCAGGGTCGCCTCCATGTTGGCCGTCCAGGTGGCCAGGCGGTCGTCCACGATGCGCTCCTCGGCGTCGGGATGCTCGGCGATGAACAATGTCACCCCGGACGGTCCTGGTCCCATCCGGGCCCGGTAGCCCAGGCGGGTACCTCCCTCCTCTGCATCGAGGGTGAACCGCCAGTCGGCCGCCGGCGCGTCGGGGTTCTCGACGAGCCAGCCGAACGCCCGGCCCGGCTCCCAGTCGGTCACCGTGCAGGTGACGTCCCACGCCGCCCACGGATTCTCGTTGTGCCCGCGGAACCGCGCCCCGACGCCGGGGGAGGTCGACGGGTCCAGCCATGCTCCACCCTGGAACTCGTCCGAAAACCGGGCGAGCACGTCGAAGTCGGTCACGAAAGGCCATACCGCCGACGGCGGGGCCTCGATGTGGACGGCTGTTTCAGCGGTGGGGTCATCGACGAAACGCACGGGTCCTCCTCTGGACGAGCATGCGGGTCCTCCGACTCTACGCGGCCGGCCTCGGGGCCCACTGACGGCGCGTCAGAGCCTCGAGAACCGATCTGCCTCATGAGCGAAGTTCGTGGCCGACTCGACGCTGACCGAGGGACGGGTCCTGGCCACGGCGGCCACGATGTCCGCGTCGGTCACCGCAGCCTCCTGGCCGTCGAGGGCCCGGTCGAAGGCCAGCTGGGCCGCCCGTTGGGCGACCAGTGCGAAGTCGGCCGGGGTGAAGCCGGGTGTCCGGCCGGCGATGTCGCCCGGGTCGCCGGAAGGTAGGAACTCGGCTGCCAGCTCCGCCCGTTCCCGTTCGTCGGGGGCCCCCACCGGGATGATCAGGTCGAACCGTCCCGGCCGGAGCAGGGCGGGATCGATGGCGGCGATGGAGTTGGTGGCCATCACGACCAGACGGTCGGGCCGGGACTTGAAGATCGGCACGGCCTTCAGCAGCTCGTTGACAAGCGGCTGGCTGTCGGGACGCTCGGCACGGTCCGACGCGATCTCGTCGGCCTCGTCGATGAACGTCACCAACCGGTCGACCCCGCCGAGCTCGGCCAGCGAGTCGCGTAGGGCGCGGGCCCCGTCGACCCCCTGGCCGAGCAGTGACGGGTGGAGCTCGACGAACGCCCAGGACAAGCGGGAGGCAATGGCCCGGGCGAACGATGTCTTCCCGGTTCCCGGTGGACCGAAGAGCAGGACGGCCGATGGCGGCCGCAGGCCGAGCTGGTCGGCCAGTTCGGAGTGGGCCAACGGGGCCACGACCCGGCGGTCCAGCAGCTCTTTGGCCGCCGAGAAACCCTTCATCGACTGCCACAGGCCGGCCGGCGGGACGGAGCCGCCGAACCGCTCGACGATGGCCAGCTCCTCGGGCACCATCGACGCGTCGCGGGCGTAGAGGTGCAGCCCCTCCAGGTGGGTGAACCCCTGGTGGACGAACGCGTCCTCGCCGACCTGGCCGGCCTGGATCACGGCCAGCAGTCGGCCCGCCCCCCGGTGGATCACCTCCTGGTCGAGCTGGCGGAGCAGGGCCGACCCGATTCCCTTACGGCGCCACTCGGGGTGCAGGGCGAAGGCCACGACATGGGCGTCGGGACCCGCCACCCGGGCGACGACGGCTCCGACCAGCTCGCCGGCCGGGGTCAGGGCGACGACGGCGGGCTGGTGCTCGTGGAGGGCCTCGACCACATCGCTGCGGCTATAGGCGGCGCCCATCGCCGTGCCGGCCATCTCGACGAGACGGACGACGTCCTCGAACGGGGCGACCGGATCACGGTCGCCCAGGGTCAGCACTCGCCAGGTGGTGGGCATGGTCGTCGCCTCTCGTACGGGGTGTCCGCCATGCTACGGCCGGGGGATCGTTGACCGGGGCTCCCGGTGCGGCCCACACTGTGGGCGAGGCCCGTCGGGCCGGTGAGGAGACATCGTGGGTACGTGGCCCAGATCCGAGATCGAAGAGGCGTTCGACGAGTACCAGCGACGGGCGGCCGCTTCAGGGGCCAGCGGCGACTGGCGGCCGTGGGCCGACCTGTTCACGGAGGATGCCGACTACATCGAACATCTCTACGGCACGATGCACGGCCGCGACGAGATCTACCGGTGGATCCAACAGACCATGTCCGAGTACCCGGGCAGCGACATGCCGGAGTTCCCGATCGAGTGGTACACCGTCGACGAGGACAAGGGCTGGGTGATCTGCCAGGTGTGGAACCGCATGCGCGACCCGGGCGACGGCACCCTCCACCAGGAGTACAACATCACCATCCTGAAGTACGCCGGCGACGGTCTGTGGTCCTCCGAGGAGGACATCTACAACCCGCTGCGCTTCGGCACCATGGTGAAGGCCTGGGAGGCGGCCCGCGACGCCGCAGTCGGCGCCTGAGCCACCCGACCGGCGGGGCCCGGTCGCACTACGGTGGGCCGGGTGGAGCGACGCAGACTCGGACGGACGGGGCACGACTCGTCGGTGGCCATCCTGGGGGCTGCCGCCTACGCCCGCTCCGACCCCGACACGACGGCTGCCTCCTTCCACGAGGCACTCGCCGCCGGGGTCAACCATCTCGACGTGGCGCCCCAGTACGGACGGGCCCAGGAGCTGCTCGGCCCGCTCATCCCGCCGGTGCGGGACCGGCTCTTCGTGGCCTGCAAGACACTGCGCCACAATCCCGACGGCGTGCGGGCCCAACTCGAGGACTCCTTGAACCTGTTGGGATGTGACTCGTTCGACCTGTACCAGCTCCACGGCGTGACCGACCTGGCCGACCTCGACGCCCGGGACGGGGCCGTCCGGGCCATCCTGGCCGCCCGTGACGAGGGGTTGACGGCCTGGGTCGGGATCACCGGTCACGAGCACACCGCGCCGGCCGCCCACCTGGAGGCCCTCCGGCGCTACGACCTCGACACGGTGATGTTCCCCGTCTACCCGCGCCTGTGGGCCGATCCCGACTACCGCCGGGATGCAGAGGCACTGCTCACCCACGCCGCCGAGCACGACGTCGGGGTGATGGCCATCAAGGCCGCCGCCGCCCGCCCATGGGCCGGCCGGGAGACCACGGCCGACACCTGGTACGAGCCGCAGACAGCGACCGACGATGTGAGCCGCGGCGTCCGGTTCGCCCTGTCGACCCCCGGTGTCCATGCCTTCTGCACCCCCGGCGACACCCGCGTCCTCACCACTGCCCTGGCCGCCGCCGAGGCGTACCACCCGATGTCGCCGGACGAACGGGAGGCGGCCGTGGCGGCCATGGCCGACGAGGCATCCATCTACCCGATGGTCCCCACCTGAACCGGATGGGGGTGGATGAGGGGAACGACGTCGGTCCCGGCGAGGAGGTGCGCCTGACCGCACCGCTGCAGGGGACGGTGGTGCTCCTGCCCGTGCCCGTGGGTGGCGCTGTGTCGGCCGGCACGATCGTGGTGGTGCTCGAGTCGATGAAGATGGAGCACGTGGTGCGCAGTCCGGTGGCCGGCACGTTGGCCTACCTGGACGTCGATGTCGGGGGCGTGGTTGCCGAAGGGACGCCGCTGGCCGTGGTGGAGGCCGGCGAGGAGGCGGACGGCGCGGTCGTCGTCGCCGACGAGGTCGACCTCGACCACGTGCGTCCCGACCTGGCCGAAGTCCTCGCCCGCCGGGTCCTGCTGAGTGACGCCGGCCGCCCCGAGGTGGTGGCCCGACGGCACGCCCAGGGCCGGCGCACCGCCCGGGAGAACATCGACGACCTGTGCGACCCCGGCTCGTTCACCGAGTACGGCGGCTTCGCCATCGCCGCCCAGCGCCGTCGACGCGACGTCGACGAGCTGATCGAGCGCACGCCGGCCGACGGGCTGGTCGGCGGGACGGCCCGGGTCAACGGGGCCCGGTTCGATGACGAGCGGGCCCGTTGCGCCGTGGTGTCCTACGACTACACGGTGCTGGCCGGTACCCAGGGCCAGCAGAACCACCGCAAGAAGGACCGCCTGTTCGAGCTGGTCGAACGGTTGCGCCTCCCGGTGGTGCTGTTCGCCGAGGGGGGAGGCGGCCGGCCCGGCGACACCGACTACGCGGTCATCACCGGCCTCGACACCCAGGCTTTCGCGCTCTTCGGGGGGTTGAGCGGACTGGTGCCGCTGGTGGGGATCGCCTCGGGGTGGTGCTTCGCCGGGAACGCCGCCCTGCTCGGATGCTGCGACGTCATCATCGCCACCGAGGGCTCGTCGATCGGGATGGGCGGCCCGGCCATGATCGAAGGTGGTGGTCTCGGGACCTACCGTCCCGAAGAGGTGGGTCCGCTCGACGTGCAGGTGCCCAACGGGGTGGTGGACCTGGTGGCGGCAGACGACGCCGAGGGCGTGGACCTGGCCCGTCGCTACCTGTCGTACTTCCAGGGCCCGGTCGACGACTGGAGCGCCGCCGACCAGCGGCTGTTGCGCTCGGCCGTGCCTGAGCAGCGCCTGCGCGCCTACGACGTCCGCTCCCTGGTCGAGATCCTGGCCGACACCGGCACGGTCCTGGAGCTCCGCCATGGGTTCGGCCCGGGGATGGTCACCGCCCTGGCCCGCATCGAGGGCCGTCCCGTCGGGATCGTGGCCAACGACCCGACGCACCTGGGCGGGGCCATCGACGCCGACGGCGCCGACAAGGCGTCCCGCTTCCTCCAGTTGTGCGACGCCCATGATCTGCCCGTCGTCTACCTGTGCGACACCCCCGGCTTCATGGTCGGGCCGGAGGCCGAGCGGACCGGCCTGGTACGCCATGTCAGCCGCATGTTCGTGACGGGCGCCAGCTTGACCGTCCCGTTCTGCACCATCGTGCTCCGCAAGGGCTACGGGCTCGGCGCCCAGGCCATGGCCGGGGGCAGCTTCCGGTCACCGGTCACCATCGTGGCCTGGCCGAGCGGCGAGCTCGGCGGGATGGGCCTCGAAGGCGCGGTGCGCCTCGGGTTCCGCCGGGAGCTCGAAGCCGTCGAGGACCCCGACCAGCGGGAGGCCCTCTTCGCCTCGATGGTCGCATCGGCCTACCAACATGGCAAGGCCCTGAATGTGGCCACCGCCTTCGAGATCGACGACGTGATCGATCCGGCCGAGTCGAGGTCCAGAATCGTCGAGGCGCTCCGGGCGTCGCCGGCACCCGCCCAGCGGACGGGCAAGAAGCGCAGCTGCATCGACACCTGGTAGGCGGACTCGCGGGGTGCCGGGGGCGGGTGGGGAGCGGTCGGCAGGGGCCGCGGTGGCCGGTGGTCTCAGTCGTCGGTCGGCCTGCGGTAGACGACCACCGGACAGGCGGCGTGGGTCACGCAGTGCAGGCTGACCGAGCCGAGGAGCAGGCCCGAGAAGGAACCGTGGCCACGACTCGCCACGACGAGCAGGGCGGCGTGGTGCGAGGCTTCGACCAGCACTTCGGCCGGGCGGCCCTCGATGACGTGGGCGTGGACCCGGAGCCCGGGATGCTCGGCGGCCAGCCGGTCGACGACCGGGTCGAGCATCGCCTGGGCATCGGCCGCCGGATCGAAGTCGCTCGGCAGCGGGATCACGTTGCCCCAGCTCGTCGGGTACTCCCAGGCGCTCACCAACTCGAGTCGTTCCCCGCTCCGCTCCGCCTGGGCCGCCGCCCAGTCGACGGCGGCGGTGGCCGCCTCTGAGCCGTCGAAGCCGACCACCACGGCGTCGGCCACATGATCCTGGGCATCGGTCAAGGTGTCCCTCCAGACTGCATCGCCCGCGGCGCGGGAGCTGCGGCTCCGAGCGTACCGTCCGGGGACCACCGGGCTGTGGCCGGACGGGGTCACGGCTGCTGATCCTGCCCGTGGACGTGATCGTCCCCCCACAGTGCGGCGTGGCGACGGGCCAGGGCGGCCGTGATGTGCTCGGATCCGGGACCGCCACTGGTCGGGCCCTCGGTGACCCCCCGACCGGATGCTCCCACCAGGCGCCCGAGGGCGGCCGACACCGAGGCCCGCAGGGCGTCGACGTCGTAGCCGCCCTCAAGGAAGACGATGAGGCGACCGGGCTCGGGCGCATAGCCGGCCACCGTGCCGGCCAGCTCGGCGAAGTCGCCCGCCGACAGGGCGAGCTCGGCCAGCGGATCGTCCCGGTGGGCGTCGAATCCGGCCGACACCAGCACCCAGGTGGGGGAGAAGGCCTCCACCGCCGGGGTGACGATGCGTTCGAAGGCGGCGCGGAGCACATCGCCGGTCGCCCCGGGGGGCAGGGGGACGTTGACGGTGGTGCCCCGGGCCGCGGGTCCGCCGATCTCACCCGCTCTGCCGGTGCCCGGATAGCAGGGCCATTGGTGCGTGGAGACGTAGAGGACCGAGGGGTCGTCCCAGAACAGGTCCTGAGTCCCGTTGCCGTGGTGGACGTCCCAGTCGACGATGAGCACCCGCTCGCCCGCGTCGGTGAGAGCGGATGCAGCCACGGCCACGTTGTTGAGCAGGCAGAATCCCATGGCCCGGTCGGCCGGCGCATGGTGGCCCGGTGGTCGGGCCGGCACGAACACCGGGGCCCGGTGGGTGCGGGCCGCCTCGATGGCCACCAGACCGGCGCCGGCCGCCATGCGGGCATCCTCCCAGGACGTGGGCCCGGCGTAGGTGTCGGGGTCGAGGGCCCCGCCGCCCGCCGCGCTGAACTGCTCCAGTCGTTGGAGGTGCGCCGGGGTGTGCACGCGGACCAGGCGTTCGGCCGGAGCCGGGGTGGCCGCCACGTACAGGAGGTCGGACCCGAGGTCGAGGTCCTCGACGCCCCGCATGGCCGCTCCCACCCGGGCGGGGCGCTCGGGATGTCCGGGTCGGCTGTGATCGGCCGCCTCGAGCGGCTCGACGACGATCAGCACCGTGACGGCCCGTTCCGACCCGTCGGTGCGCCGGTCACGGCGTCGGATTCTGCACCGAGAACCAGTCCCGGGCTTCGAAGTAGGAGCTGAAGGCGGTGGCGATGGCGTCGATGTCCTGTGCCGACTTCGGGCGCTGGACCTCGTAGACGTGGGGGAACTCGAGCCATCCGACCGTCAGGTCCCAGAGGCGCACCGCGGCCTCGCCCGCCGGGGGGTTCACCAGGACCGGGCCGAACAGCATCTGGCCGTCGTCGAAGACCAGGGTCGGCACCCCGAAGCCGCCCCGGGACACCACCATGTCGTGCTCGGCCTTCACCTCGTCGCCCGTGGTCGGATCCCCGATGGCCTCGGTCACCAGCCCCGGGTCGAGGCCCATCTCGCCCAGGATGTCCTCGGCCACCTCGGGCCGGTGCGGCTTGCGTCCGTCCTCGTGGAGGGCTTTGCCGGCATCGGCGTACCAGCGGTCCAGGAGATCCATGTCCTTGCGGCGCAGCAGGGCCCCGATGCGCATCATCGACCAGCCGTAGGACCAGTCCCGCTCCCACGGGTGCTTCTTGCCCTCCTGGCGGTTGATCTCCTCGAGGCTGAAGAACTTCCAGCGGATGTCGAGCCCGGTCTCGTCCCGCACGTTCCGGATCCAGAGGGAGGTCTGGTAGGCGTACGGGCACATGATGTCGAAGTGGAAGTCGACCGCCGGCGGGCGGTTCGGGCTCTCGCTGCTCATGGCATCCCCCAGGTGCTGGGCTCGGCGCTCGTGCACCGCCCTCCGGTCTAGCGGTGCCGGACCGTCCTTCGAACCGTACACTCGCATCACGGGGTGCGGTCGATGGGCGCCTCCACCGACAGGGCGTTCGCCGTCGACGCGGTCGATCGATCGCCCCCCTGCGCAGCCCGTTACCCGGTACGTGCCGCCTCGGCCGCACGGCGCAGAGCGTCGGCCCGGGTGGATACGGCACCGACGAGATCGCCGTGGGTGACGACGTAGGGTTCGCCGGCAAGGATCGCCTCGACGGCGCGTTGCGCTGCCTCTTCGGGGGTCAAGAGCGCGGTCGTCATGTCGGGGTTGCTCGCCATCATCTGTTCGAAATCCTCGGGCTGGCCGATGACGCGCCGGACGTGCTCGGGTTGGGCCTCGGTGCTGGATTCGAGGTGCCGCGACGTCATCCCGGACGGGAAGATCACGGACACCGCCACCTCACCGGCGAGTTCGAGACGCAAGGTCTCGGCCAGACCCCACACGGCGAACTTGGTCGCCTGGTACGCACCGAGCCGGCTGGCCGGCGAAAGCACCGACGACGACGTGGTGAAGGCCAGGCGCGGCCGGTCAGCTCGACGCAGATACGGCAGGAAGGCGCGGACGGTACGCGCCGCGCCCACCACGTTGACGTCCAGCATCCACTGCCATTCGGCGTCGGTGAAGCGCTCGACTTCGCCGAACAGCTGCACCCCCACGTTGGAGACGAGCACGTCGACGCGTTCGAACCGCTCGGCAACCTCCTGTGCGGCCTGCCGGACCTGGTCGTCCACGGCCACATCCACCGCCATCGAGAAGGTAGCGATGCCGTGGGCCGCGCCCAGGGCGCCGGCCTCGCGCTCGGCGCGTGCGCCGTCCCGGTCGAGCACCACCACGCGCATGCCGCGCTGCGCGCACTCGTCGGCGAGACCGAGACCGAAGCCGGAGGCGCCCCCGGTGATCACGACGACTTCGCCCTCGTAGCTCACACGTCACCCGCGGGAACGAAGTCCATATGGAGCCGCGTGAGCGTCGAGCTGGCGATGCGCCAGACCCCGTCGGTGCGCTCGTAGGTGTCGTGGTAGTGACCGGAGCCGTGCAGCGTCGAGCCGTCCGGCCACCGGATCCTGTCCTCCATGGCCCAGATGCCCGTCGCGGTTGTCGGCGAGGTGACGACGATCTCCGGCATATGCCCGTGGTGCGTCGTGCGGGCGTCGGCCAAGGTTTCGGTGAGGAAGGCCATGAACTCGTCACCGCCGCTGACCAGCCCGCCACCGGAGTCGGTGGTGTCGATCACCACCCCATCGGTGAAGACTGCACGCATACCCTTCCAGTCCTTGGTATCCATGGTCCGGAAGTACCGGGCCTTCAGTCGCTTGATCGCCTCGATGTCGTCACTGTCGGGCATGTGATGTCCCTTTGGGCAGCGGGAGGGGAAGGTCGATGTAGGTCACGATGCCGGGATCTGCTGCGACCACGGCGGGAATGGCGTGGATCGCCGGCATCGCCGTCATGATCATGCCCAGGACCATGAAATCGGCGAATGTGGTGGCTTCGAAGTCCGGCGGCGGGAGGTACTCGAGCGTCGTGCGCACGGTCGGGAGACCATCGATCTGGATCACGTGGCCTTCGGTGATCTGCCAATCGGGCTCCAAGGTCTGACCCTTCTTCCAGCGGACCGTGAGCTCGACGACGGTGCGGTCACCAACCCTGCCCTGCCAGCTGGCGGCAACTCCGGCAACGCACCCCGCGGCGATGGTCCACGAATCCATCACCAGGTCCTCCGTGGTCTGTGCGTACTCGGCCTCGCAGACGATCTCGTCGAGCTCGACCCCCAAGGCATCGGCGAGCAGCGCCACGGCCTCGCCGAATACCGCCGTACCCTTGGCCGCCATCCCAGGCAGTTCGGGGTCGTCGATCGGCCGGCCGAATCCGGCCGGGAGCTCGGTGGCCGGCGAGTCGTACAGCGTGGTGTCGGATGCCTCGTGGATGGTGATCTTGTCGACGCGTTCACAGATGCCGGCGCTGACGATGGCCATCAGTTCGACCCAACCGGGGCTGATGCCGGAGCCGAACATGGACGACCCGCCGCGCAGGCACGCGTCGGCAATGCGACGTTGGTCGGAACCGAGCCCGTTCCCGTTGATGAAGGCTGCCGTGCTCACCACATTCACGCCGGACTCGAGGATGCGAACGAGCTCGTCGGGGTTCTGCCACATCGGGTTGTAGACGACACAGTCAGGCCGTAAGGCCAGCAAAGTGTCGACATCGTCGGTGGCGACGACGCCGATCGGATCGATGCCGCAGAGCTCGCCCACGTCGCGGCCGACCTTGTCGGCCGACCAGGCGTAGCAGCCGACCAACTCGAGGTCGGGCTGGGCGACGACGGCCCGCACCGAACGCTGTCCCACGTTGCCGGTGGTCCACTGGACGATGCGGATGGACATCAGATCGGCCTCCCTGGGCGTGCCGGCAGATGCAACGGTGTCGGTCAAACGTGCTGTGCGACTGCTTAGCACGGCGCCTGTCACCTTGGCCCGCCACGATCTCGGCCTCAGCCGAAGTCAGGTGACTTGCTCTGGCGCGATTGGCACACTGTGCCGACTTCGAGCCGGAGGTGGTCGAGACGCTGATGGAGAGTGCCAGGGCTGGCACCCGGGCTGCCGACAGAACCCGCTCGACCTTGGCGAACGTGTCACCGATCGAAGGCAGCTCCCGCGCGGCTCAGATCCCACGTTGTTGTCAGCTACTCCGGTACGTCCGAGTTCAGCGTCCCAGATGATGTACGTGGCACCCACACAGTCGATGGCCCGGTGGTCGGATGCGATCGCGGTGTCGATCAGCTTCCTGTCATCCACGTCCCGCACTCGGGAGTCGGGGAGATGAGCTTGAATCCGGAGGTCTCCGCCCGCAGGAACCATCTGCAGTCCGGGGATGCCGAATGCCCGAACACCGTCGAGTAGTTGATCGGCACCGGATCGATCCCGCTCGCGCTGTAGGCCTTGGTGGCCCGCAGATCCTTGATGACGTTGGACCGTGTCGGATTGCTTCCAGCTAGCTCCAGGCCCTGGATCATCAGGTCGGCCCCGACCCACGCCTCGTATTCGGCGAAGTTCGGAAACTGGCCATTCGTCCAGTGGGCATACTTCTTCATGGCGGCATCCATGGCCTGGGTACCCGCGTTGGGCGCAGAGAACGGCCGGAACATCGAGGCGTAGTACGTCCCCTGGAGACTGTGCCACGCAGGCGACGACACGACGTCCTGCTGGTACCCGACCGGAAGGAGCGTGACCTTCGGGTTGACACCTTCCTGCTGGAATGCCGTGACGAGCGCGTTGTTGGACTGGTTGCCCATGTCGGGATACACGGCATCGACGTTTTTCTGCTTTGCCACGATCGCATCGCCCGTGAAATCGACTGAGGAAAGGGGAACGGTCGTGTTCAGCACGCCGGTGGTGCCGCCCGCATGCTCGAACGACTTCGACGCGTTGACCGCACCGACCTTCGACGTGCCGCCGATCGGATAGCCGTACGAGCCGAGAATCGCGCCCCCGTGCTCCTTCATGAACTTGCCGGGCAAGGTGCTCGCCGGCTGCGCAGGATCGACGCTGCCGGTGTCGGCGGCGAACATATTGGTGTACGGCTGCTCACCCCACTCAGGTCCATCGACAGATCCCCCGGTGACGGGGACGCCCTGTTGCTGTGGGATCTTGGCACCGATGAAGAACAGCGGGCTCTCCGCCACGATTCCGAACGCGCCCTTCGATAGCGCGTTCTGGATGGCCAGGGTCGGCTGGACGGTCTGGTCGTCGATGACGATTCCGTTGATCATGTGACCGTTGACCCCGCCCATGGCATTCTGCTCGGCGATCCGTGCATTGAACGCATCAGGACCAGGCACGAACTGATCCGCTCCCGGCCCGGTCAACGAGGTCACCAACGCGATCGTGATGGGAGTCTTCCCAGCGGCCGACCCGCCCGTCGAGGCGGTGGTCGACGAAGACGTCGCCGAATTCGACGAGCAGCCGGCGAGAACCAACACCGCACCGACGCTCACCGCACCGAGCACCCGGACGCGACGCACTCGTCGATATCCCGCCGGCTGACCGTCCCCAGCCGTGCTTCGCCGCGTTAGCCAGGTTTGGCGCGATGTTGTGATGTTCATCCATCCTCCGCATTGAGACAGCAGTCCGCCGGGCACAAGTCACCATTGCCACTCTGAGACGGTGCCTGCATGCCGCTTCCAATTAGCTGGTCACCATACCAGAAGAACACCCGTTAATAGTCCGACCGGTCGTTCCAAAAACGGTGCATCCAGAGGTCCGGGCGGCGAACCCCGTCCCTCGGTCGGAGGCGCCCCGACACCGCCGGAGCGTGGCTCAGAAGTGCCCGAGCACCGGGTGGGGAACGTAGGGCTCCTCGAGCTGGGCGATCTCGGTTTCGTCGAGGGTGAGGGCTTCGGCGGCCAGGGCGTCCGACAGGTGACCCGGCTTCGTAGCCCCGACGATCGGCGCGGTGACACCCCGCTTGTGGAGCAGCCAGGCCAGTGCCACCTGGGCGGCAGGCACCGCTCGCCCGGCTGCCACCTCGGCCACCCGCTCGACCACGTCGAAGTCGGTGGGCTGGTTGTAGAGGTAGTTGGTGAAGTCGTCGGTGTCGGACCGGGTGGTCAGTCTGTCGCCGCTTCGGGTGCGGTTTCCGGCCAGGACGCCCCGGGCCAGCGGGCTCCACGGGATGACCCCGACGCCCTGGTCGAGACAGAGCGGGATCATCTCCCGCTCCTCTTCGCGGTAGATGAGGTTGTAGTGGTTCTGCATCGAGACGAATCGGGTCCACCCGTGGGCATCGGCCACGTGCTGGGCCTTGGCGAACTGCCAGGCATGCATGCTGGAGGCGCCGATGTACCGGGCCTTGCCGGCGCGGACGACGTCATGGAGGGCTTCCATGGTCTCCTCGATCGGCGTGCGGTCGTCCCACCGGTGGATCTGGTAGAGGTCGACGTACTCCATGCCCAATCGGGTGAGCGAGGCGTCGATGCCGGACAGGATGTGCTTGCGGGACAGGCCCCCGCCGTTCTCACCCGGCGACACCGGCATGCGGACCTTCGTGGCCACCACCAGCTCGTCTCGTGTCAGGAACTTCGGGAGCAGCCGGCCGGTCGCCACCTCGCTGGCCCCGCCCGAGTAGACGTCGGCGGTATCGAAGAACGTGATCCCGCCCTCTACGGCGGCCCGGACGATCGGCTCGGCCGCATCCTCGTCGAGCACCCAGGGACGGTCGGAGTCGTTCCCGAAGCTCATCATGCCGAGGCACACTCGGGAGACACGCAGACCGGTGCGGCCGAAATTCACATACTGCATGGGTACCTCCGGGATCGTGAAGCCGTGGACGGACTCACACTAGGGCGAACGGCCCGACCCGGTCCCGGGTGCCGCACCCGTGCTCGCGGGTAGCGTCCCCGGGGTGATCGACGAGCAGATGACCGCCGAGGCCGTCCACGACACGGGTGTCCGCCGGCTCCAGCACGCCTACGCCGACGTCGTCAACCGCAGGGCCTGGCCCGAGCTCGAACAGCTGTTCCGCTCGGACGCCGAGGTGGTCATCGACCGGCGGGCCGGCGAACCCCTGCGGCTGATCGGTGGGACCGAGGTCGGCGACTTCATCGGGACGGCGATCGCCCACTTCTCGTTCTTCGAGTTCGTGATCCTGAACGCCCACATCGCCTTTCCGGACGGGGTCGACAGCGGGACGTCCACGTGCCGGCTGTTCATGTGCGAGCTCCGCCAGGACGGCGACACCGGGCAGTTCACGTCGGCCTTCGGTCTATACCACGATCGCTACGTGCTGGAGGGGGGACGGTGGTGGTTCGCGCAGCGGGCCTACCACTCGCTCGCCCGCCACGGTGCGGTGCTCGACGTCTTCGGTCTGCCGACCGAGCCCGGCATCGATGTTCCCGGCGCCGGGTCCTGAGCGTCCGACCCCCATCACCTCCCGGGGCATCCGGGGTTCCCGAGGTCCCCGGGGGGCACCCGGCGACGCCGGACGGGCGGGCCGTATCAGGCGCGCCGACCGGCTGGCGTGGGAGCATCGAGGACATGCCGCTCCTCGTGGTCCGACATGCGCGCGCCGGTCGCCGGAGCGCCTGGGATGGGGACGACCTCGAGCGACCGCTCTCGTCCCGGGGCCGGGCCCAGGCCGAGGCCCTGGTGCCCCTGCTCTCCGGGTACCGGCCCCGCCGGATCCTGGCCAGCCCAGCGGTGCGTTGCTTCGAGACGGTCCGGCCCCTGGCCGACGCCCTGGGCCTCCCCATCGAATCGGTGGGGGAGCTGGCCGAGGGGAATGGCCCCGCCGCCCTGCGCCTGCTCGGACGCATGGCAGGAGAGGGCGCCGTCCTCAGCACCCACGGCGACATCGCCGCCGACGTCCTCGAGGCCCTGACCCCGGGACTGACGGCCAAGTCCCGCTACAAGCTGCGTCTGCTCAAAGGGGAGGTCTGGGTCATCCAGTCGACCGGCGAGACCATGGAGATCGTCGACCACCTCCGCCAGGAACCCCGGAGGTGAGTGGTCGGACGGGAAGGCGCATCCCTGCCGACAGGGGCCCGGGTCGGCGACCACTACGCTGACCGCCCGATGAGTGCCCCCGACCGATTCGAACCGGACTCGTTCCGTGCCTTCCGTATCGTCGGCCGGGCCTACGAGCCCGACACCCGCACCATCACCTTCCGGTATGCCCTCGACGACCGGGTGACCTTCACCGAGTCGGTGACGTTCGAGACGCCCCCGGAACAGGCGGTCGACCCGGTCGGTCCAGGGTTCGAGCGGGCCCTGCTCCACCTCCACGTGGCCGCCGGCACCAGCTACTACAAGACGGCGGCCCCGGCCGAGGTGGTCGTCGAGGGTGAGTCCCTCAGCCAGGCCGAACTCGACTTCCATCACCATCTCTACGACGACGGCCTGCGCGAGTTCGCCGTCACCAACGGGCTACCCGTGCCCCGCCCGGTAACTGTGGTGCCGGGACGCGGCGTGGCCGGACACCCGCGGCCTGCCGAGGGAGCGTTGCGCCCCGGTCTGGTCGTCCCCATCGGTGGCGGCAAGGACTCGATGGTCCTCATCGAAGCCGTGCGCCATCTCGCCCCGCGCCATCTCGCCCCGCGCCTCATCGCTGTCAACCCCCACCCGCTGGTCTACGAACTGGCCGCCGAAGCCGGACTCGAACTCCTGGTCGTCCGTCGCCATCTGGACCCCGGCCTCGCCGACCTCCACCGGGCCGGGGCGATGAACGGGCATGTGCCCATCACCGCCATCGTGTCGCTCATCGTCGTAGCGGGCGCCTTCGTCTACGGGTACGACACGGTGGCCATGGCCGTCGAGCGGTCGGCGAGCGAGGAGACGGTGACCGTCGACGGGGTGCCGGTCAACCACCAGTACTCGAAGGGCCGGGCGTTCGAACTGCTGCTGGACGACCTGCTCCGCACCTCGATCGCCCCCGAGCTGACCTACGCCTCGGCCCTGCGTCCCTACTCCGAGCTGGCCATCTCGCGGTCCTTCGCCCGCGTCGATCGCTACCACGGGACCTTCTGCAGCTGCAACGCGGCGTTCCGGCAGCACGCCGACACCAACGACCGGTGGTGCGGCCACTGCCCGAAGTGCCGCTTCGTCGGACTGATGCTGGCCCCGTTCCTGGTGCCGGCTGAGCTCACCGCCATTATCGGGGTCGACATGTTCGCCGACCCGGATCAGGTCGACGGGTTCGCCGCGTTGATGAGCGACGCCGACAAGCCCTTCGAGTGCGTTGGGGAGCGACGCGAATCGGCCGTGGCGCTCCGGATGCTGGCCGACCAGCCGGCGTGGCGCGACTCGATCGTGGTGGCCACCCTGGCGCCCGTTGCCGCCGGCCTGGTGGACGACCGCGACGTCGTCGCACTGCTGACCGCCGAGGCGGACCTCTCCTTTCCCGACCCGGTGGTGGCCGCGGCCGTGGCCGCCATGTTGGACGGGGCCGGGTGAACCTCGACGAGGTGCTCGCCCGCCGGGTGGCCGTGTGGGGACTGGGGGCGGAGGGCCTGGCATTCGCCGACCTGGCCGTGCGGCGCGGGGTGGAACCGGTGATGGTGGACGACCGACCGGACGAGGCGGCCGGGCGCCTGTCCGCGGCCCTCGGCGGCCATCGGGCGGTGGTGGCGCCGGGTGACGTCGACTGGTCGACAGTGGCCGTGGTGGTCCGGGCGCCGGGCGTCAGCCGGTACCGGCCGGAGTTGGCCGCCGCCGGAACCGCGGGTGCCGTCGTGACCACGGCGATGGCCCTGTGGCTGGAGGACCACGCCGAACAACCGGTGCTGGCCATCACCGGGACCAAGGGCAAGAGCACGACGGCGGCGTTGGCGGCGGACATCCTCGAGGCCGACCGCCGCAGTGTCGAACTCATCGGGAACATCGGGGTGCCGGTCCTCGACACATACGGGCGACCCATGCCCGACGCCTTCGTGGTGGAGGTGTCGTCGTTCCAGGCCGCCGACGTCACGCGGTCGCCGGGCGTCGTCGTACTGACCAGTCTCGCTCCTGATCACCTGGACTGGCACGGCGACGCCGAGACCTACTACCGGGACAAGCTCCACCTGGTCGACGCCGGACCACCGGGGCGGCTGGCGGTGTATGCGGGCAACGAGGAGGCGCTTCGCCGCACGGCCGGGCACCCCGACCGCACGCTGTTCGGCCCGCAGGGCCGGGTCCGGGTCGACGATGACGGCTGGGTGGAGGCGGACGGCGAGCGACTCGTCGACAGCGCGCGCCTCCGGGTGCCGGGCCGCCACAACGTCTGGAACCTGTGCGGGGCGATCGCCGGGATCCTACTGCTGACCGGCGCGCCGCCGTCGGTGGCCGCCGTGGAGGCGGCCGTGGACGGCTTCGCGGGCCTGCCGTCACGGTGCCACGTCCTCGGCGAGCGGGACGGGCGCACCTACGTGGACGACGCGCTGGCCTCCAATCCGTTCGCCTCGGCGACGTCCGTGGAGTCGTTCGCCGGCCGGCCGCTGACCGTCATCGTGGGCGGGGCCGACCGGGGTGTCGACCCCGGACTCCTGGTGGCCGCCCTCGGCGCCCACCGGCCGTCCGCGGCGGCGGTGGTGCTCCCGCCGGACCCGGCTCGGCTCGGCTCGGCCCTGGTGGACACGGTGACCCGGGTGGTACCGGCGGCCGACCTCGACGAGGCGGTGGTCCTGGCCGTGGGACTCACACCGCCGGGCGGCGTGATCCTCTTCTCCCCTGGGGCACCCACCCCGGAAGGCGGCGGGGGCTACCGGGAACGGAGCCGGCAGTTCGCCCGGGCGGCGGGATTCGTGGAGGAGTGAACGGGTCAGGCCCGATTGACAGACGGCACCGGCCCGGCAACGGTGGGTCACCGACCGGGGAGGACGACATGCGCCAGATCACCATCATCACCGACGGGGTGGCCACCGTGGACGCCGAGGCCGACCCGGGTCGGGGGAGGTTCCTGGTGGAGCCCGCCGACCTCACGACCGTCCTCGGGTGGGAGCTCAAGGCGGACGGCCTGTGCCGGGGCGACGTGTGCGTGCCTATCCGGGACATGGACGCTGTCCGCGTGGGGGAGCGGCTCGACGTGGCGGCGGTGGCCGATGCCCTCGGCCGGCCGTCGGTCACCGACCTCGACGCCGGGATCATGGCCGTGGCCCTTCCGGCCGAGCTGCGACGCCGGGCGCTGCGCGACCTCGACGCCCCGGACTTCACCTTGCCGGGCCTCGACGGTCACTCCCACTCGCTGTCGGACTGGGCGGGGCGCAAGCGTCTCGTCGTGGCGTTCTCGAGCTGGTGCGGCTGCCGCTACGACCTGCCGGGCTGGCAGGTCCTCCACGATGAGCTCGCCGACGGGGGATTCACGGTCATCGCGGTGGCCATGGACCAGGACGCCGACGACGTGCGCCCCTTCACCGAGGGCCTCACGTTGCCGGTGCTCTACGACCCCCAGCACCTGTTGACCGAGCTCTACGCCATCTCGAACGTGCCCACCGTGGTCTGGATCGATGAGGTCGGTCGGATCGCCCGACCCATCGGCGAGGCCTTCGGGACCGACCTCTTCGCCGAGTTCACCGGAGCCTTGGCCGGTCCCCACCTGGACCTCGTGCGGCGCTGGGTCCGCCACGACGAGCTGCCCCTGGACGAGACGGAAGCCAAGGAGGCGGTCGACGACCTGTCCGAGGACGAAGTACTGGCCCGGCTGCACTTCCGCATCGCCGCCGAGGCCCACCGGAGGGGGGATGCCGAGACGACCCGGAGCCACGTGCTCCGGGCCGGCCAGTTGGCTCCCGACGACCTCACGGCGTGGCGGGCCGGCATGCCGCTGATCGGCGAGGATCCGTTCGGGCAGGACTTCCTCGACCGCTTCGACGAGTGGAAGCGGCGGGGGAGCCGTACCCATGCCCTGCCGTCGGTGGATGCCGCCGTGCCGGTGGACTGAACCGGCCGAGCAGAACTACTTCAGGGCGGACCGGGTCCCACGCCGGACGAACTCCAGGACGGCGATGTGCTTGGCCGTGTCCATCTCCATCAGCCGCACCAGCAGCGGCCACAGGGTGACGTCCTTCAGCTCCTCCACCGACTTGGCCAGTCGCTTCAGCTCGGCGGCATCCAGGCGCTCCTGGGCGAGCAGCCGCTCGGTGACCGCCAGCACCCGCTCCGGATCCGAACCCCAGTTGGCGGGACGGGGCACGGCGGGCTCCTCGGACCGCAGCTCGAAATCGGACCGCAGGGCCGACGCCAGCTCCCGGAACAGCCGATGGTGGCGGATCTCGTCCTCCATGATCAGGTCGGCAAGGTAGGAGAAGGCCGCCGACCCCGCAGCTGCGGCCGCTTCGTGGTAGTCGACGAGCAGCCGGCGTTCGTTCTCCTCATGGGAGGTGAGGTGCTCGTAGAGCTCCGACTCCCAGATGCTGGCCGCTGCCACTGCCATGTCGTCCACCTCCGTCGCGGGTCCCCATGGTCCCCAACAGCATGGTCGCGCCGTTCGGTGGCCCGGGGCAGGGCAGAAAGTCCCGAGGTCATGTCACGGAGCAGTCGACGGGCATGCCGGCGGATCGAAGCCGTATACCCCTACTGTGATCAGGACGCCGGCACCCCGATGATCCCCTATGGGGAGAACGAACCGGATGCCGGCACGAGAACCTGGAAGTGGGGAGGTCGACGATGGCGGTTACGGCGCTTGCCAACCTGGCGGTGAAAGTGGCCGATCTCGATGCGGCGTGCGCGTTCTACGACGCCGCCGGGGCCCGGATCCGGGACCGCATGACGTGGAGGAACGGCGAACGGGCCGACGTCCACCTCGGTCCGGTGGTGATCACCTTGTTCACGCACGCCATCTATGAGGACGCGGTCGACCTGCCCGATGAGTGTTTCCTGCACCCTGCGCTTTTCACCGACGACCTCGACGCCGAACTCGAGGGTCACGACGTGGTCTGGGGCCCCGAGGTGGTCGAAGGGGCGTTCGGCCGGCGCCGGATCGCCTTCGTGACCGCACCGGGCGGGATGCGGCTCGAATTCATGGAGCAGCTGGACTAGCGGTTGCCGCATCGTGTCGTGCCGATGCCCATAGAGTCGTTCCCGGAAGCCGTCCCCGACCGGGCGGACGAGCACGGAGATGTGGAGAGCCCATGCGGATACGGATCGACTACGACCGGTGCACGGGGCACGGCCGGTGCTACACGCTGGCCCCGGGCGTGTTCGGCTGCGACGACAGCGGCTTCGGACAGGTCCGGTCCGACGGCGAGGTCGAGCCCGATCTGGTCCGTGAAGCCAAGCTGGCCGAGGGGAACTGCCCCGAACAGGCGGTCATCGTCGACGAGTAGGCACGGCGATGCCGTCGTCCCGATCCGAGGTCCCGGTGCGTCACGCCGGCTTGGGCTCGCGGGGAAGACCCAGGCCCATCTCGCCCAGGATGTTGAGATTGATCTCGGTGGTGCCGCCGGCGATGGTCGCCTGGCGGGCAGCTACGAGGTTGTAGGACCAAGACCCCAGGAGGGACGCCTCGCCCAGGACGTCCATGGCCAGGTCGGCCAACTTCTGCTCCGTGCGACCCCAGGACAGCTTGGCCATGCTGCCGGTGGCCCCCGTCGGCTGGCCATGGCGCATCTGCTCGAGTGACCGGTTCGTCATCCACCGCATGCACGCGATGTCCGCATAGATGCCCGCCACGCGCTGGCGGATGCGCGGATCGGTGAGGGCCCGCGCCGATTCCGGTTCGGCGAGCAGGTGGGCGAGCTTCTTGGACAGGCCGAGGTGGAGACGGGCCACGCCGGCCCGCTCGAAGCTGAGCGTCGTCATCGCCACCTTCCAGCCCTCGTTCAGCGGGCCCAGGAGGGTCGTGACCGGCACCCGGACGTCGGCAAAGAACAGCTCGGCGAACGGCTGCTCCCCGGTGATCGTCCGCAGCGGGCGCACCTCGATGCCCGGGGTCCGGAGATCGACGAGGAGGCAGCTGATGCCCTTGTGCTTGGCCACCGCAGGATCGGTGCGCACATACAGCTGACACCAGTCGGCGAGATGCCCCATGCTGTTCCACGTCTTCTGCCCGTTGATCACGAACTCGTTCCCGTCGAGGACTGCGCTCGCCCGCAACGAGGCGAGGTCCGAGCCTGCATCGGGCTCGGACATGCCCTGCGACCAGATCTCGTCGCCCCGCAGCATCGGCTCCAGGAAGCGGGCCTTCTGCTCGTCCGTCCCGTAGGTCATGATGGCCGGGGCGATGTTGGAGACGCCGATCACGTTGACGGGTCCCGGCGCCGACGCCCCGCTCATCTCCTCCAGGTAGGCGAGCTGCCCGTCGATGTCGGCGCCCCGACCGCCGTGCTCGACCGGCCAGGCCGGTGCGGCCCACCCGGCGTCGGCCAGGCGACGGTTCCACTCGCGGAGCAGCTCCAGTTCCTCCTCGTCCGGCGACCGCTGTGCGGCCCGGGCCACTTCCGGCGTCAGGTGGTCGTGCAGCCAGGCCCGCAACGCACTGCGCAACTCGGAGGCGGATTCCGTTCCGTCAGGGGGTGCTCCCCGCTCATCCGGGGCAGGTGCGGTGTCGATCATGGCGTCGGGTCTCCTGGTGCCGGAAGTCCACGGTGTCGGTCGCACCGGGCGGCGTCGGCGCGTGGACGGCCACGGCACCCGAACACAGTAGCCATGAGCGTGTCGTCACGACACCACGGGCTTCCCGGAGAGGGGAGACGGAGCCGAGGGGCCAGCGGCGTGGGCCAGTTGGGACGGGCCGCCGACGGTATGCTCGGCCTCCCGCCGACGGATCCCGAGGAGGACCACCATGCCCGAGCTCGCCGACCTGCTCGCCGCCTTCGACCTCGAGCCGACGGGTCCGGGGACGTTCACGGGCTCGAGCATCGTCTTCGGCGGCGGGTCGGTCGTCTTCGGCGGTCAGCTCCTGGGCCAGTCGATGCTGGCCGGCGCGACGGCTGACCCGACCAAGGAGATCAAGTCGATCCACACGATCTTCGCCCGGGGCGCGTCGACTGATGTGCCGCTCGAATTCGACGTCGACGTGATGCAGTCGGGACGTTCGTTCGCCAGCGCCGCTGTCACGGCCCGACAGGGCGAACGGCTGTGCACGCGGTCGCTCGTGCTGCTCCACGCTCCGGACCCCGACCTCATCGAGCACCAGCCGGACGCGCCGGCGGTGGGATCGCCGGAGGATGCCGTGGCCTCCGAACACTCGAACGGATTCTGGGAGATCCGCACCGTGGGTGGTGTCGACATCGCCGACCCCGACGCCGTCGGGCCGGGCGTGCTCGACGTCTGGACACGCTTCGAGGATGCACCGGTGGACCCGGCCCTCAACCAGGCCCTCCTCGCCTTCGCCACCGACGGGTTCCTGATCGGGACGGCCATGCGACCCCACCCGGGTGTGGGCCAGTCCTTGGCCCATCGGTCCATCTCCACCAGCGTGATCACCCACACGCTGACCTTCCACCACCCGGTCGCCGCCGGCCGGTGGATGCTGCTGTCGCACGAGAGCCCGCAGGCCGGGCAGGGACGCAGCTACGGGCGGGCGCACGTCTACTCCGAGGCGGGGGAGCTCGTCGCCTCGTATGTACAGGAGAACATGATCCGTGCGTTCGGCGAGGGCCAGGCACCGGCCCCGGGGACGAAGTCGGCCCACTGACGGGCCGCCGGACCGGTCAGATGTACATCCCGCCGTTCACGCCGATGATCTGCCCGGTGATGTAGCCCGCATCGTCGGAGCAGAGGAACGCGGTGGTGGCGGCGATGTCGTCCGGCACGGCGGCCCGCCCGACGGGGACCATGGCCCCGAGGACGTCGATGCTCGGCACGTCCCCCTTCTCGCCGGCATGCCTCGCCATCGGGGTGTCCACGATGGTCGGGGGAATGGTGTTGACGGTAATGCCGGCGGAAGCGAACTCCCTGGCGAAGGCCTTGGTGAGCCCGATGACGCCGCCCTTGGATGCCACGTAGTGCGCCATGTGGGGCGCTCCGGACTGGGCGCTCGACGACGAGATCGTCACCATACGGCCCCAACCCTCGGCGAGCATGTCCGGTACCGCCAACTGCATGCAGACGAAGGTGCCCGTCAGGTTCACGGCCAGGATGTGGTCCCATTTCTCGGGGGTGATGTCGGCCACGGCGTCGAAGGATTCGATGCCCGCACTGGTCACGAGGATGGTGATCGGACCGAACCGCGTCCGCACCTCGGCGAACGTCCGCTCGAGCGCTCCCCGGTCGGCGACGTCGACCTCGTAAGCGACGGCACGGGACCCTCGTGCGGTCAGGTCGGCCGCCGCCGCCTCGGCTCCGGGACCGTCGCGGTCGAGCAGGGCCACGGCATGCCCGGCCTCGGCGAGCCGGAGGGCGACGCCCAGACCGATGCCCGACGCCGCCCCGGTCACGACCGCCACGCGGGCGCTCATGCCGGTGCCTCGGTCGGGGTGAACTCGATGTGGAGGGCGTGGAGCCCGCGCAGCACCCAGGTGGGCTCGTACGCGAACCGGTGGGCCCCGGGCGGGCCGTGGTGCTCCTCGGAGAGCCGGATGTCCCGTGTCCGGTCCAGGATGCGCTCGATGCTGATGCGGCCTTCGGCCCGGGCCAGAGGCCCTCCCGGACAGGAGTGGGCCCCGCGCCCGAAGGCGAGGTGCTCCTTGGCGTTCCGCCGGTCGACGCGGAACTCGTCCGGGTCCTCGAACCGCCGGGGGTCGCGGTTGGCCGCGCCGTTCAGCAGCATGACGGGGGTCCCCGGTGCGATTTCGACTCCGCCGACCGTGACCGCCCGGCGGGCGAGCCGGAAGTCGGCCTTCACCGGGCTCTCGATCCGGAGGGCCTCCTCGACGAAGTCCGGGATCCGCTCGCGGTGGGCCCGCAACTCGTCCTGCAGCTCCGGGTACTCGGCGAGGTACTTGAGCCCCACGGCGAGCAGGCGAGCGGTCGTCTCCTGGCCAGCGGCAAACAGGAAGGTGGCTGTCCGAACCACTGCGGCCATTTCGGGGGTCGAGTCATCGGGGTACTTCGCCAGGGCCAGATCGGTCAGTACGTCGTGGCGGGGCTCCGATCGGCGATCCTCGATGTAATTGGCGAACCAGTCGTCCAGCGACGAGAGCGCATTGAGAGACGCCGGGTCATCGACTTCCACACCCGACTGGTCGTGCGCGGCACCGATCCCTCCGGGCGGCGCGCTCAATCCGAAGATCTTGCGGAACGCGGGATGGTCCTCCTCGGGCACGCCCAGGACATCAGCGACGGCCAGCATGGCGAAGGGCTGGGCATAGGCACTGATGAATTCGCAGTGGCCGTCGGCGAGAAACTCGTCGAGTTGACGGTCCGCGGCGCGCCACATGAACGCCTCGTTCTCCTTGAGCCGCTTCGGGGTCAGCAGGCGCATCACCAATGCCCGCTCCTTGGTGTGCATCGGCGGATCCATGGTGACCATGTGCTCATTCATCGGGAGCTGGTCACGATGACGGTCGATGATGGCGCTGACATCGTCCCCCACGAGCGGCTCGGGGAACTGGGCGAAGGGACCGATCACCGAGATACAGGACGAGAACGTCTCGAGATTCCGGTAGACCTCCGTGGCCTCGTCGTAGCCGGACACTGCCACCACGCCGTAGTGCGGCGTCGCCACCACCGGGCACTTCGAACGGAGATACTCGAAGTACGGGTACGGATCCTCGATCAGGGACTCGTCCATGAAGAAGTCGACCGTCTCGTAGTTGCTCATCCCTACTCCCTCGTCGCCAATGCTGAGCGATTGCTTAGCATTGGCACGGAGACGGGTCAACAGGCCCCGAGCGCCGACTGGGCGAGTGCCCGGTCGGCGCTCTGGAATGCTGAGTGGGGGTCGAGCGCGGCCCCTCCGGACGAGTCACAGGTGACAACCCATGGTTTCGAACCGCAGGATCGGTGCCGAGGACTCGAAGAGTCGCGCCGCGCTCCTGGACGCCACAGAACAGATCATGGTGGAGGAGGGCTACGCCGCGGTGAGCTCCCGGCGCATCGCCCAGCGGGCCGAGTTGAAGCCGCCGCTGGTGCACTACTACTTCCGGACGATGGACGACCTGTTCCTCGCGGCATTCCGACGGCGGGCCGAAATCGGCCTCGAACACCTGTCGATGGTACTGACCTCGGGACGACCCTTGCACGCCATCTGGGCGTTCGGCGACGATCCGGCGAGCACCGCCCTCACCATGGAGTTCGTGGCGCTGGCCAACCACCGCAAGGTGATCCGGTCGGAGATCGCCCGCTACGCCGAGCTGTTCCGCCTCAAGCAGACGGAAGTGCTGGCCACCGTGATGGCCGAGCGGGGGATCGACACCGATCGCTTTCCCCCGGTCGCCGTCATGACCGTCATGACGAGCATCTCGCAGATCCTGGTGCTGGAGGAGTCCTTGGGGATGGCCACCGGCCATGCCGAGACGCGGGCACTGGTGGCGGGTCTGCTGGACGACTTCGGGCGGGGCGGCACGTCATAGGCGTTCCGGCGTGGCACCCACCGGCCGGCCGGCTCATCCGCCCCGGAGCTCCCGCTTCAGCACCTTGCCTGACGGATTGCGGGGTAGTGCGTCGAGAAAGGTGATGTCCTTCGGGACCTTGTAGCGCGCCAGCCTGGCGCGGCAGTGCTCGAGGAGCTCGTCCGTCGTCACGGTCGTTCCGGCCCGCAGGACCACGAAGGCCACCGGCACTTCGCCCCACCGGTCGTCGGGTCGTCCCACGACGGCGGCCTCGCCGACCGATGCGTGCTCGTAGAGCACCCGCTCGACCTCCGAGCCGGCGATGTTCTCGCCGCCCGACACGATCATGTCCTTGAGACGGTCGACGATGAACAGGTAACCGTCCTCGTCGCGGACGCCGATGTCACCGGTATGGAACCAGCCGCCGGCGAATGCCGTGGCGGTCGCTTCCGGATCCCGCCAGTAACCCGGGAACACCTTGGGGCCCCGCATGACGATCTCCCCACGTACGTCGGCTGGTACCGATCGTCCCTCCTCGTCCCAGATGTCGAGGTCCAGGTAGAGGCACGGCCGGCCGACGCTCCCGAGTTTGGCGACGATGCTGTCCCGGTCGAGGAAGGTGTCTCCGGAGACCGTCTCGGTGAGCCCGTACGCGTCGGCAAACCAAGCCGAGGGGAATGTCCGTTGGATCCGCTCGATGAGCGGGATGGGCATCTTCTCGCCGCCGTTGACGATCAGCCGCACGGACGACAGGTCCCTACCTTCGATGTCGGGCAGAGCCATGATCGCATTGACCATGGCGGGTGCCAGCCACACGGTGGTCACCCGCGACCGCTCGAGCTCGTCGACGACGGCGGCCGCGTCGAACGACCGGTGGATGATCACCGTGGCCCCGGTGGCGATGAGCGACGTGGTCGTGAGATCGAGCGCGCCGACGTGGTACAGCGGCCCGCAGGCGAGCCCCAGATCGGCACCGGTGAAACCGAATTCGATGACATGGGCCATGTTCTTCCACGCCAGATTGGCGTGGGTGATCATGACGCCTTTCGGGCGACCCGTGGTGCCCGACGTGTACATGAGGCGGTGCACGTCCTCGGCGGCCACCGAGGCCGGCACGAGCCCGTCGGGGGATCCGTGGAGGTCGTCGAACGCCGTCCATCCGTCGCGGGCCTCGGACGACAGGCACGCACGGACCACGGTGCCTTCGAGGCCCACCGTCGCCTCGGCGCCCAGGTCGACGAGCGCCTCGTCGCACACGAGCACCCGGGACTCCGAGTGCTCGAGGATGTAGCGCACCTCCGGGGCGGCGAGCCTCCAGTTGATCGGCATGGCCACGGCACCGAGGTAGTTGGCGGCGAAGATCGTCTCCAGGAACTCTGGGCAGTTGAAGGCCAGGAGCCCGACCACGTCACCGCGCCGGACGCCGCGGGCGCGGAGGCCGGCGGCCAGCGACCTCGCCCGTCCGGCCATCTCGCCGTAGGTGGTGGTACGGCCTTCGAAGACCGTGAGTGCCTTGGCGGGCGTGCGGACTGCGTGGTGGTCGAGGACGGCGAACCAGTTCATGTCGGCCGGCATCGCCGTGCCGGCCGTCACGTCCTGGATCCGGTGGGATCAGAGGGTCCGGAGGGACTGAAGTGGCCGGTCAGCGTCGAGCGGGGGGACGGACACCCTCGGCGCGCCGGGGCTCCTCCGTTGCGGGTGGTCATCATGTGCTCCGCATCTCCCGCCCGCCCGACATCTGGCGCTCCGTGCCGCGAGGGGGACCCGCCGCGGCGCATCAGCATACCGACGGCGGGCCAGTTGCGACGGTCCTCGGCGGACCGGTCCGGGGTGCGTTGGGGCAGGTCGATGGGGATCGTCGTCATGATCGGTAAATGGCCCACCCAGGTGACCCTTGCTAGCGTCCCTGTGAATGGCACGGGCTCAGGCGACCAGCGAATCCCCAGGCCCGAGCAAGCGGGAATTGCGCCGCCAGGCGATCGTCGACACGGCCGCCAGCGTCTTCGCCCGGCGCGGCTACCACGCCACGGGCATCACCGAACTCTGTGTCGCCAACGATCTCGGCAAAGGCGCGCTCTACCACTACATCGGCTCCAAGGAGGCGCTCCTCGCCGCCATCCACGACCGGGTCATGGATGAGGTGATGCTCGGGGCCGACCGCGTCGCCGAGGCGGGCGGCACGCCGTCGCAGCAGCTGGCCATGCTCGGCGAGGAGCTCCTCGACGTCATCCACCGCTACCCGGACCATGTCTGGGTCTTCCTCCACGAGTTCCCGGCGCTGACCGGTGAGCGGGCCGAGCAGTTCCAGGGGCGCCGTCGGGAGTACGAGCGCCGCGTCGAGGCGGTCTTCCGGGCGGGCGTCGATACGGGCGAGTTCCGTGCCTTGGACCCGAGGCTGACCGCACTGGCGTGGCTCGGGATGCACAACTACACGTACCTGTGGCTCAAGGCGGGCGGAACCCTCTCGGCCCGGGACGTGGCCAAGCCGTTCGCCGACATCTTCATCCGGGGGGTTGCCGGTCCCGCCGAGGGACACGACAAGGGGTAGATCCTCAAGGCGCCGAGTACCCGCCGTCGACGACCATGGCCGAGCCGGTGGTCCAACGCGAGGCGTCGCCGGCCAGGTAGGAGTAGGCGCCGACCAGGTCGTCCGCCGAGCCGAGTCCGAGCGGATGCCGTTCGGCGATGGCGTCCACCGCCTCCTGGGGAAGGTCGGCGTGGATGGCGGATCGGAACGATCCCGGGCACACGCAGTTGACGCGGATCCCGTCGCGGGCGTATTCGACGGCGGCGACCTTGGCGAGCTGGATCACCGCCGCCTTCGTCGCGCAGTACGGCGCGGCGTGCGACCACGCCGTCAGTCCCGAGACCGATGCTGTGAGCACGATCGAGCCGGCATGCTGCGGGCGCATGACCCCGACGGCGGCACGGATCCCGTGGACGGCGCCGAGCACGTTGATCCGGAAGGCCCGTTCCCACTCCTCGTCGGCGAGGTTGTGGATCCGTCCATTGGCCGAGAGCACCCCGGCGTTGCTGATGAGCACGTCGAGGCGCCCGAACCGCTCGACCGCCAACGCCACGACCGTGTCGACCTGGGCGAAGTCGCTGACGTCGGCCAACTCGGTCGCGACACCGCCGCCCGTGTCAGGCAGTCCTTCGACGGTGGCGTCGAGCGACGGCGCACTGATGTCGCTCAGGACCAGGTCGGTGCGGGGCTCGGCTGCCAGCTGGCGGGCTACCGCCGCGCCGAGGGCTCCGCCCGCCCCGGTGATCGCCACCACCCGGCGTGGCGTGGTCATGCGGGTCCTCGTCGCGACCGGGTACTCCGCATCGGAGGTGACATCACTCTGGCGCTCATTGTACCGACCAGTACACTACAAACCGTGACTGCCGGCCCGTCCTCGCCTTCCGGGCACCCGTCCGGCGATCTCCTCGAGATGTACCGCCGGATGCTCGTGATCCGCGGCTTCGAGGAGCGGGTGTCCGCGCTCTACCGCGACGGCGAGGTCCCCGGTTTCGTCCACCTCTCGATCGGGCAGGAGGCGGCGGCCGTGGGGGCGTGCTGGCCCCTCCGCCTGTCCGATGTCATCACCTCGACCCACCGGGGCCATGGGCACTGCCTGGCCAAGGGCCTCGACCCGCTCGGGATGTTCGCCGAGCTGATGGGCAAGGACCAGGGGACGAACCGGGGCCGGGGCGGCTCCATGCACATCGCTGACCCGACGCTCGGGATCTTCGGGGCCAACGGGATCGTGGCCGCCGGTGTGCCGATCGCCGTCGGAGCGGCGACCGCCTCGCAGCTCCGCGCCGACGGCGGTGTCGCGGTGGCGTTCTTCGGCGACGGCGCGCCGGCTCAGGGCGCCTTCCACGAGGCCATGAACCTCGCCGCCGTATGGCAACTACCGGTTGTCTTCTTCTGCGAGAACAACGGCTACGCCGAGTTCTCACCGGCATCGACGCAGCACGGGGCGCCTCTCGAGCGGCGGGCAGAAGGCTACGGCATGCCCTACATAGCCGTCGACGGGAACGACGTCCTGGCGACGGCTGCGGCAATGGAGACTGTCGTCGACGCGGTACGGGCCGGAGGTGGTCCCGCCGTGATCGAGGCGGCGACCTTCCGGTGGCACGGACACTACGAGGGCGATCCCGAGCGCTACCGGTCCGCGGAGGAGGTCCAGGAGTGGAAAGCGCGTGACCCGCTGCTGGTGCACGAGGCCCGGCTCCGCGCAGTGGGCGCTGGCGACGACGAGCTGAAGGCGCTGGAGTCGTCGGTGGCCGACGACCTGGACACCGCCGTCGAGGCAGCCCGGCGGCTGGCCGAGCCGGATGTGGCCACCGTCACCGACTTCGTTCTGCGGGCGAGACCGGTGCGGGCCGAGCCGCAGCCGCCCCATTCGGATGCACCGGTGTTCCGCATGATGGACGCGGTCCATGACGCGCTTGAAGCCGAACTCGCCGACGATGACCGGGTGTTCGTCGCCGGGATCGACGTCGGTGATGGCGGCAACGTATTCGGACTCATGCGGGGCCTGCGCGACCGGTTCGGCGACCGGGTGCGGGACACGCCGATCTCGGAGACGGCCATCATGGGGTTGGGCGTCGGTGCGGCCATGGCTGGCATGCACCCGGTCGTCGAGCTGATGTACCTCGACTTCGTCGGCGTCTGCTTCGATCAACTGCTCAACCAGGCCGCCAAACTGCCGTTCATGACCGGCGGGGCCGCCGAGATGGCGCTGACCGTCCGAACCCAGTTCGGAGCGGGCCGTTCTTCGGGCAGTCAGCACTCGCAGAGCCTCGAGGCGCTGCTGGCTCACGTCCCGGGTCTCACCGTGGTGATGCCCTCGACACCGGCCGATACCTACGGCCTGCTGCGCGCGGCCATCCAAGACCCGAATCCGGTGGTGTTCATCGAGAACCGTCTCCTCTACGGCATGAAGGGACCGCAGCCGCCGGCCGACTACGTACTCCCCATCGGCGTGTCGGCGGTGGTCCGACCCGGAACCGATGTGACCGTCGTCTCGGTGTCACGGATGGTCCACGAGGCGGTGGCCGCCGCCGATCGGCTGGACACCGAAGGGATCTCCGTGGAGGTGATCGACCTCCGGACGGTGGCTCCCCTCGACATGGCGCCGATCCTCGAGTCGGTGCACCGGACCAGTCGCCTCCTGATCGCCCACGAAGCGGTCGTCCCGTTCGGCATCGGGGCCGAGATCGCCGCCACCGTGGTCAACGAAGCGTTCTGGGATCTCGACGCACCGATCCAACGGGTCGGGGCGGCGACCAGTCCGGCACCGTACGCTCCCGGCCTCGAGCAGGCCTGGCTCCCGGACCGCGACGACATCGCCGCCGCCGTCCGCCGCCTCGCCGCCGTCTGACTCGGCAGGGCCGTCTGGCTCAGCAGCCCAGCGCGCGGGCGATGACGAGATGTTGGATCTCGTTGGTTCCCTCGCCGATCTCGAGCACCTTGGAGTCGCAGTAGAAGCGGGCGACCGGTGTGTCCAGCATGTAGCCGAGGCCACCGTGGATCTGCACGGCCTCCGAGGCCGCCCACGTGGCCAGGCGGCTGGCCTTCAGCTTGGCCATCGCCGCCTCCTTCAGGAACGGCCGCCCGGCGTCGCGCAGGTAGGCGGCGCGGTAGGTGAGCCAGCGCGCCGCCTCGAGCTCGGTGGCCATGTCGGCCAGCTTGAACTGCACGGCCTGGAACGACGAGATCGGTTGTCCGAACTGCACCCGCTGCCGGGCGTAGTCCGTCGCCAGGTCGAGCACGGCCTGGGTCAGACTGAGCGAGAGGGCGGCGATGGAGATGCGCCCGACCTCGAGCGTCCGCAGGAATTGGCTGAGCCCGAGGTCCGGATCGCCGACGAGATGCTCGTCGGGGACCCAGACGTCATCGAAGTAGAGCTCGCGGGTGTCGAGTCCCCGCCACCCGATGCCGCGCATCTTCGGCCCGGTCGTGAAGCCGGGGGTGTCCTTCTCGACGACGAAGCTGGCGAACCTCGGTGCGCCGCCCTCTCCGGACTCGGTGCGGGCCAACAGCGTCACGCCGAACGACATGTCGGTCCCGGCGTTGGAGATGAACGTCTTGGCCCCGTTGATCAGCCAACCACCGTCCTGGCGCAGGGCGCGGGTGCGGATCCCCCGCGCGTCGGATCCGGCGTCGGGTTCGGTGAGCCCGAACGCACCGAGCACCCGACCCTCCGCCAGAGGACGCAGCCACCGCTCGCGCTGGCTGTCGTTGCCGAAGAGAAGCAGCGGCAAGGAGCCGATCGTGACGTGGGCCTGCCAGGCGGCGGCCACCGACTGGTCGGCCAGGCCGATCTGCTCCATGGCGGCGACGAAGCCGATGGTGGACATGCCGATCCCGCCCCACTGTTCGGGGACCAGCATGCCGAGGAGGCCCAGCTGACCCATCTCCCGGAGGAGGTCGGTCGGGCATCTGGCCTCCTCCCACGCCAGCGGAGCGCGTGATGCGATCTCCTTGCCGGCGAAGTCGCGACAGAGCGCGACGAGCTCCTGCTCGGGTCCGGTGAGCTCGAAGTCCATGGCACGATCCTATTGGACCGAGCGGTACAACCTTGGCACGGCGGCGGTACGATCGGCAGATGGCGTCCGACCGCACACCGCATGTGTTCCCGGAGTTCGACACCGTGCAGGAGGAGCGCACCCACCGCAAGCAACGACTGGCCGCCGCCTTCCGGATCTTCGGGCATTTCGGCTTCGACGAGGGCACCGCCGGGCACATCACGGCACGCGACCCCGAGTTTCCCGATCAGTTCTGGGTCAACCCCCTGGGCATGAACTTCAAGCAGATCCGGGTGAAGGACCTCCTGCTCGTCAATCACCGTGGCGAAGTCGTGGACGGCACCTGGCCGGTCAACGAGGCGGCCTTCGTGATCCACTCGCAGATCCATGCGGCGCGCCCGGACGTGGTCTCCGCCGCCCACTCGCACTCGGTGTTCGGAAAAGCGTGGTCGTCACTGAAGCGGCCCCTCGACCCGCTCACCCAGGACGCCTGTGCGTTCTACGACGATCACGTGGTCTTCGGCGACTACGACGGCGCGGTGCTCGATCCCGACGAGGGCAAGCGCATCGCCCAGGCCCTCGGGGACTGCAAGGCGGCCATCCTGGCGAACCACGGTCTGCTCACCGTCGGCCGCACCGTCGACGAGGCGGCCTGGTGGTTCGTCACGATGGAACGTACGTGCCAGGCCCAACTGGCCGCCGAAGCGGCCGGCACCCCTGTCCTGATCGAACCGGACGTGGCCGAGTTGACCGCGGGCCAGACCGGGGGCCATCGCACCGGCTGGCGGCAGTTCCAACCCCTCTACGACTGGATCGTCGAACAGCACCCCGACCTGCTCGACGAGTAGGTCCGCCGCACCCCTCAGGATCCAGAGGACGCACCGTCGTCGCCGAGGTGGGACATGAAGGCGGTCGACCAGGCCATGAGGTCGCCGGGCACGAAATAGCCGGTCTCGTCGTTGATGGTCTCCCAATGCTCGGCCACGTCCTCCATCGTCGGCACCGGGCCGGTGTGGACGTACCCCACGGTGGAGGCGATGAACAGGCGGGCGAACCGGCCGAAGCCGGCGGTGAAGATCTCCCCGCTGACGGGGCAGCTCTCGTGGGCGAGGAAGGCCGCCATCGGGGCGACGAGTTCGGGCGCCATCCGGAGGTCGTCGGAACCCGGCCCGGCCATCCGGGTCATCGCCGCCGGCGCGATGCAGTTGGCCCTGATGCCGTGGGCGGCACCTGCCGTGCTGAGGCTGCGGGTGAGCCCCACGACACCGCCCTTGGCGGTGGCGTACGAGGTATTGGTGGGCAGTCCGAGCATGCCGGTGGAGGTGGTCATGACGATGCGGCCGTACCTCTGGTCGACCATGTGGGACCAGGCGGCGCGCGTCGTGTTGAACGAGCCTCCGACATGGACAGCCAGGTGGAGGGCCAGGTTGTCGGCGTCGGCATCCGGGAATCCCGCCCAGCGGATCACCCCGGCGTTGTTGATGACGATGTCGATGCGGCCGTACTGTCCGACCGCGTTGGCCACGAGGGCGTCGGCACCGGCCACGGTGGACACGTCGCTCGTGTCGGCGACCGCAACCCCACCTGCCTCGACGATGCCGGCGACCGTGGTGGCCGCCGGTGCGCCATCGGTTCCGACGCCGTCCATCGAACCGCCGAGGTCGTTGACGACGACGTTGGCCCCCCGTTCGGCGAGCAGGCGCGCGTAGGCCTGGCCGATACCGCGTCCGGCCCCGGTGACGACAGCGACGCGTCCCTTGAAGTCGAGCTGGCTCAGACCGGCACCGGAGCCTCAAACCCGAGGAGTCGGCCCAGCGTGCCGCCGACGATGGCGGCACGCTCCTCGGCGGGGAGGCCGCCCAGTTGGGTGGCGATCACTTCCCGACTCCCGCGGAACGTCCCCTCGGCGTGCGGGTAGTCGTTGCCCCACACGATGGTCGACAGCCCGGTCACGTGCCGGCAGGCGATGGCGACGGGGTCGTCCTGGAAGGAAATGTGGAACTGGCGCTTCACGTACTCGCTCGGCTTCAGCGGGTAGGGCCACTTCTCGTTGAGACGGAACAGTTGGGCCATGCTCGGCTGGTCGTCGTCGGGGCGGTTCTCGTCCCAGTACCCGAGCCACCAGTCGGCGTCCTGGCCGATGCCGGTCACCCAGCACTTGTCCATGGAGCCGACCAGCGACGCCAGCCAGTGGGCGTTGAACTCGATCAGGGCGAAATGCAGGTCAGGGTACCGTTCGGGGACACCACCACCGATGAGCTCGCACATGATCTGCTGGGGGACCATCGTGCTGTAGACGCACTGGGTGATCATCCGTTTCGAGGCCGACTTCTCGGTCATCGGCTGATTGACCTGAGCCGCCGACTCCATGACCACTTTGAGCGTCGTTGACGCCGGATCGTTGACCTTCACGCCGCCGGTCTGGGTGTGGATGAAGACGTGGACGCCGTTGGCCACGGCCGCATCCCACACCGGGTCGAAGTCCCGCGAGTAATAGGGCTTCGGCGCGATCGCCGGGAGCAGGATGGCCCGGAATCCTGCGGCGGCGACCCGCTCGATCTCGGCGACGGCGTCGTCGATGTCGGTCAGCGGGATCGGGGCGGTCGGGGCGATCCGGGAGAAGTAGGGCGCGAACCGCTCGATGATGAAGTCGTTGTACACACGGGCGTGGGCCATGGACAGCTCGTGATCGTCCGAGTAGAGCCCGAAGAGCGACAGGTTCGGGTGCATGACCTGGACGTCGACCCCGTCGAGCCGCATGTCGTCGAGGATGATCTCGGGGGTGCCTTCGGGCATCCGCCCGCCTGTCTGGCGGTACCGGGAGATCGTCCAGCCCTCATAACCTGGGGTGTGCAGGCGGCGGAAGATGCGGGCGCCGCCTTCGACGAGCGGCTCGATCTCGAAGTCCTCTTCCCAGACCCCCCGCTCCCGCAGGTGCTTCGGGAGCCGGGTGCGGAACAAGTCGATCGGTTCGAGCATGTGTCCGTCGGCCGAGACGACGAGTTCGCTCTGCGACATGATGGCTGCCTCCTCGCGGCGGTCCCGGGATCGCTGGCCAGGACCGGAACGCTACTTCGCGGCCTACGCGAACCGCGTTCGCAACTTAATCCAACCGGTCGGTACAGTGCAACGCGTCCGGATGACCAGGGTAGACCGACACGCCCGGAAGGAGCAGGAACCATGACGAAACGGTGGAAGCAGCGCCCGCCCGGCTCGACCTGGGGCGACTGGGGCGACGACGACGAACTCGGCCGCATCAACCTGGTCACCCCCGCCAAGGTCCTCGAAGGGGTCCGCGAGGTCGAGGCGGGCATCAGCTTCTGCCTGAGTCTGCCGCTCGACTACCCCGGGGGGACCGCACTCAACCAGCGGCGCCACCCGCCGGTCCTGGCACCGACCGAGGACATGGACGGCAACGCCGGCACCTTCTACAACATCCACATGAGCGAGATGGACCAGTACGGCGACCCCCGCTACGTCGACGTGTGGGCGGACGATGTGGTCACCCTGTCGCTCCAGTACTCGACCCAGTGGGACTCCCTGGCCCACGTCGGCGCCGAATTCGACGCCGACGACGACGGGGTCGAAGAGCCCGTGTACTACAACGGCTACCGCGCCGGCACCGACCTGGTCGGGCCGCGGGCCGACGCCGCCGGCGACGGCGGTGCCCACCGCTGCTTCGCCCACCACCTCGGACTCGAGCACATGGCGTACCACGGTGTCCAGGGCCGGGGGGTGCTCGTCGACCTGGCCCACCACCTGGGCCATGACTGGCGAGGGGTCGACCGCGAGACGCTCGAGGGGATCATGGCGGCGGACGATGTCGTCGTCGAGCCCGGGGACATGCTCCTGCTCCACACCGGGTTCGCCACCAAGATCCTGGAGTACGACCGCGACCCCGACCCGGCGAAGATCCACACGCTGTGCACCTACCTCGATGCCCGCGACCAGTCGCTTCTGGAATGGATCGCCGACTCGAAGATCTCGGCGCTGGTGGCGGACAACTACGCGGTCGAGGGTCTGACCGGCCGGGACCGTGACGAGAGCCGCCACTCGTTCCTCCCGATCCACAACCTCTGCCTGTTCAAGCTGGGCGTCCCGCTGGGCGAGATGTGGTACCTGCACGAGCTGGCAACCTGGCTGCGCGACCACAAGCGGAGCCGGTTCCTGCTCACCGCACCGCCACTACGGATGCCCGGAATCGTCGGCTCACCGTTGACCCCGGTTGCCACCGTCTGACGTGCGCGTCCGGCGGAAGGCCTGGTAGTCGTTGGCCTCGACCTTGGCAATTTCCTTGAAGAGCTTCGGCCGCCCGCCCGAGTTCAGGAGGTACTTCCGGGGCTTGCCGGGGATATTCGTGCCGAAGAAGTAGCTGGCCTCGCCGAACGGGGACTGTCCCGCACCCCGGTCGACCATGGCGGTCCACGATTCTTCTGCCTCCGGACCCACTTCGATGGTGTCGAACCCGTCATCGCGCAACGACGCGAGCGCTCGGGTGATGAACTCGACCTGATCGCCGTTGTACCGCGGGTTGTTGCCGGCCGCGGCGTGCGGCCCACCGGGGAAGAAGAAGTTGGGGAAGCCGGTCGTCTGCACCCCGAGGAACGTCGTCGGACCCTCGGCCCAGTGGTCGACGAGGGCGAGGCCGTCCCGACCCCGTACCCCCATTCGCAACAAGGCACCGGTGCCGAAGTCGAACCCGGTTGCCCACACGATGACGTCGAACTCCTGGACCCCATCGGCCGTCTCGATGCCGCGTTCGGTGATCCGCTCGATCGGCGTCTGCTTGAGATCGACGAGCGAGACTTTCGGGTCATTGAACATCTCGTAGTAGCCGGTCACGAACGGTGGGCGCTTCTCCCCGAAGCCGTGGTCCTTCGGGATGAGCTTGTCCGCCGTCCCGGGATCCTGGACGATGCCCCGGATCTTCCTGGTGATGAACTCGCACCACTCGGCGTTGGCGCCGTCGTCGAACAGGACGTCGGCATAGTTGCTGGACAGCTTGGAGAAGCCCGGACTCCTCCACATCGTCTCGAAGAACGCCTGCCGCTCCTCCTCGGTATCGTCGAAGGCGGAACGGTCGTTGGCGGGGTGCAGGAACCCGGCCGTCGAGGTATTCAGCACCTCGCTCATGGCCTCGAACCCGACCCTCAGCTGCTTCTGCTCGTCGGACGTGATGGGGGCGTTGTTGAGGGGGGTGCACCAGTTGGCGCTGCGCTGGTACACCGTGAGCGAGGCGACCTCGTCGACGATGACGGGGGCGATCTGGACGCCGCTCGACCCGGTGCCGATGACGGCGACGCGCTTGGCCGTGAGGTCGACCGGGGCCGCCGGCCACCGCCCCGTGTGCATTGACTGGCCCCGGAAGTCGGCGCGGCCCGGCACATCCGGGTAGAACGGCACCGAGAGGACGCCGGTGGCGGCGATCAGGTACCGCGACCTGGACTTCGTACCATCGTCGGTCACCACCGTCCATGTCGCCGTGGGCTCGTCGAAGGTGGCGGATGTGACCCTGGCGTCGAACCGCATGTGGCGACGGAGGTCGAAGCGGTCGACAACGTGGTTGAGGTAGCGCTCGGTCTCGGGCTGTTCGGCGAACTGCTCGCGCCACTCCCACTCGTCGAAGAGCTCTTTCGAGAACAGGTAGGCGTAGGTGTAGCTCTCGGAGTCGAACCGGCACCCGGGATACCGGTTCCAGTACCACGTGCCGCCCACGCCGTCGCCGGCTTCGAGCAGCCGCACGGAGAAGCCGGCTTCACGGGCCAGGTACAGCTGGTGGATGCCGGTCACCCCGGCACCCACGATGAGCACGTCTGCGTCCAGCGGTCCCGGGTCGTGCTCGTGTGTGGGTTCGGGATGGTTCATCATGGAGCCGGGCGTCGTTCCGTCACTGTGTCATCCGCGGCTTCGGTCCCGCCAGATGCGTCCTCTGAAAACTGTACCGACCGGTTAGTATACTTTGCTGAACTTTCGGAAAGGAGTGCGGACCGCATGGCGATCGTGGATCAGAAGTGGTCGGCACTGCCGGTGCCGTTCGCGATGGAGCGCGCGGACCGGGTCCCGAAGGAGCGGTACTTCGATCCGGACTTCTACCGGTTGGAGGTCGATCAGCTCTGGTCGCGGACCTGGCAGATGGCGTGCAGGCTGGAGGAGATCCCGCGGCCGAACGACTTCACCGAGTACCAGATCCTCGACCAGTCGGTCATCGTGGTCCGCACCGAGGACGGGGGCGCCCGGGCGTTGCAGAACGTCTGTCGACACCGCGGCGTGCGGGTCGTCGAGGGCGGCGGGAACTGCGACAGCGGGTTCACCTGCCCGTTCCACGGGTGGTGCTACGCCGCAGACGGCGCCAACACCTTCGTCTCGAAGGCCCGGACGTTCGCCGAGCACAACTTGCATCCGGACGACCTGGATCTGACCCCGGTCCGGTGCGAGGTGTGGGGCGGGTGCGCGTGGATCAACCTGGATGACGGGGCACCGCCGCTGCGCCAGTGCATCGAGCCGTTCGCCACCACCTTCGACGCCTGGAAGATGGAGTCGTTCCGGGCCGAGTGGTGGTACTCGTTCCGTCTCCCCGTGAACTGGAAACTCGCCGAAGAGGCGTTCCTCGAGCAGTACCACGTGATCGAGACGCACCCCCAACTGGTCATACCCGGCAGGTTTCCGCCCCGCGATCCCACGACGTTCGATCCGCGGACGTTCGTCGAGTCGGAGCTCCACTACTTGCGGACCATGAGCGACGGCATGGCCGGCATGGTCCACGCCGACGACGTGCGTGTCGCCGAGGCGCTCCGGCACATGCAGCTGCCTTCCGACCCCACGTCGGCCCTCGCGACCTGGCAGCACACCCTGAACGACGCGGTGGTGCGGTGGCACCGCGACCGGGGCAGTGTCATCCCCGACCTCAACGAACTCGAGGTTGCCGGGCTGAACGAGCCGATGGGCTACTGCTTCCCGCACTTCTACGTGCTCCCGATGTACTCCAGCGCTTCGTCCTACCGGTTCCGCCCGCTCGGACCGGAGGAGACACTGATGGACATCTGGTCACTCACCCGGTTCCCCGTGGGGAGCACGGCGGAGAGGCCCACGCCGCCGGAGCCGTGGGACTACGACGACCCGAGGGTGCCGCCGATTCCCATCCAGGACTTCTCCAACCTCCCCCGCCAGCAGCGGGGCCTGCACGCCAGGAGCTTCGAGTACATGCGCCTGTCCGAGGGGATCGAGGGGGGAGTCGCCAACTTCGAGCGGACTGTCGACGGCTTCCTCGCCGGCCTCCCGTACGAGAAGCTGCTTCCGGCACTGCGCCAGATCAACCTCAACCCCCTCGAGCGACCGGTCGTCGATCTTGACCTCTGAGCGCCGTTGGGAACGGGAGGCGAGCACCACGATGACCTTCGCTGATGCGGCAGAGGGCATCCGCGCCACTCTGGCCGCCTACGCCCAGGCGCTCGACGACGGCCGGACCGACGACATCGTCGCCACCTTCTGCCCGGATGGCGCCTGCGAGATCCCGGGCCTCGGGACCCACGAGGGCCACGACTCGCTCCGCAAGGCATTCGCCGAGTGGACGCCCGTGCGGCCCCAGCGCCATGTTGTCGTGAACACCCATGTGACCGACTGGGACGGCGACGAGGCCCGGGCCAGTAGCGACGTGCTCTTCCTCCTGAAGGGCAGGGAAGGCTGGTCGATCCAGCTCGTCGGCAGGTACCACGACGTCCTCCACCACTCGGACGGGACGTGGCGCTTCCATCGGCGCACGGCGGAGTTCGTCACCTGACGGAGCGGCGCCGGCGCCGTCCTCCGACCACGGCGGAAATGACGTTCACGCCTGAGTAGAGTGTCCGTATCACTTAGATTCAGCACTTGGAGACGAAGGGGGATCACCCATGGCAGTGATCACGACCGACAAGCTCACTCCCACCGTGGGTGCATTGGTGGAGGGGGTGGACCGCGACCAGCTCCTGCACGACGACGCCTTGCCGGCCTGGACGCTCGATGCCTTGGAGGCGAACGGGGCGCTCGTCTTCCGGGACCTGCACCTCGACGACGAAACCCAGGTGGCATTCAGTCGCAAGCTCGGCACGTTGGAGAAGCTCGGGCAGGGGGAGTACCCCGAGATCTTCCTCGTGACGCTCGACCCGACGAGGAACCCGGCGGCGACCTACCTGAAGGGGACCTTCCACTGGCACATCGACGGGTGTACCGACGACATCCCCATCATGGCCACCATGCTCAGCGCCCACGCCGTGGCCGAGTCGGGAGGCGAGACCGAGTTCGCCAGCTCGTACCAGGCCTACGAGCACTTGTCCGACCAGGACAAACAACACTGCGAGTCGCTCCGGGTGGTCCACACCATCGAGGCATCCCAGCGCCTGCTGAATCCCGATCCGTCCCCCGAGGCGCTCGAGATGATGCGCCAGCGGCCGGCCAAGGAGCACCCGCTGGTATGGACCCACCGCTCGGGTCGCAAGTCCCTCGTACTGGGCGCCACCGCGGACTACGTCGTGGGCCTGGACCCCGAGGCGAGCCGGGCCCTGCTCGACGACCTGCTCGCCCGGGCCACCACTCCCGACCGGGTCTATCGCCACGTTTGGCAGGTCGGCGACGTGGTGGTCTGGGACAACCGCGGCGTACTCCACCGTGCCCTGCCGTACGACCCGGGATCGCCCCGGGACATGCACCGCACGACCTTTGCCGGCGACGAGCCGATCCAGTGAGCGGGGTGGGCGGCCCGGCGACATCACGCGACCTGCACGGCAAGGTTGCCGTCGTCACCGGCGGTGGCTCGGGGATCGGGCTGGCCATCAGCGAGCGACTGGCCGCCGACGGTGCCGCCGTGGCCGTGGTGGACCGCAACGCCGCATCGGCGGACGAGGCCGCCGCCAAGATCGACGCCGACGGGGGGACGGCGATCGGCGTCGAGGCCGACGTCACGGACCGGACCGCGGTGGAGGCGGCTGTCGCCCAGGTGGCACAGAGCCTCGGAGCCCCCACCATCCTCGTGAACAACGCCGGACTCGAGCAGTTCGGGCCATTCCTCAAGATCGACCTCGACACATGGCAGCGGGTGATCGGGGTGAACCTGACAGGTGCCTTCCACTGCTGCCAGGTGGTGCTTCCCCACATGCTGCAGGCCGGCTGGGGCCGCATCGTCAACATCTCGTCGTCGAGCGCCCAGGGCGGCCAGCCCTACATGGCCGCCTATGTGTCGTCGAAGGCCGGTGTCATCGGGCTCACGAAGTCCCTCGCCCTCGAGTTCGGACCCAAGGGCATCACCGTCAACACCATCCCTCCCGGATTCATCGACACACCGATGCTCCGCGCCAGCGAGGCCAAAGGCCGGCTCGGCGGACCGGTCGAGGAGCACGAAGGCAGGACTCCGGTGCGTCGGATCGGGCGTCCCGAGGACATCGCCGCGGCCACGGCGTTTCTGGTGACCGAGGAGGCCTCGTACATCACCGGCCAGGTGATCGGCGTCAACGGCGGACGCAACACCTGACATGGGTCGAGTCGATCCGATCCCGCCCGGCGAGTGGCCGCCGGGGATGACCGACGCCTTGGCCGCCCTCCGGCCCCCGAACCCCCGTGTCCCGTTTCCGTCCCGCGACCCGTCGCGGCCGAAGGGACTGAATGCGCTGGGTCTGCTGGCCCATCATCCCGAGCTCTCCACCGCCTACAACCACTTCAACGGTCATGTGCTGTTTGCGTCGACGATCACCCCGCGTCAGCGCGAGCTGCTCGTGCTGCGGGTGGCAGTCCTGCGCGATGCGGCCTACGAATGGGCGCAGCACGCGGTACTGGCCGGCGACGCCGACATTTCCGACGCCGAGCTCGAGGCCATCAGGTCCGGACCCGGGGCCGCGGGCTGGTCACCGTTCGAGGCCGCCATGCTCATGGCCGCCGACGAGCTCGTGGGCGACGCCCGGCTCTCCGAGGCCACCTGGACGACATTGGCCGGCGAGTTGGACGTCCAGCAGCTCATGGACGTGGTGTTCACGGTCGGCGCCTACGACCTCCTCGCCATGGCGTTCCGCACCTTCGATGTCAAGCTCGACGACGACCTCCAGGACCGGGCCCCGGCGTCGACGGATCCTTCGGCCCCAGTGCGTCCGACGTAGCGACGCCTCAAGTCATCGGGGCGAAGCCGTCGCCCGGTGCCTCGACGTGCACGATGTCCGGGACGGCGGCCAGCCAGGTGGCGAGCTGGGCGCTGGCCGTCTTGAAGTGCTCCGACTGGACGTGCGCCTCGCCTGCGGCGGCATCCTTGAACGCCTCGACCAGGACGTAGACGGTGGGGTCGTCGACGCTCCTGGACCATTCGAAGCAGATGTTCCCGGGCTCCGCCCTGGTGGCCGCGGTGAAGTCCGCGACCAGATCGACCCAGTCGTCGGCGTACTTGGCCCGAACTTTCTGCTTGACGACGATGAAGATCACTGCGGTATCCCTCCGAGAGCTCGATTCATGAACGTCCGGAGTGTAGACCCGGGCCTCACCGGATGAACCCCGTCCGTGTGCACCGTTGCTCCCTGGTGTAGAACTCGCAGTCGGCGACAGGTGGTCCGGACGGGCCGCCGCCGCCGTCCCTTCCGCCCGACGATCCGAGGAGGCACCTTGTTCACCATGCGCTTCGACATGCGGGCACCGGCGACCGGTGTGTCGACCACCCAGCTGTACCGGGCCGCCCTCGAGATGGCGCACTGGACCGAGGACCGCGGGGCCCTCCTGGCCATCGTGTGCGAGCACCACGGCATGTCCGACGGCTACCTGCCATCCCCGTTGATCCTGGCCACGGCCATGGCCGCCCGCACGACCACCTTGCCGATCATGGTGGCGGCTGTCGTCCTGCCGCTCTACCACCCGATCCGGTTGGCCGAGGACATGGTGGTCCTGGACATCCTCAGCCAGGGCCGGGTGAGTTACGTGGCGGCCATCGGGTACCGGCCCGAGGAGTACGACATGCACGCGGTCGACTTCCACCGGCGCGGTGCCATCGCCGAGGAGCATCTCGGCGTGCTGCTCAAGGCAACGTCAGGCGACCCCTTCGAGTACGAGCACCGGACCATCCAGGTCACGCCGCCCCCCTTCACGCCGGGCGGACCCCGCATCGCATGGGGTGGCGGGAGCATCGCCGCGGCCCGCCGGGCCGGCCGCCACGGACTCGACTTCCTCGCCCAACGCGGCGATCCGGCGCTGGAGCCCGCCTACCGCGACGAGGCGGCAGCCCACGGGCACCGACCCGGCATGTGCATGCTCCCGGAGGACGATGCCACGACGGCCCTGTTCGTCGCCGACGACGTCGATCGCGCCTGGGAGGAACTCGGTCCCTACCTGATGCACGACGTGACGATGTACGCCCAGCTCAACGAAGGGGCGCCGCACAGCGCATCGTTGTCCACCGCCACCTCCGCCGAAGAGCTGCGAACAGAAGACGCCAGCCACCGGATCGTCTCGGTGGACGAGGCGGTCGCCCTGGTCCGCTCAGGCCAGATGCTGCAGCTCCATCCGCTGATCGGCGGCCTTCCCCCCGAAGTCGCCTGGGGATACCTGCGGACCGTGGTCGACCAGGTGATGCCTGCCGTGGCCGGCTGAGGCCACCGGCGGAATGGATCGTTTGCGGAATCAACGTTCTCGGAATATCCGACAGAGGGACCCCCGAGGCTGATGAGCCGAGCCCAGGAGGCTGTGCTTTGGGCCGATGAGAGACGGAAACGGAGCCGCCTACTGCCAGCAAGTGGGTTTCCCATATTTGGTATACGGTGTTCTGTCGCAGAAAGAACGCATGAGAAGCTCGTCGTCGGTCGAGCCGATCTGAAGGCCGGCGGGATGAAGGAGTAGCCGTCTGTCCGTCACCTAGAACGGGGAGTCGAGCGGCAAAAAGGGGGAGCTCGGGGTGCTTCAATTCGTGATCGCGGGACTGGTGCTCGGCGGCATCTACGCGATCGCGTCCGCGGGCCTGGTGATCACCTACACCTCTTCCGGTATCCTCAACTTCGCCTTCGGCGCCATGGCCTTCTTCATCGCCCGCTTCTACTACTACCTCCACACCCAGGAGAGCTGGAGCATCCTGGCCGCCGCCGCAGTCGCCATCCTGATCGCCGCGCCGGCACTCGGGATCGTGCTGTACGCCGTCCTCTTCCGTTACCTCAAGCTGTCCTCCCCGCTGACCAAGGTGGTGGCGACCATCGGGCTGTCGGTCGCCCTTCCGGCGCTGGCCACCATCATCTTCGGGACCGGGGCCATCCAGCAGGCGCCGGGCCTGGCCCCGGAGCCGGTCAAGGTGTTCCACTTCATCGGCGTGCCGGTGACGCTCGACCAGATCATCGTCTACGCCTCCGTCGTGGTGATCGTCGTCGCGGGCGCCCTGGTACTGAAGTACAGCGACGTCGGCCTCAAGGTGCGGGCCATGGTCGACTCCACGGCGATGACCGACCTCTCGGGCACCAATCCGACGGCCATCTCGATCGGCGTCTGGGCGGTCAGCACCTTCCTGGCCGGACTCACCGGCGTGCTCGCCGCACCGATCATCGGGCTCGACCCGATCAACTTCACGCTGCTCATCGCCGCATCGTTCGCTGCCGTCATCGCAGCCAAACTCCGGAACCTTCCGGTGGCGGTAGGGGTCGGCCTCCTCATGGGGGTGGCCACCTCGCTCATCCAGCGCTATCTCCCACCCGCCAGTGCCTGGACCACCGAGATCATCGACGCCGTGCCCTTCATCGTCATCACAATCGTGCTCGTCTACAATCTCGTCCGTCGGGGCCGGGTGGGCGAAACCGAAGCGTGGGGCGGGGCGCTTGACCGGGCCATCACGCCGCAGGGTGAGAGCAAGCTGGCGGCATCCACGTCCACCGTGGTCGAGACCGCCTCCCTCAACTTCTTCGGCCGGTATGCCGGCCCACTCGTGCTCGTCGCCCTCGCCGTCGCCCTTCCACTCGTCCTCGGCGGCTACTGGGTGGGCCTTACGGCCCAGGCCTTCGCCTTCGGCGTGATCTTTCTCTCGTGGACGTTGGTCACGGGTGAAGGGGGCATGCTCTGGCTCTGCCAGATCACCTTCGCCGGGGTCGGCGCGCTGACGACATCGCAGTTCGCCGGCCACCTCGGGTGGCCCGTCCTGGCATCGGTGGCCGTCGGGGGATTCGTCGCTCTGGGACTGGGCGCACTCATCGGCTTCCTGAGCATCCGACTGGGCGACCTGTACGTCGCCCTGGTGACCCTGACGTTCGGGTTGCTCATCGAGAACCTGGTGTTCACCCTGCCCCGCTTCGTCAACCAGGGCCTCGGCCTGACCCTCAACCGACCGAGTTTCGCGTCATCCGACATCAGCTATTCCTACCTGTGCCTGGTGGCCTTCGTGATCGTGTCGCTCTTCATCGTCAACCTTCGTCGGTCCACCACGGGCCTCGCCCTCAACGCAGCTCGTTGGAGCCAAGCCGGCGCCCGGACGTCCGGCATCAGCGTGGTCCAGATGAAAGTCCTGGCCGGGGCGACTGCGGCATTCATCGCCGGTATCGGGGGCGGTCTGCTGGCGGTCGCCCAGACGACCGTCTCACCCAGCTCCTTCGCCACATTCGCGGGGATCGTCTGGTTCGCTGCACTGGTGACGATCGGCATCCGCTCGACGGCGGCGGCACTGGTGGCCGCGCTCGCGTTCGTGATGCTCCCGGCCATCTCCCAGGCCTACCTGCCCACATGGACGGGGAACTTGCTGCCGGTGATCTTCGGACTCGGCGCCATCTCGGCGGCCAAGTACCCCGACGGCGTCCTGGCCGAGCAGAGTCGACGACTGCGGCACCTCCTGCAGCGCGTGGCGCCCGACGCACTCGCCGACGAGCACTTCGCCGAAGAGGTGGAGGCCGGTGTGGTCGACACGGAAGCGGTCGGGATGGCCCCCGAGGTCGCGGGACAGCTGTCATGATGACGACCGCGACCGACGCCGGCACGATCGACGCCACCGCCGATCAGGATCCGGTCGCACTGGCGGCGGACGACATCACCGTCCACTTCGGAGGCTTGACCGCGCTGTCGGGAGTCTCGCTGGAGGTCCGGCGCGGGAACATCGTCGGCCTGGTCGGGCCCAATGGCGCCGGGAAGTCGACGCTGCTCGCCGTGCTGTCCGGACTGTTGAGCCCTGACGCCGGGAAGGTCCTCCTCCGGGGTGATGACGTGACCGACGTGTCCGCCCGGCACCGGGCGACCCGGGGCCTGGCCCGGACGTTCCAACAGCCGGAGCTGTTCATGGGACTGACGGTCCGCGAGCACCTCGTGCTGGCCTACCGGGCCCGTGTCGTCCCCCATCGCATGTGGCGGGACATGCTCGATCCCCGGGCCCTGTTCCGGACCTCGCCGGGCGAAGTCGAGAAGGTCGACGGCCTGCTCGAGCTCCTCCATCTGACCCATGTGGCCAAGGCTCCCGTGGCGGCTCTGCCCCTCGGTGTCATCCGCCTGGTCGAGGTAGGTCGGGCCTTGGCCAGCCAGCCGCGTGTCCTCCTGCTCGACGAGCCGCTCTCCGGACTCGACCTCCACGGGTCGGAGAACCTGATCTCCGTCTTCCGGGAGATCGTCGACCGGAGCGACGACGGGCTCGCCCTCGTCATCGTCGAACACGATGTCGCCGCCGTGTTGGCACTGTCGGATATGGTCGTGGTCCTCGACTTCGGCGAGAGGATCGCGGTCGGGACCCCCGACAAGGTCCGCAGCGACGCGGCGGTGCGCGCCGCCTACCTCGGGGACGTCGAGCCTCCACAGCGCACAGCAACCGGTCAGACGGCAGCCCCTGCCGTACCCGGATCACGACCGGAAGTCGGCGGGGCATGACGGCACCACTACTCGACGTGGCGGGACTCGACGTACGCTACGGTCCGTCCCAGGCATTGTTCGGTGTGTCGGTCGCCGTGGAACCCGGTTCCGTCCTGGCTGTCTTGGGAGTGAACGGTGCGGGCAAGAGCACCTTCGCCCGGGCCGTGTCGGGCCTGGTGGCACCGGCCGCCGGCCGGATCACGTTCGACGGGCAGGACATCACCGGCCTGCCGGCCCATCGCATCCGCCGATTGGGTCTCACGTACATCCCCGAAGGACGTGGGATCTTCCCGGGACTCTCGGTGACCGACAACCTGCGCATGGCGGTCGCCCAGGAGCCGCGCAACGTGCGGGCCGCAGCCATCGACCGGGCCATCGAGCAATTCCCCATCTTGGGCAATCGCCCCGCCCAGCGTGCCGGCAGCCTGTCCGGTGGTGAGCAGCAGATGCTGGCGCTTGCTCGCGCTTTCGCTGTCTCTCCGAAACTGATCATCGCCGACGAGCTGTCTCTCGGCCTGGCGCCGGCCGTGACCGAGTCGGTGTTCCAGAGCCTCGACGAGGCACGAAGATCCGGGATCACAGTTGTGCTGAGCGAACAGTTCGTCCACCGGGCGCTCGCCATGGCGGACAGCTGCGTCATCCTGACCCGCGGCCGGGTCGGCTGGGCCGGGCCGGCCACGGACGCCGGCCGGGAGGTCCTCGACCGGTATCTGGGCGAGGCGGAGCATCCGCGCCCCACCGTGGCGGCGGGAGCGGGGGACTAGCGGGCGCCGCTCCGGGACAGGGGACAGGACGGCCGTACCGCACGGCGTCACCCAACGTGCTTTGTAGCAACGCGTCACCGATCATCCGTAGTGACTAGGGAGGAACAATGTTCAGAAGTCGGACCATGACCGGGATGTTCCTGGTCGCTGCACTGGGGCTGCCGCTGGTAGCCGCGGGATGCTCGAGCGGGGGCTCGTCCACGGCGACCACCGCCTCGACCAGCTCGACCGCCACGACGTCATCATCTGGAACGAAGGCGGCCACAGGCTCGCCGATCACCATCGCCTACGTATCCTCCCTGACCGGGGAGGGCGCGTCCCAGGACGGCTCCTCGCCGGCCGGGTTCACCGCTCGCCTCGACCTGCAGAACGCCGAGGGCGGCATCGACGGCCACAAGTTGGTGCCGATGATCATCGACGACCAGACCAACCCGTCCGGCATCTCGACCGCGGTCCAGAGTGCGGTGTCGGGTGCCTTGGGGATCGTCTCCCAGAGCCCGCTCTTCTTCCTGGCCGCCAAGTACCCCCAGCAAGCGGGTGTACCGGTGACCGGCTCCTACGACGACGGTCCGGAGTGGGGCCAGCAGCCCTACACCAATATGTTCGCCTCCGACAACGGCAGCGTGAACCCCAGCTACCCGGTCAACACCCAGATCGGGGACTTCCTGAAGGCTCACGGCGGGACGAATCTCGGCGCCTACGGCTACGGGATCTCGCCGTCCTCCAGCCGCGCCGCCATCGGCACCTCGAAGTCGTTCGAGCACGCCGGCGGCACGACTGGGGTGCTCGACACCACCGTCCCCTTCGGCGGCGTGGACTTCACCAGCGCGGCCCTCGTGGCCAAGCAGCACAATATCGATTCCATGGTGCCGGCCCTCGACAACAACTCCAACTACGCGCTGGCCACCTCCCTCGAGCAGGCCGGGGTCAAGTTGAAGACGGTGCTCTTCGCCACCGGCTATGAGCCCGACACCATCGGCTCCCCGGTGTGGAACACCTTGAAGGGGGACTACTTCCTGTCGCTCTTCCGCCCATGGTCACTCCCCAATGCCGCCACCCAGCAGATGCAGGCGGCCATGGAGAAGTACGCCGGCTTCACCTCAATCCAGTTCCCGACCTTCGGCCAGAACGAGGCGTGGGCCGGAGCGGACCTGATGATCAAGGGTCTTCTGTTGGCCGGCCCGAATCCGACCCGGTCTGCCGTCATCTCCAAACTGCGGGGGGTCACGTCCTACAACGTCAACGGCCTGCTCCCGGTGACGCTCGACTACGCGACCAACTTCGGGAAGAACCCACCCCAGACGTGCGCGTGGATCATGAAGGCCGAGCAGTCCGGGTTCACGCTCAACTCCCCGACTCCGACGTGCGGGACGGACCTGCCGCACACGGCGACGGCATCCGGCTCCTAGCCGGACCCCGGGCTCACAGGGGACGCGACCACAGAACCGTGGGCGCGTCCCCTTCGTCCCCACCGGCTTTACTGGCAGACAAGGCTGATCGGCATCAGCCCCGAACAGCAGCGGCGACCGGTTGGACCGGAAGGAGAGCCATGCGCGTGATCGTGAACATGAGCCAGTGTGAGAGCAACGCTCTGTGCATGGGCGTTGCGCCGGACATCTTCGAGGTCGACGACGACGACAACCTGACCGTGCTGAACGAGACACCCGACGAGTCGGACCGCGATCGGGTCCTCGAGGCGGTCCGGATCTGCCCGAAGCAGGCCATCTCGATCGAGGAGGATTGACGCCGGCCTGAGTCGGCATCGATGTCAGTCGACGAAGTCGCCGTTGCCCCGGCGGAGCCTCCCGATGATCCGCTGCAGGTTCTCGAGGTCCTGGACATCCAATCGGCCGAGGCCGAAGGCGACGTCGTTGACGGCCTTGGTGGCCTCCCGGGCCAGCCGGCGGCCGGCCTCGGTGATTTCCGCCAGGGTCGTCCGGCCGTCGGTCGGGTGCGGGCTCCGCCGGACCAGACCCTGCACCTCGAGCCGGTCGATGATGTTGGTCACGGACGCCGGGTGGATCATCAGCCGCTGGCCCATGATCCCGAGCGGGAGGGAGCCCCGCTTGCTGAACAGGAGGAGGACCAGGCCCTCGTAGCGGGCGAAGGTGAGACCGAACGGACGCAGCGCCCCGTCGACGGCCGCCAGCACGATCTGCTGGGCCCGCATGATCGATGTGGCCGCCGCCATGGCGTCGCTCACATCGGGGTCCCACTGTTCGGACCAGCGCACCCGGGCCTCGTCGATGGGGTCGAACGGCATTGGTCGGCGAGCCATCGTCGGAAGGCTACCGGATGACCGGATTTGGCTTGCCGGTCCGCACCGGTCACCATGGGACCCGGACCGGACCGCCGACGTACGAGGACACCGCCATGCCCACCCTCCACGACGACCTGGGACGGACCGTGACCCTGGTCCGCCGTCCGACCAGGATCATCTCGCTGGTGCCGTCTCTCACCGAAGCGTTGGTGGCGACAGTGCCGGAGCTGCTGGTGGGTGTCACCGACTACTGCACGCACACCGGCGACCTCGACCCCCCGCGGGTCCGCGGGACGAAGAACCCCGACCACGCGGCGATCCGACGCTTGCGTCCCGACCTCGTGATCGCCAACCGCGAGGAGAACCGACGGGTGGACGTGGACCGACTGGCTCAGGCCGGCATCCCGGTGTGGGTGACGGAGATCGACACGCTCGACCAGGCGCTCGACTCGTTCCGGCGTCTCTTCGGCGATGTCCTCGGGGTCGACCAGCCCGCTTGGATGGACGACGCCCGACGTGCGTGGATGCGCCCGGTGGAGCTGCCCGGGGTCCGCACGCTGGTGCCCATCTGGCGCGATCCCTGGATGGCGGTCGGCGCCGGTACCTTCGCCGGCGACCTGCTCCGGCTGATCGGCCTGGTCAACGTGCTCGCCGAGGCACCGGAACGCTACCCGAAGCGCGGCCTGGAGGAGTTGCAGGGGCTCCGACCGGCACTGGTCCTGTTGCCGGACGAGCCCTACCCGTTCTCGGCCATCGACGGTCCCGAGGCGTTCCCCGGGGTGGCGACGGCCCTGGTGTCGGGACGGGCGCTCACCTGGTACGGGCCGTCACTGGTCACCGCGCGCCAGGAGCTGACGCACTCGGTCCTGGCAGCACTCGACGGTCAGGACGACCGCTGAGCGACGGCTCAGACGTTCCGTCGGTAGGAGCCGCCCACCTCGAACAGGGCGCCGGTGATCTCGCCGAGAGTGGCGTGGCGCACGGTGGTCATCAGCTCGGCGAAGATGTTGCCGCCGTCGAGCGCCACCCGCTTCAGGTTCTCGAGGGCGGCCTCGCGGTCTTGCCCATGCCGGTCGGTGAAGTCCCGCAACCGGACCAGGGCCGATCGCTTCTCCTCCTCGGTCGACCGGGCGAGCTCCATTAACTGCGGGGGTGCTTCGCCGCCGGGGGCGATGAACGTGTTCACCCCGACGATCGGCAGGGTGCCGTCGTGCTTCCCGTGCTCGTACAGCATCGAGTCGTCCTGGATGCGACCGCGCTGGTAGCCGGTCTCCATGGCCCCGAGGACGCCGCCCCGCTCGCTGATCCGGTCCAGCTCGTCCAGCACCGCCTCCTCGAGCAGATCGGTGAGCTCCTCCACGATGAAGCTCCCCTGGAGGGGGTTCTCGTTGAGGGCCAGCCCCCACTCCTTGGCGATGATCATCTGGATGGCCAGCGCACGTCGGACGGACTCGGCCGTGGGCGTGGTCACCGCCTCGTCGTAGGCATTGGTGTGGAGGCTGTTGGCATTGTCGTAGATGGCGCACAGCGCCTGGAGGGTCGTGCGGATGTCGTTGAAGTCCATCTCCTGGGCGTGGAGGGACCGACCCGACGTCTGGACGTGATACTTGAGCTTCTGCGACCGGTCGTTGGCCCCGTAGCGCTCCTTCATGGCGATGGCCCAGATCCGCCGGGCGACGCGCCCGATCACCGTGTACTCGGGGTCCATCCCGTTGGAGAAGAAGAACGAGAAGCTGGGTGCGAAGTCGTCCACGTCCATGCCCCGGGCAAGATAGGACTCGACATAGGTGAAGCCGTTGGCCAGGGTGAAGGCGAGCTGGGTGACGGGGTTGGCCCCCGCCTCGGCGATGTGATAGCCGGAAATGGAGACCGAGTAGAAGTTCCGGACCTCGTGCCCGATGAACCACTCCTGCATGTCGGCCATGACCCCAAGGGAGAATTCGGTGGAGAAGATGCACGTGTTCTGGCCCTGGTCCTCCTTCAGGATGTCGGCCTGCACGGTGCCCCGAACGGTGCGGAGCACGTCGGCGGAGACCTGGGCGGCCTCGGCCTCGGTGGGCGGCCGTCCGTGCTCGGCCTCGTACCGATCGAGGCGCTGGTCGATCGCCACGTTGAGGAACATGGCCAGGATGGTCGGTGCCGGGCCGTTGATGGTCATCGAGACCGACGTGGCCGGGTCGCAGAGGTCGAACCCGTCGAAGAGCGCCCGCATGTCGTCGACGGTGGCGATCGACACCCCCGAGGTCCCGATCTTCCCCCGGATGTCCGGTCGCTCGTCCGGATCGAACCCGTAGAGGGTCACCGAGTCGAAGGCGGTCGAGAGTCGGGTGGCCTCCTGCCCGTCGGCCAGGAGGTGGAACCTGCGGTTGGTGCGGTGGGCGTCACCCTCGCCGGCGAACATGCGGGCGGGGTCCTCGCCGGTCCGCTTGAAGGTGAAGACCCCGGCCGTGTACGGGTAGTGGCCGGGCAGGTGCTCGGAGCGCAGCCAGTGCACAAGTTCGCCGTGCTCGGTGGTCCGGGGGAGCGCCACCCGGGGTACACGGGTCCCGGCGAGCGAGGAGCGCCACAGCCCGGCGGGCGACCTGTCCCCGTCGATGGCTGGCCCGACCTCGTCGACGAGCGACGCCCGTAGAGTCTCCCACTCGCCCAGGAGGCGCCGGGCCTCGGGATCGGAAGCGGCCTCGAGGTCGGCGGCCATGGCGTGGAGCGGGGTGAGGTCGATCTGCCGGTCGGCACCCATGGCGACGACGGCGTCGACCTGCTGGGCCCGCCGTGCCTCGGTGGCAAGACGATCGGTGGTGAGGTGGTAGGTGCGCACGGTGGAGGCGATCTCGGCCAGGTAGCGGTGCCGCTCGGGGGGTACGACGGCCGACGCCCGCGTCGACGTGCGCACGGTGCCGGCCGTCAGTACGCCGTCAGTCGCGACCAGTCCCTTGTCGACCAGCTCCGCCTTCAACCGGTGGAACAGCGCGGTGGTCCCGTCATCGTTGAACCGGGAGGCGATGGTGCCGAACACCGGCTCCGCACCGGGCCCCGAGGGACCGCCCCTGTGGTCCCGGGACCATTGGCGGCAGACCTGCCGATAGGCGTCGTCGGCACCGCGTCGGTCGAACTTGTTGATGGCCACGACGTCGGCCAGCTCGAGCATGTCGATCTTCTCCAGCTGCGAGGGGGCGCCGTACTCGGGTGTCATCACGTAGAGCGAGACATCGGCTATCTCGGTGACGGCGGCGTCGCCCTGGCCGATGCCCGGGGTCTCGGCGATCACCAGGTCGAAGCCGGCGACGGCACAGGCGGCCACGACGAGTGGGAATTGCCGTGGGAGCTCGGACCCCGAGTTCCGCGTGGCCAATGACCGGAAGTACACGTTGTCCGCATCGATGGCGTTCATGCGGATGCGGTCGCCGAGGAGGGCACCACCTCCGCGGCGACGGGTGGGATCCACGGCCAGCACGGCCACGGAGAGTTTGTCCTCCTGGTCGATCCGGAACCTGCGTATCAGCTCATCGGTCAGTGATGACTTCCCCGACCCTCCCGTCCCGGTGACACCCAGTACCGGGACCGCGGCACGTGCCGCGGCACGGCGCAGTGCGTCCAGTGTGTGGTCGTCGACCGACCCGGACTCGAGGAAGGTGATCCACCGGGCCAACGACCTGCGGTCGCCCTCCTGGAGCGACTCCAGCGATGGCGGGTCACCCTCGGCCAGGTTGCGGTCGCACTCCTCGACGAGGAGGTTGATCATGTGCTCGAGTCCGAGGCGTTGGCCGTCGGCCGGCGAGAAGATCCGCCGCACCCCGTACGCCTCGAGCTCCTCGATCTCGGAGGCGACGATGACGCCTCCACCGCCCCCGTAGATCCGGACGTCCGGGCGCCCCTCGGCCCGGAGCCGGTCCACCAGGTACCGGAAATACTCCATGTGGCCGCCCTGATAGGAGCTGACGGCGACTCCCTGGGCGTCCTCCTCGATGACCGCCTGGACCACTTCGTCGACCGACCGGTTGTGCCCCAGGTGGACCACCTCGGCCCCCTGCGTCTGCAGCAGGCGCCGCATGATGTTGATGGCCGCGTCGTGCCCGTCGAACAGGCTGGCGGCGGTCACGAACCGGACCGGATGGACCGGTCGGTGGAGTTCGGTCATGGTCGGCCGGGCCGGCCGGAAATTGCGGTCATTCCCTCATATTACTACGACGTCCGAATACTTTGTCCGAATGCGCTCGCCGCAGGCCGCAAGGGGAGCGGAAATGACGTTTCCAGGACGGAGAGGCTGGTTTGCACGGGCAGGTGCGGCATGGGATGCTGCCGAGTCGGGTGTGGCATGGCATGCTGCCCCGTCAGACGGTGTTCCGATGGACGGAACCGGAACAAGGGGGAGGACGTCGGTGGCAGTCGAGCTGAAGCCCGGGGCGAGGTTCCGTTCTGCGGTCTGCGAGGCCGAGGTCGTCGTCATCAAGGCGCCGGCCGATCCGGTCGACCTGCAGAGCGGCGGCCACCCCATGGTCCCGATCGGCGACGAGCCGCCGACCGGGTTGTCGGCGGTGCCGGGGTACGACGACGGTGCACAGATCGGCAAGCGGTACACCGACGGAACTGACGCCCTCGAACTGCTCTGCTCGAAGGGCGGGACATCGTCGTTGTCCGTCGGTGCCGAGCTCCTCGTGCTCAAGGACGCCAAGCCCCTCCCCTCCTCGGACTGACCGACCGACCATGCATGTCGGGATGCTCCTGCAGATGGCCGCCGACGGCATGGGCGAGCGCGTCGCGCTCGGCTCCCGCACCGACGGCACCACCGTGGCCGAGTTGGCCGCCCGGGCCCGGCGGGCCGGCACGATCCTGGCCGACATGCCCGGCGAACGGGTGGCATTGATCGACCTGAACTCCGAGGCCGTCCCGATCGCACTGTTCGGCGCCGCCCTGGCCGGCAAGCCGTTCGTCCCCATCAACTACCGGCTCACGGACGAGCAACTGCGCGACCTGGTGGCCCGCACGGCGCCGGCCACGGTCATCACCGGAGAGGGGGTCGCCGACCGCCTGGGCACCATCCCGGGAGTCGAGCTCCTCGAGCGCAAGGAGTTCCTGGAGCGCACCGTCGATCCGTCGGTGGCCGAGGCTGACCCCTACGGGGGCGATCCGGACAGCGTCGCCGTCCTGCTGTACACGAGCGGGACGACCGGCGCACCGAAAGCCGCGGTGCTCCGCAACCGGAACCTGACCTCGTATGTGATCTCGACGGTCGAGTTCGCCGGGGCCGGCGAGGACGAGGCGGCCATTGTCAGCGTGCCGCCCTATCACATCGCCGGGATCTCGTCGGTGCTGTCGTCGACCTACTCGGGGCGCCGGGTCGTGCACGTCGAGACATTCGAGCCCCACGTCTGGGTCGACCTGGTGCGGGCCGAGGCTGTGACCCACGCCATGGTGGTCCCGACCATGCTCAACCGCATCCTCGACGTGATCGCCGAGGACGGCGGCGGGCTCCCGTCGTTGCGGTCGCTCTCCTACGGCGGGGGCCCGATGCCGCTGTCGGTCATCGAACGGGCGATGGCCCTGCTGCCCGGTGCCGGGTTCGTGAACGCCTACGGGCTCACCGAGACGGCGAGCACCATCGCCCTCTTGGGCCCCGACGACCATCGCCGGGCCCATGCCAGCGATGACCCGGCCGTGCGAACTCGGCTGGCTTCGGTGGGCCGGCCGCTCCCGACCGTGGAGGTCGTCGTGCGCGGCGCGAGTGGCACGGCCCTCGGCCCTGGCCAACGGGGCGAGATCTGGGTCCGCGGCGAACAGGTGGCCGGGGAGTATGAGGGCCAGGGCGGCGGATCGGACGACGGCTGGTTCAACACCCGCGACGAGGGGCACCTCGACGACGAGGGCTACCTCTTCGTGCACGGACGGCTCGACGACGTCATCGTGCGCGGCGGTGAGAACCTCTCGCCGGGCGAGATCGAGACCGTGCTCCTGGCGCACCCTTCCGTGGCCGCCGCCGCCGTCGTGGGCATCCCCGACCCCGAGTGGGGGGAGAAGGTCGTGGCCGCCGTTGTGCCCGCCGGGGGCGCCGAGATCGACGAGGACGAGCTGCGCGCGTTCGTGCGGGCCGCACTGCGGTCGACCCGGACGCCCGAGCGGATCGAGGTCCGGGCCGACCTGCCCTTCAACGAGACCGGCAAGCTGCTCCGCAGGGTGCTCCGCGAAGAGCTCGCCATCCGCTTCGGCTGATTCCGGCGTGGCGCTTGATCGGCCCCGCAACTTCGTGTCAGAGTACGACATGAATATTCCTGGAGGTGTCCGATGACGGTGCAGGGTGCGAGCGACGTGTACTACGACCCCTACGACGTGGGCATCGACGCCGACCCGTACCCGGTGTACCGCCGGATGCGTGAGGAGGCGCCGCTGTACTACAACGAGCGGCACGACTTCTACGCGCTGACCCGGTTCGCCGACGTCGAGAAGGGCCTGCTGGACTCCAAGACGTTCATCTCGGGCCGCGGGGGCATCATCGAGCTGATCCGGGCCGGGATCGAGATGCCGTCAGGTGTGCTGATCTTCGAGGATCCCCCGGTCCACACGGTCCACCGGCGGCTCCTGTCCCGGGTGTTCTCGCCGAGAAGGGTGGCCGAGCTCGAGCCGAAGATCCGGGAGTTCTGCGTCCGGAGCCTCGATCCCCTGGTCGGTGCCGGTGGATTCGACTTCATCGCCGACCTGGGCGCGCAGATGCCGATGCGCGTCATCGGCATGCTCCTCGGGATCCCCGAGCAGGACCAGGAGGCGGTCCGGGACAGCACCGACCGCAACCTCCGCACCGAAGCCGGCCAGCCGATGGATGTGAGCGAGCACTTCATCGACGGCGACCAGTTCGGCGACTACATCGATTGGCGGGCGGAGCACCCGTCCGACGACATCATGACCGAGCTCCTGCGGGCGGAGTTCGAGGACGAGACGGGGGAGGTGCGGCGGTTGTCCCGCGACGAGCTGCTCACCTATATCGCCGTGGTGGCCGGAGCCGGAAACGAGACCACGACGCGCCTCATCGGATGGACCGGCAAGGTGCTGGGCGATCATCCCGACCAACGACGCGAGCTGGTCGAGGACCGCTCGCTGATTCCGGGGGCCATCGAGGAGCTGCTCAGGTTCGAGACGCCGGCACCTCACATGGCCAGGGTCACCTCCCGGGCCGTCGAGCTCCACGGGCAGGAGGTGCCCGAGGGGAGCATCGTGCAGATGATCCCGGCGGCCGCCAACCACGACGACCGCCGGTTCCCCGACGGCGACCGCTTCGACATCCACCGCACGGACGGACCGCCGCTCACCTTCGGGTTCGGCATCCACCTCTGCCTGGGCGCGGCGTTGGCCCGGCTCGAAGGTCGGGTGGCACTCGACGAGGTCCTGAACCGGTTCCCCACGTGGGAGGTCGACCTGGACCACGCCGGGCTGGCGCCCACATCGACGGTCCGGGGGTGGGAGATCCTACCGGTCACCGTCCCTTGACCGTCGAACCCGTCCGGCCGGTCCGGGCCTACGACGGGACACTGCGCCGCCAGCGCGCCGGGGGCACCCGGGAGCGGATCGTCGCCGCCGGCTCCGAACTCATCCACGGCGGGTCGGTGCGGGACTGGAAGCGACTCACGGTGCGGGCCGTGGCCGAGCGCGCCGCGGTGAGCGAGCGGACCGTCTACCGCCACTTCGGCAACGAGCGCGGGCTGGCCGATGCCGTCATGCACCGGCTCGAGCAGGAGGCGGGTATCGACCTCGACGGCATGCAGCTCGACGGCGTCGCCACTGTCGCCGCGCAGATCTTCGAACACGTCTCGTCGTATCCGGTTGAGCCCCGACCGCCGCTCGATCCCACCCTCGTCGATGCCAACCGACGACAGAAGGACGCCCTGCTGGGCGCGGTGTCGGCCGCGAGCCGGCAATGGCCCGCGGGACGCCAGGTGCAGGCTGCGGCCATGCTGGACGTGCTGTGGAGCGTGGCCGCGTTCGAGCGCCTCGTCGGTGACTGGCAACTCGATGCCGACGAGGCCGTCCGGGCCGTCTCGTGGGTGATCGGGTTGGTCGAGCAGGCGGTGCGGAAGGATCGGGGACCGGACTGAACCCGGTTGGAATCCGCCCGGCGGTCAGGCAGCCGACGGGAGCCGGAGTGCCTCGGCGAGGTTGCCGCCCATGATGGCCCTGATGTCCGCTTCCGGTAGGCCTTCGAGCTCGCGGACGTAGGAGAGGGGGTCCGCCAGGCCCTCGGGGTGCGGGAAGTCCGAGCCGAAGATGACCCGCTTGGTGCCGATGGCTTTGATGAGACCCAGTGGGTCCTCCTCGAAGAAGGGGTGGATCCAGATGTTGCGCCGAACCACCTCCACGGGGTCCTCGAGGTAGAGCTTCGGCTGTTTCGCATACGAGCGACCGAGCGCGTCGAGGAGGGGCAGTACCCAACCCGATCCATTCTCCACCGGGAGGACCCGCAGCTCAGGGAATCTGGACAGCATGCCGTGGGTGACCGAGGACGCCATGGCGTCGAAGATGCCGCGGCTCATCTGGTGCTGTACGTCGATGAACGCGTTGGCGTCGGAGAAGGGGAGGTGCTCGTCGAAGTGGCCGTTCCACTGGTTGAAATAGCGGGTCAGCCCGTCGTCGGAGGCGTGCATGCCCACCGTGATGTCGTACTCGACGACCTTGGCCCAGAAGGGATCGAACTCCGGCAGGGCGAAGGAGCGGAAGCCGCGCAGGCTCGGGACGGGAGCCGGGCGGATCAAGAGGATCTTGGCGCCGCGCTCGGCGATCCAGTCGAGCTCCTTGATGGCCTCGTCGACGATCGGCAGCGTGATCACCGGGGCGGCGAAGATCCGCCCCTTGTAGTTGAAGGTCCACTCCTCGTGCATCCACTGATTGAAGGCGTGGATGACGGCATGGGTGGCCTCAGGGTCGTCGGTGAGGCGCTCTTCGAGGACGCTGGCCAGGGTGGGCCACATGATGGCGCGGTCGACCCCTTGCTCGTCCATGAGCTGCAGTCGAGGCTCGGGCCTGAAGAAGGCGTCCGGTGACCGCATGGGTTTGCCGAGGATCTCGCGCCGGCTCTTGCCCTCGGGGTTTCCGTGCTTGAAGAACTGCTCCTGCGCTCCCGGTTGGGCCACCACGCTGAAGGTCGGATTCGGGATGTACTCGGAGATGGTGTTCTTGATGGCGAGCTTGTCGCGACCGTTCACCTGCACCAGCTTGATGACGTGCTGGTACTCCTTGGGCAGGTAGCGGGTGAACGCATCTGCCTGCTCATACATGTGGTTGTCTGCGTCGAAGACCGGGTAGTCGAGTCGATGCCGCACAGTGGCTCCTCTGTAGTCGTGGCGAGTTCCCGGTGGCGGGCATCGGCTTCTGCGGACGATCGGCCGGGCCTCTCCTCCAGCGGCGATTCCACCGGCCCGACCAAGATCTGGTTCAACATCAATCCGGCATTCACTGTACCGTGCGCCGTGCCCCGGCATCGCGGGCAACTGGGGTCGCACACGTGGACGGAGTTCGTACGAGCGGCTCGCTCGACCCTGGGCCAAGCTGATGAATGCCGGGGCTCTCGGATCGCGCCCGATCAGATGGGGTCGATCAGATCGGGTCGTGAGAATTCGGAAGCTTGGCTGACGTCCAAGCCACACCCACGCACATCTCGTCCGTAGATCCGTCTCCCCAGGTGACGAAGTGGGGTGGGACCTTCCGCAGGATGGGGAGTTCCTGGGCCAGGGTCGGGTCATAGGTGCAGGTGATCTGGACGGGTTCACCAGCGGTGACCGGAACAGGTCTGGCCAAGTTGTAGGCCCGCTGGTGGTGGAAGTCGTAGTTGGGGACGTTGAGGACCGTCTTGGCCTGGGGTGTTCCCGGGTCGAGGACCATGGTGAAGCCCACACCCAGCAGATGCATGTGCGGTGCGACCCTGACGAGGTATCCACCCGTGCCCAGGTGGGACGTACAGGACGTCGAGTCACCGACCGGTGGGTTCGACGGGCTGTGCCCGCAGAGCGCCTCGATTCCATCGACCTCGAGCACGGCGGTCCCGCCGAACCGCAGACCCTGATTGGCGAGTGAGGCGGCTCGATCGCACAGAGGACCGGTGACACCGGCAGGACAGGGGATGTCAGGAGCCGCCTCCATCTCCTGGACGTGCAGTGGCATGAGGGGTGTCGACAACGGGACGGTGTGAAGGACCAAGGCGTTCCTTACCGGCCTGTCACCAACCAGCAGGTTGTAGTGGACCTGCATGATCACCATGCTTCCGGCCGGAATGACGAACCCCGCACCTCTCGGGAAATCAACCGCCCCGGATCCTGGCGACCAGTTGCTCAGCAGCGTGATCGCGGCAAAATCGGTCAGCGGGGTGTTCGGCAGTGTCCCCTCGCCGAAACACGGCCAGCCATGTTTGAACACCTCGTCTTGTCTGGCCTGTGCCACGAGCGATTGCGGCAAGAGGAAGAGGGCAGCGTGGTGATCCTCGACGCTACCGGGGAAGAATTGGCTCGAAATGATGTACGCACTGTGGCTGACGTGCGGATCGAGCACGGTGCAGTGGTAGTCGTCGGTCGCACCAGATGGTGCTTTGGGTGTGTAGGTCGCCGACTTCAGCCAGATCGACGTCACGTGCGTGGGCGATCCTTGGGAAGCAGCGGTTGCCGCGGTCGCCGCAAAGCACGATGTTGCCGCTAGAGCAATGCCGGCAACGAGGATGGCGATACGGGGAGACCGCATCCGACCAACGTAGCCCGAGGACCGGCGCGCGGCGCGGCCGACGCTCTGGTCGACCGACTCGATGGGACGCCCGATGTTGCGACGTCAGTGCAGTGCGGCGTCCAGGGCAGCAACCTGCGAGGCCCGGAAGGCTCGTGCCACTCCGGACTTGGCGACCACGTCGAACCCGTGGAAGGCGCCCGGCACCACGTCGAGGGTGCAGGAGACCCCGGCGGTCTCGAGCCGCCCGGCGTAGGCGACGTCCTCGTCATGGAAGAGGTCGAGGGTACCCACCCCGATCCACGCCGGCGGCAGTCCGGCCAGATCTTCGCTGCGGGCAGGGGAGGCCAGTGGGGAGACGTCGGGCGATCCCGGCGCGGAACCGGTGTAGGACTGCCAGCCGAACCGGTTCGACCTGTTGTTCCACAACCGGAAGTTCCGCTCGTCGATGCCGGTGCGGCTGGCGGTGCGGTCGTCGAGCATCGGGTAGGCGAGCAGTTGGAGGGCGAGCGGGAGCGAGCCGCGGTCGCGGGCCAGCAGGGCCAGGGCGGCGGCGAGCCCGCCGCCGGCACTCGCTCCGCCGACGGCCAGGCGGGTGGCATCCACGTAGTTGCGGTCGGCCAGCCAGGTGAGACCGTCGTAACAGTCCTGCAACGGCACCGGGAACTGCGACTCCGGCGCCAGCCGGTAGTCGACCGCCGCCACCACGATCCCGAGGGTCTCGGCGAAGTGGCGGCACAGGACGTCGTCCTGAGCCGCATTGCCCATCACGTAGCCGCCGCCGTGGATCCACAGCATGGCCGGCCGCATGTCCGCTCCCGCCGGTCGGTGCACCTGCACGGTGATGGGTCCCACGGTCGCGACCTCGACGTTCTTCGTGGGAGCCAGTTTGGTCAGCCCGGAGAGCATCCGGATGGGACGGAGCGTCCGCGGGCCGATCGGCGAGCGCGGCAACCACTGGGCGGCGCGGCGGAGATCGGGATGGAAGGGGGCAGCGGGTTTGCTCATCTGGGGATGGTCACGGGACCGACCGCGCCGACCGGGTGGTCATGTGCGGTGGCCGCCGAGGTCAGGACAGTCGCCCCAGCAGGAAGTTGGCGACGTCGGTGGCAGGAGGGAACACCTCGGTCACACCGGCGGCGAAGTACCCCGAGTCGGTGACGAGCGTGATCCCGCTGATGGCGGCCGCAGCCGAACTGCACAGGAACACCAGCGGAAAGGCCTGCTCGGCCGCGGTCGCCGCCTCGATGCCGACTTCGGAGCGGTAGTCGGCACCGAAGCCGAGCCACATCTCCTTGTTGGCCTGGGCCAGCGGGGTGTCGGTCGGGCCGGGGCAGGTGGCGTTGATCCGGATCCCGCGCTGCAGCATCGGCATGGCCTGCGTGGCCACGTAGGCACATACGGCCTGCTTGGAGGAGAGGTAGTCGGCACCGCCGTTCTCCGCCACCCAGGCCACCGCGCTGTCGAAGTCAGGGGTGGCCAGGTACTCCTTGATGCGGGGCAGGTTTGCCTCCCAGCCGAGGCCGGCGGCCGACGATATGAACCCGATGGCGGAGCCGCGGGGGAGCAGGTCCTTGGCGAGCAGCCGGTCGATGAGGTGCCGGTGGCCGATGAAGTTGATTCGCTCGATGCCCGGCGTGCCGTCGGCCACACCCGCGCAGGACAGGAGCGCGTCGACCGGGCCTGCCAGCTGGTCGACGGCCGCGTCGATCGAGTCGCGTTCGGCCAGGTTCACGTGGATGGCGGTGGCTCCGGGGAGTGCCATCTCAGCGAAGTCCATCACCACGACATCAGCTCCTGCGGACTGTAGGAGCTCGGCCGATGCCGCACCCATGCCGGTGGCGCCACCGACGACGAGCGCCTTCTTGTCGTCGAAGCGGAATGCGTCAAACAGGGTCATGTCATGTTCCTCCGGGTCGATGTGATTGGGATCAGGCGACGACACCGCGGACCTTGAGGTCCACGATGGCGTCCCAGTCGAAGCCGAGCTCTTCGAGGATGGCGTCGCCGTGCTCGTTGAGGCCCGGGGCGCGACCGGGTACGGCGGGTACTCCGTCGAACTGGACCGGCGCGGCCGCCAGGCGGAACGGCGTGCCGCCGGCCGTCTCGCAGTCCTGGACGTAGCCGTTGGCGACGGTCTGGGGATCCTCCGTCGCCTCCAGGGTGTCCTGCATGACGGCCCACTGGCCGGCGAAGTCGGCCAGGCGCAGGCGCCACTCGGCCAGGGTGGCCCCGGCGAAGACCTTGTCCAGTTCGTCGGAGGCCGCCCGGTTGTTGGCCATCAGGGAGGCATGGTCGGCGAACCGCGGGTCGGCGGCCAACTCGGGTCGGCCGACGGTCTCGCACAGGAGCGGCCAGTACTTGGCGGCCTGCAGGCAGGTGAACCACAGCGTGCGGTCGTCCGCCGTCTGGTAGGTGCGCGACAGGGGGTTCGACCCCATGGCGTCGGCGGGCGGCGGTGCCCACGGCTTGTCGAGGGCGAGCGACAGGGCGAGCGCCTGGCCCATGGCCCACAGTCCGACGCCGAACAGCGAGACGTCCACGGTGGTGGCCTCGCCCGTCCGCTCGCGGTGGAAGAGCGCGCCCATGATGCCGCCGGCGATGGTCATGGCCCCGATGGAGTCGCCGAATCCCGGAGCGGGTGGCGGGGGCACGAGGTCGTACTCGGGCCGCCGGGCGCCGGCGGCCACCCCGGAGCGGGCCCAGAACGCCAGCGAGTCGTAGGACCCCTTGTCGGCGTCGGGTCCGCGCTCGCCCTGACCGGTCCCGCGGACGTAGATGATCTCCGGATTGTGGGCCCGGATCTCCTCGACGTCGATGTGGAGCTTGCGGCGGACGCCCGGGAGCTTGTTGGTGAGGAACACGTCCGAGGTGGCCACGAGCTTGTTGAGGATCGCCAGGCCGTCCTCGGTCGTGAGATCGAGGGCGAGGCTCTTCTTGCCCCGGTTGGAGTGCTCGAGCAGCACGTGGACGTCGTTGGGCACGACGGCCAGGCCGGTCGAGGCCAGGCCCCGCATGGCGTCCCCCCGCTCGACGTGCTCGATCTTGATGACCTCGGCACCCCAGTCCGACAGCAGCGCGGAGGCCGCCGGGACGAAGGTGTGCTCGGCCACCTCGAGCACGCGGACACCTTGCATGACTGCGCTCATCGGCGGACTCCCGTGTCTGCAGCACGGCCGGGACGGCGGTGCGTCGTGGTCACGACTGTCCGCCGCGGGGGACGTCCCGGAAGGGAACGTCGCGGTCGAGTGTGCGCTCCCTCGGCATGCCGAGGACCCGCTCGCTGATCACGTTGCGCGCCATCTCGGTCGTCCCACCGCCGATGGTGGAGACCTGGCGCATCAGGAAGTCGGACCCGCAGTCGGTGATGGCACCGTCGTCGTCGGTCCACGCCCCGCTGTCACCACCGGCGATCTCGTAGGCGATGGTGTTCGTCCGGGTCGAGACCACACCGCTGAGGAGTCGGCCGATGGCCGCCGACTGGTCCGACATTGCCCCGGAGCGCATCCCCTCGGTGAGGCGTTGCTGGAGCGCCTCGGACGTCAGCTGGAGCATCCGGGCTTCGCCGACCAGGTCACGGACCCACGGGTTGTCGAGTTTTCCGCTCTCGCGGGCCACCCGGAGCACCGACGATGCGCCGATGCCGGCGTGGGCGTCGCCGGCCGGGATGGTGACGTAGGGAGAGTTGTGGAGCATCCGCTCGTGGAACATCCAACGGATCCCCACGGTCCAGCCGTCGTCCACCTCGCCGATCCGATCGGTGTCCGGCACCCGGACGTCGGTCATGAACTCCTGGCAGAATTCCTTGGTCCCGTTCAGCATCTCGATGCGGCTGACCTCGATGCCGGTCTGGTGGATGGGGAGCATGAAGACCGACAGCCCCCGGTGCTTGGGCACGTCCCAGTTCGTCCGGGCGAGGCACAGACCCCAGTCCGACCACCAGGCGCCCGTCGTCCACACCTTCGAACCGTTCAGCACCCACTCGTCGCCGTCCCGGATGGCTGACGTCTGGGCCCCGGCGACGTCCGAGCCGCCGCCTGGCTCCGAGAGGAACTGCATCCACAGTTCGTCGCCCCGCAGGATGGCCGGGAGGTGCGCCAGCTTCTGCTCCTCGGTCCCGAAGTCGAGGATCACCGCGGCGCAGGGCGAGATGGTGGGTGCCTGGAGGCGGACCGGGAATTCATGGCCGGTCAGCTCCTCATTGAACGCCTGCTGGTGTGCCGGGGTGAGGCCCTGCCCCCCGTAGGCGACGGGAAAGCAGAGGCCGGCGAAACCGGCGTCGAACAGCAGGCGCTGCAGTTCGCGCTCGTGGGCGATCTGGGCCAACTCCTCGTCGTCGGTGCTGTTGTTGCGCAGCACCCCGGCCGACGCACCTGCCGCCACCGGCTTGAGGTTGTCCCGGATCCAGGAGCGGGCCCGCAGCCGGAAGGCGTCGAGGCCCTCCGTGGCATCCGCGCTCATGCCGCCTTCCCGACGTCCATGGCGATCGATGCGATCCGCTGTCGATGTTGGGCCGGGGTGCCGTGGAGTGATCGGTCGAGGGCCACGCGACGGAGGAAGAGGTGGATGTCGTGCTCGAAGGTGAGGCCGATGCCGCCGTGCATCTGTACGCAGTCCTGCAGCAGCTCGGGGCCGTACTGGCCGAGGAATGCCTTGGCCGCACTGACCAGCTCGCCGGCCTCGCCGGATCCGGCGCTGACGGCCTCGGCCGCCAGGTCACTGATGGCGTGACCGGCTTCGAGCCACGTCTTCATGTCGGCGAACCGGTGTTTCAGCTCCTGATAGGAAGCGAGGGGCCGTCCGAACGAATACCGGTCGAACGCCCACTCGAGGGTCATGCCCAGGGCGAACTCCATGGCACCGACGGTCTCCGCGTTGGCCATGACCAGCGCCTGCTGGAACTGCCGTTCGACCTGGGCGTCGGCCCCGGCGACCTCACCGAGCACCGCGTCGGCGGGCACCCGCACGTCCCGGAAGGTGACCTCGGAGAACCGACGGGTGATGTCGATCGTGTGCATCGGCCGCACCGTGATACCGGTCGTGTCGGCCGCCACCAGGACCTGGGTGAACCCGCCGCCCGTCCGGCCGGTCACCAACAGGTGACTGGCCCGACCGGCGGACTCGACCGGGCGTTTGGTCCCGTTCAGGACGAGGTCCGAGCCGTCGACGCGGACGTCCAGGACGAGATCGTCGAGGCCGTCGTGCGGCCGGGGCTCCAGATGGCACCACGAGGCGACCGAGGTGCCGGCCAGCAGTTCCGAGAGAACACGTGCGTGCCGGTCGGGCGAGAGTTCGCTTATGGCCCCGGCCACGATATTGGTCGGTACCAGCGGGCCCGGCGCGGCGTGCCGGCCGAACTCGTCGGCCACCAGCGCCAGGTCCAGGAGTCCGCTGCCGCTGATGGATCCGCCGCCGTGGACCTCGTCCACGAGCAGGGATGTCCACCCGAGTTCGGCACCCCGCTGCCAGTACTCGGCGACGAATCCGTCGGGTTCGTCGCGGAGGCGGCGGATCTCGGTCGGCGCCGCGTGCTCGTTCAGGAACTTCGCGGTGGTATCGCGGAAGAACTCCTGGTCCGACGTCAGGTTCAGCAGCACGATCGGCTCCGATCCGAGGTGCGACCGGTCCGGCGATCGGTGATTGTGGTCACGTGCCCGGGATCAGGCACTCGGCCACGCGAGGGACTTGATCTCCAGGTACTGGTCGAACCCGGCAGTCCCGTTCTGCCGCCCGATGCCGCTGTCCTTGTATCCGCCGAACGGCACGTCGGCGCCGTACCAGAGACCACCGTTGACGCTCATGGTGCCGGTGCGCACCCGGCGCGCCACGGCCATCGCCCGGTCGAACGACGCCGAGTAGACACCGCCGCTCAATCCGTACCCGCTGTCGTTGGCGAGGCGCACGGCGTCGTCATCGTCGTCGAACGGGATGGCCACCAGGACGGGACCGAAGATCTCCTCCTGGGCGATCGTCATCGAGTTGTCCACGTCGGTGAAGAGCGTCGGCTCGATGAAGTACCCCTTCGGGTAGGTCTCGGGTCGGGTGCCGCCCACCGCCAATGTGGCACCCTCCTCGACTCCCTTGGCGATGTACCCCATCACCCGCTCCCTCTGCTTGGCGCTGATCACGGGACCCATGATGACATCCTCGCGCTGGGGATCGCCCCACGGGACCATGCCGAAGTAGCTGATGAGGCGCTCGACCCCTTCGTCGTAGCGCGACCGGGGGAGCAGCATCCGGGTGGGAATGGCGCACCCCTGTCCGGCGTGCGAGCAGACGGCCAGGCCGACCAGGAGCGCCGACTCGAAGTCGGCGTCGTCGAGCACGATGGTGGCCGACTTGCCGCCCAGTTCCAGGAAGAGGCGCTTCATGGTGGCCGCACCCTTCTCCATGATCCGCTTGCCCACCGCCGTGGACCCGGTGAAGGAGATGAGGTCGACGTCGGGTGAGAGGGTCAGCTCCTCACCCACCAGATGGTCCGAGGAGGTGACGACGTTCAGTACCCCGGCGGGAATGTCGGTCCGCTCGGCCACCAGACGGCCGATCAAGGTGGCGTTCCACGGTGTGTCCGGAGCCGGCTTGAGCACCACGGTGTTGCCCGTGGCGAGGGCCTGGCCCAGCTTGGCCAGCACCACCTCGAACGGGAAGTTCCAGGGGGTGATCGCCCCGACCACGCCGACCGGCTCCTTCACGATCAGTCGGGCGTTGTCGCCGCCCCGGAAGTCCTTGGCGTCGGGGAGCCGGTGCTCCCACTCGAACTCGTCGATGAGCCGCATCGGGTAGCGGAGGGAGTCACCCAGGGGCACGTCGAGCTGCGGGCCGGCGGTGAGCATCCGGGGACAGCCGACCTCGAGGATCAGCTGCTCCCGCAGCTGCTCCTGCTCGGCCTCCAAGGCGTCCTGGAGCTGACCGAGGCACTGCTTGCGGAACGCCCGATCGGTCGACCAGTCGGTGTCGTCGAAGGCCCGCCGCGCCGCGGCAATCGCCCGGCGCATGTCCTGGGTGGACCCGTCGGCGACCTGACCGATGACCTCCTCGGTGGCCGGGTTGATGTTGTCGAAGCTCGTACCGGTGGACGACTCGATGAGCTTGCCGTCGATCAGCATGTTCGGTTCCGGGTCGATGGTGACCTTGTCGCTCATTCCGCTCCCCCCGAGAACCGGCGCCGCGCAGGGGCCGATTGCCGATATTGACGTTGGTGGTTGGAAAGAATACCGTTCCGGCCATGAGCTGCAACCCGCCCTTCACCCCCGTCCGGCATTCCCGCACCCGAAAGGTGGAACCGGTCCAGCGGCGGACGACTGCCGGCGCGGAAGCAAAAAATGTCCTCCGTCCCCGAGAAGGACGTTTCGGCGGGCAGGTGGGTCGATGAACCTCCAGGGACGTTCAGCCATCGTCACCGGCGGGGCGGGCGGCCTCGGCTCCGCCACCGTGCGTCGCCTCAACGGGCTCGGCCTCGGCGTGGTGGTGTTCGACCTCGACGCCGACCGCGCCGGCGAGCTGGCCAAGGAGCTCGGCGAGGGCGTGGTCGGTGTGGGCGGTACCACCACCGATGACGCCGACGTGGCCACCGCCATCGACGCCGCCTGTTCGCTGGGGCCGATCGCCGTCCTGATCAACGTGGCCGGCGGTGGGGTCGGCGGCGGTCGCACCGTGGGCCGCGACGGGACCCCGCACGCCATGGACTCGTTCGTGAAGACCTTGGAGATGAACGCCACGGGCACCTTCAACATGAGTCGGTACGTGTGTGCGGCCATGGGCGCCGCCGAACCCGACGACGACGGACAGCGGGGGGTGGTGGTCAACACCGCCTCCATCGCCGGCATGGAGGGACAGAGCGGCCAGGTCGCCTACGGGGCGGCCAAGGCGGCCATCCTGGGGATGACGCTCCCCATGGCGAGGGATCTGGCCCCGATGGGGATCCGGGTCTGCGCCATCGCACCCGGCACGATGGGCACCCCGGTGATGCTCGGCGCCCTTCCCCATCTCAAGAAGGACCCGACGGAGAACATCGTGTTCCCCAAGCGCATGGGCCATCCCGAGGAGTTCGCTCTGCTGGTCGAGTCGATCGTCATCAACCCCTATCTCAATGGCGAGAACATCCGCTTGGACGGCGCCCTCCGCTTCAACATCAACTAGGGCCGGTGCTCCAGCGGCAACGAGGAATGTCCGTGCACGACGTGTATCCGATCCGGCCGCGGCCGGCGGGGAGTGAGGAATCCAATGCCTGATGCCGTGATCGTCTCGACGGCGAGGACCGCCATCGGTACCTCGTTCAAGGGCTCGCTCCTCGATGTCGACGCCTTCGAGCTGGGCACGCTGGCCGTGGCCGAGGCCGTCCGCCGGTCCGGTGTCGACCCGGAGCTGGTGGACGATGTCGTCCTGGGTGAACTCCTCTACGGGGGAGGCGACATCGCCCGCTACGCGGCCATCGAGGCCGGGCTCGTGCACGCACCGGGCGTGGCCCAGAACCGGCACTGCGCGTCGGGTCTCAGCGCCATCCAGACCGCGGCCGCGTCGATCCGGTCGGGCATGGACAACGTGGTGGTGGCCGGTGGGGCGCACTCGTCGTCCACGTCGCCCCGCACCAGCCGACGGGTCCTCGGCGCCGATGACTGGGAGGAGTGGAACTCCCCGAGCCACCGTGAGACCCCCGACGCACCCAACCGCGACATGTCGATCACCGTGGGCTGGAACGCCGCCGTCGAAGGCAATGTCACCCGGGAGGAGATGGACGCGTGGGCCTTCCGTTCCCACCAGCGGGCCGTTTCTGCCATCGACGCCGGAGCGTTCATCGACGAGATCTTCGCGGTGGAAGTGGAGAACCGGGCCGGCGAGCGCAGGATGTTCGCCACCGATGAGCACCCGAGGCGCGACTCCACCTTGGAGAAGCTGGCTACGCTCAAGCCCCTGCATCCCGAGATCGAGGGATTCAGCATCACGGCGGGGAATGCCGGCGGCGTCAATGACGGCGCCGCGGCCATGGTGATCACCGACAGCGAGCTGTGCGGGCGCCTCGGGCTCGAGCCGCTGGCCACCGTCAAGGCCTGGGCCTCGGCCGGCGTGCCACCGGCGCAGACGGGCCTCGCCCCGACCGTCGCCATCCCGAAGGCCCTTGCCCGCGCCGGTATCGGCATCGGGGACGTCGACCTGTGGGAGATCAACGAGGCGTTCGCCTCCATGTGCGTCGCCACCACCCGGATCCTCGGGATCGACGACTCCATGGTGAACGTGCTCGGCAGCGGCTGCAGCCTGGGCCACCCGATCGCCATGAGCGGGGCGCGCATGGTCATCTCCCTGACCCACGAGCTCCGCCGTCGCGGCGGGGGCACCGGTGTCGCCGCCATGTGCGCGGGGGGTGGCATGTCCACCGCGCTCGTCCTCGACGTACCCGCCCCCGGTTGAGCGGCGGCGCCTCGCGGCCCTGACGGGATCGGGCGGCCCTGACGGGACCGGGTGCTGCGCGGCTGCGCCGCTAGGCCATGTGACCGATCGCCGCGCACACCCCGCCGTCGACGAGGACGTCGGTGCCGGTCACGAAGCTGGCCATGTCGGACAAGAGGAAGTCGATGACGGCAGCGATCTCATCGGCATTCCCCGAACGGCCTAGGGGCGCGATCGACTCGAGCTGGCGCATGGCCGGCTGCTGCTCGAACTCCTGGCGTCCCATCGGGGTGTCGATGGTGCCCGGTGAGACCGAGCAGATCCGTGTACCGACCGATCCGAGCGCCGCCGCTTCCCGCTCGACGAGGCGACGGACCCCGCGCTTGGCCCACGAGTAGGCCATGCCCGGATCTTCGGCGGCCGGACCGAGGGCGACCCGGTAGTCCTCGAGGAGGGTGGGGGAGAGGGGATCGTCGATGATCCGGTCGACGGCGGGGTCGGCCTGACCGGAAATGAGTTGTGCCGCCATCGAGGCCACGCAGACGATCGCCGTCCCGGCGGTGGCGAGCGGGCGCAGGGCGTCGACGAGCAACGCCGTGCCCACCAGGTCCACGCTGATCATCCGGTCCCACGACGCCATGGTGGGGGAGATGCCGGCGGCGTGGGCGACCCGGTGCAGCGTGCCGTGCCCGGCGACGACCCGGGCGATGTCGGCGACGGACGCCGGGTCGCTGATGTCGGCACCCACGGCTTGGCAACGGGTGCCGGAACGAGCGGCCAGCTCATCGGCCACGTCGGCCGTGGCTCCTGGGTCGAGGTCCACGAGTACCAACACGTCCACGGTTTTCGCCATACGGACGGCGCAGGCGGCGCCGATCCCGCGGACGGCTCCGGTGACGATGCCGACGTGGGTCACGCCGGGCGGCGAGGGACGACGGCGATGGTGGGGACGCTCGCCGATGGCCCGAGGCGGAGGAGGCTGTCGAGGACCTGGACGAGCTCGTCCACGTCGAGCAGTGCCCCGGCGATGTACTCGCGTGACAGCCAGATCGGAGCCATCTCGGTCATCAGATCCATGTCCCAATCGGCGTTGAACCCCGTCATGGCGTCGCCTTCGCCTCCGGCGCAGTCGCCCACGGTGACCCGGGTGAAGCCGATCTGGGGGTGCTCGGCGCGCCAGGCCTCCACCAGCTTGTCCAGCGCCGCCTTACTCACCGCATAGGCGCCGAGACCGGGCCACGGCGGCGTATCAGAGGCACTGATGGACGATAGATATGCAGCGGTTCCCTGTGAGGCCACCAGATGGGGCAAGGCGGCCGCCGTGACCAGCGATGCGCCGATGACATTGGTGTCGAACGCCCGCCGCCACGTCGCGGCATCGGTGTCGACGAGCCGCACCAACGGTCCGATCCCGGTGGCGTAGACCAGGGCGTCGATGCCGCCGAGCTCACGGGCCGCTTCCTCGATCGCCGATGCGCACGACGCCTCGTCGGTCACGTCGCACGGGATGGCCAGCGCATCCGCACCGGCCTCGACGGCCGCATCGGCGAGCCGGTCCTTGCGACGGGCCATCAGCGCCACCCGCGCCCCGCGTTTCCCCAGTCCGACTGCGATGCAGCGGCCCAGGCCGCTCGATGCACCAATGACGACCACCTTCATGACATCAACCCCGTTCGCTCATGGACACAGCCGGATCCGCCACGCCGCGCACGCCGCCCCGCCTGACGCGGAGGTACATGCGTCTCAGGAGAAGACCACCGGGAGGCGCTCCCAGCCCCGCACGGTCGAGGTCCGGGCCTGCTTGGCGTTGTCCCAGTCGACGTCCCACGTTGGGAACCGCTGGAGCACCTCGTCGAGCGCCACCCTTCCTTCCAGACGGGCCAACGCCGCCCCCAGGCAGAAATGCAGCCCGTAACCGAACGCCAGGTGGTGGTCGATCTTCCGGGTGACGTCGAATCGGTCCCCATCGGGGAACTTCCGGTCGTCGCGGTTGCCGGAGCCGTTGAGCAATAACACCACGCTCCCTTCGGGCAGTACCTCTCCGTGGTGCTCGACGTCCTGGGTGACGTACCGGGCCTGGGTGGGGGAGGGTGGCTCGAACCGGAGGAGCTCCTCGATGGCGTTGGTGACCAGGGTGCGGTCCTCGACGAGTTTGCGGCGCTCGTCGGGATGGTCGGCCAGTACCTTGCCCGTCCACCCGATCAGCCGGGTCGTCGTCTCGTTGCCGGCCGCCGCGATGAGGTTCACGACATTGAGGACCTCGATGCGGGTCAGCCGGCGGGTCGTGCCTGTCTCGTCCTCGAACTCTGCCTCGAGCAGCTCGGTCATCAGGTCGTCCGACGGGTGCTGGGCCCGCCACTCGATGTACTCGTCGAAGCTGCTGGACTGGAGATCGGCGCCGTAGTTGGCGGTGTCGGGCATGGTGCCCTCCTCCAGCCGAAGGCCGTCGTCGATGGCGTCCCGCAACGCTTCCTGGTCCTGCTCGGGAATCCCGAGCAGCATCCCGATGGTGCGCATCGGCATCTGGGCCCCGAGGTCGGCGATGAAGTCGAATCCGCCGGTCCCCATCATCGGGTCGAGGCTGCGGGCGCAGAACTCCCGGATCTTGGGCTCGATGGCGTTCATCTTGCGGGGCGTGAACACCCGGGAGAGGAGGCTCCGATGGATGTTGTGCCCCGGCGGGTCCTCGAAGATGATCGACCCGGCCGGAATCTCCATGCCGCTCTTGATGATCTCGAGCAGCGTGCCCTTGGCCGAGCTGTACGTCTTCCACTCGATGAGGCCGCGCTCGACATCGTCGAATTGGCTCAGGGCATAGAAGTCGTAGCGCTCGTTGTAGTAGAGCGGACGCTCCTCGCGGAGGCGCCGCCAGATCGGGTACGGGTTCGTGTCGATCTCGAAGTCGTACGGGTCGTAGTAGATGTCGGAGTCGGTCGTGGTCACAGGGGTCCCCCTTGGTCGACGTCGGAACGGTACTGGTTCGTGGTGTGGCGCCCGGTGCGCCGCCCGCGCCGATCCGGCCTCAGCGGGCAGGCGCCGCAGGCCCTTCCACCGACCTGGTGCCGAGCGCCTCCGCCGGGTCCATCTGCCACATAACCCCCTGATCTCGTACCACGTACTCGCGAAGAGCGCGACGAACATTGCTATCGATCAAGAAGAAGGTTCTCACACGCCTCACGTGGCCGCCAGTCCCGCTAAGGCCCGGCCTTCCCCCCGGGCCGGGCTGGGCTGGCGCTATGGGTTCAGAAACGGTACTCTCCATTAAGAGTAAGGACATTCTCACGCCGCCCCAGGGGAGGACATCATGATGACGCGTGTGCTCGACGTCCCGGTGTTCGATGCGGACAACCATCTGTACGAGACCCGTGACTCGCTCACCAAGTACCTCCCCGACAACGCCAAGCGCGTCATCGACTACGTCGACGTCCGGGGCCGCACCAAGATCGTGGTGCGCGGCCAGATCAGCGAGTACATCCCGAATCCCACCTTCGACGTAGTGGCCCGTCCCGGGGCCCAGGAGGAGTACTTCCGGGTCGGCAATCCCGAGGGCAAGAGCCGCCGGGAGATCTTCGGCGAGCCGATGCGTGCCATTCCGGCGTTCCGTGAGCCTGCCGCGCGGCTCCAGCTGATGGACGAGCAGGGCCTCGACCGGACGCTGATGTTCCCCACCCTGGCGAGCCTGGTGGAAGAGCGGTTGCGGGATGATCCCGAGCTCATCCACGTGGTGGTCCACGCGCTGAACGAGTGGATCCACGAGACGTGGAAGTTCGACTACGAGGGACGCATCTTCACCACTCCGGTGATCAGCCTGCCCATCGTCGACAAGGCCATCGAGGAGCTCGAGTGGGTGGTGGAGCGGGGCGCCAAGGTCGTGCTCATCCGACCGGCTCCGGTGCCGGGCTTCCGCGGCTCGCGCTCGTTCGGCCTGCCCGAGTTCGATCCCTTCTGGGAGAAGGTCGTCGAGCACGATGTCCTGGTGGCCATGCACTCCTCTGACAGCGGCTACGAGCGCTATACCAACGATTGGCTGGGCAGCGACACCGAGATGCTGCCGTTCCAGCCGCAGGCCTTCCGCATGCTCTCGGCGTGGCGGCCGGTGGAGGACGCGGTCTCGGCCCTCGTGTGTCACGGGGCGCTGTCCCGCTTCCCGACGCTCAAGGTCGCCGTGGTCGAGAACGGCAGCATCTGGGTCGAGCCCTTGATGAGGAATCTGGCCGACGTGTACAAGAAGATGCCGCAGGACTTCCCGGAGGACCCGATCGAAGTCATCAAGCGCAACATCTACATCAGCCCGTTCTGGGAGGAGGATCTGGGCGAGCTGGCCGGACTGATCGGGGCCGACCACGTCCTGTTCGGGTCCGACTACCCCCACCCCGAGGGCCTCGCCGACCCGGTGAGCTACGTCAAGGAACTCGACGGCCTGCCCGACGAGACGGTGCGCAAGATCATGGGTGGCAACCTGGCCCGCCTGATGAACATCGACGACACCGTCGGTCGGTGACCGACACCGCTCGCTCCCGCGGGCGGGACACCGTTCCGACGATCATCGCCTCCACCGCCGAGCGGTTCGGCGATCGGACCGCGGTCGTCGAGGGCGGGACGACGCTGTCCTACCGGGAGCTCGTCGACCGCTCCCGGCAGTTCGGTGCCGCCCTCGTCGCCTCGGGCATCGACCCGGGCGACCGGGTCGCCATCTGGGCGTTCAACTGCACCGAGTGGATCGTGGCCGCCCTGGGCCTCTTCCAGGTCGGCGCTGTGCTCGTCCCGGTCAACACGCGGTTCAAGGGGGCCGAGGCCGCCGACATCCTGGTGCGGAGCCGGGCCAGGGTCCTGGTGACGGTCACCGACTTCCTCGACACCGACTACGTGGCCATGCTCCGCCGGACCGGCACCGAGCTCCCGGATCTCGAGGTCCTGGTGGTGGCGCGTGGCCCCGCGGCCGAGGGGACCGAGTCGTGGGAAGGGTTCTGCGCCCGTGCCACCGCCGACGGGCTGGTCGAAGTCGGCCGGCGCTCGGCCGGCGTCACCCCCGACGACCCGTGCGACATCCTGTTCACCTCGGGCACCACGGGTGTCCCCAAGGGCGTGGTCCAGACCCATGGCGGGACCGTCCGGGTGGCCGCCGACTGGGTGGCCATGACGGGGCTCGGACCCGACGACAGGTACCTCATGGTCAACCCGTACTTCCACATGTTCGGGTTGAAGGCAGGCATCCTGGCCGCGGTCAGCGCCGGCGCCACCATGCTTCCCGAGCCGGTGTTCGAGGTCGAGCGGGTGCTCGCCAGGGTGGCCGACGAACGGGTGACGGTGCTGCCGGGTGCCCCCACGCTCTATCAGGGCATGCTCGACCACCCCGACCGTGACCGGTACGACCTCTCGACCCTCCGGGTGGCCGTCACCGGCGCCGCCGATATCCCCGTCGAGCTGATCCGCAGGGTCGACGCCGAGCTCCCCTTCGCCGTCGTCATCACCGGCTACGGGCTGACCGAGGGCGGGACGGCGGCGGCCACGTCCCCCGGCGACGATGTCGAGACCATCGCCACCACCGTCGGGCGACCGCGACCGGGGTTCGAAGTGCGCATCGTCGACGGGCAGGGGCGTGACGTCGACCCCGGCGACACGGGGGAGATCCTCCTGCGTGCACCCAGCATCATGTCCCACTACCTCGACGACCCCGAAGCGACCGCCCTGGCCCTTTCGGCCGACGGTTGGCTGGGCACCGGCGACCTCGGGATCGTCGATCCGTCAGGCTGCCTGCGCATCGTCGGACGCTCCAAGGACATGTTCATCGTGGGTGGGTTCAACGCCTACCCTGCAGAGATCGAGCACGGTCTCCTGCGGCACCCGGACATCTCCCAGGCGGCGGTCATCGGCATCCCGGACGCGCGCTTGGGCGAGGTGGGCATGGCATTCGTCGTGGTGCGGCCCGGCGCCCAGGTGAGCGGTGCCGACATCATCGGGTGGAGCCGTGACCAGATGGCCAACTACAAGGTCCCCCGGGCGGTGGAGTTCGTCGACGACCTGCCCCGCAACGCCACGGGCAAGGTGGTCAAGGACGAGCTCCCCCGGCGCCGCGTCGTGGACCGTTCCGGGTCCAATCCGTGAGCACGACCGGCGCCCATGGGCTGTCCGCACTGTCCGACCTGCGGGTCGTCGAGCTCGGCGTGTGGGTCGCCGCCCCGTCGGCGGCCGCCCTGCTGGCCGACTGGGGTGCGGACGTCATCAAGGTGGAGTCCCCGACGGGCGACCCTATGCGCAATGTGTTCGGGTCCCTCGGCATCGGCGGCGACCTCCCCAATCCGGCCTTCGCCCTCGACAACCGGGGCAAGCGGAGTGTCGTCCTCGACCTCCGCGATGCCGACGGGCGCCTGCGCCTCGAGGAACTCCTCGACACGGCCGACGTCTTCGTCAGCAATCTCCGGCCCGACGCCCTCGACAAGCTCGACCTCGGTGCCGAGGCGACGGTCGCCCGGCACCCGCGACTCGTGTATTGCAGCATCAGCGGCTACGGCCTCGAGGGGGAGGACCGGAACCGCCCGACCTACGACATCGGCGCCTTCTGGGCCCGTTCGGGACTGTCGAGCCAGATGGCCGACGAGAACGGGAACCCGTTGAACGCCCGCGGTGGGATCGGCGACCACATCACAGGGCTGGCCGCGCTGTCCGGCATCCTGGGCGCGGTCCTCGAACAGCGCCATACCGGAGTGGGACGGGTGGTCGAGGTCTCGCTGCTGCGCACCGGTGCCTATGTGCTCGGCTGGGACCTGGGCCTCCAGATGATGCTCGGCAAGGTGTCGCCGGCCGAGTCCCGCCACCACAACCAGTCCCCGCTGATGAACCCCTACCGGGCCTCCGACGGGAAGTGGTTCTTCCTCACCGGGCTGGAGGCCGACCGTCACATCGGTGCCGTGGCCACCGCCCTCGGCCGGCCCGACCTGCTCGAGGACAACCGGTTCGCCAACGCGTCGGCCATCCGTCGGAACCGGACCGAATTCATCGCCCTCCTGGATGGGATCATCGCCCAGCGGCCCCTTTCCGAGTGGGCCGAGCGGTTCGAACGGGCCGGCGTCTGGTGGGCTCCGGCACAGACCCCGGCCGAAGTCGTGGAGGACCCGCAGCTGCTGGCCAACGACGGCTTCGTCGAGGTGGAGGGAGGTGCCGTCCGGTCCGTCAACGGACCGGTGACCTTCTCGGGCGTGACCCGGCGGGCCACGGTCGGCGTGCCCGAACTGGGCGCGGACAGCGACGAGGTGCTCGCCGAACTGGCCGATCGGACCCGGCGACCCGGCGACTGACGGGATCGGTGCCTCGGTGGGCCCTCGGCCGAGGTGTCGTCAGTCGGTGTCGCGGGCCCGGGCCAGGAGGCCCCGGGCGATGACCAGCCGCTGGATCTCGTTGGTTCCTTCGCCGATCACCATCAACGGCGCGTCCCGGTAGTAGCGCTCGACGGGCAGGTCGACGGTGTAGCCCATGCCCCCGTGGATGCGCATGGACTCGGTGGCCAGCTCCAGTGCGGTCTCGCTGGCGAACAGCTTGGCCATACCGGCCTCGACGTCGCAGCGGAGCCCGGCGGCCTTGCGCTCGGCGGCGTTGCGGGTGAGGAGCCGCGCCGCCTCGAGGCGGGTGGCCATGTCGGCCAACTTGAGCTGGATGGCCTGGTGCTCGCCGATGGGCTTGCCGAAGGTCTCGCGTTGGCGGGCGTAGGCGAAGGCTGCATCGAAGGCGGCCCGGGCCACGCCGACGGCCCGGGCGGCGATGTTGATCCGTCCGACTTCGAGCACCCCGAGGATCTGAGGCAGGCCGCGTCCGGCCTCGCCGATGAGATTGGCGGCCGGGATCCGGTGGTCGACGTAGGACATCTCGACCGTCTCGACACCCCGGTAGCCCAGCTTGCCGACATGCTTGCTCACCGAGATGCCCCCGGAACGGGGACCGGGCTCCTTCTCCACGATGAAGGCGGAGATCCCCTCCTCGGTGCGGGCGGCCAGGGCGACGATGCCGGCTCGCTCGCCGTTCGTCACCCAGGCCTTGGTGCCGTTGACGACGTACTCGTCGCCGTCGCGTACCGCCTTGCAGGAGATGTTGCGGGTGTCGCTGCCCGCATCTGGCTCCGACAGCGACAGCGCACCGCGGGGGTCGCCGGCCGCCATCGTGGGGAGCCAGCGCTCCTTCTGGGCTTCTCTGCCGTGCGTCATGATCAGGGTGGCCGCCATGGTGTGGGTGTTGACGACGCCGGTCAGGCTCATCCACCCGTAGGCCAGTTCCTCGATGATGCCGATGTAGGTCAGCAGGTCCAATCCCAGACCGCCGTAGGCCTCGGGGATGGTGACGCCGAAAAGGCCGAGTCCGCGCATCTGGGCCACGATGTCGACCGGAAAGGTGTCCTCGTGCTCGAGCGCGGACGCCACCGGGATCACCTCGTTGGCGACGAACCGACGCACGGTGTCGATGATCTCGCGCCGGACGTCGGGGTCGGTGGGAGGCATGGTGGTGGGGCGGGACGGCTCCGGGGCCATGTGGGAGAATGTTACATCCCTCCGATGTTGACGTCGATCTCACGAGAGAGAAGAATGTTTCCGATGGCCGGCGCCCTGATGCACCACGCCCTGCAACAGGCCGCGGTGCGGTTCGGCGACCGCGCGGCCGTGGTGGCCGGCGACGACGAGTGGACCTTCCGCGACCTCGACGAGCGGAGCACCGCCTTCGGCCGCCACCTGGTCGAGCGTGGCGTCCGCCCCGGCGGCCGTGTGGCCATGATGACGTCCAACCGGCCGGAGTTCGTGGTGGCGATCCACGGCATCAGCAAGATCGGCGCAGCGGCCGTGCTCCTCAGTCCGGCCTGGAAGGCGGTGGAGACCCGCCACGCTCTGGAGCTCACCGCTCCCGTCCATGCCGTGGCCGACGGTCCCGGCGTCGAACTGCTGGGCGGTCTGCTGGGTGAGCGCAGGGTCACGGACCTCGACCGGCCGGAGGCGGTCGACGCTCCCGTCGACGCCGACGCGTCGCCGACCGGGACGCCGACCAGTGACCTCGACGAGGTGGTGCTGGTCTTCAGCTCGGGGACCACGGGACTGCCCAAGGCGGTCCGGCACACGCACCGGTCGATGGGCTGCGCCACGGCGGACTGGTGCGCCACGCTCGGTCTCGGCCCGGACGACCGGTTCCAGGTGGCCACGCCGCCCTCGCACATCCTCGGTCTGCTCAACTTGTTGGCCGCGGTGTCGGCCGGGGCCACCGTGCGCCTGCACCCGCGGTTCGACCTCGACGAGGTGCTGTCCCGGATCGAGTCCGAACGGATGACCCTCGAGATGGCCGTGGCGCCGATCGCGCTGGCCATGGCCAACCACCCGGACCTCGAGCGCTACGACCTCTCCTCCCTGCGCTACATCATGTGGGGGGCCACTCCGGTGAGCGAGCACGTGGCCCGGATCGTGACCGACCGCACGGGGGTGCGGTGGTTGCCGGCCTACGGGGCCAGCGAGCTGCCCGTCATCGCCTGCAATCCGGTGGACGACCCGGATGCATGGCGGCTCGACTCGGCCGGGCTCCCGCCCGAGGGCGTCGAGCTGCGCGTCGCCGACCTCGACACCGGCGCGGTCCTGTCGGCGGGCGGGACCGGCGAGATCCAGGTGCGGAGCCCGTCGGTGATGGCCGGGTACCTCCCCGACGACGAGACAGCAGGCGCCTTCGCGGAGGGGTGGTACCGGACGGGCGACGTCGGTTGGCTCGAGCCCGAGGGATGGGTCCACCTGACCGACCGGTCCAAGGAGATGATCAAGGTCAACGGGTTCCAGGTGGCGCCGGCCGAGGTCGAGGAGGTCCTGCGCGGCCACCCGTCGGTGGTCGACTGCGCCGTGTTCGGGCTGGTGGACGAACGGGCGGGCGAGGTACCCGTCGCCGTGGTGCAGCTCGACCCGGTGCGACCTGCCACCACCGTCGAGCTCCAGGAGCTGGTGGCCGGATCGCTCGCCACGTACAAGCAGGTGCGTTACGTGGTGGTCGTCGACGCCATCCCCCGGCTGCCTTCGGGGAAGGTCCTGCGCCGCACGCTCCGTGACGAGTGGACCCCGATCCTGCTGGCTCCGCACGGGAACGCCTGATGGACGTCCGTCTCTCCTCCGAGCAACTGGCTCTACGCGACTCCGTGGCCCAGGTCGTCGACCGGCTGGGGCCGCATACGGTGCGGGACCTCGACGATACCGAACGGGCCGCCAAATTCGATGCCGCGGTGGCAGCTGCGGGTTGGCGCGAACTCCGGGTGCCGGTGGAGGGACGGGTTCCGCTCGCCTCTGGCGTCGAAGCCGCGGTCGTCGCCGAGGAGCTCGGCCGGGGCCTGGCCGACACGCCGTTCCTCGGCCCCACCCTGGCCGCCGACCTGCGGAGGCTGGCCGGTGCGCCACCCGCCGGCACCGCCGAGACGGTGGCCTTCTCGAGGTCGCTCCTGGCGGCCGCGGTCGTCGACGGGGGCGTGCCGCCCGGCACCGTGGCGGTCGACGCCCGGGGGGCGACCTGTGCGCTGGTACTGGTGCCCGTCGTGGGAGGCCACGCGCTGGCCGAGGTCGCACTGGGCCTCGTCGCGGTCGGCACCGACCTGACCCGACCCGGGGCTGCGATCGACCCTGCGGCAGTGGCCACCCCGCTGGACAGTCCGGGCAGCCGTCCGCTCGCCGACGACGACCTGTCGGCCTGGACTGCGCTGGGTCTGGCCCTCGACTGCGCCGACCTCGTGGGGACCATGCGCGGTGCCGTCGGCCTGGCTGTCGGGTACGCCTCGGACCGTCGCCAGTTCGACCGGCCCATCGGCTCCTTCCAAGCCGTCCAGCACCTGCTGGCCGACGCCCACGTCGTGATGGACGGATCGCGCAGCGCGGCGCGTCACGCTGCCTGGGCGGTCGACGCCCTGTCGCCGGGCGACGCCCTGGCCGCCGCTGCGGCGGCCAAGGCCTACTGCGCCCGGGCGGCGCGGACGGTGTGCGAGACCACCATCCAGGTCCACGGGGGCACGGGCAACACCTGGGAGTGCCTGGCTCATGTCTTCCTCCGACGGGCCCTTCTCTCCACCGACGTGCTCGGCGGCGAGGGGGCGAACCTCGACCGGGTGCTCGCCCACCATGGGATCGGCGGTGGCCGTGGACTTCGCTGACGCACCGGACGAACGCGAGTTCCGCCTGCGACTGCGGGCCTGGCTCGACGAGCACAACCCGGGCCTGCCGGCCTCGTCGACCGACGACGAGTACTGGGCCGGCCAGGCGGCATGGCACCAGTCGCTGTTCGACAGCGGATTCTTCGGTGTGACCTGGCCGACCGACATTGGCGGGCAGGACCTGGCGAGCGTCTACGACGTCATCGTCGACGAGGAGCTGGCCGGCGCCGGCGCACCGGCCCGTCCGAGCCTGGGCTACCTGGTGGAGGGGATCCTCGAGCACGCCGACGACGACGTGCAGGCCCGCTTCCTGCCCGGCATCGTCAACGGACGGGACCGCTGGTGCCAGGGCTTCAGCGAGCCCGACGCCGGGTCCGACCTGGCAGCGCTGCGGACCCGGGCCGACCGGGACGGCGACGAGTACGTGGTCACGGGACACAAGGTGTGGACGAGCTACTCCGACGACGCCGAGTGGTGCCTGGTCCTGGCCCGGACGGACCACGAGGTCGCACGCCACAAGGGCATCTCCGCATTCGCCCTCCCCATGCGCCAGCCCGGCGTCGAGCAGCGGCCGCTGCCCATGATCAACGGGATCACCAAGGAGTTCGGCGAGGTGCTGTTCGACGGCGCCCGGGTGCCGGCGGCCAACATGATCGGCCGACCGGGCGAGGGGTGGCCGCTGGCCATGACCATCGTCAGCCACGAGCGGGAGCCGCACGAACTGGGCTTCGCCGGCCGCTACGCCAAGCAGGTGAAGGACCTGGTCGCCGGCGTGTGCGCCGACCCCGGGCGCTTCGGCGCCGAGCAGGTCCGCGATCTGGCCTGGGCTATCGTCGAATCGGAGATGTTGCGGCTGCACGTCTGTCGGCGGCTCTCCGACCGGCTCGACGGCATCGTGCACGGACCGGAGGGATCGGTGGACAAGTTGCTCATGACCTGGACGGAGCAGGCAGTGGGTCATGCCGCGCTCTCGATCGGCGGCGCCCGGGCCACCGGGTCCGACGACACCCTCATGAAGGTGTATCTCTACAGCCGCGCCCAGAGCGTGATGGGCGGGACGTCCCAGATCCAGCGGAACCTGGTGGCGAGCCGGATCCTGCACCTCCCGGCCTCATGAGCGCCTACCGACTCACCGACGAATTGCAGGTCGAGGACGACGGTCCGGTCCGGATCGTCCGCATGAACCGGCCCGACCACCTCAACGCCACCAACCGCGGGCTCCACCTGGGGTTGGCCGAGCTGTTCCCCCAGATCGACGCCGACACCGATGCCAGGGCGGTGGTGCTGACCGGCAACGGCCGGGCGTTCTCGGCCGGCGGCGACTTCACCTATCTCGACGAGTTGGCCAGGGACGAGTCGCTGCGGCGGGAGACCCTCGTCCACGGCAGGCTGATCGTGACCGGGATGGTGAAGTGCCGGGTGCCGATCGTGGCCGCCGTCAACGGGCCTGCCGTGGGGCTGGGCTGCAGCCTGGTCGCCCTGTCGGACATCGTCTACATGGCCGAGAGCGCCCACCTGGCCGATCCCCACGTCATGATCGGCCTGGTGGCCGCCGACGGCGGCCCGGTGACGTGGCCGCTCCTGACCAGTCTGCAGTTGGCCAAGGAGTACGCCCTCACCGGCGACCGGATCCCGGCCGCCCGAGCCGCCCAGATGGGACTGGTCAATCACGTCTGTGCCGACGACGCCGTCCTGGAGGAGGCCCTGGCCTGCGCCCACCGGATCGCGGCTCTGCCCCGCCAGGCGGTGGAGGACACCAAGCGGATCCTCAACCTGCACCTGGAGCGGGCCGTGGTCGCCACGCTCGATTTCGCACTGGCTGCCGAGGACCGGTCGTTCACGTCGCCCGAGCTGCGGGCCAACCTCGACCGCATCCTTGCCCGTGGCGACGCCCGCTGAACCCCCAGAACAGGGTTCTCGCCCCGAGCCGGGCAGCCAGAACTTAGTTCTCACAGGGGACTCCAGGTGTCACCGGATCCGACAGTCGGACTTCGCGGACTGGGGATTCACTGTTTCCGCTACCTCCACTAGACTTCCGGCAATGACCGAAAGTGAACTCGAGGTCGAAGATGCCGCGGTGGGGGAGCAGGCATTGAGCAGGCGTGAGCAGGCGGTGGCGCGGTCACTGTTCACGGCCAGGGCCCGGGCCGAGAACCGCTTGCAGCGATTCCTGGACGCCGCCCTCGAGCTGATGAACGAGGGCGAATCGGGCCGGGACTTCACCGTGCACGAGGTGGTCGAGCGCTCCGGCCAGTCCCTGCGCCTCTTCTACCAGTACTTCGGCGGCAAGCACGAGCTGCTGCTCGCCCTGTTCGAGGAGTCGGTGCGGTCCACGGCTGCGTTCCTCAGCGAGAAGATCGACGAGGAGACGGATCCGCTCGAGCGCATCCACCGGTTCGTGATCGAGTACTACCGGCTGTGCCGTCCGCCGCTGGCGGGGGACCCCGTGGACCCGCTGGCCACGGCCTGGGTCATGGTCGACTTCGCCCAGCAGCTGCTGACCAGCCATCCCACGGAGGCGGCCCTCGCCTTCGACCCGCTGGTCTCACTGTTCGGCGAGGTGCTCGAGGACGCCGAGGCGGCCGGGTGCATCCGCGCCGGGCTCCGCCGCAGCCCGATCGCCGGCATGGTGCTCGAGGCGATCATGTTCAATGCGTTCTCGACCACCATCGGTGGGACGTCCGTCCGCACGATCGATCCGGACCCGGCCGAGGAGCTCTGGGAGTTCATCCTCAACGGTGTGGGCTCCGGCGCCCGGGACAAGATCGTCAAGCCCGCCTAGCCACCCGACGTCGGCCGGGCCGTGGGTCCGTCGCGCTGATCACGCCCGACCGTGCAAGCGGCCAGGCAGAATTCGACCAGTCGATCGCTCTCGGCGCGGGTGGGCGTCCTGCGTCCCCACAGGAGATCGTTGAGCATCCCGACGACGGCGTGGGCGACGATCTCGGCGTCGAGGACCGGTTCGGTGCTGTGCAGCTCGGCGAACGGCGCGTGCAACAGCGTGGCCAGACGGGCGCTGGTCGGAGTGGGGGCGACCGCCATCGTCCCACGCAGGCTCGCCGCGTTCCACAGGACAGCGAGGGTGGTGGCGGCGCTCTCCTCGTCGGCCGCCTGGGCCAGGACGCCCTCCACCCAGCAGCGGACCCGCCCTTCCGCCGTCGGCTCCTTCGCCATCTGGTGCGCCAGATAGCTCAACAGGCGCTCGGTGCCGTCGTCGAGGATGGCCGCGACGAGGGCGTCCTTCGAGGCGAAGTGCCGGTAGAAACCCTCGTTGGACAGCCCCGCCTCGGCGACGATGTCCGCCACCCGGGGACGGGAGTCCGTCCCGCACCGCCGCATGACGGTCCGTCCCGCGTCGATCAACCGACGCACCTCGCCGGTGTAATCGGGCCCGCGCTTGTCGAGCGTCTGCCGGGCGATCCGGGAGGCGACGTCGACGGGCTCGGGCAGAGATGGATTCTCCATTGACAGAATGTTATTCTGCCACTCGACGAGGAGGGGAGCAGCCCATGGCATGGGACTTCGAGACCGACCCCGAGTACCAGCAGAAGCTGGACTGGGCGGAAGAGTTCGTGCGGACCGAGGTCGAGCCGATCGACGTGCTGTTCCACGGGCTCGAGTTCACGCCGCCCGACGCCACCCTCCGGGCCATCACCGACCCGCTCAAGGAACAGGTGCGGGCCCAGGGGCTGTGGGCCACCCATCTCGGGCCCGAACTCGGCGGCCAGGGCCACGGGCAGCTCAAACTCTCGCTCCTGAACGAGATCCTCGGCGGTTCGTCCTGGGCGCCGGTCATCTTCGGCTGCCAGGCCCCCGACACCGGCAACGCCGAGATCATCGCCCACTACGGCACCGATGAGCAGAAGGAACGGTACCTGCATCCCCTCCTCGAGGGGAAGATGTTCTCGTGCTACTCGATGACCGAGCCGCAGGGCGGCTCGGACCCGACCCGGTTCGAGACCCGCGCCGTCAAGGACGGCGACGAGTGGGTCCTCAACGGCTGGAAGTTCTTCTCCTCGAATGCCCAGACGGCGTCGTTCCTCATCGTCATGGCGGTCACCAACCCCGACGTGTCGGCCTACGAGGGCATGTCGATGTTCCTCGTGCCCGCCGACACCCCGGGCGTCGAGATCGTCCGCAACGTCGGTCTGGCCGGCGATCCCGAAGGGGAGGGCTCTCACGCCCTCATCCACTACGACGACGTGCATCTGCCCGCCGAGTCGGTGCTCGGAGGCGAAGGCCAGGCGTTCGCCATCGCCCAGAAGCGCCTCGGCGGCGGCCGCATCCACCACGCCATGCGCACCATCGGCCTGGCCCGGCGGGGGATCGACGCCATGTGCGAGCGGGCGCTCAGCCGTCAGGTGTCCGGTGGTCTGCTGGCGGACAAGCAGTTCGTGCAGGGGTACATCGCCGACTCCTACGCCCAGCTCATGCAGTTCCGGCTGTACGTGCTCTACACGGCGTGGCTGATCGACAAGCACAACGACTACCAGAAGGTGCGCAAGGACATCGCCGCCATCAAGGTCCTGATGCCCGGCGTCCTCCACGACATCGCCTGGCGGGCCATCCAGATACACGGGGCGCTCGGCATCAGCAATGAGATGCCGTTCCACTCGATGATGCTCGCGGCCAGCGTGATGGGACTCGCCGACGGTCCCACCGAGGTGCACAAGGTGACCGTCGCCCGCCAGGTGCTGCGCGACCACCGCGCCACCGACGACCTGTGGCCCACCCAGCACCTCCCGAAGCGTCGCGCCGCGGCACGCGAGAAGTTCGCCGAACTGCTGGAGCACGAAGTGGGAAATTTCTGATGATCGACTTGGAACGGCTGGCCGCGTGGATGGACGACCGGGGCCTCGGCGTGGGCGCGCCCGTCGAGCACGCGTTCGTCTCCGGCGGGACCCAGAACGACATCTACGAGATCCGCCGAGGAGTCGTACACGGTGCCCTGCGGATCCCTCCGCCGTCGGCCCCGGAGACCCGGGATGCCGGGATCCTGCGCGAATGGCGGATCATCGAGGCGCTCGACGGGACCGACGTCCCCCACACGGCGGCCATCGCCGCCTGCGACGACCCGGGCGTCCTCGGACGCACCTTCTACCTGATGGGCTACGTGGACGGCTGGTCGCCGATGAACACCGACGGGTGGCCGGCACCCTTCGACACCGACCTCGGGGCTCGGAAGGGCCTCGCCTTCGAATTGGTCGACGGGATCTCCCTCCTGTCGAAGGTCGACTGGCAGGCGAAGGGCCTCGCGGACCTGGGGCACCCCGACGGCTTCCACGAACGCCAGGTCGACCGGTGGACGGCGTTCCTCGAGCGCATCAAGGGGCGCGAGCTGCCCGGCTTCGACGAGGCGTCGGCGTGGCTGCGACGGCACCGGCCGATCGACTTCATTCCCGGTCTCATGCACGGCGACTACCAGTTCGCCAACGTCATGTACCGCCGCGGGGCGCCCGCCCGGATGGCGGCCATCGTGGACTGGGAGATGGGGACGGTGGGCGACCCGAAGCTCGACCTGGCCTGGGTCGTCAACGGGTGGCCCGAGGATCCGGACGACTCGCCCGGCATCTCCTACGTCGACATGACGGGGATGCCGTCGCGGTCGGCGGTTCTCGACCGGTATGCCGAGGTGTCGGGGCGACAGGTGGACGACATCGACTACTACTGCGTCCTGGCCAAGTGGAAGCTGGCCGTCGTCCTGGAGCAGGGGTTCCAGCGGGCGGGCGACAACCCCATGCTCCAGACCTACGGGCCGGTCGTGCTGGACCTCATGCAGGGCGCCGCCGACCTGGCCGAGACGTCGGACTACAAGTCGTGAGCGCCGACGACGACGAGTTGGTGCGCGACCGCCGGGGTGCGCTGTCGCTGCTCCGGCTGAATCGGCCCGAGGCCCGCAACTCGCTGACGAGCAGTCTGGTCGACGCCCTCGGCGCGGCCATCCTCGAGGCGGAGTCCGATCCCGATGTCCGCGCCGTGATCCTCACCGGGACCGGCGATCGGGCCTTCTGCTCAGGCATGGACCTCAAGTCGTTCACCGAGGGGGACGTCCCCGGGTCGACACCTGGCGAAGCGACAGAGGCCTTCTACCGGCTGTTGCGTGGCGAGGTCAGCGTCCCCGTGGTCGGCGCGGCCAACGGCTCAGCGGTGGCCGGGGGCCTGGAGCTGCTCCTCGGCTGCGACGTGGTCATCGCCTCGAGCGAGGCCCGCTTCGGCCTACCCGAGGTGAAGCGCGGGCTCTACGCCGCCGGTGGTGGCACCCTCATCGGCAACCGGATCCCGTTGGCGGTGGCCCTCGAGCTCACCCTGACCGGCGACCTGGTTGACGCCGCCCGGGCCTATCAGGTGGGCCTGGTCAACGCCGTGGTGGAACCGGGCGACGTTTGGGCCACCGCCGTCGCCATGGCGGAGCGGATCGCCGCCAACGGTCCCCTCGGTCTCGCCGCCTCCAAGGAACTCGTGCGCCTCAGCGTCTCGGATCCGGTGGCGGCGCGGGAGCGTCAGGCGGAGTGGTCGGCCGTAGTCTTCGCCAGCGAGGATGCCATGGAGGGTGCCCGGGCCTACATGGAGAAGCGGGACCCGGTGTGGAGGGGCCGCTGACGTGCGGGCCGCCGTCTGCCGCGCCTACGGGGGACCAGAGGTGATCAGGGTGGAGGAGATGCCGCAGCCGGAGCTGGCCGCCGGCCAGGTGCGGGTGGCGGTGCGGGCCGCCGCCGTCAACTTCCCCGACGTGCTGCTCGTCGCCGACCGGTACCAGGTCACCGTGGCGCCACCGTTCGTGCCCGGGAGCGAGTTCGCGGGCGACGTGACCGAGGTGGCCGACGGCGTCGTCGGGGTGGCTGTCGGAGATCGCGTGGCGGGGACGGTGATGGTGGGTGCCTTCGCCGAGGAGGTGACGGTGGCGCCGGCGGCCGTCCGGGCCGTGCCGCCCGGCGTCGACGACCGCCACGCCGCCGCCTTCGGGGTGGCCTGGCGGACGGCGTACCACGTGCTGCGCTCGGTGGCCCGCGTGCTGCCCGGCGACGAGCTGGTCGTCCTCGGCGCAGGCGGCGGCGTCGGGATGGCGGCGGTCAGCCTCGGCAGCCATCTCGGGGCCAACGTCACGGCGGTGGCGTCGACCACCGCCAAGCTGGAGGCCGCCCGGGCCGCCGGCGCGGCCAACTTGATCCAGCACACCGCCGTCGACCTGCGGGCCGCCTTGCGAGACGTGCTGCCCAGAGGCGCCGATGTCGTCGTCGACCCCGTCGGCGGCGCCCTGGCCGAGCCGGCCCTGCGGTCGCTCCACTGGGGCGGCCGCTTCGTGACCGTCGGCTACGCCTCTGGCGAGATCCCGCGCATCCCCCTCAACCTGGTGTTGTTGAAGGGCTGCCAGGTGCTGGGCTTCCAGTTCCGGGACTTCGCCGAGCACTGTCCGGATGAGCTCCATCGCAACGACGACGAGCTGTGGGCACTGTTGGCCGATGGCGAAGTGAGTCCGCACCTCGGGGCCACCTTCGCGCTCGACGACACCGCCGCCGCTCTGGCGCTGGTGGCCGACGGACAGGTGGTGGGGAAGGTCGTCCTTGACGTGATCCCTGAGCAACCGGTGCGCTGAACCTGTCTGTGGCGCGTGCAGCGGTGACGAACGGCACCACCTCCCACGGGACGCCCCCAAACCGTCGTCCGACGATGGCAGACGAACCGCCGCGTTGGAGCAAGACTGGAACGCGTGCGCAAGCAGTATCACTTCTGGCCCGGTGCGGTCGGATTCGACGCCTGGGACGTCGACCGGTTGATCGAGCTCACCGAGGGATTCCCCATCATCGAGGTCCCAGTCGACTCGATCCGGGAAGTGGACACCGACCACTGGTTCAAGCTCGGACCCGAGCCGACCGTACGGCGGATCATCGAGCAGATCCAGCTCATCAACGAGGTCGACCCGTCGTACCCGATCATCCTTGGCGCCGATGGCCGACTGATGGATGGGATGCACAGGGTCGCTCGTGCCGTCCTGGACGGAAGGTCGACGATCACGGCGGTGAGGTTCGAAGAAGACCCGGAGCCGGACTACCGGAACTCCACGCCTGGCGAGCTTCCCTACGACCGGTAGCAACCGGTGGATTGCTCCGCTCAGAGTGGTAGGAGGGGTGGCAGGCGGCGCTGGTCGACCAGTTCGACCCCGAGCGCGGTCGTGAGCGAGGCCGCCGTGCCGAGGAGTGCGTCCAGCACCAGGGTCCGGCGGACATAGCGGTGGAACGGGTGCTCCACCGTGAAGCCGATGCCGGCCAGGACCTGCTGGCAGTGCCGGGCGGTGGTCTTGGCCTGGCGTCCGGCCACCGCCTTGGCCATGGCCGAGGTGTCCGGCGTCGGGTCGAGCCAGGCCGCCTCCAGCATCGCCTCCGCCATGGCCACGGCCACCAGTGCCTCGGCCAGCCGGTGGCGGACGGCCTGGAACGAGGCGATGGGGCGGTCGAACTGGATACGCCCGCGGGCATGGTCGCAGGCCAGGTCGAGCATGGTGCGGGACGCCCCGATCAGCTCGTGGGCCACGGCCCGACGTCCGAGCGCCACGGCGGCGGGCCAGGGACCAGCGGGGACGTCCACCTGGGATCCGACGGTTTCGATCTCACCGTTCACCCGGAGCAGGCCTATGTCGGGGTCGAGCCCAGCCACCGGGTGCAGATCGAGCGACGCCGTCGCCACCGTGCAGGCGGACGTGGCACCGCCGATCGTCGAGGCCACGACCAGCGCCGTGGGACGGTCGGGCAGTGTGGCGGGGGCCAGGCCGTCGACGCGCAGCCACCCGTCGTCGACCGTCCCGGGCGGCGCGCACCCACCGACGGCGGGCAGCACGGTGGTCGACCCGTCCGCCAGGCCCAGCGCATGGGCCATGACCCGCCCGAGGGACGAGGAGGTGGCGCCGGACTCCCCTTGGAGCCGAAACAGCAGCGAGACGGCGACCTGTGGGTCGTCGATGAGCGCGTCGGGCCAGCCCAGGTCGTCGAGCGCGGCGTCGAGGTCGGCGCCGGTGGCCCGTCGGGTGGCGTCGCCGAGGCTCCGCTCGAACAATGTGACATCCCCGGGATCCATCAGCGGTCGTCTCCGAGGTCGAGGAGGCGGCGGGCGATGATGTTGCGCTGGATCTCGGCGCTGCCGCCGTAGATGGAGGCGGCCCGGGAGTAGAGATACTCCGTGCGCCACCGTCCGCTCACCGGGTCGTCCCCCATGGTCACTTCGGCGACCAGGGCGTCGGCGATCAGATCGAACACCGTCTGCTCGGCCGTGGCCAGCAGCACCTTGTCGATGGACGTCTCCGGACCGAGGCGATCGCCCTCGGCCATCCGGTGCTGGGTGGCCCGCGAGCGGGCCCGGAAGGCGTAGAGCAGCTGGGTGGCCTCGCCGAGCCGGTACGGGTCGATGGCGCCGGGCGGGGCGGTCTCGAGGAGCTCCTGGAGTCGCCGGTGCAGAAAGGCGGCCCGGTGCCATAGCGACGTACTGCGTTCGAAGGGCAGCAGGTCCATGGCCACCGCCCAACCGCCACCCTCCTCGCCGAGCATGCGATCGAAGGGGACGACGACGCCGTCGAAGAAGAGCTCGGAGAACTCCGGGCTGCCGTGCATGGTGCCGATCGGTCGCACCGTGATCCCGGGGGAGTCCATGTCCACGAAGAGGGCGGTGATCCCGCGGTGGGCCGCCTCGGGCGGGCCCGAGCGGGTCAGGAGGACACAGCGCTGGGCGTACTGGGCCAGGCTCGTCCAGACCTTCTGGCCGGTGACCCGCCAACCAGCGTCGGTGCGCTCGGCCCGGCAGGCCAGTGCGGCGAGGTTGCTCCCGGCGTCCGGTTCGGAGAACCCCTGGCACCACGTCTCGTCCCCGCGGAGCAGGGCCGGCACCATAGCGGCGGCCAGTTCAGGAGCGGCGTAGTCGATCATGGTGGGGGCCAGCACCTCGGTCATGGAGTACAGCCCGGGCTCCACCAGGTCGCGGGCGGTCAGCGCTTCGCCCAGGTAGGCGCGCGTCAGCGTCGACCCGCCGAGCCCGCCGACGCGTTGCGGCCATCCCGACCGCATCCACCCGGCGTCGAACACCAACCGTTTGACTTTGGCCAGCTGGGCCATCTGCTGGTCGAGCGTGCCCGCCCCTTCGAACCCTGGGGCCAACGCGTCCGTATGGCCGTCCAGCCAGGCGTCGAGATCCGTCCGGAACTCCGCCAGGCCCTCGGCCGCGCCGTCGACCGCGCCGCCGTCCCCTGTCACGGGCCCGACGGCGCGGGGCGGGTCGGGTCATGGGCCCGACCGGAGTCCCGGGCCCCGCTCTTGCGGAGGAAGGTCATGGCCCGCGAGTGCAGGCGCCACCCGTCGGCCGTCCGGCGGTAGGTGTCCGTGTAGTACCCGATGCGCATGTCGTGGGTGGTCTGCTCGACGAAGCAGAGCGGCTGTTGACCCGAGCCGGTGTCGCCGTCGAGCGCGAGGGCAGGGGGTCCGACCAGGAACAGTCCCTTGGGGGCCGCCGCCACCAGGGTCGGGAAGTCGGCGAGGGGGTAGGTGTCGCCGAAGGCGCTGTAGGTCCCGTCGGGGGTGAACACCTCGATGACCGCGTCGACGTCGTCCGTGGTCATGCCGACGGCGTACCGGGCCAGCAGTTGCTCGAGCTCGATGACGTCGGCGACGGGTGGGCTGCCCATGACGGAACCTCCTGGTCGTCGTGACGGCGACCGCCACGGCGGCGACGATAACGAAGTTCTCCTGGATCGGCAATGACGGTGGCACACGATCGGGCGAACATGGAAGAGTGACCGTCGGACGGATGGGACGAGGAGGGTGACGTGGGGGAGTGGGGCGACAAGGGCGAGCGCTGGTCGCGGCGAGCGGTGCCGGAGGACCGGGCGCGCCGGTACCGGGACGAGGGCTGGTGGACCGACCAGACCCTCGGGGAGATGGTCGACGCCGGGCTCGGCCGGATCGGCGATGTCCCCTTCCGGGTCCGCTCGGCCGTGCGCCCGTGGCAGGGGACCTTCGCCGGCGTCGACCGGTCGGCCCGGGCGCTGGCCGGCGCGCTGGCCGCCGACGGCGTCGGTCCGGGGGACGTCGTCCTGTTCCAGCTCCCGAACTGGTTGGAAGCCGGCATCACCTTCTGGGCAGCCGCTTACCTGGGCGCGGTCGTGGTCCCCGTCGTGCACTTCTACGGACGCAAGGAGATCGAGTACATCGTGGCCGCTATGGACCCGGCGGTGGTGGTCACCGCCGAGCGCTTCGGCCACAACGACTACCTGGCCAACTACGGAGCGGTCCTGACGGGTCGACCCGGGGCGCGGTGGCTGGTGGTGGGCGGAACGCCCGACGTCGACCTGCCGTCGGGGGCACAGCGCTTCGAGTCCCTCCTGGGGGCTGATCCCCTCCCGGGCCCCGTGCCCGTCGACCCGGACGCGCCGGCGATCATCGCCTTCACCTCGGGGACCACCCGGGACCCGAAGGGCGTCATCCACTCCCACCGGACCATCGGGTGCGAGACCCGTCAGCTCGACTACATGTTCCCGAAGGGCGGACCGCCGATGATCACGGGGGCACCGGTGGGGCACTTCATCGGGATGGTCAACGCCTTCCTGGTCCCCTTGCTGCGCGAGCAGTCGGTCAACCTCATCGACGTATGGGACCCCGGTGCGGTGCTGAAGATGATGAGCGAGGAGGGACTGGGTGTCGGCGGCGGGGCCACGTACTTCCTGACCAGCCTGCTCGACCACCCGGATTTCTCCCCCGAACACCTGGCCCTCATGCCGTTCGCGGGACTGGGTGGCTCGCCCGTGCCGGTCGCTGTGACCCGGCGTGCCACCGACCTCGGGATCAAGGCGTTCCGCTCCTACGGCAGCACCGAGCATCCCTCGATCACCGGCTCCCTGCTGGACGACCCCGAGGAGAAGCGGCTGACGACCGACGGCCGGGTGCTGCCCGGGGTGGAGGTCCGCCTCGACGACGACGGCCAGATCCTCAGCCGGGGCCCCGACTGCTTCGTCGGCTACGTCGACCCCGAGCTGACCGCGGAGGTGTTCGACGAGGACGGGTGGTACCGGACGGGCGACGTCGGCGTGCTCGACGACGACGGCTACCTCACCATCACCGACCGCATCTCCGACGTCATCATCCGGGGCGGGGAGAACATCAGCGCCGCCGAGATCGAGGAGCTGCTGATGGGCATGGACCAGGTTGCCGAAGTGTGCGTGGTGGCCGAGCCGGACGAACGTCTGGGCGAGCACGCCGCCGCCGTGGTCCGGGTGCGGGACGACATGACGGCGCCCACCGTGGAGGAGATGCGCCACCACCTCGGCCGGTCCGGGCTGGCCAGGCAGAAGTGGCCCGAAGCCCTGTACCTGGTGGACGAGCTCCCGAGGACACCGTCGGGCAAGGTGCAGAAGTTCGTGCTCCGCCAGCGGCTCCGCGATGGGTGGTCGGCGGACGCGGTCCCCGCCGATCCCTGTGATAACGGGCTTCTCTTTTCAGGAGATCAATGATATCGTGCCGGGACAGGCACAACAGGAGGATCTACCGCATGGCGCACTTCCCGAAGCCGTCTGAGGGAAGCTGGACGGAGCACTACCCGGAGTTGGGTACGGGTCCGGTCAACTACGAGGACTCCATCTCGCCGGAGTTCTACGAGCTCGAGCGCAAGGCCATCTTCAACCGGACCTGGCTCAACGTCGGTCGGGTGGAGCAGGTCCCCCGGGCCGGCCGGTACTTCACCAAGGAGCTCAGTTGCGCCGGTACCTCGGTGATCATCGTCCGGGACAAGGACGGGGGCGTCCGCGGCTTCCACAACATCTGCCGGCACCGGGGCAACAAGCTGGTGTGGAACGACTTCCCCAACGAGGAGACGAGCGGGACCTGCCGCCAGTTCACCTGCAAGTACCACGGCTGGCGCTACGACCTCGACGGGTCGTTGACCTTCGTCCAACAGGAGTCGGAGTTCTTCGACCTCGACAAGGACGACTACGGGCTGGTTGCTGTGCAGACGGAGGTGTGGGAGGGATTCATCTTCGTCAACCTCGACCCCTCCAACACCACGTCGGTCAAGGAGTACCTCGGCGAGTTCGGCGCCGGGCTCGAGGGATACCCGTTCGGGGAGATGACCCAGGTCTACAAGTACCGGGCCAAGGTGGGGAGCAACTGGAAGCTCTTCATCGACGCGTTCGCCGAGTTCTACCACGCACCCGTCCTGCACGCGAAGCAGGCCACCGACGACGAGTCGCGGAAGCTCCAGGGCTACGGATTCGAGGCGTTGTCCTATGTGATCGACGGGCCGCACGGCATGGTGTCGTCGTGGGGGGGCATGGCCCCACCGAAGGACCCCTCCATGGTGAAGCCGATCGAGAACGTGCTCCGCAGCGGCCTCTTCGGCCCCTGGGACCGGCCCGACATCGCCGGACTCGATCCTCTGCCCGGGGCGGTCAACCCGGCCCGTTCCCCGAACTGGGGCATCGACTCCTTCGTCCTCTTCCCCAACTTCATGCTGCTGGTGTGGGCCCCGGGCTGGTACCTCACGTACCACTACTGGCCGACCTCCCATAACTCGCACATCTTCGAGGGGACGCTCTACTTCGTGCCCCCGAAGGACGCCACCGATCGCCTCCGCCAGGAGCTGGCTGCGGTGACGTTCAAGGAGTACGCCCTGCAGGACGGGAACACCCTCGAGGCCACCCAGACGATGATCGAGTCGCGGGCCGTGACCGAGTTCCCCTTGAACGACCAGGAGATCCTCCTCCGCCATCTGCACCGGACGGCGCGCCGGTACGTCGCCGACCATGAGAAGTCGGGGACGCCGGTCGCCGTCCCGGCCGTCCGCTGAGCCGGGAGCCTCGATGAACCCCGTCCTGCCCCCCGAATTCGCCGACCTCGAGCCGTTCGCCGACTGGTGCCTTCATAGTGAGGCGGAGCGCTACGCCAAGCGCCTGGCCAGCTCGATGGGCGAGCTGCAGTCGTTCTACGACGCCGCCTTTCCCCGGCTCGAGCAGATCCTGGTCTACCTCGACGCCCTGCCGCTCGACGACCTGCCCGACGACGCCCGCCTCCTGCTCGAGCTGAGCTACTCCCTGGTCAACGTGTCCTTTCCCGTGGAGGTGTGGCGCCAGCCCCGGGTACCGGACAGCGGGGCGGCCAGCATGGATGCCGTCGTCGAGCCGGCCGTCTGACCCGTCGCCCCTGACCGGATCGAACCGGTGACGAAAGGAACATGCGCGTGCGCCTCGGCGTGATGGTGGGTCCCGAGCGGGGCCGGTACTCCACGAAGGTCGAGCGGATGGTGGCGGACGCCACGTGGGCCGAGGAGGCCGGCCTGGCGTCGCTGTGGATCCCGCAGATCCCCGACGACTTCGACGCCCTGACGGCAGCAGTGCTCATCGGGTCGGCGACGTCCCGGATCGAGATCGGTACCGCCGTGGTCCCGATCCAGCCCCGGCACCCCGTCGTCTTGGCCCAGCAGGTGCTGTCCACCCAGGCGGTGTGCGAGGGGCGGCTGACCCTGGGGCTCGGTGTGTCGCACCACTGGGTGATCGACGAGATGCTCGGGCTCCCCTACGAACGCCCCGCCGCCACCATGCGCGACTACCTCGATGTCCTCGACCGGGCACTGGCCGGACCGGGGATGGTCGACGTCGAAAACGAGCGGTTCCGCGTCCACCAGCCGATGGACGTCACCGACATCACTCCGACGCCGGTCATGATCGCCGCCCTGGGGCCGGTGATGCTCCGCATCGCCGGGGAGCGTACTGACGGGACCATCCTGTGGCTGGCCGACGAGCGGGCCATCGAGACCCACATCGCCCCCGTGCTGCATGCTGCAGCCACCGCCGCCGGACGACCGACGCCCCGCATCGTGGCCGGGGTACCCGTCTGCCTGTGCGGCGACGGCGAGGTGGAGGTGGCGGTGGGTCGCGCCAATCGTGTCCTGTCCGAGTCCGAGGTATCGCCCAACTACCAGAGGCTGCTCGACCTGGGTGATGCCCGGACCGTCGGGGACATCCTGGCCGCCGGCAGCGAGGACGCCATCCGTCGACGGCTGCAGGCGTTCGCCGACGCCGGTGCGACCGACGTGTCGCTGCGGGTAGTACCCATCGGCGAGTCCCGTGAGGAGAAGCTGACTTCGGCGCGCCGCACGCGGGAGTTCGTGGCCTCGTTGGCCGGCTCTATCTGAACGACCGCAGGCCGGGCTGCGGCTACGGGTGCACCGCGTCGTGGCGGACGATGTCGCCGCCCAACATCACGAAGCAGACCGACTCGGTCACCGTGATGTCGTCGAGGGGATCGCCGGGGACGGCGATGATGTCGGCCAGCAGGCCCTCGGTGAGCCGTCCCCGATCGTCGACGCTGATCAGCTCGGCGGCGACGGTGGTGGCGGCCCCGATGGCCTGGGCCGGTGTCATGCCCCGGTCGACCAGGGCGGCGAGCTCCTTGGCGTTGCGGCCGTGGGGGATGGCCGGGGCATCGGATCCGCAGGCGATCCGCGCCTGGCGATGGATGGCGTTGGTGATGGTCTGCCTCGCCCGGGGGAACACCTCGGCCGCCTTGGCCTGCAGGTCGGGCGCGGCGTGGGACACGTCCATGCCGTCGGCGAGGTAGGTGGTGGCCACGAGGAACGTGCCGCGGGCGACCATCAGGTCGATCGTCTCGTCGCTCATCAGCGAGCCGTGCTCGATGCAGTCGATGCCGCACTCGATGGCGGTCCGGGCCGCCTCGTCGCCGTGGCAGTGGGCCGCCACCTTGAGGCCGGCCCGGTGGGCCTCGTCGGCGATGGCCGACAGCTCCTCGGTGGAGTACTGCCGGGCGCCGGCGGGGCCGGTGTGCGACATCACCCCGCCCGAGGCGCTGACCTTGATGACCCGGGCGCCGTACTTGATCTGGTAACGGACTGCCTTGCGGACCTCGGCCACCCCGTTGGCGATCCCCTCCTCCACGCTGAGCGGCAGCACGTGGGGGGCGTAGGCCTGGAACATGGTGGGGTCCAGGTGCCCGCCCGTCGGACTGATGGCGTGCCCGGCCGGGACGATGCGCGGGCCCTCCATCCACCCCATGTCGATGGCCCGCATCAGGGCGACGTCGAGGAGCAGGCCGCCGGTCTGCACGAAGAGCCCGAGGTTGCGCACCGTCGTGAATCCGGCCCGGAGGGTCCGCCGGGCATTGACGGCGCCCCGCAGGGTCTTCATCGCCGGGTCCTCCTGGAGGGGGACGAGCGGGCTGGCGTGGTTCGGCCCCCCCATCACGAGGTTGACCTCCATGTCCATCAGGCCGGGGAGCATGGTCACGTCGCCGAGGTCGACGGTGCTCACGTCCGAGGGGACCGAGGCCGGGGACACGGCGGTGATGCGTCCCTCCTCGACGATGAGACTGCCCGGTTCCACCAGCCGCTCGCCGGCTCCGTCGAGCATCCGGGCGCTGGCCAGGTGGACGGGAGGCCGAGGGGTTGGGGTACTTGCCATGTCGGCTCCTCCGAGGTGGTGGCAGCGCCGTTTTCGAGCCTGCACTATGGGGTTTCCTGAGGTTGTGACCGACGTTATCGCAGCGACGTGCCACAATCGGCGGGCCCGTGTCCGGGACAGGCGGACGTCGGCCCCGCCCCGCGCCCATCCCAGGCCACCGGCACCGGATGAAGCGAGAATCAGGTTCTCAACTGACTGCTAGAGTGGCGTCGGTGAGCGATACGCCAGTCGCCGTGCCCGGTCCGTGCGATCGTGACTGACGTCGACCACGTGGCGCGCCGCCACGCCTTCCACCCGCTTGCCGTCATCCAGGTGGTCGACGAGACCGATGACACCCGCACGTTCGTGCTCGACGTGCCGGACGACCTGGCCGAGGTGTACCGCTACCGCCCGGGGCAGTTCTGCACCTTCCGGGTGCGGATCGACGATGACGAGCACTGCCGCTGCTACTCGATGTCCAGTGCCCCCGAGACCGACCGTCATCTGGCCGTGACGGTCAAGCGCGTCCCCGGGGGCACCGTCTCCAACTGGTTCAACGACAAGGTGGCCGTCGGCGACCTGGTCGACACGTCCCCACCTTCGGGGACGTTCTGCCTGAGCGGCAGCGGACGTCCACTGGTGGGGTTCTGCGGTGGCAGCGGCATCACCCCGGTCCTCTCCCTGGCCAAGAGCGCCCTCGCCTCGACCGGTCGCACGGTCCGGCTCCTGTACGCCAGCCGGGAGCCCGACTCCGTCATCTTCGACGAGGCCCTCCGCGACCTCGAGCACCGATCGCCCGATCGGCTCGAGGTGCGCCGACACTTCGACTCGGCCAGCGGTTTCCCCCGGCCGGCGGCGGTCCTCGACCTGGTCGGCGGCGAGCTCGACGCCGACTTCTACATCTGCGGCCCCGGCCCGTTCATGGACCTGGTTGAGGAGACCCTGCTCGCCGCCGGCGTGGCGCCCGGGTCGATCCTCATCGAGCGGTTCGTGACCCCCGAGCCGGGGGAGTCCACACCGGTCGACGCCACGCATGGGCCGGTGCCGGCGACGATCGTGCTGCAGCTCCAGGGTCGGCGCCACGAGGTGGCCTATCACGCCGGCGACACCGTGCTCGAAACGGCCCGCCGGGCCGGCCTGCCGGCCCCGTACTCGTGTGAGGCAGGCAGCTGCGCCACGTGCATGGCCCTCCTCCACGAGGGATCGGTCAGCATGCGGGCGAACAACGCCCTGACGCCGGACGAGGTGGAGGAGGGGTGGGTCCTCACCTGCCAGTCGGTGCCCACCGGCCCGTCCCTCAGGATCGAGTACGAGCAGCTCTGACCGGGCCACGGGGTCGGCTCCGGCGATGTAGGTTCTACACCAGCGATAATCGGATTCTCGGAGAGGTGCCATGATCGACATCAACGACCTCGTGCTCATCAGCGTCGACGATCACATCATCGAGCCACCGGACCTCTTCGTCCACCACCTGGCACCCGAGTATCTGGACCGGGCGCCCAAACTGGTGCGCAACGATGAGGGCAACGACGTCTGGACGTTCGGTGAGGTCGTCATGGAGACCGCCGCCCTGAACGCGGTGGCCGGCCGGCCCAAGGAGGAGTACGGCCTCGAGCCGCAGAGCCTCGACGAGGTGCGGCCCGGCTGCTACGACGTCGACGAGCGGGTCCGCGACATGGACGCGGGCGGCGTGCTGGGGTCGATGAACTTCCCGTCGTTCCCGACCTTTACGGCCCGCGTGTTCGCCTCCGACGACCCGGACCTGTCGCTGGCCCTGGTGCGGGCCTACAACGACTGGCACATCGACGAGTGGTGCGGCGCCCACCCGGGCCGGTTCATCCCGATGGCCGTGCCCGTCATCTGGGATCCGGTCCAGACCGCCGACGAGATCCGGCGCACGGCGGCAAAGGGCTGCCATTCGCTGAGCTTCACCGAGAATCCCGCCGCGCTCGGCTATCCCAGCTTTCACGACGAGTATTGGGATCCGGTGTGGCGGGCGTGCTGCGACACCGGCACCGTGCTCTCCATCCACCTCGGCTCCTCGGGCCGTATGGCGATCCCGGCAGTCGACTCCCCGCCCGACGTGATGATCACCCTGCAGCCGATGAACATCCAGTCGGCCGCGGCCGACCTGCTGTGGTCCCGGGTCCTCAAGAACTTCCCCCAGCTCCGGGTGGCGCTGTCCGAGGGCGGCACGGGCTGGATCCCATACTTCCTCGACCGGGTCGACCGGACCTATGAGATGCACCACGCCTGGACGCAGCAGGACTTCGGGGGTCGTCTGCCGTCGGAGGTGTTCCGGGAGCACTTCCTCACCTGTTTCATCAGCGACCCGGTGGGGGTGGAGCTCCGGGACCGGATCGGCGTCGACAACATGGCGTGGGAAGCGGACTACCCGCACAGCGACTCCATGTGGCCGACCGCGCCCGAGGAGCTGCACGCGGTGTTTGCCGCCAACGCCGTGTCCGAGGACGACATCGCCAAGATGACCCACGAGAACGCCATGCGGTGGTACTCGTTCGACCCCTTCGCCCACATGCCCAAGGAGGAGTCGACGGTGGGCGCCCTCCGCCAGCGCGCCGCCGGCCACGACGTGTCGGTCATGTCCCGCAGCACGCGGGTGCGCACGCCGGACGAGAAGCTCGAGGGTTTCCGCAAGCGGGCCCGCCGGGCCATGGCGACCGAGCAGCACTGACGCTGCGGCGGTGTCCGGGTCCATTCAAGGCTACGGGGTGATGGGTGTCCCGTCCGCCGCGTGCGCCCGCATCCAATCGCCCAGGGCGACGCCGGCGTCGAGCACGTGGGCCTCAGCGATCGCGCGGGCCGAGGCGGCGTCACCCCGGCCGATGGCGTCGAGGAGCGCGGCGTGATCGGCGCGGCTGCGCCGTTCCTGTTCCGGGAAGAGGGTGAAAAAGCTGCCGGGAACCACGCGCACCGCCTGGCGGAGGTAGGTCAGCAAGCGGGGCGAGCCGGCGGCGAGGTTGACGGCGCGGTGGAACCGCCGGTTGGCGTCGACCACGTCCGGGTCCGTGGTCACGGCGTCGGCCAGTCGGTGCAGTTCGTCCAGCTGCGGTCCCGTGATCCGCGACGTGGCCCACTCGGCGGCCTTGCCGGCCAGTGCGGCCAGGACGGCGAAGTTGTCGACGGCGTCCTCCGGGCTGATCCCGACCACGGTGATGCCGCTGCGGGGGGTGACGGTCACCAGGCCCTCGTAGGACAGTTCCAGGAGCGCCTCGCGCACCGGGGTCCGGCTGATGCCGAACTCCTCGGTGATCTCGTCGAGGTCGAGCCGGTCGCCGGGTGGCAACCGTCCGGTCAGCACGCGGTCCCGCAGCTCCCGGGCGGCCCGCGAGCGGACGGTCCCGCCGATCGGCTTGAAATCTGACATATCACATTCTATATTTCAACGGCCGTTCGAAGTCAACGACCAGCGACGAGAGCAGTGGTGATTCCGGTGAAGCAGATGTCGCTCGTGGGGTTCATGCAGGCAGGAAACGCCACCGTCTACGCCGGGTCGTGGCGCCATCCGGCCACCGAGCACGGATTCCTGAAGGCGAGCTACTACGAGAAGCTCGGGCGCACCCTCGAAGAGGGCTGCTTCGACATGATGTTCTTCGACGACCGCCTGGCCATGCCCGGCATCTACGGGGGCTCGGTGGCCGAAGCCGTCCGGTACGGCGCCCGACCGGTCAAGCTCGACCTCAGCATCGTGCTGGGCGTCATCGCCGGCGCCACCCGGTCGATCGGTCTGGGTGCGACGTACTCGACCACCTACTACTCCCCGTTCCATGTGGCCCGAACCTTCGCCACCCTGGACCACCTGACCGGCGGTCGGGCGGCCTGGAACGTGGTGACCTCGGTGAACGACAGCGAGGCGCAGAACTACGGCGTCGACCAGGTGCTGGACCACGACGCCCGCTACGACCGGGCCGACGAGTTCCTGGAGGCCACCACCGGGTTGTGGGACTCGTGGGAGGACGACGCGCTGGTCCTCGACCGGGCCAACGGTATCTTCGCCGATCCCGCCAAGGTCCACGAGCTCAACTACGACGGCGCCTGGTTCAAGGTGCGCGGGCCCCTGACCGTGCCGCGCACGCCGCAGGGCCGACCCGTCCTGCTGCAGGCCGGCTCGTCCGGGCGCGGACGGGACTTCGCCGCGCGGTGGGCCGAGGTCATCTTCACCGGCGATCCCAGCATCGAGGTGGCCCGGACCCACTTCAAGGACCAGAAGGAGCGCATCGCCCAGGACGGGCGGGATCCCGACTCGGTCAAGATGCTGCCGATGGCGTACACGGTGCTGGGGGAGTCGACGGCCCAGGCCCAGCAGCGCGAACAGATGTTCCTGCACGACTTCGTCGACCCCATGGCCTCGCTGACCCTGCTGTCCGAGCTGATGAACTACGACTTCTCCGGGCTGGCCCTCGACACGCCCATCACGGACGAGCTCATCGAGTCGGTCTCCGGCATCCGCGGGCTGGTCCAGAACCTACGCGCCCACATCGGGGGGACGGTCACCTTGGCCGACCTGGCCGGGCACCGGGCCACGCTGCTCCAGGGCCCGCGCTTCGTCGGCACCGGGGCTGAGGTCGCCGATCAGATGGAGGAGTGGTTCGAGACCGAGGCCTGCGACGGGTTCGTGATCGCCGCCACCCACAGCCCCGGGGCCTACGAAGACATCGTGCGGCTGGTGGTGCCGGAACTCCAGCGCCGGGGCGTCTTCCGGGACCGCTACACCGGTGCCACCCTCCGCGAGAACCTGGGGCTCGTCCGGCCCGAGTGCGGTGCCCATGGTTGACGCCCCGGGCCCGCTGGTCGGGCTCCGGGTCGTCGACGCCGCCACCTTGGTGGCCGGCCCGATGGTGGCCACCATGCTCGGCGAGTTCGGCGCCGAGGTCGTCAAGGTGGAGCAGCCCGGCTCCGGCGACCCCCTGCGGACCTGGGGACCCACCAAGGACGACATCGGCCTGGTGTGGAAGAGCGTCAGCCGCAACAAGCGCTGCGTCACTCTGGACCTGCGCCAGCACGACGGCCAGGAGGTGTTCCACCAGCTGCTCGACGTGACCGACGTGCTCGTGGTCGGCAACCGCCCGAGCGCCCTGCTCCGGTGGGGACTCGACTACGAGTCGGTCCATCGGCGCCATCCGCAGTTGGTGATGCTCCATCTCAGCGGCTACGGCCGGGGTGGGCCCGCCAGCGACCGGCCGGGCTTCGGCACCCTGGCCGAGGCCATGAGCGGCTTCGCCCAGGTGACCGGGCAGCCCGATGGCCCCCCGACCCTCCCGCCGTTCATGCTGGCCGACGGCGTGGCCGCCCAGGCGGCGACGTGGGCGGTGATGATGGCCCTGTACCACCGCGACCTCCGCGGGGGGACGGGCCAGCTGGTCGACGTCAACCTGGTCGAGCCCCTGGCCCGCCTCATCGAGTCGTCGACCCTGGCGTTCGACCAGCTGGGCACCGTGGCCGGCCGGGTGGGCAACCACCTCGCCGCCAGCGCACCCCGGAACGCCTACCTGACGGCCGACGGGAAGTGGCTGGCCATCTCCAGCGCCTCGGCCAACATCGTGGTGCGGGTCTTCCGGTGCATCGGCCGGGACGACCTGGCCGAGGACGCCGACTACGTGGACCCCGTCCGCCGCCAGGCCCGAGGCACCGAGATCGACGCCATGGTCGCCGAGTGGATCGCCGAGCGGACCCTCGACGAGGTGATGGAGGTGTTCCTCGACGCCGACGTGGCCGCCGCCCCCGTCTACGACGCCCAGCAACTGCTCGACGACGAGCACCTGCGGTCACGGGGGACCTTCCCCCGGTTCGACGACCCCGACCTCGGCCCGGTCCGGGTCCAGGCACCGCTGGCCCAGCTGTCGGAGACCCCGGGGCGGATCGACCACCTCGGCCAGCACCTGGGCGCCGAGAACGACGCCGTCTACGGTGGTCTGCTCGGCCTCGCCCCGGACCGCATCGCCACCCTCCGGGCGGCCGGCGTCATCTGATCACCCCCACCGACGGAGGCACCCGTGTACGAACCCCGAGCCCGACGTTCCGAGCTGGCCACCCCGGCCAGCAGCGAGCGCATGTGTGCCAAGGCGCCGAGCTCCGGAGCCGATCTCGTGTTCTTGGACCTGGAGGATGCCTGCGCGCCGGTGGTCAAGGAGTCGGCCCGGGCCATCGCCGTCAACGCCCTGGTCAACCAGGACTGGGGTCGCGTGGTGCGGGCCGTTCGGGTCAACGGGCTGGAGACCCCGTGGTGCTACGGCGACGTGGTCGAGGTGGTGACGGGCGCCCGCGACGCCCTCGACGTCATCATCGTGCCGAAGGCGCGGTCCGCCCGGGACGTGTGGTGGTTCGACGTCCTCCTCACCCAGCTCGAGACCAAGCTCGGCCTGACCAAACGCATCGGGCTCGAGGTGCTGATCGAAGAGGCCGAGGGCCTGTCCAACGCCGCCGAGATCGCCCGTGCGAGCGACCGGCTCGAGGCCATCATCTTCGGCGCCGGCGACCTGTCCGCCTCGCTGCACGCCCGGGTGGACGGGAACTTCGACCCGGTGGGCGAGTACCCCGGTGACTTCTGGCACCATGCGAGGGTGCAGATCCTGACTGCCGCCCGCGCCGCGGGCATCGACGCCATCGATGCGCCGTACCCGGCCTACGGCGACCCGGAGGGCTACCGCCGGTCGGCCGGGCACGCCAGCCTGCTCGGGTACGACGGGAAGTGGGCCATCCATCCCGACCAGATCCCCATCGCCAACGCCGTCTTCGCCCCCACCGAGGCGGAGATCCGGGACGCCGAGGAGTCCATCGCCGTCTACCGCGCGTCGGAGGCCGAGGGAATCGGCGCCATCGGGCGGGACGGCCGGCTGGTGGATGCCGCCCACATGCGGCTGGCCGCCAACGTCCTGCACAAGGCCGCACTCGTCGCCTCCGAGCGCTCGGCGTCATGAACGACCCGCTGACCACGCTGCCCACCTACCGGGTCGTGCAGTGGGCGACGGGCAACATCGGCGCCCGCTCCCTGCGGGCTGTCATCCAACATCCCCGGCTCGACCTGGTAGGAGTGCGCGTCTCCGATCCCGCCAAAGTGGGCGAGGACGCCGGAGCGCTGAGCGGGCTGGACGCCGCCGGCATGGCGGCCACCGGCATAATCGCCACGGACGACGTCGAGGAGATCCTGGCCCTGCGGCCGGACTGCGTGCTCTACATGCAGCAGGGATACGACGTCGAAGTGCTGTGCGCACTCTTGGCCGCCGGGAGCAACGTCGTGTCGACCACCGGCGGGTTCCACCACCCCGGGAGCATGGGGCCGGCGGTGCGCGAGCGCATCGAGGCGGCCTGCGCCGCCGGCGGGTCGTCGATCCACAGCACCGGGAGCAGCCCGGGGTTCATCTCGGAGGCGGTGCCCATCGTGCTGACCTCCCTCCAGCGCCGCCTCGACCGGCTGCACATCGCCGAGTTCGCCGACCTGTCCAGCCGCAACTCTCCCGTGCTCCTCTTCGACCTGATGGGCTACGGCCAGGACCCTTCCACATTCGACCCCCGGCGCTGGGCCCACGGCGCCGAGTCCTTCGGGCCCTCGCTCCGGCTCATCGGGGACGCGTTGGGGATGCCGCTCGAGTCGGTGGAGTCCACCGGGGAGGTGGCGACAGCCGTCCGCGACATCGAGATCGCGGCGGGGACCATTCCGGCCGGCACCGTCGCCGGTCAACGCATGCACGTCGTGGGCCGCCACCTCGGCGAGGAGCTGCTCAGGTTCAGCGCCACCTGGTACTGCTCCACCGAGATCGACGCGTCGTGGGGCCTGCAACCGGGGGGCTGGCGGGTGACCGTCGAGGGGGACTGTCCCCTGGTCATGGACCTCCGTCTGGACGTCCCGCTGGAGCTGATGGCGGAATCCACGCCCGGCTACACCGCCAACCGCGCCGTTAACGCCGTGCCCGTGGTCTGCGAGGCGCTCCCGGGCATCCGGACCACAGTCGACCTGCCACAGATCGTGGCCGACCTCGGACAGAAGGGATGAGGAGATGAGCGACACACCCGTCAGCGACGAGGGCGTACTCGACCCCTGGGTGGTCGAGTGGATGGCGGCCAACCCTGATCGGGCGGCGCCGGGCGGCGAACTGGTGCCGGAGCTGCTCGAGTTGGCCCGCGGCGACTACGGACCCCAGCTGACCCAGGAGATCGACCATGTCGACGACGAACACGTGGGGGACATCCCCATCCGGATCTACCGCAATGACGGCGACCCCACGGGCCTGGTCGTGTACTTCCACGGCGGGGGGCACGTCATGGGGAGCATCGGTGTCATGGACGGTGTGGCCCGCGAGATCGCCCACGCCTCCGGTGCGGTGGTCGTGTCGGTGGGCTACCGCCTGGCCCCGGAGGACCCCTACCCGGCCGCCGTCGACGACTGCGTGGCCGTGACCCGATGGGCACTGGACGAGAGCGGACCGTTCGGCCTGCCGCCAACCGCGGTGGCCGTGGCCGGTGAGAGCGCCGGCGGCACCATGGCCGCGGCAGTGGCGCTCCGTCTGCGCGACGCCGGCGGTGCCGCACCGGTCGGGCAGGTGCTGATCTACCCGGCGGTCGCCGGCTCGAAGATCCTGGGTTCCCGGGAGGAGTTCAGCGGGCTCGTCATCAGCCTCGAGTCCGGCGAGGCCTTTTGGGCGGCGTACAGCGGCGGCCGCGACCTCGACGACGACCCGTACGCCGCCCCGCTCTTCGCTCCGTCGTTGGCCGGGCTTCCACCGGCCCTGGTCGTCCTGGGCGGGTGCGACATGCTCCGGGACGAGGGACGCGCCTACGCCGAACGTCTCCGGGCCGACGGGGTCGACGTCGAGGAGGTCTGCTATCCGGGCCAGCCCCACGGCTTCGTCAACTTCGGCTTCCCGGCCGCCGCCCTGGCCTTCGAGCGCACCGGCCGGTGGCTCCGGCACACGTTCGAACAGGCGCGCCGTTCCGGCTGAGGAGCTGGCGCACCGCCGGCGTGGCCGCGGCCGAGGAACCCTACGCCTGGTCCCGCTGGAGCAGCAGGACGCCCGACGGAGTCCCGCCGCCGGTGGTGACGACGGCCGTGGCGGCGTCGGCCACCTGACGCCCGTCGGCCTCGTGGCGGAGCTGCTTGACCGCCTCGTAGACGAAGCCGAACCCGTGGGTGCGGCCCTCGCTGAGCTGGCCGCCGTGGGGGTTGACCGGGAGCTCGCCGTCGAGGGCGATCCTCCGACCCCCGTCGAGCCAGTCCTGGGCCTCGCCGATGGGACAGAAGCCGAGCGCCTCGAGCCACGACACGGCATTGAAGGTGAAGCCGTCGTACACGAGGGCGACGTCGACATCGGCCGGGCGCAGGTCGGTCCGGGTCCACAGGTGGGCAGCCTGGCCGAGGACCTGGGGCTCGTGGGTGATGGTGCCCTGGTCCCACGAGACCCGCTCGAGGATCTGGGTGCCGACGGCCTCGATGCGGACGGCGGTGCCGGGCAGGTCGCCGGCCACCGATGCGTCGGACACCACCACGGCGATCGAGCCGTCGCAGGGCACGTCGCAGTCGTAGAGCCCGAACGGCGAGGTGATGGGTCGGGCCGACAGGTAGTCGTCCATCGTCATCGGCTCCCGGTAGATGGCCGCCGGGTTGCGGCCGGCGTTGGTCCGGCCGTTGACGGCGATGATCCCGAGCATCTCCCTGGTGGCCCCGTACCGGTGCAGGTACTGGTTGGCGTTCATGGCGATCCAGTTGGCAGCGGACAGGGCGCCGAAGGGCGACCGCCACTGCTGGGCGCCCGACGCACGTGCGCCACCCGCCGGTCGGAGGCCGAGGGTGGCGAACGTCGACTCCCATACGGTGCGGAAGCACAGGACGTGCCGGCACAGGCCACTGGAGATGGCGAGCATGGCGGCGATCAGGGCGCCGCCGGGACCGGGGATGTCGCCCCCGCCGTTGATCCAGGTCGGGTGCAGCCGGAGCGCCTCCTCGACCGCGGTCACGCCGCCTTCGCTCATCCCCATGCCGGCGGGACCCGGGTAGGTGGACAGCCCGTCGATGTCCGACAGCTCCAAGCCGGCGTCGGCCACCGCCTCGAGGCAGGCGTCGACGGTCAGGGACAGGGGGTCGACCATCAGCCGGCGCCCGAGGGCCGAGCGGCCCACGCCGCTGAGCACGGCCCGGTGCTCGAACCGTTCGTCACCGAGCGGGGCCCGGGGGGCGGAAAGCTTCGGGGTGACGTCGGGCTCGGGCGTGGTGGTCGCACCGGTCAACTCGAAGACGGGCAGCCATACGTCCTCGACGTGCTCGAATCGGACCTGGGCCTCGAGGCCGACCCGCACGTCGCCGGGGTCACAGCCGACGATGTTGGTGGTCAGGCGGACGCCCGGGTCCTCGGCCAGTGCGACCACGGCGATGACGTAGGGAGCGGGCAGGTCGGGGTGCCACTGGTGCTGGTTCACCGTGAACCCGACGACCGTGGCCCTCCCCGAGACCGCTGTCGGCGCCGACGATCGGCTCCGGCACACCGGGCACGCGGGGACCGGTGGGTGCACCAGGGTGCCGCAGTCGGCGCAGCCCTGGATGCGGAGGGTGCCGTCGGCCCCGGACGTCCAGAACCATTCGGTCCAGGGGGTGAGCTCGGGGAGTGGCCTCATCGGCGGACCGTCGTGCGCACGGGTCAGACGAGCACGGGCCGCGTGCCCGGGCGAAGGTCCCCGAGGGGGAGCTCCACCTCGTCGACCCGGATCGGCACCCCGTTGACCAGCACGTGACGGAGGCCGGTGGGCTCCTCGCACGTCAGGCGTTCGCCACCCGCCGGAAAGTCGCGCACCCGCTTCATCGGGCCGGGCGAGACAGTGGCCGGGTCGAAGACGCACACGTCGGCCCAGTGGCCCTCGCGTAGATAGCCCCGTCGGTCGAATCCGAAGATGTCGGCCGGCTCCCCGGTGAGCTTGCGCACGGCGTGCTCGACGTTAAGTACCTGGCGGTCGCGGACCCACGTGCCCAACAGGTCCGTCGGGAGCGGCGCGTCGCACAGCTGGCCGATGTGGGCGCCGGCGTCTGAGAGCCCGAGGACCATCTGCTCATGGGCGAGCAGGCCGCCCACGCTGTCCGGCTCGTCGTTGGCGATGTAGATGCGGAAGCGGGTGGACAGGTCCTCCTCGACGGCCAGCCTGCAGATGACGTCGAACGGGTCGCAGTCCCACCGGCGGGCGATGGCGTCGACGCGCTCGCCCTCGAGCTCGGGATGGCGCTCGGACTCGGATACCTCACAGGTCTCCCACCGCGGCCGCATCGGCTGCTCGGCCAAGTCGGCTGCCGCCCGCGTCCGCCATTCAGGGTCGGAGTAGGCGGCGATCCGGGCAGCGCGGTCCTGGTCCATCAACGCGCCGACCACCGGGCTCACGTTGAGGCTGAACGGGCTGTCCATGGTGAACTGCATGGTCAGGGGCCGGGGGGTCACCTGGGGCCAGACCTGGAGACCCTTGGCCACGGCCTCGTTCTGCAGGTCGAGCTGGGGCTGGTTGCGCCCGTCGGTGAGGGCGAACATCGGGTAGGTGAAGGGCCGCCCGATGCGGGGCTGCAGCTCGTACATGTCGGCGTAGGTGCACTGATCGCCGGCCGTGGCCAGCACCACGCCCTTGCCCGTGCTGCCGGCCGCCATGAAGAGCGCCTCCACCTCGTCGCGCTCGGCGAACCGGCTGGGCACGGGCAGGCCGTTCATTCCCCGGTGGGTGTAGGCGAAGCTGGTCGAGAAGCCGGCGGCCCCGGCCTCGATCGCCTCCACCACGATCTGGCACATCCGCTCGATCTCCTCGGGGGTGGCGGACCGCTCGTAGGCGGCGTCCCCCATGACGAACAGGCGGACCGAGCTGTGTCCGACGTAGCAGGCGAAGTTGAGCAGTGTGCCCCGTGACGCCACGAGCTCGAGGTACTCGGGGTAGGTCTGGAAGTCCCACACGATGCCCTCGGTCAGCGATGCCGCGTTCATGTCCTCGACGTTCTCGAGCGTCTGGACGATCACATGGTGGTGCTCCGGCCGGGTGGGGGCGATGGTGAAGCCGCAGTTCCCGGCGACCACCGTGGTCACCCCTTGGTACGAGGACGGGCGCAGGGCCGGGTCCCAGAAGACCTGGGCGTCGNNCGTAGTGGGTGTGGATGTCGATGAACCCCGGAGCCACGATGCAGCCCGTTGCGTCGAGCTCGCGGGCCCCGTGCAGGTCCGTCCCGATCTCCTCGATCCGGCCACCTGACACCGCGACGTCGGCCACTCGGCCGGGGTCACCCGTCCCGTCCACGACCGTCCCCCCTCGGATCACCAGATCAGCCGGCATCTGCACCTCCTTGTCCCTGGGCCTGGGCCAGGAGTAATTGTGTCTGGGCGAACGGCGGTCCGGCGGCGGTGCCGCCATCCACCGGGAGGACGACCCCGGCGATCTGGGCGGCACGGTCGCTGGCCAGGAAGAGCACGGCGTTGGCCACGTCGGCAGAACTGCCCTGGCGTTGCAGCGGCTGGCTGTACCGGATGGTCGGTCCCAGGTCGTAGTTGGTGATCCCCGTGCTGATGTGCCCGGGGGCGATGCAGTTGACCCGGATGCCGTACTCGGCCAGGTCCGAGGCGGCCGAGCGGCTGAACTGGATGATGGCCGCCTTGGACGTCCGGTAGACGATGGGGAAGGACCCGCCGGTCAGGGCGCCCATCGAGGTGGTGTTGATGATGGCGCCGCCTCCGTGCCCGGCCATGTGCAGGCCGGCGGACCGGCAGCCGTACATGACCCCGAAGAGATTCACCGCCATCACCCGCTGCAGGTCACGGAGATCGTTCTCCAGGAGCCGCCGGAAGGAGCTGGACACGCCGGCGTTGTTGCACATGACGTGGAGACCGCCGAAGCGGTCGACGGCGAAGTCGACCAGGGCCTGGACGTCGTCCGGGTCGGCCACGTCGGTCCGCCTGAAGGCCGCCGCCGGGCCCAGGTCCGCCGCCAACTCCTCACCGCGTCCGACGTCGACGTCGGCGATCACGACCTGGGCGCCCTGTTCCACGAAGAGCTCCACCATGGCGCGGCCGATCCCGCCCGATCCACCGGTGACGATCGCCACCTTGGCGGCAAGCTCCTGGTCCATCGGCCCGTGCCTTCCTGTCGGTAATGGTGGCCAGGTCGCCGGTGTGCGGCGGCGGGTCAGGGCCGTCGATCTTGGGCATGAGTGGCCATATCGGCCTCCTGACGGCGGTATCTGCAAACACTATTCTCTCCGGCGGGTCTCCGCACCACCATCGGCGTGGATCGGAAAGCCGAGGCCAGCGACACCAATACCCGGCGTCGACCGACCGTAGGGGTCGATCCTGCCCCTCGCTGGTGGCGCTGGAACGATTGCGCCGAATACGGCACTCTCCTACCATGCAAACCATGTCATCAACCACCGGAGGTCAGGAGCGCCGATGACCGAGATCGACATCGACGCCATCGACTACTTCCGGACGAAGGACCTCTACGACGACCCCTACCCGTACTTCGAGGAGGTCCGCGACCGGTGCCCGGTCACCCAGGAGCCATACCAGCACGTCTTCATGATCACGGGGTACGACGAGGCCATCGCCGCCTACCACGACCAGGCCTCGTTCTCGAGCTGCAACTCTGCGATCGGGCCCTTCGCCAAGTTCCCGGTCCCGCTCGAGGGCGACGACATCAGCGGCATCATCGACACCTACCGGGACGAGCTCCCCTTCGGCGACCAGCTGCCCGCCTTCGACCCGCCCAAGCACACGGCCCAGCGCGGACTGCTGATGCGGCTGATCACGCCCAAGCGGTTGAAGGAGAACGAGGAGTTCATGCGGGTGCTGGCCGACCGCCAGATCGACAGCTTCCACGCCCAAGGCGAATGTGAGTACATGAGCCAGTACGCGGGGCCGTACACGCTCCTGGTCGTCGCCGACCTCTTGGGCGTGCCCGAAGAGGACCGACCGGAATTCCTCGAGAAGCTCATGCACAGGGAGCACCTCTCGTTGGAGCACAGTCCGCTGTCGTACCTGTGGGACCAGTTCACGACCTACATCGAAGACTGCCGCGCCTCGCCCCGCGACGACGTGATGACCGGCCTGGCCCTGGCCACGTTCCCCGACGGGACCCTGCCCCCGGTCGAGGACGTGATGAAGATCGCCGCCAACCTCTTCGCCGCCGGGCAGGAGACGACGGCACGCCTGCTCAGCTCCGCCCTCAAGACCATCGGCGACCGTCCCGAGATCCAGCAGCGGCTCCGGGACAAACGCGAGCTCGTCCCGGTGTTCATCGAGGAGATGCTCCGGCTCGAGAGCCCGATCAAGGGGACGTTCCGTCTGGCCAAGGTGGCGACCTCCATCGCCGGTACCGAGATCCCGGCCGGTTCGACGGTCATGGTGCTCCCCTCCGCCGCCAACCGCGACCCGCGGGAGTTCGAATCGCCCGACGAGCTCAAGCTCGACCGCAAGAACGCCCGCCAGCACATCGCCTTCGGGCACGGCATCCACACCTGTGCGGGTGCCCCGCTGGCCCGGGCCGAGGCCGTCGTCTCCGTCCAGCGCCTGTTCGACCGGACCGAGGACATCCGGATCTCGGAGGTCCACCACGGCCCGGCGGGAGCCCGCCGATGGCAGTACTCGCCGACCTGGATGCTCCGGGGGCTGGACGAGCTCCACCTCGAGTTCACCCCGATCGGGTGAACGTCTCCATCGATCCTCTCGACCTGGTCGATCCCAGCCGGTTCGCCCGCCACGGGTACCCCCACGATCTGTGGCGGACGCTGCGGGCCGAGGCGCCGGTGGTGTTCCTCGAACCCGAGGGCTACGTGTCCTTCTGGGCCGTCACCAAGCACGCCGACATCACCGACATCGCGTCCCAGCCGGAGCGGTTCTCCAACGCCCACGGCCTCATCCTCGGCCACCCGGGCGCACCGGCCCCTCCGTCCGAGATGGTGGTCATGCTCGACCCCCCGCGCCACGGACCGCTGCGCCGGGTGGCCATGCCGCGCTTCACACCCCGGGCCATCCGGTCACGCCATGACGAGATCGACCGCATCGCCGTCCAGGTGCTGGACGATCTCGCCGGCCTGGGCGACGAGGAGTTCGATTTCGTCGAGCGGGTGGCCGCGCCGCTCCCCATCGGGGTGATCTCCTGGATCCTGGGCGTGCCCGGCGACGACTGGAAGCTTCTGTTCCAGTGGACCAACGAGGTGATCGGCAAAGATGACCCCGAGTTCCGCCGACCGGGGGAGACCCCGGGCCAGACCATCCGCCGCGCCCGCGGTGAGCTGCACGCCTACCTCGAGGACCTCATCGCCAAGCGCCGCCTCGAGCCCGGCGACGACATCATCAGCCATCTCATCGCCGCCGAGATCGACGGCCAGCCGCTCACCCATGTGCAGCTCCTCAACTACGCCGAGCTGATGGTGGAGGCCGGCAACGAGACCACCCGGAACGCCATCAGCGGCGGGCTCCTGGCCTTCTCGGAGCACCCGGACCAGTGGGAGCGTCTGAAGGGCGAGCCCGAGCTGCTCCCGACCGCGGTGGAGGAGATCCTCCGGTGGGTCAGCCCGATCATCCACTTCGTCCGCACCGCCAACGAGGGCTGCGAGATCCGCGGCGAGAAGATCGCGGCGGGTGACAAGGTGGCCCTGTTCTTCGCGTCGGCCAACCGCGACGAAGACGTATTCGACGAGCCGTTCGAGTTCCGGATCGACCGGCAGCCCAACCGCCACCTGGCCTTCGGGTCCGGGCCCCACTTCTGCATGGGCGCCAACCTGGCCCGGGTCGAGCTCGAGACGCTCTTCCGCCATCTGCTCACCCGGCTCGAGTGGTTCGAGGTGACCGCTCCTGTCGAGCGCCTCAATTCGGCGGTCAACGGCGGCATCAAGCACCTGTCCCTGCGCTGCCGCCTCACCTAGTGGTCCGTCGCTGATATACATGAGGTAGATAGAATGCGAGCATGAGATCAGTGCTCGCGGCCCCTCCACTTGAAGTCTCCGAGGAACAGCGAGATGAGCTCGAGCGCATCGCCCGGTCC
>PLZW01000023.1 GCA_003153575.1 Acidimicrobiaceae bacterium | reverse complement strand
CAACGCCGGCCAGGACTGCACGGCCGCCACCCGGGTGCTGGCCGCACCCGGCATCTACGACGACTTCGTGGCCGCCCTGGCCGCCCAGGCCAAGGCCCAGACGGTGGGCGGGACCGACGTCGTCGACGCCGACTACGGCCCGCTCAACAGTGCCGCTCAACTCGAGCGGCTCGGTGGGTTCTTCGACCGCCTCCCCGACCATGCCGAGGTGGTCACGGGCGGCGCCCAGGTCGGGAAACGCGGCTACTGCTTCGCCCCTTCGGTCATCGCCGGGCTGCACCAGGACGACGAGGTCGTCCAGGAGGAGTTGTTCGGACCGGCCATCACGGTCCAGCGGTTCAGCGACGAGGACGAGGCCATCGCCTGGGCCAACGGGGTCCGCTACGGACTGGCCTCGAGCGTGTGGACCCAGAACCACGGCCGGGCCATGCGCATGGCCAAGGCACTCGACTTCGGGTGCGTGTGGATCAACACCCACATCCCGATCGTCGCCGAGATGCCCCACGGCGGGTTCAAACACTCGGGCTACGGCAAGGACCTGTCCTCGTACGGGTTCGAGGACTACACCCGGATCAAGCACGTCATGAGCTTCATCGGGACCTGAGGTTTCGCGGTACCGGACGTCGGTCATCCGGCGGTCGGGCCAACGGATGCAGTATGCAAGTGCAGGTAGAGGTACAGGTGCAGGACCACCGGGGGGACTGGTGGGTAGGACCCGGTAGGGGATTTCGATCATCCATCCATAGCAGGTAGTCAGGGGAGAGACCATGACCACGGAAGCCAGAGTCGACACACCATCAATGGGGCCGGTGGCCGACTCCTATCAGGACAAAGGGCTGAAGAAGGGGGCACTGGGTCTGATTTCGTCGACAGTCATCGGCGTTGCGTCGACGGCACCTGCCTACAGTCTGGCTGCCACCCTCGGCTTCGTGATCATCGCCATCGGCCCGCAGGCACCGATCGTGACAATCCTGGCATTCGTGCCCATCCTGTTGACCTCGTTCGCCTACCGCGAGCTCAACCGGGCCGACCCAGACTGTGGCACCACCTTCACCTGGTCTGCACGGGCGTTCGGACCGAAGACCGGCTGGCAGGGCGGATGGGCGATCGTCGCCGCCGACCTCCTGGTGATGGCGAGCCTGGCCCAAGTTGCCGGCCAGTACGTCTTCCTCCTCTTCGGGGCCAACGGTATCGGTCAGAATCCCGCCAGCGGATGGGTCCTGCTGGTCGGCATTTTGTGGATCGTGGCCATGACCTACATCTGTTACCTGGGCATCGAGATCTCGGCCAATTTTCAGAAGGGACTGCTCGGCATCGAGTTGACGATGCTCGTGATCTTCTCCGTGGTGGCACTCGTCAAAGTGGGTTCGGGCCATGCACCGGTGGGCCACATGACGCCGTCGTGGTCGTGGTTCAACCCGTTCGACATCGCCGGTCCGCAGGCATTCATCGTCGGTCTTGCGCTGATGCTCTTCATCTACTGGGGATGGGACACCACCGTGTCGGTCAACGAGGAGACAGCGGACTCGAGGCGCACCCCGGGCAAGGCCGCCGTACTGTCGACGTTGGTCCTTCTGGTCACCTACGTGCTGGTCGTGATGTCGTCCGAATCGTACGCCGGCCTCGGGACGACGGGGATCGGGCTCGGGAACCCGAACAACACGAGCGACGTGATCTCGGTGATGGGCCACTCGATCTTCGGCACGTCCAGCATCGGCAACTTCATGTATCACATGCTCCTGTTGATGGTGCTGAGCTCGGCCGCGGCTTCCACCCAGACGACAATCCTGCCCACGGCCCGCACCACGCTGTCGATGTCCGTGTACAAGGCTATTCCCAAGGCATTCTCCAAGATCCACAAGCGCCATCTCACGCCCACCGTGTCGACACTCGTGATGGGTGGGATCTCCATCGTCCTCTACATATCGTTCAACTACGTATCGGGTGGAAATCTCATCCCCGACGCTGTTTCGGCCATCGGCGTCATGATCGCCTTCTACTACGGTCTCACCGGATTCGCCTGCGCCTGGTACTACCGGAAGGACCTCACCTCGAGCCCTCGCAACCTCTGGATGCAGGGCATTCTGCCGGTGGTCGGCGGGTTGATGCTGTACTTCATCCTGGTCTGGAGCCTCTACTTCTACTGGAAGCCGGCGAACAGCTACACGACATGGTCGATGCCGTTCCCGCCGCACTGGCACATCGGTGGAGTCTTCCTGATCGACGTCGTGTCCGTGCTGGTGGGCATCGTGCTGATGTTCATCTATGCATCGTTGCGACCGCCGTTCTTCCGCGGCGAGGTGCTCACCCGTTCGACCCCGACGCTCGTACCCGAAGACATCGGAGCCGAGGTCGGTTTGTTCGGCGTCGACCCGGACGAGGTGGAGGCACCGACCGCGCACACGCTCGAGGAACGCATGGTGGGGCTCGACGCCGGTCCCGGTGCCACCGGGCACCAAGATCCCGCGGGAGTCGCAGTTGAGACCGACGAATGATCGAAGTCTGAGTACCGCTCAGTGATCGTCGGAGTCCCGAAGGAGCTGAAGGACGACGAGTACCGGGTGGCCATCACCCCGGCCGGCGTGCGCGAGCTGACCGCCGCCGGCCATACCGTCTTCGTCGAGCACGAGGCCGGGGTCGGCTCGTCGATTTCCGATGCGGAGTTCGTGGCCACCGGGGCGAAGATCGTGGACGACCCGGACGACATCTGGTCGGCGTCGGACATGATCCTCGGGGTCAAGGAACCGATTGCCGTCGAGTACCCGCGCCTCGGGGCCCGCAAGGACCAGGTCCTCTTCACCTACCTCCATCTGGCTGCCTCCCGACCGTGCACCGAGGCTCTCCTGGCCGGCGGCAACACGGCGATCGCCTACGAGACGGTGCGTCTTTCCGACGGTTCACTTCCATTGCTCACCCCGATGAGCGAGGTGGCTGGGCGGATGGCCCCGCTGATGGGCGCCCACCACCTGATGCGCCCGGGCGGCGGCCGCGGCACCCTGGTGTGCGGCGTGCCCGGCGTGCGCTGCGCCAAGATCGTGATCCTCGGTGCCGGCGTGGCCGGCATGGCCGCCGCCACCCTCGCCGTCGGCATGCATGCCGAGGTCTACATCCTGGACCGCAACCTTGAGCGCCTGCGACAGGTCGACCACCATTTCCGGGGTGGCCTGGAGACGGTCGCCTCGTCCACCCACGCCATCGAGGAGGTCTGCATCGACGCCGACATCGTGATCGGTGCCGTCCTGGTCGTCGGGGCCAAGGCCCCCAAGCTGATCAGCGACGAGCTGGTGGGCAAGATGCGGGACGGCTCGGTGCTGGTCGACATCTCAGTCGATCAGGGAGGCTGCTTCGAGTCGACCCGTCCCACCACCCATTCGAACCCCACGTTCGAGGTCAACGGCTCGATCTTCTACTGCGTGGCCAACATGCCGGGGGCGGTGCCCCACTCGTCGACCCATGCCCTGGTCAACGCCACCCTGCCCTACGTGCTCAACATCGCCAACCACGGCTGGAAGGACGCGGTGTCGGAGGACCCGGCACTCGCCGAGGGTGTCAACGTGGTCGAGGACACCATCGTCTACGAGCCGGTGGCCGATGCCCACGGCATGGACTTCCGACCCCTGTCGAAATTCGTGGCCTGACCGGCCGCGTGGCTGCCGTCCCGTCCCGTGGAGTCCGCCCGGTCAGTCGAGGTCGCCGGGCCACCGCGCCCCCGGGGCCAGTGGCCCCGAGGCGATGTGGTCGGGCACGACCGCGCCTGCGGCGAGACCCGGAGCGGCCACCGGGTCCAGGCGGACGGTGCGCAGCGGCACCTCGCCGGCCCATATCGGGAGGGTGAGGTCGGCCTCGTCGTCGTCGGGAGGGCCTTTGCTGACCTTGACCGAGGCCTGGTCGAGGGCGAGCCGGAGCACAGTGGTGGCGGCCAGCTCCTTGACCGATGGGGACCGGGCGTAGTCCCACTGCCCGGGCACGGCGTGCTCACTGATGGCCTCCAGGGCGGCCAGCTTCTCGTCGGGGTCCTCCAACAGCTCCGGCAGCCCGTAGACCATGGCGCACCGGTAGTTGACCGAGTGGTTGAAGACCGAGCGGGCCAGCACCAGGCCGTCGACGTGCGTGGCGGTCACGCAGACGGGCGTCGGTACCTTGGCCTCGCGCAGGCTGCGGCTGGCCGCCGACCCGTGCAAGTAGAGATGGGCGCCCCGGCGCCCGTAGGTGGTCGGGACCACCATCGGCCAGCCGTCGACGACGAGTCCCAGGTGGCAGATGAATCCGCCGTCGAGCACCGCCTCGAGGTCGACCCGCCGGTGCGACCCCTGGTCGGGCAGGCGCCGCAGCCGGACCCGGTCGGCGACCGCACCCGGCTCGTCCTCGCGTCCGGCCCCGGTGCTCGTCATGCGACGATTGTGGCACGCCGCATCACCGGGCCCCCCGCCCAGTGCACGCCGGCCGCCGGTCGGTGTGGTGGCAACCGCGGCACCCATCACTACGAGGGGGAGCACCGCTCCCCGAGGAGCGTCATCCTGTGAAGCAGATCGGAACATCCCTGGAGGGCGCCAACGCCCGCACCGCACCGGTGTTCGACCCGGCCACCGGTGCCCAGACGGCCGAGGTGGTGCTCGCCACCGCCAAGGACGTCGATCACGTCGTCGAGACGGCGGCCACCGCGTTCGACACCTGGCGGGACACCTCGCTCACCGCCCGCAGCCGCATCCTGTTCGCGTTCCGGGAACTGGCCGACCGCCACCGCGACGACCTGGCCCGGATCATCACGTCCCAACATGGCAAAGTGCTGGAGGATGCCCGCGGCGAGGTGGCCCGGGGCATCGAGGTGATCGAGTTCGCCTGCGGCATCCCCCACCTGCTGAAGGGCGAATTCAGCGAGGACGTCTCGACCGGCGTGGATGCCTCTTCCATCCGCCAGCCGCTCGGCGTGGTCGCCGGGATCACGCCATTCAATTTTCCGGTCATGGTCCCGATGTGGATGTACCCGGTGTCAATCGCCTGCGGCAACACGTTCGTGCTGAAGCCCTCCGAGCGCGATCCGTCGGCCTCCGACCTGGTGACCGACCTGTGGCGCGACAGCGGCCTGCCCGAGGGCGTGTTCAACGTCGTGCACGGTGACGCCGAAGCCGTCAACGCCCTGCTCGACCACCCCAAGGTGACCGCCGTGTCCTTCGTCGGCTCGACTCCGATCGCCCGCCACGTGTTCGAACGCGGCCACGCCACGGCCAAGCGCGTCCAGGCACTCGGCGGCGCCAAGAACCACGCCGTGGTCCTGGCCGACGCCGACCTCGACGCCACGGCCGACGCCCTGATCGGTGCCGGTTTCGGGTCGGCGGGCGAACGGTGCATGGCCATCAGCGCCGTGGTGGTGGTCGGTGACGCCGACCCCCTGGTCGAGGCGGTGGCCACCCGCGCCCGGGGCCTGCGGACCGGTCCGGGCAACGACGCATCGTCGGACATGGGACCGCTCATCACCCGGGTCCACCGCGACCGGGTGGCGGGCTACGTGGACTCGGCCCTGGCCGATGGCGCCGAGGTGGTGGTCGACGGCCGGGAGGTCGCCGTGCCCGGCGGCGAGGATGGATTCTTCTTCGGTCCGACCCTGGTCGACCGCGTGACCCCGGACATGGCCGTCTACCGGGACGAGATCTTCGGCCCCGTCCTGTCGGTGCTGCGGGTGGACAGCCTGGACGAGGCCATCGCACTGGTCAACGCCAACCCGTTCGGCAACGGCACCGCCATCTTCACCAGGGACGGCCATTCGGCCCGCCGATTCCGGCGCGACGTCTCGGTGGGCATGGTCGGGATCAACGTGGCCATCCCGGTGCCGATGGCCTACTACTCCTTCGGCGGGTGGAAGCAGTCCCTGTTCGGCGACGCCCACATCCACGGGATGGAAGGCGTCCGCTTCAATACCCGGCTCAAGTCCGTCACCACCCGATGGCCCGACGGGCAGGGCGGCACCGGCGCTCCCGCCAACTCCCTCCACTTCCCCTCGGGCGACAAGCGCTGAACGGCCGGCTCCGAGTCGGTACGGTCGTCCCGCCCGTTGCTATCGTCCGCATCAGCGACCACGTCCTGCGGATCGGGCGAGAGGACCAACCCATGGAGATCGACAGCAGCGGCGTGGCCATCCACGTGGAGGTGGCAGGCCGCGGGCGCCCGGTCGTGCTCCTCCACGGATTCCCCGACTCGGGTGCCGTGTGGCGCCACCAGGTTCCAGCTCTGGCCGACGCCGGCTTCCGGGTGATCGTCCCGGACCTGCGCGGCTACGGCACCTCGGGCGCGCCCGAGGGCGTCGAGGCCTACGACATCCTGGCCTCGGCCGGCGACGTCGTCACCGTGCTGGACCAGCTGGGGGTCGATCGGGCCCACGTGGTCGGCCACGACTTCGGGGCAGCCCTGGCCTGGACGATGGCCTCCTTCCTGCCCGACCGGGTGGACCACCTGGCGGCCCTTTCGGTGGGCCATCCGTTGGCGTTCCGAGCGGCCGGGATCGAGCAGATGGAGAAGTCCTGGTACATGTTCTTCTTCCAGCCCCCGGGGCGGCCGAGGCGTGGTTGTCGGCCGACGGATGGGCCAACTTCCGCGCCTGGTGCGACCACCCCGAGGCCGACGCCATTATCGCCCGGTGGGAGGCCACGGGGACCCTCACCGCCGCCCTCAACTGGTACCGGGCCAATGTCGGTGCCGAGGCCTGGGCCGACGCCCCCCTGGGGTTCCCGCCGGTGCAGGCGCCGACGATGGGGGTGTGGAGCAGCGGCGACTTCGCACTGACCGAGCGCCAGATGTCCGGTTCGGGGGCGTTCGTATCCGGTCCGTGGCGCTATGAGCGGATCGAGGGCCCCGGCCACTGGCTGCAGCTGGAGGCGCCCGACGAGGTCAGCCGCCTGCTGCTCGACTTCCTGCCGGTCTGATCCCGACACCCCCGGGGTCGGGCCGGAACGACTGACGCGGCCGATAGCCTTGTCGGGGTGAAGACCCTGGCCGGAACCTCCCTCGAGTCGCATTCCGTCGACGTCGACGGTCCGGTCCACTACGTCGACTACGGCGGCCCCGCCGACGCACCGCTGCTGGTCGCAGTGCACGGGCTCGGCGGCTCCCATCTCAACTGGGCGGCGGTGGCGCCCCACCTGGTGACCCGCAGCCGACTGGTCGCCGTCGACCTGCTCGGCCACGGTCGCACGCCGGCGGCCCATCGCACCCCCGACATCGACGGGCACGTCGCCCTGTTGGCCGGCTTCGTCGCCGAGGTCGCCGACCGTCCGGTCATCCTGGTGGGCAACTCCCTCGGCGGCCTGGTCGCCGCCCTGTGCGCCACGGCCGTGCCCGAACGGGTGGCGGGACTCGTCCTGGTGGATCCGGCGCTGCCGACCGAGTGCCCCGGCATGGTCCACCCCCGGGTCTTCCTCAACTTCGTGCTGTGCTCGCTGCCCGGGGCGGGGGAGCGGTACCTGACGGCGCGCCGCAACCGGACCACGGCCGAACAGACCGTACGGCGGGTGCTGGGCGTGACCTGCGTCGACCCCGGTCGGGTGCCGGCCGACGTGGTCGACGCCCACATCGCCCTGACCGAGGAGCGGGACCGGGCCGCCGCTGACCGGGCCTACCTGACCTCGGCCCGCTCGTTGTCGTGGACCATGGCCCGCTCGGGACCGACGCTGGCCAGGATCGATGCCCTCGACCTACCCGTGCTGCACCTGCACGGCGCCCGCGACCTGCTGGTCTCCCTGGCCGCCGCGCGCCGTATGGCCGAGGGCCGTGACCGCTGGCGGCTCGACGTGGCCCGGGACATCGGGCACGCCCCGATGTTGGAGACGCCGATGTGGACGGCGTTGCGGATCGACGCCTGGCTGGACGGGGACGGCGCCGCGGCCTGGGCCGCGGCCGCCGGCTCGGCCGACCCGGCCCCCTCCGTCAGTTGACCTGGCGCTCCCGGCCCTCCCAGTAGGGGGCGCGGAGCCGGAACTTCTGCAACTTGCCGGTGGCCGTGCGGGGCAGCTCCTGGCGGAGCTCCACTTCCTTCGGGCATTTGTAGCCGGCCAGCACCGTCCGGCAGTGGGCGATGACGACCTCCTCGGTCACCCCGCTGGCCTCGTCCGCCACCACCAGGGCCAGCACCATCTCGCCCCACTTCTCGTGGGGCACGCCGATCACGGCCACCTCGAGGACGCCCGCCATCGAGAAGATGGCGTCCTCCACCTCGATCGACGAGACGTTCTCCCCACCGGTGATGATCACGTCCTTCTTCCGGTCGAGGATGCTGAGGTGGCCCTCCTCGTCGACCAGGCCTCCGTCGCCGGTGTGGAACCAGCCGTCGGCCAGGGCGGCCACCGTCTCCTCGGGCTGGCGCCAGTAGCCGTCCATGATGGTGTTCGACCGGGCCAACACCTCGCCCTGGGCGTCGATGAGGATCTCGGTCCCGACGGCCGGCGCCCCCGCCCGCATCAGCTTGCGGGCCCGCTGGTCGGCGGGGAGGTCGTCCCACTCGGCCCGGGACCGGTTGACGGTCAGGAGCGGTGACGTCTCGGTGAGGCCGTAGATCTGGATGAACTCCCAGCCCAGCTCGGACTCGATCCGCTCGATGGTCCGGGAGGGAGGCGGAGCGCCGGCCACCACGATCCGGGTGGTGCCGGACCCGGGCAGCGGCCCGTCCCACTCCGGGGCCGCGTCCAGTACGGCATTCACCACGGCCGGGGCCGCGCACAGGAGGGTCACCCCGTGAGCGTCGACGCGGCGGAGGATCTCGGGTCCGTCCACCTTGCGCAAGGCCACCTGGGTGGCCCCCATGGCCGCCGTCGTCCACGGCATGCCCCAGCCGTTGGCGTGGAACATGGGAAGGGTGTGCAGGTAGACGTCCCGGTCGGACACACCGACATGCCATCCGAACACCGCGGAGTTGACCCAGCAGTTGCGGTGGGTGAGCTGCACACCCTTGGGCCGGGCGGTGGTGCCCGACGTGTAGTTGATGGTGGCGGTGGCCGACTCGTCCGACGCCCACGCTTCGGGCTCGACACCCGGCACGAAGAGCTCGGCATCGCTGGCCGCCCCGAGCACGTACCGCCGCGCCGGACCGATGCCGGCCAGCGCCTCGTCGAGCTCGGGGTCGACCAGCATGACTGCGGCGCCGGAGTGCTCGAGGATGTACTCGACCTCGGCCCGGGCCAGGCGGAAATTGATCGGGACCAGGATCCGGCCCCATCCGGACACCCCGAAGAACGAGGTCAGGAGCCGGGACGAGTTGTGCGACACCACGGCCACCCGTTCGCCCGGGCCGATGCCGAGCCGGTCGAGCCCGGCGGCCTGGGCCCGGGCCCGGTCGGCCAGCTCGGCGAAGGTCAGTGCCGCCCACGGCTCGGCCGGCTGGTCGGGCTCGTCGACGAGCGCCACCCGCTCCGGATACGTGCATGCCGCCCGGTCGAGGAACGATCGGACATTGAAGTGCACCTGCATGGCTTCCCCCTGGGACCGGTGTGGCCCTCCATCTAAGCAAACCCCTGCGGACGCGACGCCGTGGGGGCGGCATCGGCGTGGTCGCCCGCACCCAGATCGCCCTCGCCGGCCCTTCGCTAAGGTGCGCCCATGACCCCGCCCCGTGTCGCCGTCGGCCCCCTCCCGTCTGCCTTCGCCACCGACGCCGTGCGCGAGGGCGGGGGGCAGGTGGTCGAGCTCGGGGACCGACCCGACAGCCTCGTGTGGCTCGACCCGGGCGACGTGGCCGGCCTCACCGGCTGGCTGGCCGAAGTGCCCGACGCCCGGTGGGTGCAGCTCCCCTTCGCCGGGGTGGAGCGGGTGGCCGAGGCGGGACTGCTCGACGACGAGCGGATCTGGACCTGCGCCAAGGGCGCCTACGCCGAGCCGGTCGCCGAGCACGCCCTGGCCTTGGCCCTGGCCGGCCTGCGCCACCTGCCGACCCGGGTGGTGGCCCGGTCCTGGGGGATCCCGGCCGGGACCAGTCTCTACGATCAGCCGGTGACCATCGTGGGCGGCGGCGGCATTGCCACCTCGCTGCTCGAGCAGCTGGCCCCGTTCCGGGTCGAGGCGACGGTCGTGCGCCGTCGGGCCGATCCGGTGCCGGGGGCGGCCCGCACCCTGTCGGTCGACCGGTTGCACGAGGCACTCGACGGCGCGCTGGTGGTGGTGTTGGCCCTGGCCCTCACGCCCGACACCGAGCGGATCATCGGTGCGGCCGAGCTCGAGGCCATGTCGACATCGGCCTGGTTGGTCAACGTCGCCCGGGGCCGCCACGTCGACACCGACGCGCTCACCGCGGCACTGTCGTCAGGGGTGATAGCCGGCGCCGCGCTCGACGTCACCGACCCCGAACCCCTGCCTGACGGCCATCCGCTGTGGGACCTCGAGAACTGCATCGTGACCCCGCACACGGCCGACACGATCGAGATGGTGATCCCGCTGCTGGCGGACCGCATCCGGACCAACGTCCGTCGCCTGGTAGCAGGGGAGCCCCTGGTGGGTCTGGTGGACGCGTCCGCCGGCTACTGAGCCGTCGTCCGGGCACCGACGGGGGTGTAGCGGTACCCGTAGCCCCGGATGGATTCGAGGACGTCCTTGTACTCGTCCTGCCAGCCCAGCTTGCGGCGGAGGCGGAGGACGGTGAACTTGACCCGCTCCGGGCCGATCCCGAACGGGTCGTTCCACACCTGTTCGAGTAGCTGTTGGGTGGACAGAGCCTGCCCGGGGTGGCGCACGAAGGTCTGGAGGAGCAGGAACTCGAGCTTGGTGAGACCGACGACCTCGTCGTCGACCCGGACCTCGCGGGCCGGCCAGTCGACTTCGATCTTGCCGTCCCGATAGACGTCGGACGGCGCGGCGACCACGGGGGCGGCGGTCCGGCTGCGACGGAGGAGGGCCTGGATGCGCTCGCCCAGCTCCAGGACGCCGAAGGGCTTGGTCAGGTAGTCGTCGGCGCCGTCGGTCCGTCCGTCGACCTGCTCGGGGTCGAAGTCGTGGGCGGTGAGGACGAGGACCGGCACGTCGGACAAGTCGCGGATGCGATCCAGGACGTCCCAGCCGTTCATCTCGGGCAGGCTGACGTCGAGCACGACGAGGTCGGGGCGCTCGTCGAAGAAGTTTCGGAGCCCGTTGCGGCCGTCGTTGGCCACCACCCCGGTGCCGTTCTGCTTGACCACCACGCGCCGGACCGCCTCGGCGATCGACGGGTCGCCCTCGATGATGAGGACCCGCGTGGTCGCGGCTACCTGGTCGGTGGTCACGGCGGTGGTCATATCTGGTGCTCCTTGCTGTGCGGCTCGGACTGCTCGGTGTGGACGGGTCGCGCCCGCCCACCACCGGAGGCCCCGACACCCACAGGTGTCAGGTCTTCCCCTTCTGTATCGGCGGGTGGCGCCTGGCCTTGAGCGTCGAGTTTGCCGGCCCCTGGGCGATGCGGTTTTGTCGTCAGACCTCCCTCACGAGGTGCACCGTCACACCCGTGAGGGAGTATTCGGGCCGAGGGATCGACACGACCACCGCACCCAGGAGGCAGCACCGTGACGCACGACCCGTTGACCGATGGCCAGGCCACGCCGGGCGCCACGACCGGCGGGGTGGTCGTCCCCCTGCCTCTCCCGCGCACGGGTCGATCACCCGTGGGATCCGACGACGGGTCCTTCGTCATCGACTGCGCCGACTGCACCCATCGTGGGACCCCGGTGTGCGACGACTGCGTGGTCTCCTTCATCGTCGGCCGTGCGCCCGAGGATGCGCTGGTGGTGGATGCCGACGAGGCGCGGGCCGTCCGGCTGCTCGGCCAGGCCGGCCTAGTGCCCCAGGTCCGCCACCAGGCCCGGGCCAGCGGCCAGTAGGGCGCGCCTGGCGCCGACCGGCGCGTCCTGCCGTGCGACCATGGGGCGTGCCCAGTCCCGCGGTGACCGCCTCACCGGCCCTGACCGCCGAGATACGCGCCCGCCTCGGACGCGACGTGACCGCGCTCGGTGCCGCCGCCGGCCTCGCCGCGGTGGGGATCACGGGTGCCGAGGTGTTCCACGCCACCCGTGTGGATCTCGAGTCCCGCCGCAGCCGTGGCCTCAGCGCCGACATGCAGTTCACCTACCGCAATCCCGCCCGTTCCACCGATCCGGGACGGACCCTGTCCGGTGCCCGGTCACTGGTGGTGGGCGCCCTCGGCTACCGGCGCCAGGACCCGGACGACCCACCCGCCGGCCGCCCCCAGGGGACCGTTGCCCGCTATGCCCGGCGGGACCACTACGCCACGCTGCGGACCGCCCTGGGCGGGATCGCCGACCACCTGGTGGCCGAGGGCTGGCGGGCCCGGGTGGTGGCCGACGACAACGCCCTGGTCGACCGGGCGGCGGCCCAGCGGGCCGGTCTGGGCTGGTTCGGGCGCAACTCGCTGCTGCTCCTGCCCGGCCTCGGTTCGTGGTTCGTGCTCGGCTCGGTGGTGACCGACGCCCCCCTCGACCCCTCGTCGCCGATCGGCGCCTCGGCCCCGGCCGAGGGGTGCGGCACCTGCCACCGCTGTCGGACGGCCTGCCCGACCGGCGCACTGGTGGCCGACGGCGTCCTCGACGCACGGCGTTGCCTGGCCTGGCTGGTGCAGGCTCCGGGCACCTTCCCGGTGGAGTTCCGCGAGGCGCTCGGCGACCGCATCTACGGCTGCGACGACTGTCAACAGGTGTGCCCGGTGAACCTCGCCGCCGACCGGCGGACCCCGCAGCTCCCGGCCGAGGCCGACACCGTCGCCACCGTCGACCTCGTGGCCATGCTGGCGGCCACCGACGAGGCCCTGATCGACGCGCACGGCCGGTGGTACATCGCCGGACGCGACCCCCGGCACCTGCGGCGCAACGCCCTGGTGGCGCTCGGCAACGTGGGAGACGGTGCCGACCCGGCGACGGCCGAGGCACTCGCCCGCCACATCGAGGGGGACGACGAACTGCTGGCCGAACACGCGCGGTGGGCCGCCACCCGCCTCGGCCGGACCGACCTCCTGGTGCGCCATGGCAGCGACGGCGGATGCGGCGGATGACCCACCTCCTGGTCACCAACGACTTCCCTCCGAAAGTGGGAGGCATCCAGGCCTACCTGTGGGAGCTCTGGCGCCGCCTCGATCCCGCCACCTACGCGGTGCTCACCGCCGCCTCCCATCCCGATGCGGCGCGCTTCGACGCCGAGCAGGCGGAGCGGGGCATCCGCATCGAGCGGGTGACGTCGCGGGTGCTGGCCCCGACGCCGGGCCTCATCCGCACGATCCGCGCCGCGGCCGACCGGGCCGGCGCCGGCCTGGTCGTGCTCGACCCCGCCTTCCCGCTCGGCCTGCTCGGCCCCCTTCTCGGGATCCCCTACGCCGTGCTGTTGCACGGCGCGGAGGTGACCGTCCCCGGCCGGCTCCCGGCCAGCCGGTCGCTGCTGGCCCACGTGATCCGCGACGCCTCCCTGGTCATTTCGGCCGGGGGCTATCCGGCGGCCGAAGCCCGTCGGGCCGCGCGCGGGCGCGGCATGCCCCCGGTCGTCGAGGTCCCGCCCGGGGTCGACCTCGAGCGGTTCACGCCGCTCGACGACATCGGGCGCTCCCGGGCCCGGGCCGACTTGGGCCTGCCGACGGCTGGACCTCTGGTGGTCAGTGTGAGTCGTCTCGTGCCCCGCAAGGGGATGGACGTCCTGATCGACGCCTCGGTCTCGCTGGCCTGCCGGTTCCCGGACATCACCGTGGCCATCGCCGGGCGCGGCCGTGATGCCGAGCGGCTGGCCGGCCGGATCGCCGAATCCGGGGCCCCGACGCGTCTCCTCGGCGAGGTGTCCGACGAGGACCTGCCGCGCCTGGTGGGGGCGGCCGACGTCTTCGCCATGCTGTGCCGCAACCGTTGGCTGGGCCTCGAGCAGGAAGGGTTCGGGATCGTGTTCCTGGAGGCGGCCGCCGCCGGCGTCGCCCAGGTGGCGGGGGCGTCGGGCGGCGCGGCCGAAGCGGTGGTCGATGGGGTGACCGGCGTCCTCGTGCGGCGTCCGACCGAGGCGGGGGATGTCGCCCGGGCCATCGGGGACCTGCTGGCCGACCCCGGGCTGCGGGCCCGGATGGGTCGAGCAGGACGCCTTCGGGCCGAGGCATCCTTCGACTATGACGTACTCGCCCCTAGGCTGGCGGGGTCCCTCGGCGACGAGGGAGGCTGACGCCATGCCGGCTCCAGCCGACGATTCGAGGAGGAGGGCCGATCGTGGCGGAACAAGCCACTGAGAGGATGGTCGTGTCGGCCGATCCGGCGCGCTGTTTCGAGATCAGCGCCGACCTCGCCACCTATCCGTCGTGGGCCGCCGACATCAAGGAGGTCACGATCGACGAGCGCGACGCCGAGGGCCGTCCGAGCGTGGTCACCTTCCGGGCCGCCGCCTTCGGTAGGAGCACCAGCTACACCCTGGCCTACGACTACGCCGAGGCCCCCAAGGTGTTGGCCTGGGTCCAGACCGAGGGCGACATCACCTCCAAGCTCGACGGTTGCTACGTCTTCGAGGCCACCTCGGACGGGGGGACCGAGGTCACGTACCACCTCGAGGTGGAGATGAAGGTGCCGCTGCCCGGGTTCATCAAGATGCGGGCCCAGAGCCGCATCATGTCGATCGCCCTGCGCGACCTGAAGGCCAGGGTCGAGTCGGCGGCGTGACCGGCCGGTGAAGGTCGGCGTCACCCTCCCCCAGTTCCGCGACGAGGCGGACACCGCCCTCGAGGCCGCCCGCGAGGCCGAGGCCCTCGGTATCGACGGCGTCTTCGTCTTCGACCACCTGTGGCCGATGGGCCAACCCGGGCGCCCCGCCCTGTCCTCGGGTCCGCTGCTGGGTGCCCTGGCCGCGTCGACCTCGACCATCCACCTGGGGACGTTGGTGGCCCGGATCGGCCTGGTTCCCGATGACGTCCTCATCGACGTCGCCTGCGGCATCGACGCACTCAGCGGCGGTCGACTCATCGCCGGCATCGGCACCGGCGACAAGCTCAGCCAGGAGGAGAACGAGGCCTACGGGCTCCCCTTCGAGCCGGCCGCCGCCCGCCGGGAGCGGCTGGCCGCGGTGGCCACGGCCGTCGCCGGGTTCGGGATCCCGGTGTGGGTCGGGGGCGGTCGCCCCGAGACGGTGGCCCTGGCCCGGGCCGCCGGCGCCGCCGTCAACGTGTGGCAGGTCGGCGCCGACGCGGTGGCACCCCTGGTGGCCCAGGGGGTCGAGGTGACCTGGGGCGGACCGGTCGGCGACTCGCCGGCCGAGGCGGCGGCCACCTTGGCCGCGGTCGCCGCCGCCGGGGCCACCTGGGCCGTCTGCGCCTGGCCCGAGTCGCTCGAGGTCGTCGCCGAGGCCGCAGCTACCGTCCGGTAGGGGCCGCGTCCGTCCGCTCGGTGAGGGGGCGGCGACGCGGCGGTCGGTCCTTGTCCGGGGCGCGTGGGCCCCGGCGGTAACGTGGGGCATGGACTTCCGCCGGATCAACGGGCTGCCGCCGTACGTCTTCGCCACCATCAACGACCTGAAGGCAGGAGCCCGCCACGACGGGCGCGACGTGATCGACATGGGGTTCGGCAACCCCGACCTCCCCTCGCCCGACGTCGCCGTGGAGAAGCTGGCCGAGGCCGCCCGCAACCCGCGCAACCACCGCTACTCGGCCAGCCGGGGCATCCCGAAGATCCGCCAGGCCATCTGCGCCCTCTACCAGCGCAAGTTCGACGTCGAGCTCGACCCCGAGACCGAGGTGGTCACCACCATCGGCGCCAAGGAGGGCCTGTCCCACGTGATGTGGGTGCTGGTCGGGCCGGGGGACACCGCCCTGGTGCCGTCGCCGTCGTACCCGATCCACATCTACGCGCCGCTGTTCGCCGGAGCCGATATCCGCCACATCCGCCTCGACACCCCGAGTGGTGAGGGCGTGAACAGCGCGGAAGGCGGCGCGGCCTTCTTCGACAACCTGATGGAGGCGTGGGAGTCGGCGTGGCCCAAGCCGCGGGTCGTGGTCCTGTCCTTCCCCCACAACCCGACCACCGAGTGCGTGGACTTGGCCTGGATGACCCGCATCGTGGAGTTCGCCAAGGAGCACGAGATCGTGCTCGTCCACGACTTCGCCTACGCCGACATCGCCTTCGACGGGTACACGCCGCCCTCCATCCTCCAGGTGCCGGGGGCCAAGGACGTCGCCGTCGAGCTGTACACCATGACGAAGTCGTTCTCGATGGCCGGGTGGCGGGTCGGGTTCCTGGTGGGCAATCCCGAGATCGTCCAGGCCCTGACCAAGCTCAAGAGCTACCTCGACTACGGCACGTTCCAGCCGATCCAGATCGCCGCCATCGTGGCCATGAACGAGGTGCCCGACTACCCGAAGGTGATCAACGACATCTACCAGTCGCGCCGGGACGCCCTGTGCGACGGGCTCAAGCGCATCGGGTGGGAGGTCACCCCGCCCCGGGGGACGATGTTCGTGTGGGCCCCGATCCCCGAGCCGTACCAGGAGATGGGATCGCTCGAGTTCGCCAAGTTCCTGGTCAACGAAGCCGACGTGGCCACCTCGCCGGGCGTGGGCTTCGGTCCGGGCGGCGACGGCCACGTGCGCTTCGCCCTCATCGAGAACGAGCAGCGCATCGGCCAGGGCGTGCGCAGCCTGCGCAAGGCCCTGACCCGCCTCGCCTAGCGGCGGGCCACCACCACCTCGGCCGGTCCGAACGCGGCCCGCATGCGGGCCGCCGACGAGGAGAACAGCGCCCGCTTGGGCAGACCGAGCGAACGGAGCTCGTCGGCCATCGGGTGGTCGCCCAGGACCAGGGTCGCACCACCGGGACGCCCCGCCACCCCTTCGGCCGACATCTCCCACGGGGTGCGCCGCAGCACGCCGTCACGGAAGGAGTAGCTGGGCGGCGCCTGGGACGGCAGCTTCACCGGACCGCCGCCGGCCAGCGTCAGGGTCAGCACATGCGTGCCGTCATCGACCAGGCGGACGGTGGTCCCCGACCCGGAGCGGCGGTCGCCCAGCTCGGGCTCGTCGATGTCGATCGTGGTGATCCACTTGGGGTAACCCCAGATGTCGCGTCCGGCGGCACAGGTGAATTCCTGGTCGACGGGCAGCCGGTGGATGTAGGCACCGATGGCGCCCGACCCGAACTCCCGCAGCCGGTCGAGGGCGGACGGGTCCGGGGCGGCGTCGTGGGGCCGGACCACGAAGCTCACGGCCACCTCGTGGTAGCTGTCGAGGTCGGTGTCGTCGTAGCGGCAGACGGCCAGGGCCACCAGGGCCCGACCGGGCAGCGGGCCGGTCACATCGAGTCCGGTCGGGGCGACGATCCGCTGGGCGGCGGCGGCCGGCACCAGATACTGCACCCCCCACTGGGCGGCCGCCCGGACCTCGACGGGGAGCCCGATGGTCCGCCCCATGACCTCCCAGGGTCCCTGGTCACCGAGGGTGCCAGGGGTGGCACCGACGGGGGTGGAGGCGGTCGCCGCGGTCATCAGTGCAGTACAGCACATGCACGGATACCGTTGCCTCGTGGCCTACTGGATCATGAAGGGGATCATCACCCCGTTCCTGTACCTCCTGTGGCGGGTGAAGGTCGAGGGTCGCGAGCATGTGCCCACCGACGGGCCGGTCATCCTGGCCGCCAACCACCAGTCGTTCTGCGATTCGTTCTTCCTGCCCCTGGTGATCCGGCGCAAGGTCACCTATGTGGCCAAGGCCGAGTACTTCGACAGCTGGAAGACGGCGTGGTTCTTCCGGGCCGCCGGCCAGATTCCCATGAATCGGAGCGGCGGCGACGCCTCGCAGCGGGCGCTCGACACCGCCACCGCGGTCCTCGGGTCGGGCGGGGTGCTCGCCATCTACCCCGAGGGCACCCGGGCACCGGACACCCGCCTCCACAAGGGCAAGACCGGCGTGGCCCGCCTCAGCGTGGGGTGCGGGGTCCCGGTCATCCCCGTGGGCCTGGTCGGCACCCGCAAGGTGCAACCCCCCGGGAGCATGGTCATGCGCCCATTCCACTCGGTGACCGTCCGCTTCGGTCCCCCCGTCGCCTACGAGGTCGACGGCGAACAGTTCGCCACCGGGTCACCCGTTCCGGAGGGGGCCCACGGCGGGCCGACCCGGGGCGACCCCGACCAGCAGGAGTTGCGGGCCCTGACCGACGCCTTGATGGCGTCCATCGCCGCCCTGTCCGGTCAGGAATACGTGGACGAGTACGCCAGTCGCAAGAAGAAGGCCCCGGGGGACGGTGGCGTGGCCTCCGTGGCGGCGCCGAATTCGTAACCGGGACGAAACCGTGCCGACACATTCCCGCTCTACCCTGACGCCGTGCCCAACTATCTGATCCGCGTCCAGTTGCCCGACCGCCCCGGTGCGCTCGGCGCCGTTGCCAGTCGGATCGGCTCGGTGGGCGGGGACGTGGTGTCGATCGATATCCTCCAGCGGGACAACGGCGCCGTGGTCGACGAGCTCGGGGTCGGCCTGGCCGGCGACCACCTCCTCGACCTCCTGCGCGATGAGATCCTCGAAGTGGACGGGGTGTCCATCGAGGCCCTCCGGGCCGTCGACGGGCCGCTGCCCGACCGGCACGCCGAACTGCTCGACATCGCCACCGAGCTGTTCGTCCAAGTGTCGCCGGAGGCTCTGCTCGACCACTTGGCCGACCGGGTGCGCCGCAGTCTGGCGGCCGAGTTCGCCGCCATCGTCGACGCCGACACCACCCGGGTGACCTCCAGCCACGGCGACGCCCCGCCCGACGACGAGCTGCGGGCCATGGCGCTGTGGGCGGTGACGCCGCTGTCGTCCCCGGTAGGGGCCCATGAGACGGGTGCCGGGAGCATCGACCAGAGCCCGGGGGTGGCCGCCGCCGAGATGGTGCGGGCCGGCGTGGTCCTGGTGGTGGGCCGGGCGGGGCCGGTGTTCCGGTCACGAGAACGTCAGTGGATCGCCATCATGGCCGAACTGGCCGACCACGGCTGGCGCGAGCTGGCCTGATCAGGGCGCGTTCGTCGCCCAGCCCTTCGACCGCTCGACCGATCGCGTCCAGGCCCGATGGGCCGCAACGACTGCCGCCTCGTCGCCCTCGGGGGAGAACGACGCCTCCGGCGCCCACAGTCCGGCGAGGTCGTCGAGCGTCCCCCACACCCCTTCGGCCAGGCCGGCCATGGTGGCCGCGCCGAGCGCGGTGGTCTCGATCGAACGGGGCCGGACCACATCGAGCCGGGCCTGGTCGGCGAGGTGTTGGAGCAGCAGTCCCATGACGGCGGCCCCGCCGTCCACCCGGACCACCGACGGGGCCGTGCCGGTTGCCGCCATGGCCTTCAGGACGTCGCGCACCTGGAACCCCATGGCCTCGATCATGGCCCTGGCCAGGTGGGCCCGACCGGTGCCCCGGCTGAGGCCGGTGATGGTGCCGCGTGCGGCCGGGTCCCAGTGGGGACTGCCCAGGCCGGCGAAGGCGGGCACCAGGACGACGCCCTCCGATGAGGCCACGGTGCGGGCCAGCGGCTCCAGGTCGGCCGCCTGGGCGATGATGCCGAGCCCGTCCCGCAACCACTGCACGCCGGCCCCGGCCACGAACACCGAGCCCTCGACGGCATAGGCCAACGAGGAACGACCCGCCCTCGGTCCGCCGTCGGCCCCGATGGCCACGTCGCCGTCGGTGCCCAGGTCCCAGGCCAGGGTGGTGATCAGGCCGTCGACCGGCTCGGGGCAGGTGCCGCCCACGTGCATGAGGATGAAGCTGCCCGTGCCGAACGTGGCCTTGGTCATGCCCCGGTCGAAGCAGGCCTGGCCGAACAAGGCGGCGTGCTGGTCGCCGATCATGGCGCTTATCGGCGCCCCGGCCAACGGCGAGGAGGAGCCGAGCACGTCGGCGGCCACCTTCCCGAAGCGGCCGCAGGACGGTCGCACCTCGGGCAGGGCATTCTGGGGCACGTGGAAGAGGTCGCACAGCTCATCGGACCACCGACGGACGACGATGTCGAAGAGCATGGTCCTCGAAGCGTTGGTGACGTCGGTGGCGACCACGCCGCCACTGGTCCCACCGGTCAGGTTCCACAGGATCCAGGTGTCGACGGTGGCGAGCACCAGGCCGGGCCCGGTGGGGACACCGCCCTCCTCGAGGAGCCACTGCATCTTGGAGCCCGAGAAGTAGGGGTCGAGTACGAGGCCGGTCCGCTCCCGCACCAGCGGGAGGTAGCCGGCCTCCACGAGGGCGGCGCAGCGGTCGGCCGTGCGGCGGTCCTGCCAGACCAGGGCCCGGTGGTGGGGTCTCCCGGTGGCGCGGTCCCAGGCCACCACGGTCTCGCGCTGGTTGGTCACCCCGATGGATCGGACCGTCCGGTCCGTACCCTCGACCCGGTCCGCCACCTCGGACAGGGTCTCGCATACCAGGCGCCAGATCTCGTCGGCGTCGTGCTCGACCCAGCCCGGTCGGGGGAAGTACTGGGTCAGCTCCCGGTAGGCGATGTCCACCACTTGGGCCCGTTCGTCCACCACCAGGGCCCTGACACCCGTGGTGCCGGCGTCGATGGCGATGCTGACGGGGGTGCGGGTGGCCACAGGGGGACTGTAGCGACGGCGACGAGGGGTGGAACGGAGGCCGTTCGGGCCCATCGGGCCGCTCGCGTCCAGCAAAGATATGCGAACCTTCGCGAACGCCCTCCGAACAGGGGATACGCGGCCGCGAATCGCGCCTGAGGGCCCGGTGTTCGTTGACAGCGTGTAACTACACTGCTGTAATAGACCCACTATCTCGTACCTCGGGGGAGGGCAAACCACAACATCTTGTGTCTCCATCGAATTGCCGGCTGTTCGGGCGGGTAAGATGGCGAAGGGCCCGGGCGGTCGGGTGGGAAGGGACCGACGGGGGATCCGGCAGTTGCGGACGCCCCGGTGGGGCAGGAACGACCGTTCGAGTACCGGGGACCGGCATCAACCGGTGGACCCACCCCTGGGCAGGGGACCGCAGCACAGGCAGCACCTCACCACCCGAGCGGCTCTCACCACTCGGCATCGGCAACGACGCACCGCCCTACAGACGATCAGAAAGAAGGTCCACCACATGGCCATCGCACCCCAGCGAGTCGGCATCGGCATCCGCCGCCACTTCACCACCGCCGGCACCCACCCCTATGACGAGATCGTCTGGGAGCGACGCGATGCCAGGATCACCAACTACCGGGACGGCTCGGTCGCCTTCGAGCAGGTCGGTGTCGAGGTGCCCGAGAGCTGGAGTCTGAACGCCACCAACATCCTCTCCCAGAAGTACTTCCGGGGGACTCCGGGTACCGAGGAGCGCGAGTCGTCGCTCCGCCAGGTGGCCGACCGGGTCGTCGACACCGTCACCGCCTGGGGCATCAAGGACGGCTACTTCGTCGACGACGAAGAGGCCGAAGCGTTCTCGGCCGAGCTCAAGCACCTGATCGTGCACCAGATGGCCGCCTTCAATTCGCCGGTGTGGTTCAACATCGGCGTGGCCGGCGTCCCTCAGCAGGGCTCGGCCTGCTTCATCCTGGCGGTCGAGGACACGATGGACTCGATCCTCAACTGGTACACGGAGGAGGGCGTGATCTTCAAGGGCGGCTCCGGTGCGGGCGTCAACCTCTCGCGCATCCGCTCCTCCCACGAGTTCCTGAAGGGCGGCGGCACGGCGTCGGGTCCGGTGAGCTTCATGCGGGGCGCCGACGCCTCGGCCGGCACCATCAAGTCGGGTGGCAAGACCCGGCGGGCCGCCAAGATGGTCATCCTCGACGCCGACCACCCGGACATCGAGGACTTCATCTGGTGCAAGTCCACCGAAGAGCGCAAGGCGCGGGTACTGCGCGACGCCGGCTTCGACATGGATCTCGACGGCAAGGACGCCATCAGCCTGCAGTACCAGAACGCCAACAACTCGGTCCGGGTCACCGACGAGTTCATGCAGGCCGTGCTGGACGGCAGGGACTGGGACCTGGTCTCCCGGGGCGACGGTTCGACGATCCGGACCGTGCCCGCCCGGGACCTCTTCCGCCAGTTCGCCCAGGCCGCATGGGAGTGCGCCGACCCCGGCATGCAGTTCGACACCACCATCAACCGGTGGCACACCGCCTCCAACACCGGGCGCATCAACGGCTCCAACCCGTGCTCGGAGTACATGCACCTCGACAACTCGGCGTGCAACCTGGCCAGCCTCAACCTCATGAAGTTCCTCCACGACGACTCGTCGTTCGACATCGAGGGCTTCCGGTCCGCGGTCGAGGTCATCTTCACCGCCCAGGAGATCATCGTGGGCAACGCCGACTACCCGACCGACAAGATCGCTGAGAACTCGCGGCGCTTCCGTGAGCTGGGCATCGGCTACGCCAACATCGGCGCCCTGCTCATGGCCCAGGGCCTGCCCTACGACTCCGACCAGGGTCGGGCGTGGGCCGGCGCCATCACCGCCCTGATGACCGGGCACGCCTATGCCACCTCGGCCCGCACGGCCGCCCGGATGGGACCCTTCGCCGGGTACCACGAGAACATCGAGCCGATGACCAACGTCCTCAAGATGCACCGTGACGCGGTAGCGGCCATCGACGAGGAGCAGGTCCCCACCGACATCCTGTCGGCCGCCCAGGAGGCCTGGGACCTGGCCGTCGAACTGGGTGAGCAGTACGGCGTGCGCAACTCGCAGGCCTCGGTACTGGCCCCGACCGGGACCATCGGACTGCTCATGGACTGCGACACCACCGGCGTCGAGCCCGACCTCGGCCTCGTCAAGACCAAGAAGCTGGTGGGCGGCGGCACCATGTCGATCGTCAACCAGACGGTGCCGCGGGCGCTGACCCGGCTGGGCTACTCGCCCGACCAGGTCGATGAGATCATCACCTACATCGACGTGCACAAGTCGATCGTCGGTGCCCCGTACCTGGCCGCCGAGCACATGGCCGTCTTCGCCTGCTCCATGGGTGACAACACCATCCACTACCTCGGACACGTACGGATGATGGGCGCGGTCCAACCGTTCATCTCGGGCGCCATCTCCAAGACGGTGAACCTGCCCGAGGATGTGTCGGTGGAGGACGTCGAGCAGTTGCACATCGACGCCTGGCGGCTCGGGATCAAGGCCGTGGCCATCTACCGCGACAACTGCAAGGTGGCCCAGCCTCTGTCGACGACCAAGAAGGAAGCTCCCACCGAGGGTCTCGTCGCCGACGCGCCGATCGCCAGGTCGGAGGCCGAGGCCCACGCCCTCGAGCTCAGCGCCAAGATCGCCGAGCTCGAGACGGCCCTGGTCCACGAGCAGTCCCGCAGGCAGGACACGGTGCTGGTCGGAGCGGTCCGCGAGCGCCTGCCCCGTCGCCGCAAGTCGTCGACCTTCGCCTTCCGGGTGGCCGATTGCGAGGGCTACGTCACCGTTGGCGAGTACGAGGACGGGCGTCCGGGCGAGGTGTTCATGAAGGTGTCGAAGCAGGGCTCGACCCTGGCCGGCATCATGGACGCCTTCTCGATCTCGGTGAGCCTCGGCCTCCAGCACGGGGTGCCGCTGTCGACGTACGTCCGCAAGTACACCAACATGCGCTTCGAGCCGGCCGGTATCACCGATGACCCGGACCTGCGCATCGCCACCAGCCTGGTCGACTACATCTTCCGCCGGCTGGCCGTGGACTACCTGCCCCTCGACGAGCGGGCCGAACTCGGCATTCTGTCGACGGCCGAGCGCATGCAGCCCACCCTGCCCGGCGTCGAGGAGACGGCCACGCCGTCGTCCGGCATCGTGGAGGCGGGGTCGATCGACCCGACCATCACGATGGTGGTGGACGGGAGCGCCCCGACGGCCCCGGCCGCTGCTCAGGCGCGGCCCGTTCCGGCGACCACGGACGGGCCGCTGGCCCGGGCCGAGCAGCGGGACGCGCCCTACTGCTACCAATGCGGCAACGCCATGCAGCGGGCCGGCTCCTGCTACGTCTGCTCGAGCTGCGGGACGACCAGCGGCTGCAGCTGATGTGCTTTGAGGCCAAGTGTCATCGGCTTTTGACGCCAGATGTCACGCGAATTTGGGCAGATGACACCGAGATTTGACGGCAGATGACATGCGATCGCTAGCAGTAGCAAGCAGTGAAGGCGGGACCCAGCGGGGTCCCGCCTTTGCACGCCTGCACGACAAGATCCAGTAGGGGAGTGGCATGGGGCAGCCAGCTGAAAAGGTGAACAGGACGGCGGATTCATCCGCCAACCGGCAATCGGCGTTCCCACCGCGCCTGGTGAGTTTGGCGATTCTCAAGGAGAACTACAACCGCGGTCGAAGCTACCTCGACACCTTCGTCCCCTTCGTCGCCGAGTGCTTGCGCTCCGCGCCGGGCCCGGTGACTCCATCGGCTGTTCAGAAAAGTTTGAGGAAGATCTTCGGCATGCAGATCCCTCAGCAGGTTGTCGAAGCCCTGCTGCGTCGAGCTGTGCGGGATGGGCTCGCGACGGGTATCGATGGCTCCTATCAGCCCAACCTCGAGAAGCTGGATGAGCGCATCCTGACGCCGAAAAGGCAGGAGCTGATCCAGTGCTATGAGACGCTCATCGCACAGATGCGAGCATTCGCCGCCGAGCGCTACGAGAAGCTGCTAACTGATCAACAGGCATCCTCAGCCCTAGACGCATACGTGAGCGAGTTCGGCGCGACCACGTTGCTACGAGGGATCGCTGACCTGCCTCCAGAGCCGCGTGCGGTGACAGACGCGGAGTTGCTCTATGTCGTGCACGCCTTTGTCGAGTACCTCGCGTCCACCAATCTGAGCTCGTTCAGGTACTTCCAGACCATCGTCGAGGGCAGCATGTTGACTAGCCTCGTCTACCTGCCGAATCCAGGAGCGGTGGAGCGCAAGTTCGGGGATGTGACTGTGTACCTCGATACACCCTTCATGCTCCGGGCCCTGGGCTACTTGGGTGCCGAGCTCAAGGCCCCAGCTTTGGAGCTGCTTCACCTGCTAGTGGAGGGCGGGGCGAGGCTGGCTTGCTTCGATGCGACATTGGCCGAGCTTCGAGGGGTGGTCTTGTCAGCGACTCCTCCGAGTGGACGGAGCGGGGCTACTCCCACCAACGAGGTGAGTCGCCAGTTCCTGCTGCGGGGCTTCAAGAAGGCTGATGTTGAGATCGAGGCAGCTCAGCTCGATGACGTCCTCCGGCGGATGGATGTCCGAGTCGTTGCCGCTCCTGGCTACACCATTGATCTCGGGGTCGACGAGCGACGCTTCGAGGAGGTCCTCTCGCGCCATGTGCACTACGCGCGAGACACGACGATGCGCCATGACCTCGATGCCTTGACTGCGGTCCATCGGCTTCGCCGGGGACAGCGGACCTCGATCATGGAGGACAGCAAGGCCATCTTCGTGACGACCAATGGAAAGCTGACTGCCGCCAGCAGGGAATTCTTCCGCCTCGAGGAAGATGGTCATAGCTGGCCCCATGCGATGCTCGACGGTGAGCTTGCCACGCTGATGTGGCTCAAGACACCACTTGATGCGCCGGACCTTCCCCGCAAGCAGATCATGGCCGACTGCTACGCCGCACTCCGCCCCAGCGAGGCCATGTGGAACCGGTACCTTGCGGAAATCGAGCGGACCGCAGAGCGGGGGGACTTCTCCGACAAGCAACTCGACATCATGCGCTATTCCGTACCTGCGCAGCGCGCCCTGATGGATTCGACGTTCGGCGAAGAAGACGCCATTGACGACAGGGTGGTCCGACAAGTCCTTGCTTCAGCAGAGGCTGCGATCACTGCCCCAGTGCAGGCCGAACTTGAGGATGAGCGTAACCGGAGAACAGCTGCCGAGGAGACGGCGGCGCGCCAGGAGAGGGCGGCAGCTGCAGCGACGTTGGCGGCGGAGCAGGCGGCGGTCTCGGCCCTGGCGGCAGACAAGGTGGCTCGCCATGGCCGGCTCATGGCCAATGCCGAGCACCGGGCCAAGCGCTTCGGTCGGAGTGTGTTCGTCGGCCTCACCATCGTCCTCGCAGTATCGGTGGCCCTGGGCATCATCGTCACGGTGGTACCGGCCTTGAGCTCGGTGACCTGGCTCAGGATTCCGGCCGGAGTCCTGGCCGTACTGGCGGGACTGGCCACGATTGCGGGGTCGGGATGGGGGTGGAACGCCCGGGACTTCGCAAACAGAGTCGAGAAGCGGTTGGCTCCGTTCCTCCACCGACGAAGCCTGCGTCGATTGGGCGAAGAGACCGAGTGAACAGACCAACATCGGGCTGGCCGAGACGCTGTACCGTCCTCGGCTGACTGCGCGTGGCCCATCGACCCTCCTTCGTTCCCCGTGATCTATTGCTGAACTCCAGTGGGTTCGGCCAAGACCCTGATGCTGTGTGGCGACTGGCCACCGACGAGCCGGGTGCCGTGCTCCTTCACCGTGCTCGTGAGCAGCATGAGCTCGCCTGTGCGATCACCGCGACGCTACAGGCGGGGAAGTTCTCGATCCCAGATCTCGCCTCCAAACTTCTCTGCCGGCGTGACGGTCTGTGGCGGAAGCTCACAGGTCAGGTGCCGGCCACCGAGAACGATCTCATCCGCTGGACGTGGCTGACCGGTGAACCTCGCCGGTCATTCCCGCTCAACGCACTGACCGAGACGCTGATCCAGGGACCGACGTTCCCCATCACTCGCCGGCGCACCCGGTGAGCCTCACCCCGGCTGCCTTCTGGAATGCGCTCTGTCTCGAACACGGAGGGCTGAGCCACGCAGTGCTCCACGAGGCTGGGCATGCGGTGATGGCGGTGCATCTGGGCATCGCGTTTGTGGACGTGTCGATCAGCCGTGACCCAAGGGACAACAAGAGTGACGTTGGTCGGCTAACTGGGGGCGGGGTCCAAATGGCAAGTCCCGAGGACGTCGAGGAGCTGGTCAAACGTGATCTGGTGGGCTCCTTTCAGTTCCTGGTGGCCGGCGCGCTTGCTGAGTACGGCGCCTTCAAGCACTGTCTGGATGGCTCGTACAGAACCGACCTCAATCTCTGGCGAAACTACGCAGGGCTCCTGGAGGACCAGACTGACGAGACCCTGGCCACCGCACTCGGCCAGCCGTTGAAGGATGCACTCAAGGCTGCCGGAGCCCTGTTGGAGTCATTGAGTCCCGCCGTCACGGCGACAGCGAGGGCATTGGGCAACGATGACTATGCGCCTCTCACGTACGCCGAGGTCTGCGACCTGGTTGAGCAGGCACGCTGACTGGAATTTGCCGTGCCCTCTATCGGTCGCTTTCCGGCAGAGGCCCCCAGGTTGCGATGGCCAAGTCGACCTCGAGCCGGATCCAGCACGTCTCACAGACCTCGTCCGGCCGCTCGACGGGGCCACCGCAGTCTGCGCACGACGGCGCTCCGGCCTCCAGAACGCAGAGCTCTTCCCACGGCGGATCGTCGCCTGGTCCCACATCCTCAACCTCCATCCTGCCAGCGAAGCGATCCGTCGCCTCGCCGATCCACCAGTCGAGTGCCACGACGTCAAGTTCCTCAAGCGGCCGTCCAGTGCCTAGCCACAGCCCGTCTCCCGTGAGCTCCAGGTTGCCTTCATGGTTCCACCGGGCGCTCAGGCTCTCGATGCGGTCGAACAAGGCGGGGCTCAGGAACCATGTCCTGTTGATGACCAGCAGGCCCGGTAAACACACTCCCTGCACGGCACTGTCGTCGTCCACAGCGATCCAGCCCCAGAGGTGGTAGAGGCGTGGGACGAGTTCATCGACCACATGCAGGGCTGAGCGAAGCTGGCCATCGAACCGTGGTGGGGTAGGACTGGTCGACCAGGCAATGGCGGTCTCCAGGCCCCAGAACTCCTTTTCGCGCGGTGGATGGCCTTCCTCGTCGGTGGGTCCTTGTCGGTCCTTTGTCATGGCTGTCGCTTCTCTCTACTCTTCCGGTGGGCGTTGGTGGGCGTTGGTGGTGGTACATCGGGATCACACGCCGGACCACGGCGCGGTCGTCGCGGGGCGGCACGCGGACCCGGTTCCTCGTCGATCAGCAGGCTGAACCGAACGTCCTCGCAGAGGATCAGCGGCGCCTCGCCCTTCGGCCGGCTGGGTCCGAAGGTGATGAGGACAGCGTTGACCAACATCCCCAGAGCCACTCGCTCGGTGTTGCTCGGCTGAGTCGGAGCATCGCCATGCTCGATGCGGTGGAGCAGCCGGGCCTCGGTGATCGAGACGTGGTCCCGGCCCTGATGCTTGCGCAGAGCTCGCTGGAGCACGTCCTGGTCGACCGCCCCCTCGGCACGCGCCAGACCCAGCCGGGCGTTCTGCCGGGACAGGGTGATCCCCACGTGGCAGAGGGCGGCCTTCAGTGCCTCTTCGGCCGTATGGAGCCGGGCGAGGGTCCACCCGTGGACCTCGCACAGCGTGCCCACCGGAGTGTGCGTCTGGGTGGCGAACAGCACTGCCCCGAGAGCAGCTACGTCCGCAGCGATCCCCGCCGGCTCGCCGGCAGATGTGACCGCTCCTTGACCCTGGACGATGAGTTGGTCGAGGCTCAAGCCGAGCAGGGAGGCCAGGCGAACAACCACGCCCAACTCCAGGCCGCCGTGGTCGGACCCACTCTCGAGCCTCGTGAAGGTGGGCCCCGAGAGCCCGATCGTCTCGGCCGCCGCCCGCACGGAGATGCCGAGCTCCGCCCGCCGGCGGCGGATCAGTGTCGTGTCCAACTGCACGCAGGCGGCCATCACAGCTCCTGGACCGAAAGGCCCCAGCGGAGCGCCCATCGCTTCGCATCGAGCTCCACCCGCTCGAGGGTCTGGGAGTAAAGCGGCACCCCGACTTCGGTGATCGGTGCCCGGATGGCATCTGCCAGATGCTTGGAGGCCATCGGCCCTTCCTCCGTGGCGAAGAGGAGCTCGTCTGGGACCGCACCCTGGATCAGGCGGTGCGCCACCTGGGCCCGGAGGTAGAGGTCCGCCCCGGCCGGGACCTCCAAGTGCACCAGCTCGCCGGCCATCGGCACCTCGAGCTCTTGGCCACTGCCACTGACGTCGGCGATGCGGACCCCGCTGATCGTCTGTATCGAGAGGTCGAGTGCGGCCAAGGCGCAGGCCGCCCCGCGGTAGGGCTCCCGGTAGGCCCGCAGGCGCTTCCATGTAGAGGGCGCATGCACTGCTGCTCGCGACGCCATCTCCGAAGTCACTACTAGCCGGGGGAGTACCGCCGAGACCAGCCACCCGGCACGGTGGGCAGCGGCTTGGCACCCACGCACGCAGACCACCATCTCCTCGGCTGTCCCACAGCGGTGGAGCTGGTGACGGATCTCGTACAGGACCCTGTCCTCGGTGATCCCGGGTCCTTCCACCAGCTGAGCGAACGAGGCCGCGGCCGCCGAGAATGCCGCCCGGTAGGTGGCATCTACCTGATCGAACTCCGACCCAGACAGGACCCGGCGGGCCTCGGCCCGGAAGGTTGGGTAGTTGTCCGCTGGCACCGCCGGGAAGTCCGGGACCACGTAGGTCTCGGACATCTGTAGTGCTGCGGCCACCAGCCGGGCCAGCTCGTCGGCGGGCCCTTCGATCACCGGCCACCCGGACAGGGCGACGACGTAGCCATCGTCCAGGGGCTGTTGGGCGACGAGCCACAGGTCCACCCCGGTGACGGCAGCCAGCCCGACGATGTCGCCGAGGAACTTTGGGCCGATCCACTGGGTATCGACCAGGACGAGGTGCTCGATGCGATGGGCACCGATCCAGGCCGCCAGCACCTCCCAGTTCAGGTCCTCACGCCGGCCGGCCCCTGCGACGTCCGGCATCTTGCCCATGCCGACCAACAGCTCCCAGGTCAGCTCGTAGCTGCGGCGCATGTCCGGCGGCACCGCGGCCACCACGATGCCGGCGTCCGGATTGGACGCACGACGGAGGCGGCGCGCACTCTCGGTGTCGGGGTGGACCACTACGGAGTGAAGTTGCGCGCTCATTCGACACCCCGCAGGGCGAAGACTGATCGGACGACCTTCGCCGTCACGCGGTCCGGCCGGGAGCTGGCACCCACGAAGGGTAGGGCGATGGTGAGAAACGCCGCCCAGTTGCGAAGGTTGCCTCTGCAGTCTCGGGCGTCGATCATGAGGAGCAGTTCGTCGTCGGTGTTGGCGAACACCGGATGGAAGGACGCGAGGGTGTTGAGCAGCTCCTGGTCCTCGAGTGCGCCGAACGTGGTCCGAAGCGTGATCCGGCTCCACATCTGCTGGTCACGACTGAGGGCCCTCTCCGCGTTGGTCCCGCCGGCCAGGATGAGCGCGAACGCAGCGTCCCCGTGATCGTGGAGGTTCCGCAACTGGTTGTGCCAGGTGAGACTGAGGTTCTGGCACTCGTCGACGATGACGACCCGCCTGTGTTCGGCGAGCACCTCGTGGCACCGGCGGCGCAGGTCGCGAGCCGAGAGGTCGGGAACATGAGCGGTGATGGCGAGGAGGATCTCCTCGTAGATCTCCTTGCGCTGGGGTGAGGTGGAGGCGGTCACGTACACGCTCTCGACCCCACTGTGGGCACAGAAGTGCTGGAGCGCATAGGTCTTGCCGGTCCCCGGATCGCCGAAGATGCCGGCGATCGAGGTGTGGTCCACGGCTTTGGTGGCGATGGTCTGGGCCACCAGGAAGCTCGCGGTGTGCACTGTGGCTGGTGGCAGCTGCCAGACGGCCGGAGTGTCAGCCTTACGCTTTGTCGAGCCGGCCGCGGGACTCATGCTCCCACTCCGTCCTCGGCCTCGTCGATGAGCCGGAGCATGTCGAAGAGGTCGTCGACGCTGGGAGCCAACGGATCGTCGGCCGGCATCGAGGCCACTGCCGGGGTCGCATCGGTCTCCCCGGCCACGGCATCAGCCCCTACCCGTAGCCGGGTCGCACGCTCGTGGAGATCCTTCGCCTCGTAGTACTGGTCGAAGCGCTCCTGGCGGACGGCAGACCGCTGGGTGTCCGTCAATCGCTCCGACGGCCATGCCGTGCACAGCCACTTCCCACCCTGGAAGATCTCGATGAAGCTGTCGTCGTTGATGGCGTAGCGGACCTCCACCGTCTGGTTGGTCTTGGCCATGAGTGGGCCTGACGCCCAGAACATCTGCTTGCGGGATTTCGTCGCCGGGTGCTTGAACGACACCCCTTTGCGCTTGATCACCTTCCGCTTTGCCTTGTCCACCAGCAATGCAGAACGGAGCTTGTCGGCGGCCACTTTGCGCAGCGGCGTGGCGTCGGCCTTCCACGCCTCGATGGGTGCCGTCCCGAGGCTGGAGTGGACCCTTGTGTCGTACTCGGCGAACCACTGGTCGATCCTGCCCCGCAGAATCTCGGCCGTGAGCGGAGTGGTGTCCCGAAACAGGTCACGCTGGGTGTAGGTCCTCGGACCGTGGGTGTAGCCGGGCTGCAGTACACAGAACTGCTCCTGGACCGTCCTCCCCAGCCGCTCGATCTTCCCCTTCATGTGCCCGGAGTAGGGCGGCACCGCATGGCACTCGAACCCCACGGAGCTTCCGAATTGAGTGACCATGCCCGCGACGAACGACAGGTCGTTGTCCCAACGGACGACTCTGGGCACCCCGCCGACCTCCACGCCGTGCTCCAAGCGCACCTGGATGGCGGCAGCCAAGGTCGCGCACACCACTTCGGCGTCAGCACGTTGGCCGGGGATGGCGGTGATCGCCCAGGCCATGACCTTGCGGGTCTTGTCGTCGACGAACAGCGTCAGCCACGGCTTGACCAGGGTGGTGGTGTGCCCATCGGCGATCACGTCGACCGGCAGTTCGAAGTGGTCGGCCTGCCAGACGGCGTTGCGCTCTGGTGCTTCGTAGCGCAGGTAGATCTGCATCTCGGCCATGCCCTCAGCTCCACGGCGCGCGTATGCCTGGATGCCCATAGGCAACTCGTGCCAGGCAGCCCAGAAGGTGTGGTAGCCGGGAAGGTCCTCACCAGCTTCCAGTAGCTTGCTGTGGGCCATGTTCACGTTGCCCTGGCACGCCACGATCACCTGCTTGTGGTGCTCGGTGAGCTCGAAGCCGGACCGACCGTAGGCCGAGCGCTCAGAGTCGCGGAGCTTGGCCAGATCACGCTGGATCTGCCGCTTGGACCTGCTCATCGCGAGTTCGGCGACACGGTACTCGGCGGCCGGGATCGAACCACGTTCCGCCTCGATGTTGAGCAGCCGCTCGAGCTCGGGGTGGGGTGCGGCGGTTACCACCGGTAGCCCCTCGGTGACTCCGCTCAGGTGGGCCAGGGCTGCAGCGTCGAGAGCTGAGGTGCTCATCGGACTCCTCCCTCGAACCACCACGCAGAACCCACCAGGGGCACGATCTGGCCGTTGGGGAGGTAAGCCGAGCTCTGCATTGGGGCCAGCATGTTGAGCAGCCGGACCACGACAGGTCCCTCAGCAGCCGCCCGCACGACCGGCACGAGGCTCTTCGCATACAGGGCTCCTCCGGCCAGCAGATCGACCATGACGTCGCCAACCGGCGAGGTCCAGGCGATCGGATGCCGGTTGCCGACCTCGCCGAAGGGGTGCGGCGCCCAGCTGGGCGCTGGAGCGCACCAGGTGAGGTAGGACGCTGCGGCCGAAGCGAGCCGGGCCCGACCACTGCGGTAGCCCGCCCAGGCCGTCCCCCGGACCTCCTGGCCCGCGATGGCCAGCGCAGAGGTGGGGGAGCCGCCCTCGCACGCCAGCCGGAGGACCACCCGGTCGAGTAGCTGGCCGTAGAGGACTTCATCCCTGGGAGCGCCCGCCTCAATCTCGCGTGCGCACCGATCTACCTGGACTTTCGCTCCCGTTACCGTCATGCGCGCATGCTCCGCCATGGGTGTTTCGATTACAGCCATGTAGTTCTCCTTTGGGCTTCTGACCTGGGACTTCTCCGACCGTGCGGCGGCGCAGCGCATTCGGTCGCGGAGATGCGCGACAAATGCTCCTGCTGTCGCGGCACTCCGCGACGGAAGCTGCCGAGCTGAAAGAAGGCCCACCCCGCAAATGGAGGACCGGCAAGATCAGAGTCATCTCCCACCGGTCCAACTGCCGGCAGTATGTCGACCCGTTAGATCGCCATAGCTCCTGGTCAACAGGCACAAAGCTTCAGTGAGACGTAGTCACCGGCTCCTTGGAGCCGGTCTGGGACAATGAGGGGCGACGAGTGCTGGCCCTTCATCCGAAAGGCCAGGTAGGCGCATCAACGAAAGGAGATCCCCGGGTCTCACGCCCCGACCCGGGGACGTGTACCAGCGGACGCAGCGATGAGCGACACAGCCACGGTCAAGAACCATGCCGCCTTCATCTGGTCCGTCGCCGACCTCCTCCGTGGCGACTACAAGCAGTCCGAGTACGGCAAGGTCATCCTGCCGCTCACCGTGTTGCGTCGGCTCGACTGTGTGCTCGACCCCACCAAGGCCAAGGTGATCGACCGCTATGCCCGCATCCAGGGCACCATCGAGAACGTCGAGCCGGTCCTCCGCTCCGTCTCAGGTGAGGGCTTCTACAACATTCATCCCCTGGACCTCCCGAAGCTCCTCGACGACCCCGGTCAGTTGGCCGCAAACCTCCGTGCGTACATCGCCGGGTTCTCTGCAGGGGCTCGGGAAGTCCTGGAGAAGTTCGACTTCGACACCCAGGTCACTCGGCTCGACCGCGCCAACCTGCTGTACCTGGTGATGTCCAAGTTCGCCGAGATCGACCTCCACCCCGACCGGGTCTCCAACCTCGAGATGGGGTACCTCTACGAGGAGCTGATCCGGCGGTTCTCCGAGCTCTCCAACGAGACGGCCGGGGAACACTTCACCCCGCGTGAGGTGATCAGGCTGATGGTCAACCTGCTGTTCGCCGAAGACGCTGACGTCCTGACCAAGCAGGGCATCATCCGCACTATCTTCGACCCGGCCTGCGGGACTGGGGGGATGCTCTCGGTGGCCGAGGACTATCTCCGCCAACTCAACCCCGGGGCTGGGCTTGAGGTCTACGGCCAGGAGCTCAACGAGGAGACCTACGCCATCTGTCGGTCCGACATGATGCTGAAGGGCCAGGAGGCGTCCAACATCGCCGTCGGTAACAGCCTCTCTGACGACGACGGCCACGCCGGGCGCACCTTCGACTACTGCCTGGCCAATCCGCCCTTCGGCGTGGAGTGGAAGAAGATCGAGGAGGCTGTCCGCAAGGAGCACGACAAGCTTGGATTCCGCGGTCGGTTCGGCGCGGGCCTCCCTCGCATCAACGACGGCAGCTTCCTATTCCTCCAGCACATGATCTCAAAAATGAAGCCAGTCGACGAGGGCGGCAGCCGCATCGCCATCGTCTTCAACGGCTCCCCACTGTTCACCGGTGCCCCGGGTTCCGGCGAGTCTGAGATCCGGCGGTGGATCATCGAGAACGACTGGCTGGAGGCCGTGGTCGCACTTCCAGACCAACTCTTCTACAACACCGGCATCTCGACCTACTTCTGGATCGTCTCCAACCGCAAGAGTCCCGAGCGACGCGGGAAGGTGCAGCTCATCGATGCACGGGATCTCTTCGTCAAGATGCGCAAGCCGCTGGGTGAGAAGCGAAAGCAGATCAGTGATGACCAGATCGCAGAAGTCACTCGGCTCTACGCCGAATTCGCCGCGAGCGAACGGGTCAAGATCTTCCCCAACGAGGCATTCGGCTACCTGCGCGTTACGGTCGAGCGTCCGCTCTTCCAAACCTGGCGACTTACCCTCGGGGCTCTCGCCTCCCTCGAGAAGTCGCGGACATGGAAGAAGTGGCTAGAGGAGGGCCACGCTGTGATCGCCGATGAGCTATTCGGGGCGAGCGGTCCCTGCGGCATGCTCTGGGGACAGGAGTGGGCCGATGCCAAGTCCCTCCAGCTCGACCTCATAACCGCACTAGATGGCTCCGAAGTCCCCGCGCAGGTCCTCAAGGAGCTGGTCAAGCAGGCTGCGGAGTCGGATCCGGCCGGAACCCTCCAGACTGCCCGTGGCGGTCACCCGCTACCCGACGCAGGCTTGCGAGCTACCGAAAACGTGCCACTGCCTGCGGTCCCTGTGGTCTGGGAGCAGGATGTCAGCGACAGGTTGGGATCCACCTCCTATGTACGGGCGGTCGAAGACCAGGTCGACGCTGACGTCCGGCCCTACTCGCCCGACGTCTGGGTGGACTTCGACAAGACGAAGATCGGATACGAGATCCCCGTCACTCGGCACTTCTACCGGTACGTCCCGCCCCGACCCCTGGCTGAGATCGACACCGAGATCAGGGACATCGAGTCCGATGTGCAAGTACTGCTTGCGAAGGTAACGACGTGAATTCCGGCATGGTGCCCCTGAGGGCGATCTACCGAAGGGTGGAGGCCCGGGACCGAGCAGACCTGCAGCTGCTGTCGGTGTATCGAGACTTGGGCGTGGTTCCACGGGCCGGTCGCGACGACAACTTCAACAAGGCGAGCGACGACCTGTCGGCATACAAGGTCGTGCTTCCCGGTGACCTCGTACTCAACAAGATGAAGACCTGGCAAGGCTCGCTTGGAGTGTCGGCCTTCGAAGGAATCGTGAGTCCGGCCTACTTCGTTGGGCGCCGCATCGCCGAGGTAGATGACCGCTTCATGCACCATCTTCTCCGATCAGCACCACTGATTGCTGAGTACGGAGCACGTTCAAAGGGGATCCGGCCATCACAATGGGATCTGCCCTGGGAAGAGTTCGCGTCCATCAAGGTCCGGCTTCCCGAGGTCGGCGTTCAGAGAGCTGTCGCGGCCTTCCTTGACTCCTTCACGGAGCGCATGGATCGGCTCGTTGCGATGAAGGAACGGCTGTTGAGCCTGCTATCGGAGCGCGAGTCGGCGCTCGCGGCTCAACTGCTGGACGGCGCTGAGCCAATGTCGAGGTCGATCCAGCTGGGCCAGGTGCTCGACCGACTCATCGACTATCGGGGCGCCACGCCGGAGAAGGCTGACGACGGAGTGCCGCTCCTGACAGCCAGCAATGTGATCGGCGGGCAGATCGACTTCTCCACGTCCAGGCAGTTCATCCCCGCAAGCCTCTACGTTGATTGGATGCGGCGAGGGCTACCCCAAGTCGGCGATGTCCTGTTCACCAGCGAGGCACCACTTGGTGAGGTCGCACTAATTGAGGATGACGGGGTCGCATTGGCCCAGCGATTGATCCTCCTCCGCCCCCGCAAGGACATTGCGTTGCCCGAGTTCCTGCTGGTCTTCCTGAGGTCGCCGATTGGGCGTGCTGAGGTCCAGTCCCGCGCCTCTGGGTCGACGGTCATGGGAGTGCGGACGGACCGGTTGCGTCAGGTGCGGGTCCAGGTACCACCACTCGAGGTACAGCGGGAGATCGTGGAGAGGATGAGCAGAGCTGTGACGAGGTCTCGTGCACTCACTGAGCTACTGGATACCCAGCTCTTCAAGATCAAGGAGTACCGCAAGGCGACCATCACCGCGGCAGTGACCGGCGAGCTCGAGATCACAGGAGTAGCGGCATGAGCACGAACGAGCGGGGCTTCGAGGACGCCATCGAGCTCTCCCTCCTGAGCGCCGGCGGGTACGCGAAGTCGCTGAGCGATCACTTCGATCGGGCCCTTGGCCTCGACACCACCGAGCTGTTCGACTTCCTCACCGCCACTCAGTCCACGGCCTGGCAACAGCTGGTCGCCCGCGGCTATGGCGGGGACACAGCCGCTGCCCGTACCGGCTTCACCAAGCGCCTCGCCGCCGAGCTCGACGCTCGGGGCACCGTCGACGTGCTGCGCCACGGTGTCGACGACTTCGGCGTCGCCTTCCGCCTCGCCTACTTCCGCCCCGCCCACACCCTCACCCCCGAGCTCCAGGTGCTCTATGAGGCCAACCGGGTGACCGTCACCCGCCAGTTCAAGTACGAGACCACCTCGGAGAACTCGATCGACCTGGCCCTACTGGTCAACGGAATCCCCACCGCCACCGCTGAACTCAAGAACCCCCTCACGCAGCAGACGGTCGAGCACGCCAAGACCCAGTACCGCCAAGACCGCGACCCGACCAACGTCACCCTGGCCCGCCGAGCCCTCGTACACTTCGCCGTAGATCCCGATCTGGTAGCCATGACCACCCGGCTGGACGGCCCACGCACCCGGTTCCTCCCCTTCAACCAAGGGACCGGAGGCGCCGGCCAGCCCGGGCGCGCCGGCAACCCGAGCTCGGCGACCGCCCACCGCACCGCCTACCTGTGGGAACAGGTCTGGCGGCGGGACTCCTGGCTCGACATCCTGGCCCGTTTCATCCACGTCGAGGTCCCCGCCAAAGGCACCAAGGCCGAGAAGACAGCCGGCACCCGGGTGATCTTCCCCCGGTTCCACCAGTGGGACGCAGTACGCAAGCTCGAGGGCGATGCCAAGCTCAACGGCGCTGGGCAGAGCTACCTAGTCCAGCACTCCGCCGGCTCGGGGAAGTCCAACACCATCGCCTGGATCTGCCACCGCCTGGCCAACCTGCACGACGCCAGTGACACCAAGGTCTTCGACAAGGTGATCGTCATCACCGATCGGTTGGTCCTCGACCGCCAGCTCCAGGACACCATCTACCAGTTCGAGCACGCCAAGGGCGTGGTCGTCAAGATCGACAAGAACTCCGATCAGCTGGCCGAGGCCCTCGAAGGCGAACAGGCCAAGATCGTCATCACCACCCTCCAGAAGTTCCCCTTCATCCTCAACAAGATGGGCGAGGGCAAGGCCCGCCGGTACGCGGTGGTGGTTGATGAAGCCCACTCCTCCCAGACCGGCATCGCCGCAAAGGAGCTCCGGGCCGTCCTCGCTCGCGGCCAGGATGCTGACGCGCTGCTCATCGAGGCTGAGCGACAGGAGAAGGCTGAAGAGGAGGCTCACGGGGACCCAGAGGACCAGATGGTCGCCACCTTGGCCGGTCGGGGCCACCAGGACAACGTCTCGTTCTTCGCCTTCACCGCCACCCCGAAGGCCAAGACCCTGGAACTGTTCGGCAAGCGCACCGACACCCCCGAGGGGCCCCGATTCCTGCCATTCCACCTCTACTCGATGCGCCAGGCCATCGACGAGAAGTTCATCCTCGATGTCCTCGAGTGTTACACCACCTACAAGACCTACTGGCGCATCGAGAAGGCCATCGCCGACGACCCCGCCCACGACCGGGCCCGAGCCCGGGCCGCCATCGCCCGGTTCGTTTCGCTGCACCCGACCAACCTGGCCCAGAAGGCCGAGATCATCGTCGAGCACTTCCGCCAGCACACCGCGGGAAAGATCGGCGGCCACGCCAAAGCCATGGTGGTCACCTCCTCCCGACTGCACGCGGTGCGCTACAAGGAGGCCATCGATCGGTACCTGGCTCAGCACAACTACGCCAATGTCCGAGCCCTGGTCGCCTTCTCCGGCAAGGTCGTCGACGACGAGATCACCTACTCCGAAGCCTTCATGAACGGCTTCCCAGACAGCGAGACAGCTGAGCGCTTCGACACTGATGACTACCAGGTCCTCATCGTGGCCGAGAAGTTCCAGACCGGCTTCGACCAGCCGCTTCTCCACACCATGTACGTGGACAAGGTGCTCACTGGGCTCAATGCCGTCCAGACCCTCTCCCGGCTCAACCGGACCCGCGACAACAAGGAGGACACCTTCGTCCTCGACTTCCGCAATGAGACCGAGGACATCCAGAAGGCGTTCGCCCCCTGGTACGAGCGAACCGAGGCCATCCCCACCGACCCCAACCTGCTGTGGGACACCCATCGCACGCTCATGGACTCACCCGTCATCGACGAGGACGAGATCCCCGCCGCAGTGGCCGAGCTCCTGGCTGGCCGGGGCGTCCCCAACCACGCCAAGGTCTACGCCTCCCTCGACCCCGCCCTCTCCCGCTACGAGGAGCTCGATCGTGAGGACCAGGACGAGTTCCGTGAGGTCCTGGGCCGCTACGTCGGGCTCTACGGCTTCATTGCCCAGATCGTCGCCTTCACTGACGCCGACCTGGAGCGGGACTACGTCTACGCCCGAGCCCTCGAGTCCCGCCTGCCACGCAGCGAGGCCGAGGGCATCGACATCGGCTCCGAGGTCAAGCTCACCCACCTCCGCACCGAGCTCCAGACCGAGGGGTCCCTGATTCTCGAGGAGGGCAAGGGGGACGTGAAGGCCATCTTCTCCGGCCGCGGGCCCGAGCACGTACCCGAAAAGGAGCAGCTCTCAGCCATCATCGACGTGCTCAACGAGCGGTTCGGGATGAAGCTCACCGAGGCCGACCAGCTGCTCTTTGACCAGTTCGAGGAGACCTGGGCATCGGACCCTGAGGTGGTGGCCCAGGCCAAGAACAACGAGTACGACAACTTCCGCCTCGTCTTCGACCGCATGTTCCTCGGCACCGTGATCGAGCGGATGGACGACAACGAAGCCATCTACAAGCGGGTTCTCGACGACGAGGAGTTCCAGCGCGCCCTGATGGACCTCTACGCGACGCGCCTCTACCAACGGCTCCGGGATGCCTCCTGAGACCCCTCTCCGCGGATCTTCTTCGGAGGAGAGATGGAGCCAATGGACGATCCCTATGCCCAGTTGATCGCGGAGAGATCGGTCATTAACCACTTGTAGACGATTGGGCCAACGGGCGCCGGTTCACATACATCGACGACTCCGTGGTGCTGGAACGAACTGAGCCACCCCGCTGCTTCAGGGCGCAACTGAAGAAGCTTCGTGTAGCGAGAATCGCCCTGAGCCTTCCAGTCGGCCCAGTCTCTTGGCCGCTCATCATTGGTGGTTCCGAGGACGATCTCGACGCTTGACTCGGAAGGCCGGGGCAGCGCATCGAAGTACCATGTGATTGACGCCATTCGCATGTTTTGGGTCGCCGTGGGTCCGCCTGGAGGGGTGACCCGTAGAGTTCCCCGCAATACCGCGGGAAGTGTCACAGCGGTGCGAAGGCGGGGTCGGAAGGGCTCGAGCCATGCAGTCACCAGGTTCTCGTACGCCTGGATTGCAGCTGTGTAGACAACCTCGGTGCGGCGACGGAGTTGCTCTGGGGAATAGAGGTCCCAGACATATCCGCCCCCGGGGTTGCCGAGCTGGTCCGGCTGTGGCCAGGGGGGCGATACCTCCGTGGCCCCCTCGGCACGGAGCAAATGCACCTGCTCGATGATGCGGGACGTGTCTGCGCGACGATCAGCGAGAGTCAACGATGCGTTCGGATCTAGACGGGCAAGGCCCTGCTCCAGGAGACTCAATGGAACAGGCTCAGGACTTCCGCTACCTCGACGACCGGATGCGTCGAGCGCCGCGAGCCAGAGATCCTCGCGGAGGAGACCCGGATCCGAGGTCGTAAAGGAGCGCGCATCCAGGATTCTCTTGAGGTGGTCTCGGAGGAGGTCGAGTGTCCATCGCCAAGCCCAACCAGTTTCGTCAGCCCATCGGCTGCCTCTCTCGACCAACCAATCCGAGCCTTCGGAGAACAGGTCGACATACACCGTGAGGTCGGAGACAGCAGGATCTGTGGTGGTACCACGACGCCATGCGAAGTCGAGACACCCCTCACGGACTGCCACTCCAATTGGTCGCAGCGTGCCGTCATCAGTGTGGGGGAGCAGTAGACCCCCGATGGCCCCGACGGACCGGTCCCAGGTGGTGAGTGCCTGATGCAACGCGTGGCCAGCTTCGAGAGACGTTGGGCTGGGACCGGACACCGGTGAGCTCGACGTAGTTCCCCACTGCTGGAAGCTCTCCTGGACAACCTCTGCGGCAAACGCGGGGTCAGCGGCGGCGAGCTCCCCCATCGTGTCATCGACAAAGGGTCGTGTCCCGAGCGACAAGGCAATCGCCAAGGCGTAGCGCCATCGGTCCAACCGCTCGCAGCTCTCTGCGATCTCCGTGATAGTGATGTCACCCGCAAGAAGGGCATCCGCTGCGAACCACTGCGTCAGAAGTGGAAGTCCGAAGTCGAGGAGACCACTTTCCTCCCGCACGACGCGTGAAGCTTCCGCCAGCACCCGGCGTGAGGCATCTCCCAGCTCCTTGCGCTCCACCGGACCCTGCCGTTCGGTCACCAGCTGAGCGAGGTGTCGCAGGACAGGGATGGCATCGGCCTTGACCCCAGGTTCGGCAGTACCCGCAGCCAGGGTACCGAGCAGTTCACCCGGCGTCCGCGGCGTAGCCCCAGCACGGCGCTCGATCCCCATGAGTATGGCGAATAGTGGTCGGCGGACAGCGTCCCTGATGGGTGCCGGCCAACCCCCGTAGATGCCCATGTGCGCCGCCGCCCCGCTGACTCGTTCGATGAGCCCAAGCGCCTCCTCCTCCGCCAGCAATGGCTGATCCACTCGTTCGGGGAGGTTGCGGCTAATGGCGGGGACGGGACGGGAGGTGATCAGGATTCGGGTGTTAGGGAGTGCATGCGCCAGTTCCCGTGCTTCGTCGATGACGCGGGAAGCCACCTCGGCATCCACCTCATCCGCACCGTCGATGACCACCCAAGCGCCCTGAATGCGGTAGTCCCCGAGATCTTGGCTACGTTGCTGCATTGCCTGGTCGAGCCCGGCGCTGGCGTTACGGGTGTGAAGCCACATGGGGACCGGAGCGCTGACTTTGTCCCGAGCGGCGAGAAGCCCTTGCTGGAAGAACCGCTCACCAGTGACGGACTTTCCTGCGCCGACATCACCGACGAGTATCGACACCGGGTGTGCAGCGCTTTCCAGGGTCGCCAGAGCCGAACTTCCGACGTGCTCGTCGTCGGCCAGCGCAGTGGCCTCCGTTCGACTAAGGCCGGCAGCGGTCCACCGGCCAACCATTCGCTCACGAGAAAGCCGGGCTAGGAACGCGAGCTGAGCCACGCGAGTCATGCCCGGCGAACCCCGGAGCGCTCGGATGACCTCGTCGCTGAAGGTCAGCTCGAGCAGTTCCCGAAGCTCCTCGGCATTGGCGGCCGTGGCCGTCTTCGCTCGATCTCGTACTTCGCTCAGTAGCTGAACTGTTACGTCGTCTCGTGTGGCGGCCGGCAAGGTGATGGCCCAGATGCGAGTATCAGCGGCCAGTGCCTCCGCGACTTCGTTCCGGACCGGCTCTGTCGTCACCTCTCCAACGAGCCAGATGCAAAAGTCCGCCTCGCGTACCTTCGCGAGGTATGTCGCATCCGCTGCATCGGAACTTGCGGGCGTGTACTCGAACGCCCACGGCACCAGGGTTGGCCCATTCGATAGCGTCTCGACGGTGGTGGTCCGCGCCCATGCCAATTCAGGGCGCATGACACTACTGACGAAAGCCGTCAGAGGAGCTTCTCCTGAGCGAATAGTTGGCTTGGACTCCTGTTCCATCTAGCCCAGCTTCGTCTCACGGCGGGCACCTGGACGCGACCCATCTGACTTAACGCGGTCGGGAGACTCGCTTGCTGGATCGAGCCCGTCGGCATAAGCACGGGAGCCAGCTCGCTGTGCCTCCCGGGCCTGGTGAAAGAACTTGTCGATCGAGGCACCCCGCCGCGGTGCCTCGACTCGCTGCTTGGGCTTCTGAGGCTTGGCGGGCTTCGGCGGGGACGGAGCCGTGGCCGCGGCGGGGGCACCTCGCGAGCCGGCCCGGCGCTTCGCCTTCTTCCCCCGCTTCGCTGGCACTGCCGTGATCCGGTCCGATGGCCGAGCAGCGATCCACGTACCCCCGGGGCCACGGCGTACCCACCCGGTGTCCGATCGCCACTGGATCGCCGGCTCACTGGACTCGGAGCGCGCCGCCTGTGCCTGTGTCTGGGAACGTCGGGCATGGGACGTCGCCCCTACCTTGTGGCTACCGCGACGTCGCCCGCGCTTGGCCGCGGCCGAACGCTTCGACCCACCCCGGGCAGTACGGCCGGCTCCCGTACCGCCACCATCCGCATGGAACGACCGGTACAGGCGGTCCTCCCGGTGCACCCGCTCCCAGTCCATGCTCCGCCCCATGCCCGCCTCCTCCGGTCTCTGTAGTTCAGCCTATGACGGGCTGGGATCAATCTGCTGCGAGTGCCAGTCACAGGCCCTAGATAGCCTGGATGCATGACCGTCAAGCCGCCGCGGCTCAGCGATGAAGTCATCGAAGCCAACCTGGCACTCAACGAGCGGATCCGAGCGCGGGCAGAGGCGGCCACCTTCGGGCCAGCGACTGGGCCGTACGTGGAGCTCGATGAGAGTGGCGAGGTCGCCTGGCGGCTAGCCGATGCCCGGGGTGGGTCGATTCCCTTCGCCGCAACCACGGTCGCGGAGTGGTCCGACTACATCTCCCAGGAGCTGCGATCCGAACGGCGGAGCTTCGAGGTCGCCTTCCGAGCCTTCATTGGCCTCAACGACGACCTGGCGGCCGCCGCACCGCCGCTCCGGATCGTCCTCTGCGCTCCACCACCGATGCCCTGCGGGGACCCGCGCTTCGATGCGGCCATTGCCGGCCTGGTGGAGCACCACCTCTTCAGCGTCGGCCTGCCGGTGCCCACCTGGGTCCATGACCCTTCCCGGACACTCAGCGAGGTGTGGCAGGTGTCGCGCTACACCGACCCGTCCGACGTGCTCGAGGCGTTGCTCCGCCACGGCGTCGCACTCGCCGCCTCCGAACTGGCCAGCGTCTGAACACCCGGCGGCCGACGAACTCGCCGTCGGAGTCACCGCTGTCGGCACGGGCCGATGCTCCCAGGTACTCACGGACGCTCCCACTGTCTGAGTCGACAGTTGACCTCGGTGGGGCAGTCCGCCTAGCCGCCTGCGTGACACTGCCCAGCTGACGGCAAGCGCCTTGACCCGACAATGAATGAGAGTCGTGTCAACCTGACGGCGACCTGCGGTGTCATACCCGTGATGACCGTTGCAACGATCGATCGGATGGTGGGGGTGGAGGAGGACGAGAACCAGCTGGCCCGGTTCGTTGAGGTGGACTACGGCTCGCTGGTCGCTGCACTGGGACTGGTCTGTGGAGATCGCGCCGCGGCCGAGGACGCCGTCCAGGAAGCACTGGCGAGAGCCCTCATCGGGCTGCGTAAAGGCGCGACGATCGACTCACTGGGCGCCTGGGTACGGGTGGTGGCCCTCAACCTGCTGCGGAACCGGTGGCGCTCCCTCGCCCGGGAGCGCCGTGCCCGTCAGCGGTGGAGTCCGGAGATCCCGACGGCGGCGAGTGACGCGCTCGAGGACGCCCTGGACCTGCGGGCCGCCATCGCCACGCTGTCCCGACGTCAACGGGAAGCGGTGGCCCTCTACTACCGGCTCGGACTGAGCGTCACGGAGACCGCTGCGGCCATGAAGGTGTCCGACGGCACCGTCAAGACCTTGCTGAGCCGGGCCCGGAGCGCGCTCGCCGTAGTCCTCGAATCCGAGGAGGTGACCCATGACTGAGGACGAGTTCACAGCCGATGGCGATCTTGACTCCCGACTGCGCGCCGCGATGTCTGAGGTGGCGCCCGACGCGCCGGCAACTGGTGTGATCGGCGACATCGAGCGACGGGCCGTTCGCCGCAAGCGCCGGGTGCGTGAGTCGGTGGCTGCGGGCCTGGTTGTCGTGGCCGGCGGGGGAGTGGCCCTCGGTTTCGGGCTCAGCTCCGGCTCACAGGGCACGTTCGCGGGCCCCGTTGCCACGACGACGACTTCCACCACGTCGTCGACCAGCACACAGGGTCTGCCTGGCGCCACGGCCGCCCAGTCCGATGGGATGGGCCCCGGTCTGCATGCTGGCAGCGCTCCGCCCACCCCACCGCCGTGCAAGACCAACCAGCGCACACCCACGACTGCCACGGGGCGCTTCTGTGGCCCGGCTCCCGGCGCGGGCAATGGCTCCGGCCCCGATGGGGCGTGCAGTGGCACTGAGACCACTCCGCCCTGTGGCCCAGGCGTCGTTCCCGGGCGCTACTACGCCTACACCATGCCGGGGACCTGCAGCGGGTTGATCACCTTCGACGGCAAGCAGTGGGTCTCCGAACTGCCTCCACCCACTGTGGAGCCCGACTCCTATGTCTGGATGAACCTCGGGGCGAACGGCACCTTGGGGTGGATCAGCCCGAATGGGGCGGTCGGATTCGAGCCCTACGTCGGGCAGACACTGAAGTCATGCAGCTGATGGGGAATGCCCGCCAGGGGGATAGCCGCGTGCATCGCCGCGGCCTGGCCTCCTACGGGTTCCTTGTTGGGTTGGTGGTGGCCGGAGCCGCGTGCGGGACGACCACGGTGCCCTCCTCGACTCCCGCCACGATGGCCTCGGTTCGCGCGCCGGCGGGCTGGGTCACCCACGTCTACCAGCACACGGCCATCGCCGTGCCCACGTCCTGGACGGTGGTGAATGAGCCGCTCTGCCCGCCTCGCGCCAGGGTCGGCCTCCTGTCCCTGGGCGAAGCGCCCGGAACCGCGGCGGCCTCCTGTCCTCCCGAGCCATTCCCCAGTGTTCCCGCTGTCACGGTGACGCCGTTGAGCTCCCCGTCCTCGGATGCAGTGGCTCCTCCTGCCGTCCTCCGGTGTCCGGTGATCACTGTCAACGGCCTCACGGTCCACGTGGGCCCGTGCGGCTCGAGCGACACCGGCGGGGCGACGTGGTGGGCGATTCCGGAGCTCAATGTCCAGTTGGTGGCCACCGACAGCGGCGGGACCGTGCCCGAGGCCGGAACGTCCACCGTCGTCGGCAAGATCCTGCACACCGTCCACCGAGCGACGGCTACCGAGATCGGCACCCGTAGCCCGGTGGTGATCCACCTGACACTTGCCCAGACACGTGTGCGCGCCGGTACCTCGATCAAGGGTGTGGTCACCTTCACGAACACCACCAGCGAGGGCATCGAAGTTGAACTGTGCGCCGCGGACGGCTGGCTGAATGTCGGACTGACCGGCAACGGCATCGCGTACGAGCCGGGCCACCTACTCCCAGCATGTGCTCCATCCGTCTTCCTCAAGCCCGGACGCACCGCGTTCCCCGAGACGGTGTTGACCACCTACCTCGGGTGCTCCAATTCCGAGCCGCCCACCCCAGCGTTCCCGATGTGCGTGGCCTCCGTACCACCACCGCTTCCGATTGGCTCCTACCGGACGGTGGTGGTGACCGCGGGCCTTCCAAGCGACACAGTGTCGGCGAACGTGATCACGGTCCACCTCACCCGCTGACCTGGGACACCTGCAGATGGACCCCGCCCTCTGAGGCAGGACCGCATCATGCTGGTAGGTGGAGCCGACGTCTGGAAGGGTCGCTGGGTCGTCGTCGTGCTCGAGGACGGATCCTTCAGTCGGGCCTTCGTCACCCCCACCATCGAGGCCGCGGTAGCTGAGCTCCCCGATGCCGCGGCGATCGGCGTGGACATGCCCATCGGGCTGCCGTCCACCCGACGCTGCGGGCAGCACTCGCCACGGCTGCCCACTGCCGTGCCGCCGCTCACTGCGGTCGACGGAGAGTGCTCCGAGTCGAGCATCTCACCGACACTCGTCGCAGAGTCCACCGACCAGAAGGTCACCGCGTACGAACTTCGTGCAGTTGGAGCACATCGCACGTTTGAGCGACTCCTCCTTGCGTGAGCATCCGCATTTGCTGCAGCGGGGACATGCCCTGACTCCGCAGGTGTTGCACGACCACGTGCGAAGCTTGCCGCTGTAACCGCACGAGGGGCATCGAAAGTCCCGCGTCTCGACGGAGGACCTGGTGCGCTCTTCCTCGGGAAGGTGGAGAGCTACGGCACCGTACAGGTCGCGCTCGGCGAAGACCGCAAAGGTCCACTCCCCGTCGCCCTCAGCGCTCATGTAGTAGCGCCGAGTCGTCCTGTTCGGACCAGCCCACCCCGTTTCAGCAACAGCAACCTCTCCGTCGCCTACCGCAGCAAGGGGATGCCCAGGGGGTACCACGTCCTTTTCCCATGCATACGGCCGGGTGTCGCCTTGTCGAGCAGCGAACTCCACAACACCGTCGACCGCGAGGACAACGAATCCCTCGCACGGCAACAGTTGGGCGAGTCGAACTGCGACAGCCCTACGGGATGCCTGTGAGTCCCTGAACAAGGCGACGGCCCCCGGGCCGCTCGGGTGCTTGCCGTCGAGCGCCGATGTCACCATGTCGGAGGGCAGGAGGAGGCGACTTGCGATCTGGTCGCACACCAGCTCGAGAGAACCGTCGGGAAGGTCGGCGCTCCACACAAGGATGTCTTCGTCGGTCTCGCCATCGATCAGGACGTGACCCAGTTCATGGGTGACCGTGAAGTTCTCTCGACGGGAACCAGTCGGGCGGTACAGGATGACGCCTTCCTCGGTGAAGGAGTGGCCATCGCACCAACCGCCATCGCCGCGCCGGTCTGCCAGGTGCTGGCTCGCGACGACCTTGAACCCCAGCTCGTCTCTGATGGCGGGGATCGGATTGGCTGCGATCGACGCACAAACCGTGGAATCGAGCTCATCGACGAGGCGAGCTGCCCACGCGGCGAGTATCACCGCAGGGACTCCAGCACGGCACGCAACAACCCGACCCAGTCGTCGACGTTCCCCCTGCCCTGACTACGCCGCTGCCCGGCAAGCACGCGCTGCCGGGCTGTGATGGTCGTCTCGCCGGCATCCATATTGTTTGCCTCACACCAGGATGCAACTTCAGCATCGAAGCGGGGCGAGTAGAGGAATGCGATGAAGTCGCTGACCGTGTCCGGATCGACGACAAGTGCAGTGGCCGGCTTGCCAAGTGCGTGGGCCATGAGTGCCACGGTCGGTTCCGGGAGATCAGTGACGGCTTGGCGTTCGACGGTAGCCAAGTCCTTGATCGAAACGGTCCCACCAATGTCCGCGATCCGCAGAGCAAGTTGCCGGACATCGAGCCCCGCCCGCTGTCGAACCTTCTTCACTGCCGCGCCGTCGACAGACAGCATGTGCTCCGGTGGAGATGGCTGGACGAACCCGAGCTGGATGGCAACGGGATCGTCCTCGAACGCCGGCAGATCGATCTCGGTCTTCCACGCCGCGTCCAAGATCGCGAAGGTCCTACGAGCCTCGTCGCGCAGGGCCAGCGGGAGCGAGTCGATGGATGGTGCCGGGGTGCCTTCCTCGAGGTGTTGGAGGTATTGCTCAGTTAGTGTTTCCAGTTGCCTCGTGGTGTCATCGTTCGTGTTCATGCGCCTCCTCCCTCATTGTCGCTGCAGATGTCGTCCAGCTCGCGGGCGACGAGAGGCCGCAGGCGATCGCTCCCTGCCTTCACGAGCTGGCTCACGCGGGTATCGGAGATCCCCATGTCCCCTGCCACATCTACCGCTTTGCGGCCCTTCAACACTCGTTCAGTGATCGCTGTGTGCTCCTGCGGGGTCAGGAGCTCCATGCACTCGCGCACCTTCTCGGCGAGAACCGCCACAAGTGCCTGCTCCTCTGCGCTGGCGACGTCATCCTCGAGCAGCAGCATTGCCTTTCGATTCGCCGTGCAGTCCGCTCTGATCATGTCGACGGCGGTGAACTGGACGCTCGTCCTCAAGAAGGCGCGAAGGTTGGTTACCCCGTCGACGCCCTTCTCCATGATCCCGGTCATGGTTTCGAGCACCACGTCTTCCGGGCTCAGACCCCGGAGTGATCCGTCGGCCCCTATTCTGAGCACCCGCCGAGCGATGCGCCACAGGATTTCCCTATGGGCTTCGTAGACCTCGCCCCACGCGGACTCGTCGCCGGCCCGGAGGCGGGCGAGCAGCTCTGCGTCGGTCGGCATCGGAGGATCCATAGCTATCTATACAGTCTGGCCGCCCAACGGCGTCGCAACCCGGAACTGCAGGTACACCGCCCGGTGAGGTCCCGAGGTGGCCGACTGACTACCCCCAGCGGGACGCCGGTGAGGTCGAGGTCCACTCGACGATCGATCAGCGGGATGCTCATGGCGGTCTTCAGGAGCTCGGCTGCCGCGAGTGCCCCTGCCATCAGCGACACATAGGGAGCACCCACCCGGGCCTCACCTCCACCGGCCAACGGCACGGAGGCTTCGGCGTAGGCGCGGCGGAGGAGATCCTCCAGTCGACGGCCAACGAGGTCGGATGCTCGGGCCGGGTCGAGACGCCCAGCTGCCACTGCGGCTTGGACATCGACTTCGGTCAGCAGTCCGTGGTTCAGCTCCAGCTGACCGGCTCGCTCGACGGTGAGGCCGACGGCGGCTGCCCGGGCTGCCGTTTGGGTGAGCGTCGGGACTGCGCTGACGTACTCGCAGAATGGGCACGCCAGCTCGTCGTCGTGGTGGCTCCGCTGCAGATGGAGTGCCATGCCTCCGACGCCGAGAGTCAACGTCGTACGAGCTACTGCATCGGCGACTTGAAGTCGACCGTCGAGGGTGTCCACCGACGATACGACGGTGGCTTCAACCCCAGGGTGCTCCTGGCGTCGGACCCAATCACCCACCCGCTCGGCACGGTGCTCGGCCGACAACCCGGCACCGGCGAGGAGTTCAGCCACCCACGCCGCCTTGGAGCCCGATTCGTTGCCGGTGCTTGCCGGATACCGCGGTGGATTGCGCGTCGCGTCGAAGGTGTCCGGGTCGACGACGACTGCGGTACCGCAGAGGCCCGGGGTGCAGGCGAGAACGCCCGCGGTGCTGGATCCCACTGACCCGGCGCCGAAGAGGACAAGGTCGATGGCCAGTCGTTCCGGGACGGCAGCCGCGGGTGGAGCCGGCGTGAGGTGGTAATCGATCAAGTTCCAAACGAGCTGGTCCGCCATCGGCACCACCAGCATCCCAAGAGGAGCGAGAGCGGTCTTCACGGCCTCTGCTGCCGCGAGGGCGGCACCGGCATGAAGTCCGAGGGCGGTCCGGCACGTCGCGACCGGCTGCGGGCCTTTACCCACGAGGACCGTCCAGTCCCCGCCGCCTACCCAGAGATCCGCGGCGCCGATACTGTCGCCGATGGCGATCACGTACTCGTGCTCGGCCTCGACTGCAGCGGTTGGCCTCGCTCGCTCGATGACGTCGAGCAGTTCGGAGAGCATGGAGACGCCCCACGGATTGGCACCAATGGCGACGTCGCCACGAACCTCAATATGGGGAAACGTCCGCGCCAGAACCGATACGAGGGTCGCAGCTGCAGATGCGGCCACGGGATCCAGGTCGTCCTCGACGCAGACCACGATCTTGCGGGTGTCCACGGCGCACCTCACCGACTCATCCGATGCCCCGTCGATTGCCGGCAGGTGTGCTGCCTCCACTCCGGTCATCGGACGACAACGACCTTGTCTCGGTCCCGCCCAGGTGGGAGGTTCACCCAGGTGCCGTCGTCGAGCACGAGTACAGCGCAGGCATTGAGCCCATGTCGGAGCCCCAGTCCGAAGAAGGGGACGACGATCGAAAGCGCACCCTCGAAGGTGAGTGCCGGGTTGGCGTCGTCGGCCGGGCTGTGGAAGGCCGCGGCGGGATGGGAGTGGATCCGAGCGATGTAGCGCTCGTCGACACCGAGCGCGCCTGCCAGCTCGAGCTTCCCGGCGGTCGTCACCTCGACCCAGCACCTCGGGACGGGATGGGTAACTTGGTCAGGGATGACGATGCGATCAACGGGCCCGCCTGCCGTTGCTGCCAGCATGGCCGTCCCCTCGCACCCGTGGGCACCTCTCTCCTCGAAGAATCGGCGGGCGTCCTGCAGGGTCGCGGGGGCGATGACGACGGGGTTCATGCGCCAGCTCGCCGTAGAAGGTGGTCGAGCAGGTCCGCCATGCGGAGGCGGCCTCGGTAGGCATCCCACGCGTCCCCCATGTGACAGGGCAGGCAGTGGTACTCGTAAGTGCCCTGGACGCAGGCGAAGGGCCGCCCCAGTACGGGGTGGATACTGTGGCCCAGGCCAGGCGGCCAAGCCTCAAGGGGTAGGACCTCGTCATCTGAGGTGACCACTGCGAATCGGAAGGGCTCGGCGTCGTAGTCGCCGCCTTCGAGCCGCATCGTCACATTGCCACCTCCCGAAGCAGTGAAGGTGCAGTAGACGGAAGTCCCGGTGCTGCTGAGCGACGAGATGCGGCCGCCCAGGCGTTCCTGGGCAACCTGCATCTCGTCGTCCAGCAGGTCGGAGACGATTGCCGGATGAAGGGTCATCCGTCGACCTGGGGCTTCTCGATGACGAGGTGGAGGACGTCACCGTCCACGATGGCGTCCGAGCGGAGCTCGTTCGTGTCGAGCAGCGCCACGGCAGTGCCCGAGCGCACCAGAGCAAGCCCGTAGTCGTCAGGAGCCAACTCCTTGGCCTTCACGAAGTGCTCAACGGCAGTTGCCGTGGCAGCGACAACCAGCTCGGCCGGTCGGAAGCTGAACTCGTGGCTGGCCCCTGAGGGGGTACGGACGGTCACCCGGATGTGCTCGTGCTCGGTGGTCGGGTCAGTGGGACTGGTCATGGCGGCGCCTCCTTGGGGCGTAGTTGGGGGATGACTAGTAGTCGTGTGAAGCACCGGAATCCGAAGAGCGGAAGCACGAATTCTTTGCGGACCCGCGCTTGACGACGGCCGCGGGAGCCCGACAGGTGGTTGCCACCTGGGTCCTCGAGGTGCACCACTGTGCTGCGCCGACGAACCCGGTCGGGTCTTCCACAGGGTCCAATTTGCGACTACGGCCTCGACGCCAGATGCACCACGCTGGCCCGGTGCTCCACCGAGGGCGCTGATTCTGCGGCAGGATCAACCCGTGCTGGTAGCCGGAGCTGATGTCTGGAAGGGCCGCTGGGTCGTCGTCGTGCTCGAGGACGGCCAGTTCACCCGGGCCTTCGTCGTCACCACCATCGAGGACGCAGTGGCTGAGCTCGCGGAGGCCGCGACCATCGGGGTCGACATGCCGATCGGGCTGCCGGCAGCGGGGGAGCGCCGGCCGGCTGACCTCGAAGCCCGGGCCTTCGTGGGCGCCCGACGCAACTCGGTGTTCTTCACCCCGTCGGCGGAGCTGCTGGAGACCGAGACCGCAGCTGAGGCCAACGTGTTGGCCAAGGAGCAGGGGTGGCCGGGACTCGCGGCCCAGTCGTTCGCCCTCAAGAAGCAGATCCTGGCCGTCCAGCCCCTGGCCGCGGCCGATGAGCGGATCTGGGAGGTGCACCCCGAGGTCTCTTTCGCCCAATCCCACGGCCGACCGCTCGAGTGGCCGAAGTCGACCTGGAACGGGATCGGCCTGCGCCGGGGGATCCTCGAGCGCGAGGGGATCGTCCTCCCCGCTGACCTCGGCCCCGGCGGGGCGGCCGATGTGGCCGACGTGCTGGACGCGGCGATCGCAGCCTGGTCGGCCACGCGCATTGCAGCGGGGGAGGGCCGGGCCCTACCTGCAGGCTCCCAGCGGATTGGCGCCATCTGGCGCTGAGTCCCCACTCCTTCGAAGTGGTCACAGACCCGCAAGCACCTGTGGGTTGAGTGCGGAGTAGCTCGCACACACCACAGTCGAGTGGCTACCGAACGGGCTGTGGCGCAGAGATGCGAGACTGGGCAGCCTTCGCTCTCGACTGATTCAGGCGGAACTTGCCATGCTCCTCACCATCTCGACAGATCATAAGCCGGCCACCGATCTCGGCTTCCTCCTGCACAAGAACCCGGGTGGCCACCACACGGCCGAGTTCGGATTTGGCGTGGGGCACGTGCTCTTCCCCGAGGCCAGCGAGGAGCGGTGCACCGCGGGTCTGGTCGTTGACGTCGACCCGGTGGGCCTCGTCCGTGGGCGGCCCGGCTCGAAAGGCAACGACTTCTCCCTCGCCCAGTACGTGAACGACCGGCCCTACGTCACCTCGTCGTTCACGTCCGTGGTGCTGGGCAAGATGTTCTCCACGGCCATGACCGGACGGAGCAAGGAGCGTCCGGAGCTCGCGGCCGAGGCCATCAACCTCGAGGTTCGCCTGCCGGTCACCCCGTGCCGCGGTGGGGTCGATGTGGCTACCCGCCTGTTCGAGCCATTGGGGTACACCGTGGTCGCCGAGGAGATCCCCCTCGACCCGAAGTTCCCCGAGTGGGGCATGAGCCGTTACCTGGATCTCACGCTGTCGACGACGGCGACCCTCAAGTCGGTACTGGAGCAACTGTTCGTCCTGCTGCCCGTGTTGGACGACGACAAGCACTACTGGGTTGGCGCCGACGAGATCGACAAGCTCCTCCGCCGCGGCGGGGACTGGCTTGCCGACCATCCCGAGCGCGACCTGATCACTCGGCGCTACCTCCGTCACGACCGCAAGCTGACCGAGGAGGCGCTGGGACGCTTGATGGAGGACGACCCCACCGACCCCGATGCGGCCCAGGCCAGCCACGACGCCGAGGAGGAGGCGGTAGAGAAGCCGATCAGCCTCAACCAGCAGCGCACCGATGCAGTGGTCGACGCAGTGCGGGCTAGCGGGGCGCGCCGGGTGCTCGACCTGGGCTGCGGGGCGGGCAACCTCATGCGGGTCCTGCTGAAGGAGCAGGGACTCGAGCGGGTGGTGGGCATCGACGTCTCCCACCGGGTGCTCGAGGTGGGGGCCCGCCGGCTGCACTTCGACACGATGGCGCCCCGCCAGCGGGCTCGAGTCGACCTGTTCCAGGGGTCGCTCACCTATCGGGACCGCCGCCTCGCCGACTTCGACGCCGCGGTGGTGATGGAGGTCATCGAGCACCTGGATCCCTCGCGCCTCGGCAGCTTCGAGCGGGCCGTGTTCACCCACGCCCACCCGCAGACGGTCATCGTCACCACACCCAACGTCGAGTACAACGTCCGGTTCGAGACGCTGCCGGCCGGCGAGCTGCGCCACCGGGACCACCGCTTCGAGTGGACCCGGGCCGAATTCGCCTCCTGGACCGATGGGGTGGCTGCGCGCCAGGGGTACTCCGTGGCCCGCTCGGGCATTGGACCCGATGACCCCGAGGTGGGTTCGCCTACCCAGATGGCGGTGTTCAGCCGATGACCACGATCAAGATCCCCGAGCTCTGCGTGGTGGCCCTGGTGGGGGTGACCGGGTCCGGCAAGTCGACGTTCGCCGCCAACCACTTCCTCCCGACCGAGGTCCTGTCCTCCGACTTCTTCCGCGGGCTGGTGTCCGATGACGAGAACGACCAGGCGGCCACCAACGCGGCCTTCGACGTGCTGCACTACGTGGCCGGCAAGCGACTCGAGGCCGGTCGGCTGTGCGTGGTGGACGCGACCAACGTCCAGCCCCCTGCCCGCAAGGGGCTCATCGACCTGGCCAAGTCCCACCACACGCTGGCCGTGGCCATCGTCCTCGACGTGTCCGAGGCCACCTGCATCGAACGCAACGCCTCACGGCCCGACCGCCAGTTCGGGCCCCATGTGCTGCGCAACCAGCGCTCCCAGCTGCGCCGCTCGATGCGGGGCCTGCGTCGGGAGGGCTTCTCCCGGGTGTACCACCTGGACGAGGCTGAGATCGCCGACGTGGTGATCGAGCGCGAGCCGCTGTGGAACGACCGGCGCAGCGACCACGGGCCCTTCGACATCATCGGCGACATCCACGGGTGTCACACCGAGCTGGTCGAGCTGCTCGGGACCTTGGGCTACGAGGTCGATGCCGATGGCACCTCGGCCCGCCATCCCGGTGGCCGCCGGGCGCTGTTCCTCGGTGACCTGGTGGACCGCGGCCCGGCCACCCCGGCCGTGCTGCGCCTGGTGATGGGGATGGTCGAGGAGGGCACGGCCCTGTGCATCCCAGGGAACCACGAAGTGAAGCTGTTGCGGGCCCTCAACGGCCGCAAGGTCACCCCCAGCCACGGACTGGCTGAGAGCCTCGAGCAGTTGGCCGCCGAGCCTCCTGAGTTCTCTACCCAGGTGGCCGCCTTCATCGACGGCCTCATCAGCCACTACGTGCTCGACGACGGTGACCTGGTCGTCACCCACGCTGGCTTGCCCGAGAACATGCAGGGCAGGGCCTCGGGCGCCGTGCGATCGTTCTCCCTCTACGGGGACACCACCGGGGAGACCGACGAGTACGGCCTGCCCATCCGCTACCCGTGGGCGGAGGATTACCGCGGCAAGGCCAACGTGGTCTACGGGCACACCCCGGTCCCCGAGGCGGTCTGGCTCAACCGGACCATCTGCATCGACACGGGATGTGTGTTCGGGGGCCAACTCACCGCGCTCCGCTACCCCGAAAAGGAACTCGTCTCGGTCCCGGCGCAGAAGATGTACTACGAGCCGGCCAAGCCACTCGTCCCCGACCAACCGCTCAAGGACGCCCGGGAGGGGACGGACCTTGACCTCGAAGACGTGGTCGGCAAGCGGATCCTCGAGACCCGGCTGACCACCTCGATCACCATCCGGGAGGAAAACGCCATCGCCGCGCTCGAGGTGATGAGCCGCTTTGCCGTCGATCCCCGCTGGCTGGCCTACCTCCCGCCGACCATGTCGCCCACGGCCACCTCGAATAGGGAGGGGATGCTCGAGCACCCCCACGAGGCGTTCGCCGCCTTTCGGGCCGCCGGGGTGGAGCAGGTGGTGTGTGAGGAGAAGCACATGGGGTCCCGGGCCATTGCCGTGGTTTGCCGCGAGCCGTCGGTGGCTCGGGCGCGGTTCGGCATCGAGTCGGCGGCCGGGGGCGTGATCTACACCCGGACCGGTCGCCCCTTCTTCACCGACCCCACCCTCGAGGCCCAGTTCCTCGAGCGGATCCGCGCCGGGGTCACCGCGGCCGGCCTGTGGGGCGAGCTCGGCACGGAGTGGTTGATCCTCGACTGCGAGCTGATGCCATGGTCGGCCAAGGCCGAGGAGCTGCTCCGCCGTCAGTACGCACCAGTGGGGGCGGCCGCGGCCCGGACAGTGCGGGCCGAGCTGGCCATCGTCGAAGCGGCCGGCGAGCGGGGCACCGACGTCGCTGACCTGCTCGGCCACATGGGCGAGCGGGCCAGCATGGTCGACGGCTTCATCGCTGCCTACGGGGAGTACTGCTGGCCGGTGGTGACTCTGGACGACCTGAAGCTGGCCCCGTTCCAGATCCTTGCGGGCGAGGGCGAGGTCTACGCCCTGCGCGACCACCTCTGGCACTTGGAGGTTCTCGGACGCCTTACGGCAACCGATCCGGTGACCTTCCGCGCGACCCGGTCGATCACCGTGGACGTCGATGACGAGGCATCAGTCGAGGGGGCCACCACCTGGTGGGAGGAGCTCACTGCAGCAGGCGGCGAAGGCATGGTGGTGAAACCGATCGACGTGGTCCACAAGGGACCGGACGGTTTGGCCCAGCCGGGGATCAAGGTGCGCGGGCGCGAGTACCTACGGATCATCTACGGACCCGAGTACACCGCCGAGCGACACCTGTCGCGCCTGCGGTCCCGAGGGCTCGGCCGCAAGCGGGGCCTCGCCATCCGGGAGTTCGCCCTCGGCATCGAGTCACTCGAGCGCTTCGTGGCCCGCGAGCCGCTCTACCGGGTGCACGAGTGCGTCTTCGGCGTCCTCGCCCTCGAGAGCGAGCCGGTGGATCCGAGGTTGTAACGGGTGCCTACGGCGTGTTCACCGCATCCGGCTCATTGACCGGGTAGTGCGGGAACGCGCAACGCCCTGTCGATCTGGTGCTCAGTTGCTCCAGCCGAACGGAGGCGTGGCACATGGTCATGTAGCACCGCCTCCGCTGCCGCGAGGTTCCCCTGCCAACGCGTGACCATGCGATTGGCTTCCTCAGGGTCACTCGGAAGGTTGTCTGGGTTCCGGCTCAGACACCAGGCGCAGTTGGTCTTCTCCAGAGCAGCATCCCGTAGTTCCCGCAACAATCGGGGAATCTCCGCTTCCGGGTCACTGTGCTGTGCCGACACTGAGGCATTGTCACACAGAAGGGGACGGCCGTGGAGTGGTGGACCGAAGGGCACTTGGATGCGATGGACGAGGCCAGCGCCCGTTATCAGCGGGCTGTCGCAAGTTGATAGCAGCGCTGCGCAATCCCGTGGTGGACTGGGAGGCGTACGACGCGATCGCTGCTGAGAAGCAGACAGCGTTCAACGACACCATGCTTCTGTCGCCCGGCTATACCGAATTGCACGGCAAGCCATTCCCTGGTGGGTGCCTCTCGAGTGGGGCAGCGCTGCCGAAGACCCAGTGTCCATGGCCCGAGGAGTGGGCAGTCGAGCGGCGTCAACCGGCGCAGTAGAGGCCGTACTCGACCTGCTCGGCGCTGAGCCCTTGCGCCGTCGCCACCGGTTCGACGAGCTCGCAGAAGTACACGTACCGCTCGGCGACGTTCTTGCCCTGGAGTGCCCACGCCTTGCCTGTGGCGGACCCCGCCACCCTGCCGTCGAAGATGAGCAGCGTCAGTGGCAGCCGCGAGTTGCCGAGGCTCACCGTCCAGAACCACTTGGCGAAGAAAGAGTCAGCGATCCCCGGCAGGTAGCTCAGGCCCTGCGACTGGCTTCCCCGATAGGCATCGACGAACTGTCCGCAGACGACCTGGCTACCAACCGGCCCGGGGCCGCCGCTCGAGCGAAGGCCCTCGAGGTCAGACGGTACGCGAGCTCCGACCGGTGCCTGCATACTTGGGAAGCACAACTGCCTGGCGGGTGACGTGGCATGCCAACGTAGCGATCCGAGACTCATACAGAAGTTGCCGGGCTATCGAAGGAGCAAGCAATGAGCGATGACGAGGTGATCCTGGAGATGTCCATGCCGCTCGACTCGGATGGCTTCCTGCGGAGGCGGTGCTCGTCGTGCGAGCGAGAGCTGAAGTGGCTCGCCGCGGGCGATGACGAGGACGGCACTGAAGCACCCGATGGGGGCTTCTTCTGCCCCTATTGCGGAATCCAAGCGCCGCCGGGCGAGTGGCTCACTGAGGCACAGGAGGAGAACTTCACTGCAATGATCCAGCAGGAGGTCCTCGGCCCGCTGTTCAAGGACTTCGGCGATGGATTACAGCGAAGCGCGGATCGTTCACAGGGGTTCCTCTCCGTGGAGGTCACTCAGCCGGAGTTTGACGAGCCCGTCGACCTCATGGAGGCCGAGGACATGCGGAGGGTGGACTTTGCGTGCCATCCGGGAGAATCGATCAAAGTCCTCGAAGACTGGTCTGGACCCGTCCGCTGCGTTGTCTGTGGCTCCCTCGCGGATCAGCCTCCCGCGGACTGATCCGGAAGCGCCTCCACGAGGGCGACGACGCCAGCGGCTACAGCTACAGCGAGCTCGCGAACTCCGTCGTCCAGCATCAGATTGGCCTCGATCGTGCCCACCGGCGCAGTCGCCGACTCGGCGGGCGACCAAGCGAAGTATTGGCCGAAGACGCTATTCGGTGAGACCAGGACGAGCATCTGCAGCACGAGGGTTCCGTCGTCCAGTAAGTGCAGCGCTCTCGACATTCGCAGGACAGGTGCCGCAGGTCCCTCAACCGGCGCGACTCGCGTGCACCGCTGCCAGCTCCAAATCGCCGCGTGCCGGAACTCGTGTGGAACCGCCAGGTGGTTCTTGGTCAGTTCGTCGTTCGTGAGGTCGATCTGCGTGCGTGAATCGAGCGACTTCAGTTCGTCGTTGAGTGGCCGGACGAGCTCCTGCATTCGTCGGACAGCTGCGAAGGCCATCTCCTTGTGGAGCTCTTCGGAGTCACGCGCAGCGAGAGATGTCTGGAGCTTCGCCCGTAGCGCAGTCTTGGAAGCAGAGACATCGAGAGCTGGGGCAGTGCTGCCGAGTGCGAGCCAGGCGCGAAGGTCGCGCGAGACCTGCTCCATCGTGGGCCGATCTTCTGGGCGGAGCTGGGTCATGAGGTCGATCTCTTCGTCAAGTGCCAGGGATCTCGGATGGGGCCGGTTCTCCCCGACCCCCATGCCGTTTCCAACCGCCTGATGACCGCTGGGTGCGTACCGTTGACCGGTGGCGAGTACCCAGAGTGCCTTCCCCAGCGAGTAGACGTCGGCCATGTGCGGATTGGCCTCCGTCGGATTCAGGATCATTTCGTAAGCGGTGAAGTGCGCAGGGCCCACTTGGCGCCCGTCCTCGGTGAGTGACGCTGCGTCGGGTACCGAGATCAGACCGAAGTCACCGATGAGCCACTCGCCGCCAAGCTCGTAGAGGTTGCCAGGCTTGATGTCCCGGTGACCGACGCCGTGGTCGTGCTGAAGACGAGCAAGCGTCTCTGAGATCGTCGCAACCGCGTCGACAACATCAGCAAGGGGTCGACTATCGAGTGCACGCTCGATAGGTGTAGCGATGGGCATGGAAAGCCATGCACGATCGTTCTTGCTCGGATGCTCTGGCAGGTAGGAGTCCAGCATCGGGAGCACGCCCGGGATTGACCCGTTACGTCGGAAGAAGTCCACCTCACGCGTGAAGCGCTGGTAGGACTCGCTCTGCACCTTGGTCTCGTTGATGACCTTCAGTGCCACCGCGAGGCCGCCGGCCTGCGTGGCGCGCCAGACCGTGGCGTTACCGCCACGTCCGAGCTCCTCATGCCGGGCCCACGGCCCGACCGGCGAAGGTTGTGATTCCGTCATCGGTGACTACCAGGGTTAGTAGGTGGTGGAGTAGTGGCAGGGGCCCACATGCCTAACGACTGTTGCGCTGCTGGGCATCGGCGCAGCGTACCGTCGGTAGGACCCGAGAACCGGACCATGGGCCTTGTCAACCAGCGCAGTAGAGGCCGTACTCGACCTGTTCCGAGCTGAGCCCCTGGGCTGTCGCGACCAACTCGACGAGCTCGCAGAGGTACACATACCGCTCGGCGACGTTCTTGCCCTGGAGCGCCCATGTCTTGCCTGTGGCCGACCCCGCCACTCTGCCGTCGAAGATGAGCAGCGTGAGCGGTAGGCGTGGGTTGCCGAGGCTCACAGTCCAGAACCACTTGGTGAAGAACGAGTCAGCGATCCCCGGCAGGTAGCTCAGGCCCTGCGACTGGCTTCCCCGATAGGCATCGACGAACTGGCGGTTGTCGATCCGCTCCAGTGAGAGGCGCAGCTTGCGGACGAATGTCGCCCATGACTGGTTCATGGCCTTGCCGACGCGGGACGGCCCCCTGTTGTCGGTTGCGTAACCCCACATCATCGTGGCCAGCCACAACTGGACCAAATCCTGATCGGACGTGCGGGCTCCCGCGCTCAACTTCTTGAGGAACGGACGATCGATCCCCAACCACGTCCGGTGGTCCGCCCCTTTGACCGGCGGACATCGTCGATCGATCAGGTCGACCGCGGCGTTACTCAGTGCCGGATCACTGATGGCTGTCGCCACGCCACGCCACCGACGGCCGAGGACGCACTCCAGGCGCCGCAGCGGTGGACCGTGCTGCTGGATGACCGGTCCGAGCCATGTCTGCGTCGCCAGAAGTCGACCGAAGGTGGCACTCGCCGCGGCTGCTTGCTTGGACGGCACTGCAGGCCCTCGTTGGTATGGGTTCGCGCCGCCCGCCACGTACCCAACGGTAGCGTTGGAGGTTGTCCGATGGTAGTGCTGGCCAGGTTTCAGCCACCCCGTTGGCCGGCCGGTCGCGAGGCTCGTGAACAGGGATTACCTGGCGAAGTACCTGGTCAGGAATACAGACTCAGGAACCTCCGGAGTTCCTCTCTATGACTGGGTCCGTATGGTCGGCCGCGGTACTGCGGTTTCGATCACTGAACAGGGACTCTGTGCCCCGCCGGCCCAGTTCCGGCGGGGGAGTAGCGTGCTAACTCTTGCAAGCAATAGAGGTCGGTGACATCAAACGACAAATCCCAGTGACAATCCGCGACAGATCACAGCTGACCGACCCGGAGTTCCCACGGCGGGTCCCATGAGGGAGTAGCCGGACCATGAAGTTGCCCGGGCCTGTCGGCCCGGGCAACTTCTGTCGTCGGTCCTGGGCCAAAGTCGACTCGGATGTCGAGACGGTCACGGTTGACCGGATGCGGCCCTTCGGAAATGGACTCGGACGCCTACACTCGCGAATATGGGTGCCGTCTCCATCGTCGGCGTTCCGAGTAGTGCAGGGAGCTACGCCGCCGGACAAGACCAGGCACCGGCTGTGCTCCGGTCCGCCGGACTGGTTGATGCTCTCAGTGCTTCAGGCCTGGAGGTGCATGACGAGGGTGACTTGCCCCTTCAGATTTGGCGCCCGGATCGACTCAACCCTCGGGCGCAGAACGTCGGTGACGTGACCGAATCGATCCGCGAGTTGATCGAACGCCTCGTCCCACTTTTGACACGTGGAGACACACTGCTCGTACTCGGTGGGAACTGCACTGTTGCGCTTGAAGTGGTCGCCGGCCTCTGTCGTGTCTCCGAAGATCCAGTCGGAGTGTTGTATGTGGATCGAAACTACGACATCAACACGCCTGAGAGCACGACTGATGGAGCGCTCGACTGGATGGGCATGGCCCATGTGCTCTCCCTTCCCGGATCCCTCGATGTGCTTGTCGATGTGCTCGGCCCTCGACCCCTCCTTAATCCGAATCAAGTGGCATGGGTAGGTATCGACGACAGATTTGCTACCGAATGGGAGGGAGCTGAAGCCCGACGCCTCGGGCTGCATGTGATTTCGAGTGATGCCTTTGCGCATGATCCTGTCTCATCTGCTGTCGATTCCCTCGAATACCTGCCGAACGGACCGTTGGCTGTTCACCTCGATGTCGATGTGCTGGATTTCATTGATGCGCCGCTCGCGGAGAATACGGACGGCCGCAACTCTGGGCCGACGCTTGACCAGGTTGCGGTCGCTCTTCGGATTGCAGCCCAAGACGCGCGTTTCCGGTCCTTGTCAATCGGGGAGCTGAACCCCACCCGAAGCGCAGGAGATCCCGACGCGATTCCCCGCTTTATAGCCTCGGTTGCGAGCGTCATCGGCGGCATAAAGCGGTAGTCGGATTGGGGTATTCATATACATTCACCTGCTCGTGGTCGCCCATCGACCGCAGTCGGTCGGCGCTTATGGTCAGTTGGTGGCCGCGATCGCGAAGCCACTTGTAGTGACGTTTGCAGTGGCCAACTTGGTCCCGTCTAGATACCTGTCTCTGAGCTGAGGGCCAGACAGCAGTTCATTGATAGTCCACCCGGTTTTCATCATGAAGCCTGGTGCGTCGGCCGGCGTTAACCGGAATCGCAGTTCCTCTCCCCCTGCCGCCATAACCCTTCGACCGACTCGCCCACGCTGGCTGCCCTGCTGCTCGAATCCCACGCCGAAGTTGGCGGCCAGACGGCCATCGGGACTCAGCGCCGATAGGAGTCCGAGCAGGCCTTTCACTTGCTCTTCTGTGAGATACATGGTGAGGCCTTCAGCGGTGAAAGCTGCCGGTTCCCCGGCCTGGAATCCTGCGGTCACGAGTGACTCACCGAGGGACGGCTCGGTCACGTCGGCAGGCACATAGGTCGGGCCTCCTTCGGGCGCACGTGTTCGCTTGTCCGCTTGCGTCGTTGGGAGGTCGACTTCGTAGAAGGTGACTCCGGGTCGAGCGAACCTCCAGGCTCGACTGTCGTACCCGGCGCCCAGCACGACCACCTGCTTGACGCCCTCGTCGAGAGCGTCGGTGACGAACTGGTCGTAGAAGCAGGTTCGCGCCCCGAGATAGGCGAAAGAGCGGTTCGTGCCTAACCGCCCAAGGCCAGGGATTCGGAGTATTGACGCTGCCTTCGCCCACCCGGGACGGAGCATCTGCTCGGCAAAGGGGTCGCCTATGACTCCCATCCAGTTCAGGTGCGTTCTCGCAAGGGCGACAAGTGTCGCCGATCGCGAGGTTGATTGGGCCGCCATTCCCGCAGATGGTAGCGACCAGTGCCATCAAATGCGCCCGCCATTGCCGGGGCACCTGTCCCCGAACCGGCTATCGGAACGCTATCGAGGACCCGACGCGTGTCCAGGGCGAACTACCACAATCCGGCACGAGTGCGGCCCCCAAGGACGCCCCGCAGTGTTGTGGCTGGGAAGCGTCGTCAGACGTGAATAATGGCGGTGACGAAGAAGATACTGCCGATGACGACAGCCGCTCCTCCGACTACGAGTCGCATCGACCTCTCAGAGAATCCTCCGAACACCCTCTCCGGAGGTGCTCCTCGAGACTCAGCGACGCTTTCTACCCACCACTTGGTTGAGCCACGAAAGTTCGTCATCAGCGAGATGCCGATGGCCATGAGTAAGGCACCTACCAAGACCATGACGAGAACGCCCAACGAAGCCAGACTCATGTTCGATCATCGACCGGGCCTCCACTCGGCTTGAGTCCGATCGGCGAAAGTCCCGAGCGGGAGCACCTGCCCCCGATCGCCGGGAGCGGCGCGGCTATCTCACGCCTTTCAAGCCACCCCGCGTGCTTGAAGCAGCCGTCTGGATCTGAGGCCGCCGCCGCTGACCCAGCGAGCTGGCAGGTCCCGCATCAGAAGTCCAAAATCGACGGTACAGGAACCCTTGGGAAAGGCGTCGTGGTCGTCGAACATGCTCGACCTCACGGAGTCGATCTGAACAGGCAGAGCATCCCAGCGAGGACACTCCAGACTCACCCCGGCGAGCTGGCCTAAATCGCCATGTGGCGAGTACCCATGCGAACCTTCACGAAAGAAGCCGATCGCATCATCGAGGCATGAGAAGAGCTCACCCCCGAGGGCTGCATTCTCGTGTGCCGTGGCCGATAGGTCGAGGGTTCCATCGTGGCTCGATACTGCGATTTGAATCTCCGGCCCGTCGTCCCGGACCTGAAACTCTGCACGATGGTGAAGACCCGGGAAAAGCCGGTCTCCGGCGAGGGCTGTAAGGCGTGAGTTCGTATCACGCCGGGGAATGAAGACCCCCACTTGGGTGCCTTGGTCATCGTCCCACTCGACGGCGAACCGATGAGCAGCGTTTTCGGTCGTCAGCCCCAATGCCCTGGGCAGGTGGGCAGGCCGAAGTCCTCCCAGGCGGATGAGGCACACTCCACCGACGGCCCAGCCGGAGACCAAGAGCGGCCGAAACGGTGACGGAATGTGACGACGGACCACCTCGGGGTCAATCCGATAGTTGATGAGCAAGCGCCTCTCGATGGTGCAGTCGACCGATCTCATGATCGTGGTGTCCTTACTTTGTCCTGAGCTGGATTGACCCGACGCTTTCGACGTTGGCGAAGGACAACCTGCTCGGGACAGACCGTTGACAGGAACTGCCCGACACAGAGCGCCAGCCGGTCCTCTACGAGGGAGTAGATGATCCGATTCGCCTCCCTTCGCTCGACGATAAGGCCCGCTGACTTCAAAACGCCGAGATGTCGGGAGATTGATGGAGCGCTGATCGTGAAGCGAGAAGCGATCTCCCCGGCACCAAGCTCGCCGGCTTGTAGGTCCTGGAGAATCTGTCGCCGAGTGGGGTCGGCAAGCGCCTTAAACACTCCAGCATCATCATCCATGTTTCCTACATTAGCTAATGTGCTAAGAACAAATCAATACCTGAGCAGATCGCCTCGGTTCGGTGTCAGCGATCACCGGGCGAGCGTCACACTCCGACTGTGGCTGATCGGCACTTCTGCCATACCCCAATCAAGCGATCACAGACTGTTGCTGCCACTTTCATCCGCACCAAGGCATACTGACCCGATGCCGAACGACCTGTCGGGTCTCAGTCCGGAACTGCAAGCCACTGCCCGCTTCACCAACAGCGGGAGGGAAGTCATGTGGCCCCGTGACGATGCCGAGCTTGTGATCAACGCACTGGCAGACCAGGGCAAGAAGGTTCTCGGCCTTGACCTGCGGAGCGACGGAGAAGGCACCACACCGCCCGGGCTGGCTACCGAGGTCCCGTGGAGCGACTTTCGGCCAGACCCTTCTTCGGTGGATGGCGAAGTGGAGGACGCCAGGCGGCAGGCCTTGGAGGCCTTGCATCGCCCCGGACTGGCGGACTTCGACGAATATCCCTGGGTGCTCGTCACCTGGTAGGTGTCCAAAAGGTGCACTTGTGGACGGGAGCTTGATCGTCCCCGACCGCCGGCTAGGTGGGACACTCCGAGAGTCCGATCCTGCCGGAAAGATATGGCACAGAGGACGAGCCCGCCCCCGACCAACCAGAAACGTCGGGGCACCCTTGACCAAAGCCGGAGGGGGCGTACATTGGCAACGGACCCGTAGAAAGGACATGCGGTGGCGGAATCATTGTGTCGGCGAATGCTGGTGTTGGTCGCAGCTGCCTCAGTTGCAGCGTCGCTGTTCGTCATGGGGTTCACTCCAGCCTCGGCGCAGCCGTCGATGTCCACCAGGGGGATCGATGCCACGACCCTCATGAGGTCCCAGACGGCAAGCGCAGCGCCTGCACCGGGACAGCACGGGTACTGGCTGGTGGGGTCCGATGGGGGCGTCTTCTCCTTTGGTTCGTCTCAGTTCTACGGATCAGTGGCCGACATGCACCTGCAATCACCCGTCGTTGGCATCACGCCCACGGCTGATCGTCGCGGCTATTGGTTAGTGGGGTCCGATGGGGGCGTCTTCTCCTTTGGGGATGCGAACTTCTACGGTTCGATTCCCGGTCTGGGGATTGCACCCGACGACTCACCCATGCACCCCAGCCTGAACGCCCCCATTGTGGGCATGGTTCCTTCCCACGACGGTCATGGTTACTTCCTGGTCGCCAACGACGGCGGAGTCTTCGCGTTCGGGGACGCGAAGTTTGAGGGATCGTGCCCAGGTATCGGAGGCTGCTTGGGCGGTGGTATCGCCGTCGTGATGACGGATGGCAGCGGCAATGGTTACTGGGCCGTCAGCTACACCGGTGACGTGCATGCCTTCGGTGACGCCACCAACTATGGAGGACCTGCCTCCTACCTCCCGTACGCGACGGTGGTCCGCTCAGCGGACCGCACGGCGAGCGGAAACGGGTACTGGGTTCTCTTCTCCGACGGTGAAATCTATTCCTACGGCGATGCGGTCTATCTGGGCAGTCCGTTTGGCCAGATTGAGTTTTCGAACCCCACCTCAGCAATCTTTGCGACTTCAGATGGCGGTGGATACTGGGTGACCACATTCAATGGAGCCGTGTACGCCTACGGCGACGCACCATATTACGGAGGCATGTCTGCTGATCAGCTCAATGGGCTGATCGTTGCAGCAACTGGCTGGTAGTCGGGATTGAGGTGTTGCCTGCCCCAGATCGCCGGCTTGACGGGGCGCGCCTACTTGATGTCGCACTTGCTGCCCGTTCGGTTCGAGCTAGCGCTACGAGGCTGACGATGTCCGAATTCCGCCAGCACCTGCGAGGCAGCATCTTTACGTTAGGTGACACCTACCAAGAAGGGTTGCGGCGGACATGGATTCCAAGCAGACAGTGATGGCGCTGTACGGCGCATATGCCGCTCGGGATGCGGAGGAGATCAGTGGTTTGCTGCACGACGAGGTGGTGTGGACGGCGCCAGCAGGCAATGCAACACAGGTCGCTCTTGGACTCGGTCGACCCGAGGACGCAGGCCCGCCGCGTGGGGTGAATAATCTCGATCGTGATGCCATCGTGACGTTCATGGCGTACAACTTTGCCCGGTTCTTCGGCGACGTCGAGAATGACTTCCGGACGGTGGTGGCTGAGGGTGAGGTGGTGGTCGTCGAGCACCGACTATCGGCCACGCTTCCAAATGGTCGATCGTATGTGAACGACTACTGCTTCGTGTACGAGGTCCCCGATGGAAAGGTGTGGCGGATCCGTGAATACATGGTCACGCGGGGTGGATGGGACCAGGTGTTTGGCGAAGGTGAACCACTCCAGCTGGTTGAGTACGTGATCGAGTAGGCGAAGCCTAAAGCCAACTCGAAGAGTTCTTGAGTTGCCCTTTTCGATGATCAGGGTTGCTGAAGGTGCCCCACAACGTGCAAGCATCTTTCGGTCGAGGTGCCACCTACCAGCGGTTCTATGTGAGTGCCCGGTCGAGGGATGTTGGCTCACCCGCTGGGTGGTGCCTCCGCAATTCTGGTTTGATATTGGTCTCGCGACGGCGGATTCGCAGGCTGGCGGGCTCAGGACTTCGTCGGGCCGGTTCCGGTCCCGCCGGTGTTCCCGCTGTTCCCGGCTCGGGTGACGTTCTGGCCGCTGCCGCTGTTGCCAGAGTTCCTTGACCCCACCCTTACACCGCCGGAGCTGGCGCAGTGGACCACTCCGTTGGTTCCGTCGGGAGTCGTGGTCGGCGTGCAGGAACCGGGGGCGGGGGGCGTTGGCGGTCCCTTGGTCGATGAGACGAGAGTTTCGGACGTCGTCCCGGACGCGTTCGTTACCCGCGACGAGGTTGCCGCGGCGTCGCTGGGCCACCAGGCGAGAAGCCACCCGTCGGCCACGGTGGCCACAACGTCTTGCCCGTTATCGAGCACCAGGGTGACCCCTGTCACCCCTGACCCGACTCGCCCGTCGACGAGTGTGTACGGGCCGTCAGCCGTGGAGAGATACGATTGCACGACGTTTTGGAGATCGCCAGAGGTGGTACCGCCTACCGTCACCGTCGACAGGCCCTGCGCGGGGCTGCCGGAGCCGGAGCCGCTGACCTTGAGCACGCCGTTCGAGGTGCCGCCGTCCGAGCTCACCTGGGTCACCTGCGTGAAGGAGGAGCTGGTGAAGCAGCCCATGTAGGCGCTGTTGTTCTGGTACAGCGCCACCGTGAACGGGCCACGCACGTCGGTGAGCACGGGCTGCCAGGGCCCGGAGCCGAGCTCGGCGCCGCCCGGCCGGTCAGAGGAAAGCGCGCCCAGACAGCTCTGGCCGGCCTGCGACGGCGGTGAGGGCGAGGCTGCGGTCGGTGCAGCGCTCCAGCCCGCGTAAGCGGGAGCGGCTCCACCGAGAGCGACCACCAGGGCGGTTCCCGCCGCGGCGGCACCGACAGCAGTGGCGCCGAGTGCCGCAGGCGCGGCGCGGCGATGCCGGCGCGGGTGGTAATCGACGGAGCGCAGTTTCTCCGATGCGTCCATCGGCAGCGCTGCCGCGCGATCTCTGAGCGCGGAGATCAGCTCCTCTTCCAATGTCGTTTTCATAGTGTGGTGCTCCCTTCGATTGTTTGTGTCGTGTCTTGTGCGATTGCGTCCACGTCTGGCCGGGCATGTGAGAGCGCGGCCGTTCGGAGGTCGGTTGGCCGCGACGAACCGTTAGCACCGTTTGCTTGTGTGCCGTCCGTCGTCATGTCGGATGCCACCCCCGTACCTTCGACTTCCCGACGAAGGCGCCCGAGGGCTCGCGACGTGGTGCTCTTCACCGTCCCCACCGAACAACCCATGACGTCGGCGACCTCCGCTTCGCTCAGATCGTCGAAATACCGCAGCACCAGAGCGGCGCGTTGCCGCGGTGGCAGCTCTCTGAGCACCCCCAGCAGGTCGGTACTCGTCTCGACGCGTCCAAGGATGCGCACGGATGCATCGTCGTGGTGCGCCTCGAGGAGCCCGGTCGCTGCAGGTCCGAGCTCTGAGCGCAGCTGGCTCCGCCGCTTCCCTCCGTCCAACGCAAGGTGGACGAGCACCGTGCGCGCGTACGCAGTGGGCCGCTCCATCTTCTTGACCCGGGGCCACCGGCGGGCGACCTTGAACAGACACTCCTGAACCAGGTCCTCCGCCTCTGCGAAGTCCCAGGTGATCAGGTAGGCCGACCGCAGCAGGGTCTCAGCCGTCTCGGCGACGAAGCGGTCGAAGTCAATCGGGGGCTGGATCTGATGCCGACGTCCGTCCATTACCTAGTTCAACCCCCCTGCCTGTTCGAAAGGTTGCCTCCCAGTACGGCAAAACCGGAGAAATGCCCGGCACCGACGTGTCGGTAGCGCTCGCCGAGACGGGATCGGTGGTGGGCGGTGGGGGCCTGTCCAGGCCATCTTGAGGGACTGACCTGCGACTTCGGGTAATCCAGTCGGCGACTCTTGAGGCCAAAGCCTGCCCGTATCACCGGGAGCAGGGCGGAGATCGAGTGCCACCGACCGGCCATCGGGCCTGCCCCCTTACCGCCATGACGGCCGTCGATACCTCAGTGCATCGTCGTCAGGTCGGTATTCCAAGAAGGCGGAGTCCTTTGGCGTTTTCATAAGTCAGAATGACCTGCCTGCCAGCCAGCCGACCGAGGCTCAGCATCAAATGGCGGACCCCTCGGAATTGTTCCTCGTTGATCTCTTCGGGCCGAATGTCAAGTTCCAAGTCGTCCGACTGAAAGAAGTGGCAGTTCACACGGAGGTCGCCGACTCGGAGTCTCAGGAGGCTTGAAGCGATTTTCCGGTCTTCCTAGATGAACTGGACTGAAGGAGGCGGCTCGACTTCGACGCCATCCCGCAAGAACACATGCGGGAAAGTGTCGAGCAGCCAGTGGTAGACGGTCTCCCGCCCGCTGGACCGACGTTTCTGACGTAGATGTCACGGAGTCCACCATCAGGCTCGAAGTCAGGTGATGCTTGGCTCCAAGTCACCGGCCCAGTCTTGCACCAGCGGTGTTTCGTTGATCCCCTGAATCCGCACCGGATTGTTGGCTACGGTCGATGCACGCCCGTGCACTGCCGATCGCTACGGTGTGTGCAACGAAGGGGTTGGCAAATCGTAGAGAATGGGAGCTTGGTGATGACCTCGAAGTCCGACTTCACGACTGAAGAATGGCAGGTGATCCTAGAAGCGCCACCAAGCGCTGGAATGATCGTGGTCACTGCCCAACGGGGAGGGTCGTTTCGCGAGACCATCGCCATGGCCAAGGCCTATGTGGAGGCACGGCAACAGCACGGGGAGAGTGAACTTCTGGATGAGATCGTCGCGGCTAAACCGGAGCGCGACCACACGCACTATCACTCTCCTGAGGAACTCAAGCAGCATGGACTCCAACACTTGCATGATGCGGTTGCCATGCTTGAGCGTAAGGCCACGCCGGAAGAGGTCGAAGAATATCGCCAGTTCGTCATCACGCTGTCCCACAAAGTCGCAGCTGCTCATCGTGAGCACGATCAAGACGTGAGTGACTCCGAGCAAGCGGCCATCAGCGAGATCACGGGAGCTCTGAATACAACCGTGGCGTAGGAAGTGCCGTCGAGGTTCCCAGAGACGAAGGCCTGCTTCGAGCGCCGAGTGAAGGACGGACGCACCAAGCGTCAGGTCATCCGCATCTTGAAGCGCTACGTCGCCCCTGAGGCCTATCGACATCTGCCTCGCGGCTGAATCCCTCGACAGCGGGTGTGGCTCACTTGCCTTCTGCCGCCCCTCACGGGGTTGGCTTTCTCGCGAACCGACCACCGGCTGCCGGGGTCTCTCGATCACCCGAAACGCGTGGTCCGCGTCCGCAGTTCTGGTACGCTACTTGAGCAGTCGCTCAATTAGAGGAGGCCAGATGCCAGTGCAGGCCAGTACCGACAGCCCCCTGAGGACGCGTCGGGGCGACGAGACCAGGAAACGCCTGGTCACAGCGGCCACCGCCACCTTGATCGAGCAGGGGTTCGCCGGGGCGAGTGCCCGTGTCATCGCCGACCGGGCCGGGGTCAACCAGGGTCTGATCTTCTACCACTTCGATTCGGTGGTGGGCCTCCTGCTCGCAGCCCTCGATGCCGTAAGCGAAGCCCGCGCTGTCCGCTACGGGGAGGCGGTCGCCGGAGTCACGTCGCCGATGGGCCTGGTCGACGTGGCGACGTCGATCTTCGAAGAGGACCTCGAGGCCGGCCATGTCGCCGTGCTGGTGGCCATGATCTCCGGAGCGGCGTCGACCCCCGGCCTCGGGGAAGAGGTCGCCAAGCGGATCGCGCCGTGGACGGCGTTCGCACGCGACGCCATCTCCGGAGCCCTCGAGGGTTCGCCGATGGGTTCGGTCCTCCCTGTCGATGAAGTCGCCTACGCAGTGGTCGCCCTGTATCTGGGCATGGAGATGCTGACCGAGCTCGATGGCGACCGTGGCCCGGCCGAGGCACTCTTCTCGAGAGCCGGCACGCTTGCCGGACTGCTGATGGCATTCGGCGGATCCGCACCCGGGTTCCCGGCGGCCGAGGCCGGATCGTGACCACGGCTGGACCTGCGGATGGGCGCCCGGATCCGGCGCGAACACCCCTGGCCTCGAGACGCTGGACTCAGTGGAAGAGGCAGGTGGCGGCGCGTTTCGCCGTCCTCGGGGTGGCCTATCTCTCCTGGGTCGGGCTCTACTTGATCCTGGTGTCCTACCACTGGGGCGACGCCCGCTCCGGCGGCCCCGGGGTCCCCACGACTCCTCCGACCACCATGTACCAGGGCTCACCGGGCCTGGCCAGGACACTCCTCGCCTGCGTGGCGGCGGCATTCGTGATCGAGACCGCCAGCGTGCTCTGGCGGGTGGTTCGGCACTCCCACCGGGTGGGGGTCACCGGGCTCGTCGTCGCCATCGCCGGGGGCGCGATCTCGCTGCTCGGGTTCATGACGATCGGCATCTTCATCGCCCCGTTCGCCGGACTCTGCACGGTGTTGGCCCTGCCCATCGGCAGCGGGTCGCAGATGCGTCCCGGCACCGCGGGAAACGTGCCGCCGGGTTGGTATGCCGACCCGAAGGGGTGGCCGCAGTGGCGCTACTGGGATGGGTACGCCTGGACCAGTTTCCTGGCCACGACGGATGAGGGAGTGTTGACGTCGCCAAGATGAACGTCTGAGGCATTCGTCCGACCCCCGCCTAATCCTTCACCAGTCCGGCGGGAGGCACCTCGCCACAGTTGCTTTGAGCCGGCAGTCGCCGGAACCGGGCGTCGATCCAGGCGAGCACGAAGGGGGAGCCGACGGCTGCCGTGTCCTCGTGGCGCACGCCCGGCAACCAATGCGTCTCCAGCGCCACGCCGGCTCGGCACCATTGCTCCTGGAGCAGGGCGGTCGTGGGGGCCGGCACCACGGTGTCGTTGGTCCCCTGGACGACCAGTGCCGGGAACCCGGCCGGCGGAGGCGGCGGGGTCTCGGCCAGCAGGCTCGGTGCCCACGGTTTGCCGAGGGCGTGTTCGAGCGGGACCAGCTCCGCCACCGGAGCGGCCGTGGCCACACCCACGAGCTGCGAGGTGGGATCGAGCGCCGCCGCCATCGAGCCCGTCCACAGGGCAGCGTGCCCACCGTAGGAGAACCCCCAGGCCACCCACCGCAGGCCGGCATCCGCGCCGCCGAGATGTTGCACCGCTTCGACCGAGTAGGTCACGTCGTGCGCCTCCGCCTGGCCGTTCAACCATTCCTGATGACCGGTCCCGACACCGACGAAGTCAGTGGCGACCACGATCCATCCCCTGGCGATCATCTCGGTGAGCCACGGCTGCATGCCGGACAGGGGTGACGTGGAACGTGAGGGGGCGACGTCGTCCCCGATGACCGGGTGGGCCCAGGCGACGATCGGCCGGCCTGTTGCTGGAGCCCTCCCGACAGGCACGAAGACCATGCCTCCGGACAGCGCAGCCACGCCCGTGGACGTCGAGGACTGGTAGAGGATCCGATCCGCACGCGCACCCGGTACGTCGGTGCCCAGCGGTTGGACGCGCAACATCGTCCCGGGAGGAGCGGCCGAGGCGCCGGGGTCTTGATAGAACGAAGAGCTCGGAGCAGTTGCCGGTCCGGAGGCTGCGCCACACCCGCACAGGATCAGGGCCAGTATCAACGCCAGCGCACCCCTCGCCTTCACCGCCACCACGGTAGACGGACGGATCCCCTGTGCCGTTGCCGGCCGAGCCGTCCGGACTGTCAGTGGACGGTCACCGCTGCGCACGGTCCAGCCACTTGTCCACGACCAACGGCACCCACGACGACAGGCGATCGACCATGGCCTCCGGGTCGGACGCCACGAGCACCATGTCCCGGTGTGCCGGAAGGAGGAACCGCTCCCGGGTGGCCGCGTCCAGCAGCTCGACCAGGGGGTCGTAGAACCCGCCGACATTCAGGACACCGCACGGCTTGGCGTGGATGCCGAGCTGGGTCCACGTGACCGCCTCGAAGAACTCGTCGAACGTGCCGAAGCCGCCCGGCAGCATGCAGAAGGCGTCCGCCCGGTCGGCCATCGCCGATTTGCGCTCGTGCATGGTCGACACGACCTGCAGAGACGTCAGCTGTGTGTGGGCGACCTCCTTGGCCTCGAGGGCGCGGGTGATGACGCCGTGGACGGAGCCTCCTCCGGCCAGCACGGCGTCGGCCACCGTCCCCATCAGCCCGACGTGTCCGCCCCCGTAGACGAGCTCGACGCGGCGTTGGGCGAGGAGGGTGCCGAGTTGCCGGGCGACGTCGGCGAACACGGGATCGGCCCCGGGGCTCGATCCGCAGTACACGGCGATCGCCGACAACCTCCGCTCCATCGGCGCATCCTACGGGCGGGCCCCGACGGAGCGGGAGGGAAGCCGGATACCGCAGTGGGCTCGAGATGTCACCCGTGTGGTCGGACCGGCCGGGCGCGATGATGGTCGGCGTGTTCGAGCGCTTCGAGGATGGCAGCCGACGGGTCCTGGTCGTGGCCCAGGAGGAGGCGCGCCTGGGCGCCAGCGGCCACATCGGGACGGAACACATCCTGCTCGGGCTGATGTCCGGGGGAGTGGCCGCAGACGTGCTGTCGGCGGCGGGCCAGACGTTGGACTCGCTCCGCCAACAGGTCGCCCGGACCGTGGAGCTCCGCTCGGCGCCACAGGGGCCCGCTGGCTCGGCGCCGTTCACGCCGAGGGCCAAGAAAGTGCTCGAGCTTGCCTTGCACGAGGCGTTGGACCGACAGAGCGCCACCATCGGACCCGGTGACCTCTTGCTCGGCCTGCTTCAGGAAGGGGAGGGCGTGGGCGTGCAGGTGCTCAGGGCGCGAGGCGTCGACCTCGACGCGTTGCGTCGGGACGTCCTCTCCCGTCTGGCCGATCTGCCCGCGGGCTCGACGACCACGGCACGCTTCGGCCGGCGGACCGTGGGAGCCCCCGTCCTGGCGGGCCGCCCGGTGGGAGGACGGCAGTTCGAGTCCTGCATACTGTGCGGCCGGGACTCCTGGGAGGTTGACCACTACGTCACCGACGGCAACGTCATGGTCTGCCAAGTGTGCATCGAGGACGCCGCCGCGGCCATGGACGAGGCGGGGGAGGAGACGCGCCTGGTGCGTCTTCCGCCCCGGGTCTTCGGCAAGGAGCCCACGCCGGGGGCGGCCGCGTCGATCGCCCGGTCGATCGCCGCCATGGTCGGTCCCGAGCCCGATGAGGGATGGGACGCGTACCTCGAGGATGCCGCCGAGGTCCGGCCGTTCGTCCTGCAGGCCCGCCAGCGGACGCCACTGGGCGGGGCTCAGGGCATCGTCCGTCGGCTGCGCTTCCTCTCGCCGACCACCGCATGGGTCTATCTGGCCGTCCACCTCGGACCCGGTTCGAGCGGCTTCCCGTTCGAGGGCCCGGTCCGCCTCATCGACGGCTCCTGGAAGGTGACGCGGGAGCTCCAGGCGAAGATGCTCGGCGCCGCCGGAGTGGAGCTGCCCCCGAAACCCTGAAGGTCCAAGCCGGGCCTTGGCTACCGTGGACTTCGTGAGCATCGACCAGCATGCCGAGTCCGCGCCTCGGGCCGCCCACCGCGCCATGGCCGACTGGCGGGACGCCGTCGTGCCCCTGCTCATGGAGTACGGGAGGATCCCTGACCTCTCGCCGGCCTACGACCCCGAATGGGAGTCCCACGGCGAGCTCGAACGGGCGGCCGCACTGTTCGCCGGTTGGGCCCGGTCCCGCGACCTGCCCGGCGCCGAAATCGACGTGGTCCGCATCACCGGGTTGAGCCCGACCGTCCTCGTCGACGTGCCGGCCACGGACCCCGGCGCGGCGGGCACCGTGCTCGTCTACGGCCACTACGACAAGCAGCCCCCGTTCGTCGGCTGGGGCGAGGGGCGCGGTCCGTTCACCCCCACGCTCGAGGGCGACCACCTCTATGGACGCGGCATGGCCGACGACGGCTACGCCATGCCCTCGGTCCTGGTGGCACTGGAGGCGATCCGATCCACCGGTGGCCGCCACGCCCGCTGCGTCGTGCTCATCGAGGGCTCCGAGGAGAGCGGGAGCCCTCACCTGCCCGCGGTCCTGGCCACCCTGGCCGACCGGATCGGCACCCCCGACCTGGTCGTGGCCCTCGACTCGGGCAGCCCGACAGGGGAGCGGCTGTGGGTGACCACGTCGCTGCGGGGCGCCGTAGTGGGCACCCTGACCGTCGAGGTCCTCGACCACGGCGTCCACAGCGGGTCGGCCGGCGCCGTCGTGCCGTCATCGTTCCGGATCGCCCGCCACCTGTTGGACCGGATCGAGGACTCGGCCACGGGTGACCTGCTCCTGCCCGAACTGGTGGTCGACCCGCCGCCCGGGACCCGCGAGGCAGCCGAGCGGATGGCCCGGGCCTTGGACGAGGCCGGGCACGTTGAGGCGCCCTTTCCGATCGTCGACGGACTCGTCCTGCAGGGCGCCACCCGGGCCGAGCAGGCCGTGCGGGCGGCCTGGCTCGGATCGGTCGCCGTCGTCGGCGCCGACGGGCTGCCGCCGTCGGCCGATGCCGGCGCCGTGCTGCGACCGTCCACCACGCTGAAACTGGTCATCCGGGTCCCGCCGACGTGTGACGCAGTGGCGGCCGAGGCCGCCGTGGCTCGGGCACTGACCACCGATCCCCCCTATGGCGCCCGGGTCACGTGGGTGGGAGAGCAGTCGGCCGACGGGTGGGCCGCGCCGGCCTTCGCCCCGTGGCTGTCCGACGCCCTCGACGGCGCTTCGGCGGCGGCCTTCGATCGGCCGTCGGGTCGGGTGGGGGAGGGCGGCACGATCCCGTTCCTGGGCTGGCTGGCCGACCGGTTCCCGGAGGCACAGATCCTGGCCCTCGGCGTTCTGGTACCCGGCAGCAACCACCACGGCCCGGACGAGTCGCTCCACCTGCCCACCGCCGAACGGGTGACCGGGGCGGTGGCCGCCCTTCTGGTCGAGCACGCCGAGCGCGCGGTGCCGTAGCGGGCCGTCGGTCGCCGGGAACGAGTAGACACGCTGGGGTACGACCCCCGATGAGCGAAGGAGACCACCGGTGACCAACCCTCTGGGTCCGCTCGGACTCGCCGACGAGCGCTTCGGGGCAGTCGCCGGCTGTTCCCGACGCCGGACATCACCGCGGTGGGACCCATCCACTACGAGGTCCTCGAGCCGATGCACAAGGTGCGGTTCCGGCTCGAGGCGAACGAGCCGACCGATGTCGACCAAGCGTCGCCTGCTCGGCGGTGTGGTCCACGTGACCACCGGAGGAGGTGACGATCGGCGGTTCGAGCTCGAGGTGGCGTCGTCGACCGGGTTCCACCTGGGCGCCGGCCTGTACTTCGGGTGGCAGGGTCACCACCACGGCGAGTGGCGGGGCGAGCTGGTCGTGGACGGCGAGCGCCTGGCCGACTGCAGCGATCCCGACCTCGCCCGCCAGCTCCACCAGATCCGGGACACGGTGGTACGGGTCCGCGACCTCGACACCGGGGCCGACGGCTTGGGCAACTGCCAGCCCATCGTCGCCGGAGGGATCCCCGAACTGGGGCTGACCAGGGAGACCTCGTTCTGGTAGACGACGGACCGGATCGAGGACACCGCGACCCGGGCGCTCAGGAGGTGCGGGTGGACGCCGTACGGAAGAGGAGCTCGACCATCTCGTCGAGCGAGCGGTACACCTCGCCGATGGAGATCCGGCCGGCCGACCACAGCCGCAGGGTGCCGGCCATGACATGGTCGATGATGCGGACCATGGACTCTGCCGTCGGCTCGTCGAGTCCGATAAGCGCCTGGCGGAACACGGCTCCGGTCGTGCGGTCGAGGCGCGCAATGGCCTCGACGGCAAAGCGGTCCGAGGAGACGGCCAGGGCCGTGACCAGCTTGGCCAGGTTGGGCTGCTGCTCGAACGCCCGCACGGCCCGGTGGAGGACTTCGGTCAGCCGCTGGGCCGAATCGTCTCCCGCCAGCGGGCGCCGGTCGAGGTTGTCGGGAAGGAGCTCGCCCCAGTGGACCAGCGCCTCGGCGAAGAGGTGGTCCTTGGAGGAGAAGTACTGGTACATGGTCCCGAGGGCCACCCCGGATGCCTCGGCCACGTCCTTCATCTGGATCTGGTCGAAGGACCGTCGCTGCGACAGCCCGAGCGCGGCATCGATGATCCGGTCCCGCCGGGCTCGTTGGGACTCCGACAACTCGCTCGGGAGCAGCGCCACGCCGCCACGCGCCCGGCTCACGGCCGGCCGCCGCCGGCCGCCGGTGACGTCCCCGGGTGGATGGGCCTCCGAAACGGCATTTCGTCCCATGGGGGATCCTCTGAGCTGGGCGGTAGTTGACAAACTGAAATGGCGTTCTATCATACGCCGACCGCCGACAGGAAGGACGACACCATGGGGATGCCGGACGACGTAGGGATTGTCGACACCATGATCGGGTTCCCGCACGCGGACATGGCGGGGGTCTACGACTTCATCACCCGCCAGACCAAGGACCGGGAGTCGAAAGAGGACTTCAAGTTCCCGGCCGAGTACATGTTCAAAGACGTGCCCGAGAAGGAGTTGACGGAGACCTTGGACGCCGTCTCCGTGACGGTCGGGGAGATGGACCGCTGGGGCGTCGAGCGGGGGCTCATCGGCGTCGACGACCCCGAGGGAACCGGCGTGGACGCCCTCAAGCGGTACCCCGACCGGTTCATCCCGTCCCTGTCGGTCGATCCCAACAGGGGGATGGACGCCATCCGCTCCATGACCCGGGCCTACGAGACGTGGGGGATACGGGCCGTCGGCGTCTTTCCGTCGGGGACCTTCCCGCAGGTGGCGATCAACGACAAGCTGATGTACCCGGTCTACGCCAAGTGCGTGGAGCTCGGGATCCCGGTGTTCTGCTGTGCGGGCGTGCCCGGCCCGCGACTGAAGTTCGCGCCCCAGCACGTCGAGCACATCGACGAGGTCATGTTCGACTTCCCCGAACTCGTCTTCGTGACGCGCCACGGGTGCGAGCCGTGGACCGAGCTGGCCGTCAAACTGATGCTCAAGTGGCCCGGTCTCCACTACTCGACCAGTGCGTTCGCCCCGAAGTACTACCCGAAAGACGTCATCGAGTTCGCCAACAAGCGGGGATCGGACAAGATCATCTACGCCGGGTACTTCCCGATGGGGCTCTCGCTCGAGCGGATCATGACTGAGATGCGCGACGTCGGGCTGAAGGACGAGGTCTGGCCAAAGTTCCTGCGCACCAACGCGCTGCGCGTCCTCGGACTGGATTCGTGATGCCACGGCCGTCGTGGGACCGGACCGCTGGGAGTGACCGATGAGCCTCGACTTCACCACGTTCGACGCCGACAACCACTACTACGAGGCCACTGACGCCTTCACCCGGTTCCTCGACAAGAAGATGGCCCGGCGGACCATGCAGTGGGCCGAGATCGACGGTCGCCAACGGCTCCTGGTCGGCGGGAAGGTCAACCGCTTCATCCCGAATCCGACCTTCGACCCCGTGGCCAAGCCGGGCAGCCTCGACGAGTACTTCCGCGGGAGGAACCCGCGGGGCGAGGGCGTCGCCCAGCTGTTCGGCGACCTCGAGCCGATCCGGGCCGAGTACCGGGACCGCGACGCCCGTCTGGCCGTCATGGACGACCAGGGCGTCGACGGCTGCTTCCTCTTCCCCACGCTCGGCGTCGGGATGGAGGAGGCACTGGCCGACGACCCCGAAGCGGCGGTGGCCGCCTTCCATGCTTTCAACCGGTGGCTCGACGAGGACTGGGGCTACGCCTATCGGGAGCGGATCTTCGCCGCCCCGATGATCCCCCTGGTCGACCCGGACGCCGCCGTGGCCGAGCTCGAGACGGTGTTGGCCCGCGACGCCCGCATCGTCTGCATCAAGGGCGGGCCGGCGATCACCCGCGACGGGAGAGTGTCCCCCGGGGACCCCCGATTCGACCCGTTCTGGGCCCGGGCGCACGATGCCGGTGTGACCGTCGGGATCCACTCGGGCGACGCCGGCTACAACCGGTACATCGATGATTGGGAGCAGGTGGGGGAGTTCCGGGCCTTCGCCTATGCACCCCTCCGGATCGTCCTCAACGGCAGTCGGGCGCCGTACGAGACGATGGCCGCCCTCGTCTGCCAAGGGGTCTTCGACCGCTTCCCGAGAGTGCGGGTGGCCAGCATCGAAGCCGGGGCCGACTGGGTCCCCGAACTCCTCAAGAAGCTGGCCAAAGTCTACGGCCAGATCCCGAACGGCTTCGCCTCCGACCCGGTCGCCACCTTCCGACGGCACGTGTGGGTCGCCCCCTTCTACGAGGACGACCTGGCCCAGCTGAAGGACCTGATCGGCCTCGACCACCTCCTGTTCGGATCGGACTGGCCCCATGCCGAAGGACTGGCGGAGCCCAGCAACTTCGCCGACGACCTCCGCAGGAACGGGTACGACGAGCAGGAGATCCGGACCGTCATGGCAGACAATGGTTGGGTCCTGACGGAACGCCTCCCGTGAGCGACCTGCCCCGGGGGCTCGCCGACCTCGACCGGTCGGAGTTGGCCGTCTTGGTGCCCGAGCTCCTGCTCGCCGGCCATCTGATCGACCGCGCCGGAATGCCCCACCTGATCGGGGCGTTCGGGCGCGACGTGATGCGCGACATCGCCATCGACGAGTGGATGGGCGCCAGTCCGGTGTACTCCAAGCGGATGCAGCGGACGCTCGGATTCGAGGGTGACTCCGTCGTGACCATCTTCAAGAACCTCCAGATCGACATCGGCTCGCCCCCCCAGTTCATGGACTTCCGGTTCCACGTGACCGACCGGGACCACGGCGAATTCTGGCTGGACCACTGTGGCGCCCTGATGGACGTCGAGCCGATGGGTCCCGACTACGTGACGGCTATGTGCCACGACATCGAGGACCCCACCTTCGACGCCACGGCCACCGCGTCCAATCCCCGCGCCCAGGTGCGCCCGGTCCACCGGCCGCCACGCGTGCCGGCCGACCGCTCGCCCCACTGCGCCTGGACGGTCGTCATCGACCCGGGCCATCCCGAGCTCCAGGTACCGGCCCAGGCGGTGGCCATCGGGGCCACGGCGGCGGCGACAATCGAACTCGACCCGATCGACCCTCACGACCCCGGCCTCCACGACTACCCGGGACCGCTGCTGTCGGATCTGGACTTCCGCCAGTGGTCGGCCTCCGCGCTCCGCCGCATCGCCGAGGAGGTGTGTCTCCAGGGCCACCTCCTCGCACTGTCCTTCCTCGCCAGTACCCGGAACCACGTCGACACCGACGATGACGCCCGATCGTTCAGCCGCCGACAGTTCACCGGGGTGGCCGGCGTGGCCGCCTCACGCCTGCACGCCGCTCTCGGGCTCGGGACCACCCAGGGGGACGTCGCCGCCGTGCTGGCCCTCAGCCCGGGACTCCTCCCGACGGCCTACACCGGGGTCCACGTCGACGTGGGCGATCGGGTCCTGGTCCGGGTCGACCGGGCGGCTCCGGCTGCGGCCGACGGATCCTGGCCGACCCTCCTCGATGCCGACCACCTGGAGCCGCTCGACGCCATCGTCGGTGCGGTCGATCGTCGGTACCGGTGCCTGGCGGTGGCCGCCGGCCCCGGCGAACTGGTCGTCGAGGTCGTCCGGGGGGACGACGAGCTGCCTGTCCCCGACGACGTCCGGCTCACCCGGTTCAGCACCGGAGCGGACTTCGCGTTCACCGACCGGGGCACACCCGTCGCGCTGCGCACCGGCCCGCGGTAGGCGCGGTCCTCGGGCCCGGCGCCCTCGCGCATCGAGCCAGGACCACTCCGGTCAGATGCGCTCGATGATGACGGCCGGGGCCATGCCGCCCGCTGCGCACATGGTCACGAGGCCGAACTGCTTGTCCTGTCGCTCGAGCTCGTCGAGGACGGTGCCGATCAGCATCGAGCCGGTGGCGCCGATCGGGTGGCCCAGCGCCATGGCCCCGCCGTTGACGTTGACCTTCTCGCGGTCGAGGTCGAGGTCGCGGATGAACTTCTCCGCTACCACGGCGAACGCCTCGTTGACCTCGAACAGGTCGATCTGGTCGACGGTCATGCCGGCCTTGGCGAGGACCTTCCGGGCAGCGGGAACCGGTGCGTTGAGCATCAGCGTCGGATCGTCACCCATGTTGGCGGCGGCCACGATGCGGGCCCGGGGGGTGTGATCGTGGGAGCGCGCGTACTCGGGACTGGTGATCAACAAGGCGGCGGCCCCGTCGACGACGCCCGACGAGTTGCCGGCGTGGTGGACGTGCTCGATGGTGAGGTCCGGGTACTGCTGGGCGACCATCTTCCGGAAGGTCAGCCCGTCGGCGTTTAGGGCGATGTCGGCGATCCCCTCGAACGACGGCGCCAGCTGGGCCAACTTGTCGGCCGTGGTGCCGGGACGGGGATACTCCTCCTTGTCGAGCAGCAGGTTGCCCGCGGTGTCGTGGACGGGGACCAGGCTCTTGGCGAATCGTCCCTCGGCGATGGCGGTGGCCGCACGGGACTGGGAGGACTCGGCCAGCTCGTCGAGGGCCCGACGCGGGATCCCCTCGAGGGTGGCGATGGCGTCGGCGGCCACGCCCTGGTTCGGCTGGGGCCAGAGGGCCCGCAGGTGCTCATTGCCGGAGTCGATGAAGAAGCCGCCGCCCTCGACCTTGTTGGCACCGTACGACGACATCAGCTCGGTGCCCCCGGCGATCATGCAGTCCTCGAAGCCCGACATGACCGAGGCGGCGGCCAGGTTGACGGCGGTGATCCCGGAACCGCAGTAGCGGTCGAGGGTGACCCCGCTGGAGTGGATGTCGTACCCGGCGTCGAGGGCGGCCATGCGGCCGAGGTCACCGCCCTGGGTGCCCACCTGACGGCTCGTCCCCCAGATGATGTCGTCGACGTCGGCGGTGGTCAGATCGTTGCGCTCGGCCAGTGCCCGGAGCACGGCCGCCCCGATGATCTGCGGGTGCTGGTCGGCCAAGGCCCCCTTGCCGACCTTGCCGAGGCCCCGCGGCGTGCGGACGGCGTCGATGATCCAGGCTTCAGGCATCGGGTTGCTCCTTGGTCGGTCGGATGTGCGTCACGGACGGCTTCTGCTAAGTCGGACGCCCTTGTCTAGCCCACCGGCTCCGTCGGGAGGCAAACGGCATCGTGCGCCGGGGCGGCCCCAGGCGTGCTTCGACGACGTCCGGGAGCTCTGGGCCGGGCCGGCCGGGACGTTCCCCGTTCACGTAGCCTGACGGCGACATGCCCAGCCGCATCCATTCGCCGACCCGCAGGTACCGGCTCATGCGCCGCCTGCTGCCCTTGGTGGTCGCCACGGTCCTACTGGTCGCACTCGTGGTCTGGGTCGCCACGCCGGGTCGGAGCCGGACGGCCACCGTGGTCACATCGGGTACGTCCACCACTGTGGCGTCGGCCTCTGTGGCATCCAGCGTCACGACGGTGCCGCCGACGACCGGGCCGCCGACGACCGTGCCGCCGACGACCGGGCCGCCGACGACCACGACCACCACCGATGCGGGCGGCCTGCCCCAGACCGCTGCGCTCCCGAGCAGCGCCTCCCCCCAGTTCCAGGCGGCCATGCAGGCCCTGTTCACCGCGATTGTGGCGGGCACCCCGGCCACGGCGTCGGGCGCCTTCTTTCCGCAGGGCGCGTACGTGCAGCTGAAGGACATCGACGGCGCGTTGTACGACTACCAGCACCGGCTGCTGGGCGACTTCGACGTCGATGTGATGGCGGCCCATGCCGAACTGGGCGCCGGGGCGACCGGGGCCAACCTCACCTCCGTCCAGGTGCCCATGCAGTACGCCCACTGGGTCCCCTCAGGGAAGTGCGAGAACGGGGTCGGCTACTTCGAGGTGGCCAACTCCCGCGTCGTCTACACCGAGGACGGGGCGACGCGGTCCTTCGGGATCGCCTCCCTCATCTCCTGGCGGGGCGAGTGGTACGTGGTCCATCTCGGGGCCATCCTCCGGCCCGGCAGCGGGGGCGTCGTCCTGGACCCCGAGGCCGGCACCGGGACGTCGGCCCCCTCGACCACCTGCTGAACCGCCCGGAGGTGCCCCGGCGTCAGAGCCGGGACGAGAGGACGGCGAGGCCGTCCCCCGACAGCTGGTCGAGGAAGGCCCGGCGCCCGCACAACGTGGAGCACAGGGCGAGTGTGTCGGCGAGCCGGATCCGTTCGGCGGCGATCAGAGGGGAGACGTCCACGGGTTGGTTCTCGCCGTCAGCCACCGGGACGGTCGGCCACGCTGGCGAGCCGGTCGGTCACCGGATGGCCTCCGAGCAGGACGGCCAAGAGCGCCCCCGGATTGCGGAGCAGGTTGATGTCAGCCACCGGATCGCCGTCCACCACCAAGAGGTCGGCCAGCTTGCCGGCCGTGACCGTCCCCAGGTCGTCCGCGCGGCCGAACACTGCGGCGCCGTTGCCGGTGGCCCATGTCAACACATCGAGCGGCGGGATCCCCACCTCCTCGACGTAGTAGGCCAGCTCGTCGGCGTAAGGGCCGTGGGGGAAGTTGATGGCGCCGTAGTCGTCGCCCAGGACGATGCGCACGCCGGACCGGTTGGCCTCGGGCAGAACGGCGGCCATGGCCTCGATGTCGTGGCGCATGTCGTCGGTGAACCCGAGCGAACCCCCGCCTATGGATGCCAGAAACCGGGCCGGAAAGAGCATCGACGGCACCACCGGCGTGTCCGTCTCGAGGAGCCGCTCGATGCACTCGGTGTCCATCCCGTCGCCGTGGTCGACGATATCGATCGAGCAGTCGAGGGCCATGAGCAGCGCCTCCTTGTTGGCGATGTGACCGCGCACCCTCGCACCGCGCTGATGGGCCGCCTCGACGGCGGCCGCCAGTTCTGCCCGAGACAGCTCTGTCTGCTCGCGTGGTCCGACCGTGCCGTGGCCGCCGGTGATGAACAGCTTGATCATCTCGGCGCCCTCCTTGATCTCGAGACGGACCGACCGGCGGAATTCGTCGGGGCCGTCGCTCCGGCGGATGGCCCCGAGGGCGCCGACGTCCCAGTGGGAGGGGAAGCTCCGGTCGCCCGCATGACCGGTGGTCGAGATGTCCCGGCTGCAAGGCACGAGGCGTGGTCCGACGATGAGGCGACGGTCGATGGCGGCCTTCATGGAGGCGTCGATGGCGAACGGGGCGCCGGCGCTGACCGCCCCGGTGAACCCGGCCCGGACGAGCGTCTCCAGGTTGCGTACCGCCCGCACCACCTGCATGGCCATCGGTTCCTCGAGACCGAACGGAGCCGTGACCGCGCCGAGGTTGTGGTATGTGGCGTGGAAGTGGCAGTTGACCATGCCCGGCATGACCGTGCGTCCGGACAGGTCGACCACCCGGTCATCGGGACGGGGTCCGCCGGGCAGGCCGTCCTCCACCGAGGAGATCCGGTCGCCGTCCACCACCACGGTGGCCCGCTCGACCACACTGCCGTCGCCGACCACCACCCGGGCCCGTTCCAGGACCAGCCGTCCGCGTGCCGGCGCCATCGGCTCAGCCCCCCAGGAGCGAGCGGCGCTCGGGGATGTCGAGGACGTGGGCGTCGAACCCGGTGATCCGGGACACGTGCTCCTCCATGAACGCCGACTCGTAGGGCTGGGCCTGGTGGGCCTCGAACAGTTCGAGCGACTCCCAGCATTCGAAGAAGCGGAACCGGTTGGGCTGTTCCACGTCCTCCGCCCACCAGTAGTCGACGCACCCCGGGTCCAGACGACTGCGGGTGGTGACTTCCCGGAGGGCGGCGAGGGTGACCTCGCGTCGGTCCTCGGGGAACTCGAGGTAGCCGCTCAGTGCGTGCATCGGTGTGGACTCCTTGCGGTGATCGGGACGGTGATCGAGCGGGGGATGGCTCGGTCGTCTGCGGGTCAAGTGGTGTCGTGGGGGCCGATCGCCCGATCCTACGTGCGGCGTCATCCCGTCCGGCGGGCCCGGGCGCTCAGCGGAGCTGGCTGGGGGAACCGACCAGGCGGAGCTTGTCCGGGTTGCGCATGATCCGGATGGCGGTCACCCGCCCGTCGTCGACGGCGCAGGACAGGATCTGGTCGATCTCGCCGTCCACCTCGACGACGTAGCCGGCATCGCCGTTGACACTCACCGGGGTGGCCGTCATCCGCCCCTCGTAGCGGCTGGCCAGATTGATGAGGAAGCGGGCCACCCGGGGTCCGGTGACCACGGGTCGGCGGGCGGCCCGGCGGTGCGGGCCGCCGTCGGAGGTGCAGACCACGTCGGGGGAGACGCGGTCGAGTACGCCTTGGACGTCGCCGACGGCGACGGCGGCGAGCAGTTCGTCGACCAACCGGCGGTCGGGACCCGACGCGCGGGGCAGGTGGGCGGCCCGCACCCGCCTCCGGGCCCGGCTGGCGATCTGACGGCAGGCGGCGGGTGACTTGCCCACCACGTCGGCGATCTCGTCGTAGGGGACGGCGAACACCTCGGCCAGGACGAAGACGGCACGCTCGACCGGTCCGAGCTCGTCGAGGAGGATCAGGAAGCCCAGGGTGAGAGAGTCGGCCAGCACGGCCACCTCCTCGGGCCCCGGGGCACCGACGATCGGCTCGGGCAGCCACGGGCCGGGATAGTCGGCCGACCGCCGGCGACGGGCCCGCAGGTGGTCGACCGCCACCCGGGTGGTGACCGTGGTGAGCCACGCCCCGGGCCGGTCGAGGCGATCCTGATCGGTCGCGGCCCACCGGAACCAGACCTCGGACACGACGTCCTCGGCGTCGGCCAGGCTCCCGAGGATGCGGTAGGCCAGGCCCACCAGCCGCGGCCGGGCCCCGGTGAAGGTGTCGACGGCGTCAGGGGCTGCGGTGCTCACACCGTCCGTCCGGTCTGTTCCAGGGCACGGAGGGCCCGACGCCCGGCGTCCTGCCCGCTGGCCAGTGCGCCGTCGGCCAGCAGTCCGTGGGGGCCCACCCAGTCGCCGGCCAGATGGATGCCCGGCGTCCCGGTGTCGGCGGTCATGGGTCGTCCCCGCATGCCCCCAGCCTCTGCCCGGGGAAACGATCCTGCAACCGTCATCGAGGCCAGGAAGCGTTCGAACACCACGTCGTCGTCGGCCACCCCGCACAGTCGGCGCTGGGCGTCGAGCTCCGGACGGTCCAACTCGGCCGACCGGGCGCCGTAGCGCAGGACGCCGACGACGGCCTGTCCCTCCGGCGCCTGCCGGGCCGGTGGTCCCTGGGTGGTGGCGTAGAGGGGGGCGTCGATGCCGAGGACGTAGCCCGGGCTGGGCACCCGTCGGACCCCGAGGTCGAGGCAGACGGCGGTGACCGGAGCACCGAGGTCGGCCCACTCGGGGGGCTCGGGAAGCAGCGCCCGAGCTGCCGCCGGCAGCCCGGCGGCCACCACCACCTGCCCGGCCACGATCGGCCCGTCGTCGGTGCGGACCTCGAAGCGGCCGGCGGCGGGCTCGATGGCCCGGACCGGCGACGACGGGCGAACCTCCGACGCGGCCCCCAGCGCATCGGTGAGCTGGGACCAGCCGCCGTGGAGGTAGAGGACACCCCCGGACGCCGCCGATTGCAACTGGGTCATGGCGGCGTCGGCGCCGAAGGAGTCGACGTCCGGGCAGTACGTGCCCAGTCGGAGCAGGGCGAGGACCACCGACTCGGCATCGGGCCGCAGGTCGAGGCCGTCGAGCCAGCCGCGGACCGAAGTGCCGGCGAGGGCGGCGGGGTCCATACGGGGCAGCCCGGACAGGAGCCGCGCCAGTCGCACCTTGCTCCGGGTGCCGAGCAGCGTCGTCCGGAGCAGGGACGCCGGTCCGGTGGGCAGCTGGTGCAGCTCCCCGTCCCGGGAGCCGCGGTACCTGGCCAGCGGCGGTGGACTGCCGGAGGGGACGATGCCGAGGTCGGCGAGCACCCGGCCGCCGGGGCCGCCGCGGTACAAGGCGTGGGCACCGAGGTTGAGGGTGGATCCTTCCCGCTCGGTCGTACGGGCCCGCCCCCCCGGCCCGGTGGGCCTCGAGCACGAGGGTGCGGGCGCCACCCCGGGTGGCGGTGGCGGCTGCGGTCAGTCCGGTCAGTCCGGCCCCGACGACCACGACGTCGAATTGCGTGTCCATACCTAGTCGACGACCGGCGGGCCCGGATTGTGACATGCGGCCACGCCGGCCAGGCTCATGCCGATGCGGATCCCCCAACGGGCGAGCACGACGCGACGCTACCCCCGACCCGGCCGGCGAACGGGTGCTACGTTGCGTGGGCTGCACACGCGCGGCGCATGGCAGTTCTTCGGGGAAGCCGGTCAAAGTCCGGCGCTGGTCCGCAACCGTGGGTGATGGGCACGTCCGCTCGTCACAAGTCGGGATACCGGGAACCGTCAGGGAGTCCATATCCGTCGAGACACGCGGTGGGGACTCGGATGGTCAGAGTCCCGTTCGGTCACTGGTCCTCCGGGTGTTCACCGGAGAGGAAGTCCACATGACCACCAACCGTTTGACCATCCGGCGCCTCGTCGCCTCCGGGGCACTCGCCCTCACGCTCGGACTCGGCGTCCTCGCCTCGCCGGTCCCGGCCTCCGCCGCCACCTCGCCACCGTCGCTCCCGCAGACGGCCGCGGCCGATGCGGCTGCCCACTGGCTGGCCGCCCTCATCACACCGGCCGGCTACATCGCCTCGACCACCACGCCGGGCACGGCCGACCTCGCCGCCACGGCCAACGCAGTGTTCGCCCTGGCCGCCGCCGGGGTGCACCACACCAAGGCTCTCGCCGCCCTGGTGTACCTCGAGGGCCATGTCGACGCCTACGTGACCGTCTCGTCGGCCGACGGCCCGGGCCAGCTTGCCGTGCTGATCCTGGACGCCCATGCCATGGGCGTGTCACCCAACTCGTTCGGTGGGTCCGACCTGGTGGCCCGCCTCCTGGCCACCGAGCGGACCACCGGGGTCGACGCCGGGCTGTTCGGGTCCCAGGACCCGATATTCGACGGGGCCTATCGGCAGGGTCTGTCCCTGGCCGCCCTGGCCGCCGCTGGGGTGTCCTCCGGATCGTCGGTGACCTCGGCCGTGGCGTGGCTGACGGGCCAGCAGTGCCCGTTCAGCGGGTGGACCAGTTACATCACCTCCTCCAATCCGTGCTCGGGCAAGCCGGTCAACTTCGCCGGCCCCGACACCAACTCCACCGCCCTGGCCGTTCAGGGACTGGAGGCCCAGCACGCGCTCAGCCCTCCGGCGGCCGCGTCGGCCCTCAAGTTCCTCACCCGGGCCCAGGACGCCGACGCCGGGTGGGGCTACGAGCCGAACTCGGCCGCGGCTCCCGGCTCGACCGACCCGGACTCGACGGCACTGGTCCTCCAGGCCCTGCTGGCCCTCGGCGCGTCGCCCTCGTCGGCCAAGTTCACCAAGGGCTCGACCGATCCGGTCGCCACGCTGCTGTCCTTTCAGATCACGTCGGGCCCGGACTCCGGGGGGATCGCCTTCCCCGGCATCAGCGGCGCCGACCTGCTGGCCACCTACCAGGCGACCCCGGCCCTGGCCGGTGTGACCGTGGCCTACGACCTCGGCACCCCGGTCGTCGCCCACGTGGGCCCGAACTTCGGCCCGGTGGCCGGCGGCACCTCGGTCCGTCTGACAGGCAGCGGCCTGGTGGAGGCGGGCTCAGTCAGGTTCGGTACCCAGGCCGCCACCAGCTACACCATCAACTCGTCCACGTCGATCACCGCGGTGGCCCCCGCCGGAGTGTCGGGCCCTGTGAACGTGCGGGTGACGACCCCGGCCGGCACCAGCCCCGTATCCGCCGTCGACCGGTTCACCTACCAGGGCTGAACCGGCCGCGACCGTCCCCGGCGGCGTCGGGGACGGTCGCGGCGACGGCCAGGACACGGGATGGCCCGCGCCCTCCCACGCGATGCCGGCGAGGGCCCGCCGGATAGGATCGGTCGATCGTCACCCGCTCGCCATGTCGGTGGATCCCGACGCCACCTGCGCCTCGGGGCAGGCGGTCGTGACACCCCCTTCGATGAGTCCGGACCCGCACCCCACCATGGCGCCCTCCACGAACCGGTGCCCGCCCGAGGTTGACGGGTGAGACTGACCGCACGGGACATAGCGACCGCCACCGGTGGGGAGCTGCATGGACCGGACGTGACCGTGGACGGCGCCTCGACAGACTCGCGAGAGGTGGTCGGTGGTCAACTGTTCGTCCCCGTGGTCGCCGTGCGCGACGGCCACGACTTCGTGGGCGCGGCCCTGGCCGCCGGGGCGCCCGCCTACCTCACGGTCCGTGCGCCGGTAGGTGCCTCCGCCGTGGTGGTGGCCGACACCGGGGGCGCCCTGTGGGATCTCGGCGTGCACGCCAGGGCGCACATGTGCGACCTGGTGGTGGGGATCACGGGCTCGGTGGGCAAGACCACCGTCAAGGACCTGCTGGGCGGCGGGCTGGCTGCCGGCCTGCGCACCCACGCCAATCGGGCCTCCTACAACAACGAACTGGGCGTTCCGCTCACCCTGCTCGGCGCCCCGGACGGCGTCGAGGCGGTGGTCGTGGAGATGGGCGCCCGGCACCCGGGGGACATCGCCCGCTTGCGTGACCTCGTCCGGCCCTCGATCGGGGTCATCACCTCGGTCGGCTCGGCCCACGCCGCCCACCTGGGAGGTACCGAGGGGATCGCCCTCGAGAAGGGATCGCTCATCGAGGGGCTCCGGCGGGACGGCTATGCCATCCTGAACGACGTGGAGTGCGGCCCCGACGTTCGCAGGCGTACGGAGGCGAACGTGGTGACGTTCGGCTCGGCGTCGGGCGACGTGAGGGGCTCCGTCACCGGGCGCGACGAGGGGCTGCGCCCGACGGTCCGGATCGACTCGCCCTGGGGGACCGGCGAGATCGTGCTGTCGGTGCGGGGGGACCACCAGGCGACCAACGCCGCCGCCGCCGTGGCCGCCGCCGTCTGCGCCGGGGTGGACCTCGAACTGGTCCTGGCCGGCGTGGCGTCGGCCGAGGGGAGCGAGCTGCGGGCCGAGTTCTGGCGGACGCCTTCGGGACTGCGGGTCCTGAACGACTCCTACAACGCCAACCCGGCGTCGGTGGAGGCGGCCCTGCGCAACCTGGCCCTGGTCGACGCCCCTCGACGGGTGGCCGTCCTCGGTGAGATGGCCGAGCTGGGGGAGGGGAGCGGCGAGGCCCACCGGCGCATGGGCGAGCTGGCCGGCGTGCTCGGCATCGAAGTGGTGGCCGTGGACGGCGCTCCCTACGGCGGCACCGCGGTCGACGGGCAGGACGAGGCGCTGGCGCTGGTCGAGGGGCTCGCTCCGGACAGCGTGGTCCTGCTGAAGGCCAGCCGCGCGGTCGGCCTGGACCGGATGGCGCAGCGCCTGCGCGACGGGGTGGGCGTCCGGTGAAGGTCCTCCTCTTCTTCGGCGGCCCGAGCGAGGAGCGCGACGTCAGCGCGGGGTCCATCAAGCCGTGGGTCACCTACCTCCAGGCCGACCCCACGGCGGAGCTGACCGTCGTCTTCGTCGACCGGGAGCTACGGCCCTACCGGATGCCGCCGGTGTACTACTACGCCAACACCTGTGCCGACTTCGAGACGCAGCTGAGCGCGCTCGACCTCGGGCTCGACTGGGACGAGGTGGCCGAACTGGCCCGGATTCACGACGTGGCGGTGCCCCTGATCCACGGCGAATTCGGCGAGGACGGCGCGCTGCAGCGCCGGCTGGAGGCGTGGGGCATCCCCTATGTGTTCAGCGAGCCCGACGCTCTCGAGCGCACGCTCGACAAGGAGGCCTGCTACGCGACCTTGGCTGCCGCCGGGTTCCCGGTGCCGGCCCACCGTTCGGTGACCCGCCAGGAGTGGGACGCCGACCGGGCCGGGGTCCTGGCCGCACTGGCCGCGCTGGCCCCGGTCCTCGGGACGCGGGACGGCGCGGCGGACCCCCTGGTGGCCGTCAAACCCCTTGCCGGCGGATCGTCCTTCGGGGTCGACGTGGTGCCGGTCGAGGAGCGGGCGCTCGCCGACGCCGTCGACGCCGCCTTTGCCGCCACCGGCGGGGCCGTCCTCGTCGAGGAGTTCCTCAGGGGCACCGAGTTCTCGGTGGTGGTGCTGGACGGGCCCGGCCGGGTGCCGACGGCCCTCGCCCCGACCGAGGTCGAGAAGCCGCCGGCCAGCCTGGTCTACGGCACCGAGGAGAAGTACCTGCACGGCTCGGGCGTGATCCACCACACGCCGATGCGGGTGGACCACGACGTCCTGCACGGGATCCGTCGCCGGGCCGCCGAAGCGTTCGGCGTGCTCGGCCTCCGGCACATGGCCCGCATCGACGGCTTCCGAACCGAGGACGGGACCGTCGTGGTCACCGATGTGAACGGCATCGGCGGGATGGGCTTCTCCAGCTTCGTCTTCCAGCAGGCGGCGATGGTCGGCATCGACCACCGGCGGCTGATCATGGGCCTCCTACGCGCCGCACTGGGCACCTCCGACGTCACCGCCGAGGACGCGGTGGCCTCGTCGGATGGCGCCCGCCGCATCCACGTGGTGCTCGGGGGGCCGACCAGCGAGCGCCAGGTGAGCCGGCAGAGCGGGTGCTTCGTCGGTCTCTCGCTCCTGGCCTCGGGCAGCGACGTCCGCTTCTTCCTGATGGACCTGCAGAGCCGGTACACCGAGATCGGGCTGTTCTACGTGCTCCACCACGACGTCGAGGAGATCCAGTCCCTGGTCGGCGACCCGGTGCGTCGGGCCACCATCGAGGCGGTCGGAGCCACCGTGCGGGCCGACTTCGCCATGGGTGCCGGAGCGGCCGGAGCGGCGCTGCGGGTCGGCCCCACGGTGGCGTTCGACGCGGTGGCCGACGGTACCGACTTCGTGTTCCTGGCCCTCCACGGCGGTCCCGGCGAGGACGGGCGGTTGCAGTTGGCCCTGGAGCGCCGCGGCGTCCCCTACAACGGTTCGGGGCCGCGGGCGGCCGACCTGGCCGGTGACAAGGCGGCCACCGCGGCCCGGGTGCGAGCCCTGGCGTTGCCCGGCGTGGGGGCTCCGGCCCAGCGCGAGGTCGACATCTTCGAGCTCGGGACCTGGTTGGACGGGATGGCCGGCCCTGGTGGCGCGGCGGCCCGCTATGGCGCGCTGTGCGACGAACTGTCGGCCCGGGTGCTGGTGTGCAAGCCGGCGACAGACGGGTGCTCGACCGGCGTGAAGTTGCTCAGGCGACCCGAAGTGATGGAGCGGTTCTTCACCGCCATCGTGGCCGAGGCGCCTGAGTTCGCCACGGACGAGGCGCGGTCCGACCTACGTGGGCGGGCCCCGACCGTCGCCATGCCCGTGCCCGCCCCCAAGCGGTGGTTGATCGAGCGCGCCTTCGTCGACCCGGCGACGATCGAGCTCCCGCCGGGCGACCTCAATCTCGGGACGCTCCGACCGTGGTTTGCCGCCAAGCAGTTCATCGAACTGACGGTGGCCGTGCTCGACCGTCGGGGCCGCGGCCTGGTGGCCGCCGTGCCCAGCGTGACGGTGACCGCCGACGAGCTGACCCTCCAGCAGAAGTTCCAGAGCGGGGTGGGCACCAACCTGGCCCTCGACCTGTTCGTGGCGGACGAGGTGGCTGACAGCGTGCGCCGGCGTGTCGAGCAGCTGGCCCGCGCCTTCGACATCGAGGGCTACGCGCGCCTCGACGCCTTCTGGGACCGGGTGGACGACGTGGTCTACCTGCTCGAGATCAACTCGCTGTGTGGGCTGACCGAGGCCACCGTGTTCTACTCGCAGTGGCTGGCCGACAAGGACTCGGCGCCGCCCTGGGCCGTGCTCGACCGCATCGTGGAGGCCGGGATCGAGCGGTCCGAGCGCCTGGCCGGTGCCCGCCGGGCACCCCGGGCCGGCTGAGGGACCTGTGCTCCGATGATCCGCCTCGACGACCTGGTGGCCGCGGTGCCCGAACTCGAGCGGCGCGGTCCCGCGCACCCCGGCCGCTATGTCCGGTTCTGCTTCGACTCGCGCCTGGTGGAGACGGGCGACCTGTTCGTGGCCGTGCGCACCCAGCGGGGTGACGGCCACGACTTCGTGGCCGACGCCTGGGCGCACGGGGCTGCGGCCGTGCTGGTCGACGACGCCTCGGGTGTGCCCGACGGGTGCCCCGCGCTGGTGGTCGACGACACGGTGGCGGCCATGGAGCGCTACGGGGCCCACGTGGTCCGGGCCTGGGCCCCGCGGGTGGTGGGGGTGACCGGGACGGTGGGCAAGACGGGCACCAAGGAGCTGATCGCCGAGGTCCTCGCCACCCGGTTCACGGTCTTCCGCACGCCGGGCAACTTCAGCGGTCGCTTCGGCCTGGCCGTGGCGCTCGGCGGACTCCGTCCCGAGCACCAGGTGGCGGTGGTGGAGATGGCGACGGGCCACTTCGGCGAGATCGACGCCATGTGCGCCATGGCCCCGCCCGAGGTGGGCGTGGTCACGGCCGTGGACGCCGCCCACCTGGTGGCCCTCGGCGACGTCGACGGGGTCGCCCGCGAGAAGGCGTCGTTGGTCGCCCGCCTCCCGGCCGACGGACTGGCCGTGCTCAACGCCGACGACCCCCGGGTGGCCGCCATGGCCACCGCCGGCCCCGCGCCCGCGGTCACCTTCGGGGACGCACCCGGGTCCGGGTTCCGGGCGGACGGGGTGGCGCTGACGGCGTCGGGGACGACCTTCACCTGCCACCACGACGGGTGGGAGGAACGGGTCGTCGTCCCCTTCCTCGGTGCCCACAGCACCGGCGCCGCCCTGGCCGCCCTGGCCGTGGGCGAGCGCTTCGGCATCGGGCGGGCCGACGCGGTGGCGGCGGTCGGCCGGGTGGATGCCCTGCCCGGACGGCTCCGGCCGCTGGCCGGCCGCGCCGGGAGCCTCCTGCTCGACGACAGCTACAACGCCGCGCCCCGCTCGGTGCTCGCCGGCCTGGACGCGCTGGCCGCACTCCCGGCCGGGTCGCGGGTGGCGGTGCTCGGCGACATGGCCGAACTCGGGGCGGCCGCCGAGGAGCTGCACCGCGCCGTCGGGCGGCGGGCGGCCGAGGTGGTCGACCTGTTGGTGACCCAAGGGAACTCGGCGGCCTGGATCGCCGACGCCGCCACGAAGGCGGGCCTCGACGCCGACCGGGTGGCCATCACGTTCACGCCGGAGGACGCCGCCGCCGCGGTCGTCCCCCGCCTCGGTCCCGACACGGTGGTGCTGGTCAAGGGGAGCGCGGTGGCGAGGATGGAGCGGGTGGTCGAGCAGCTCCTGGCCGAGGGCGTCGACGTCGAGGAGCTGCTGGTCCGCCAGGACCGGGCCTGGAAGTCGCTCAGTATCGTCCAGCCCGACCGGCCCACGTGGTTGGAGATCGACCTGTCGGCGGTGGCCCACAACATCCGCCGGCTGGCCGGACGGGCACCGGGCGCCGAGGTGATGGTCGTGCTCAAGGCCGACGCCTACGGGCACGGGGCCGTCCAGGTGGCCCACACCGCGCTGCGCAGCGGTGCCACCCGACTGGGGGTGGCCTGTGTGCCCGAGGCCCGTGCCCTCCGGGTCGCCGGCATCCGGGCCCCGGTGCTGGTCCTCGGCTACACCCCGGGCTGGCAGGCCCGCGAGGCAACCGGTCTCGACCTGACGCTGGCCGTATTCGACCTCGCCACGGCCCACGAGTTCGCCCAGGCGGCACGCGCCCTCGACAGGCAGGTGCCCGTCCATGTGAAGGTCGACACGGGGATGCACCGCCTGGGGGTGCCCGCCGACCGGGCGGCGGAGTTCGTCCGCGAGCTGGGCGGCATCGAAGGACTGGAGGTGGCGGGCCTGTTCACCCACTTCGCCTCCGCCGAGGACCCGTCGGCCGCCGGGGTGGCCGTCACCGACGCGCAGCTGCAGTCCTTCCGCCGGGTGGTAGCTGATCTGGAGTCCACCGGGCACCGGCCGGACATCGTCCACGCCGCCAACAGTGCCGGGGTGCTGTGCCGGGACGACGCGGCCTTCGACCTGGTGCGTCCGGGGATCGCCGTCTACGGCCTCCCGCCGGGACCCGAGGTGGCGATGGACGACCTCCGTCCCGCTCTGGCCTGGAAGTCCCAGGTGGCCCAAGTGCTCGATCTCGGTAGCGGGGAGTCGGTGGGCTATGGCCACACCTGGACGACGACGCGACCCAGCCGGGTGGCCACCGTCCCGGTCGGCTACGCCGACGGGCTGCGCCGGGCGCCGGCCACCTGGCGCCACGTCCTCGTGCGGGGCCGTCGGGCCCCGGTGGTGGGTCGGGTGTCGATGGACCAGATCTCCATCGACGTGACCGACGTGGACGGCGTGCGCCGGGGCGACGAAGTGGTGCTGATCGGCCGCCAGGGAGGCGACGCGGTGCCGGCCACCGAGGTGGCCGACTGGCTCGGCACCTCGCCGTACGAGGTGGTCGCCGAGATCCTGGCCCGGGTGCCCCGGGTGAACTGAATCGGGCGCGTGGCCGCCCGCGGGATTACTGTCTGAACTGAGCATCTTGACCACCCACGGGTGGCGGAGCAGTCGGAGGTACCCCATGAGTTGCACTCAGCGGGCGTTCCGAAGGAGCGGCACGGTCCGGTGACCGTCGACCAGGGTCCGGTGCCGACCGTCAGCACCCTCAAGGAGTTGGCGGCGAACGGCATCGAGGAACTCATCGGGGTGACGTCGGTCCTCCGTTCGGAGCTGGATGTGCACGAGGCGACCTGTCGTACGTTGCTCGACGAGGTCCGGGTCGACCACGAGATCACCGGGGTGCTCCCCGAGATCCATGCCGACACGTGGCGGTCGGCCATGACCGACGCCATCCGCGGGTTCGAGGCGGCCCGGCACCGGGTGCGCCTGCTGCTGGTGGCCATCGAGGTCGAGGAGGGCCGGTCGATCGGCGAGGTGGCCAAGAGCTGGGGCGTGTCCCGTCAGCTGGCCTCGCGCTGGGTCCAGGAGAGCGTGGGCCTAGGCGGGTGAGCGGGGCGCCCGCCCCCTCGTATCCTGTTCGCCATGGTCATGTGCAACATGTTGGTGCGGATCACCCCGGCGGGCGAGGCCCGGCCCGCACCGGTCGACCCGGGTCGCCGTGACTGAGCCGACCGTCGACGAGGCCACCGTCGAGCATTCGGGCACCGTCCATTGGCTGGCCGACTACATCTACGGGACGATCGCCACGCTGGTCGCCATCGCCGGCCTCACGTTCGAGACCAACCCGGGCGAGCTGTCCACGGCTGGCGTGGTCATCGTGGGGGCCGTGGCCATCTGGTTCGCCCACACCCTGTCGCGGCTGGTGTCCATCCGCTCGAGTCGCCACCTGCGGCTGGGGATACGCGACGTCCTGGCCGAGTTGCGCAGCTCGTGGTCGATCGTGACCGCCGCCGTTCCGGCGACCGTCGTCTTCGTGCTCGCGGCCCTCCACCTGTGGACCATGCACACCGCATTCATCGTCGCCGAGTTGGTGGGCGTAGCGGCCCTCGCCGTGGTCGGCATCGGGACGGCCGGGGGGAGGGACCGCCCGCTGGCCCGCCGGATCGGCTACGTGCTGGCCGTGGTGCTGGTGGGTGTGGCCATCGTGGTGTTGGAAGCGGGTGTCCACCTGCTGTGAGGAACGGTGACCGTCCGGGTAGGGTCACAGGGACGATCCGGTCCCTCGGTAGGCCGGCGAGACGGGAGAGCGCCATGAGCCTCGGGACGGAGCACACGACCGGCGAGGCGGCCGACCCGGCGACATGGTCCGAGGACGAGCTGTGCGCGCTGGCCCTCTCGGCCGAGCCCGGGCGGCCTCCGGCCGACGACGCCGTGCCACTGTCCGAGTTCCTGGAGGCCAGTCAACCCGACCTCGGCGGGAGGGGCCTCCTGCCGACGTGGTACATGCCGTCGCCCATGGCCCGGATCCGGCCGCGGTGGCGGACCCCGGTGGTGCTCGCCCTCGTCGCCGCCTTCCTGGCCATCGAGGCGTTCGGACTCTGCAGCACCTTCGGCCAGGTGGTTCCCGCCTGATCCGCCGACGGTGGGTGGTTGTGTTACCACGGGGCGCGTTTGTTCGGTTGCAGTCATCGGGTGGGACGTGCGAAAGCGCCGGGCACCGTGCAAGATGGACGCACGGGGCGACGGGTTGTCCGTCCGAACACGGGATGCGGAGCACCCGGAAGAGAGGGCATGATGAAGACCTTGACGTGGACAAAGCGCATGGGCATCGGCACGGGGATCGCGCTGGCCTCGATCTTCGCCGTCCCCACCGCCGTCGGAGCGGCGAGCACCACCTGCTACACGGCGTGTACGCCGCCTACCGTTTTGCCCAACACCGTGCTGCCGCCGTCGCCGCCGAGCACCGACGGGCAGCCGCAGACGGCCGCTGCGACCACCATCGCCAACGGCTCGTCGACGCTGCCCTTCACGGGAGCCGACATCGGTGAACTCGCCGCGGTGGGCATCGGCGCCGTGGTCATCGGCGGGGTGCTGACCCGCCGGCGCCGCCGGGCCTCCTGAGTCTGCGGCAATCCGCCGCGTGCCGGCCTGACTCCGGAACCCCGGTCACGCCGCGCCGCCGCCCGGGGTCAGTAACTGGCGGGCAGGAGCGGGGCCAACGCGCCGAAGAACAGGTAGACCGCGCCCAGCCACACCACCGTGCCGCCGACCACGACGGCCAGTCGCCGACCCCGGTGGAGGCGCAGAGCCAGGGCCCACAGGCCGACGGCCAGGGCGGCCACGGCCAGGCCCCACCCGATGGCCGCCCACCAGTTCTTCTGGATCGGCGGGGGCGCGGCCGGCACCTTCGGCGTCCGCCCGACTGTCGTGACGGGCGTGGCCGGCGCCTTCGTCCCGGTCAGCACGTCGGCCACCAGCGTGGCTTGGACGACGAGGCGCTGGCTGGCGCTGTAGCGGGGAGTGCACGTGGTCAGCGTGAGCGTCGGGGTCGGCGTCGGCGCCACCACGGCCACGTCAGTGGGATCGACGGCCTGGCTGGAGACCACGTGGTACTCGAAGATGCCCTGGACGGTCACGATGTCGATCGGATCGCCGGGCACCAGCTCGTTCAAGTTGTAGAAGGGGTGGAGGTAGGTGGTCCGATGGCCGGCGATGGCCGCGTTGCCCGCCTCGCCCGGCAGCGGCGTGCCCGGGTAGTGGCCCGGCCCGGACCGGAGCTGGTCGGCATCGGTACCTTCCACCACGACCATGGACAACGAGATCTTGGGGATCGAGATGACCCCGACCGGACTGCCGGGCGACGGTGGGGCCACGTTGGATGCGACGACCAGCGGACCGGGTGCAGGCGGCGCCGGATGGAGGTCCGTCCGTTCGTGGTGGAGGCGCTCGGCGGCGGCGAACTGCTGGCGCAGCTCGGCTTGGGCGCGAGCCGTTATCAGGCCGGTGCCCCACAACAGGTAGGGGATGAACAGCAGGACGAGCACGCCGGCCACGAGGAAGACGCGCCCGACGGTCACTCGGATGGTCGAGAGCGACACGGGGCGATGCTACTGGCCGCACCTTGCTGGTCCGGGGCGCGCGCCACTGGCACGGAGTGCTCCGGTACGATCCCTGCGGCCCGTCCGTTGCGCCCGGGGGCCTCCGGGGTCCCCCGTTCCCGCCCGCGCCAGGAGCATCGAGTGACACGGTGAGCGATTCCAGCGGTCGACGACGGCGCCGGTGGATCGTCGTCGGTGTCCTGGTCGTGGCGGGTGTGTGGGGAGTGGTGGTGGGCCTCGGCGTGTGGTCGGCCTATCGCCACGACCAAAGGGGCCTGGCCGAGCTCGAGGCCGTGCGCACGACGACCGACCCGACGAAGCTGACGGCCGCAGCCACCCGATCCTCCCTCCAGCGGGCGTCGACCGAGTTCGCCGCCGCCCACGACGACCTGTCCGGACCGCTGATGGTGCCGGCCACCTGGCTGCCCGTGCTCGGACGACAGCTCCGGTCGGCCCGGTCGCTGAGCTCTGCCGCCCAACAGGTCTCGACCATCGGCTGGGGCTTCCTCGGCGCGGTCCACGGCGTCCTGGACCAGCCCCACGGAGCCGGACCCGAACGGGTCCAGTCGCTACGGCGCCTGTCGGCCCTGTCGCTCACTGCGGCCCGGAAGCTGAATGCCATCGACACCGGTCCCGGCCAGGCCCTGGTGGGCCCCCTGGCCCGCAAACACGACCAGTTCGTCGCCCAGCTCGACGACGCCCGCAGTCGCCTGGTGCGGGCGGCCGGGGTGTCGGCCGTGACGGCCACCATCCTGCAGGGGCCCCAGACCTACCTGGTGCTGGCCGGCAACAACGCCGAGATGCGCGCCGGGTCCGGCGCCTTCCTGGAGGTGGGCACGGCGTCCACCTCCGACGGGTCGGTGCATCTCGGAGACCTCTCACCCTCGGGCCGGCTGGCGCTCTCGCCGGGCCAGGTGGTCGCCACCGGGGACCTCGAGCGGAACTGGGGGTGGCTGGAGCCGGGCGTCGATTGGCGCAACCTCGGGGTCACCCCCCAATTCGACGTGACCGCCCAGCTGGCATCCCGGATGTGGGCCACCTCGACCGGCCAGCAGGTGGACGGGGTGCTGGCCCTCGACATCGCCGGGCTGCGCCAGATCATGACGGCCACCGGTCCGGTGCAGGTCGGCGCCCTGAGCCTCGACGCCGGCAACGTCCAGCAGTACCTCCTGCACGATCAGTACGTCGGGCTGTCCGACGACGCGACCGGTGACGCCGTGCGGGTGGATGCGTTGGGCGGCATCGCTTCTGCCGTACTGCGCCAGCTGCAGGGCCAGTCGACCGATCTGCGCAACCTGGCCTCGGCCGTATCCGGGGCGGTGGCCGGACGTCACCTCATGGTGTGGTCGCGGAACCCGGTGGACCAGGCCGCGTGGGTGGCTTCCGGGGTGAGCGGGACCTTGACCCCGACGTCACTGGCCGTCAACATCGTCAGCCAAGGCGGCAACAAGTTGGACCAGTACCTGCCGGTCGCCGTCCACGTCTCCACCCGACCCGACCGGTCCGGCAGCGCCGTGACCTTGACCACCACACTGGCGAACCGGACCCCCGCCGGTCAGTCGCAGTTCATCGCCGGGCCCTTCCCCGGTCTCGCCCTCGCCTACGGCGACTACAGCGGCGTGGTGGCGGACAACCTGCCTGCCGCGGCGACCGGCATATCGATGACGGGGGCCGGGCCGTTGTCGGCCCTGGGTGCGGAAGGTCCCACCTGGCTGGTGGCCGCTCCCGTCGTGATCCACCAGGGAGCCACGGCCACGGTGGTGGTCCGGTTCCACATGCCCACCGCGCACGGCTCGATGACCGTCGTGCCGTCGGCCCGGGTACCGGCCGAGCAATGGACCATCGGGTCCCGGTCCTTCACCGACGAGCGGTCCCAATCGATTTCCTGGTAGCGGGGGAGCCCGGCGGAGGGCCGGTGCGGTCCGCGAATCCCGATGGAGGGCCCCGATAGGGTACGGCCATGGCCACGGACCCGAGCGCGGTGGACCCCGGTCCGCCCGGCCGGACCCCGCCCGACTTCGGTGCGGTGTTCCGTCTGCGCGGGTCCCTCCGTCGCCGGCTCGGCCTGGCCGTGACGCGCCTTCGTCACCCGCGGATCTCCTTCGGGTCACGCTGCGACGTCCGTTCCGGCGCCCGGTTGACCGTGGCCCGGGGCGCCACCGTGACGTTCGGCAAAGGATGCGTCCTCGATCACGGGTTCACCCTCGAGGCCGTCGGGGCCGTCGAGGTGGGGGACCGTACCGTCTTCGGCCACCACTGCACGGTGGCCTCGGACGACCGCGTCGTCATCGGTGCCGGCTGCCTGATCGGCGAGCTGGTCTCGATCCGCGACCACGACCACGCGTTCGACCGGACCGGTACCCCGATCCTGGACCAGGGACGGCGAACCGCACCCGTCGTCATCGGCGACGACGTGTGGGTGGGGGCCAAGGCCACCGTCACCGCCGGGGTCACCATCGGCTCAGGGGCGGTAGTGGGCGCCCATGCCGTGGTGACCCACGACCTGCCGGCCGGGTGCGTGGCCGTCGGCGTACCGGCACGGGTTGTGCGGATGCGCCAACCCGACGACGTGGCCGACCGCTCGTGAGCTGAGGTCGGCTGTCGCGGGCCGGGCTAGGAGATCGCCACCGTCGGCGACTGGAGGTGGAGATCGCCGGCGGAACCGAGGTAGGGCGCGTCGCCGAAGGCGAAGATGCCGCCGTCCCGTGAGACCAGCCAGTAGCCCGCGCCCGTGGCGCTGGACTCGATCCCGGTGACCGGGGCGTTGATGGGCTCGCCGCCGGTCGAGCCGTAGTAGCGGGCGTCGCCGAAGGCGAAGATGCCGCCGTCGGCCGCGGCCAGCCAGTAGCCCTGACCGTCGGGGGTGGCATCCATGCCCACGATGGGCTGGTTGAGGGTGAGCGCACCGGTCGAGCCGTGGAAGGCGGCGTCGCCGAAGGCGAAGATCCCTCCGTCCGAGGCGGCTAACCAGTAGCCGCCGCCGTCCGGTGTGGCCGCCATGTGGACGATCGGCTTGTTGAGAGTGAGCGCACCGGTCGAGCCGTAGAAGTGGGCGTCGCCGAAGGCGAAGATGCCGCCGTCGGAGGCCACCAGCCAGTACCCCCGGCCGTCGGGCGTGGGGGCCATGCCCACGATCGGTTCATTGAGGTCCATGCCTCCCGTCGAACCGAAGAACCCGGCGTCGCCGAAGGTGAAGATGCCGCCGTCCGAGGCCACCATCCAATAGCCCTGCTTGTCCGGGGTCGCCACCGCGTCCACGATGGGCTTGTTGAGGCTGAACCCCAGTGTCGGGCCCAGGGCGGGCGCCGAACCGAAGTTGTAGATGCCGCCGCCAGCGGTGGTCAACCAGTAGCCCTTGTCGTTGTGGCGCCACGACTGGCCGTTGCCCCCGTTGCCATTGTCGCCTTCGTGGGTCGGCTGGGTCGTAGTGGTTGTGGTCGGCGGAGGCTCCGTGCTCGTCGTGGTGGTCGGCGGCACGGTGGGCGTTGTCGTCGTGGTGGTCGTCCCCCCGCCGGGCCCGCCGCCGGAGTTCCCGCCGAGCAACGGGGGGAGGGAGCCGCCGCCCACCACCTCCGGTCCGCCCGAGCCGGCGTAGGCCTGGATGGCGTGGATGAAGGCGGGTGCGGCCTGGCCGGTCGGCCACCACGGTGGGACGCCGCCGCCGTAGTACCCGCCGAAGTTCACCTCGGTAACGGAAACCCTCAGTGCGGAGGCCACCAACGGGGCGAAGGCGAAGAGTGCCTCGTGGTCGCGGAACTGGCTGTTCTGGCTGGCTACGGTGACCCAGCCGGATCCCGGCTCGTCGGCCGACAGCGTGTAGTCCCGGATACCGGTGGCCGTCGAGCCCACCGACTGGGTGTCGACCACCGCCCGGTCGAGGGTCGACGGTGCCGCCAGGGTGACCGTCAGGGACGGGGTGGTGTCGCCGTTGCCGGACGTCCATCCCTGCCCGTAGCCCACGGTGAGGCCGCCGATGGCCGCGGCGGCGTTGCCGCTCGAAGCGGTGGCCGCGGCGTGGGCCGCCGAGGAGGCCAGGTCGGTGCCGAACGCCTCCGTGGGGCCGATGGCCAGGGTGTCTCCGGCGGGGTAGCTGATGAAGTTGACCTGGTCCGACACCGGCAGGCTGTAGGCGGTGCCCGACGCGGCCTGAACGGTCGTCGTCGACCCGTACTCCGTGGTGACCGTCACCGGATCAGAGCTCCCTGTGGGCGAGGTGAGGGTGACCGACGCCGTCTCGGCGATGCCGTCAGTCCATACGGCCGCCACCTTGGTGGTACCGCCACCTGTCGTGCCGAAGTCGGCCCGGTAGCCCTGGGGGATCCCGGTGGACGGCGAGGCCAGGACGGGCCGGCTGGCCAGCATGCCGGACGTCGTCATGGCGGCCAGGGCCGAGGGCTTCACGAAGTCGTCGGTGCTGGTGGCCTGGATCAGCGAGAAGCTGATCCCGTTGTTGCCCCAGGACCCCTCGTCGAAGAAGTAGCTCTGGGCGGCCACCCCCAACACCTTCTGCCAGATGATGGAGCGGGCGACGTTGTTGGCCTGCGCCAGGAAGTTGTAGTCGCCGTCGCTCCACCAGCCGATCTCGGTGAACCACAACGGCATCCCGCCCAGCAGCCCCTGGAGCTGGCGGACCTGGGCCGGCATCCCGTCCTCCTCGTAGGAGTCGTTGGAGCCGGTGTAAGGATGGACGCCGGCCGCATCCATCCACGCCAGCCCGCCGCCGGCGATCAGCTGCTGCCACCACCAGGTCACCGGCTCCAGGGTGGAGCCGCCGATGACCGTCGACGTTGCGCCCGGCTCGACGGACTTGACTGCGGCGAAGAAGGGCTTGAGGACCGACGTGGCATAGGTGCCACCGTTGCCCCACCCGGTGTTGTTGGGTTCGTTCCATGGCTCCCACGTGGTCACCGGGGCGCAGTCGGCACAGCCGACCGGGACGGTCGCGTAGTGGGTGACCAGGGCCGCTATGTCACCCTGCCAGAAGCCGGACCGCACCAGTGCCATCGACACGGCGTCGCCCCCGCTGACCTGGATCCAGTAGTGGACGTGGTCCTGGACGGCCAGGAAGGCCGCCCGATAAGGATCGGTGGACGCCGAAGCGAAGGTCATCGCCGCGGGACCGCAGGCGGCGGCACTCGGGGCGGAGGCGTTGCACGAAGGGAGGAGCGATCCCCAGTCGACGACCTGGCCCGACCGCGTGCCGTCGAGGCCGAGTTGGGCGTTGAGGGCCACGCCTCTCGGGTCGGCCGGTCCGCCGGAGCCCGTACCCGCCGGGAGCGTGGCCAGGTCCAGACCGTCACCGGGGGCCCCGACCGTGTACGGCATGCAGGTGCTGCCGAGGGTGGATACCGGCGAGGTGGACGTGTCGAGGAGCGTCGCACGCACCTCGTACGGCCCGGGTCCGGTGTCGGCCGGCGGGAGGGTCAACGGGATGTTGGCCAGGTCGCCGGACGCGGTGGGCAGCTGCACGACGGTGGGCGCCGGCACGGTCTCGGCCGCCAGCGTGTCGGAGTTCCACACCGAGTACGACAGCTCCAGCCCGGGGGCCACCGCCGTCCACCACGGGTCGAAGCTGGCGTCGACGGAGGGGGTCGTGCCCGGGGCGAAGTAGTTGCCCTGGGCCGGTGTCGTCAGTCCGGCGCCCCAGCCGAGGCTGTTGGTCGGCGTCTGGATGGCTGCCAGGTAGGCCCCGACGGTGGCCAGGGAGACCGACGAGATGGCGTCGCCGGCGGAGTTGAACGGTGGGCCGCTCTGGAAGTAGAGGGTCGAGCCGACGAGGGCGAGGCCCCAACCGCCGAAGGCGAGGCTGCCGCCGAGGGTGGTCGTGCCCTTCAGGAAGCCGGCCGGTGAGGTGGCCTCGATCGAGTGCAGCGGATCGGCCGTGTAGATGGTCCCGTCGGGACCCTGGACGGCCTGGCCCGGGTAGTAGAACTGGGTGCCGGAGCCGGTGTGGACGCCGTTGCCCTCGATCTGGGACGCGCCGAAGGTGGACAGCACCTGTCCCGCGGGGCTGACCGTCTCGACGTAGCCGTTGCCACTGTGGAGGAGGTTGCCGCCGGGCTCCTGGGTCACGTAGTCACCGAGGTGGACGACCAGCGGGAAGGTGCCGATCACCGCCCCGGTCGTCGGGTCGAGGGCCAGGCTCGAGGCGCTGTCCTGCACCAGGCTGACCAGGAGCCGGAAGTTGCTTCCCGTGCCGGTCGAGAAGAGGGCGGTGGGATTCCCCTGCTGGGGGTCGACCGACCACAGCAACGTGCCGGTGGGGGAGAACTTGGCGACCGCCGTGCCGTAGTAGGAGGAGAGATAGATGTTGCCCGACGGGTCGACCACGGGCGGATAGACCTCGTCGGTGTTCCCCGCGAAGTGGGCCGGCAGTGCGAAGGCGCCGAGCTGGGTGCCGGACAGGCCGTACGTGATCAGCTGCCTTCCCGTGTCGACGTACAGGCCGCCGGCGGTGGCCGTGAAGTTGGCGACGCCGCCGCTCGGGGTGGCCACCTTCGAGACCGGGCTGGACGGGAGGTCGGTCGCCGGGCCGAGCGCACCGGCCGGCGTCGTGGTGGTGCACACCGGGCTGATCTCCGAGGCCGTCGGAGCGGCCGGGCTCCCGGGAATCTGGGGTGGTGGGCCCACCGCGTGCGCCGGGCCGCCGACGGTCACGGCCACGGTGAGGCCCACGACGACTACGGAGATCCCGAGAATGCCCCTCCTGGCCGTGCGATTCGGCCTCAACGTGGCCCCTGCCCGGTCCATACCCTCTGATCGGCTGGACCAAGGGGAACTTAAGGTTGAATCTCACCCTGTGACGGAAGTCCCCCCTCCGGGACCGTCCTGGTACGGTGCCCCGCGTGGCGACTCCAGCAACGGGACCGGGCCCGGCGGCGCCTGCACCGGGCCTGCGGGTCCTGCGGATCTCCCACAGCGCGGTGGTCACCGCCTGGCGCCAGCGTGAGCGTCTCCTGCGGCGCGCCGGGGTCGACCTCACCCTGGTCACGGCCGTGCGGTGGGAGGAGGGTGGGGCGCTCGTCCCGTTCACTCCGGCGGGGGACGAGTTCGCCCTGGCGGCGCCCACCCTCGGGCGCCATCCCAACCTCTTCCTCTTCGACCCACGACCCCTGTGGCGTCTCCTCGGCGACGGGCGGTGGGACGTGATCGACCTGCACGAGGAGCCCTTCGGCCTGGCGGTGGCCGAGGTGCTGGTCCTGCGGTGGCTGCGCGCCCGGCGCACTCCCTACCTGGTGTCCTCGGCCCAGAATATCGACAAGCGGTACCCGGCCCCCTTCCGCTGGTTGGAGCGGTGGTCGCTGCGCGGCGCGGCAGGGGCCTACACCTGCAACACCGAAGCCAGCGCGATCCTCCGGCGCAAGGGCCTGACCGGCGCCCTCGAGCTGCTCCCGCTGGGGGTCGACGTCGGGCGGTTCCACCCGGCCGACCGCCCTCCCCCCGCGGACCGGCTCCGGGTCGGTTTCGTCGGTCGCCTCATCCCCCACAAGGGGGTCGACGTCCTGCTGCGCGCCGTCGCCCTCGATGCCCGGCTCGACGCCGACGTCTACGGGGCCGGGCCCGAGGCCGCCGGGCTGGAGGCCCTGGCCGACGACCTCGGCATCTCCGGACGGGTGACGTTCCACGGACACGTCGACGAGGCGACCCTGCCCGACGTGTTCCCGACGTTCGACGTCCTCGCCGTGCCGTCGGTGCCCGTCCCGGGTTGGCTCGAACAGTTCGGTCGGGTCGTGGTCGAGGGTCAGGCGTCGGGCATCCCGGCCGTGGCCAGCAACTCCGGTGCCCTGCCCGAGGTGGTCGGTGCGGCCGGACTGCTGGTGCCCCCGTCCGATCCCCGGGCCCTGGCGGCGTCGCTGGCCCGGATGCTCGACGAGCCGGGACTGTGGGAGCGGCTGCGCCGGGCGGGCACCGATACCGTCGGCCGCTACTCGTGGTCGAGTGTGGCCGACCGCCAGCACGATCTCTATCTGCGGGTCGCCGGGCGGGGATGAGGCCCGGCCACGGCTCCGACGGTCAGCGGCTCCCGGTGGCGACCGACCGGTAGAGGGCCTCCAGGCGGTCGAGGTGGAGGGCGACGGAAAAGCGTTCCTGTTGGCGGTAGCGGAGGGCGTGGCCGATCGAGGTCACGAGCTCGGGGTCGCTTCCGAGGCGCTCGAGGTAGCGCGCCGCCGCCCCGACGTCACCCGGCGGAAACAGGAGACCGTCTTCGCCGACCGTCTCGACGTGGGCGCCGCCATCGGCTGCGACCACGGCCAGGCCGTGGGCCATGGCTTCCACCACCGAGAGGCCGAACGGCTCGGCCGGAGCGGGTGCCAACAGGATCGAAGCCCCGGCCAGCAGGGCATCGGTGTCGTCCACCTGGCCGGCGAAATCGACGCTCTTCGCAAGGCCGAGCCGGTCGACCAGGTACTCGAGGTCGGGGCGGAGGACCCCGGTACCGGCCACCACGAGGCGCCAACCCCGTTCGGCCAGGCCGCTGGCCGCCCAGGCCCGGATCCCGATGTCCGTTGACTTCTCCTCCTCCAACCGCTGGAGCATGACGGCCACCCGGGCCGCCAGGGGTGCCTGGGGCCGGCCCGCCACGCCGTTGTGGATCAAGGTGGTGGAACCGGTGACGCCGCGGGCGACGAACTCGCTGATGGCGACGTCGGCGACGATGGGCCGGGCCGCCACCCGGGCCCACGCCCGGCGAAGCACCGTGGAGCCCCGATCGGCGGCGAAGTGGCGGGTGGCCACGATGGGGGCGTCGTCGATCCCGTGGGCGAGGAACGCACAGGTCTCGGCGGCCGTCATGTGGACGTGGACCAGGTCGGCGTGGCGGGTGGCCACCAGGGCCCGCACCCCGGCGGGCACCGAGGCCGCCGGGTGGTGGACGACGGTGTGATCGAGCTCGCCCCCCATCCGGTCGGGGGCGCCGCCGATCACGTCGACCTGGTGGCCGCGGGCGGAAAGGCCGTTGGCCACCTGGCAGATGTAGCGCTCCACCCCGGCGAAGGCGTCGGTGACCACCACGTGGACCACCCGCAACCCTGTGCGGCCGAGCGCCGCCTCGGCCCGCAGGGGGCCGGTGCGGAAGAGACGGAGCCGGTGGGCCGCTGTGCGTCGACGATCACCCCACAGGACGACCGTCCGCACCGCTGCCCCGACGAGGGACGCGGCCCGGTAGGACGACCAACCGACGGTGCCGTGGTGCTTGCGGATGTAGCGCTCGTGGGAAGCGTGGAAGTGGGTTTCTCGGACCAGGGGGTCGCCCCCCGTCCCGGCGCCGATGTGGGTGGCCGTCACCGAGGGGCACAGCGCAACCTGCCAGCCCCGATCGGCGGCCCGGCGTTGCCAGTCCGTCTCTTCGGCGTAGAGGAAGAACTGTTCGTCGAACCCGCCGACGTCATCGAGGGCCGCACCGGACAGGAGCAGCACCGACCCGATGAGGAAGTCGCCGCGGCGTCGGAGTCGCCCGATGCCGGCGGCCTCCAGCCAGGCTCCGCCCGGGGTGGGGAAGGGCCAGGCCACGCGGGCGTCCGCCCGGTGTCCGGGGTCGCGCTGGCGCGGTGCGACTGCGGCCAGCCCGGGGTCGGCCCGCAGGCTGGTATGCAGGGCTCGCACGCCGTCGGGGGCGATGACGGCGTCGGGGTTGAGCAGGAGGACGTCACGGCCCTTCCGCCGCGCGCACCCGAGGTTGGCGCCGGCCCCGAACCCGAGGTTGAGACCCGGATCGAGATAGGCGGCACCGTGGCGGGCGGCGACCGCCGCCACCCGGGCGTCCGAGGAGTTGTCGACCACCACCACCGGGAGGTCGTCCCCGAGTCCGGCGAGGCAGTGATCGAGCAGGTCGGGCGCGTGGAACGCCACCACGACGACCAGGGGGTCCTCTCCGTCCGACGTCCCCGGTGCCGGCGCCGTCGCCGCCGGGCTCATCGCTGGTAGCTGTAGGCCTGGTAGCTGTCCGACGAGCTGCGCCGCACGTGGTTCAAGACGAGTCCGACCACCTGGCAGCCAGTGGACTCGAGTCGGTGCGCGGTCCGCTCGAGGTCCACCCGGTCGGTCTTCCCCTCCGAGGCCACGACGATGGCGCCATGGGTCAGGCTGCCGAGGATGGCCGTGTCCGGGGTGGCCAGCACCGGCGGGGTGTCGAGGAGGATGATGTCGGCCAGCAGGTGGAGCTGGTCGAGGACGGGCTGCATGCCAGGGCTGTCGAACAGTTCGCTCGGATTGTCACGGCGGACTCCGACAGGTAGGAGCTGGAGGCCGTCGATCCCGGTCTCGAGGAGGTAGGCACTGACCGCCGTCTCGTCGTGGGGAGTGGTCGCCTTCGGGAGGGAACGTCCGCCGCCGGGCGCCGTGCGCCGGGCGCCCGGCGCCTTGACGTGGCCGGGCTCGATCGGTCCGTCGGACGGCTCGCCCTGCTTCCAGTTGGCCTTGATCAGGTCGGAGAGTCCGGGACGGTCGGCGACGCGGAGCCCGAAGGCCTCCTCGAGGCGGGGCCGCCGGAAATCGGCCGATACCACGATGACCCGGCTGCCGGTCAGGGCCCACGACGCCGCCAGGTTGGCCGTCACGAACGTCTTGCCGTCCCCGGCCTCGGGGCTGGTGACGACGAGGACCGGGCTCTGGTGCTCGACGAGGAGCACCCGTAGGCTTGTCCGCAGGTCGCGCACGGCCTCGGCCATCGAGGACTGCGGCGCCTCGACGAGGGCGATCGACACCTCGCCCCGCTTCACGTCGTTGTCCTGGGGGAGCTCGCCGAGGAGCGGGGCGTCGATGACCGAGCCGATGTCGGGGCTGATCCGCAACCGGTCGTCGAACTGGTCACGCACCAGGGCGATGCCGCAGCCGGCGAGCAGTCCCGCTAGCAGTCCGATTGCCCCCAACTTCGATTTGCTCAGACCGGTCGACTCGCCGGGTGTCGCCGCCACCTGGATCTGGGCATAGGGCATCCCGATCTGGATGGTCGACTGGGCGGCCTGGAGGGTGCTGTAGGTCTGGGTCAGCGCGTTGATCTGGGCGGTGACGAGCGAGCTTGCCGCAGAGGACGCGGGGTTGAGTGCAGCCCCGGCCTGCAGGAGCGAGATCTTGGTGTTGATCTGGTCGAGGGCCGTCGTGTACTTGTCGATCTGGGCCTGGGCCAGCGCCTGGATCTGGCTCACCAGCGCCTCGGAGTAGGCCTTGGTGACGGCCCGCGCCTCGGCCGGGGTCGAGCCGGTCCCGGTGATGGTGACGGCGCCGGTAGTGGCGTCGACCGAGCCGCTGACCCGGCCGGCCAGGGCGCCGGGGTCGGGATCGTGGAGGATGGTGGCCGCAGCCAGCTCCACCTTGGTGCTGGACAGTTCCTGGAGAGGGTCGGGGACGGTGAAGCCCGACGACCCGGTGGTGGTGCTCTGCGACGGGTTGCTCACTTCGACCAGTGCGCTGGACTGGTACGTGGGGGTCTTGACCGTCGAGTAGGCGAGGGCGGCCCCGACGCACACCACCACGCTGATGACGATCGTCAGCTTCCTGGACCACAGGGTCTTCAGCATCTGCTGGAAGGTCACCGGACACTCACTTTCGGCAGGTGGGAGCAGCTCCCAGGATACGAGGGCACGGACCACGCACGGTTGACGGTCCGGGACCCGGACGCAACCGCGGTCATGACGGCACCGCGGCCGAGCGGACCCGCTGCATGACATCGTGCATGGCTGCGGCCCGCTGGCGCCAGGTGGGCACGTCGGCGACGGCCGCCGGGGTTCCAGGGGGCGGGGCCGCGTCGAGGACGGCCGAGGTGGTGGCGACGAACTCGTCGCGCTCGCTCACCACGACCGGGTCGCCGAGTCCCCGGAAGCCCGCCACCGGTGTCGCCACGGTGGGGCGTCCGGCGGCCAGGCACTCGTAGGCCTTGATCGGGTCGAGGCTCTCCGTGAAGGGGTTGACCAGGTGAGGGACGATCACGACGTCGGCGTGCTGGAGGAAGGCGGGCACCCGGTCGTACGGGACGGGGCCGAGGAGGTGGATCGTCGGCACGGCGGCCAGTGCCGCATGGGCGGCGGGCCCCAGGCTGTCGGGACCGACCACGGCGATGGCCAGGTCGGGTCGGGCTTCGGCCAGTTCGACCAGCAGCGGCACATCGATCCGTTCCTCGTGGAGGGTACCGACGTAGACGGCCACCGGCGCCGGCGGCAGGGAGGGGGGACGCGACTGGGGGGTGCGGAACAAATTGACATCCACGCCGTTCGGGATCAGGTCGACGTCCCGGCGCCCGCCGCGGGTGCGGGCCAGGTCGGGTGAGCAGACGACGACGGCCCCGCTCCCCTCGAGGAGCAGCTCGTCGTCCGCTCGGAGGCGGGCCCGGCGATGGGCGGGGAGGGGCGCCAGCAGCCAGTCGTCGGTGATGTCGTACACGGTGGGCCAACCGGTCGAGAGGGCGAAGCGGGCGTAGGAGGCGTCGTTGACCCAGACCAGGGGATCGGTGAGGTCGAGTTGGCGGACGGCCCGGGCCACCTGGCGGCCGAGGGACCGGTCGGCAAAGGGGCCGACCGCCCGAGGGAGCCATTTGATGGGCCGCAGCACGTGCACCCGGGGGTGGACCTGCGCGAGCCGCGGCCGGATCAGGCCCGACACCCGGCCCGTGCGCAGTTCGAAGGGGACGTCGACGGCTGGGGCCACGTACAAGACCCGCAGCGGGGGATGGCGCTCGACGAGCTCGTCGACCAGGATGCGGATGCGACGCCGGACGTTGCCCCAGTCCTCCGACGAGCAGACGATCAGCGAGTTCCCGGCGGACGGGTCGCTGGTCACTGCGGTGCCTCCGATGCCCTGTTCGACTGCCGTGTGCACGCGTCGTCGTCCTTATCGTCGATCCGGTCCGTCCACGGGGGCGTCCGGCGTTCCGGGGACGTCCCCCGGGTCACATCTAGCGTCGTCAGAAGCACAGGAGACCTTGAGATGCAGTTGCACCCGCCGCGGATCTGCGGAGGTGACACGCCGTGTGGGCACGGGAACGCGCCACGTGGCCGCTACGATTCTCAGGTCGTCCCGCGTGCGCCATGCCGGGCGGCCCTAGTCCCCATGACCCACCCACCGACGCCACAATGAGCCCACGCAGCCCAGCCGAGCGGGACGGTCGGCGCCCCGGACCGCGCCCGTGGGACCGGTTGGCCGGCCCGACGGCGGCCTGGCTGGTGGTGGCCGTACTGGCGGCTGCGGCAGGGGTGGCGGTGGCCGTCAACGCGATCGCCGGCCTGGCGGCCGCCGCTGTCATCCTGGTCTTGGGTGTCTTCGTGGCTGATCCCTTCCTCATCGCCGTCATCGTGCTGCCCGGGAGCATCCTGATCCAGAGGGTCGGGGGCTCGAGCACCAACCTCAGTGTTGCCGATCTCCTGGTGCTGATCGGCGCATTCGTATGCCTCTTCCACATCGAATGGTCCAAGGCCCTGCACCTGCGACGGTTCCTGCGGGGGATCGTCTGGTACGAGGCGGTCCTGATCCTGGTGGTGGTGGCCCACCCCTTCCGGTCGGACGTCATCGAGTGGTTCCACCGCTGCTCGTACCTGGCCGGCAGCACCCTGGTCGGGTGGACGATCGCCTACCACGGGCGGGCCCGCCAGGCGTTCCGTCTCTACCTGTGGGGCGCAGCCGCCCTCGCCCTCATCACCATCGAGCACGGCGTCGCCCTCCACTTCCAGCCGGCCCAGTGGGGCGTCTACCAGAAGAACGCCATCGGGGCGGTGCTGTGGGTCGCCGTGGTCATCGCCCAGCTCAACCCGCCGTGGGCCCGGATCCCCAAAGTCGAGGCCCGCATCATGGAAGGGCTCTGCCTAGTCGGCCTCCTGGCCACCCAGTCGCGCCAGGCGGCGATCCTGGTGGTGCTGGCCCTCGGGTTGGCCATGGTCCTCAACTCCGACATCCGGGGTCGGGTGCGGATGGTCATCTTCATCGCCATACCGACCCTGGGGCTCGTCTACTACAGCTTCGCCCTGGCCTTCCGGAACAACCCGCAGTTCAACTCGGTGGCCATCCGCTTCGGGCAGATCGGGGCGGCCATCCACGTCTGGCACACCAGTCCGGTGCTCGGACTCGGAATGCGGTTCTACAACCTGCCGCAGTACCTGACGGTGACGGCCCCGCCCAACTCGCTGGTCGACAATCTGGCCTCGACCGGCGTGGTCGGATCGATCGCCTTCTTCTTCCTCGTCATCGTGACGATGCGGGCGATGAACGGGCTGCCCCGGTTCTACGGAATCCTCGGGTTGGTCGTCCTGCTCGCCCACTACGTCGACGGACTCTTCGACACGTTCTGGATCGGGGCGCTCTCCATCACCCCGTTCCTGATCGCCGGGATCTCCCTCGGGATGTCCGACGCCGACCCCGGGGCCGAGCGTGCCCCCGACCTGCTGGCCGGGGTGGAGGCCGCCCGGCACCGTCCGGTCCCGCGCTACGCGGGTCGGGCCGTCGCCCCCCGGTGAACCGCGCCCGGCCGGACCGGCGGTGACGCCCCGCCCGCGCATCGTCGTCAACGCCCTGCCGCTCGACCGCCGTGGCGGCGGCGTGAGCACGTATATCCGCGAGCTCCTGACCGCCCTCGTCCCCGTGGTCGACGCCGAACTGGTGGCGGCCGTGCGACCGGGCGGCTGCGCCGAGCTGCCAGGCGGGGTCACCCCGCTGCTCCTGCCCGAGTCGCACGGCGTCCGGCGGGCCCTGGCCGGAGCGCGCGGCTTCGGGTCGTGCGACCTCGTCCACGGTCTCGACGTCGACCTGCCCCTTCGCCGCACCGGGTTGCGGGTGGCCACCGTCCACGACCTGGCGATCTTCGACGTACCGTGGGCGTTCCCCCGGCACCGGGTGGCGGGCGAGCGGATCCTCGTACGGGCCGCACTCCGCCGGGCCGACACCGTCATCGCCGTGTCGGGCTTCACCGCAGAGCGGGTACGGGTCCTCACCGGCCGGGAGTCGGTGGTCGTGCACGAGGCTCCGAGCCCCGAGATGGTGCCGGCACCGGACGCCGAGATCGACCGGGTGCGGACGCACTACCGGCTGCCGGAACGGTTCGTCCTGCACGTCGGCAATATCGAGCCCCGCAAGGACCTGGCCACGCTGGCCGAGGGGTGCAGCCGGGTCGGGGTCCCGCTGGTCGTGACCGGTCACGGACTGTGGGCCTCGTCGGCGCCCGGGTCGGTGGTCGAACTCGGCCACGTCCCGACGGCGGACCTCCCCGCGCTCTACGGGGCGGCCGTGCTCGTCGCCTACGCGTCCCGCTACGAGGGCTTCGGGCTCCCACCCGTCGAGGCCATGGCCTGTGGTGCCCCGGTGGTCTCGACCCCGGTGCCGGCCGTGGTCGAAGTGGTCGGCGAAGGTGTGGCAACGTTCGCCGCGGGCGACGTGCGCGGACTGACCGCGACCCTGTCGGACCTGCTCGGTGACCCGGCGATGCGGGCCGACCTGGCCGAACGGGGTGCGACCGCCGTGCGCGCCTTGACCTGGGAACGCGCCGCCCGGGCGACGGCGGACGTCTACCGCACCCTCGGCCTGGCTGTCTGAGCCGCGCCGGGCCCGCTCCGGGCGGTCGCCGCCGGCTTCAGCTGTCGGGCTCCGGTGCCGATGGCACCGGTGATGACCATGCAGGCGCAGGAACGGTCGTCCGGGGTGCTGGGGCTGCTCACCCGAGGACGCGAGAGGCACGGCGAGGTGCTGCCCGCTCAGGCTGTCCCGACCGTCTCCGACCTCCTCGCCGCCGCCCCTGTCCTGCGGACCCCGGCCCAACCGGTCGTCGTCCCCGCGGAGGATGTCGAGGTCGTCCTCGCCCCCGAATGGCTGGCCGACCTCCACGACCCGTCCCTGATCATCTCCCACAATTACGTGGGACCGGACCGCCGCCGGACGGACCGCCACCCGACCGGCCCACGGGCCCGTCCCGGGTATGCCCGGACCCACGGGTCGGGCCTCCGCCTCGTGGGGATCGCCATTGTCGCCCTGGCCCTGGTCCTGTCCCTCGCCGCGGTGGTGGTCCCGTCGGCGCTGGCCGCGGTGACCGGGCGGCTGACCCTCGTCCGCCGTTTAGCCCCCACGACGGCGACCCGCGTCCACCGGGTACCGCGCGCCGGGCGATCGGCGGCACAGACGGCCTGGATCGCCGCCGCCCACCTGCAGGCCAGGGCCGCGGCAGCCCAGCGGCGGGGCGCCCATCAGGCGGCCCGAGCTCAGGCCAGGGCCGCGGCCGACC
>PLZW01000012.1 GCA_003153575.1 Acidimicrobiaceae bacterium | reverse complement strand
GTCGAACGCCTCGAGGCGTTCGACGCGGGCCAGGAGAGCCGCCGGCGAGTCGTCGGCCTCGGGGTAAGTCAGCCGGACGAGCGCCACCTCGAGGTTGACCCGAGGATCGGGGGCGTCCCGCATCCCGATCTGGGCCCGACCCAGGTCTTCCATCGCCCGAACCAGGGCGGCGAGTCCGACCCGGCCGGCTTGGGCAGCCAGGGCGTCCCGCTCGGCTCCGGCCACGGTCACGAGCTCGGGAGCGACGAGGGCGAGGAAGCCCTGGCGCAAGTGGTCGACCAGGTCGACGGTGAGCTGCTGGGGGCTGAACCCGGCGGCGGTCAGGTGGGCCACGGCCACCAGAGCCCGCTCGACGTCGCGTTCGGCCAGCGCCTCCACCACTTCGTCGAGCTCGGGCAGGTCGTCGTCAATGGCGTCCGAGGCGGCCACCTGGTCGAGCACCGACAGGGCGTCGCGGGCCGAACCCCGGCCCCGGCGGACGGCGAGGTCGAGGGCGTCGTCGCCCACGTCGAGGTGCGCATCACGACGCACCTGGTTGAGGAGATCCGAGAGCGTGTCGGGACCGAGCAGGCGGAACTCGAAGTGCTGGGTGCGGCTCCTGATGGTGGGCAGGACCTTCTGGGGGTCGGTGGTGGCCAGCACGAAGATCACGTGGGCCGGCGGTTCCTCCAGCGTCTTCAACAACGCGTTGGACGCCGCCGGCGAGAGCATGTGGACCTCGTCGACGATGTAGACCTTCTGACGGCCCGGCGAGCCGAGGGCGGCCCGCGCCACCAGGTCGCGCATGGCGTCGACGCCGTTGTTGGAGGCGGCGTCGAGCTCGTGGACGTCCATCGACGTGCCCCGGGTGATCTCGACGCACGACGGGCAGACACCGCAGGGCTCGCCGTCGTGGAGGTCGGTGCAGTTGAGCGCCTTGGCCAGGATGCGGGCCGTCGACGTCTTGCCGGTGCCCCGGGGGCCGCTGAACAGGTAGGCGTGGGCCACCCGCCCGTCCCGCACCGCGTTGCGCAGGGCGAGGACGACGTGGTCCTGGCCGCGCACCTCGGCGAACGTCGACGGACGGAAGCGCCGGTAGAGGGACTGGTAGGGGACTTCCTCGGTCGCGTCGGCCACGCCGGGAGCCTACCGGTCGCCCCGGACACGGTTATCCTGCCGGGACGCCCCCGGCGGTCGGTGCGACGGCCAGGTTGACTGCGGCACACGGCCTTACCCGCTGAGAGCTGCTGCCTTCCGACCCTGACTCGATTCACAGGAGGACGTTGCGCAGGACCCAGCCGTCGCACCCACCAACGGGGGCACTGCGATGTTACCGCTCCCGCGGATGACGGGGACTCCGGGCGTCCCGGCCCATAGGGTCACCGGAGTAGCCTGTCGGGGCTGTGGACGCCCCGGGGTCACCCGGACGACCACCGGCACGGAGGCGTGCGAGAGCGGCCGAATCGGCACGATTGGAAATCGTGTGTGGGGAAACTCACCGTGGGTTCAAATCCCACCGCCTCCGCCAACGCCGCCAATCGGCGACAGCGCCGCCTCGGGTGCCGAAGGTCAGGCGACGGCCCGGCGGAAGACCCGGGTGGCCCAGGCCAGGACGACGACGCACAGCGGCACCAGCACCGCGAACGCCTGCCACACCACGGCGGTGGCGATGTGACCCACGGCCAGCGACCGGGCCGCCACCACCAGGTAGTACAGCGGGTTCAGGTGGGCGAGGACCCGCAGCCACAACGGTCCGAGCGAGATCGGCAACAGCACCCCGGCCAGCAGCAGGATCGGGAGGTTGATCCCGTTGATGACGGCGGCGAAGGCGCTGATCTCCTTGGTGACCAGGGCGGTGGCCGTCGAGAAGGCGCCCATCAGGGTGGCCAGGAGCCACAGCAGCACGGTGAGCACGGCCAGGCCGGCCCAGTGCACGTGGAATCCGAAACCGACCCCCACGGCCACCACGACGGCGTCGAACACCGTCATCGTCACCAGGCCCGACAGCAGGGGCCCGAACAGGATGGCGAACCGGCTGGCCGGGGTGACCCGCAGCCGCTCGATAAGGCCCGACTGCAGTTCGAAGATGGTGCCGAAGCCGGCGCTGGAACCGCTGGCGAAGGCCAGCAGGGCCAGGATCCCGGGTAGGAAGATCTGCAGCACGCCACCCGTCGGGAACCCCCGGACCCCGGGCAGGCTCTTGAGTAGCGGGGTGAACAGCACCAGGTACAGGATCGGCGTCGAGAACCCGACCACCAGCCAGACCGGGTTGCGCAGCATCTGCACGATGTAGCGGTGGAACAGGAGGCCTGTGTCACGGACGGTCTTCATGCCGCCCTCCCTTCGTCACCGGTACCGGACCCGGCGTCGCGCAGCGAGCGGCCGGTCTGGCGGAGGAACACGTCGTCGAGTGTGGGCTCGGAGAGGTGCATGGACCTGACACCGATGTGCTCGGCGTCGAGCAGCCGCAGGATCTGCGGCAGCGCCTCGCCCCCGTCCTCGACGTACAGGCGCACCTGGTCCCCCTCGTCGGACAGCTCCCGCACGTAGGGCTGGGCGCCGAGCAATGCCGAGGCGCGCTCACCGGCACCGTCGGCGTCCCGCAGGCTCAGCACCACCGACTCGCCGGCCACCTGGCGCTTCAAGTCCCGGGGCGTCCCCTCGACGACGATCTCGCCGTGGTCCATGATCACGAGCCGGTCGCACAGGGCGTCGGCCTCCTCGAGGTAGTGGGTGGTGAGGAAGATCGTCGTGCCCCGGTCGCGCAGGGCGCGGACGTGGTCCCACAGGTTGGCCCGGTTCTGCGGATCGAGACCGGTGCTCGGCTCGTCGAGAAACAGCACCTCGGGCTCGTGGATGATCCCCAGGGCGACGTCGAGCCGTCGGCGCTGGCCGCCGGAGTAGGTCTTCACCTTGCGGTGGGCGAACTCGGCCAGGTCGAGGATCTCCATGAGCGCCTCGGCCCGGGCCTTGACCGTCGCCAGGTCGCCACCGTAGAGGCGCCCCTGGAGCACGAGGTTCTCCGCACCGGTGGCCATGGCGTCGGCCCCGCCGAGCTGGCTCACGTAGCCGATACGGGCGCGGACTGCCTTGGGCCGGTGGGCGACGTCGCAACCGGCCACCACTGCGGTGCCGCCGTCGATGGGCAGGAGGGTCGTGAGCATCCGGAGGGTGGTGGTCTTTCCCGCGCCGTTGGGTCCGAGGAAGCCGAAGATCTCGCCGCGGGCCACGTCGAAGCTCACCCCCCGGACGGCGTCGACGCTGCCCCGTGGCGACCGGAACGACTTCTTGAGCTCGTGGGTCGTGATGATGCTGTCCATGGGCATGTCTCCTCGTCGTTCGTCGGTCATGCGTCCGCGGCGGCCTCGGCGCCGGCCGCCAACGGAGGGGGCTCCCAGACGGGTTCGGCGCCGGTGCGGTGGATCTCGGCCCACCAGTCGAGGCCCTCGAGCGTCCCGCCCTCGATCTCGCGGGCGAGGCGGCGCACGTAGTCGAGCTCGGCCTCGCGCAGCACGGTCCGGAACTCTTCCTCCACCCAGAAGAGTCGGGGCAGGCGCTGCTGGGTCACGAGTTCTTGGAGGGCGGCGGCCTGGACCAGCTCGGCCTCGAGGCGGAGTGCGCGCTCGCGCAGGAGGTCGACGACGGCCTCTGGAGGCAGCGCGGGAAGGAACGAGAGGGCGGCCTCGAAGCTGGTGAAGTCCTTGACCGGTGTCGAGATGAGGTCGGTCAGCCAGTCGTGGGCCTCGATCAGACCGGCGTCGGTGAGCCTGTAGACGGTGCGCTCCGGGAGCCGACCGGCCCGCTTGGTCGCCTGGGGGACGATCAGTCCGCGCTTCTCGAGCGAGGCCACCACGGCGTACAGGGATCCGTAGTTCAGCCGCACGCTCTCGTGCTTCTGGCGTTGGCGCAGGGTGGTCGCCACCTCATAGGGGTGCATGGGGCGTTCCGACAGGCAGATGAGGACGGCCAGGGCCAGCGGGTTGCTTCGGTTACGGACAGCCACGGCACCTCCTCACGATGAGTACTCTATTCAGAGTACCCGAGAGCGTGCACTCTGTCCAGACCACAAATGGGCCCCGGGCGTCAGGGGTCGGAGCCACGGATCCGCCCTCGGGCCCGCTTCGTTAGCATCCCGGCATGGGGACGACCGCGGGCCAGCCGACAGCCGCGGGTTCGACTCCCGGACCCGACTCCGACCCCGGAGGCGACTCGGCCGCCATGGGCCTGGCCCTCGCCGAGGCCGCCGCCGCGCCGGGCCACGGGGACGTGCCGGTCGGTGCCGTGGCCCTGGTCGCCGGACGGGTGGTGGCGTCACGGCACAACGAGCGGGAGCTGACCGGGGACCCGACGGCCCATGCCGAGATCCTGGCGCTGGCCGATGCAGCGGCCGCCCTCGGGACGTGGCGACTCACCGACGTGACCCTGGTGGTGACCCTCGAGCCCTGCCCGATGTGCGCCGGCGCCCTGGTCGCCGCCCGCCTGGGCCGCGTCGTTTTCGGGGCGACAGACCCCAAGGCCGGGGCGTGCGGCACGCTCTACAACCTGTGCGCCGACCCCCGTCTGAACCACGAGGTGCCGGTCACCCGGGGGGTGCGGGCCGACGAGTGCGCCGCCCTCCTGACCGGTTTCTTCGACGACCGTCGCCGGGGCGGTTGACGGGCCGGACGGACGTGGCGTTTCAGTAGGCTCGACCCGTCCCGTGCACCGCGCCGGGTGCGGGAGCGGAACGAAGGGGGAGCCCCATGCCCGGGATGCGTGCACTGCAGGTGACCAGGAACGGCCCGCCGGGCGAGGTGCTGGCCGTCCGCGACGTGGACCGGCCGGTGCCCGGCGATGGGCAGGTCCTGGTCGAGGTGGGGGCCGCCTCACTCAACTTCAACGACATCGACCGCTGCCTGGGCAACCTCGTCTCGGTCCCCACGCCACCGCCCTACACCCTCGGCATGGACGTCTGCGGGGTGGTGGTGGAGACCGGCCCCGGCGCCGAGGACTGGCTCGGGCGACGGGTGGTGGCCATCACCACCACCGCGTTGGGCGGCATCGCCGAGTTCGCGCTGGCCGACGCAGTGTCGGTGTTCGACGCCCCCGAGGGTCTGGACGACGCCCAGGCCACTGCCTTCATCATGCCGTTCCACACCTCCCATCTGGCCCTGTTCCGACGCGGACGCCTGGTGGCGGGCGAGACCCTGGTGGTGCACTCGGCGGCCAGCGGGCTGGGCACCGCCGGCATCCAACTCGGCAAGGCTGAGGGTGCCCGGGTGATCGCCGTGGCCGGGGGGTCCGAGAAGGGCGCACTGTGCGCCGAGTTGGGCGCCGATCTGGTCATCGACCACACCACGACGGACTTCGTCGAGGCGGTGCTCGAGGCCACCGACGACGTCGGAGCCGACGTCGTCTACGACCTGACCGGGGGCGACTTCGTCGAGCGGTCGTGGCGGTGCACGGCCAGGGGCGGCCGCTACCTGGCCGTCGGATTTGCTGACGACGACGAGAACGGGATGACCGGCCGGCCACTGCGTATGGCGTGCATCGGCAACATCGACCTCGTCGGGGTGATGGTGGCCTGGGTGGACAAGGTCGACCCAGGTATGCGCCGGTTCGGCTTCAATCCCTACGGCCGGGACGTGGCCGAGGAGGTCCACGCCGACCTGCTCCGCCTGGTGGCCGAGGGCTCGGTCCGCCCCTACGTGGGGCGGCGGGTCACGATGGAGGAGGCCGGGGCCGCCCTCGACGACCACCGGTCCCGACGGTCGATCGGGCGCACGGTGGTCGAGGTCAGCCCCTGAATCGAGGCGTCCAAGGGCGGGATCAGGCCGTCGGCGTCACGTAGGAGTAGTCGCACCGGAACCCGTGGGTCGCCCCGCTGACCGGTGGGTTGTCGAGCCGTTGCCAGTTCCCGTTGACGACTTGACCGATCAGATAACAGCTGCCTGGGGCCTTGGCCGCCACGTTGTTCGGCCCGATGATGTGCTGGCCGTCGAACGTGGTGATCTTCCCGAGCTGGGTGAGCAGCGAGCCGCGGCTCGGATCGGCGCCAGCGTTCTGGAGGGCCTGGACGAACACCTGGGCCGACAGCCACCCGTAGAGGGCGAAGAGGTCGGGGGTGAAGCCCGGAGACGCCACGTTGACCCAGTGGAGGAAGCTGGCCACCGCCGGGACGGACGAGGAGTCCTGACCCAGGTAGAGGGTGGTGCTCTGCTCGAGGTAGTCGCCGTTGACCGCCGACGCGCCGCCGGAGTCCGGCATGAGCTTGTTGGTGTAGGTGGCGGCACCCAGGATGACGATCGGATGGAAGTTCTGCGCCGTCAGCGACTTCAGCAGGCCCGATGCGTACGACTCGGCCATCGAGTCGACGAAGAGCATCTTCACCCCGGCGTTCTTCATGGCGATCACGTTCTGGTCGAAGTTCGTCTGGGCGACGCCGTACGTCTTCTCGTAGATGACCTTGTAGCCGACCTTCTGGAGCACGTACTTCTCACCGGCCCAGTCGACCTCGGCCGAAGGCAGGTCACCTATCAGTGCGGCGGCCGAGTGGATGTCGTTCGGGAATTTGTTCTTGAAGTACTGGAGCGGGCCCTCCTGCCATCCACCGTTCAGCGGGACGGGGCTGTAGACGTTGGGCAGTTTGCCGGTGGCGGTGTCGAGCACGTTCGACACGTCGGGCATGCCCGGGGTGGTGGCGAGCAGCGACCCGCCGTAGCTGTCCTCGAGGGAGAAGCTCCCGACGAGTGCGAAGTCGTTGTTGATGGCGTTCTGCGTGGCCTGCTTGTTGGTGGCCCCGGTGAAGCCGTCATCGGCGCTGTCGATGTTGAGCTTGCGGCCGTGCACGCCGCCGGTCGAGTTGACGTAGTCGAAGTAGGCCTGGGTGCCCACGACAGCTCCCTTGAACAGCCCGCCCAGCGAGAGGGTGGAGACGTTGCCCACGGTCACCGAATTTGTGGTGACGCCGGTGTGGTCGCTGAAGGCAGTGGCCGGGATCTTCGAGCTACCGCCCGTGCCCCCACTTCCGGACCCGGTCGTCGTAGTCGTCGACGACGAGCTGGTGGAGCTGCAGGCCATCGCCGTCGAGGCCAGCAGCAGGACCATGCCTGCGGCCGCCAGTCGCGTCATCCCTAACCGTCTTGCCACATGATCCCCCTGGTTGTCGTCCTCGCGGTCGGTGCTGCATCCCCCATCGACCCCGGCAGTCTTGTCGGTTGGCTGACTCTAGTGCGCAGACCTCGACGGATGACGGGCAACCGCCGGCCGACGGCGCCCGGGCGTTCGGGACCCCTCTTCCGGCTCCGTTACACTCGCCGGCGGAAGGGTGGCAGAGCGGACTAATGCGCACGCCTCGAAAGCGTGTGAGGTGCAAGCCTCCGGGGGTTCGAATCCCCCCCCTTCCGCCAAGTGCGCTTGATCACACGCTGTGACCATCAACTTTCGACGCATGTCTCGAACTCAGCTGGTCGCAGGCACCACCACCGCCCGCTCGAACGCGGCCGCACCGGCCCGCCACGTGCCGTCCAGGTCGGAACCGGGCGGGTATCGGTCATCGAGCTCGAGGATGACCAATCCGTGGGCCAAGGACCACAGGGCCTGGGCCAACGAGGCATCTCCGGTGACGACGAACCACGGGTTCCCGGCCCATTCCTCCAACCCGTGGGGCAATCGTTGCCTGACCAAGGGTCCGGCCGTGGCCAGCCGATACAGATTTGGATGGGACAACGAGAAGGCACGGTAGGTGACGAGCAGGCTCAGAATCGTGGAGTTGTGGCCCGAATCGTGCAGTGCCCGATGGGTGACGTCACCGACATCGAACAGGGCGTCCTCGATCAGGAGTAACTCGAGGTCTGCCTTGCTGGAGAAATGCTTGTACAGGGATGGGGCTTGGATCCCCATCTCGTCGGCCAATCGGCGCATCGTCAGGGCATCGGCCCCCTCTACCTCCAAGATCTGCCGGGCGGCAGAGACGGCCTCGGCCACGCGCATGGTACGGATCGGTGGTTCCGCCGGGCGATCGAGTTCACCGGGGAGGAGTGAGACTTCAGATCCACCGGTGGCCGTCGTCGTCATGGCCGAGTTCCCTCCGCAGGCAGGAAATCGGCGACGGCGAACTGCCCAAGTGCGCGGGTCAGCAGGGAGTTGACCACTGCCAATGACGCGTAGATGACGGCGACCAGGCCCATTCCCGATGAGGTCAGAGCCCATGTCGCGCAGGAGAAGATCGAGAGCTCCGCGGTGAGAGCGGCGAGCCCGGTGAGACGCCCCGGAGCCCTCGGAGCCAACAATCGGGACCATGCCACGATGGCCGCCAGCGGAGTGGCCACGGCTAGCAACGCTCGGAGCGCCACCGAAGCGTTGACAGATGCTCCCCAGTAGCCCAGCGAAGCAACCGTGGCCAACTCGACAACGAATCGCAGTCCGAGGTTGAGTGAAGCGATGCTGCGAAGTACCTGGACCGGTCCATCAGGACCGCGTCGATCATCAGGTCCGTCTGCATCGAGTCGAGCCATCCTCTCGTGTACTTCGGTCGAGTTCATCTCAGCGCTCTGTTTCCGTGAGGACGAACACCGGATGGCTCGACGAGATGCGCTGCACATCGGCTTCTTCGGACTCAGCGGTCACACCGTCGAAGAACATCCCTACTTCCATCTTCCACTTGCGCAGATAGGCGCGAAGCACCGGCGACTTCTCGCTGTCAGACAGTTCGCGGGCGGAAAGCTCCTGGCGACGACGACCCAGGAGGAGCGCCAACCCACCATTGTTGGCGCGTACGTTCTTCACCCACTGCCCCTCGCCTCGAGGAGACACCAGGTAGCGGTGTCCGTCCAATTCGAGCAGGTTCACCGGGGTGCGCCTGGGGACTCCGCTCGAGCGTCCCGGAACCTCAAGGATCCGGCTCCCCCACACGCTCACTCCGGCGCGCATCATGATGACGACAAAGGGATTCATGAGCTTCCTCATCAGCATCCCAGGCTTGCGGTAGTGCACTGACTGGTCCATTTCGATTCTCCTTTCAGGCGGCCTCGGTGGGAGGCTAACGCTGTTACCCACTATGGCTTACATCGTTAGCCTTGTCAATCCCCACATCGAGATCCCTGCACACGCTGATCGAAATACCACTTCCGCATCGCCATCGGGAAGCAGGGCGTGCTGGCACCAGCGATGCTGGACGGCCGGCCGGACCGGGCCCATCGAAGTCGCACTGCTCGACCGCGGTGGCAACGCCCACCGCTGCCGGCCCTCGATCCGCCCGATCGGGTTTGAAGTGCGTCTCAGGCTCTCCGCCAGACGCACCACGGCCCCGGCACCCTCTCCTTACGGACTGGCGGCCGGGGCCGTACCTCGGGCTCCGGGGCATCGGCCCACGGTCAGAGGCGGCTCACCGGCGCGGAGCCGACAGCCAGGTCAGACCGCCCTTCGGGGTGAACGGCACTCCATGGAGGACCAGAGGGGAGATCTGTCCCGTCCAGGGGTCGAGCGTCCCGAGGTAGTCGGCCGGGAAGCCCGGGGCAGGGCAGGTCGACGGCGCGCTGTTCGAGCCACACGGCGTCACGGCCACGACGGGCTGGTCGCCGAAGGACCCCGTGACCACGTCGACCGAGTCGGCCCCGACGTCAGTGGCAAAGAGGCCACCCGGTCCGATGGGCCACGCCGTGTCGTCCACCGACTGGGACAGCTTGAGTACCGACAGATGCTGGAACGGGGTGCCCGCCCCGGCCACATAGACCTGTTGCAGGTCGCCTTGGCTGGTCAGCATGAACTGGCCGGCAAAGCGCGGTGCGAAGAACGGCACGGCCTCCGACGAGTCCGGGTCGGTCAGGCCGAGGGTCGTCCGCTGGCCGCGGTGGCTGCCGACGTTGGCCACGGTTGCCGCATCCTCGTCGTAGAAGACCGGCGTCACCGTGGCCACTGCGGTCGCCGTGTCGAGGCTCACCGAGTAGACCGCCGGGTACTGGGGCTGCGGGGCCGGGTCGCCCGTCGTGCCCGGTGCCGAGGCCGACACGAAGATCCGACCCTGCCAGATCGTGATGGCGTCGGTGCCACCATTGTGGGGAAGCGGTTTGTTGTAGGCGTAGTTGGTCACCGATCCGCCGCGCCCATTGCCGCCCGGGTGCACCACGGCCAACGCCGAGTTGCCGTCCTCGTTCAGCGTGACGATGACGCCGCCCAGCGCCGGGTCAGCGGTGACCCCGTCGGCCTTGCCCGGGACGTCCCACTGTCCGAGCACCTTGCCAACCGGGGTGAACTCCACGATGGTGCTGTCCCGGTTGCCGTCGGTGCTCGGTCCGCCCGTGGGTCCCACGCCGTTCTGGAATCCGACGAAGAGCGTGCCGCCGAGTTGGGCCACGTCGTCCGGGTCGGACAGTGACTCGGTGGCGGTGATCGTCCCTCCGGCGGGGGTGAACGTGTGGTTGAGCGACGCACCGCTCAATACGGTCCTGACAGACAAGGCGTGAGGCGGTCTTCCGTGCGGATCGGCACCGGCGGTCGGAACGGCGAGGGCGACAGCCCCGACGGTGCCGATGCCGAGGGCGGCGGTAAGGATGGTGGCGGAAAGGGAGCGGGTGCGCACGGCGGTCCTCCTCGGTCAGGTCCTGGTCGGACTGGTCCTGATCGCCACCCTAGGAAGCCGAGGTATCCGCACCGTGACGGGCGGGACAACGGGAGTTGAACGTTTGGTGACTCCGGCGACGACGGGTTGCACCCGGTCGCCGGCGGCGTCCGGCGCGGTCACCCGACGGGCGCCGGATCTCCTCCGCTCACCTGCTGCAGGTCGACCACATGCACGGGCTCGACGTCGACCTCGATCCCGAGGTGGGGCACGACGCGGTCCAGCCAGCGCGGCATCCACCAGTTGGCCGGGCCCAGAAGCTCCATCACGGACGGGACCAGGACCATGCGGACGAGGGTGGCGTCGATGAGGATGGCCGAGGCCAGGCCCAGGCCGAACACCTTCAACACATGGAGCGGGTCGCCGAAGACGAACGAGCCGAACACGCAGATCATGATGGCGGCGGCCGCGGTGATGACCCGGGCCGTCTTGGCCAGTCCGTCGGCCACCGCTGTCGAGCTGTCCCCGCTCAAGCGCCACTCCTCGCGTATGCGGGACAGCAGGAAGACCTCGTAGTCCATGGACAGGCCGAACAGGATGGTGAACATCATGAGCGGGATCCAGGGGTCGATCGGACCGATGGCCCCGATGCCGAAGAAGCCCCCCAGCCAACCCCACTGGAAGACGGCCACGATCACCCCGTAGGCGGCGCCCACGGACAGGAGATTGACCACCACCGCCTTGGCCGGGATGGCCAACGAGCGGAAGACGGCCATCAACAGCAGGAACGAGAGCAGCAGCACCGTGCCGATCACCCAGGGAAGTCGAATCGACAGGTAGGTGGCGGCGTCGACGGAGCCGGCCGTCTCCCCACCCACGTAGGCCTGCACGCCGGTGCCGGACGTGGCGGAAGGGATGATCTGGTCGCGCAACGTGTGGACCAGTGCGTGGGTCTGGGCCGCCTGGGGCGACGTGGTCGGGTACGCCACGATGAGGGTGGCCGTGCCCGACGGGTTGAACACCGCGGGCGACGCGAAGGCGATGCCGGGTGTGGACCGCAGCGAGGCGTCGAGGTCCTCGACGCCCGCCGTCTGCCCCGCGGGCACGTGGGCGGCGATGACCAGCGGACCGTTGAAGCCCGGACCGAACCCGGTGGCCAGTGCATCGAAGGCCTGTCGGGTCGTGGTGGTCGCGGGGTCGTTGCCGGCGTCGGTGAAGGCCTGGCGCATCGAGAACATGGGCAGTGCCAGGCAGACCAGGAGGCCCGCCGAGGCCAGGGCGAAGACCACCGGATGGCGCTGGACGTTGCGGCTCCAACGCCACCAGTATCCACGTTGGTCCGGATCGGCCCCGCTCTGCAGCAGCCGCTTGATGGCCAGGTTGTCGATGGCCCGGCCGGAGAAGCCCAGCATGGCCGGGAGCAGGGTGGTGGCGGCCATCATGACGAGCACGACCGCGGCGATGGCACCGATGGCCAGGCCCCGCATGAACGGGAGCTGCAGGATGAACAGCCCACACAGCGACAGGATGACCGTGGTGCCGGCAAAGACGACGGCACGGCCCGACGTCGCCAACGAGGTCGACACCGCGCCCCGCGGGTCCCGGCCCTCGGCCAGACCGTGTCGGAAGCGCGTGACTACGAACAGGGCGTAGTCGATGCCCACGCCGAGTCCGATCATGGCCATGATCTCGGGGGCGAACACGGGGGTCGTCACCACGTGGGACAACAGGTCGAGCACGGCGAAGGCCACGGCGATGCCGAATATGGCGGTGATGATGGGGAGGCCCATGGCCACGACCGAGCCGAAGGCCAGCAGCATGATGATGATGGCGGCCAGGATGCCGATGCCCTCGCTCGGCCCGGGCTTGGCCCCGGCCACCAGACCGATGGCTTCGCCGCCCAGGGCCACGTGGTAGCCGGACCCGGCGAAGGACTGCGCGGTGTCGACGACCTTCTGGACAGCGCTGGTCGGCAGCGTTCCGGCTATCTGGTCGAAGTTGATCCGCACATAGCCGATGTGCCCGTCCTTGGAGATCTGGACAGCCCCCTGTGGACTGAACGGGCTGGTCACCGCGGACACGTGGGCCAGGGGTCGCAACGCCTGAGCGAGCTGCTCGGTCCGGGCCCGGTTGGCCGGGTCGGTGAAGGGGGCCGTGGTGGTGATGACCACCTGGGCCGGACTACCCGACGCGGTCGGGAACTGGGTGTTCAGGATCTGCTGGGCGGACTGGGTGCCACCCGACAAGTTGTTGGAGAAGTTGCTTCCCGCCGACTGGGCCAGCACATTGACGGCCACCAGCCCGACGATCCAGGCGATCAGCACCCACCACCGGTGGTCATGGCACCAGCCGGCCAGGCGGGCCAGCGCACTTTCCTGGGCGGGCCGGGACCGGGGGGCCGGGCGGGAGGTGGCGGCGGGACGCCGCTCGGTGGTGGTCACTCCAATGCCTCCGTGGGTGTGGTGCGCCGGGCGCGGGGGTAGGGGTTCGTGTCCGTTCTACCCGCCGCGGCTCGACAGTCGGTCGATCGCCGTCCCCGGTGCCTACAGTCTCCTTCATTCGGTCGACTCGGGTCGGAGCATGGGGAAGAGGATGACGTCCCGGATCGCCTCCACCTCGGCCAGCAACATGATCAGGCGGTCGATGCCGACGCCGATGCCTGCCGTGGGCGGCAGGCCGTACTGGAGCGACCGCACGAAGGCCAGATCGGCAGGGTGGGCTTCGTCGTCGCCACGCGACTTGGCCGCGGCCGACACCTCGAAACGCGCCGCCTGCTCTTCGGGGATGTTGAGCTCGCTGTAGCCGTTGGCGAACTCGCGGCCGACGATGCACAGTTCGAACCGGTCGGCCATCGTCGGGTCGTCGGCCGTGTGGCGGGCCAGGGGCGACACCTCCACGGGGAAGCCGCAGACGAAGACGGGGGCGACGAGACCGGGCAGCAACACCTGGTCGTAGAGCTCGAAGACCAACTTGCCCGGCCCCCACTCGGGATTCGGAGTGACCCCGTGGGCCTCGCAGACCCCGCGGAGGTCGTCGACCGGGTCGGTCGGATGGACCCGGACACCCAGGCGCTCCTCCAGCAGGTCGAGCAGCGCCAGGCGCGGCCACGGCGGCGTGAGGTCGACCTCGGAGTCGCCGAAGGCCACGCCGAACCGGCCGATGGCGGCCTGGGCCGCTCCGGCCACCAGGGCCTCGGTCAGGTCCATGCCGTCGGTGACGTCACCGAAGGCGCGGTAAGCCTCGAGGGCGGTGAACTCGGGGCTGTGCCGGGTGCTGATGCCCTCGTTGCGGAAGTTCCGGGCGATCTCGAAGACCCGCTCGTAGCCGCCGATCACCAGGCGCTTGAGGTAGAGCTCCGGCGCGATCCGCAGGTGCAGGTCGATGTCGAGGGCGTTCGAATGGGTCGAGAATGGGCGGGCGATGGCCCCGCCGGCCTGGAGCTGGAGGATCGGGGTCTCGACCTCGACGTAGTGCTCGGACTCCATGTGGCGCCGCATGGCCGCGATGGCCTTGAACCGGATGTCGAACACCCGTCGACTGTCCGGGTTGGCGAGCAGATCGACCTCCCGTTGACGGTACCGGGTGTCCGTCTCGGTCAGGCCGTGCCACTTGTCGGGTAGGGGTCGCAGGGCCTTGGAGAGCAGCCACAGTTCGGTGGCGTCGACCGACAGCTCTCCCCGCCGTGAGGTGATGACCTCCCCCTCGGCGCCGATCCAGTCCCCGAGGTCGACCGCCTCGAGCACGGCGGCGGCCTGGTCGCTGAGCGCGGCCGCCTGGAGCAGCAGCTGGATCGAGCCCGAGGCGTCGGCCAGCGTGGCGAAGGAAAGTTTGCCGTGGCGGCGCACGGCCGTGACCCGCCCGGCCAACCGCACCTGCTCGCCGGTGCGGGTGTCCTTCTCGAGACCGGCGTGACGCTCCTGGAGGTCGTCGGCCAGGGCCGTCCGGTCGAAGCGTGACGGGTACGGGTCGAAGCCCTGCTCGGCCAACGTCTCGCGCTTCCGCCGACGCTCGGCGATGAGAGCGTCGATCGTCGGGGCGGTCGCCTCGTCGGACTGCTGGTCGGTCTCGTTGGTCACGGCGGGGTCTGCTTTCTGGGGGATCCGGCGGCGGGAGACGATCCCTGCTCCGGAGCCGACATCTTAGGAGACACCGTCCCCCGCCCCCGGGGGCCATGAACCGAACCGCCGGGCCCGCCCCGCTATTGCCGTCGAACGGCCAGGGATGCGTATGCTTCCTCCGCGCCCCTAGCTCAACGGTGGAGCACCGGACACTTAATCCGGAGGTTGGGTGGTTCGAGTCCCCCGGGGCGCACGACAGCAGTTGCCTAACGCTCACTGTTCGAACTCCCGAGCCGAGAGTGGTCTCAGCACAGGTTTGGCGAGCTGGTGACGGCCTAGTCGTCGATGCCGCCGGAGGCTGAAGGCGGGAAGCGGCCCGAATCTCGAATCGTAGGATGCGATCGTGCCCGCACTCATGGTTCAGGGAGTCTCGAGCGATGCCGGCAAGAGCTTGCTCGTCACCGCGCTCTGCCGATGGGCGCACCAGCAGGGCATATCGGTGGCGCCGTTCAAGGCGCAGAACATGTCCAACAATGCCCGGGTCGTAGACGGCGGCGAGATCGGAACGGCCCAGTGGCTACAAGCGGTTGCGGCGGGAGTGCTTCCCGATGTGCGCATGAATCCGATCCTGCTCAAGCCGGAGAGCGATACTCGTAGTCAGGTCGTCCTGAACGGTGTCGTCAACGAAGCATTCACTTCAGCTCCGTGGCGCGATCGCTCGAGCCGCCTCTGGCCATACGTGACCGAGGCATTCCGCTCACTCTCGGACGAGTTCGACGTGGTGATCATCGAAGGCGGCGGTAGCCCGGCCGAGACCAACCTTTGGTCCAGCGACATCGTGAACATGGCTGTGGCGGATCTTGCTGACGCACCGGTGGCACTGGTCGCCGATATCGATCGAGGTGGCGCATTCGCCCATCTCTTCGGCACGTGGGCCCTGCTGCCTCCGGGATGGCGACGACGGATCGAGGGCTTCGTCCTCAACAAGTTTCGGGGAGATCTCGAGCGCTGGCACCTGCGCCCGACGACCTGGAGACGGCTACCGGAGTTCCCACGATCGGCGTGCTCCCCTGGATCGACCACGGACTCCCCGATGAAGAGGGACCGACCGTCCTCGCCAGATCGGGGCACGGGCCGCGGGTATCCGTCGTATGCGGTCCCTATGCCTCCAACCTCGATGAGTTCGTACAGTTGCAGCAGGTCGCCAGAGTCAATTGGGTGCGGACAGCTGCCCAGCTCGCTGACGCCGACCTCATCGTTCTTCCGGGGTCCAAGCACGTCGCCAACGACCTCGCCTGGCTTCGCGACGCTGGCCTCGCCGATGCCGTTTCCCAAGCAGCAGGAAACGGGATTGCAGTGCTCGGAATCTGCGGGGGACTTCAGATGCTGGGGCAGCGGATCGAGGACCCTGACCGGGTGGAGGGAGCGGCAGAGGGCCTTGGTCTTCTCCCCATGGTGACCCACTACGAGACATCGAAGCGGACCACACAGAACACCGTCTGCTTCGGACCGTTGGCGCCTCCGTGGTCATGGCTCGGAGAATGTCGGATATCGGGCTACGAGATCCGACACGGCGTCACTCAGGCACCTCAAGACATCCAGATTGTGCCTGACGGTCGCGCATTCGGGCGCGGCAATGTGCTCGGCCTCTATGTGCACGGCGTGTTCGAGGATCCGGTCGCACTCACGGCGTTCGCCGGTGCCGTCTCCACCACACTGGACACGACATGTGACCAGCTTGCCGATGCCGTCGAGAGTCATCTCGACACAGCGTGGCTTCTGAAACGCCTCGAACAGGCAGACAAGCCCATCGGGGGTTGAGCATCGGTCACCTGGCGTTCGAGAGCGGCCTGGGACCTCGACTGCGCCCGACGGATGGACGGCAATTCCCGGCCTTCTGGATTCTTGGGTTGGGCCCAACCTTCGAGCTCACCCTTCTGAGTTGTGCGAGTCAAGTGCCGGGTGACCAGGAGCTTCTCAAGGATCTGCTGGAACTCAGGGTTCGAAAGCCGTCCCATCAAAGGCACTGCCGGAGGCACGGTGTGATGTCTCGGGACATCACGGACAGGCGAACTCTCGGGAGTGCTCGCTCGACTGGGCCCGGTAGCCGAACGTCGGATCGAGCGTCAGGCACCGGAGGATCCCGCCGTCCTCGGCACTGTCGGCCACAATTCCTCGGGCTCCTTCCCCAGGGTTTCAGGGAGCAGCCAGAACAGACCGGCCACCAGGGCCGCCGGAAGGAAGGTGAGCAGCGCCCCCGTGGCGAAGCGGTTCCCGGTGTCAGCCACCGCGCCGAAGAACACCAGTCCGGTCACCGCCCCGAGGACGCCCGCGGCCACCCACCACCCCGCCGCCGACGCCCGGACCGAGGTGGGGAACAGCTCGGTCAGCATGGCACCGACGGCGGGGGCGAGTATCGAGCCCGCCATCACCCCGAGGATGTAACCGAGCACCAACGCGGCGCCTGACCCCGCGTAGGCGAGCACACCGAACAGCGCCAGCCCGACCATCCCCAGTGCGCCGGTGGGGCGTCGTCCCAGATGGTCGGAGAGCCACCGCCCGACGACGAGACCGACCAACCCCGCGATCCCGGCCCCCACGACCATGGTGGCAGTCACGTATCCGGGCTGGTGCAGCACATCTTGTGCGTACACGAACACGTAGCTGTTGGCCGGACCGGTGATCATCGACAACGCGAAGGCGATCACGGCGATCACGGCCAGTCGCCCGCGGAACTGCCGGCCGACGGGGCCCAGCACGGGAAGTGGGTGCTCCTCTGCGGACGCAGCGATGGCGAACCTGTCCGGCTCCTGAATCCACCCGCTCAGGAACGGGACCGCCGCCAGCGGCACCAACGCCAACGCGAACATCCCCCGGAACCCGAGCACGCTGGAGGCCAGACTGTGGATGACCGCCGTCAGCCCGGCCCCGACCCCGTAGCCGGCAGCCACCAACGCGACCGCCGCCGCCCGTCCACGAGCATCGGTCTGCTCCGCGGCGATGACCTCGGTCAGGGCATTCGTGGAGCTGAGCAAGGGCCGGCCACAGGCGAAGATCGCCACGAACCACCAATAGCTGGGGCTGCCCGCTGCAGCGACGGTCAGGGCCAGACCGAGCGCAAGGGTGGCGAGCAGCATGGTGCGTCGCCCCAACCGGTCGGCCAGACCGACGAGCGGCAGACTGCCCAGTGACGCGAGCCGGATGATGGCCAGGCCGATGCCGAGTTTGGTGCCCGAGAGCCCCATCTGATCAGCGATGGTGCCGCCCTGCACCACCCGCCCGAAGTCCCGGGAGACGTCACCCAGCGCGGCGATCACCCCGAATTGACCGAAGCCCGAGGCCAACGCGGCCAGCGCGACGCCGATGACCGTCCGATCGGTCCACTGGTGCAGGCGTGGTCGTCTCGTCGCTCCCGATCGTGGTTTCGGGTCTGGGGGCAAGGTCACGGCGACGACCGCGGTGTCGCGGGATTCCTCTCGCTCGCTCCAGCCGGCGGTGGTGCATCGGCTGCACCTCCGCCCGCCTTGGACGCCGGACCTCCTGCCGCCCTCCGCCGGCTCATCCAGAACGGTGCGTCGAGCAGGGTGAACAGGACCAGAGCCACGCCGGTCGCGCTCAGCAGGTACCACGGCCACGGACCGAGCACCCGCAGCAGCGTCCACTCGCCAGGGGGACGGCGCAGGAACATGTAGTTCGCGCCAGTCACGGCGTCGACGAGGCCCACGAACGCGGTGTAGGCGACCGAGATCGCAAGCACCCGGGGCACCGCGCCGGGCCGTGGCGTGATCCGCATGCCGACCACCAGGAACAGCGCGGCCACCACCACGCCCAGATGGCCGACCACGTATTGGAAGAACACCAGGTGCGGAAAGGCGACGTTGAGGTCCGGAGAGATGATCGCCTGCAGGGTGCCGGCCAGGCCCCAGAAGTAGGTGAGTTCGACCAGTAGCAGCACCCGCCACCAACAGGCGGCGGCGGCCACGATCACCGCCGCATTGCAGAGCGCCAGGGGAAGTGAGGTCCTGGGCGACCAGGAACCGCCGACCACGAGTGAAACGGTGTAGCTGACTGCATCGGCAACGAGCAGGAAGGCGATCACCCGCGCCACCACGCCTGTCCATCGGCCCGGATGCGACCGTGCGGCCACGCAGAGTACGGTGCAGCCGGCTGCGGCACACGCCACCGAGGTCCAGTAGCCGACGGGCGAGATCACTGCGTTCATCAGCCCTCGCCGCCAGGGAACACTGCCGCCGGGCGCACTGGATCGACCTCGGCCGGCTCCTCGCCGATCGTGGGTGGGGGCACTCGGGTACCTGTTCGCCTGGCTGGTCGGGAGTCCATGTCGTCAGCCCGGCAAGGTGTAGCGGGCGAACAGGTGCCATCCGATGAATGCCCAGATGCCGATGAGGACGAGGGTTCCGAACAGTCGACTCGCCACCACCGCCCCCAGGGCCGTCAGGCCCGTCCATCTCCCGTGGGACAGATGGCAGGCGATCTCCCAGAGGACCCCGGCGGCGAGGAGAACGACCCAGGCGATCGTGGTCGCCACGTCAGTCGGCCCCTGCGTTCCCGCGGAACGTCATGCGGAGTACCGGGGCCCACCCCACGGCCAGCCATCCACAGAACAAGACGAAGCGCACCGCGTGCCACGCCAGCGCATGATCGGCCACGGTGCTGAGCGTCGGCACGACCGTCGACCGGCCCCCGAGGGCGAGGCCCCCGGCTTCGAGCCCGACGGCGAGCGCGAGCAGCAACAGCCACGGGAACGTCGTGCGCAGTCTGATCTCGGAGCCCTCTACCCCGGCACGCGACTCGGTACGTGCCGAGCCATCCGGCCGAACGACGAGGACAACGAGGACGAGCGCGGCCACCGGTAGCCCCACTGCCACGTAGGCACCGGCGGTAAAGGAGCGCAGCCCGGTGGCCCACCAGGCGTACGCGGCGATCACCATGGTGCCGGCGAGGGTTGCCGGGCCCGGGACCGCGGGCTTCCCGCGATGCCACTTCATGACACCACCACGCGCCGCCCCCGAGGCGACAGCTGCCGGGCGACTCGCCACTCACCGGTGGAGGGGCGGAGCATCACGGTACGACCCCACCTCTTCTGCACGCATTGCACACGAACGCAGTCTCCTGATCGACTAACTCGTCTGGGGACCCCGGGTGAGCCCGGCGATCACCTGCCGGGCGCGCTCACCGAGATCGGCATGTCCGGCGAAGTCGTCCGAGGTGGGCGTCATAGGTGCCCCGACGAAGACCTCCGCGCTCCCACGATGTGGCAGGAGCGTTCCGGGACGCACGATGTCCCGCGTCCCGCGAATGCCCACGGGAACGACCGGACAGGCTGCCGCCGAGGCGGCCGCAAAGGCCCCCAAGTGGAACGGCCGCAGGCCCGGTGAGCCATCGATCGACCCCTCCGGGAATACCACCAGGCGCGCCCCGGTCCCCACCAGTCTGGCCATGTGCGCCACCTCGTCCGTGCTCTGCCCTGCGTCGCCGCGATGCACGAACACGCAGCCGAGTCGCCGGAGGAATCGACCGACGAACCAGTGGCTCCCCAGTTCGGTGCTGGTGACGAAGGTCAGCGGAGCGGGCGAAGCGAGGAGGATCACCAGGGCGTCAACGAAGCTGGCGTGATTGGCCACGATCACCGCGGGGCGCTCAGGTGGTGGGAACACCCCGTCCACCGCTACGTGGATGCCGGTCAGGGCACTGAGGCTCGCACCGGCGGCCCGGGTGAGCGCCCAGCGGACGCGCCTCGGCACCGGTAGCTGCACGACCCCCCACAGGGGGACCCCGATGAGCAGGACCAGCGCCCAGGCGTAGACGGCGAAGGCCAGGTCGACCACCGCGGTGCCGAGTCGGCGGAGGGTCAGCCCGAACCCCGACCAGACGAAGCGCGCGAACTGGAGCACGACCGGCGCGCGACGCGCTCCGAGTGTGCCGTCCTCCAATGCCTGACGGGTGGCGGCTCGACGGACCTTGCCGCTGGACGTGCGCTCGATCGCTCCGATCGGGGCGAGCACGACGTCGTCGGGGGGAGCGCCGAGGAGGTCGACCGCCCTCCTGGTGATCTCGGCCTTCAGGGCGGCCCGGGCCGAAGGCGCGTGGAGATCGCACTCGGCGACGACCACCAACCGTTCGGTTGCATGCTGAGGATCGTTGCCGGCGACGACGGCGACGCCACCGCGCCGGACGCCGTCGAGCTCGCCCAGTGCCAGCTCCAGCTCTTCGGGGTGGATGTTGCGCCCGCCCCGGATCACCAAATCCTTCGCGCGACCGGTCAGGAAAAGCTCGCCTTCGCTGAGGTAGCCGAGGTCACCGGTCTCGAGCCAGCCCTCGTGCCACAACGCCGTGCTGGCAGCGTCGTTGGCGAAGTAGCCGCCCGCCGCGGACGGCCCTCGACAGGAGACCATCCCTTCCCGACGCTCGGGGAGCGGCTTCCCCCGGCGATCCGCCACACGGAGCTCGTAACCCGGGAACGGCACGCCGCACCCGACCACGGGGATCGACCCCGCCCGGCCGGGGGCGGCCGGCTCCGCACGACCTGATCCCTCGAGCGACGCCAGTACCACGGTGTCGATACGGGGGCCACGTCCCGGAGGGGTCGAGGTGAGGCCCACGCCGACCTCGGCGAGTCCGTACGCAGGACACATCGCCTCTCGGCGGAAGCCACACGCCCCGAAGCGATCGACGAACTGTTCGAGGGTCGACGCACTGACCGGCTCCGAGCCGTTGATCGCCACGCGCCAGGAGGTCAGGTCGAGCCCCGCGAGCTCGGTGTCACCGATGCGGTCCACGCAACTCTGATAGGCGAAGTTCGGTGCGGCCGAGATCGTCCCTGCGTACCGGGAGATCGTCTCCAACCAGCTGGCCGGGCGGGCGAGGAATTCCAACGGCGAGAGAAGTACGAGCGGAAAACCGAACAAGAGGCTGGCATGCCAGGCACCGATGAGGCCCATGTCGTGGTAGAGCGGAAGCCAGCTCACGAACACGTCGTCCGTGTCCACGTCGACCGCCTCCCCCATGGAGTGCACGTTGGCAAGGATCTGCGCATGGGTGAGCACAACCCCTCGTGGGTCGCCCGTGCTCCCGGACGTGTACTGGATGAGCGCAACATCGTCGGCGGCCACTGCGGGGAGGTGGTGGGCGCCCCTCCCCGCGTCGGTGAGCGTGTCCACGGTCTGGATCGAACCGAGCGAAGGGACGTGGGAACGCAGCAGGCGGGCCGCTACCCGTGCTTCGGGCACGGTCACCAGGAGGCCGGCGCCGGCATTGTCCAGGAGACGGGCCTGGCGACCGAGGTGGTCCTCGAGCTCGGAGGGTCGGGCGGGCGGGTAGATCGGTACCGGCACTCCACCGGCGAGCAGTGTGCCGAGGAATGCAATGAAGTACTCCCGGCCGCTGGGCAGCATCAGGGCAACGCGGTCGCCATGGTCGAGGCCCTCGGCCAGGAGGCCGCCCGCGGCCGCCGCGGCCTGGCGTGCCAGCGTTCGATACGAGAGCTCCTCCACGTGACCGGGCCCGGAGGTGAGGAGTCGGATCGTCGTCACGTCCGGGTGGTGCTCGACATGCCAGGCAAACGCCTCGGTGATCGTCTCGGCCTCGCGGGGCCAGGCTTCCCCGGACGTACGCGGGGTCAGCGGCTGGGCATGCAGGTCCTCCGTCCCGGTGGCCGGCGCCGTGGTGCGCGCCTCGAGCACCACGCGGAGCCAGTCCCCCGGTGTGGTCGCCGTGGCGAGGGACTCGACTGGGAGGACCACGGCGAACGTGCGCTCCAGCCTGTCGTAGAGCTCGACCACTGCGAGGCTGTCCAAGCCGAGGTCGCCGGCCAGGTCGCTCTCCAGGCTGACCTCGGGCAGCTCGCCCCGGTGGAGATCCTTCAGGACCGAGCCGACTTCCCACAGTACGGCCTGTGCCTCGGGACCCGCTTCAGCGGACACGTGAACGGTGCCTGCCACGCCGACATCTTCGGACATCGGGGCGACTGGCGCATCCGCTCCCCTCCGGGCGCCCGCCGGTCGTTCGCTCGTGCCTCACCCGAATCTCATCGCCGACCCGTCGAGTCATCCTGTTCCTCCGTCTGTCGCCGCACGCCGGTGATAGCAACTTGCAGGAACCCCACACGGGTCGCCAGAGGCGAAGGTCCACCCAGGCGATCTCGGACGTGCGACTCAACGAGCGGGCCCGTGCCTTCGACTCGGCTCCGGCCTACGCGGACCCTGTCGGATTCCGTGTGCCGCTGTCCCTCAGGAGCGGACACTCCGATGCGGCATGCCCCTGGCCAGGAGTTCTTCGAGGACCTCGTGGAATCCAGGGTTCGCACGCCGTCCCACCAGGGCGCCACCTGTCATATTGACTGACAATACTTTCCTTGGCAAAGCCATGACGAGAAGTATGCGCAGTTCACCAGTACACCTCTCCCTCCCGCAACTGACCACCTCATCAATGGCCGAAGTTTGAGATCGGAATCACGATCTCCTGCTTCGGCCCTTGCCATTTTCCAGGAGTTCCTCCAGAATCTCCTGGAATTCTGAGTTCGAAAGCCGTCCCACCAAGGGCACCACACATTCGTTGGCGGAGCATTCTTGATCAAGCGAAGTCGCAGACATTGCCACCTCAGTCGGTAAGAGGGATGGCCTGCCCTCTCATGATCCGCGCCGTCAGTCGTTCCATCTCGATCGGAATCCTCAGCGGGACGTGATGGCACGCTCTCGACTCGTCGCCGAATGAGTCGAGAGCGTGATGAAGCGCTTCGATCGCCCGCACGAGCTGCAATGACCCGTCCTGCACCTCGTCCGCCGCCATGGAGTGCTCCTCATTCCGGTGATCTGACCGGGCCTCCGAATCGTACCCTGTGGAAGCACAAATTGAGATGCTCATCCGGAGACCGTCCATGGGACGCCTCCCCTGGAGGCCTGGTCGGTTCCCATAGTCCGGTCGACACACTCGACCGCCGTAGGATCGGGCCGTGGACAGCACCCGCGCAGCGGTACGTCAGGCCATCGCGGACCTCGCCGGGGCCACGGCTCAGCTCCGGAGGCATCTGGAGAGCAACGAGCGACTGCACATCCGTGCCCTCGAATCCCTGGACGCGGGGTTGTCCATCAAGGAAACCATGGCGGCCATTCCCTCGTTCGAGGAGCGGAAGGCGGCCGAGGACAGCATGCAGCACCTCTACTCGGTCCGCCACCAGGTCCGCGAAGCTGTCATCACGGCCGCCGTGGAGGAGGGTATGTCCGTCCCGGAGATCGCCGTCGCCTACGGCCTTCCCGTCGACCGGGCAGCGGCGTACGTGTCCGCATTGACCGACCGCCGCGAGGCCTGAACCGACTAGTTGATTCGGACCGGCGTCCCCCTCGGGTCGCAGCGGGTCGGGCGACCCAATTTCTGGCGTCGGGAAAGCTACCGTTCAATTCAGTGGATACGGTACGGCGCGTTGTCCTGGTTCTGGCGGTCACAGTCTCGCTGGCCGGCGCGGTCGCGTCGGCCTCGGTGATCCAGTTCGGGCAGACGTCCTCGGTCACGCACCACGGCAGGGTCGCAGCTGTCGGCTCAGCGCCGACCGACGCCAAGCTCTGCGCAATCAGCCAACGATGCGCATCGCCAGCTCCGACAGTTGTTTCCGGACCGGTGAGTTTGCCTGGTGCGCTGGCGTTCCTCGGTGCAGCCGTGGCACTCCTGGCTGCGGCTCGTCGTCGCACCCGCAACCGGGGCGAGCACGTCCACGCAGTCGCCTTTCCTTCCCGAGTCTTCCGACCACCCATCGCGAGTCTGGCGTAGAGAACGTTCGGCCGAGGCGGCCTGCCTCGGCCTTCACATCGACGGTCACCCGATCGTCGTCTACCCGCTCAGTGTGCCCATCGATGGGCGCGCCACTCTCGGAAGGAATTCCAGATGTCTCGAACTCTCTCGACGCGCGCACCGCGTCAATCCTCGCCTCGAATCACGCCCACCATCCTCGCCTGGTCGGCAGTGGGCCTCGTCATCGTCGTCGTCGCCGTCCTGGTCATCGTCAAGGTGGTGGTGGGCAACGGTCCGACGACCAGCTCTCATCAGGCGGTGGAGCCGGCATCGCCGCAACTGGTCCACCAGGTCACGACAGTTCCGGCCTCCGTCTTCAATGAGGTCGGGGTGGGGATCCCGTCGAGCTTTGCCGGCACAGCTCCGATCGTGATCTCGGGCCAACCACCGCTGACCCTTTCCGGCCACGCACCCTCAGTCATGTACTACGGAGCCGAGTACTGCCCCTACTGTGCCGCCGAGCGATGGGCCATGGTTGTGGCCCTGGCGAGATTCGGCACGTGGCATGGCCTGCAGACCACCGCCTCAGGGCTTCAGGACGGTGACTACAGCACGTTCTCGTTCCGCAACGCCACGCTCGACAGCCGATACGTCCACTTCGCTCCCATTGAGGCGTGCACGAACAGGCTCGATCCCAACGCGGCCGGGTGCAGCGGCTATGGAGTCCTGCAGACACCGACGAAGTCCGAGCAGACGGCCCTGGCCCGCTATGCGGGTCCGCAATTCGTCCCCGGAAATGCCCAGGGCATCGCCTTCCCTTACGTCGATGTCGACAACCGGGTGTTGTTCTCGGGCTCGACGTATCAGCCGACCGTCCTGACCAGTCTCAGTCAGACGGAGATCGCCGGAGCACTGACGGACCCGACGAATCTGCTCACCCGGTCGATCGTGGGGACCGCCAACTACATCACCGCCGCCGTCTGTTCCGGATCCGGGGGCATGCCGCAATCGGTCTGCACCAGCCCGGGAGCGACGATGGCGAGGAACGCCATGAAGTTGGGGTGAACGGCACGTCCCCCGGAGTCCACTCGGCTCCGGGGGACGCCCGTCGCACTGAAAGCGACCCTTGCGCTCGACCACCGAGCCATCGACGTCGAGAGTGCCCTGGCGATGCGGTGTCACATGGACGTCACACGACACCAGCATTTCGACTGGACAGCATCCACGGCGGCACCGGAACCGCCCGCACGCACCGGGTCGTGCAATCGGCCGAATGGTACGGTCAGCCGATGCCACTGAGTCGGCGTCAGCTGTTGGGTGGTGCCCTGGTCGGTGCGTCGATCGTGTTCGACGGTTGCAGCAGCAGTTCTGGCTCGGCCCCCTCCACCACGGCGGTTTCGACTGCGCTCCGTCGAGTCGGCTCGCTGCCGTTCCCCCACCGACCGGTCGGCACCGACCAACTTCCGCAGATCAAGCACATCGTCGTGGTCATGATGGAGAACCACTCCTTCGACAACGTCCTCGGGCTCATCGATCGTGGGGACGGCTTCGCGGTCGATCGACATGGCCAGCCGACGGCCACCAACCCCGACGGGCAGGGCAATCTGATCCACGCCTTCCACATGCCCACTGAGTGTCAGACACGGGGCATCGGCAATGACTGGAGGGTCACCCACGAGGCCTACAACAACGGGCGCCTCGACGGCTTCGTCACGAGCACCACGGCCGAGGCCATGGGGTACTTCACCAAGGACGATCTCCCCTTCACGTGCGGGATGGCCAGCACGTTCCCGATCGCGGACCGTTACTTCTGCTCGGCGATGGCCCAGACCGATCCCAACCGTCGGTTTCTCATCGCCGGGACCTCCCTGGGCCTGATCAACGACACCTTCCCGTCGCCCCTTCCACCCAACGGCGTCATCTTCGAGCAATTCAACAAGCACGGCATCTCGTGGAAGGACTACTACTCCTCGCTGCCCACTATGGGCGTCTTCCTCCCGCTGTTGAACGACCCGTCCCTCCGTGCCGGTTTGGCCGGCATCGACCGGTTCTATGCGGACGCCGCGGCCGGAACCCTCCCCTCCTTCAGCCTCGTGGAGCCGGACTACGAGAAGCAGTCCGAGGAGGACCCCCAGGACGTGCAGTTCGGTGACCAGTTCCTGGGGAAGGTCGTGCAAGCCGTCATGTCCGGTCCGGGCTGGCCTTCGACCATGCTGATCTGGACCTATGACGAGCATGGCGGCTACTACGACCACGTCGCCCCACCCCGCGCCGTGACCCCTGACGACGTGCCGCCGGTGCTCGGTCCCGATGATCCTCCGGGCGCCTTCGACCGTTACGGCTTCCGCGTGCCGGCGGGAGTGGTCAGCCCGTACGCCCGACGCAACTTCGTCTCCCACACCGTCTACGACCACACCTCGATCCTCAAGACCGTCGAGGAGAAGTGGAACCTGCCCGCCCTCACCCGACGGGATGCCAATGCCACCAGTCTGCTCGCCATGGTGGACCTGACGTCCGAGCCCGCGTTCCTCCATCCGCCCGCCTTACCGGCGCCAGCCGACCCCTCTGCCAGCGCCGGCTGTTTATCGTCCGGGGCCGGCACCATCCCCCCGCCCTCCGCCGTCACCCGGGCCTGACGGGGTTTGGACAGCCAGTTCCATCAGGTCATTCGCCACTGGCTACGGCCAGGCCGAACAGCTCGGCGAACGGCTCGACCATCATGTCCCGTCCCTTCACATCGGCGATCACCTGGGGGCCGACGATCTCGTCCTGACCGGGGAACTGACCGGCTCCGCCCTCCGGGCCGATGGGCACGGCGATACCGGGACCCATCGACTGGTAGTCGACGAGTTCACCGCTTCCCGAGATGAGGGCGGTGATGTTGGCGGCAACGGTGTCCGCCTGCCGCCGGGCGAAAGCGGCCATCTTGGCGTCGGCCGTGGACAGGTCGCCCAGTGCGAAGACCGTCGTCTGGCCGACGACCTGGAGGCTTGGGCCCACCTCGATAAATCCGTCCGTCCGCCGCGACGGCAGCAGCGCCTTGCCGAGGTAGTCGCTATTGGGCACGACGCCGTAGCAGCGGAACCAGATGTCGGCGGTCAGCTCGGTCCCGCTCTCCGTGGTCACGGTAAATGAACCGAGTTCGCCGGGCGCCCGGATGGGCTCCTTCCGCAACGGACTGCCGAGGACCAGGTCGACGTCGAGCTCCTCGAGCTGGCGTCCGAGCTCGGCCCGCAACTCCGGCATGAACGGACCGCTCAACAGTTCCGGTCGTTCGTCGACGAGGACGATCGACTTGTCCGGCCAGACGCTCCGAATCTCGCCGGCCAGCTCGATGCCCACCGGTCCGGCGCCGACCAGGAAGACCCGATCCGCCTGCGCCAGGGCGCGGTGGGTGGCGCGGATCTGCTCGGCGGCAGCGTCTGCGTGCTCCAGGTCGGTCTTGGCCGGAAATGGATAACTCGATCCAGTGGCGAGCACCACGTAGTCGGCGGCGATCTCGTCACCTGAAGCCGTCACGACACGACCGGGCTCGACCAGGACGGCCCGGTCCTGCACGACCCGCCCGTTGGCCAGGAGGCCGGCATAGGGAAAGAAGACCCGGGGCAGCCAGGACGGATCGACGAGTGCCCGCAACGCGGCGATGTTGTGCATGAAGGCGTCCCTGGGCTCGACCAGAACCACGTCCGCCGTATCGTCCAACGCCTTGGCCATGGTTATTCCGCCATAGCCTCCGCCCACCACGACCACCGTCGGCCTGTCTGCCTGCTCGCTCATCATCTGTTCTCCCTTGCTGGCGCCCACTCGGGCAGTGACCTCTTAGCCGCTGATGCCCTCGCAGATGACCTCGGGTGGGGTCTGGGCGTGGTCTTCCGGGCCTACGTGACCGCCGCCCACGCGGCGGTGGCCGAACTGCCTGGCGGGCCACGGGGCTACCAGGTGCTGGCGGCGGCCACCCGCTCGGACGTCGGTAGCCAGCTCGCCCTGGCCCAGCATCTCGGCATCGATCGCACGGTCATGACCTACCTGCTCGACGACCTCGAGGCAGCCGGGCTCATCGAGCGCCGTCCTGATCCCGCCGACAGGCGCGCTCGCCGAGTGGTGGCCACCGAGCGCGGTGCCACGTTGCTCACCCAGCTGGACCAACGGCTCCGGACCGCCGAGACACTCGTCCTCGAACCACCCGATGCCGGAGAGCGCGACACGTTCCGCCGTCAACTTCGCCAGCTCGCCACCAGGATCAATGCACTCGACCCGGTCGATACACCTTGTGACCTCGTCGACCATGCGGAAGCGGAACTGCCAACGGCACGAACCTCGCTCGCCCGTGCCACCCGGCGCCAAGGTTGATCTGGCCCGACAGAGAGTCCGGCGCGGTCCCGATCGGTACCTGGAGCTGTCACCTCGGTCGTTTCGGACACGGCCACTGAACGAAGGAGAAGTTTCATATGGAGAAGCGACTGGTCACGCAGTACGCGATGAAGTCTTCCGATGCGGCCGACGAGAATCAGCAACGGATCGAGGCGGTCTTCGCCGAGCTGGCGGCGACGGCGCCGCCGGACGTGAGCTACCTCGTGCTCCGTCTCGCCGACGATTCGTTCGTCCACGTGTCCTTCCACGACCACGGTGACGACGAGGTGAATCCCATCTCGTCGACCAAGGCCTTCGCCCACTTCCAGGACGGTCACGGTGATCGCCGGGATGGAGACGTCAACCAACAGGTGGCGACCCTGGTGGGGGCGTACATCACCACGATCGATTGAGCCACCGGCCACCGAGACCCGGAATCTGACCGCCACATGAGGGGGCCCAGTTGATTGACGCTCGCCCGGCGTCAGGTACCCGGTTCGGCGCCAGTGGCATCGGCAGGGCCCCGCCCGGCCAGCCAGCGCTGGAGCCCGGCGGCATTCGAATGCACCCCGTTCATCACCTCGAGCTTCTCCCGGTGCTCCTCGGCGACACCGTCGAGGTCGGCCGCGAACGCCACGGACAGGGCGGCGGCGATGTCCTGTCCATTGTGGAAGGCCGACTCGGCCACGCCGGCCCACCGGCGGAGTGTTCCGTCCGCCTCGTCGAGCACGTCGAGGGGATCGGCCAGCAGGCCGTAGTGGGCGAGAGCCAGCCCGGTGGGCCGGCGCTCGGCGAACCGTTGCAGCGAGTGCAGCGCCTGGGTCAGATCGAAATCGGGTGGCGGCGTAGACGGCCGCAGCACTCCCCCGTCGGGAAGCTTGACGCCGACGGCGTCGCCGGCGAACAGGGTCCCGCTCCAGTTGTCGTGCAGGGCCAGGTGGTGCTTGGCGTGCCCGGGTGAGTCGACGGTGGTAAGGGAGCGGTTGGCGCTGACCCGGATCTCTTCGCCGTCCTCCAGGATGTGGATGCGCTCGACGGGGGTGGGATCGAGGCGGCCATAGAGGGAATCGAGCAGAGGACCGTAGACGCGGGCGGCCGAGTCGACGAGCTTGGTGGGGTCGGCAAGGTGGCGGGCGCCCTTCGGATGGACGTAGACGGTGGCCTTGGGGAAGGCGCGGGCCACGTCGCCCACCCCACCGGCATGGTCGAGGTGGATGTGGGTGACGACGACGCCGGCCAGGTCGTCGGGGCCGAGGCCGAGCCGGTCGAGGTGGGCCAGGAGCGCCGGTACCGAGCTCTGGCTACCCGTCTCCACCAGGACCGGTGCATCGCCCTCGATCAGATAGCCGGCGGTGACCCGCTCCCATCCACCGAGCAGCGTGTCGAGCTCGAGTACCCCCTCGGCAATCCGTTTCCCGGTGGGAGGGGGCGTCGCATCGTCGGGGCCGAACGGGTGGCGGTGGCGGTGTCCGCCCGGACCACGGTGGTGATCGCCGCTCATGGCTGCGTCACCGAACCCGCTTCGTAGACTTTGTCGCCTTCGTCGACTTCGCCGGCTTGGCCGGCTGCTTCGCCGTCTTCGCCACGTGTGCTTGCTTCTTCGCCGTCAGCTTCGCTGCCGGCTTCGGTGCCGTCCCCTTCTTCACCGACGTCACCTGCCTCGGCGTCACGACAGCTACGGGTGGCTGGCGCGGCTTGGCCGTCGTGGTCGGCCGGGAGCGGGCCTTCGAACGCCCCACGAGATCTCGCAGGGCAGGGATAGCGTCGGCCGAGCTCACATGGCGGCCGGGCATGCCCATGGGCATCCGGCCGGCCACGGCCTGGCGGGCCAGTCCCAGGAACAGATGCTCGGAGCTGGGCTTTTGGTGACCAGCGATCTTGGCCGCCGAATTGACGAGCGACACGTGGGAGAAGGCCTGGGGGAAGTTGCCGACCAGCCGACCGGCCACCGGGTCGTACTCCTCGGACAGCAGGCCGAGGTCGTTGCGGAGGTCGAGGAGCCGATCGAGGAGCCGGCGGGCATCGTGAACCCGGCCGAGGAGCGTCAAGCAGTCGACCAGCCAGAACGAGCAGGCCAGGAAGGCACCCTCGCGGCCGGCCAAACCGTCCACTTCGCCCGTGTCGTCGGTCCGGTAGCGGAGGACGAAGTCCCCCTCCACCAGCTCCCGCTCGATGGCCTCGATGGTGCCCCGCACCCGGGGGTCGGTGACCGGCAGGAACCCGACCAGCGGGATCATCAGCAGGCTGGCGTCGAGTTCGTCGGACCCGTAGGACTGGGTGAAAGAACCACGTTCGGCGTTGAAGCCCTCGTCGCAGACCTGGTCGTGGATCTCCTGGCGGATGACCTTCCACCGCTCTACGGGTCCGTCGAAGCCGAACTCCTCCACCGTCTTGATGGCGCGGTCGATGGCTACCCAGGCCATCACCTTCGAGTGGGTGAAGTGACGGCGTGGGCCACGTACCTCCCAGATGCCGTCGTCCGGCTCACCCCATTCCGCCTCCAGGAAATCCATCAGCGACCGCTGCAGCTCCCAGGCCGGCGCGCCGTTGGGGTCGTCGGGGTGGGCTGACTCGTAGAGCGCGGACATCACTTCGCCGAAGACATCGAGCTGGAACTGCCCGGCCGCAGCGTTGCCGATGCGGACCGGTCGGGATCCCTCGTAACCGGGGAGCCAGTCGACCTCCCATTCGTCGAGCCGTCGCTCGCCCCCCGCCCCGTACATGATCTGCATCTGGGACGGGTCGCCCGCCGTCGCCCGCAGCAGCCAGGTCCGCCACGCCATGGCCTCCTGGTAGAACCCACCCCGCATCAGGGACTCGAGGGTCAGAGTCGCATCCCGCAGCCAGCAGAACCGGTAGTCCCAGTTCCTGCCGCCACCCACGGTCTCGGGCAGCGAGGTGGTGGGCGCCGCCACGATTCCCCCCGTGGGCTCGTAGGTCAGCGCCTTCAACGTGATCAGTGACCGGACCACGGCGTCGCGGAACTCGCCGTCATACGTGCACTGGGCCACCCAGTCCTGCCACCACCGCTCGGTGTCGGCGATGGCATACGTGGCGTCCACCGGTCGGGGCGGGGCGGTGCTCGCCGGAAACCAGGACAGTGAGAACGGAACGGTCTGCCCCTCGGTCACCGTGAATTCGGCCACCGTCGACAGGTCGCATCCGCGCGTCGGGACGGTCGTCCACAGCGAGAGGGCGTCAGGACCGGCGATGGCGGTCAGCGTGCCGTCGATTCGGCGCACCCAGGGCACCACCTGGCCGTACCCGAACCTGATGGTCAGAGACATCTCCATGGTGACCTTGCCGCGGACACCCTCGACCAGCCGGACCACCTCGGGGTGCTCGTGGCGGATCGGCATGCAGTCGATGATCCGGACGGTCCCCTCGTCGGTCACGAACTCCGACTCGAGCACCAACGTCTCGCCCCGGTAGTGGCGGTGCGTGGCCCGGTCCGCGCCCTTGGGGGCGATGCGCCATGAACCGTGGTCGTCGTTGCCCAGGAGCTTGGCGAAGCAGGACCCCGAGTCGAACCGGGGCAGGCAGAGCCAGTCGATCGATCCGTCACGGCCGACGAGGGCGACGGTGTGCAGGTCGCCGATGATCCCGTAGTCCTCGATGGGGAGCGCCATGTCCCCTGTCTAGCCCGACCGGCACTTCGGCCGTCGTCCCCCGACGCACCCGACGTCGGGCGCCGTCAGGACGGGGTGCATCCGCCGGTGGACACCGTCTGGCTGGTCACCTCCGCCCGGGCCAACCGGGGCAGCACGTCGGGCGAGGTCAGGGCGTAGCCGACGGCGTGGTCCACCGTGGAACGCGAGAACACGACGCCGACCACTTGACCGTCGGGCAGGACCAACGGTCCTCCCGAATTGCCCGGTCTGACAAGTGCGTCGAGTTCGTAGACATTGCGCACCGTGAGCCCGCGGCCGTAGATGTCCCGGCCCTGGGCCTCGAACTCGGTCATCACGCCAGCCGCGTCAACCGTGAACGGGCCGCCCCCCGGGAACCCGAGCACGGCGGCCTGGGTGCCCCGACCGACCGGTGCCGGGTCGAGATGGAGGGTCGGCGCCGACAGACCCGGGACGCGCAGCACGGCCAGATCGAAGGACGGGTCGAACAGCACCACCTCGGTGGCCATGACCGTGGTTCCCACCTGCACCCGGGGCTGGGCGATGCCGGCCACCACATGGGCGTTGGTCACCACCAGTCCGGGGGCGGCGACGAACCCCGACCCCTCCTGCAGAACACCGCACCCGTACCCTTCCACTTTCACGGTTGAGCGCCCCGCGGCCAGGGCCGCACTGCGCAGCAGCGCGTCCGAGGGGAGGGGCACCGGCCGGGCCGAGGCCGGGGCCAGCGCGGCGATGATCGGCGGAAAGCCTTCGGCGGTGAGGAACCCCTGGGCCTGCAAGAACACCGAGGGCGGTGCCGGGAGCACACGGTCCAAGCCGTTGATGATCCGGGACTGGAGGATGGCCGAGTCGAGCGACACCGACGAGCTGGTGACCATGGTGCTCGCCAGCAGCCAGACCGTCACCAGGGCCGCGGCCGTCGCCACCAGCACGCCGACGCCGGCGTCGATCGAGCGCGCCGGGCCCCGCCGCACCCGTTGGGTGAGCATGCCGCCGATGATCCGTCCCACCATCCCGAAGCTGAAGGCGACCAGGAGCATGGTGGTGAGGGCCACCACCGTCCGGGACGTCGGGGAGTCGGCCCATCGCACGGTGTGCGAGGCGAGCAGGGCGCCGACGTAGAGACCGGAGAAGAAGCCGAGGATGGCGCAGACCTGCACGACGGCGCCCACCCGGGCTCCCTGGATACCGGCCAGCAGGACCGCCACCACGACGACCACGTCGACCAGGTTCACCGGGCCGACGGGCCGCGGCGCGTCCCTGCGTCCCGGGCGAGGAGGAGGGCGGCCACCACGCACGTCACGGTAGACGGCGTGGGCGACACGACGTCATCACCGGCCGCCGCAGGTGGTCCGTGGCACAATCTGCGACGATCGGACCGCAAGGACCCGCGACCGACGCGACCACCGAACGGGCGGGAGAGAGGTGAGCAGTGCCGGGATTGCGAACCTCCACGCCGGCCCCGATCCGGCGCGTGGCCCTGGTCATCGCCCTGGCGGCCCTCGCCACCACAGCGGCGTGCGGGTCGGGATCGCCACGCACGGGCTCGGCCGCCTCTACGCCGACAGCGTCGGAGCCCCTGGCCCCGTGGCAGGGCACCCTGACCACCGACACGCTCCCCCCACCGGTGCAGTCGCTGCGGGCGGTCGCCTGCGCCACCGCCAAGCGGTGCTGGGCCGTCGGGTCGACTTCGGCCACCTCGTCGGGCTCCTCCGGCCCGGCCCTGGTGGCGACCACCGACGGCGGCGCCACATGGACCGTCCAGTCCATCCCTCCGACGGTCGGCTACCTCGCCGGGGTGGCGTGCGCCTCCCCCCGGTCGTGCACCGCCGTCGGCCAGGTGGGCCAGACCGGGGTCGGGCCCGGCGCCGTCCTCACCACCACCGACGGCGGGACCACCTGGGTGCTCCAGACGGTGCCCGCCGGGACCACCGACGTCACCGCCGTCGAGTGCCGGCCCGCGGGTCGGTGTACCGCGCTCGGGGTCGTGGCGGGCAGGGTGACCACGCTGTCCCCGATCTCCTCGCAGGGTTGGGTGGCGAGAGGCGCGCTGCCCGCCCAGGCGGCGGTCGCCACGGCTCTGACGTGCACCGACGGGACCCACTGCTGGGCCACCGCCGCCCAGCCGGTCGACGTCGGCCACGCCATCGGCATCATCGCTCAGACCGCCGACGGCGGGACCACCTGGACGCTCCAGCCCGTGCCCCCAGGCACGGGCGCCCTCCAGGGCATCGACTGCACCCCCGGCCGGTCGCCGGCCCCCGGGTCCGTGTCCGGGTCCGGATCCCCGTCCACCACCGCGATCGAACCCGCCGGCAACGGCGCCCTCTGCACGGCGGTGGGCACGACGGCCACGGCGGTCGGCGGTGCCCGGACGGGCCAGGGTGTGGTCCTCACCTCGCCGAATGGCGGGGGGACCTGGACGTCGGTACCCGTGACCCCGACCGCCGCCGACCTCCTCGGCGTGTCGTGCGGGGCCGGGCCCTGCGTGGCCGTCGGGACCACGCTGGCCACCGCCCCGGAAGGCGGCGTGGTGGTGCTGACCGCCTCGACCCCCGCAACGGGCGCCACATGGCACCGGGCCCCGGTGGCGTCGGTCGCTCTGCCCCTGACCGGGGTGGCCTGCGTGTCACTGTCCGCCTGCGTGGCCGTCGGGGAGTCGGTCAGCGCCCATCTGACAGCCGGCTGAAGGCGGGGTCATCCCCGGGCCGCCCGAGGCGCGCCGGTAGCCTCCGGACGATGGGAGTACGCCTCGCATCCGCTCCCGTCCGGTGAGCGGCCCGGACGGCGTCCCGCCGGACGACCGACCACCGGGTGACACGGCCTGGAACGGCGACGCCTACCAATGCCGGTTCGACCGATTGGCCGCCTCCGGGGTGCACGTCCACGGCGAGGCCGATTGCGTCGAGCGGTTCGGTCCCGCTTCGATCCTCGACGCCGGGTGCGGCACCGGTCGGGTGGCGACCGAACTGGCCGGGCGGGACTACGACGTGATCGGCATCGACCGTGACCGGTCGATGATCGCCACCGCCCGCAAGCTGGCCCCCGGGGTCGACTTCCGGGTGGTCGACGTGGCCGAGGCCGACCTCGGTCGCACCTTCGACCTGGTGCTGATGGCCGGCAACGTACCGCTGTTCACTCCCGAGGGCACCCAGGGTGCGCTGGTGGCCGGTTGTGCCCGGCACGTGGCTCCGGGTGGCCGCCTGGTGGCCGGATTCCAGCTGGGCCGGGGCTATGGACTGGCCACCTATGACGCCGACTGCGTGGCCGCCGGCCTGGAGCTCGAGGCCCGGTGGTCGACCTGGGACGGCGACGCGTGGACGTCGGACGACGACTATGCCGTTTCCGTCCACCGCCGCCCGGCCTGAAGCCCTGGGTCCACCGCCCGCTGTGCCGGGTGGCAGGTGCGAACATGGACCGGTCGGGCAAACAGAACGGAACACCATGCGCAATCCCATGTTCGTCTACGACGAGAAGCTCACCGACCTCATCTTCGACTACTGCCGATGGCGTCTCGCCCTCGACCCCGTGCCGCTCGATTATGGCGGGGCCGTCCACGAGTCGCTGGCCGCCAGCCTCGAGGGCCTGATGTCGCCGGGGGGCACGGACCCGGTCGACGTCATGGAGCTGTTCGACAAGACCCTGGCCACCGCGGCGGTGTCGGTGGACAGCCCCAAGTTCCTGGCCTTCATCCCCGCCGCCCCCACGAAGGCCGCCCTGTTGTTCGACATGGTGGTGGCCTGCTCCTCGCTCCAGGGGACCTCGTGGATCGAGGCGGCCGGGCCCGTGGCCGCCGAGAACCAGGCGCTCCGGGTGCTGGCCGACCTGGCCGGACTGCCCGGCGGCGCCGGAGGCTGCTTCGTGGCCGGCGGGTCAGCCGGCAACCTGTCGGGCCTCATGGTCGGGAGGGACACCGCGGGGGTGCGGATGGGTGACGCAGCCCCCGACCACCCGGTGGTGGCCATCAGCGAGGAGGCCCACTCCTCGGTGGGCAAGGCTCTGCACGTACTCGGGGTCGATTCGCTGCTCGTCCCGTGCCACGACCACCGGCTCACCGGTCGGGCCCTGCGGGACGCGCTGGCCAACGACCCGCGGGGCGATGACGTGATCGCCGTCGTCGCCACTGCGGGCACCACGAACGCCGGAATCATCGACGACCTCGCGGGCGTGGCCGACGTGGCCGAGGAGCGCAGGCTCTGGTACCACGTCGACGGCGCCTACGGCTGCGCCGCCCTGTTCGCGCCGTCCGTCCGCGGGCGGTTCGACGGCATCGAGCGGGTCGACTCGTTCGTCGTCGACCCCCACAAGTGGCTGTTCGCCCCGTTCGACTGTGCCGCCCTCTTGTACCGCGAGCCCTGGCTGGCCAAGGCGGTCCACTCCCAGGACGCCTCCTACCTCGAGGTGCTCCACCGGGACACCCCCGAGGAGTGGAACCCGAGCGACTACGCCTACCACCTCACCCGTCGGTCCCGAGGCATGCCACTGTGGTTCTCGTTGGCCGTCAACGGCACCGACGCCTACCGCGACGCCGTCGAGACGGTGCTGGCCACCACCCAGGCGGTGGCCGACCTCATCGAGACCCTCCCCCACCTCGAGCTGGTGCGCCGGCCCGAGCTGTCGGTGGTGCTGTTCCGCCGCACCGGGTGGGGCAAGGACGAGTACGACGACTGGTCCGACCGCCTGCTGGAGGACCAGACCGGCTTCGTGATGCACACCACGTGGGACGGTGACGCCGTGGGGCGCCTGGCCTTGCTGCACCCGGACACCAGCATCGAGCTGGTCGCCGAGATCCTGGCCTCCACGGCCTGAGCACGGGCCCCAAGAGAAGTGTGAATGCTCAGGGGCGGATCATGACGGGAGGGCGACGGTGGGGGCCGACGCTCCGGCCCAGGTGAAACCGAGGCTGTGGGACGCGAAGCCCATGGCCACGCGGAGGGCGAGCGCCGGGTCCACCGCCGGGTCGCCCAGGGCGATCTGCACGGCCAGGCCGTCGAGGAGGGCGAGGAGGACGATGGCGAACTCGACCGGTTCGGGGGCGGCGAAGGTGCCCTCAACCTGACCGTCGGCCACCACCCGGGCGATGGCGCCGCGCCAGCGGGCGTCGAACTCCTCGCGGACCCGGGCCACTCCGGCGTGGCGCTGGGAGCGGGCCCACAGGTCGATCCACAGGGACCAGGGGTCGGGGAACTCGTCGTCCACCGGTGGGAAACAGATCCAGGTGACGATCTCCTCCAGCCGACCCACGGCGTCGGGAATGGCCGCCATGTTCTGGACCCCCTGTGCGAACCAGCGGTCCTCCGCCAACCGGATGGCCTCAGTCAACAGGTTGTCCTTCGATTGGAAGTAGTAGATGACCAGAGCCGGGCTGGTGCCGGCCCGCTCGGCCACGTCGGCGATCCGCGCGTCGACGAAGCCGCGCTCGGCGATCACGTGGAGTGCGGCGCGCAGCATGTCCTCGCGCCGGTTGTCCGTCGCGCGTGTGAGCACCGCGTCGGCCTGATCGAGTGCCATGGACACCGTTCCCTTCCCGCTCTCGTCCGGGGGTGGGCCACGAAGTCCGCTCGGACCGCATGGTGCCCCCGCCTGGTGCCCCCACACGTACGCCTCCGCCCACGCCCGACGGGGACACGGTACCAGTGGGCACCGGCACCAGACCAGGTGGGCCGGTGGCCCCCGGGGTCTGCGTGCCACACTGTGGCCCGATCGGACCGACGACCGGACAGGAGACGGACATGGCGAGCGAGGTGCGTGGCGTGGTGGCGCTGGCCGAGGGCCGACCCGTGTCGGTGGTGACCATCGTGGTGCCCGACCCGGGGCCGGGCGAGGCCGTGGTGCGGGTCCAGGCCTGCGGCGTGTGCCACACCGACCTGCACTACCGCGAGGGCGGCATCTCCGACGACTTCCCGTTCCTGCTCGGCCATGAGGCCGCCGGTGTGGTGGAGGCCGTCGGGCCCGACGTGACTACCGTCGCCCCCGGCGACTTCGTGGTGCTCAACTGGCGGGCCGTCTGCGGCAACTGCCGGTCGTGTCGCCGGGGCCGCCCGCAATACTGCTTCGCCACCCACAACGCCACCCAGAAGATGACGCTGGCCGATGGCACGCCGCTGTCCCCCGCGCTCGGCATCGGCGCCTTCGCCGACAAGACACTGGTGGCCGCCGGGCAGTGCACCAAGGTCGACCCCTCGGCCCGACCCGAGGCGGTGGGCCTCCTCGGATGCGGCGTCATGGCCGGCCTCGGTGCCGCCATGCTGACCGGTGAGGTCGGCACCGGCGACTCGGTGGCCGTGTTCGGCTGCGGCGGGGTCGGCTGCGCCGCGGTGGCCGGGGCGAGGCTGGCCGGGGCGTCGACCATCATCGCCGTCGACCTCGACGCCAGGAAGCTGGAGCTGGCGCGGGGGTTCGGGGCCACCGCTGTGGTCGACGCCTCGACCGAGGACGTGGTGGCGGCGGTTCAGGCCCTGACCGGGGGCAACGGCGCCGATGTGTGCATCGAGGCGGTCGGCAATCCCAAGGTGCTGGAACAGGCGTTCTACGCCCGGGACCTGGCGGGCACGGTCGTCCAGGTCGGCGTGCCGACGCCCGACATGCGCATCGACCTGCCCATGATCGACTTCTTCGGCCGTGGTGGGCAGCTCAAGCCGTCGTGGTACGGGGACTGCGTGCCGAGCCGGGACTTCCCGATGCTGGTCGACCTCTACCTCCAGGGACGGCTCGACCTCGACTCGTTCGTCAGCGAGACGATCGGGCTCGACGACGTCGAGGAGGCCTTTGACCGCATGGAGCGCGGCGAGGTCCTCCGCTCCGTCGTCGTCCTCCGATGATCGGGCCGCCCGGTGAGGGCCCGCCGGGAGGCGGACCGCCGGAGTCGACTCAGAGGTAGCCCTTGGCGATCTCCTCGATCCACCACGCCGGGGCCCCGTTCATGAGCGTGGAGAGGTCCCAGTAGTCCCACCATCGGATGATCGACCCGTCGCGGAGTTCCTGGACGGAGACGAAGGGGAGCGTGACCACCTCGCCGGTGTGCCAATGCCACGTCTCGGCGTGCTCGGTCACCACGGTGTCACCCTCGGCCACCATGAGACGCAGCTCGTGCTCGTAGCCCGAGATCTTCTCCAGGCCGAGCCGGAGGCGGGCCACCACCTGGTCCGGGCCCCGGGCGATGTCGTCGGCGGGCGAGGGGACGTCGGTGTATTCGCTGTCCGCCGCGAAGAACGCGGCGATGGCGTCCCAATCGCGGGCGTACAGCGTGGCCCAGAACTGCTGGACCCGTTCCTTGTTGGCGGAGGCCTCGTCCATGGGCGCCATGTTGGCACGCGGACCTGCCCCGTATCCGGGTCGGAAGGGACGAACGGCCCTTCTCGTACCCCGTCGGTCGAGTCGTAGTCTGGGACCCCGGCAGAGCGCCGGCACCATGGAGGTCCCGGATGACCGATGACATCAAGCTGGACGCCCACCACCGCAAGACGGTGGAGAAACTGTTCTCCCATCCGACCAGCCACAACATCCAGTGGCACGACGTGCTGTCGCTACTCAAGTCCGTGGCCGACGTCGAGGAGGCCCACGACGGGCGGTTCCGGGTGGCGCTCGGCGGGGAGACCCAGACCTTCGACGCCCCCCGGGGTCCCGATATCGACACCCAACAGGTCGTCGATCTCCGCCGGATGCTCACCGGAGCCGGCTACGCGCCGGCCTGAGTGGCGGGGGCCCTACTGCTGGGACGACCCCCGCTGGATGATCCCGTCCCGACGGGCCTGGAACGCCGACGCGTCGAACCGCTCGCGCATCCACCGCTGCGACCAGCGGGCCTCCTCCTTGTAGGCGTCGTCGTCCCCCCGGTGGGCCAGCGCCTTGTACATCGACCGCAGTTCGCCGACGGTCGCCGGGTCGGACTCGGCGACGGCGCCGGCCAGCTCGAGCGCCCGGGGCACCAGGTCGGCGTGGGGCACGACTTCGTTGACCAGGCCCCAGGCGCACGCCGTCGGGGCGTCGACGAAGTTGCCGGTCAGCGACATCTGGCGGGCCCGGTTGACCCCGATGAGCTGGGGCAGGCGGATGGTCAGCCCGCCGGCCGGCAGCACGCCCACCCGGGCGTGGGTGTCGGCGAAGGACGCACGCTCCGAGGCGATGAGGAAGTCGCAGCCGAGCGCCAGCTCGAGGCCACCCGTCACCGCCGGCCCGTTGACCGCCCCGATGCACGGCACCGTGATGTCCGGGGCGAAGACCCGGCGCGGACCCGGACGTTTGGACCCGCCGCCGTTCCGCGGGGCGGCGGCCACGTCGTCGTACGTCTTGGCCAGGTCGGTCAAGTCGAGGCCGGCGCAGAATGCCGGGTCCCGACCGGTCAGCACCACGGCGGCGACGTCCGGATCGGCGTCGGCATCGTCCAGGGCGTCGGCCAGCGCAGCGATCATGGCCCCGGTCAGTGCATTGCGGGCTTCGGGACGGTCGAGGATGACGAGGGCGACGGGGCCGTGGCGTTCGGTGGTGATCACGCCCACCTCTCTACCACCGGGAGCGGTCGCCCCACCGGTCCGCTGGCATGATGAGGCGGAGTTACGAGCCGGCACGACGAAGGGAGAGGCGGTGACCACCGAGACCACCGGCGTACCCGCGGCCCGGACGTATGTCGACCCGGACCGGTACGAAGTCGAGCGGCGCGTCGTGTTCGCCCGGGAGTGGACCGCGGTCGGCGTCGCCTCCGCGGTGGCGCCCCCCGGCTCCTACGTGTCGGTCTGGGTGGCGGGGTACCCCCTGGTCGTCGTCAACGACGCCGGGACCCTGCGGGCCTTCCAGAACGTGTGCCGGCACCGGGCCGGACCGCTGGTCGACGAGGGGTCGGGCACCTGTGGCCGCTTCGTCTGCCGCTACCACGGTTGGGCCTATGCCCTCGACGGCCGTCTCACCTCCGCCCGCGACTTCGGCGCCGAACCGGACGCCGCGTCGTTCTCGTTGGTAGCGGCCCGGGTGGCCACCTGGCGGGGGTTGCTGTTCGTCTCCCTCGACCCCGCCGAGCCCGACCTCGAGGCGTGGCTGGGGGCGGTCGCCCGACACAGTGCGTCCTTCCCCATGGAGACCTACGCGGTGACCCACCGGTCGAGCCACGACCTCGCCGTCAACTGGAAGGTCTACGCCGAGAACTATCAGGAGGGCTACCACATCCCCCTCGTGCATCCCGGGCTCAACCGGCAGATCGACGCCTCGCGCTACGAGGTGGTCATCGACGGTGCCGTCACCGTCCATGCCGCCCCGACCCGGGACGGCGCGGTGACCGACGGCGCCTGGCTGTGGCACTTTCCCGGCCTGGCCCTCAACCTCTATCCCACGGGCATGTGCCTGGAGAGCTACTGGCCGACAGGGCCCGCCTCGACCCGCGTCGAGTACACCTTCGCCTTCGCGCCCGGCACGCCGGACGACGAGGTCGACGGGGCCGTGGCCAGCTCGTTGGCCATCCTCGACGAGGACCGGGCCATCTGCGAGGCGGTGCAACGCAACCTGGAGTCCGGCCTGGTCCGGCCCGGGGTGCTCAGCCCCCGCCACGAGGCCGGCGTGGCGCTCGTCCAGCGGCTGGTAGCCGATGCCGTCGGCCACGGGTGACCGGGTGCTCACCCTCCTCACCCGCACCGCCCACGACTCCTTCGCCGACCAGCTGGCCCGAACGGATGTGTCCTGGCTGATCATGGAAGCCGACGGGAGCCTCACGGGCGACTCGGGGGCCGGCGTGGCGTGGGCCAAGGCCCGGCCGGAGGCGGCCTGGGGCACATCCGACCTGTTCCGGGAGGGCGCGCCGCTGGCCGCCTTCTTCCGTTTCCTGGTCGACTGCCCCTCGCTGCGGTGGTACCAGTCGCCGGCCGCCGGCTACGACGCCGAGCCGTTCCGCCTGATGGCCGAACACGGCGTGCGGGTGTCCAACGCCCACGTCAACAGTCTGCCCATCGCCGAATTCGTCCTGAGGGCGGTGCTCGACGAGTTCCAGGCGGTCGGCAAGTGGCGGCGCCAGGCCGAGGCCTTCGAGTGGCGGATCCACGACTGGCGGGAAGTGGCCGGCTCCACCTGGCTGATCATCGGCCTCGGGCACATCGGCGGCGCGGTGGCGGTGCGGGCCCGGGCCCTGGGCGCCGAGGTCATCGGGTGCCGGCGTACCCCCTCGGCATCGGACCCGGCGGACCGGGTCGTCACTCCGGACCGTCTGGGCGAGGTGGTCGGCGAGGCCGACGTCGTGGTCCTGTCCGCCCCGGCAACGGTCAGCACCCACCATCTGGTCGACGCCGCCTTCCTGGACGCCATGCGCCCGGGCTGCGTGCTGGTGAACGTGGGGCGGGGTGCCCTCGTCGACGAGGCCGCCCTGCTCGCCGCGCTCGACACCGGTACCCCGGTCGCCGCCGTCCTCGACGTGTTCGGGACCGAACCGCTCCCTCCCGACCATCCCTTCTGGACCCACCCCCGGGTGCGGGTCACCCCCCACAACGCGGCCGGCGGGATCGGCCGGTTCCAGCGCCAGGCCGACCTGTTCGGGGCCAACCTCGACCGGTGGCTGTCCGGCCGGCCGCTCGAGCACGACATCACCGACGCCATCAAGGAGCACCGCCGATGAGCTACCAACCGCTACCCGACGCCCCCGACTGGTTCACCCGGGCGCTGTCCGTGCCGCAGGGGGACCTGCTGGTCGACGTGGCCGGCTGCCCCATCCACGCACTCACTTTCGGGACGCCCGGCACACGCGGCCTGGTCTTCGTCCACGGCGGCGGGGCCCACGCCCACTGGTGGACCCACGTGGCGGCGACATTCGCCGAGGAGTTCCGGGTCGTGTGCATCGACCTCTCCGGCCACGGCGACAGCGGCCACCGGTCGTCGTACTCGCTCGAACAGTGGACGGACGAGGTCATGGCCGTGGCGGCGGCCGGCGACATCGCCGGTCCCCCCGTCGTCGTGGGGCACTCGATGGGCGGGTTCGTGACGATCGGCACGGCCGCCCGCCACGGCGCGGCGGTGAGCGGCGCCATCGTGTGCGATTCGCCCGTCACCGAGCCGGACCCCGAGATCGCCTCCTACCGCCTGAAGGAGGCGTTCGGCCAACCGAGGGTCTACCCGACCCGGGAGGACGCCCTGGCCCACTTCCGGACGGTGCCGGCCCAGGACCACTACCTCGACTTCGTCATGGACCACGTGGCCCACCACTCGGTGCGGCCGACCGACGGGGGGTTCCAGTGGAAGTTCGACCGCGAGGTGTTCGCCCAGTTCAGCGGCGGGATGCGCAGCGTGGCTCTGCCCTACCTGTCCCGGGTCCGGTGCCGTTTCGCCCTGCTGCGCTCCGAGCACGGCCTCGTCACCCGGGACATCGGCCGGTTCATGTACGACGAGCTGGGCCGCGTGACCCCGGTCATCGAGATCCCCGAGGCCGGTCACCACGCCATGCTGGACCAGCCGCTGATCCTGCTCACCGCGCTGCGCACCCTGCTGGCCGACTGGGACCACTCCGAGCCCCGGCGTCGGCAGTGACCGGAGGGATTCCCCCCGGTCGATCGGATCCCGGTCGTTCTACCAGCCCGATGCGGCGATGATCGGAGCGTTGAGGTGGGCCCCGGCCATGCCGCCGTCGGGCGGGGCGTCGCCGTAGGCGTAGACCGCGCCGGCGGCGGTGGCCACCCAGTAGCCGGCGCCGTCGGCCGTGGAGAAGATGGCGGTGGCGCGGTCCCCGCCCAGGGCACCGGCCGGATCGCCGTGGGCGACGGCGTCGCCGAAGCCGGTGACCTGACCGTCGGCGAAGAGGATCCAGTAGCCGCCCCCGTCCGGGGTACGCACCGCCGAGGTGACGCTCACCGACCTGACCGGTGGTGCGCCGAAGTAGCGGGCATCGCCGAAGGCGTAGACGCTGCCGGTGGACGTGATCAGCCAGTAGCCGTTGCCCGAGGCGTCGGGCATGACGGCCACCGCGGCACCGGCGCAGCCGCCGATCCCCGGACAGGATCCCGCGAAGCGGGCGTCCCCGAAGGCGAACACCCCGCCGTCGGCGGCCACCATGAAGTAGCCGGCGCCGTCCGAGGAGGGCACCATGGCGACGATCGGCGCGGCCAGGGCCGGCCGGCCGCTGGTGTCCCCGGCCGGGGCGAACCCGAGTCCGGGAAGCGAGCCGTGGTAGCCGGAGTCGCCGAAGGCGAAGACGCCGCCGTCGGACCCCACCAGCCAGTAGCCGGCCCGGTCCGAGGTCGGGGTGATCCCGACTACCGGGCGCTGCAGCACGAGGGCACCGGTCGAGCCGTGGAAGCCCGCATCACCGAACGAGAAGATCCCACCGTCGGACCCGACCAACCAGTACCCGTGGGTCTTGTTCTGGGGACCGGACGAGATCCCCACCGTCACCACGAACGGACCGACGGTCGGGGATGGGTCCACGCCGTTGGCGGCAACGACGGAGTAGGAGAACGAGGTCGTGCCGGCGGGGGGCGTTGCCGTCACGGTGCCGGCGACCGCGGAGATCGAGAGCCACGCCGGCCCGCCGGACAGGGAGAAGCTCGGGGCCGGACTACCCGAGGCTGCGAAGGTGTAGGAGTAGTGCTTGGCCACCGTGGCCTCCAGGGGCGGCGAGGCCGCGGTGAACGTGGGGGCGCTCGGTGGTGACGCCGGCGCCACGGTCACCGATTGGGTGGTCGACGCGGCGAAGCCGTCCACATCGGTCACCGTGAGGGTGACCGGGAAGGTGCCGGCGGAGGAGTAGGTGTGGACAGGCGTCGCACCGGTGGCCGATGAGGACGCGTCGCCGAAGTCCCAGGACCAGTCGGTGATCCCGTTCGGGACGTTGGGGTCGGTCGAGGCGCGGCCGTCGAAGGCGGTGGCCACGGCGGCGGTCGGATGGGGCGTGGTCACCGCAACCGTTGCCACCGGCACGGACTGGGTCAGCGCGCAGCCGTTGGCGTGGTTCAGGGCATAGTCCTCATTGGAGAACTCCTGTTGGAGGTAGTAGTGGTCGCCGTTGATCACCTGGTTCCACTGCGAGCCGGCCGCCCCGCCGAGCGGGCTCCCGAACATCCACCCGCACTCGTCGCCGTCCTCGTTCCCGACGCTGTCGATCCAGGCATTGCCCAGCGGGTCGGTGATCGTCTCGTTGTGTTCGTGGCTGATCATGCTCAAGGTGGAGTCGAGGACGTTCGAGCCGCTGGGCGCCTGCGGGATCAGGCAGTCGTAGTAGTAGTCGGTGGGGAAGGGGATGTTGGCGTAGAGGGCCTGGCCCGAGGCGGTGGAGAAGGCGCTGTGGTAGGCGCAGAACCCCGGGTAGTTGGTGTCCGAGCAGGCGCCGCCGAGTGCCGCGTCGTTGACGTCGGCACAGGTCTCGACGTTCGGTGGGAATACCACCAGGTAGATGTCGCCCATACCGGTGGGCAGGCTGTCGGCGGCCAGTACGGTCGAGATCTCACTCTGCATCTGCTGGTCCGTGATGCACGTCGTGAAAGACTCGCTGTAGGCGTTGTCGGGCGTGCACCCGCCGACGGTCGGGTAGGCGTCGGTCGCGTTCACCTCGGCCCCGACGTGGATGTCGTAGCTGAGGTGGGGCGAGCCGGTGAGCTGTCCGTCGGTGTACTGGGTTCCCACTGCGTAGACGTTGGAGGCCTTGCCGCTGTCGGCGGCCACGTCGGCCAGGAACGTGGTGATACCGGACCGGTAGCCGTTGGGGAAGGTGTAGCCGGCGGGGGCCCAGAAGATGGGGTTGATCGTGTTCTGTCCGGTGGTGGTGGGGGTGCCGACCACCGGGCCCCCGCCGTAGGCGAGTGGGGGGTTGCCCCCATTGTACGTGGGGTTCGCCTCACCGGCGCGGGCAGCGTGCGACACGGCGCCTGCCACCGAGGTCGAGGCGGTGCAACCGAAGGGGGCGCGGGCGGCGACCATCCCGTAGATGCCGGCTGGGACCGACGGGCGGGGACAGGTCCGGACGACAGCGGATGCGGGACCCGCCTGGTGAACGGCGGCGGCTACCGACCCGGCGCCGAGGGTGACCACCAGGAGCATGGGCGCGCCGGCAAACAGTCGCGTCGTCCTCCGGGACCACGCGTGGTGGCTCATCGTGTCTCCGCGTCTTCGGCCATAGGTCCTCGATCAATCCATCGACGCCTGGCGACGGGGACTTGAGCGCCGTCACCGGGACCGGGGCCGCCGGACTCCTACGATGACGGGTCGTGAGGGGAACCGGACCACCAGTGACTGATCACGGCCGCCCTCGGCCGCGCCCCCGTGTTCCGGGCCCGGGCCTGGGTGTGGACCGTCACCGCGGGTGGCCCGCCGGCGGTGGCCGTGCCCGCGGCCACCTTCGACCACTGCGTCGCCACGTCCCGGATCGACTCGGTGGCCCCGTGCATCCTCGGGGTGTCGCCCGCCCGTGACCCGACGTGGCCGGGCACTTGACGGATCAGGCCGGGGGCGGTCCGCGGTCGGACCGGACGGTGCGACCCGGGTCACGCCGTTGGCGCACGGCCGGCAGCCAGTCCGGCCAGCTCGTCGACGGCTTCGACCATGAAGCGACCCAATTCGCCGACGTCGTCGAGCAGGTCCGGGCAGGCCATGATCCCGATGTTGAGATGGCGCGCCTCGGACAGCACCGTGATATTGACCCCCGAGCCCTCCATGACCGGCCCCATGGGGAAGATCCCGGTGACCCGGGCTCCGGCGCAGTAGAGGTCGACGGGGGGTCCGGGGACATTCGAAATCACCAGGTTCATGAGCGGCGGGTGGAACCGGGCCAGGCCGAGTCCCGAGTAGAGGCGGGCGGCGGCCGTCATGATCGGGGGCAGTGTGAAGCCGGTCAACTCCTGGAGCGAGTCGGGCCCGAAGGCACTCTGGAGGGCCTTGGAGCTCCGCGAATTGGCATGGACGGCGGCCAGCCGCTCGAGCGGGTCGTCCGGGGTGAGCGGCAGCGTCACCATCATGTTCGAAACCTTGTTGACGAGGTCGTGGTCGTCGTCGGGCCGGTGTGCGCTGACCGGCACCGCGGCCACCAGGTCACGCCTCGGCAGCGCGTTGCGGGCCTCCAGGTACCGGCGCAGTGCAGTGGCCGAAATGGCCAGGACGACGTCGTTGACCGTGGTCCCGAACGCCCGGCGGATGCCGAGGACGTCGTCGAGGTCGACGCGGGTGAGGCAGACCGTGCGACGGGGGGAGAGCGACCCGTTGAACGGTGTCGTCGGAGCGGTCAGCGGCAGCCGGTTGCCGGCCCGGCGTTCCGTGACCCACATCCGGGCGGTACCGGCGACACTCGACGCCGAGCGGGCCAGGGCGGCGGGTACGTGGCGCTGGCGGGCCACCAGCGAGGCCACGGAGCCGGTCACCTGGCTCCGGGTGGACGGAACGACGTCCGGCGACCATGCCGCCCGGGGCGCCGGTGCACCCGGACCGTCCGGTCCGAGGTCGAAGATCGAGGCCATGAGATCGGCCCCGGCGCCCCCGTCCATGAGGGAGTGGTGGAGCTTGGTCACGAGCGCCACGCCGGCACCGCCCTCGAGCTCGGCCAGCCACATCTCCCACAGCGGTCGCGACCGGTCGAGGGGCCGGCCGGCCACGTCCCCGGTGAACTGCTCGAGCTCGGCCCACGACATGGACCCGCGTGCCGGTGCTGCCTGCACGTGGTCGGACAGTGCGAAATCGGGGTCCTCGATCCACAGGGGGTGGTCGATGCCCCCCGGTGACGGGAGCAGCCGGCGGCGGAGCGGGGGGATCAAGTGGATGCGCTCGGACAGCACCCGGGTCAGCGTGTCCAGGGTGAAGCCGTCGCCGCCCGCACCGGGGTCGAGCACCAGGACACCGACCACGTGCATGTGCATCGCGGGCGTCTCCATGTAGAGGAAGGCGGCATCCATGCCGGCCATGCGTTGCACCATCACCCTCCCCCGGGACCGACCGTGGGCGCGACCGGCGCCTCCCGCCCCTCGACTGCTCTGGCTTCCGCCACCGAGCGGGCGTGCGGGTAGTCGGGCTTGCCGCTCGGGGACCGGACCACTTCGTCCACCAGGACGAACCGGCGCGGCACCTTGTACCCCGTCAGGAGGGTGTGCGCATGGGCCGAGAGGCCCGCGGCGTCGACCGTCCGTCCCGGTCGGGCCTGGACCAGGGCCACGACCTGCTCGCCGAACCGCTCGTCGGGCAGGCCGACCACGATGGCGTCGGCCACATCCGGGTGGTCCTTCAACGCGGCCTCGACCTCATCCGGAAAGACCTTCTCCCCCCCGGTGTTGATGCACAGGGAGCCCCGGCCGAGCACTGTGATCGTCCCGTCCCCGTCCACGGTGGCCAGGTCGCCAGGCAGCGCCCACCGCCGCCCCTCCCGCTCGACGAAGGTGGCGGCCGACTTCAGGTCGTCGCCCAGGTACCCGAGGGGCACGTGACCGGTCCGGGCGAGGTGGCCGATGACGCCCGACCCGGGCTCGACGGGCTCGAGGTCGTCTCCGAGCACCGCGGTGCGGTCGTCGACCCGCAGCCGGGGCGGACCGAACGGGTCACCGGCCGGGGCCTCACCGCCCACCTGTCCGGTCTCCGAAGAGCCGAAGCGGTCGGCCACCATCCGGCCGGGCAGCAGCTCGGCCAGCTGCGCCTTGGTCGACGGCGAGAGCACGGCGCCACCGGAACCCACCGCCATGACCGACGACAGGTCCCAGCGCCCGGGATCCTCGGCGAGGACGTCCAGGAGGGGTCGGGCCATGGCGTCGCCCACCACCACCACGGCGTTGACCCGTTCCGCCTCCACCAGTCGCCACGCCTCGACCGGGTCGAAGCCGCCAGAGGTGAGGGTCACCAGCTTCCCGCCTCCGAACAGTGTCGAGAAGACCAGCCAGTGCCCGGCCGCGTGCATGAACGGGGGTATCGCGAGCGCGGTCACCCCCGGGCGGAGGATCCGCTCGACCAACTCCTCGGCCCGGCTGATGTGGTCGCCCGACGCGAAGGGGTCGCCACCGCCCATGGCCCCGAAGAAGATGTCGTCCTGGCGCCAGAGCACCCCCTTCGGCATCCCGGTGGTGCCCCCGGTGTACACGCAGTAGAGGTCGGAGGCCGATCGGGCCGGGAAGTCGCGGGTGTCGGACGCAGCGGCGAGCACCGCCTCGTAGTCGTCGACGCCACCTCTACGAGGACTGTCTGCGGCCTCGGCGTCGAGATCGATCCCGTGGTCGACCTCGAGTACGGACCGGCGCTCGGACATCGCCCCGAGAGCAGCTGTCGCCGCGGACCGGAACCGCCGGTGGAACACGAGGGCGACGAGCCCGGCGTCGCGGTAGAGGTATTCGAGCTCGCGGGTGACGTACCGATAGTTGACATTGACCGGCACGGCCCGGATCTTGAAGCAGGCCAGCATCACCTCCACGTACTCCGTGCCGTTGGCCAGCTGCACACCGACGAAGTCGCCCGGGCCGACGCCGGTGGAGGCCAGGTGGTGGGCCAGGCGGTTGGCCCGCCGGTCGAGTGCCGCGTAGGTGAGGCGGCGCGTTCCGGCGACCATGGCCTCGGCGACGCCGATCTCCTCCGCGACGCTCTCGAACAGGTCCGCCAGATTCAACTCCATCGGCGTCCCTCCCCTGGGCCCGCAAAAGGACTTCCGGCCCTTTCAGGCCGGACAGCCAGCCTTAGTATTCCAGGTGACGGACCTGGCACCGACGCCGGCGGCCCGCCTGCGGTGGGGAAGGAGTCCCATGGGGAAAGTCGCACGAGACGCCAGCCACGGCGATTCCCACCCGGAGACCACGTCGGGGGGGCCGGCGTCGCCCTCCACCGTCGAACAACTGCTGGGCCCGATCCGCGCCGTGACCGGTTTCCTCCACCGGCGGGCACTGGTGCGGGTCACGCGCGCTGTCCCCCGCACCCTCCACTTCGTCGGGTCCGCACTCGTCCGCGGCGAGGTGTCCGAGTCGCTCCCCGCACCCCACCTCTCGCTGGGCCTCGCTGCCCAAGTGGCCATGGACGAGGCACTCCTGGCCGTGGCCATGGCTCCCAACCGGTTCCCCCTGCCCGGCGACTTCGCGCGGGTGGCCGACGAACTGGCCGAGGCCGCGGCGCTCTATACCGACCAGGGTTGGCTCGCCGACCCCCGGACCTACCACCGGACACCGCCGTCGCTCGGTGCACCCGATGTGACCACCAGCCGTGGGTGGGCACTCGGCCAGGACTACGAGCGGATCTCGTGGGACAGCGGCTTCGCCCCCCACCCGGGTGAGCCGGGCAGCGCCCGGTGGGTGGCCTTCGGTCCCAACACGGCGGCCACCGCGGCGGTGCTCCGCCACGCGGACGCTTCCCGGCCGTGGGTCGTGGCCATCCACGGATTCTGCATGGGATTCCCCTTCATGGACTTCCCGGGTCTGCACGCCGCCCGGTTGCACCACGGGCTCGGGATGAACGTCGCCCTGCCCGCCCTCCCGCTCCACGGACCCCGCCGGGTCACCCGGATCAGCGGTGAGCCCTTCCTGTCGTTCGACCTGATGAACGCGGTGCACGGCCTCACCCAGGCGGTGTGGGACATCCGGCGCCTGATCAGTTGGATCCGAGATCAGGGCGCCACCTCGATCAGCCTCTTCGGCGTGTCGCTCGGCGCCTACACGGCGGCCCTGCTGGCCGGCATCGAAGCGGGGCTCGACGGGGTCGTGGCCGGCATACCGGTGGCAGACTTCCCCGGCCTCTTCCACGCGCACAGCCCCCGGCACATCAGGGTACGGGCCATCGAGCACCGGATCATGGGCGGCCCGGCCGAAGCCGTCTTCCGCGTCGTGTCCCCGCTGTACTTCGAGCCCCTGGTGACCGCCGACCGGCGCTACATCTTCGCCGGCTACGGCGACCGCATGGCCACCCCCGACCAGGCCCGGCGCCTGGCCGACCACTGGGACGGCCCACCGGTGTCATGGTACGCGGGGAACCACGTCGGCTACCTGTGGTCCAAGCAGGTCACCGGATTCATCGAGGCCTCGCTGGCCCAGTCGGCCGGTCTGGACGTACCCCTGAACGAGGTCGGTTGAGCCGTGGAGACCATGTCCGGACTCGACGCCAAGTTCCTGTACTCCGAGACACCCACCGCGCACATGCACACCATCAAGGTGGCCGTGTCCGACGTCTCCGGCCTGGAGTCGGCCTTCTCGTTCGCCACGCTGTCCGAGGTGCTGGCCCAGTTGCTGATCCGGCTGCCCCCGTTTCGCCGCCGCACGGTCCCCGTCCCCTTCGGACTCGGGCACCCGGTCTGGGTGGAGGACCCCGGCTTCGATCTGGCCCGCCATCTGAGCCGCATCGTCCTCGAGCCACCGGGCGACGACCGGGCCTTGGCCGCCGTCGTCGCCGACTTCGCCGGTACACCACTGCCGCGCGACCGACCGCTGTGGGCCATCCGGGTGGTCGAGGGCATGGCTGGACACCGCATCGCCGTCGTCGTGAAGCTCCACCACGCCGTGGCCGACGGGTCGGCTGCGGTGGCGCTGCTGCGCAACGTGGTAGAGGCGGCCACCGCCGAGCCCCGGCCCGGGCCGTTGGCCGACCCGTGGGTCGGCGAGCCCATCCCGACCAAGGGTCGCCTCGTGGCGCGGGCGCTGCGCGAACAGGTCACCCGCATCCGGGGCCTCCCCCACCTGGTCCAGTCCTCATTTACCAGCGCCCGGGCGAGCGAGCGCACCCGTCGCAGCTTCGTGCCCATGCCTCCGATCCCCCTCCACCACATCCCGAGGACGTCGTTCAACGTGTCGCTCAGCCCGCAGCGCACCTTCGCCATGACCGGGCTGCCACTCGGGGCACTCCAGGGCGTCCGCCGCGCCACAGGGACCACGCTCAACGACGTGTACCTGGCCGTGTGCGCCGGGGCGCTGAGGCGCTACCTGGCGGAGCGCGAAGAGCTGCCCGGCCGACCGCTGGTGGCCAGCGTCCCGGTGTCGACCGATCCCGACGCGGCCCGACTGTCCGGCAACCGGGTGGACAACATCTACGTGTCCGTGGCCACCGACGTCGCCGATCCCGCCGAACGTCTGCGGACGATCCACGACGGGGTGGTGGCCTCGCGGGCGGTGCGGAGCGTGCTCGGTCACGACCTCCTCGAGCAGCGGGCCGACGTGGTGCCTCCGCAGCTCTATAAGCCGACCGTGCGCCTCTGGAGCCGGTCGCACGCGGCCGACCACCTCCACCCCCCGCTCAACGTCATCCTCTCCAACGTGGCCGGTCCCCGAGCGGAGATCCGGATGGGGCCGGTCGGGCTCGATGCCCTGTACTCGGTCGGCCCGATCCTCGAGGGGATCGGGCTCAACATCACCGCGTGGAGCTACCAGGACGTCCTGGGCGTCTCGCTGATCGGTTGTCCGAGGAGCCTGCCCGACCCGTGGGCCCTCGCCGACCAGCTCCACTTGGCCCTGGACGAGTTGCAGCGGGCCGTCGGATCGGACGTGGTGGCCGACCTCTGAGGTGGGGTTCCGCCCGCTGGGTAGCATCGGGCCGGTCGGTCCGGGCCCGCCCGGAGTCACACGCCCAGTCGCCACCACTCGAATCGGGAGCACCCATGAGCCAGCCGGACACCCGGGGGAACCTCTTCATCGACCCGGTCCTCTACGCCGACCAGCACGCATGGCACGCGGCCGCCGCCGAGCTGCGCGCCGACGCGCCTGTCCTGCGGGTGGAGATCGAGGGGTACACGCCGTTCTGGGCGGTGACGCGCCATGAGGACGTGTTCGCCGTATCGCGGGACAACGAGCACTTCCTCAACACCCGCAACTCGGTGCTCGGACCCGACGCCCAGTTCGCGTTCCTCAAATCGATCGGCATCGAGGGCGAGACCCTCATCCACATGGACGGGGACGAACACCGCGACCACCGCGACCTGGCCAACGACTGGTTCCGGCCCCGGGCCGTGGCCAGGCGGCAGGCCTCCATCGAGGCCATCGCCGACGAGTTCGTCGAGATGTTCCGTGAGCTCGGCGGGTCCTGCGACTTCGCCCGGGACATCGCTGTCCCCTACACGTTGCGGGTGATCATGGGCATCTTCGGCATCCCTCAGGAGGACGAGCCGACCATGCTGAAGCTGACCCAGGGGATCTTCGGGGCGGCCGACCCCGAGTACCTGGGGGACCTCAGCGACCCGATGGCGCTGCTGACCGACACCATCGCCCAATTCCAGACGTACTTCGACGCCCTCACCGAGGACCGGCGGTCCCATCCCACCGACGACCTGGCCACGCTCATCGCCACCGGCGAGGTGAACGGCTGTCCCATGGACGGCAACGCGCGGTTCTGGTACTACGCGATCGTGGCCACGGCCGGCCACGACACCACTTCCTTCGCCCTGTCCGGTGGGCTCGAGGCCCTGCTCCGCCATCCCGACCAGGTCGCCTTGCTGCAGGGACGCCCGGAGCTCGTCAACAACGCCGTCGACGAGATGATCCGGTGGACCTCGCCGGTCCGCCACTTCCTCCGCTACCTCACTCGGCCGGCCACCCTATCGGGAGTGGAGATCCCCGAGGGCGACCGTCTGCTGCTCTCGTACCCGTCGGCCAACCGGGACGAGCGGATGTTCGACGAGCCCATGACATTCGACGTGGCCCGCCCGAACGCCAACCGCATGATCGCCTTCGGCGGGGGCGAGCACTTCTGCCTGGGGTCGACGTTCGCCCGCCGCGAGCTCCGCACCATCCTCCCGAGGCTGCTGGCCGCCGTCGACACCATCGAGGTCGACGGCGAGCCGGAGTGGGCGCAGGCCAACTTCGTGGGCGGGGTCAAGCACCTGCCGGTGGCCGCCACCTTCCGCTGATACCGCCATGGCCACCGACGACGACTGGGCCTCCTACGGACGGGCCGTCATCGACATCGTCCCCCCGGGGCGGGCCCCTTTCCGCCTCGTTCCCGATCAGCCGGGCACCACCGGTGGCTGGCCCGAGGACCTGGTCCCGCCGGTCGTGGTCGTCACCGCCTGGGACCCGGACAGCGCCCGCCTGCAGGCGGGCGACAATCAGGTGCGCCATCGACGGCTGGTATCCGAGCTCGACCGCTCCGGTCTCGTCCACTGGCCCGCCGTCGGTCGCGACCCCGACTCTCCGCACTTCGAGGAGGGAGTGGCCGTCGTCGGCCTCACCGAGTCCGAGGGCGTGGACGTCGGGCGGCGGTACGGCCAGGCCGCCGTCTACGTCTGGACACCGGAGGCGTGGACGGTGGTCTCGTGCACCGACGACCGGCGCCACACCTACGGGTGGCGGGTCGCCGACCGACCAGCGCGGTCCGGCTGACGCACCGGAACGACGACGGGCCGTGAACGGGATCTTCCGTCCACGGCCCGTCTCCGATCGTCTGTTACCGCTGTCTGCTGAGTGCGATCAGAAGACGTGGTTGATGAATTTGGTGATACGGGCCGGCAGCGCGGCGTCGAACTTGTCAGCCCGGGCCTGGGTCAGCTTGTTGGCGGCGACGAGTTGAGCCACCTTGGCATCGGCGGCCTTGGTCACCGCACCGACGACCGTGGCGGACGTGACGTTGTGCTCGGTCGCCACCTGGGCGATCGACTTGCCGGACTTCACCTCGGCCACGAGCGCCGTCGGGGTGATACCGATGGTCGAGGCGCTGATGGCGATCGCGGCCCGGCGGAGACCCTTGCGGTGGGCCTTCAGCCAGTGGTGCGCCGGCTTGACGGCGGCATGGGCGGCGGGTGCGGCGGCCGGCGCCGGGGTGGCGGCGTAGGCGGCGCCACCCATCGCCAGGCTCCCGACGAGGATGCCTCCGGCGATCGCGGGTGCGATGAGCTTCTTCAACATGTCTGACTCCTTGGGTGTCGGCGTGGGGTGGCTGCCTGTCCTGACCAGCATCGGCTCCAGGGGTGAGGGAACTGTGGGCGACCTGTGAGGGTTCGGTGAGGGCCCGGTTGCCGGGGTGGGCCCTGCCGCAGAGGACATCGTCGCACCTCGGGCCCCGCGATCCACCGCGCCCCCTGGTATGACCCCTGAACCGGGTCGCCGACCCGTACGATCACGGCGTGAATCGCACCCGCACCGTGGCGGATCGCGCCCGCATATCGCCGCTCGTGGCCGCGATCGTGGCCGCCGTCGTGGCCGCCGTCGTGGCCGCCGTCGTGACCGCGGTGCTCCCCACGGCGGCCGGTGCCGCAACAGCCACCATTCCCGCGCCCCCGGCCAACGCGCCGGTCGCCGGAACGGCCACCGGCCTGCCCACACCGCCCATCGATACCGCCCACTGCCCCTGGCTGGCTTCGGCCATGGCCGCCGGCGACACCCCGGCGGCACTGGCCGAACTCGTCGTCGGGCGCATGACCCCGGCGGAGAAGTTCGGCGAGATCGTACTCAATACCTCGGGCGACTACGAGAACGTGAACGCCGGCGTCGCCCGACTGTGCATTCCGTCGCTCACCCTTCAGGACGGGCCCTGGGGTCTCGCCTTCGGCGACACCGGGGTCACCCAGCTGCCCGTGCCCCTGGCCATCGGGGCCACGTTCGACACCAACCTCGCGGAGCAGTACGGCGAGGTCCTCGGGGCCGAGGCCCGGGGGCAGGGCATCGACGTCAGTCAGGGCCCGAACCTCAACATCGACCGGGTGCCGACCAGCGGCCGGGCCGACGAGTCCTACGGCGAGGACCCGTTGTTGACCACCCAGCTCGGCCTGGCCGACATCCACGGGATACAGGCCCGCGGGGTGATGGCCGATGCCAAGCACCTGGCCGTCTACAGCCAGGAGACCAACCGTGGTGCCCTGAACGACGTCGTGCCGACCCGGGCCCTCCAGGAGCTGTATCTGCCGCCCTTCAAGGCAGCCGTCACCACCGGGCACGTGGCCAGCCTCATGTGCGCCTACCCCCGGCTCGACGGGACGTTCCAGTGCCAGGACCCCGCGCTCGGCCTGGTCCTCCAGCAGTGGGGGTTCGCCGGATTCGTCCGCTCCGACCTCGGGGCCGTCCACAACGAGCCCGGCGCACTGGGTGCCGGCGTGCAGCTGCTGAAGCCGTCGTCGACCGACGTGCTGGCCGACGCCGTGGCCACCCACAAGCTGGCGCAGTCCACCGTGGACGCCGATGTCGAGCGGGTCCTGACCGAGATGTTCACCCACGGCGTCATCGGCCGTGCGGCCACCGGGACCCCGGGGACCCCGGTCGACGTGCCCAGCCACACCCAATTCGCCGTGACGGCCGCCGAGCGCTCGGCCGTGCTGCTGGTGAACCGGTCGGGCCTCCTGCCTCTCCTGCCGGCCAAGGTGCGCTCCGTGGCGGTCATCGGGGCCGACGCCTCCACCCACCCCGTCACCCAGGGGTTCGGGTCCTCCAACGTGGTCCCCCCGTTCACCTCGACCCCCCTCGACGCCATCAGCAGCCGCTACTACGGCCTGGCCGACGTCCGCTATGTCGACGGCGGGTCCACCACCCTGCATCTCCCGTCCATCCCGACCGGTCTCCTCACCCCGACTTCCGGCAAGGGTCACGGACTGACCTTGACGGTGGCGCCGCTCAACGGTGGCGGACCGTCGATCACGACGAGGGACCCGCTGGCGGCGGCCGCCATCGAGCCGGTCCCCATCGTCCCGGGCTCCGAACGGGACAAGGTGCGCTCCAACCCACCGGCCGAGCGCCCAAAGAAGATCCCGGCCGACGACGCCGACGGCGGGCGGCTGCCCGACCTCGACCCCACGACCTCGTCGGCCACCAGCATCGAACTCCCCCGGACCTGGACCGGGTCGCAGGTCTCATGGAAGGGCTCGCTCGCCGTGCCCCGGTCGGGGCGTTACACCTTCTCCATGGCCGGCACCGGTTCGGCCACGCTGACCCTCGACGGGCACACCGCCGTCAGCGATCCCGTGCCCCACGACGCCGGCACCTGGTCGGGGTCGGTCGTGCTGGCGGCCAGGCACCACTACCGGCTCTCCCTCCAGTGGACCCCGGTGGCCGACGCCACCAACCTCGACATCCCGAGCATCCTCGACGTCGGGATGGCCTCCGTCGGCGACGCCATCGCCCAGGCGGTGGCGGCGGCGCGGGCCTCGAACGTGGCCGTGGTGTTCGCCGCCGACTACAGCGCCGAGACCTTCGACCGGCCGAGCCTCTCGCTCCCCGGCGACCAGAACGCACTCATCGCCGCCGTGGCGGCGGCCAACCCCCGGACCGTGGTGGTGCTCAACACCGGCGGGCCGGTGACCATGCCGTGGCTGTCCAAGGTGGGTGCAGTGATCGAGGCCTGGTACCCGGGCGAGCAGGACGGGACGGCGATCGCCGCCCTCCTGGCCGGCGACGTGAGCCCGACCGGCCACCTGCCGGTCACCTTCCCGACCAGCATGGCGAAGTCGGCCGTCCCCACCAAGTCCCAATGGCCGGGGGTGAACCTCACCTCGACGTACAGCGAGGGCCTCCTGGTGGGCTACCGGTTTGACCACGCCACCCGGACCACACCCCTGTTCCCCTTCGGCTTCGGTCTGACGTACACGACGTTCTCCTACCGGCACGCCGTCGTCACCCAACGGGGTGACGGGTACGCCGTCTCGGTGGTGGTGACCAACACGGGCCGGCGCACCGGCACCGACGTGGCCCAGGTGTACCTGACCTACCCGACGGCGGCCGGGGAGCCGCCGGGTCAGCTCGCGGCGTTCACCACGGTCACCCTGGCGCCGGGATCGTCGCAGGTGGTGACCATGACGGTGCCCGACAACCAGCTCGAGACCTACCAGCCCTCGGGATGGACGGTCGTGCCCGGTACCTACCGGTTCGCCGTGGGCGACAGCTCGGCGTCACAGCCGACGGGGGCATCGGTGCGGGTCGGCTGAGCCCCGGCCGGCGGGACGCGGTCGAGGTCCCGGCGCGACACTGGCCGGATGCGCCTGCGCACCCGCCGGACGTCCCGGGCCACACTCGTCGCCCTCGTGATTGCGGCGATCGCCGGCGGCGGCGTGGCCGGCTGTACCTCGTCCCCGGGCACCGTGGGAACGTCGGTCTCCCACCGTGCCGACGGCACCACTTCGACCACGACCGCCCCGCCCCCGGCCGTGACCCTGTCGGTCCAGGCCCTGGTGGACGACACCCGGCCAGTGGTCAGCGGGGGCGAGGACCTCAGCCCCGAACGCGCCCTCCCGACGTCGGTGTGGACCCCTGCCGGCCCCGGGCCGTTCCCACTGGTCGTCTTCGTCCACGGCTTCGACAAGGGCCCCCTCGACTACCAGCGGTTCTGCGCCGCCCTGGCCTCGTCCGGCTTCGTCGTCGCCGCCCCGTCGTTCCCGCAGGAGGATCCGGCCCGGGGCTTCCCCCTCGACGAGTCCCACCTGGGGGACGAGGCGGCCGACGTGTCCTTCGTGATCACGTCGCTCACCGGCGACGCCACGGCCGACAAGGTCGACAGGTCCGAAGTGGCGGTGGTCGGCCACTCCGACGGCGCCGACGTCGCCCTGCTCGTCGGCTACGGACACGGGAGCGTGGATGCGAGGGTGGCCGCCGTGGTGGCCGATGCCCCCGACCCGATGACCGTCGGCATCGTCCCCTCCCGCACCCCGCTCCTGCTCGTCCAGGGGACGGCCGACTCGGTGGTGCCCTACTCCTCGAGCCAGACCGTCTTCGCCCAATTGGAATCGCCGGTCTCCTACGTCACGCTGGTCGGAGCCGACCACCTGGCCCCCATCGCCGGAGGTACGCCGTGGACCCCGGTGCTCGACGGGGACGTGGCCGCGTTCCTCGACGCCACGGTGGCCGGCAGGGGCCCGGGGACGACCGCGCTGGCCGCCACCCTCGCCGCCTCGCCCCTGGTCCGGTACACATCCAAGGGCTGACCGGGACCGGTCCCGACGGCTGGGTCGGGTTGCGCGGGTACCTCGCCGTGGTCATCGTGTCGACATCCCGGGCTTGCCGGACACCACGTCGTCCATCAGGTACCGGATGAACCAGTCGCGGGCCATGATGGCCACTTCAGCCAATGCGCCCGGCTCCTCGAAGAGGTGGCCGGCCCCCTCGACGACGACCAGACGGCTCGGCGGGGCCAGGTGGGCCAGGGCCTGGCGGTTGAACTCCCGCACGGCCACGTCCTCGCTCCCCACCAGGAGCAGGGTCGGGGCGGTCACCTCCTCCAGCCGACCTTCGGCCAGGTCCGGCCTTCCCCCCCGGGACACCACGGCGGCGACGGAACAGTCATCCGAGGCGGCCGCCACCAGGGCGGCGCCGGCGCCGGTGCTGGCCCCGAAGTAGCCGATCCGGGCCGAAGCAGCCTCGGGCCGCTGCAGCACCCACTCGGTGGCGGCCGCCAGGCGGGAGGCCAACAGGGCGATGTCCAACACGTAACGGCGGTCGCCCACCTCACCGGGGGTGAGCAGGTCGAGGAGCAAGGTGCCGATCCCGGCGTCGTACAGCACGTCGGCCACCAGTCGATTGCGGGGGCTGTGCCGGCCGCTCCCACTGCCGTGGGCGAACAGCACCACCCCTCGGGCCGACTCGGGCAGGCGGAGGTGGCCCTGGAGCGCGACGGCTCCCACCGGGACCTCGACGTCGACGTCGCAGTCCACCGGCTCCACCGCCCGGCCGTCGCCGCGGATCCGACGGGCGGCCCGGTCCAAAAGGACCACCACCTCGTCGTCGGAGCAGGGCGAGAAGTCCACGTAGTGGTAGCCGACGGCCTGGAAGTGCCGCGGCTCCGACACCACCACCACCTCGTCGGCCTCAGGCACGTGGGCCAGGACCGCCGCCGGGCCGACCGGCACGGCCAGGACCACCCGCGGGGCGCCGAGCAGCCGCGCGATCCGGCACGCCACCCGGGCGGTGGAGCCGGTGGCCACCCCGTCGTCGACCACGATGGCCGTGCGGCCCCGGAGGTCGACCCGCCGGCGCCCCCGGCGGTACCGGCGCAGTTGAACCGCGAGCATCGCCTGCTCCCGCTGCTCGACCTCGTCGAGCTCGGCTGTGGACACGCCGGCCCGCGACACCAGGGTCTGGTCGAGGAACCGGACGCCGTCCTCACCGATGGCCCCCATGGCCACCTCCGGCTGGAACGGGACCCCGAGCTTGCGGACCACGATCACGTCCAGCGGGACGTCGAGGGCGGCGGCCACCTGGTACGCCACGGGAACACCGCCCCGCGGCAGCCCCAGCACCACCGCGTCGATGCCACGGAGGTGCTCGAGCCGCTCGGCGAGTCGCCCGCCGGCATCGGCCCGGTCGAGGAACCTTTCCACGGCGACCTCCCGTGCGTGCCGGCACACGCCGGTCCCACCATCGTGCGGGAAGGCCGGATGGAACGGTAGGGGCGAATGTCCCGACGTCGCCGAGGCACGGGTGCACGGCGGGCGGACCCCGGAGGCGGCGGGCCCGTGGGTGCGGGCCGGGCCTGCCGCCTCCGCCTCCGGGTTTGCGCCCACCACCTGGTCTACGTACCAGCCGGCCTATCGGATCATGGTTTGCGGGACTATCTCGGTCGATGGACCGCCCCGCCGGCGCCCGGCCGTCGATCGGGACGCGTCGGTTCGGTAGCCTGTAGGGATGCGGCGCAGGATGCTCAAGTCCAAGATCCACCGGGCCACGGTCACCGCGGCCGACCTCAACTACATCGGCTCGATCAGCATCGACCCGGCGCTGCTCGCCGCGGCCGACATCCTGGAGCACGAGCAGGTCACCGTGCTCGATGTCGACAACGGGGCCCGGTTCGAGACCTACGCCATCGTCGGCGATCCCCGCGAGATCTGCCTGAACGGCGCCGCCGCACGGCTGGTCCACGTGGGCGACACCGTCATCCTCCTCACCTACGCCGACTTCGAATCGGACGAGCTCGCCGACCACCGGCCCCGGGTGGTCCACGTCGACGAGAAGAACGCGGCGATCGCCCTCGACTGACTCCCGCTCCACCGGCGGGCGACCTCCCTGCGTGCCACACTTGGACCGGCGGCCGGACGGCCGCCGGGGGATGGGGAAGGAGCGGCCATGCGGGAGATCCGTTACGGGGCACGACTGCCGGGGCAGGTGTCGAACCGGGAGGTCGAGGCCACCAGGAGCCCGATCTGGTCGAAGGCGGTGACGGTCATCTTCGAGACCGACCCGGACGCCATCGCCCAGGTCCTGCCCCGGCCGCTCGAGCCGTCGGCCGCCACCGCCCGACTCCGCATCGCGGTGGTCGACATGGGGACCGGATTGCCCACCTTCGGCGCCGGCTGGTTCGGGGTGCGGGCCCGCCACGGTGACGTCGAGGGCGAGTACGCGTTGTTCATGCCCATGAGCACCGAGCAGGCCACCACCGGTGGACGCGAGACGTTCGGGGAGCCCAAGAAGATCGCCCAGCTCGACCTCGCCACCGAAGGCGACACCCTGACGGCCCGGGTGGCGCGCATGGGGTCGACGATCGCCGAGGTGTCGGGGACGCTCGGGCCCGAGCAGCCCGGCTACGAGATCGACAAGCTCGACTTCTACTTCAAGCTCCTGCCCGACCCGTCCGGAGCCGGGCTCGAGGCCGACCCTGCGCTCGTGTACTGCCGCCGCCACGAGACCGCCCGGGTGGTGCGCCCGGTGACCGGCGAGTGCAAGCTCCTGGACGCGCCGCTCGACCCGATCGCCGACTTCCCGATGGGCAAGGTCCTGTCGTTCGAGTACGCCGAGCTCTCGTCGTCGCAAGTCGGCGAGATCGTCGGTCGGGTGCCGGCTGCGTGGCTCGTCCCTTTCCAGCACCAGCGCTACGACGACTTGAGCGTCCTGGGGGCCTCCCGATGAACGACGTGCCGGCCACCGGCTCCGACCGCTACGTGGTCATCTCGGCCGACGGCCACTCCGGGCTGGCCTGCGAGGACTACCGCCCGTATCTCGAGTCCAGGTACCACCCGGCCTTCGAGGAGTACATGGCCGAGCGTACGGCCCACCGGGAGGAGGCCCTCGCCTTCAACTACGACTACATCATGGGGTGGGAGAAGGGCAACGAGGAGGGTCTGAAAGGCGCTTTCGACCCGGTCATCCGGGACAAGGAGCTGGACGCCGACGGCGTGGCCGCCGACGTGCTCTTCGCCGACGCCGACGCGGTGACCGGCATGGCCTCGCCGCCGTTCGGCGCCGGCCTGTTCGCCGGGGCCATCGAGGACCCCGAGCTGGCCTTCGCCGGGGCCCACGCCCACAACCGGTTCCTGGCCGAGATGTGCGCCCACTCCCCCCATCGCCGGGGCGGGATCGCGCTGGTGCCCATCACCCACGACATCGGCCGCGCCGTCGAGGAGATCGGGTGGGTGGCTTCCCAACCGGGCATCCGGGGGATCATGATCCCGACCATGTGGCGGGCCCGCACGCCCTACAACGACGCCGTCTACGACCCGGTGTGGGCGGCCTGCGCCGAGGCCGGGCTCCCGGTCCACACCCACTCGGGCGAGGCCCCGATGGAGGAGTACGGCGACCATACCGGCGTCTACCTGGCCGAAGTGGTGTGGTGGGCGGTGCGACCGGCCTGGCACCTGTTGTTCGGCGGGGCGTTCGAGCGCTTCCCGGACCTCAAATTCGTCGTCACCGAGGCGGCCGCCTACTGGGCCCCCGACATGATGTGGAAGTGGGACCAGTACATGGGTGGCGGTCACACCACCAAGAAGCTGGCCGCCATGTTGCAGGGCAAGATCTCCAAGCTGCCGTCGGACTACTTCGGCACCAACATCTTCATCGGGGCGTCCACCATGTCCCGGGAGGAGATCCGGCGTCGCTACATCATCGGCACCGACGTGGTGATGTGGGGCACCGACTACCCGCACCCCGAGGGGACCTGGCCCCACACGTTGGCCAAACTGCAGGCCGACTTCGCCCACGTACCGGTCGACGACACCGCCGACCTGCTCGGCCTGACGGCAGCCAAGGTCTACGGCTTCGACCTCGACGACCTCCGTCCCATCGCCCGCCGCATCGGCCCCTCGCCCGACCTGCTCGGCCAGGATCCGATCCTGCGCAGCGATCCGGCGGAGCGCGCCGGGGCCAGGTGGTGGAAGGCCGAGTACGGGGTGCAGCCACCCGGCTGACCGGGTGCTCCACCGTCACCAGGAGCGGAGTACCTGGTGACGGTCGAAGGCGTTGCAGGTGGAGTCGGTCGGGTAGTCCTCGACGGCCAACGGCGTGGCCACCTCGGCCACGGTCGGGCCGATCCGGTCCCCCACCACCCGCAGAGCACCGAGGTCGAACCCGTAGACGCGGGCGACATTGTCCTCGAGCATCTGACGGGTCTCGGCCGGGTCGCACGTGCCGAACGCGGCCCGTAGTGCGGTGAGGCTGTAGGGATAGGAGCCCTCGGAATGGGGATAGTCCGAGCCCCACATGATGCGCTCGACGCCCACCTGATGGCGGACGGCCGACTCGCTGGCCCGCAGGAAGCTCGCCCCGACCGAGAAGTTCCGGGCGAAGTACGCCGACGGCGTCATCGACATCCCCTTGGCCGCGGCGCCGAAGAAGTCGGCCTCGGCCGCCCCGCCCATCGTCATCCGCCCGTAGAACCAGTCGAGTGTCTCCAGGCCCCGGGGCAGCCATCCGAGGCCCTGTTCGGTGAGCACCACATGGAGGCCGGGGTGACGCTCGAGCACCCCGGCCAGGATCAGGTGCCACGCCGAGCGGTGGGAGAACCAGGGCAGCTCGACCAACATGATGGCCCGGGCCACCTCGGCCTCGCCGTAGTCGGGCAGGCCGCCGCCACCGTGGATGTTGACCACCATGCCGAGCTCCTCGCAGACCTCCCACAGCGGCTCGTAGTACGACTCCCACAGTCCGGGCAGTCCCGAGCCGGGGGCGACGGGGGGCAGGAGGATCCCGCCCGAGGGCCGGATGTTGGCGGCCGCCCACCGGACCTCGGCCACCGCGTCGCCGATGTCGTTGGCGAAGATCTGGGCCACCCCGGCGCGCCGTCCCGGCACCTTGGCGCAGAAGTCGGCCAGCCAGCGGTTGTGGGCCTGCAGCCCGGCCCAGCGGCGGTCGTAGTCCTCGGGTCCCGGCGGCAGGGCCAGGAGGCTGCCCTCTTCGAAGAAGGGGGGCACGGTGTTGGGGAAGATGACCTCGCCGGCGATGCCGTCGGCCTCGTTCTCGGCCAGCCGGCGATCCGAGTCCCAGCTCCGGTAGGCCGTCGGGGCCAGGAGGTCGGCGTAGGGGTTGACGTACGACGCGGCCCAGGCGTCGAACTCGTCGTGCCACGCAGACGCCAGGTACGCCCGGTACTCGGGGATGTCACCGCCGGCGTGGGCGTCGGCCGAGATGACGGTGTAGCGGTAGTCGGGGGTGAGCTCGATGGTCAAGGTGTCCCCTCAGTTCGTCGGCTCGGGCACCGGGGCGCCCACACAGGTGGTCACCCCAAGCCCTCGAGGGCGGAGGGCGGCAGCTCGCCCTTGGCGATGGCGTCGGCCCGGGCGTGCAGCAGCTGCCCGGCGGCGTCGAGGTTGTGGCCGATGACGAACTTCCCGTCCTTCACACCCTGGACGGCGAAGCGCCCGAGTTCGTCGAGGTCGACCAGGTCGGTGGGTCGCCCGGCGGCGGCCAGGGCCGCCTTGAACTCGGCGAAGGTGGTCCCCGGAGCCGGAGGGCGGGGCCTGACGCGTGCCAGCTCGGTGGGGCGGTTGCGCTGGGCCTCCCACAGGCCGGTCTCGAGCAGGCCGCCCGACGGATAGAAGACGGCGGCCCGCAGTTTGGTCCCCTGGGCCAGGAACTGGTGGGCCAGGGCCTCGGTGAAGCAGCTGATGGCCGCCTTGGACGAGGCGTAGACCGAGGCGTAGGGCACCGGGGCGATGCCGCCGTCGCCCGACGACGTGGTCACGACGACACCGGGCTCGCCCGCAGCCACCATGCGGGGGACGAAGGCCAGGACGCCGTTGGCCGTCCCGAACACGTTGACCCCGAAGCACCAGCGCCAGTCGTTGGCCTCCTGCTCCCACGGGTTGCCACCCCCGCCCGACGTGACCCCGGCGTTGTTCCACAGGACGTGGCACGCCCCGAACCGGTCGTACACGGTGTCGGCCAGCGACTCGAGCGAGGCCGCATCGGACACGTCGGTCACCACGCCATGGACCTCGCCGCGGTCGGACAGTTCGGCGACCGTGCGCTCCAGCACCGGCGCCTCGATGTCGGCGACGACGACCCTGGCCCCTTCGTCGAGCAGGGCACCCACGATCCCCCGCCCGATGCCGGCCGCCCCCCCGGTCACCACCGCCACCTTGCCCGACAGATCGTCCACGTCGCTCCCCGGGGTCCCGTCGGGGCACACCCCGACCACTGTCCGATCATGCTGGCACACGGTCACCCGCCCTGCCGACGGGGGTGTCCGGGTGGACGGCCGGCATCGGCCGGGACGGAGCCGTCGTCCGTGCCCGGGTCGGTCGATCGATCGATCGATCGATCGTGTCTAGCGTGGGCACCCACGATGCAGCACCACAGGGGGAGGACCGACGTGCACAATCCACTCGAGGTCGGCGGGGTCGACGACTACCCGGTCAGGGTGGGGAGCATGCTCCTCACCCTGGTGGACCCCAATCCAGGCTACGAGAAGGCCTACAACCGCTGGTACGAGCGGGACCACTTCTACGGGGGGTGCATGGTCGGACCATGGCTGTTCGCCGGGAGCCGGTGGGTGGCCACCCGTCAACTGAAGGACCTGCGCTGGCCGGACGACAGCACGGTCGCCGTGCCCCTCGACGCCGGCAGCTACATGGCCGTCTACTGGGTGGAGCAGGGCCATCACCACGAGCACTTCGCCGAGTGGTCGATCAACCAGGTCCGGGACCTGTACGCCCACGGACGGGGCTTTGCGGAGCGCACCCATGTCCACACCTCGACCTTCCACTACGTGGACACCGCCTACCGCGACGTCGATCCCGTCCCGGTCGAACTGGCTCTCGACCGGGGCTACGAGGGGCTGTTCGCCCTGTGGTGGGACGCGGCATCGGGGACCGGACGGGACCTGCACGACACCCTCGACGGACCCCGTCTCGCCGGCCTGCTCGACGGCTCGCCCGTCGAGATCGCCGCCTCGTGGGTGCCCTCGGTGCCCGACGCCGGAAGCCAGGGTGCCCCGATGGACCTCGGATCCTCTCCCGGCGGGACCGACCGGATGGTGCAGCTGCTGTTCGTGGACGGGGACCCGGCCTCCGTGGTCGACCGGGTCCGGGCCTACACCGACGCCGTCGAGTCGGCCGGCGACGCCACGCTCCGCCTGGCCGCGCCGTTCCGGCGGACCGTCCCGGGCACCGATCGCTACGTCGACGACCTCTGAGCCACCCGGGACCGCCCACGGCTTCAGGTTTCCCGCTGGCCATCCGATACCACCAGGGTGCACGTGTCTGCCCCCACACTCCGCCGCGCGACGACGGTGCGCGACGAGCGTATGCCGCGGACCGTGGTGGTGGCCTATCTCGTGGCCGGGATGTGGCTGGCCGCCTACGTCGCCACCCTCCTGCTCCGTCATCACGGCCAGTTCTGGTCGTGGCTCGACAACTGGAGCGTGGACGCGTTCGAGGTGACGGTGGCGCTGCTGTGCCTGTCCCGGTTCCTACTGCGGCGTCCCGGCCGCTCGGTCGGCCTGGCCTTCGGGCTGGGCCTCCTGCCTGGGCCATCGGCGACATCGTCTTCACCCTCGAGTCCCAAGGAGGGGCGTCGCCCCCCACCCCGTCGTTGGCCGACGCCTTCTACCTGATCATGTACCCGCTCGCCTACCTCGGCATCATGCTGATCATGCGCGGGGAGGTGCGCTCCTTCAAGGCCAACAACTGGCTCGACGGCGCCATCGCCGGTCTGGGGGCGGCCGCCATCTGCGCCGCTTTCGTCTTCGACACCATCGTCAACTCGGTCAGCGGATCTCCGGCCGCGGTGGCCGTCAACCTCGCCTACCCCGTCGGCGACCTCATCCTGCTGGCCTTCGCCGTCGGGGCGCTCGTCATCGTGCCCGGGTGGCCGGTCCGACTGGTCACCCTGGCCGCCGGGTGCCTGGTGCTGGCCATCGGGGACACCGTCTACCTGTTCCAGAACGCCAACGACTCCTACCAGTCGGGCACCATCCTCGACGCCAGTTGGATGACAGCGCTGTTCCTGCTCTCGCTGACCGTCTGGCAGCGGGTCGGTGCCCGCCGGTCCGACGACGACGCCCATGCGCCCGGGTTCGTCCTCCCCGCGGTGGCAGGCGTGTCAGCGGTGACCATCATCTTCGTCGGCAACTGGATGCACATCAGCTCGGTGGCCCTGGGCCTCACCGTCGCCACCCTGGCCCTGGTCGGCGTGCGGGCCGGCCTGTCCCGGGGGGAGCTCAACGCCCTGACCCGGGCCAACCACCACCATGCCGTCACCGACGAGCTGACCGGCCTGGGCAACCGTCGCCTCTTGACCCGCGAGCTCGACGCCATCTTCGCCACCCCCCGCGACTCGTGGAGGCCGGACGAGTCGTTGGCGCTGCTCATGATCGACCTCGACCACTTCAAGGAGATCAACGACTCCTTCGGCCACCCCACCGGCGACGGCCTCCTCCGCCTCATCGGGCCGCGCCTGTCCAGTGTCACCCGGTCGAGCGACGTCGTGGTGCGTCTCGGCGGCGACGAGTTCGCCGTCCTGCTGACCGGCGCCGACGTCGACTTCGCCATGGCGATCGCCGAGCGCATCACCACCGAGATCGAGCCGCCCTTCGATGTCGAGGGCTCCTGCCTCCACGTGGGAGCCAGCATCGGCATCGCCCTCGCCCCTCAGCACGCCGGTGACGCCACCGAGCTGATGCGGTGCGCCGACGTGGCCATGTACCGGGCCAAAGCGGCCCACAGCCCCTATGACATCTACGAGTCGGCCCTCGACGACGGCGCCGACCGCCTCAACCTGATGGAGGACCTGCGGGCGGCGATCGCCGACCAGGCGCTCACCGTCTACTACCAGCCGCAGGTCGACCTCCGGTCGGGTGAGGTCACGACGCTCGAGGCCCTGCTGCGCTGGTCGCACCCGGTCCTCGGCTTCATCCCTCCCGACCAGTTCATCCCGCTGGCCGAGGAGAGCGGCCTGATGTGGTCGCTGACCACCTTCGTCCTCGAGACCGCCATCGCCCAGTGCGCCGAATGGCGCCGGGGCGGCCGCCCGGTGGCGGTGGCGGTCAACCTCTCCACGACCAACCTCCTCGACTCCGGGCTCCCCGGCCAGATCCACGCCGCGCTGGACCGGCACGGGCTCGGCCCCGACGCTCTGGTGCTCGAGATCACCGAGAGCACGGTGATGGCCGATCTCGCCCGCTGCAAGGAGATCATCCAGACGCTCTCCGATTCCGGTCTGGTCATCTCGATCGACGACTTCGGCACCGGCTTCTCGTCGCTGGCCTACTTGAGCGACCTGGCCGTCGGCGAGCTGAAGATCGACCGCATGTTCACCGCCCGTCTCAGCATCGACGGCGTGGACGGCCGGAACGAGGCGATCATCCGGTCGTCGATCGAGCTCGGGCACTCGCTCGGGCTGCGGGTGGTGGCCGAGGGCGTCGAGCGGTCCGACCACTTCGGCTTCCTGGCCACCGCCGGCTGCGACGTGGCCCAGGGCTACGCCATCAGCTTCCCGGCGCCCCCCGAAGAGCTGGATTTCGCCGCCATCGACGACCGTGCGGCACCGATGCTGCCCGCCGCGCACCGCCTGCCCGCCACGCTCGACCGCTGACGGGGGCGGGCGGGGTCACCCTCAGCCGTGGTGGGCGTAGGCGGTGGCCTCGGCACGGGCCACGTCCACCAGGTCGCCCAAGGCGATGTTCACGTCCACCAGGTGGAGGCCCCAGGTGGGACCGACCGTCTGGCCCACCACCTGGCGGGTGTCCCCCGGGGTGATCGGCGCCGAGACCTGCAGCCAGGTGGCCCCACCCTCCGACAGGCACTGGCCGGTGTAGAGCCCGGGCTCGGTCACCCACGGCGTGGGGAGGACCGGCGCCGCCTGTCCGCCCAGTCCCCCCAGATTGGCGACGACCTTACGGGTGGGGAAGTAAGGGGAGAGCGGCACGGCGGCCGTGCCCGCCAGATCGGCCGGATTGGTGCAGAGGACCTGGAGACCGGCCGTGGCCGTCGCACCGGCCAATAACGAGACACCCTGGCCCGGGCGCCCGAACAGGGAGTCGGTGGGCGGCATCTGATCGAAGCTCGAGTAGGCGAGCACGCACCCCACCTGTGCATCGGACAGGCAGGCGGGGATGTTCTGGAAGGTGCCGCCCACGGTCCGGCCGACAGGCACCGTCACGTTGCCGCCGAACAGCATGGCCGACACCAGCAGCTTCCGCTGGGCCGGGTCCGTGTCGACCTGGCGGCGGAGCAGCCCGATCAGCATGGTGGCGCCCTGGGAGTGGCCGATCACGATGACTCCCCGTCCGTGGTTGTAGTGGGCCAGGTAGTCCTGCCACGCCGACTGCACCCCGGCGTAGGCGGTGCCGGCGGCGGCCTGATTGCCGGCGCCGGCAAAGAGGCCGCGCAGGGTGATCTGCGGGTACATCGGTGCGTAGACCTTGCATACCTGCGAGAAGCGGGACGCCTGGGTGCGGGCCACCGAGGTCTCCGCCGGGTCGATGTGGAGATCGGCGGTGACCCCGGCCTGCGTGCTGACCGTGGGATAGACGTAAAAGCAGTCGATGGGCGGATCGGCCGCGTCCGAGGCGTGCTGCACCGTCGTCGGCCCGGACTCCGGTACGACGGTCGAGGTCAGGTCGGCCGTACACGGGTTGCTGGCGGCGCCGGGCCTGCACAGCCACTCGATGCCGGAGGCGTCGGTCCGCGCTGCCGCCGCACCACGGGTCACCGCGGCCTGCACGGCGGTATCGGTCCCGGTGGTCGTGGTCGTGGTCGTGGTCGTAGTCGACGCCGACCCCGCCGACCCGCAGGCCGCGGCCACCGAACCCGAGGCGAGGAGCGCAACCATGGCCAGCGATCGGACGGCGGCGCGGCGTCGCGGGGAGAGGCGCATCCCGTGATCGTAGGACCGTCCCGGCGACGGACGCCGTCCATCGGGTGCTTGACGGCGCCCGTCGCCCGCTCTAACCTACAACTATATGGTTGTAGATCTGACACAGGAGCAAGGGGCGGACGAGGACCGGGCGGACCTCGTCTTCAACGCGCTCAGCCACCGGACCCGGCGTGACATCCTGCGCCGCTCCATGGACGGCGAGCTGTCGGTCTCCTCACTCGCCCGGTCCTACGCCATGAGTTTCGCCGCCGTGCAGAAGCACGTGGCCGTCCTCGACCGGGCCGGCCTCGTCACCAAGAGCCGTCACGGCCGCGAGCAGCTGGTGCGGACGGACATGGCCACCGTCCACGCCGCACAGGGCCTGCTCGACGAGTTCGAGACCGTGTGGCGGGCCCGCATCGACCGTTTCACGAACGTACTCACCACACCGAGCGAAGGAGCTACCCCATGACCGTCACCGCCGTCGACAAGGACGCCGAACAGCTGACCATCTCCATCACCACCGAACTGGACGCCCCGGTGACGAGGGCATGGGTGCTCTGGTCCGACCCCCGTCAGCTCGAGCGCTGGTGGGGGCCCCCCACCTACCCGGCCACCTTCGTGGACCATGACCTGTCGCTGGGCGGTCGATGCTCCTACTTCATGACGGGCCCGGACGGCGACCAACCACGCGGGTGGTGGCGGATCGTGGCCGTCGATCCCCCGCACCGCCTCGAGTTCGAGAACGGCTTCGCCGACGAGGACGGCACGCCGACCACCGGCGCGCCGGTGATGCGCATGCGGCTCGACCTGCACGAGCGCACCGGGGGCGGCACCACGATGACCATCGCCAGCCGGTTCGCTTCCGTCGGGGACATGGAGCAGATCCTCGAGATGGGGTTCGCCGAGGGCATCACGGAGGCCGTCAACCAGATCGAGGCCATCCTGGCCGGCTGACACCACCACCTCCCGGCAGGGTCCCACCGACCCTCCGGGAGGTGCGATGCTGAATCCGTGGCGAGGACGGGCCCCGGGGCACCATGCGGCTGAGCGAGACCGACCGCCTCGAGGCGTTCAGCGACGGAGTCATGGCCGTGATCATCACCATCATGGCCTTCAGCATCCCGACCCCCGGAGGCAGTTCGGCTGCCGCCCTGCGCGGCCTCGTCCCCCATCTGCTCGTCTACGTCCTGAGCTTCGCGATGATCGGGATCTACTGGAACAACCACCACCACCTGCTGCGGGCCACGGAGCGGATCAGCGGGTCGGTGATGTGGGCCAACCTCTTGCTGTTCTGGCTGTCGCTCTTCCCGATCGTGACGGCCTGGGTGGGCCGCTTCCCCCGGCACGCGCTGCCGGCCATGACCTACGGACTGATCGGGCTCGGCGCCGGCATGGCCTATTCGCTCCTGGTCCGGATGATCATCCGCGTCAACGGATCCGACTCGATCGTCGGACGGTCGATCGGCACCGATACCAAGGGCTACCTCTCCCTCGTGCTCTATTCGGCGGGCATGGCCCTGGCCTTCGTCTCGCCGTGGCTGGCCTACGTCGCCTATGCCGCGGTGGCGGTCATGTGGTTCATCCCCGACCGCCGGCTCACCATCGTCGCCGAATCCGAGGGCCAGGATCCCTTGGCGACGTGAGCGGCACCGTCGGTAGCCTGTGGCCATCCACCGACCTGCGGTGGGCCCATACCGACGAGGAGCCCAGCAGTTTGAGGTTCGAAGCATGACATTCGAAGCATGAGTCCGAAGGTCGTCCTCGTCACCGGCGCCTCATCCGGCATCGGCGAGGTCTGCGCCCGGCACCTGGGCGACCACGGATTCCAGGTGGTCGGGGCGAGCCGCCGGACCATGCCCGACGTGCCGTGGGCGCAGATCGCCATGGACGTCGACGACGACGCCTCGACCGCGGAGGGTGTCGCACGAGTCGTACGCGAACACGGTGGGATCGACGGCGTGGTGACCTGTGCCGGGTGGGGCCTGGCCGGCCCCGTGGAGCAGACGCCCATCGCCGACGCCAGGGCCCAGCTCGAGACCAACTTCTTCGGCACCGTGCGGACGGTGTGTGCCGCGCTCCCGTCCCTGCGGGCGCGCCGCGGACGCATCGTCGTGATGAGCTCGATCGGCGGTGTGATCGGCCTGCCGTTCCAGGCCTACTACTCGGCCAGCAAGTTCGCCCTCGAAGGGTGGTCGGAGGCACTGGCGTGGGAGGTCAAGCCGTTCGGCGTCGGGGTCACCCTCGTCGAGCCGGGCAACTTCCGGACCGGGTTCACCGCCAGCCGGCGGACGGTCGAGGTCGCCGGGGACGACCCGTATGCGACCGCCGGCGCCAAAGCGGTGGGCAAGATGGAGGAGGACGAGCTCGGAGGCGCCGACCCGATAGCTGTGGCCAAGGCCGTCGAGAAGGTCCTCACCGCGTCGCGACCTCCTCGCCGCCTGTCGGTCGGACCGTCCGGCGAGCGGGTCGGCGTCCTGGCCAAGCGCCTGTTGCCCAACCGGCTGTTCGAGGCGGCCTCGGCCTCCAGCCTCGGCGTCTGACCTCCCACGTGTCCCATGCCGTCGAGCCCTCGTCGCCGATCGGGACGAGCGAGGCGTCGGGCTCGCCCCGTCGGTTCCCCCAGGGGAGGTTCACGGCGCCGGCCGGAGCCTGCGAGCTCCTCCTGGTCCGCCACGGGCAGTCCGAAGACGCCGTCGAGGGCCAGGACTTCGTCCGGTTCGAGGGTCACGCCGATCCCCCGCTGTCCGAGTTGGGCCGCGCCCAGGCCCGCCGACTCGGTGAGCGCCTGGCCACCGAGCGCATCGACGCCGTCTACGTCACCACGCTGCGGCGGACCGTCGAGACGGCCGCACCGCTGGCCGCCACGCTGGGCATCACCCCGGAAGTCGAGGGCGACCTGCGCGAGATCTTCCTCGGGGAGTGGGAGGGGTGGGTCTTCGAGCAGAAGTTCGTGGATCGCGACCCCTTGGCACAGCAGATGGTCCGGGAGCAGCGCTGGGACCTGGCACCCGGATGCGAGCCCGTCCAGGCCTTCGCCGGGCGGGTGCGGCGAGGGATCGAGCGCATCGCCGGACGCCATCGCGACCAGCGGGTCGTGGCCGTGACCCACGGGGGAACCATCGGCGAGGTGCTGGCCCAGGCCTCGTCATCCGAGCCCTGGGCCTTCGTGGGGGCCGACAACGCCTCGATCTCCCATCTGGTGGTGACCGAACACAACTGGGTGATCCGCCGGTTCAACGACACCACGCATCTCGACCCCCGGTTGACCGTCCAGGCCGCACCACTCATCTGAGCGGTTGCCGGCACGCCCCGCCCGAAGGCGAGGGTCACGTCGTGGGTCGTACCCGCACCTGCCCTGGGCAACCCTCAGTTGCGCACGCCCCGGGAACACGTCAGGATCTGGCAGACCGACGGCGTCGACAGGGGGGTGTGCATGGGGTTCAGCACGTCGCACCGCTTCTCGTTCCACACCCGGGCGACGCCCGACGAGGTGTGGTCGGTGCTGACCTGTCCCGTGGCCTCCCGCCGCTACCTCCACGACCTGAGCCTGGTTTCGGAGTGGCGGCAGGGATCAGTCGTCGAGCTCCGCGGAGCCGACGGCCACGCCGCCACCGGAGAGGTGGTCGCGGCCGTGCGGCCGCACCGCCTGTCGTTCGCCCTCGAGCAGGGCACCGCCCCGTGCCGCATCATCGGCTGGGACCTCCGGGCCCACCCGGACGGCACCGTGGTGCGCCTGACCGTCGACGACGTCGAGGGTGACTCGGAGGAAGAGGTGGAGGACGTCTGGCTACCGATCCTGACTGCGCTGCAGTCGGTGCTCGACCCCGTCCGACCATGATCGGGATCCGACGGCCTGGGTAGTCTCGTCCCATGTGCGACACGCTCGTGATGGTCGCCCCCGACCGGGTGCTGTTCGCCAAGAACAGCGACCGGAATCCGAACGAGGCCCAGGTGCTCGACTGGCAGCCCCGCCGGGAGCACCCGGCCGGTGCCCGGCTGCGCTGCACCTGGATCGAGGTCGACCAGGTGGCGGCCACGCACGCCGTCCTCCTGTCCCGGCCGTTCTGGATGTGGGGTGCCGAGATGGGCGCCAACGAGCACGGGGTGGTGGTCGGCAACGAAGCCGTGTTCACCGACCAGCCCTATGCGGACGTCGGGCTGACCGGCATGGACCTGGTCCGCCTGGCCCTGGAGCGGGGCGACTCGGCCTCCGCGGCGGTCGACGTGCTGACCTCGATGCTGTTCCGCCACGGCCAGGGTGGTGGCTGCGGGCACGAGGACCGCTCCTTCACGTACCACAACAGCTTCCTGGTGGCCGATCCCCTCGAGGCCTACGTCGTCGAGACGGCCGGCAGACTGTGGGCGGTCGAGCGGGTCACCTCCGGTGTGCGGTCCATCAGCAACGGGCTCACCATCGCGGGCTTCTCCGGCCACCGCGCACGAGTGCCCACCTACTTCGCCCAGAGCCGGGCCCGCCGGGCCATCACCGGATCGTGCGCCGCCACCTCACCCCGCGACCTGATGGCGGTGCTGCGCCACCACGGGGCCAGGGGTCCGGCACCACGGTTCGCTCCCGTCATGGGCGCCAAGGCCGCGCCCTGCATGCACGCCGGCGGAGGGATCAAGGCCACCTCGCAGACCACCGGCTCCTGGGTCGCCGAACTGCGTCGCGACGGTCCCCACCACCACTGGGCGACGGCGACGTCCGCCCCTTGCACCAGCCTGTTCAAGCCGGTGCGGGTCGACGAGCCCCTCGCTCTCGGACCGGACCCCACCGACCGGTACGACCCGGACACCCTGTGGTGGCGCCACGAGGTGCTGCACCGCGCCGTGTCGGCCGACCCGGCACGGCTGACGGCGGTGTTCGCCGCCGAGCGCGACGGCATCGAGGCACGGTGGCTCGCCGACCCGCCCACCCCGGCCGAGGCCTTCGCCGAGGCCGAGCGGGCGACGGCCCGGTGGATCGAGGCGGTCCTGGCCGCCGACGGCCCCGATCGGCGCCCCCGGTGGGCGCGCCGCTACTGGGACATCCGCGACACCCGGGCCGGGATGCCGGGCGGCACCGCCGCCGCCCGGATCGCCTGACCCGACGCCTGCGGCTCAGCCTGCCCCGAAGAACGGGGCACCGTAGGAGAAGATCCCCCCGTCCGCGGCGACGAGCCAGTAGCCGCCACCGGTGTGGGCGGCCATGCCGGTGACGGGCGCCACCAGGGCTATCCCGCCGGCCGAGCCCTGGAACGCGGCGTCGCCGAACGAGAAGACCCCGCCGTCGGACGCCACGAACCAGTAGCCCCGGCCGTCATGGGTCGAGGCCATCCCGTTGATGGGCTGGTTGAGCCGGATGGCCCCGGTCGACCCGTAGAACGGGGCCCCGAAGGCGAAGATCCCCCCGTCGGTGGCCACCAGCCAGTAGCCACCCGTGGCCGGATCACCCGAGATGCCGACGACCGGCTGGTTGAGCGGCTGGCCACCCATGGAGCCGTGGAATCCGGCGTCACCGAAGGCGAAGATGCCGCCGTCCGAGGCGACCAGCCAGTAGCCGCGGCCATCGGTGGTGGGGGCCAGGTCCACCACCGGTGCATTCAGGTGCCGGCCGCCCATGGAGCCGTAGAACCCGGCGTCCCCGAAGGCGAAGGTGCCGCCGTCGGAGGCGACCAGCCAATAGCCCTTCCCGTCGGGGGTGGCCACGATGTGCCGGATCGGCTGGTTGAGGGGCAACCCGGCCATCGAACCGTGGGAAACGGCCGCACCGTGGGGGTGGACGGCCCCGGTCGAGTCGACCAGCCAGTAGCCGTTCCCCGACGGCAGGGAGGCCATTCCGGCGACCTCGACGGGCGGTGGGCCGGCAGGCAGGTCCGTGGGGGTGACGTACAGCTGGCGGATCGCCCCGGGCGTGGAGGTGCAGTTGGCGCACGGGACGTTCCACCCTGCGTAGGCCAGCCACCAGCCGCCGCGGGCGTCCTCGAACAGGGTGCCGCCACCCGGGCCGAACCCGGCCCCCGAAGTGGCGAGGAACGGCCCCGGCGGGTTGGCGCAGGGACCGAGCGGGCCGCTGCAGTCGGCGAACTGCTCGTTGTACGAGGCGTCCTCGAAGATTCCGCCCGAGAAGAGGAGGTGGTACCCGCCGCCGGCCGCCACCATCTGGGGGTTGTCCGTTGTCTGCTCGGCCACGGACACGGTCATCAGCAGGGATGGTGACCCTGCGAAAGTGGTGCCGTCGGTCCCGAGGCGGACGCCCCAGACCTGGGAGGCGGCCGCGGTGGTGCCGTCGTTGGTCTTCCACACCAGGTAGGCGGCGCCGTTGGCGGGGTCGACGAAGGGACTCGGGTCGAGCACGCCGCCCGGGGGGCACCACGGCGAGTCGGACGACGTGTCGCTGAACCGGGGGCTCGACGGGGTCAACGTGGCGGTTGTGGCCACCGCCAGGCACGTGAACCCGGAGTCGACCCCGTGCCCGGCTCGGGCCGCGTCGTACCAGAGGACCCAGTGGCCGCCGGTGTAGGCGACACCGGGCGAGGTCTGGGTGCCGGCCTGCTGCCAGGCCGGTGGGTCGGCCAGCGCGGTCGAGCCGTAGCCGCCTGTGTACGGATGCCACCCGCCGCGGGGATCGCCGGTCTGGTCGATGAGCACCTGGAGGTTGTTGCCGAACACCGTCCCGGTGGTGAACGCGTAGAACGTCCCGTCGGCGTAGACGACGTCGGGGTCCGGCGCGGCCCCCGAGAACACGGGACCTGTCGGGGCCCCGCTCCCCAGGTGCGGGAGCGATGCTCCGCTCGACGACGCGCCCGATGTCAGCGGCGCGGCGAACGCGCACGTGGTGAGCACCGCCAGCGCCACCACGGCCATCCGGCGACGGCTCATCCGTCCGTTCACTGCCCGACCCACACGGACTTCAGGTTGCAGAACTCCCGGATCCCGTGGGCCGTCAGCTCGCGCCCGTAGCCCGAGGCCTTGATCCCACCGAAGGGGAGCTCGGGATACGACGTGGTGTTCCCGTTGATGAACACCATCCCGGCGGCCAGATCGGTCACGAACCGCTCCCGTTCGGCCGGGTCCTCGGTCCAGGCGTTGGAGCCCAGGCCGAACTCGGTGACGTTCGCCAGCTCGATGGCCTCGTCGATGCCGCCCACCCGGTAGAGGGTGGCCACGGGGCCGAAGGCCTCCTCGGTGTGGAGGCGCATGGCGGGGGTGATGCCGGTGAGGACGGTGGGCGGGTAGTAGAAGCCCTTTCCGTCGGGGACCACGCCGCCGCACAGGACGGTGGCGCCCTTGGCCACCGCGTCCGCCACCAGGTCCACCATGTCCCGTTGCTGCTGGGCGCTGGCCAGCGGACCGATGTCGGTGGCGGCGTCCATGGGGTCCCCGACCCTCTGCGCCGACATGTGCTCGACGAACAGGCGCTCGAACTCGTCGGCCACGCCGACGTGGGCGATGAACCGTTTGGCGGCGATACAGGACTGGCCGTTGTTGAGGCAGCGGGCCGTGGTCGCCACCACGGCCGCCCGGTGCAGGTCGGCCGTTGGCATCACGATGAACGGGTCGCTGCCGCCCAGCTCGAGCACCGACTTCTTCACGACGTCACCGGCGATCGAGGCCACCGAGGATCCGGCGGGTCCCGATCCCGTGAGGGTCACCGCCACCACCCGGTCGTCCCGGATGACCGCCTCGACCCGCGGGGCACTGATCAACATCGTCTGGAAGGCGCCCTCGGGAAATCCGGCCCGGTCGAACAGCTCCTGCATGAAGATGGCCGTCTGCGGGACGTTGGAGGCATGCTTGAGGAGGCCGACGTTGCCGGCCATGAGTGCCGGGGCGGCGAACCGCATGGCCTGCCAGAGCGGGAAGTTCCACGGCATCACGGCCAGCACCGGGCCGAGGGGCTGCCATCGGGCGTAGGCGGCCGCCGCGCCGACGGCCCCGGCGTCGGCGGGCTCGTCGACGAGGAAGGACTCGGCGTGCTCGGCGAAGTAGCGGCAGGCCTTGGCGCACTTGAGCGTCTCGGCCTTGGCCGCGGCCAGGGTCTTGCCCATCTCCGTGGTCATCATGTTGGCGACGCGGTCGACCTCGTCCTCCAGGATCTCGGCGGCGCCCACCATCCAGGCGGCACGTTCGGCGAACGAGGTGGTCCGGTAGCTGGTGAACGTGGCGGCGGCCCGGGCGAGGATGCGCTCGACCTCCTGGTCGCTGATCTCCTCGAAGGTCCGCTCGGTGACGCCCGTGGCGGGGTTGATGGTGGCAATCGGCATGGGTCACCTCGGAGGCTGGGACGTACGTACTCGGCCACCAGCGTCGCACGCCCGGCCGGGAGGGTGCGCACGGCCGGGGCGGCGACCGGTCCCGGGCAGCCGACCGCCCCCGCAGGAGTGCTGGTCCCGTCGCCTACGCGGGTGGTGTGCGCAGCTTGAACATGGCCCCGGCCGGATCGGTCACCGTGGCCATGCGCCCGTAGGGGGTGTCCGTCGGACCGTCGACCAGGGCGCCGCCCAGTGTATTGACCCGGGAGACGGCGGCGTCGACGGATTCGACGTCCCAGTACACCGACCAATGGGCGGGCACATCCTCGGGCAGGAACGCGGAAGCATCCATGACACCGGCCAGCTGGTCGCCGCTGTCGGGGTCCCGCAACGTCGCGTACCGGAACTCGTCGGTGTCTCCCTCGATCTCGGTCTTCCACGAGAACACCGACCGGTAGAAGTCGAGCGCGCCGGCGAAGTCCCGGGTGAACAACTCGAACCAACTGGGTGCACCGTGCTCGTTCAGGGACGAGCACCCCGGGAAGGTCCCCGGCTGCCAGGCGCCGAGATGGGCCCCGGTGGGGTCGACGAACACCATGTTCTGCCCGAGGTCGGCTACCGACATCGGCGGCGCCTGGACCTCGGCGCCGTGAGCCCCCAACGATGCGGCCACCCCGGCGATGTCATCGGTCGACAGGTAGATCTTCCAGGTGTCGTTGGCCGGCATGTCCGGGCCCATGTCGCCCATCCCGCCGGCAATGGGAAGTCCGTCGCGGTGGAACATGAAATAGCCGCCGAACTCTTCCGACGGCTCCATGGCCTCCCACCCGAAGAGCTGGGCGTAGAAGGCGCGGCTCCCCTCGACGTCCGACGTCCACAGGTCGACCCAGCACGGGGCTCCCACGGAGAAGTGATCGATGTTGGGCATGGTCCCTCCTCGGCAATTGTGCGGCTACCCCTCGCACCGATGCTAGCGACAGGCCTGTCGGGCTGCCCTGGTGGCTCGGTACGATGGTCGGGTGACGCGCAGGCCCGCTGCAAAGGGCCGTCCAGCCGGCCCCGTGCCCACCACGGCAGAAGGGACGCGGTCGTGAACATCGGCGTGTTCGACTTGTTCAAGGTGGGGATCGGTCCGTCGAGCTCCCACACCACGGGCCCGATGCGGGCCGCCGGGAGGTTCTCCGACCACCTCGCCGACCACGGGCTCCTGGAGCCGACCGCTTCCGTGACCGTCGACCTGTTCGGCTCGCTCGGGGCGACCGGACGGGGGCACGGCACGGTCGGTGCGCTGGTGCTCGGGCTCGGTGGTGCCCGGCCGGAGACCGTCGACCCCGAGACCGTCGGGCCCACGGTCGAAGCGGTCCGCACCGGTGGCGCCCTACTGCTGGCCGGTCTCCGGTCCGTCCCGTTCGACCTCGACGCCGATCTCCGGTTCCGGACCGACACCCGTCTGGAGGAACACCCCAACGGGATGGTGTTCCGGGCCACGGACGGCGACGGGGCGGTGGTCGCCGAGCGGACGTACTTCTCCGTGGGCGGCGGCTTCGTGCTCGAGCGGGGCGCCGCCGAGCCGCCCGGCGCCGACAGGTCGGCGATCCCGTTCCCGTTCGCCACCGCCGGCGACCTGCTGGCCCACGCGGACCGCACCGGCCTGCCCATCAGTGCGCTGGTGCTGGCCAACGAAACGGTGGCGCGCCCCGAAGCGGAGGTCCGTTCCGGCATCCTCGCCATCTGGTCGGTGATGGAGGCGTGCATCCGGAGCGGTTGTGCCCACGAGGGGATTCTGCCGGGCGGACTGTTCGTTCCCCGCAGAGCCCCCGCACTGATGCGACGGCTGGAGGCCGACCAGGACCTCTCCGACCCGCTGCGGGCCATGGAGTGGGTGACGGCCTACGCGTTGGCCGTCAACGAGGAGAACGCGGCCGGCGGCCGGGTTGTCACCGCCCCGACCAACGGAGCAGCGGGCATCGTCCCCGCCGTGCTCCGTTACTACCTGCAGTTCGTGGAAGGCGCCGACGAGGACGGGGTCGTCCGTTTCTTCCTGACGGCAACGGCCGTCGGGGCCCTCTTCAAGCAGAACGCCTCGCTCTCGGGTGCGGAGGTCGGTTGCCAGGGGGAGGTCGGCGCCGCCTGCTCGATGGCGGCGGCCGGCCTGGCCGAGGTGTCGGGAGGGTCTCCGGGCCAGGTCGAGAACGCCGCCGAGATCGGCATCGAGCACAACCTCGGCCTCACCTGCGATCCCGTGGGCGGGCTCGTGCAGATCCCGTGCATCGAGCGGAACGCCATCGGCACCATCAAGGCCATCGCCGCCGCCCGCATGGCCGTGAACGGCACGGGTCGCCACCACGTCTCGCTCGACCAGGCCATCGAGACGATGCGTCAGACCGGTGCCGACATGCAGGACAAGTACCAGGAGACCTCACGGGGCGGCCTCGCCCTCAACGTGGTCGAGTGCTGACCACCGACCTCGTGGCACAGATCTGGACAGTCGGACTGACACAAGCGTGCCGGGGCGTTAGCGTGGCCACGGGACGCCCGGACGGTCCCCGACGCCCGAGGAGGGAGCCCGAGTGACCGACACACTCCTGGACACGATCGACACCGAGGACCACTTGGCCGAGCTGCGCGGCTGGCTCGCCGTCAACTGGGACCCCGACCTGACCGTGGCCGCCTGGTGGGAACGCCTGGGCACGTCGGGATGGGCCGCTCCGACCCTGCCGGAGGGCTCTTACGGCCGGGGTGTGGCCCGCGCCGTCGGGGTGCAGGTCGCCACCGAGATCGCCGCCTTCGGCGCCGTCGGCGCTCCCGACGGCCTGGGGCTGCTGCTGGCCGCCCCGACCATCGCCGACCACGGGACCCCGGAGCAGATCGGTACCCTGGTCCGCGCCATCGTCACCGGACAGGCGGCCTGGTGCCAGCTGTTCAGCGAGCCCGGTGCCGGTTCGGACCTGGCCGGACTGACCACCAAGGCGGAGCGGGACGGGGACGAGTGGATCGTCAACGGCCAAAAGGTGTGGACGTCGCTCGGTCAGACGGCCGACTACGGGATGCTCATCGCCCGCACGTCTCCCGACGCCCCCAAGCACCAGGGCATCTCCTACTTCGCTCTCGACATGCACCAGCCGGGTGTCGAGGTCCGACCGCTGCGGGAGATGACCGGTCACGCCATGTTCAACGAGACGTTCATGACCGATGCCCGGGTTCCCGCCGACCACCTCATCGGCGAGCTGAACCACGGATGGGCGGTGGCCAACACGACGCTCGGCTACGAGCGGGCCGGACTCGGGACCGGCGGTGGCAGCCGGGCCACGGTCATCATGCCCGGCAGCGTCGCCGGCAACCTCGACAAGCGGGTCGGCGACTTCGCCCCGACCGCCGGCAGCCCCCCGAAGAAGAAATCGGCGAAGGCCACCGGCGACCGTCCCGTACGCCGCGATGACCTCCTCACCGGACTGGCCCGGGGCAACGGGACCATCGCCGACCCCCTGATCCGCCAGGACCTGGTCCGTCTCTACACCTTGACCGAGCTCGGCCGCCTGAATTCGGAACGCCTCAAGGCGACGCGGGCGGCGGGCGGGGACATTCCGGGGATGGCCAACATCTCGAAGCTGTCCATGAGTGCCCTCATGCGCCTGACCCGCGATCTCGGCCTGCGGATCGTCGGGGCCCAGGGCATGCTGCACGCGTACGACGTGCGGGACCAGGCCGCGCTCGTCACGGCCACAGGAAACCCGTTCCTGCCCGGTGTGACCGGCTCGGCGCTGTACGCCCAGGCCCCGTCGATCTACGGCGGCACCGACCAGATCCAACGCAACATCATCGGCGAGCGGGTGCTCGGCCTGGCCAAGGAGCCGGGCAGCGACAAGGACGTGCCCTTCTCCCAACTCCTGCGGAACGCCTGACCTACCGGGCGGTCGGCGCCACGTCCGTCGCGCCGCGCAGCTCGTCACGGCGGTAGCGCCCGGCATCGGCTTCGAACCGCTCGCGGCAGCGGTCGGCGCAGAAGTACATCGTCACCCCGTCGTGGACCGTGTGGGCCGGGGCATCGGACGTGCGTACCTGCATGCCGCAGACGGGGTCGATGGCGTAGTCCCCGCCCCCGCCGAACCGGGCCCGGTTGCGCGCCAACCACCACACCACGCCGGTCACCACCAGGAACACCAGGTTGAGGAAGGTCGTGTAGTTCCAGTGGAGATGGGCCGGCTGGACACCCACGGCGTGGTTGGTCGGCACCGCGCCGAACGCCCGGAAGATGAGCTCGGTGGCCAGACCGGCGATCACCATCAGCACGTACAGCAGACCCACCAGGCGGGCCGTGAGCCTCCAGCCGTAGAACTTCCGGTAGATGAGGATCAGGGGCATGGCGATGAGGTCGGCGAAGATGAAGGCGATCACCCCGCCGAAGCTGATCCCTCCGCTCCACAGGGCTGCGGCCAGCGGGACGTTGCCGATCGAGCACACCCAGCTGAGCACGGCGATCACCGGGCCGACCATGGCGTTCTCGAGGGTCGTCCAGAACCCGTGACCCTGTAGGAAGAGGGCGTTCCAGGCATGGGTCGGGACCAGGACGGCCAGGAGCCCGGCCACCGTGTACCCGATCACGAGCTCCTTGCGCAGCATGGTGACGTCGGCCACCGCGTAGCTCGAGGCGTCCGACCAGGCGGCCGGCGACTGCAGCTTGGTGCCCCAGGTCTCGGCCTCGAGTTCCCGTTGGCGGGACTCGGACACGCCGGCCATCGCCCCGTGGTCGTGACCACCGTCCGCGCCGTCCCGCAGGCGCCGACGGGCGGCGGCGACGATCCTGGGTGTGAACACCAGACCCCCGGTGACGGCCAGCAGGACGATCATGATCGGCCCACCGATGAACTCGGCGGCAGCGAACTGCCATCCCAGCAGGACCAGCATCACGACGCCCAGCTCCACCACCAGGTTGGTGGAGGCGACCAGGAAGACCGTCGAGCTGACGAAGTCGGCGCCTTTGGCGAACAGCGACTTGGACATGGCCGACGCCGCATACGAGCAGGATGACGAGACCATGCCGTATCCCGAGGCCCGGGCCACCGACGCCGGCCGGTGGTCGCCGAGTTTGGCCCGCATCTGGTCCTTGGAGACGAACGCCTGGACCACCCCCGAGAGGGTGAAGCCGAGCACCAGGGCCCACAGCGTCTCCCAGAACATGAACAGGCCCTCGCGGAGACCCCGACCGATGTCCACCAGCACGCCGGCCGCCCCGACCAGTGGGATCACGATTTGACCAGCCGGGCGATAGCCGCTGCCGCCTCGGCCAGCTTGGCGTCCTTCTCGTCGCCGCCGGCCTCGACGGCATTGGCCACGCAGTGGGCCAGATGGTCGTCGAGGAGGGCGAGGGCCACTCCCTGGATGGCCCGCGTCACGGCCGAGATCTGGTCAAGTACCTCGATGCAGTACCGGTCGTCCTCGACCATGCCCGAGATCCCGCGGACCTGGCCCTCGATCCGACGCAGCCGCTTCAGGACGGCGTCCTTGTCCGCTGCGTAGCCCGGCGTGTCCGTCATGTGCACCTCATCTGGTTCGGCCCCTATACCCCTCCAGGGTATCTCGTCCGACGTCAGGACGGTGACGCGGAGCGTCAGCCGGCGGGGACGTACGCGCAGTTCGGGTCTTCGGCCATCGGGTCGCCGGTGGCGGCGTAGGCCTGGGAGCGCGAGCCGCCACAGACCTGGCGGAACTCGCACCGTCCGCACCTGCCTCCCAGCCGGTCACGGTCGCGCAACGCCCGCAGCACCGCCGACGAGCGGTAGATCTCGGTCAGGGGGTGGTCGCGCACGTTGCCGACGGTGAGCGGGAGGAAGCCGCTCGGGTAGACGTCACCGATGTGGGAGACGAAGACGACCCCACTCCCGTCGCCGACGGCCAGTGGGGCGCGGCGACTCCGGTCCGGATCACCCCCGTGGGTCGGGGCCGGCACCGCCGTCCCCGACGGTTCCTCGAATGCCGCCGCCATCCGGTCGTGGAGCCGGCGGTAGAGGGGGCCGCGTGGGTCGGGCGGTCCTCCGGGTCCTGCCTCGGCCCGTTGATGGAGCACCCGCCGGTACTGGGGCGCCTCGGTGGTCTTGAGCGCCAGGTGGGGGGACACGTCGGCCAGCAGATGCAGGACGTCCTCGATCCCGTCGGCGTCGAGCGCCCCCAGTTGGCGGCCCCGCCCGGTCGACACCAGGAAGAAGACGCTCCACAGTCCTGCGTCGAGGTCACGGACCAGACGGGCCATCTCGGGGAGGGCGTCGACCGTTCCCGCAGTGACCGTCGAATTCACCTGGAGGCGGAGGCCGACCCGGCGCGCCGCCCGGCAGGCGTCGACCGTCAGGGCGAACGAGCCGGGGACACCGCGGAAGGCGTCGTGGGTGGATGCCTCGGGCCCGTCGAGGGAGAAGGACACCGCTCCCGATCCGGCCGTCCGGACGGCGGCCAGGTTGGCCTCGGTGGCGAGCGGCGTCCCCGATGGGGAGACGGCCATGGCCAGGCCGGCGGCCGAACCGTGGGCGATGAGCGTCGTGAGGTCGGTGCGCTTGAACGGGTCCCCCCCGGTCAGCACCACGATGGATCGGGGCGGACCGGCGGCGGCCAGATCGTCGAGGACACCGGTCACCTCGGCCGTGGTCAGTTCGTCGGGATGGCACGCCGGCTGAGCTTCGGCACGGCAGTGGGTGCAGGCCAGGTCGCACGCCCGCGTGGTCTCGAACAGGACGAGGAAGGGACGCTGGTCGAGGTCGTAGCGGAGACGGCGCACCTCGGGCACGTCGACGCGGGCGTTGGCCGGGCCCGGCACGCGGGCGACGGGCAGGTCGACGACGGTCACGGCGCCCACCGGCTGACGGTCACGGGAAGATCGACTGCTGGAGTTGGCCCCACGGGAGGTCCTTTCGACGGGTCCCTCCCACCTTGCCGCCTTGACAAGTGCGGGTCCTAGGGCCGTTGGTCACAGTGGCGGTGCCGACCGGCCCTGTTCCCGCGGCTACGAGGGCGGCGCCCGGTCGTCGAGCCAGGCGACCAGTCGGGCCGGGGCCACCACCCGGTACGCCTCCTCGCACAGGACGGCGATCTCGTCACGGTCGACGTCGCCGGCGAGCCGCACGCCCAGCCAGCCGCGTGAACCGACGTAGGGCGGCCGGAAGTAGCGATCGGGCTCGGCGACGACGAAGCCCTCCTGGGCGCCGGGTGGGGCGGCGCACCAGAGATGCGGGAAGTCGTTCCCGTGGTGGCCGTCGACCCAGAGCATCACGAACTGCCGTCCGGCGAAGAACGCGGGGGCACCGTGGCTGGTGCGCTCGGTGACGCCCGGCAGGGCCAGGCAGATCGCCCGCACCTCCTCGCCGATCGATCCGCTGCGCGCCACGACCGCGACTCTGGCACACGGGACCCGATCCGTCGCCTGCCGGGCCCCCGACCCCACGCCGGCCGCCGCCATTCGCCGGTCGTGTCCCTATCCTGGGGGCGTGCCCGGTCCCTACGACCAGAGCCAGGACGACCTGGCCGCCCTGCTCGGCGACGAACCCGCCTTCCGCACCCGACAGGTGTGGGACGGCCTCTATCGACGGGTGCTCCGGCCCACGGAGATGACCGACCTGCCACTCGGTCTGCGCCAGCGGCTGGACGCGTCGTTGCCCGCTGCACTGTCGCTCCTCGACCAACGGTCGTCCGATGCGGACCAGACGGTCAAGTGGTCCTTCGCCCTCCACGACGGCTCGGTGATCGAGACCGTGCTGATGCACTATCCCGGACGGTCGACCGTGTGCGTCTCGAGCCAGGCCGGGTGTGCCATGGCGTGCAGCTTCTGCGCCACGGGTCAGGCCGGGTTCCGCCGGCACCTGACATCGGGTGAGATCCTCGAACAGGTGGCGACGGCGGTGCGGGCGGCGCGACCGCGTCGCCTCTCCAACATCGTCTTCATGGGGATGGGCGAGCCGCTGGCCAGCTTCGACAACCTGTGGCCGGCCATCGAACGGATCCACGCCGACTTCGGCATGGGGGCGCGGTCCATGACGGTGTCCACCGTAGGGATCATCCCCGGCATCCGCCGGCTCACCGCCGCACCCCTTCCGGTCGGTCTGGCCGTGTCACTCCACGCCGCCACTGAGGAGCTGCGCAACGAACTGGTTCCGGTCAACAAGCGCTACCCGATACCCGCACTGATGGAGGCGTGCGCCGACTACCGCCGGGAGACCGGACGCCGCGTGTCCTTCGAGTGGGCGATGATCGACGGGGTCAACGACGACGACGCCCAGGCCGCCGAGCTGGCCCGGCTAGCCAGGTCGGTCCGGGCGCACGTCAACCTCATCCCACTCAACCCCACCCCGGGGTACCCCGTGCGGGGAACCCCGCCCGAGCGCATCGAAGCGTTCCGATCACTCCTCGAGCGCGACGGCACGACCGTCACCATCCGCTCCACCCGCGGGTCGGACATCGACGCGGCGTGCGGACAGCTGGCCGCCGCCGGCTCGTCGGCGACCGGCGTCAGACTGCGGCGTCGCTGACCAATCCGGGCACGGCAACACCGTCGGCCCATCTCCCGTCCCGTCCCGCCCATCTTTTGAGTCAGTCTGACGTATCAGTGATTATCTGGGTGTCATCCGGGACATATGGCGGGAAGGCAGTAACGGTGCGGCTTCCCGTAGTTCCACGTGAAACAAGTCACAATCCGTTCACGTTCTGGCGAACCCTCGTCGACCGCGGTCGCCGAAGCGATCCCGGCGACGGACGGCACCTGCGCTCCCGTCCTCGGTTCCGCGGGCCGGTCGTCGTCCAACACTCACATCGATGCAGGCCGACGCCTTATTGTCAGTATGACTGTTATAGGGCGGACTCGTGGTCTAGCCTGATTCCGTGGCTAAGGAGCGCAAGAAGTCGGGCAAGCGGGAACCGGGGAGCGGCAAAGCCAAGCAGTCCGCCAAACGGTCGTCCGGCACCAGGCGACCGGGGGCGGACGCACCCGACGGGCCGGGCGGCTTCGGAACGGACGACCGCCCTGCCGTCGTCGTGACCGTCGACGTCGTGGTGCTCGCCCTTCTCGACGGCGCACTGTCCGTCCTCCTCGTCGAGCGCGAACGCGCGCCCCACCCGGGGCAGTGGGCGCTTCCGGGAACCGTCGTCGGGCCGGGCGAGCAGCTCGTGCCGGCGGCCACCCGCGCCGTGGCGGCGCGGACCGGCGTGTCCGTGGCGCCCGGTCGCCTCGAGCAACTGGCCACCTTCGCCGATCCTGATCGCGACCCGCGTACCCGGGTGGTGACGGTGGCCTTCGTGGCCGTCGTCGAGCGGGCGGACCCACCCGCAGGTGGCGCGGTGGCCAGCGGGCGGTGGTGGCCGGTCGAGGAGGCGATGGCCAAGAAGGGCCGGCGCCTGGCGTTCGACCACGGCGTCATCGTCGGGCGCGGCGTCGAGCGGCTGCGGGTGGATCTCGAGCAGTCGGACCTCGGCCTCGGACTGATCCAGGAGCCATTCACCCTGGGCGATCTGCGGCGCGCCTACGAGGCGGTATGGGGTGCGCCGCTCGAGCCGGCCAACTTCCGTCGGAAGATCCTCACCACTCCCGGATTCGTCGAGCCCACCGGCGGCCTGCGCACGGTCACCACCGGACGACCCGCCGAACTGTACGGCCGGGGCATCGGCGTGCGCCTCCACCCGCCGTTGGTCCGCCCCCGCTGAGCGCAACCGGACGACCGTTCCGGACCGGCGTCGCCTACCGATCCGTCGACGGCAGCGCCCGGGCCGGATTGCCCGCCACCACGGAACCGGCAGCCACATCACGGGTCACCACGGCACCGGCGCCGACGACCCCGTCCTCCCCGATGGTCACGCCCGGCAACACGATGGCCCCGCCACCGAGCCAGGCGTTGTCGCCGATGGTGATCGGCCGGGCCGACTCCCATTTGGCCCGCCGGAGCCTGCTGTCGAGCGGATGGGTGGCGGTGAGCAGTTGCACGTTCGGTCCGATCTGCACGTCGTCGCCGATGGTGATGGGCGCGACGTCGAGCGCCACCAGACCGAAGTTCACGAAGGTGCGGGCGCCGATGCGCAGGTTGACCCCGTAGTCGCAGTGGAGAGGGGCGCGCACGTCGGTGTCTGGGCCGACCGCACCGAGCAGCTCCTCGAGGATCTTCCGGCGTCGGGCCGGTTGAGCCGCCGGTGTGGCGTTGAAGGCCTCGGTCAGCGTCGCCGCCCGCAGGTGGAGGGCGGCGATCTCGTCGTCGACCACGTACAGGTCGCCGGCGTCCATCCGCTGGCGCGGGGTCCGTCGGTCACCACCCGGTTCGTCGGTCACCGATCCAGTGTGCACCACCGCCGGATCCGGGCTCGCGGCGGTCCGTGCCGGCGGCACCACGGGTCGGATCCTCGGGTCGCGTTCGGTGGGCGGTATGGGACACTGATCCGGTGACGACCAGAGGGAAGGAGGTGCGACCGATGGTGGAAGGGATCGTCGGCGAGGAGGACGATCCGGCCCTGGCCGCGGTCCTCGGACAGATGGGACGCCCCGGGTCGGTGAACCTCGTCCCGACGCCGGCCCTCCTCTGCGACCTCGACCTGCTGACCGGGAACATCGAGGCGATGCAGCGGACGGCGGACGCAGCCGGCATCACGCTCCGTCCCCATGCCAAATCCCACAAGTCGGCGCCGATCGCCCGCCGACAGCTCGACGCCGGCGCGGTCGGCATCTGCGTCGCCAAGCTGTCCGAGGCCGAGGCCCTGGTTGACCGCCTTCGAGGCCGATGCCGGACCGCAGGTCTCGATCCTGGTGACGTCGCCACTCGCGGACCTCGTTGCCGCCCGCCGGGCCGCCGCCCTGGCCCGCAGGTGCGACCTGAGCCTGGTCGTCGACCACCCCGACGGAGTCGCCGAGCTGTCCGCGGCCACCGACGGCGGTCCGCCACTGACCGTGCTGTGCGACATCGACGTCGGGCTCGGCCGCACGGGGGTGACGGGACCGGATCCGGCGCTCCTGATCGCCACGCTCATCGAGGCCGCACCTTCACTCCGCTTCGGTGGTGTCCAGGGCTATGCCGGGCACGCCCAGCACGTGGCCGGCCGGGACCTGCGCCGCAGTTCGGTCGACTCGGCCAACGACCGGATCGCCGCGGTGGTCGATGCCCTCGAGTCGGCGGGCCACCCCGTGACCACCCGCACCGGCGGCGGCACGGGAACGGTCCTGCTCGACATCGAGTGCGGCGTGCTGACCGAGCTGCAGACCGGGAGCTACCTGTTCATGGACCGCGAGTACCGCGATGCTCTGGGTGCGGACCCCGAATCGGCATTCGCCCAGAGCCTCACGCTGTCCACCACCGTGATCTCCACCAACCAGACCGGGTTCGTGACGGTCGACGCCGGCCTCAAGTCCATGGCCACCGATGCCGGCGTGCCTACCGTCGTCGGCCACCCGGACAGCAGTTTCGCCTTCTTCGGCGACGAGCAGGGTCTCGTCACCACGTCGGGGTCCTGGTCGCCCGGGCGGGGCCAACGTCTGTCCCTGGTGCCACCCCACTGCGACCCGACCGTCGACCGCCACAGCCGGATCTGGCTCACCCGCGACGACATCGTGGTCGACGTGGTGGCCGTGACCGCGCGCGGTCGCTCGTACTGATCCCCAGGACGGCCGACCGACGTAGGTCACCCAGTCTGGCGACCGGCCGTGGCACACTGCTGGCGAGGGTGCACGACGCGGAGGCGGACGATGGCACAAGGACAGGTCGGGATGGTGCGGTCGCCGGTGTCGGTGATCCTGCTCACCATCATCACGCTGGGGATCTACGGGCTCTACTGGCAGTACGCGGTCTTCAAGGATCTGAAGCAGTACTCGGGCGAGGGCATCGGCGGGGGCATCGCCCTCCTGTTCGCCTTCCTGATCGGCATCGTGAACATCTTCCTGCTGCCGAGCGAGATCGGGAGCATGTACGCCCGCGACGGTCAGGAGTCGCCGGTGACCGGCGTCACGGGATGTTGGATCTTTCTCCCGTTGGTCGGCTGGTTCATCTGGCTGGTCAAGGTGCAGAGCCGGATGAACGAGTTCTGGGCCAGCCACACCGCCGCCGCCTGACCGAGGCACCCCACCGGCCGCGGTGGCAGAATTCGCCCATGAGCTACGACCCGACCTTCCATCTGGCCACCAACCCCGTGCACCTCGGCCTGGGAGCCAGGGTCGTCCCCCAGGAGACCTTCGCCGGCAGCCCGGACTGGTACGAACGGTACGGCGTGCGCCACGCCGCTGACGGCGCCGAGGGTCGACTGGTGTCGATGCACTCGTTCGACGAGTCGTGGACGTCATGGGAGATGCATCCGCACGGCGAGGAGCTGGTGGTCTGCACCGACGGAGCCATCACCCTCCACCAGCAGCTGGGCGGCGAGATCCGTTCGGTGACCCTGACGGCAGGTCGGGCGGTCGTCAACCCGCCCGGAGTGTGGCACACCGCCGACATCACCGGACCGGCGACCGCCCTGTTCATCACCGCCGGGCTCGGGACCGAGGTCCGTCCCCGCTGAGGCCACGGCGGCGCGCCACTGGAGACCGGCGATCCGGAGTGTCCCGTGGGCCGTTCCGGGAAGGGTGACACGGGTCACCCTGCGTCGTACGATCGGTGGGAACAGAGGAGCTCCGTCCTCCGGTCGTCCACGGTCCCCCCCTCAGCGGCGTGGCAACGGCCCGATCGTGACGGTCCTCGGGAGGTGCTGGCGGCATGGTCGGTACACATACGGAGACTCGAGGTCCCCTGGCGACGTCGCCCGGACGACGACCACGGCGGACAGCTCGTTCGACCGCGGTGGTGGCGCTGACCCTGATCGGGCTGCTGGCGACCGTCGTCTCCCGTGCGCCGGCGGGCGCCGCGTTGACCAATGTCGGAGGTGCCTGCGGTTTCCACCTCGGCCCCCCGCTCGAGACCGGGGCAGCCGGAACACTCGGCTTCGAGTTCCCCGCGTACCCGGCCGACCCCCATCAGGTCTGCTCCGTCACCGTCACGGGCCAGGCGTCGCTCGACCCGGTCGCCGGGCCCGCCTTCACGAATGTCGCCGGCAACCACGGGACGGCGACGTTCACCCTGCAGTTCACCGGTGGCCAACTCCCACCGGGAATCCTGTGGCTGTGGCGGCCCCACTGTGCCGATCCGGCCGCCGCCGGGGTGGTCACCTTGACCATCGACGGGCAGACGGCGTCGAGCTCGGTGCAGCCACCCGCCTCGTGCCTCGCCGACCTCGGAGGCAGCTCATCGCTGAGCTTCGACTTCGTCGACCCGTCGTTCGCCTATTACGTGGTCGGGCTCGCTCCCACCCACGACGGGCACGGCTACTGGGGCGTCTGGCCCTCGGGCAACGTCCGCGGGGTCGGTGACGCCACACAGCCCAGTCCCCTCGTGGCCCTCGCCGCCACCGTGGTGGGCGCCGCCACCGATCCTTCGGGCGGACTGTGGGTGGTCGGCGCCGACGGAGGCGTGTTCGCACTCGGGGGGGCGCCGTTCTTCGGATCGCTGGGCGGCCTCACGTTGAACGCTCCGGTGGTCGGCGTGGCCGCCACGCCCGACGGCGGCGGCTACTGGCTGGTGTCGGCCGACGGGGGGGTGTTCGCCTTCGGGGACGCCGGGTTCTTCGGCTCGATGGCCGGCTCGACGCTGAATGCCCCCATGGTCGGCATGGCCGCCACCCATGACGGCGGCGGCTACTGGCTGGTGTCGGCCGACGGGGGGGTGTTCGCCTTCGGGGACGCCACCTTCTTCGGCTCGATGGCCGGCTCGACGCTGAATGGTCCCGTGGTCGGCATGGCCACCCCCGACAGCGGCGGCTACTGGCTGGCCGCCCACGACGGCGGGGTGTTCGCCTTCGGGGACGCCACCTTCGAGGGTTCGGCCGGAGCGCTCGACCTCGTGGCTCCGGTCTTCTCGATGGCCGGCACGCCGTCGGGCCACGGCTACTGGCTGTCAGGTGCCGGCGGCGGGATCTTCGCCTATGGGGACGCCGGATTCTTCGGGACGATCCCACAGCCGTAGCCGGCCACGGTCAGGAGGTGGCGATGGGGACCGGCGTCGCCTCCAGAGGTCCTGCCGACGGGAGGGCAGGGGCAGCAACGTCGGTCCGGAGCCGGAGCACCCGCGGATAGCGGACGGCGTCGAAACCGTCGACGAAGCCACGGACGGGCTTGGGCAGTTGCACGACCAACTTGCCGGCCGGGCGGCCGTCGTCGGGCTTCACCAAGGTGAGGACCAGCGTGCACGGGCCGACGGCCACCGACGCGATGCGGGGATCGGCCTGCATGACGGCAGAGGCGTAGACGGCCACGGCACACGAGGTGTTGCTCCTCGGGACGCCCTGCACGCCGGCGGCTTCGAGCGTCGACGCCACCTCGTCCGGATCGTGCCCGAGATCCTCGAGGAGGGTTCCCACCCGCTGCTTGATGTCCCGTAGCTCGCCCATCGGCACTCCTCACACCGGATGGTCGACACCCGGGACGGCGGTCACATCACCGATAGGCAATCATACGTGGGCGCGGCCGACGGCGGCGGGGCGGGGCCGAGAGGAGTAAGTGTGGACGACGAGCTCAACGGATGGGGCCCGGCGCTCGACGAGATCGCCCGTCGCAAGGCCGATGCCCGGGCCATGGGCGGCGAGGCCCGGCGGACCCGCCAGCACGACCGCGGGCGACTCGACGCTCGCGAGCGCCTCGTGGCGCTCTTCGACGCCGGCACGTTCACCGAGATCGGGCTGCTGGTCGGCTCGACCGAGGACCCGCCCGTTCCGGGCGATGCCCTGGTGGCGGGGTCCGGTCGGATCAACGGCCGTCCGGCGCTGGCCGGCGCCGAGGACGTCACCGTCCTCGGCGGGTCGATCGGGAGCGGGTCGGCCGACAAGCGCTACCGGCTCTGCCAACTCGCCCGCCAGGAGCGGGTCCCACTGGTCATGGTGCTGGAGGGTGCCGGCCACCGGGTGACCGAGGCCGCCCAGGGTCGGCGTCCCGGTGACCTCATGGGGCTGGCCGAGCTGTCCGGGCTCGTGCCGTTGGTCGGCCTGGTGTGCGGTGCCTCCGCGGGCCACGGCGCGTTG
>PLZW01000041.1 GCA_003153575.1 Acidimicrobiaceae bacterium | reverse complement strand
GACGCTTGTAACGGGCAAGGTGTTGAGGTTGTCGACGTTCACCGTGATGGGAGGGCTGAGGCCGCTATTGCCATTGGCGTCGTAGGCCACGCTCTGCAGGGTGTATGTCCCGTCGGGAACGGTGGTCGTGTCCCAAGCTGTGAGCCAGCCATAGTAGGTCGGTTTGGCGGTGGCGATGAGCGCGTCGTTCAATGTGCCGCCCGTCAGGTGGAACTCGACCTTGGACACACCGAAGATGTCTGAGGCGCTTGCCTCAAGATCCTGGCTTCCGGTCAAGAAAGCGCCGTTTGATGGGATGAGGACGCTTGTAACGGGCAAGGTGTTGTTGTCGACGTTCACGGCGATGGTCGGGCTGAGGCCGGTGTGGCCATTGGTGTCGTAGGCCACGCTCTGCAGGGTGTATATCCCGTCGGGAACGGTGGTCGTGTCCCAAGCTGCGAGCCAGTCATTGCCGGTCGGGGTGGCGGTGGCGATGAGCGCGTTGTTCAACGTGCCGCCCGTCAGGTGGAACTCGACCTTGCTCACACCGACGTTGTCTGAGGCGCTCGCCTCAAGATCCTGGCTTCCGGTTAAGAAAGCCCCGTTTGATGGGATGAGGACGCTTGTAACGGGCCCTGTTACGTTGAACGCGTACAGAGTTCCGCTGTTGTCGCCTATATAGAGGACGCCATTGGCGATCGATGGAGAACCATAAATCGCCGAAAGTGTCTTGTAGGCGTACAAGGTCTTCCCGGAAGTGGCGGAAACGACGAGGATTGTATTGCCCTCAGCCACGGCGACGATGCCAGGAGCCGCGGCGAGAGCACCGAGCACCGGACCACCGGGCAGACAACGCCGCCACAGGGTCCTGCCGGTGGAGGGTTTGAGGGCGGCGACGCTGCCCGCACACCTCACTTTGTTGATCGTAGTGTTGCCGCCAGCCGCGTAAAGCGTGCTGCCGTCCCAGGCGCTGGCAGAGATGCTGCCCTGTCCGCATTCTGGGCAGTCACCCGCGGTAGCGATCTGGATGTGCCAAATCGGACCCGCCTTCAGGTGGTCCCGTTTGAACGCGTAGTAGATGCCATTCTTGTTGGCGATCCCCACCATGGCTTGCGTGGTCGTCCTCGTTATTGTTCGCGTGAACAGAGTGGGCGTGGATCCGAAGTCGCTGTCGGCTGGGGGGTTTGGAATCTGCCAATCACCGACCACGCCGAGGTCGGAGGCTCGGACCTCGATGACCGCTTGTGCATACGGCGTGGACGTGCTGCACGAATCCAGATTTCCGGTTGCGAAGTAGACCGTGCCACTGGCTTCGTCGACCGTCGGGGCACCCCACACGCCGCCGCCGGTGCACCCGTCGGGCACCGTCTTCATCGTGTTTTGAACAACGCCGGTCGCCGCATTCACCTGGAATAGTTGGCCCTGGACGTGGGGGCAATCTGGGGGTGATTGCGCCACGCCGATATAGACGCTGCCCCCGAACACTGCGGGCGAGCTGTACACGAACGTATTCGGCCCTCCCAGAGGCGTCTGCCAGAGGACGGAGCCGGTCGCCGCGTCAAGGGCATAGAGTTGGCCGTCCCCGCCACCCACGTACACGACGGAGTTCACCACCGCCGCGGTGCTGGCCACGCCGACGGTCCAGTAGGAAGAACAGGTGGCCGCCATACGTCCGAGATACGTCTGCCACACCAGACCGCCCGATGCGTTGATCGCCCGCTCGTAACCGTCCCAGGAACCCGAATAGACGAGCCCGCCCGACACCACCGCCTGGGAGGTGACCCAGTTGGGAGTCACATTCTGGGAGGCCGGAGCGGTCCATGCCAGATGCAGGTGAGAGGCCGTACTCGGTGTAATGACTGTCTCGGCCGAGTTGAAGCCGGACCGGCTATTCGCCGCGCCGAAAGTAGACCAGTCGCCGCTTGCGGCAAGGGCGGTTCCAGTGACCAGAGTAAGGCCCACTGCAACCGCAACGACAAGAGTGCTCGCCTGCCCAAGCCACCGCACCCTCACGAGCTGACCCCTTCGGAGGTCCGGATGACCTGGATGGGGATGGTCGTGATGGACGGCATGGTGGATCGGGCCGAGGCAGCCGGGATGCCACCGACGACGAGTACTGCGGCAGTGACTGCACTACTGCACGGCCGCGACCCCACCAGGACTGCTCGCAAACCCCTCCTGGATCCAGTACCCACTGATCGCCACGCTTCCGCTCTGAGGTGCCCACCCTCACGCCCACCTGTGAGGTGGCCTAACACGCTTCGTCTTCGGCGGCAACCCCATTACCCCAGGAATCCCCCATATTCCCGACGCCATACGAGAGCGACCACGGAAGGTGCTCTGTTCGAGGCCAGCCCTTCTCGGACCGTGTCCTTGCCAGGGAACCCGCCTGTGCCCCACATGTGCTGTGTCCTCAAGCGGGGCAGGCAACAATGCGCAAGCTCTACGTCGGCCGAGTTGGTGCACCCCGCCCATTTCCGAAAGGCCGGTTGCCACAGGCTCGTGAATGGCCCCTAACCAGCGCAAGCTCGTGGCCGCCGCAGGTCCTTCCGACGGTTGAATCCACAATCTGCGCATTACAGGCGAGCCGGGCACCGTTGCAGGGATCACATGAAGCATGCGCAAAGGTCCGAGAGCTGACTCGCCACGCATGACCGAGACGTCGACGCCTCGCATGCTCTGGCCGCTTGCATTCGAAACATGGACGTCGACCTGAAGCTCGACCGGACCAGGGTCGTACTGATCCCGGTCGTCCTGGGGGTGCTGTTCCCACATGGCAAGGGCTATCCACGCGTCAAACAGCCGCGCCTGCGACTCACGGTCGGTCCTCCGCCGTTCGCTGAGGTCGACACGAAACACAGTCCCCGCGGCTCCCACAGCAGCAACGGCACCAACTGCCGTGATCCAGGCAGGAATGAGCTCAGACAGCATGCCGGGATCCTTCCACCACGGTCCGAAGGGTAGCCAGTGGTCACAAGCTGGTCACAGACGCTTGCGGAATGACCCGGACAGACCGTCATGGAGCGACTACCGGATTGTCGGCACAGCGGCCCTACCAGGACGGACGCGGACTGGCCGGATGGCGGCGCATGGGGTCGGAGGGAGTTCGACTCCCGCCCCGGGCACTCCGACGCGGGCACCTTTGTGTCCCGCGCACTCTGGGTAGATCCAGATCGGAGGCTCGCGCCCCCTCCTCTCCCTCCTGCAACCGGACTTCCCCCGACTCCGGCCCGGTGGTCCAGTCAGACCACCCGTTCACCGGGCAAGGGCCGCGGCCTCTGGATCGGCCGGGCCACGACGCCCAGGGCCGCTGCGAGGATGACCAGGGTCAGACCGAGCGAGGCGAGGGAAAGCACGCCCAGGACGGCGAGGATGCCGGAGAACACGTAGCCCGACCGGCCGGCCATCTGGCTCTCGGCCCGCACCCGGCGCACGAAACCGACACCGGTGACTACGTCGGCCACCACCAGCAACGACACGAACGCCACGACGCCCGCCAGGTCCTTGCTCACCAGCAGTTGGGACCGGCTGTGGCCCGACCCGCTCTGGGTCGTGGTGTTCGCCGTGCACAGCAGGGCGGTGATGAGCAGCGTCCACACAGCGGCGAACGCGAGGGCCACCCACCGCATCCGCAGCATCCGCTTCGGGGTCACGGCTACGACCCGGGGGCGTGGCTGGTTGATCGGCAACCCGAGCCGCAGCCGCCGGCCGGCGCCGCCATTCCCGACCGTCGCCAGCCGTGCGGGTCTGCCGACTGAGTCGACGTGACCGTCCGATGCAACGTCGGCTCCCCGTTGGTCGACCCGACGGGTGTCGACGGCGGGAGCGTCCGTCCGGGAGGGCGCAAAGGGCCGCACGAGAGGGCCCGGCAGGACTTCGTCGGGCGGTGGGTCCTGGCTCTCGTACTTGCCGTCGCGCACCAGGGGGGTCGCCGTGCCCTGCGAGAACCATCTCTGGTCGTGGAGGCCGAATGGGTCGACGAACCAGCCCTGCGGGAGTTTGTCGGGGTCGTCTGCTCCCGTGTCCATGGCGTGAGCGTAGACGGACCGCTTCGTCGGTCTCCCGGTCCGACGGGCACAGGCGAGCGGCGGGCAAACCACCGGTTCCCGTCACCGCCGTGACACACTGGACCGTCCACCGGTCGCGCCGCAGGCCGACCTGACGCGAGAGGAGCCTGTAGGTGCTGGCCTTCACCTTCCCGGGACAGGGGTCCCAGCGGTCCGGCATGGGGCACGCCTGGGTGGACCACCCCTCGTGGGAGGTGGCGGGAGAGGCGTCCGACATTGCCGGAAGGGACCTGACCTCCCTCCTGCTGGACGCCCCGATGGAGGAGCTGACCCGCACCGCCAACGCCCAGCTGGCCACGTTCGTCACGAGCCTCATCGTCCTCGACGCCGTCGAACGCCTCGGTCTCGCCCCGGCTGCCTGTGCCGGCCACAGCCTTGGCGAGTACACCGCCCTGGTCGCCTCCGGCGCCCTGTCGCTCGCCGACGGGACGTCCCTCGTCATCGAGCGGGGCGATGCCATGCAGGCGGCAGCCGACGCCCGGCCCGGCACCATGGCCGCCCTGATTGGCATCGCCGACGACGACGCCGAGTCGGCCTGCCAACGCGCCGAGTCCGATGTCTGGGTGGCCAACTACAACGCGCCTGGACAGGTGGTCATCGCCGGGACCGAGGAGGGCATTGCCGCGGCCACGGTCCTCGCCAAGGAGCTCGGGGCCCGGAAGGTGCTCCCCATTCCGGTCTCGGGGGCCTTCCACACCCCGATGATGCTGCCGGCCCGGACCCGCCTGCGCGAGCGCCTCGACCAGGTCACCTTCCACGCTCCCGAGGTGCCGGTGGTGGCCAATGTCGATGCCCGGGTGCACACCGACCCCGGTGAGTGGCCGGGACTCCTGTCCGCCCAGCTGTGCAGTCCGGTGCGCTGGCGGCACTCCCTCGAGGTGCTGAGCGGCCGGGGGGCCACCCTGGCGATCGAGCTCGGACCCGGCGGCGTGCTCACCGGGATGGTCCGACGGGCGACCCCCGACGTGCGCGGCGTGTCGGTGGCCGTGCCCGACGATCTCGACAAGCTCATGGACTCCGTCTCGGGCAGCGACGAGTGGACCGCGTCCGGGCCGGACAGCCAGGGCGAACACCTGTACACCTCCGAGCGTGTGGTGGTCAGTCCGGCCCCCGGGGTCTTCGAACCGGCCGTCCACCTGGCCGCCCTGGAGAGCTCCGCCTTGGCCGTGGCCACCGCCGCCCCGGGCAGCGGGGCGGGTGCGAAGCCCGGCACCCGCCTGGCCGTGGGCGACCAGGTGGGTACTGTCGGCCTGGTCGAGGTCCGCACCCCGTTCGAGGGGATCCTGGTGCGCTGGCTCGCAATGCGCGGCGAGCGGGTCGTCGAAGGCCAGCCGGTGGCCTGGATCCGCACCCGGGGTAGCGGGTCGTGACCGCTCGACAGCACCAGAGGGGAGCGGCGACATGAGTGACGGCACACCGACCGACGAAGGGAGGGTGGTGCTGGTCACCGGGGGATCGCGGGGCATCGGCCTGGCCTGCGCCGAATGGTTCCTGGCCAATGGCGACCGGGTGGCCGTCACCTCGCGCACCGGCTCGACCGAGCGCGACCTCGGTTTCGGACCTGACCGGTTCCTGTCCCTGACCTGTGACGTAACCGATCCCGTGCACGTCGACGAGGCCTTCGGCGCCGTCGAGGCGGCCTGGGGACCCGTCGAGGTGCTGGTGGCCAACGCTGGCGTGACGAGGGACACCTTGGCCCTGCGGATGACGGAGGAAGCCTGGTCAGACGTGATCGACACCAACCTCACCGCCGTCTTCCGGGTCACCAAGCGGGCCCTCACCAAGATGCTCCGCCTCCACCGGGGCCGGGTGATCATGATGTCCTCGGTCGGCGCCTTCGTCGGCTCTGCCGGCCAGGCCAACTACGCCGCCTCCAAGGCCGGGCTGGTGGGCATGGCCCGATCGCTGGCCCGCGAGGTGGCCAGCCGGTCGATCACGGTGAACGTGGTGGCTCCCGGCCTGGTGGAAACGCATATGCTGGCCGGACTCGGCGAGGCCAAGCTGGCTGAATTCGCCGCCCAGGTCCCGTTGGGACGGGTGGCCCGGCCCGACGAGGTCGCCGCCGTCGTCGGGTTCCTCGCCTCCGACGGGGCCGGGTATGTGACCGGTGCCGTACTGCCGGTCGACGGCGGACTGGCCATGGGACTGTGACCCGGCCGGTACGGGTACAAGCAGGGCCGCGGCAACCGAGCACCACCGAGACCGACCACCCAAGAGACCAGACCAAGGAGACGTAGTGAGCAACGACGAGACGTTCGAGAAGTTCAAGGGATGTGCGGTGGAGGTGCTCCAGGTCCCCGAAGACAAGATCACCAAGGAGGCCCGGTTCGCCGAGGACCTCGACGCCGACAGCCTCGACCTGGTCGAGTTGGTCATGGCCCTCGAGGAGACCTTCGACGTCACCGTCGACGAGACCGAGCTCGAGGGGATCGAGACCATCGGTCAGGCCTACGACCTGATCGCCGCCAAGATCTGATGCTGCTGGGCGTCGGCCCCGACGGGCCGGTCACCGGCCGGCGCGTGGCCATTACCGGCATCGGCGTGCTTTCGTCGGTCGGTTCCGGTCTCGATGCGTTCTGGGACGGGTTGCACGGGCCGGCACCCGACGGCGAGCGCCGAGTCCACGACTTCGATCCGGAACGATGGTTTACCGCCAAGGACGCACGCAACCTCGACCGGTTCGCCCAGTTCAGCGTGGCCGTGGCCGACATGGCCCTCGACGACGCCGGCGCGCTCGACGCCGACCCCGGGCGCTCCGGGGTCATCATGGGCACCGGCGTCGGCGGCCTCCAGACCCTCGAGACCCAGATCCTCGTCTACGGCGAGAAGGGGGCCCGTCGGGTCTCCCCCCGCCTCGTCCCGATGATGATGTCCAATGCCGGGGCCGCAGCGGTGTCGATGCGCATCGGTTGGCACGGCCCCTCGGAGACGATCATCACCGCGTGCGCCGCCGGAGCCCACTCCATCGCCCACGCCGCCCGCCTCGTGGCATCGGGTCGGTGCGAGGTCGCCATCGGCGGGGCCGCCGAGGCCGGCATGACCCACGTGGGCATCGCCGCCTTCGCCAACATGACAGCGCTGTCCACCTCCGGCGAATCCCGCCCGTTCGACGTCCGCCGTGACGGTTTCGTCATGACCGAGGGTGCGGGCGCCCTGGTGCTCGAGGAGTGGGGGCGGGCCACGGCGCGCGGCGCCCGCATCTACGGCGAGCTCGCCGGGGCGGCCAGCACAGCGGACGCCCACCACATCACCGCACCGGCGCCCGGCGGGTCCGGGGCGGCGGCGTGCATGCAGCTGGCCATGGACGACGCCGGCATCGACGCGGCCCGCGTCGCCCACATCAACGCCCACGGGACGTCCACACCGCTCAACGACCAGGCCGAGTCGGACGCCATCGGCAAGGTCTTCGGGAGCGACTCCCCTCCGGTCACGTCGATCAAGGGCGCCACGGGGCACGGTCTCGGCGCCAGCGGGGCCATCGAGGCGGTGGCCGCCGTGCTGACGATCGCCCGGGCCAGCATCCCGCCGACGGTCGGCTACGAGGAGGCGGACCCCGAGATCCATCTCGACATCGTGGCGGGATCGGCCCGCCCGTGGGAGCCGGGGCCGATCCTGTCCAACTCCTTCGGGTTCGGCGGCCACAACGGCTGCCTGGTGATCTGCCCCGCCTGAACGACCCCATCTGATCTGCCCCGCCTGAACGGGAACGCCACACGCGCCGGTCCGGGGTGGCGCCGGAGTCCCCTACCGTGGAGTCCTCATGATCGACCCTGTCGCCCCACTCGACGGTGCCCCCGACCCCCGGGGACCGTCCGACCTCGCCATCGGCGCATTCACGCCCCGAGCACCGTGGATCGTGGTCCCCGAGTCGATGCCGTGGCGCCTCGGTGGGGCCGGCGAGCCCGATGTCATCGTCCTCCGCCGCCAGGCGGCCGAACTGGCCCGCACCCTGGTGAACCCGTCTCACCTCCCCTCGGTGGGCAGGGTCCTGTCGGTCGTCTTCCGGATCGGGGTCCCGCTGGTGGCGTGGGGAGCCAAGGAGCGGGGCACCCCGGAGTCGCGGGCCGGACTGTCCAGGCGGCTCCGCCCCGCCTTCGAGCACCTCGGACCCACCTACATCAAGCTCGGGCAGATCATCTCGTCGGGCGAGGGGATCTTTCCCGAGGAGCTGGTCTCCGAATTCCGCCTGCTGCGCGACCGGGTCCCACCGGAGCCGTTCGCCGTGGTGCGCCGCACGATCGAAGAGGACCTCGGCCGCCCGATCGCCGAGGTCTTCACCTCCATCGACCGCACGCCGATCGCCTCGGCCTCCATCGCCCAGGTCCACGCCGCCACCCTGCGCTCGGGCGAGCGCGTGGTGGTGAAGGTCCAACGGCGGCGGGTCGCCCCCCTGGTGCGGCTCGACATCGCGGCCATGGCGTGGTTGGCCCCGTTCCTGGTGGGCCGCATCCCGGTGGCCGCGCTGACCAATCCGCCGGCGCTCGTCGAGCTGTTCGCCGAGACCATCGTGGAGGAGCTCGACTTCCGCCTCGAGGCCCAGAACATGCTGGACATCGCCGCCGTGTTCGTCGGCACAGGCCAGCGGACGGTGGTCGTACCCCGACCCCATCCCGAACTGGTGACCCGCCGGGTCCTCGTCATGGAGCACCTGCACGGGTTCCCGTGGAGCGATGCCGACGGGATGCGGGCCGCCGGCATCGACACCGCCGCCGTGCTGAGGTCGAGCCTCATCGCCTTCCTCGAGGGCGCCCTGCTCTACGGGGTCTTCCACGGCGACCTGCACGGCGGCAACATGATGGTGCAGTCCGACGGCACCGTCGCTCTGTTGGATTTCGGGATCACCGCCCGCCTCGACGAGCGCAAGCGGCAGGCGTTCCTGCGCCTCCAGATGGGGGCCAGCACCAATAACGTGACCGTCCAGGTCGAGGCGCTGCGGGACCTGGGGGCGCTGCCCGCCGATTCCGACATCGAGGCGGTCATCCGCGACCTGAACCTCGATCGACCGCCCATCGACCCGACCACGCTCACCGCCGACGAGATGATGGCCGAGCTGCGCGACGTGACGAAGGCTCTGCTCGCCTACGGGGCCCGCCTCCCCAAGGAGCTGATGCTGTTCGTGAAGAACATGCTGTTCCTGAACGGGGCCATGGCCGCCATGGCCCCCGACGTCGACATCCTCGGCGAGATCATGGCCGTCGTCTCCTACTTCACCGAACACCACGGCGAGCGGATCGCCCGGGAGGTGGGCTTCGAGGTGACCTCGGACACCATCGACCTCGACGGCTACCGGGCGGCGATGGGCTTCACCGAGGAGACGGACGCCATCACCTTCCGCGACCTCCAGGAGCGTCGAGAGCTGATCGCCAAGCGCCTCGAGGCCCACGAACGCCCGCGTCGGCGAGTGCCGCTGCTACGCGCCCTCTACCGGGTCATCCGTCCGACCAAGGACTGAACCACCGCGCCGGCACCTGCTGTTGGCAACGGGGGTTGTGCCCACCCACCTGTTGACACCGGTGCGGTCAGCGCCCCTGGGACTCCTGGAAGCGGCGATGCTGCTCGAGGATGTGCGCGTGGCTGGCGCCCTTGGACGGCACGCCCGGGTGATGGTGGCGACAGAGGATGTACGGGGTGCCGTCGAGCCCGTGCTTCCCGATCCTCCAGCAGCCTTTGGTATGGCAGTTCACTTTCCGCACACCGGTGTACACGCCGATGCCGACGGCACTGATGAGGGTGGCCTCACCGAGGTCCGAGCCGAACCCGGACCAGAAGTTGTAGTACTTGTCCGGCCCGCCGTTGAGGACGCCGGTGTGGAATGCCACCCAGTGTCGGACCGCGCCGACCACGAAGACGACGATGAGCGTCCCGAACACGATGACAGCTAGACCGACCCACACAACGGAGGCGCCAGGCCTCGGATCGGGCGCGTACTCCGTCGTCGGTGTGGACGGCGCCACCGCCGGGTCGACGGTAGCCGGCGGGGAACCTGTGCCTGGTGCTTCCGTCACGAACCGTCTCCTCCTGGTCGTTACTGCCCACCGCTCGTCGGCGTCCACGGTACCCGCAGTCCCCACCGGGAGCCGGGGACCCCCGCCATACCAGGTTCAAGCCAGAGACTTACCCGGCGTCGATGGCCGCCCGCAGCGAGCCGACGAACTCGGCCGCCCCATCGGGACCCACGCCCTCGAGCAGCCGGCGCACCAGGGCCGAGCCGACGACCACGCCGTCGGCCACTTCGCAGACCGCCGCGGCCTGGTCCGGCGTCGACACCCCGATCCCCACGCACACCGGCAGATCGGTGTGGGCCTGGATCCGGGCCGCCACCTCACGGGCCGATTCGGCCAGCACCGCCTGCTCGCCGGTGACACCCATCCGCCCCACCGCGTAGACGAAGCCCCGCGACCGTGCACAGATGTCGCCGATGCGGTCGTCGGGTGTCGAGGGCGCCACCAGCAGCACCGTGGCCACGTCCGCTGCATCGGCGGCGCGGGCCCAGTCCCCGACTTCTTCGAGCGGCAGGTCGGGAAGGATGGCCCCGGCGACGCCCGACTGGTGCATGTCTCCGGCGATCCGGGCATGGCCGGCTCGGAAGACGAGGTTGTAGTAGGTCATCACGACGAGGGGCACACCGACGTCGACCCGGCTGAGGTCGGCCAGCACACCTTCGGGTGTGGTGCCCCGGGCGAGGGCCTGCAACGACGACTCCTGGATGACGACCCCGTCGATCATCGGATCGGAGAAGGGGATCCCGATCTCGATGGCGTCCGCCCCGGCACCGGCCAACGCCTCGAGCACCAGCAGCCACTCGTCGTCGAGGCCACCGGTGATGTACGGGATGAGGAGCTTGTGCCCCGCCTCTCGTCGGGCCCGCAGGGCGGACTCGAGAGTGCCCGGCACGTGGGTCGATGCCGACGGGGTGCTCACGAGCGACCCCGCAGGATCTCGCGGACCTGGGCCACGTCCTTGTCGCCCCGGCCGGACAGGTTGATCAACACGGTCGACCCCTGGGCGATCTCGCCCCGGCCCGTGGCCGCCGTCACCCAGGCCAGGGCGTGGGCCGACTCGAGGGCCGGCAGGATGCCCTCGGTGCGGGCGAGGAGCCGGAATGCCTCGATGACCTCGTCGTCGCCCGCCGACACGTAGCGGGCCCGACCGAGTTCGGCGAGGTGGGCGTGCTCGGGCCCGATGCCCGGGTAGTCGAGCCCGGCCGAGATCGACTCCGCCTCCAGGATCTGCCCCGCTTCGTCCTGGATCAGGGCGCTGTGCATACCGTGGAGCACCCCGGGAATGCCCGTTGTCACCGCCGCCCCGCCGGCGGCCTCCACGGCCACCAGGCCCGAGGACGTGTCATCGGCGAACCCGGCGAAGACGCCGGCCGCATTGGACCCACCGCCGGCGCAGGCCACCACGAAGTCGGGGTCGGCGCCGCCGAGGAGCTCCCGGCACTGGGCGCGCGCCTCGTCGCCGATCACCCGCTGGAACTCACGGACCATCCATGGGTACGGGTGGGGGCCCATCACCGAGCCCAGGCAGTAGTGGGTGTCCTCCACCGACGCCACCCACGCCCGCAGGGCCTCGTTGACGGCGTCCTTCAGGGTGCGGCTCCCGCTGGTCACCGGGACCACGGTCGCCCCCAGCAGCTCCATCCGGAACACGTTGAGCTCCTGGCGCTGGGTGTCGACCTCGCCCATGTAGACGATGCACTCCATGCCGAACAAGGCCGCCGCCGTGGCCGTGGCCACCCCGTGCTGACCGGCGCCCGTCTCAGCGATGAGCTTCCGCTTCCCCATCCTCCGGGCCAACAGACCCTGACCGACGACGTTGTTGAGCTTGTGGGACCCGGTATGGGTGAGGTCCTCCCGCTTCAAGAGGACCCGGATCCCGAGTTGCTCGGACAGCCGCCCGCACTCGGTCACCGGAGTGGGTCGGCCGCCGTAGTCGCGCAGGACGGCGTCGAGCTCGGACCGGAAGGCCGGATCGGTCCAGGCATCGCGGAAGGCCGCCTCGAGTTCGATGCAGGCGGGCACGAGCGACTCGGGGACATAGCGGCCGCCGAACTCGCCGAACCGTCCGGTCGGCCCGGGGTCGCCCATGATCGCCTGGGAGGTGGGGGTCTTGGTGGTCATCGTCAAGTGCTCACTGTTCGATCGGTCGGTCGGGCGTGTCGAGGAATCGGGCGGCGATGCTCACATCCACCACCGCCGACAGGACGGTCAGTCGTCGTCCTGCCAGTCGAAGAGGTCGGTGGCGCTCCGGCGTCCGGTGACGACGACCGATCCGTCCAAGCCGTCGTCCAGGTGCTCGGCCGCCACCAGGCGACCCGCCTCCCGCGCCGCCAGGACGAAGTCGCGGACCTTGCCCGGATCCTTCACCCCGGGCGACGCCTCGACTCCGCTGGCCACGTCCACGCCCCACGGATGGAGATGGGCCACCGCACCGGCCACGTTGTCGGGACGGAGTCCGCCGGACACCAGGAGCCGGGTCGGATCGACGACGCCCTCGGCCAGCCGCCAGTCGAACAGCTCGCCGGATCCGGGGTTCGGGCCGTCCACCAGAAGCGTTTGGGCGCCGTACTCGGAGAATCGCTCGATATTGCGGTGCCCGGCCGGGAAGGCCTTGATCGTCCAGTGCACCCGCTCGGCCACCCAGCGGGCATCCTCGGCCGACTCGAAGCCGTGCAGCTGCACGGCCCGTAGCCCGATCTGCCCGGCGATCTCCACCACCCGCCGGGGCGACTCGTCCCGGAAGACCCCGACCGTCACCGTCTCGTGCGGCAGGCGTTTCACGATGTCGGCCACCGCCGCAGGGGCCATCTGGCGGGGCGACGGGGCGAAGATGAAGCCCACGGCCGACGCCCCCATGCCGACCGCCAGCAAGGCATCGGCCTCGGAGGTGATCCCGCAGATCTTGACGAACAGCTCGGACTCGTGGGCCGGTGCCGTGCTCATGCCCGCGCTCCCAGCAGGGCGTCCACGGCCGACATGCGGTCGGCCGAGCGTACCAGGGTCTCGCCCACCAGCACCGCCACGTACCCGGCGTCGGCCAGTCGCTCGACGTCGGCCGCGTCGCGGATGCCGGACTCGGCCACCGCCACCACGCCCGACGGCATCCGCTCCCCCATCCGCACCGCCCGCTCCCGATCCACCTCGAACGTCCGCAGGTCCCGCTGGTTCACCCCGACAAGATGGGCGCCCACGGCCAGGGCCCGGTCGAGCTCGGGCTGGTCGTGGACCTCGACGAGGGGAGCCAGGGCCAGCGTGCGGGCCAGGGCCAGGAGTTCGGCCAGCTCGGCGTCGTCCAATGCGGCCACGATCAACAGGACGGCATCGGCCCCCATCAGACGGGCGTCGCAGACGTCGAGGGGGCTCACCGTGAAGTCCTTGCGGAGCACCGGCAGCGAGCAGGCGGCCCGGGCGTCCACCAGGTCGGCCCGGCTCCCGCCGAAGAACGCCTCGTCGGTCAGTACCGAGAGGCACGCGGCCCCGCCGGCTTCGTAGTCGGCCGCCACCGAGCTCGGATCGAGGTCCGGGTCGAGGTCGCCTTTCGACGGCGACCGGCGCTTGACCTCCGAGATCACGGCCATGCCCCGAGCGGCGCGACCGGCCTCGAGGGCGGCCTCGAAGTCACGGGGGGCACCCGGGCCCGCCACCCCGCGCCGGGTCTCGAGTTCGGCACGGGCCGCATCGGTCGTCGCCGCGACGTCTCGATCGTCGGCCGCGGCGGCGGCGCGATGGGCGGCGAGGATCGAGTCGAGGTAGGCCGGCATGCCGGGCCAGCCTACTGGCGCCCCGCCCCGATCCGGTGGTGGGTGGGACGCGCCCGGAGCCGGCTCCTCACAGTTCTCTAACGATGGCGTCGTCCGGCCCGCGCTCGGTGGCAGGCTGGTCCGATGGCGAGCGACGAAGTCAGCGTGGTGGTGATCGAGGACGACCCCCACATCAGCGACCTGGTGGCCATGTACCTCCGGCGGGACGGCTTCCGCGTGGTGCAGGCCGGCGACGCCGAGCGGGGGCTGGCCGCCATCGGGCGGGAGTCACCCCGCCTGGTCATCGTCGACCTCGGGCTGCCCGGCGAGCTGGACGGACTCGACGTGTGCCGGCAACTGGCCGCAGCCACCCCGCCGGTGCCGCTGCTGATCCTGAGCGCCCGCGACGACGAGGTCGACCGGATCCTCGGGCTCGAGCTCGGGGCCGACGACTACGTCACCAAGCCCTTCAGCGCCCGCGAGCTGGTGGCCCGGGTGCACGCCATCCTGCGCCGCACGTCGACCCATGCCGGTGGGCAGGCCCCCCCGGTGGTCGAGTTCGCCAACGTGGCTGTCGATACGGGCCGGCGCGAGGCGCGCCGGGACGGCGAGGTCGTGGCTCTCGCCACCCGCGAGTTCGACCTCCTGGCGTTCCTCGTCGAGAACCAGGGGCTGGCCCTGTCCCGTCAGCAGCTGCTCGACGGCGTGTGGGGTCCGGACTGGTACGGCGACGAGCGGACCGTCGACGTGCACGTCCGCCAACTGCGCAAGAAGCTCGGCACCGATCTGCCGCTCGCCACCGTGTGGGGCGTCGGCTACCGGCTCGGATGACCGACACCTTCCCCACTCCGTCGACCGGACCGGCCCGCCCGTGAGGCGACGGCTGACGGTCGCCATCATCGCCCTGGTCGTCATTACCGTGGCGGTCACCAGCATCAGCAGCTATGTGCTCATCCGCCGGGCCGCCATTTCGACGGCCCAACAGGAGCTCGACGGTGAGGCCCGGGCCATCTCCACCACGTTCTCGGACCGGACCGGCGTCACCAAGCCCGGGTTCCGCAAGGAGTTGGCCATCGTGACCGGCGCCGGCAACTTCACCTCCGTCCAGTTCGTCCTGCTGGCCCCGGACGGCACCATCGGCCAGCCGCTCGACGCCGGCCTCACCGTGGCCCAGCTCCATCCCACCGCCCTCCTGGCCGGTCTGCAGGTGTCCGGCCACACCCCCGCACTCCTGGCCTACTCGGCCGTCCCTACGCCCCTGCAGGCCACGACCAACGGGACGCCCGTACTGGTGGTCACCCGACAGGTCCGCAACCCGGTCAACGGGATCCGCTACTTCGGGCTCATCGGGCTGGCGGGCGTGGTCGCCGCAGCACTGGTGGCTGCCGCCCTGGCCCGGCGTTTCACGCGACCGGTGGTGGCCGCCGTCGCCACCACCCGACGTATCGCCTTCGGCGACCTCGACGCCCGGGTGGCCGTGCGCACCCAGGAGGATCCCGAATTCGCCCAACTGGCCGAGTCGATCAACGCCATGGGCGCCAACCTGACCCGGGCCCGCGACCAGGAGCGCCAGTTCCTGCTGTCGGTCTCCCACGAGCTGCGCACCCCGCTCACGTCGATCCGCGGCTACGCCGAGGCAGTGCTCGACGGGACGACGAATGATCCGCTCGGTGCCGCCGCCGTGATCAGCGCCGAGGCGCGACGCCTCGAACGCCTCGTCCAGGACCTCCTCGACCTCGCCCGTCTCGACGCCGACCGCTTCACCTTCGAGCTCCGTCCGATCGACGCCGGCGTCGTCCTGCGCCAGGTGGTCGAGGGCTTCCAGCCCCGGGCCGCCGAGTTGGGGGTCGAACTCGCGCTGACGCCCGGGGCCGGCACCCCGTGTCCGGTCCTGGCCGACAGCGACCGCCTCGGCCAGATACTGGCCAACCTGGTCGAGAATGCCTCGTCGTTCGCCCGCCACCAGGTCCAGGTGGGCCAGTCCGCCGGTCCCGAAGGGGCCGTCCTGTGGGTGGACGACGACGGGCCGGGCATCCCGCCCGACCAGCTGACCCGGGTGTTCGATCGGCACTTCACCACCGACCGGGACACCGGGCGGCGCAAGGGGTCGGGACTGGGCCTCGCCATCGTGGCCGAACTGGCCGGCGCCATGGGGGCACGGGTGAGCGCCGAGTCTCCTATCGGTCCGGAACGCACCCCGGGCACCCGCATGGTGGTGCGACTTCATCCGGCCCCGTCGACCGGGATCGGGCCTTCCCTACCGGTGGCGAGCACGGTGGATCCTCCGTAGACCTGTCCGATCTCTTACCCTTAGGTACAGGATTAGGTTCAGGGTAAAGTCAAGGTTGAGGGTTTGGTGGTCCCGCCGCATGCCCATCGCTACAGGGCGACGCCCTTCCAGTAGGAGCCGTCGAGCATGCCGGCCAGGGTGTCCCGGTGGATGATGAGGGCGTCGATGTCGTCGGGCCGCTCGGCCTCGCCGAAATGGATCGACCGCTCCGTCACCCGGCGCATGATCACTCCGTGGCGCATGGCCGCGTAGGCGATGTGCCACGTGAGATCCCCCGGTTCCTGACCCGAGGCCGCCGTGTACGTGGCCCGGACGTCGGCCGGTCGGAACATGTCGGGGAGGCCGGGAGCACCCAGCTGGACGGCGAGGTCCTGGAAGAACAGGTGCAGGTAGCACATCCACCCGAGGTCGACCTCGGGGGGCGCCACGGCGGCCATCTCCCAGTCGAGCACGGCGACCACGTGGTTGTCCCGGAACATCATGTTGCCGATCCGTCCGTCACCCCAGGACAGCGCGTCGGCGCTGGCGTCCCTCGGGAGATGGTCGGTCAACCACGCGAAGCAGTCGTCGAGCAGGGAGGACCGCTCGTCACCCACCACCCACTCGAGGTACGCCTTCCAGTGGTTGAGGTTCCGCTCGAGGGCGGTCGCCCCTGGCTGGTCGATTTCGAGGAAGCCCAGGTCGTGGTCGGCCGGGGTGATGGAGTGGATGCCGGCCATGGTCCGGACCGCCGAGTCCTGGATCGTGCGCCTGGCGTCATCGGTGGCGTCGAAGACCCAGTTGTCGCCGAACGTGTACGGCATCACGTCGGGCGGAACGAGACCGTCGACGCGGTCCATGACGAAGAAGGCGCCGCCCAGGACCGTCGGGTCCGGCTCGTACCAGTGGGTGGCCGGGACGGGCACGTCGGTGTGCTCGGACACCAGGCGGATGACCCGGAACTGCATGTCGAGGTCGTAGGTGGTGAATACCGGGTAGTCGGTGGCCGGCGGCTCGACGCGGGCGACCAGGCGTCGGGTGACCTCGGTACCGTCCTCGGTCCAGGCCGCGTCGACGAGCAGCGTCTCCGATGACATGCCGTTGCTCTCCGGACTGGTCAGTGCCAAGACCCGGGGGCGGCTGCCCGGCGGCAGCGTGGCGCCCAACCACTGCTCGAACTGGTCCCGCATGGCGCCCGGGTCGCGGGTGGACGTGGTGATGTGGTCGGTGTCCATCTCGACGGACCCCTCGGGTTGCCCACCGGTCGGTGCGTCGGTCGTCATGTCTTCTCCCCCACTCCGTCGGCGACCCCGGTGACTCTCCGGGCCGAGCCGGCCTGCGGGGCAACGTAGCGCGTCTCGCTCACTCCCTCGGCACGGTCAGGTGGTCGTGAGCGGCAGCGGGCGCGCCTCGGCGGCCGACACGCTGCCGTCCCACCGGACCACCACCATCTCCGGCGGGTCCACCCGTCGGTGGAGCGTGGCCAGGGCGACCACGGCGCCGAGTCGTGACGACCACGCCACCGAGGTGAGGACACCGACCTCGTGGGCACCGTCCACCGTCCACACCGCGGCCCCGACCGGCGGACGGAGGTCGCCGTGCACAACCACGCCGCACAGCCGCCGGGCCACCTTCGATCCCCGTGCATCGAGCCTGGCCACCAACTCCTGCCCGGTGAAGCAGCCCTTCGTGAACGACACGGTGCGGTCGACCAATCCGACCTCCGCGGCGATGGTGGATGCCGTCACTTCCCGACCACCGATGGGTACGCCCGCTTCGATGCGGGCCGCCTCCCACGGCTCCTCGTCGCACCGCACCGCACCCACGGGCAGCCACGACGAGAGGTCGGGATCTCCGGCCGGTGGCGGTCCGAGCAGGTCGACCCCCGACCAACCGGACCACGCCACCGGTACCACCAGCTCCGGACCGGCTTCAACGCTGAGGGTCGACGCGCCCGGGCCCCGCAGCGACAGACAGGCCCATACGAGGGCGTCGACCGTTACCCGCGTCCGGAGGCGGAAGCGCTCGAGGCGGACCCGGGCGGCCTCGCCGCATCCCGGATCGGTGTCGAGCACAAACGACTCCTCTCCGGCCCGCGTCACCCGCACGAGGGCGTCGATCTTGCCTTGCGGGCTGAGCAGCAACGCTTCGGCCGAGCCGCCGACGGCCAGTCCGTCGAGGTCCTGGCTGCACTGGCCCTGGAGGTAGCTGGCGGCGTCGGGACCGGTGACCGACAGGACGTCCCGGGCGACCATCCGGGCCGCCGCGCCGGTGCGCAGCGCCTCGGCACCCGCCATCGAGTCGGCGGCGGTCATGTCCGCGCCTCAGAGCAGGCCGTACGGGCCATGGCCACAGCCGACAGGAGGGCGGCGGCCTTGTGGGCGCACTCGGCGTTCTCGGAGGCCGGGTCGCTGTCGGCCACGATCCCCGCCCCCGCCTGGACCGACGCCCGCCCGTCTGGGGCCACGGTCATGGTGCGGATGGCGATGGCCGTGTCGAGGTTGCCGCTGAAGTCGAGATAGCCGACGACACCTCCGTAGACGCCGCGCTTGGTGGGCTCGAGATCGTCGATGATCTCCATGGCCCGGACCTTCGGCGCCCCGGACAGGGTGCCGGCCGGCAGGGTGGCCCGCAGTACGTCGACGGGACCCTTGCCCGGGGCCAGGCTGCCCGACACCTGGGAGGTCAGATGCATGATGTGGCTGTAGCGCTCGACCACCATGATCTCGTCGACCACCTCGGTGCCGAAGCTGACCACCCGCCCGACGTCGTTGCGGGCCAGGTCGATCAACATGACGTGCTCCGCCACCTCCTTCGGGTCCTCGACCAGCTCGCCCTCGAGACGTGCGTCTTCCTCGGGGGTGCTCCCCCGGGGGCGCGAGCCGGCGATCGGGCGCGAGATGACCGTGCCCTCCCGCAGCCGCACCATCGGCTCGGGCGACGCGCCGACCACCGTCACCTCGGGGAAGCGCAAGAAGTAGAGGTACGGGCTGGGGTTCACCAGGCGCAGCACCCGGTAGACGTCGAACGGGTCGGCACCCAGCTCGGCCATGTCGAACCGCTGGGACAGGACGACCTGGAACACGTCGCCGGCCATGACGTGCTCCTTGGCCGCCTGGACGGCATCCATGTACAACCCGTCGGTCATGGTCCGGGTGACGTCGCCGGGGGGCGACTGGCGGGGCGGCAGCAGGCGGGGCGCCTCGGCCGTGGGCCGGACGCAGTCGGCGGCCAGGTCGTCCAACCGGGACTCGGCGGCGGCATGGGCGGCGTCGAGGTCGGCGTCGGTCCAGTCGGGATCGACCACCACGTTGTCGATCAGCACCACACGCTGGCGCCAGTGGTCGAAGGCGGCGAGCTGGCCGATCACGGCCAGTATGGCGTCGGGCTGGCCGAGGTCGTCGGCGGGTACATCCGGCAGGTGCTCGACCTCGCGGACCACGTCATAGCCCAGGTAGCCCACCAACCCGCCGTGCAGCGGCGGCAGGTCGGGCAGGTCGGGTGAGTCGACGGCGTCGAGGATCGCCTCGAGGGCGGCGAGCACGCCGTGATGGCCCGTCACCCCCCCGCCGGTCAGGTCGTCGAGGTCGAGGGCACCCCGGGTGGAGACCTCGTGCCCCTGGGCCACCAGGGTGGCCAGCGGGTTGCGCCCGATGAACGAGTAGCGGCCCCACCGCTCGCCGCCCTCCACCGATTCCAGGAGGAAGCCGCTCGTCGTACCGGTCCCCACGATCTGGAGGAAGGCCGCCACCGGGGTGACCGTGTCGGCCACGAGCTCGCGCCACACCGGGACGATCCGGTGGGCGCGGGCGAACCGGCGGAAGCCCTCGACACCCGGACCGGTGACACCGGTCACGACTCGTCCGCCCCCTCGGTGGCGTCCTCACCGAAGGCCCGGAAGAAGCAGGTCCGGTGCCCGGTGTGGCAGGCGCCGGCCCCCTCCTGGTCGACGGTCACGAGCAGGGTGTCGCCGTCGCAGTCGTAGCGGACACTGCGGACGTACTGGCGGTCGCCCGACGTCTCGCCCTTGCACCAGAACTCCTGGCGGCTGCGGCTCCAGAACCAGGTCCGCCCGGACTCGAGCGTCTGGGCCAGCGACTCGGCGTTCATCCAGGCGAACATGAGGACGGCCCCGTCCGAGGCGTCCTGGACGATGGCCCCGACCAGTCCGTCGGCGTTGTACGTGATGGCCTCGAGCTCGTCCGCGGTGTGGGGTACGGGCGTGGCGACGAAGGCGGGAGGGATGGCGGGGGTGGTCACGTGGGCTCCCAGGTGGCTCGGGTTCGTTCGGGGTGCGGATCGGGGTGCGGGCGGTTCAGAGGTAGAGGCCGGTCCCACCGTCGAACCGGGTGGCGGCCACGGCGTGGATGTCCCGCTCGCGCAGGATGACGTACTCCTCACCCTGGACCTCGACTTCGAAGCGGTCCTCAGGGTTGAACAGGACGGTGTCACCCACCTTGACCGACCGGACGTGGGGTCCCACGGCGATGGTCGTGGCCCAGGTCAGGCGACGGGAAACCTGGGCGGTAGCCGGGATCAGGATGCCGGCGCGGGACCGCCGCTCGCCGTCGGCCGGCCCGACCCGGACCAGCACCCGGTCGGCGAGCACGTTGATGGCCAGCGGGGCATCTTCGCTGCCCGTACCGTTCGTCGGGGCCTCAGAGGTAGTGGTCGCCACGTTCGCAGGCTACCGCAGCCCTGCACGGGGCCGAACCCGTGAGGGCCGTGGTCAGGCCGGTCGCACGGCCACGCCGGCGGCGGCCAGGTGGGCCTTGGCCTCGGCGATGGTGAACTCCCCGAGATGGAAGATGGAGGCGGCCAGGACGGCGTCCGCCGCACCCTCGACGGCTCCCTCGACCAGATGGTCGAGCTCCCCCACCCCACCCGACGCCACCAACGGGACCGGGCAACGGATGGCGATGCGCCGCGTCAGCTCGAGGTCGAACCCGTCGCGGGTGCCGTCCCGGTCCATCGACGTGACCAGCAGCTCACCGGCCCCGAGGTCGCTGCAGCGCTCGGCCCAGGCCAGGGCGTCGAGGTCGGTGGCCGTCCGCCCGCCGTGGGTGTAGACCTCCCAGGCCAGGTCGGCGGTGCCCGGGCGGCGGCGGGCATCGATGGCAACCACCACACATTGACTGCCGAACTCGTCGGCCAGCTCGGTGACCAGCGCGGGACGGTCGACGGCGGCCGAGTTGACCCCGACCTTGTCGGCCCCGGCCCGCAGGAGACGCCGGGCGTCGTCCACCGTCCGGACCCCGCCCCCCACGGTGAAGGGGATGAAGACCTGCTCGGCCGTGCGTGCCACCACCTCCACCATGGTCCCGCGGTGGTCGGACGAGGCGGTGATGTCGAGGAAGACGAGCTCGTCGGCGCCCTGGGCGTCGTAGCGGGCCGCCAGCTCGACCGGATCGCCGGCGTCGAACAGGTCGGTGAAGCGGATGCCCTTGACCACCCGGCCGTCGTCGACGTCGAGGCAGGGGATCACACGGACCGTGCGCACGCCGCCACCCCCTCCTCCACCGTCATCTTCCCGTCCACCAACGCCTTGCCGGTGATGGCGCCGAGGAGGCGCCGGCGCGAGCCGTCAGCGGCGGTGACCTCCATGGCGGCCAGGGCGTCGATGTCCCCGACCGACCCCACGCCTCCCGACGCGATGACCGGCACCTCGGTCATCGCCAGGATCACGGCCAGGCCGTCGAGGTCCGGGCCGGACAGCATCCCGTCGCGGTCGATTGACGTGGCCACCACCGCGGCCAGGCCGGCGCCGCCCATCTCGTCGAGGACCTCACCCACCGTGCGCCCCGTCCCCTCCTCCCAGCCCCGTACCGCCACTTCGGCCCGCCCGTCCGGGCCACGCCGGTAGTCGAGGCCGAGCACCACCCGGCCGGGGTGGGCGACGGTCGAGCGGTGGACCAGGCCGGGGTCCTCGAGGGCCGCCGTCCCGAGGATCACCCGGGCCACGCCGCCGTCGAGCAGTTCGGCGACGTCGTCCTCGGTGCGGACCCCGCCGCCCGTCTGCACCGGCACGTCGACCGCCGCCACGATGGCCAAGATCAGTGCGCGATTGACCGGATGACCCGAGCGGGCCGCGTCGAGGTCGACCACGTGGAGCCACGGTGCCCCCGCGCTGGCGAATTGCCGTGCCAGTTCGACCGGATCGCCGTACTCGCTCTGCCGGTCGAAGTCCCCCTGGGTGAGGCGGACCGCACCGCCTCCCCGGATGTCGATGGCCGGGTAGAGGTCCATCAGGCGGCGCGGTCGACGGCGGCCACGAAGTTGGCGAGGATCCCGAGGCCGACCGCCCCGGACTTCTCCGGGTGGAATTGGGTGCCCCACACCGGTCCGCGCTCAGCCGTGGCCACCACCGGGCCGCCGTAGTCGCACGTCGAGGTGGTGTCCACGGTCTGCTCGGGCGCATACGAGTGGACGAAGTAGACCCACGCTGGGTCGGGCACCCCGGCCAGCAGGTCGGAACCGGCGATGTCGAGGGTGTTCCACTGCATCTGCGGGTGTTTGACCCCGGTCGGCAGGCGGCGCACGACCCCGGGCAGCACGCCGAGGCCCTCGGCGGACGGGTTCTCCTCCGATCCCTCGTAGAGGAGTTGGAACCCGATGCAGATCCCGAGGAACGGGATCCCCCGGGCCACGGCGTCGGTGGCCACGTCGTCGAGGCCGGTGGCCCGCAGGGCCTCCGCGCACCGGCCGAAGGCGCCCACGCCGGGCAGGACGATCCCGTCGGCGCCGGCGGCCGCGGTGGGATCGTCGATCAGCCGGGCATCGGCGCCCACCCGCTGGAGCGCCTTCTCGGCCGAGCGCAGGTTGCCGATGCCGTAGTCGAGGACGGCGATCACGGGGCGGCGGGCGGCTTCACAGCGTGCCCTTGGTCGAGGGGATGCCCCCGCCCTCGACGCGCACCGCGTCCCGCAAGCACCGGGCCACCGCCTTGAACGAGGCCTCGAGGATGTGGTGGGTGTTCTTCCCCGTCACCAGCCGGATGTGGAGGGTGAGCGCCGCGGCAGTGGCGAAGGCGCGCCAGAACTCCTCAGCCAGCTGGGGGTCGAAGGGCGGAGTACCGAGCCCGGCGGTGTCCGGGGCGAATTCGATGGTGTAAGCCAGGAACGGCCGACCGGACAGGTCGAGGGCCACATCGACGAGGGCTTCGTCGAGGGGCAGGGAGATCGAGGCGAAGCGCTTCACGCCGGCCTTGTCGCCGAGGGCCTCGGCCAGCACGTCGCCGAGGGCGATCCCGACGTCCTCGACCGTGTGGTGGGCGTCGACGTCGAGGTCGCCGACGGCGGCCACCCGGATGTCGATGCCGCTGTGCTTGCCGAGCTGGCTCACCATGTGGTCGAAGAACGGGAGCCCGGTGGCGATGTCGGTGTCCCCGGTGCCGTCGAGATCGATCTCCACCTCGATCGAGGTCTCCTTGGTGGCCCGCGACACCTGGGCGGCTCGCCGATGAGGCCGGTCTCGCTGGTCGTCGGGACGGGGTGCAGGAGTGGGAGCGCTCATCGCAGGCTTTCGGTCAGGGCGGCCAGGAACCGGTCGTTCTCCTCGGGGAGCCCCACGGTCACCCGCAGGCACCCGGTGAGGCCCGGCCACGTCGAACAGTCTCGCACGAGCACCGACGCGGCCAGGAGATCGGTCCACACCTGCGTCGCCGGCTTGGCCAGCGGTCGGAAGAGCAGGAAATTGGCGTCCGACGGCCACGTCTCGACCGCCAGGTCGGCGAAGGCGGCGGCGATGCGCCCGCGCTCCTCGGTGATGGCCGCCACCCGGTGCTCCATCTCGTCGACGAAGTCGAGGGCCAACCGCCCGGCCGCCTGCTTGGCCGCATCGAGGTGGTACGGCAGGGCGACGAGTTCGCAAGCCGCCACCACGTCGGGGTCGGCGACCAGGTACCCGAGCCGTGCGCCGGCCATCGACCACGTCTTGGAGAAGGTCCGGACGACCACCACGTGCCGGGTCCCGGCCGGATCGCCGCGCCGCAAGGCCAAGGCCGACGACGGAGCGAACTGCCCGTAGGCCTCGTCGACGACGAGCAGCCCGGGCACGAGCCCGGCCACCCGCTCGACCTCGGCCGGGGTGTCGGCCCGTCCGGACGGGTTGTTGGGCGAGCACAAAAAGGTGACCGCCGGATCGGAGCCGGCCACCACGGCGGCGACCACGTCGAGGTCGAGGGCGAAGTCGTCACGGCGTGCCCCGGCCACCACCGTCGTGCCGGTGATCCGGGCGATGTGCCGGTGGAGCGTGTACGTGGGTTCGAAGAGCGCAGCCGTCCGTCCCGGCCCCCCGTACGCGAGGAGCAGGCATTGCAGCACCTCGTTCGAGCCGTTGGCGCAGAACACCTCGTCGATACCCACCCCGTGGCTGCCGGCCAAGGCCCGTCGCAGACCGGTCGCTTCGCGTTCCGGGTAGCGGTTGAACTCGATGCCTCGGACGGCATCCGCCAGGGCGTCCAGCCAGCCGTCGGGAGGCGGCAGGGGCGACTCGTTGGTGTTGAGGCGGACGTCGACGTCGACCTGGGCCGAGTGGTAGCCGACCAGGGCCTCGAGGTCGGGCCGCACCCCCGGAAGGCCGCGGGCCGATCCCTCGCCTAGGTCGGCCATCGGAGCCGAACTGACAGGGCGTGGGCCGGGAGGCCCTCCGTCTCGGCCAAGGTCACGACAAAGGGGCCGAGGGTGCGGACCGCCTCGTCGTCCATGCTGACGGCGTGGATGTGCTTGCGGAAGTCGTCGACCCGCAGGGCGCTGGCGAACCGGGCCGTCCGGTTGGTCGGGAGGACGTGGTTGGGGCCAGCCAGGTAGTCGCCCACGCTGGCCGGGGCGTTCACCCCGAGGAACACGGCCCCGGCCGACTCGATGTTGGCCAGCAGCGAACCGGCGTTCTTGGTCAGGATCTCGAGGTGCTCCGGAGCGACCACGTTGGCCACCGCGCATGCCTGGCGTGAGTTGTCCACCAGCACGGCGTAGCCGCCGGCGCCCAGCGTCGCCTCGAGGTCGACCCGGCGGGGCGACCCCGCCACGATCCGGTCGACCGCCAGATCGACCCGGTCGGCGACCTCCTCCGACCAGGTGATGAGCCAGGCCAGACCGTCGGGCCCATGTTCGGCTTGGACCACCAGGTCGATGGCCGCGAACTCGGGCGGTGTGTCGGGCCCGGCGATCACCACCACTTCGGACGGGCCGGCGAACGCAGACGCCACGCCCACCACGCCCGATACCTGGCGTTTGGCCTCGGCCACGTAGCGGTTGCCCGGTCCGACGATCACGTCGACGGCGCCGATGGTGTCGGTGCCGTAGGCCATGGCGGCGATGGCCTGGGCCCCGCCCACCGAATAGACCTCGGACACCCCGGCCACGGCGGCCGCGGCCAAGGTGGCGTCGTCGATCCGACCGTCCGGACCCGGTGGCACGCAGAGCACGATCTCTGCGACCCCGGCCACCTGGGCGGGGACGGCGCACATCAGGACGGTCGACGGATACCGTGCCCTTCCCCCGGGCGCGTAGCAACCGGCCCTAGTCACCGGGCGGATGAGGTGGCGGACGGTGATGCCGCCGTTGGTGAAGTCGTCCGGCGCCTCGCCCGCCTCGTGCGCGTGGTACGCCAGGATCCGGTCGTGGGCGACGTCGAGGGCCTCCTGCAATTCGGACGGGATGCGCCCGAGCGCGGCCGAGATCTCCGAGGCCGGGACCCGCAACTCGTCGAGCTCGACGTGGTCGAAGGAGGCCGTCAGGCGACGAAGCGCTTCGTCGCCGTTCGCCCGCACATCGGCCAGGATGGCCGCCACCGCATCAGAGGAGCGGTCCTGCTCGTCGACCGGACGCGGCAGCCGGGCGACAAGCTCGCGCCGGTCGCCGGCAAAGCCGCGGAGGTCGAGTCGACGGAGGCCCATGGCCTGCCGATGCTATCGGACACTTCATCACGCACTTCTGCGCGTCGACCCGTTGATGACACGGTACCGGTGGGCCGTGCGCGGGCCCCGCCCGATGGTCCATCACCGGTTCCCGCCGTCGGTGACGGGATGCCATGATCGGACGATGGCCGCCACCTCCGCTGAACTGTCCTCGCTCGCCACCGCGCTCGACGAGCTGACCCGTCGGGTGACGGTGCACGCCGAGTCGGCGGACAACGTCAAGGACGAGGAGACGGCACGCGAACTGTTCGCCATCGAGCGCTCGCTGGCCAACGCCAACCGCCGGCTCTCCCGGTTGGCCCTGCACCTGGCCCGGCGCTGAACGATGATGCAGTCCGGTGTCCGGACGCGGCGAAGGCACCCCGTAGGGTGCCTTCGCGCGAGCAGGTCGGGCGGCGGATCCCGATCCCTACTCTGTGGGACCAGTTGGCGGGAACTGGTCCGCCATTCATCACAGCACAAAACCATGCCGTATGCCAGTCGCCACGACGGGAAATCACAGTTACCGCCGTCGGGGTGACCTTTTCGTGGTCCGAAGCTGATTGAGCAGCGAATTCACTCGTGAAATCGGTCTATCACAACAGAGGTCGTTTTGGCGTGTCAACACGTGTTCCGGGTGGCCCTACCTCACCCGGAGCCACCGAAACCCGACGGACGGTGGTCATCGGCCCTCATCCGGCCCGGGGTGTGGCCGGGAGTCGGGGAAGCGCCCTTCCGCCCGCGCTGGGAGTGGGATTCGCCGACGGGCAGAAGTCGGCCAACACGCATTCGGCGCACCGGGGTGCACGAGCCCGGCACGTGGCCCGTCCGTGCAGGATCAACCGCAAGCTGAACGTCCCGCGCCGGGCGGCCGACACCATGGTGTTCAGCACGTGCTCGACCTTGACGGGATCGGTCTCGTCGGTCAGCCCGAGCCGTTGGGACAGCCGCTCCACGTGGGTGTCCACGGGCAGCCCGGGCAGGCCGAAGGCCACACTGCGGAGCACGTTGGCCGTCTTGCGCCCCACACCCGGCAACGTCACCAGGTCCTCCATCCTGTTGGGCACGACCCCGTCGAACCGTTCGACGACTTGGGTGGCCATGCCGATCAGGCTGCGGGTCTTGGCCCGGAAGAAGCCGGTGGGACGGATGAGCGCCTCGACCTCCTCGACGGACGCGTCGGCGAGGGAGGCGGCGTCGGGGTAGCGCGCGAAGAGGGCTGGCGTCGTGAGGTTGACCCGCTGATCGGTGCACTGGGCCGAGAGGATGGTGGCGGCCAGCAGCTGGAAGGCGTCGGCGTGGTCGAGCGCGCACAGCTCGGCCGCCGTGCCCGGGTAGAGCCCGCCGAGGCGCCGGTCGACCTCCCGCGCCCGGCCGGCGGGGGTGCGGGGTCGGACCATGGGCGGAGGTTACCGGTAGGTTCTGCCCGATGGATGCGCTCGAACTCGAGGTCATGGACTCGTTCGACGCACCGGTGCGGCTCGCCGTGCGCGACCTGCTGTCCCGCCACGAGGCGGCATTCGGCTGGGCCGGCCTGAGCGAGGAGCGCCAGCGGGTGCTCGAGCGGACGGCACCCCGTCCTGGTTCGGACCGCCTCGTGGCCGTGGCCGCCCACGGCCGTGGGTCGACCGATCTGGTCGGGTGGGCCCAGGTCGACGGCTACGGCGACGGTCGGACGGCGGCGCTGGAACTGGTCACCGTTCCCGGTCCCGAGATGGCCGATGCGTCCACCGAACTGGTCGACGCGCTGGCCGGCGCCGCCCTCGCCGCGTTCGCCGCCCGGGGCGACGGTCCCTTACGTTGGTGGGTCGGCCATGCCACCGACGCCGACGACGCCCGCGCCGCACGCCTCGGCTTCGTCGGCGACCGCGACCTCCTCCAACTGCGTTGCCCGCTTCCGCTGCCCGCGCTCCACGGCGGGCGCCCGACCCCAGCGGTCGCCACGCGGGCGTTCCGGGTGGGTGAGGACGAGGAGGCCTGGCTCGTCCAGAACAACCGGGCCTTCGCCGGGCACCCCGAGCAGGGCGGCTGGGATCTCGACACCCTCCTCGAACGACAGGCGGAACCGTGGTTCGATCCCGACGGGTTCCGGGTGCTCGAGGTGGACGGCCGGATCGCCGGATCGTGCTGGACCAAGGTCCACCGGTCGGCCCGACCGCCCCTGGGCGAGATCTACGTGATCGGCGTCGACCCCGACTTCCACGGACGCGGGTGGGGTCGGGCTCTGACCGAGGACGGGTTCGCCTGGCTCGCCGCTCGTGGAATTGCCGCAGGGATGCTGTACGTCGACGCCGCCAACACGGCTGCGGTCGCCCTGTACCGCTCGATGGGGATGACCACCCACCACGTCGACCGCGCCTACATCACGGATTCGGTCCCGCCCATCGGCTGACGGACAGGGCCGGTGGACTGAGCCGCGTCCTAGCCGGAGCCGACGAGGTGCCCGATGGTGTAGGTGACGCCGGCCGCCGCACCGGAGATCAGCAGTTGGCGGCCGGCCGACCACATCCAGGACCGACCGGTGAAGAACGAGAGGGCGGCACCGACGACGAGTGAGCCCACCGCACTGAGTCCCACCGACCACAACGTGGCGGTGGTGCCGCTGGAGAACAGCCACGGCAGCAGCGGGATGCAGGCGCCGATGGCGAACATCACGAAGGACGACAGGGCCGCTTCCAACGGCTTTCCGGTGGCGCCAGGGGTGAAGCCGAGCTCCTCGCGGGCGTGGGTCTCGAGGGCCAGCTCCGGGTCCCGCATCATCTTGACCGACAGCTCGTCGGCCATGTCGGGCTCGACGCCACGGCTGCGGTACAACGCGGCAAGCTCGCGGCGCTCGTCTTCGGGGTCGGACTGGATCGCCCGTCGCTCGACGTCGAGTTCGCGTTCCATCAACTCGGACTGGGCCCGCATCGAGACGTACTCCCCGGTGGCCATCGAGAACGCCCCGCCGATCAGGCCGGCGATACCGGCCAGGCGCACGGCGCCCGCCGTGGAGTGGGCGCCGGCCATGCCGAGGATCAGCGAGACGTTGGACACCAGCCCGTCGCTGATGCCGAACACGGCGGCGCGGGCGCCGCCGCCGCTGACGTTGCGGTGCTGGTGTTCGGCGGGCACGATGACGATCGTACCGACCCCGAGCGGATGAGGAGGCACTGGGCGCCGGCCATAGGCGGACCTCACTCCGACCTCGTTCGACCCCGTCTCCCGGGTGGTCGACCACCTCCCACTCACCTACAGTCTGGCCATGGCTACCAGCGTGCACGGCATCGGATCGTTCAAAGAATTGGTCGGAACCCACCTCGGCTACAGCGAGTGGCATCTGATCGACCAGGCACAGGTCAACCTTTTCGCCGATGCCACGGGCGACCACCAGTGGATTCACGTCGACCCCGAGGCGGCCAAGAACGGCCCCTTCGGCGGGCCCATCGCCCACGGCTACCTGACCCTGGCCCTGGCCCCGGTACTGCTCGGCGAGGTCCTCCTGGTGGACGGCATCTCGATGGGCGTCAACTACGGCTGCAACAAGGTGCGGTTCCCCTCGCCGGTCATGGTGGGGAGCAAGCTGCGGCTCGGCGCGGCGATCGTCGAAGTGGAGGACGTGTCCGGCGGCGTCCAGGTCGTCCTCGACCTGACGCTCGAGACCGAAGGCTCGACGAAGCCCAGTTGTGCCGCCCAGGTGGTCTACCGCTACTACGCCTGAGCAGGCGCCGCCCGGGCCACCGCCCACCACGTATCCCCTGATCACTGGCACCATTGACGCGGGCGCTCCGACAATACGAGCAGACACTCCTAGAGTGGGTCCATGGAGATGCGGGTCGAGCAGCTGTCGGCGCAGGCCGACGTGTCGGTGGATACCATCCGCTACTACCAGAGCAAGGGCCTGCTGGACCCGCCGCGCCGTGAGGGACGGATCGCCTGGTACAGCGAAGGCCATCTCGACCGGCTGGCACGAATCCGCTCCCTCCAGCAACGGGGCTTCACGCTGGCCACCATCGCCCGGCTCGTCTCCGGAGAGCTGGACGCCGCCGACGAGGCGCTGCTCGGGCAGTTGACCGGTGTCGCCCCGGCAGCAGGAGGCGACGGGGCCCCTCCGCCTGTTCCGGGCGACGGCTCCGAGGACGTATGCTTGGACCTGGACCAGTTGGCATCGGTCACAGGCATGCCGCTGGCCCTGGTGAAGGCACTCGAGGCCGAAGGGCTGCTGATCCCCACCCGGGTGGCCGGACAGCCCCGCTACACCGAACAGGACGTGGCCGCCTCGCGTGCCGGTCTGCGCCTCCTCGAGTGGGGCATCCCCCTCACCGACTTGCTCGACCTGGCCCGCCGCCACAACCGGGCCACGGAGGCCACCGCACGGGAGGCGGTCGAGATGTTCGCCCGCCACATCCGCGAACCGCTCCGCTCCGGGGTCCGCCCGGACGCCCTCGAGACGGTCGGGGGCCACGAGGCCTTGAGCGACCCCACCGGCGACCCGGCCGTCGACGGACTCCTCCAGGCGTATGCCGACCTGCTCCCGGCGGTCAACACCCTGGTCGGCCACCACTTCGCCCGCACCCTCGTCAAGGTGGCCCTCGACCACGTCGAGCGGGAGGGGTCCGACGAGGAGCGCGAGGCGGTGCGGGACCGCATCCGGACCGACGGGAGCGGCGACGCGCCACACCCTCGGGGGACCACCGTCAGGTCGTCGCGTTGACCGGCCCGGACGACACGACCGGGCGCGGCGCGGTCTCCACCGCCTCCCCGGCCGGCATCTCTTTGGAGGCGGCCGCCCGGGCCCGCGAGGCCGACCTGCCCACCGGCGCCGAGAAGACGATGCTCGTTCGGTCGATGTTCGATGCCATCGCCCCCCGCTACGACCTGGTCAACCGGACCATGACCTTCGGCCTCGACGTGCACTGGCGCAGACAGTCGCTGCGGGCGCTCGCCCTGCCGCACGGCGCCACCGTGCTCGACCTGGCCTGTGGCACCGGCGACTTCCTCAAGCTGCTGCGGTCCGGTGGCTACCGTGCCCTCGGCATCGACCTGTCGTGGGGCATGCTGGCCGCCAATCACACCGGACTGCCCCTCGTCCAGGCCGACGCGTCCGCGCTGCCGGTGGCCACCGCGTCGATCGACGGGATCACCTGCGGCTATGCGCTGCGCAACTTCACCGACCTCGCCGCCGTGTTCGATGAGTTCGGCCGCATGGTCCGCCCCGGCGGCCGGATCAGCCTCCTGGAGGTGTCCGAACCCGAATCCGGCCTCCTCCTCGCCGGGCACCGGATCTGGTTCCGCCGGGTCGTGCCGGTCCTCGGCGGCCTGCTGTCGGACCGGTCGGCCTACCGGTACCTGCCGAGGTCGACCGCCTACCTGCCGTCCACCGACGAGCTCCGGACCCTGCTCCACGCGGCCGGGTTCTCGTCGGTCAACCGGCGGGCCCTGTCCGGCGGTCTCAGCCAACTCCTGACCGCCACCCGGAGCGGGCGGCCGTGACCGCCACCCGACCGGCCGTCACCGGGCACGGACCCGCGGCGGCGGACGCACCCGAACCCGCCGCCCGGCGACATCTCCTGCCCGCGGGGGCCGACATCGATCCCTTCACCCTGGCCGGCGACCACGGCATCCTGTGGGCCGACGGCGGACGGATACTGGTCGGTCTGGGCGTGGCCCGGCAGATCGCACTGCCGGGCGGCCTCGCCGGCACCGAGGGCATCGACCGGGCTCAGACCAACCTCGGGTCCATCGACTGCGACGACCTCGTTCCCCCCGGGACCACGGCCCTGCGTCCCGTCCTGGCCTTCGGGGCGCTGCCGTTCGACCGGACGGCGCCCGCATCCCTCGTGGTTCCCGAGACCCTCTACTGCCGCGAGCCCGGCGGCGCCGAGTGGGTGACCGTGGTGTCTGGACGGTACGACGACGGCCCGGCGATCTCGGGGGCCGGTCTGCGGGACCGCCTCGTGGCGACGGCCGCCGCCCACCGGGTGGGCGACACCCGCCCCGTCGGCACCCGGGTGCTGCCCCACTCCTCCGACGGTGCCTACGAGGAGGCCGTCGCCTGCGCCGTGGCGGCCATCGGGCGCGGCGAGCTGTCCAAGGTGGTGCTCGCCCGCCGGGTGGACGTCGCCCTCGACCGGGACCCCGATGTGGGCTCCCTGTTGCGCCGTTGGTGCTCGCTCGAGCCGAACTGCACGCTCTTCTCCCTCCCGACGACAGCGGGCCAGTTCGTCGGCGCCAGCCCGGAGCTACTGGTGGAACGGACCGCCGACCACGTGCGTAGCCGCCCGTTGGCCGGGACCACCGATCGTTTTCCCGATGCAGGCAGCATGCTGCCGCCGGCCCTGCTCGACTCGGCCAAGGACACCGAGGAGCACCGCTTCGTGGTCGACGCCATCGGTCAGGCGCTGGAACCATGGTGCACGTACCTCGACGTGCCGGACCATCCCGAGCTGGTCCACCTGCACAACCTCACCCATCTGGGCACCACCGTCGAGGGCACCCTCCGACACGGGGACCACCGACCGCTCCCGGGCGCACTGCATCTGGCCGCCCTCCTCCACCCCACCCCGGCGGTGGGCGGCGTACCCCGGGTCCCGGCCCTCCGCCTGATCGAACAGCTGGAGGACGGCCCCCGCGGGTCCTATGCGGGCCCTGTCGGCTATGTCGACGGCGAAGGCGACGGGCGGTTCGTCGTCGGCATCCGGGCCATGACGGTGGCCGGCCGGACGGCCACGCTGACCGCCGGTGTCGGTGTCGTGGCCGGCTCGGTGCCCGAGACCGAGCGCATCGAGGCCTCACTCAAATTCGCCGCGGTGTTCGACGCCCTGGCCCCCGGCGTCCCCTTCACCACGGCGGGTGCCGCCGACCGGTTGGAGGAGTACACCTAGCGGTTGAGTGGCGCCCGGTCCGCATAGCGGGCGACGACGGTGGCCAGGACGTCGGGGGTGTCCCGGGCGACGAAGTGCCCGGCGCGGGGAATCTCGATCAACTCGGCCCCCTCGACGGCGTCGGCCAGGGTGCGCCCGGCGACGGGCCGGACGACGAGGTCCCACCGCCCGACCACGACGGCGGTCGGGACCCGCAGCCGCGCCAGGGCGCGGTGCACGGCGGGCAGCTCATCGATGAGGGCCCGCTGCTCGCTGGCGAAGGTCCGGCGGTGCCGGCCGAGCGCGCCGCGCTCACCCCCCAGCACTCCCTGGTCGGGCAAGCTGGCGAGGAACTGGTCCCGGTACCGGGCGGGCACCCGCGGCGCCAGCCGGCGGACCTTGGGGAGGACCTCGCCGAGAGCCCCCAGTCCCACGACCGTCAGGGCGTCCCCCACCACGGGGAGTCCGAGGAGCCGGTCGACCCCGTCCAGGCTGTCCGGGGTGCAGGCCGCGCCCACCAGTACGAGGCCGTGCACCAGCTCGGGGTACCGGTCGGCCAGGAGTACGGCCACGCCCCCCGACCAACTGTGACCCACCACGGTGGCCGGCCCCGTCCCCGTCACCTCGAGGAGGGCCGCCGCCAATTCGGCGTTCTCGGCGATCCCCCGCGCCTCACCCTCGGTGGCGCCGTAGCCGGGGCGATCGGGGGCCAGCACCCGGAACCGGTCGACCAGGCGCTCGGTCACGGGGGCCCACGACGCTCCCGTTCCCGGCTGCCCGTGCAGGAGGACGACGGTCGGGCCGCTGCCCCGGTCGAGGGTGGCGAGGTGCGGGACACTCACCTCCGGCTCGTCGCCGGATCGGACGTCGCCGACGGTGTCGGGTGATCGGCGGTCTCTCCGGGCGGGGCCGGTACCGGCACGACGGCGCTCGCCGGACCGGGCCGGTCGGGACCGGGATCGAGCGGGAGGACCACGGTGAAGGCGGTACCCGCACCCGGGGTCGAGTCGACGGAGGCCCGCCCGCCGAATCCGCGGGCCAGGGTGGCCACGATGAACAGGCCGAGGCCGGACCCCCCGTCGCGGCCGGAGTCGGTCCCCCGGTAGAAGCGGTCGAAGACGCGCTCGGCCTCGTCGGGCGGCATGCCGGGGCCGTGGTCCCGCACCATCAGGACCGCCTCATCGCCGACGGAAGCCACCAGGACCTCGACCCGGGTCCCCGGCGGGGTGTGGGCCAGGGCGTTGCCGACCAGGTTGTGGACGAGCTGTTCGAGGCGCCCGCGCTCGGCGAGCACGGGGACGGGACCGGTGACGTCGAGGTCGAAGGACCGGTTCCCGGCGATGGTGCGGGCGTCGGCCACCACCTCGGTCACGACACCGGCCAGGTCGACGCTCGTCCATTCCGGTGCGGGACCCTCGCCCTCACGGGCGAGCACGGCGAGGTCGCCGACCAGCAGCCCCATGCGGGCGGCTTCCTGGCCGATCCGGGACAGGGCCCGGTCGCGGTCCGGTTGGTCGGGCAAGGCGTCCTTGCGCAGGAGCTCGGCGTAGCCCTGGATGGAGGTGAGCGGCGTCCGCAGCTCGTGGGACGCGTCGGCCAGGAAGCTCCGGAGGCGCTCCTCGGACGCGGCCCGCTGGGCGAAGGCCGTCTCGATCTGGGTGAGCATTCCGTTGAGGGCCCGGCCCAGTCGGGCGATCTCGGTCGATCCGTCATCGGGATGCACCCGTCGGGTGAGGTTGCCCTCGGCGATGGCGTCGGCCTCGCTCGACATGTCCTCGAGCGGGCGCAGCCCCCGCCGGACGATGAAGGTGATGAGCACCATCAGCAACACCAGGAGGCCCAGCGTCAGTCCCACTTCGATGGCCGTCAGGGACGACAGCGTGGCTGACACCGAATCGAGGCGGGTGGCCACCACCAGGGTCCGACCGGGCAACGACGTGGCCAGCAGCCGGTACTGGGGGCCGGCGGCAGGGTGGCGGCCGGCGGGGTCGGCGTGCACCGACCCCACGGTGAGGGCGCTCGCCTGGGGCCGGTAGATCACCGTCGACGAATCGAAATCGAACGACCGCGACAGGGGGTGGACAGGCAGGGGCCGGGGTAGGAATGGCGCCGGGTCGGCGGGCAGGCGGGAGCCGGAGGGCCGCACGAGCAGGGGTGCCCCCGTCGGTCCCAGGATCTCCACGTAGACGTCAGGGCTGACCCGCTGCTGCACCTCGCTCAGCGTGACGGGCCGGCCCCGGTCCTGGGACCGGGCCACCAGGCTCGCCACCTGCTGGGTGGCGGTGGTCAGCTGGCTGTCGACCCGGCCGACGAGGAACGACCGCAACGTGGCCAGCGTGGACACGTCGACGGCCACCAGGCCAACGGCCACGACGACGACCATCGTGGCCACCAGCCGTCGGCGCAGGGTCATTGCCGCGGCTCGCGCAGTGTGTAGCCCACGCCTCGGACGGTGTGGATGAGTGGTGGGTCGAGCCGGTCGACCTTCTTCCTCAGGTAGGAGATGTAGATCTCCACGATGTTGGACTCGCCGTCGAAGCCCTCGGTCCACACCTCGTCCAGGATCTGGGTCTTGGACAGGACCTGGCGGGGGTAGGCGGCCAGGAAGGCCAGGAGGTTGAACTCGGTGGCGGTGAGCTCGAGCTCGGTCCCGGCCCGCCACACCGTCCGCGCGCCTTGATCGACCACGAGGTCGCCGACCCGTAGGCGACCGTCGTCGGCCCCGGTGCCGGTCCGGCGCAGGACGGCCCGGATCCTGGCCACCAGCTCGTCGATGCTGAACGGCTTCGTCACATAGTCGTCGCCGTGGGCGAGCCCGGCCAGCTTGTCCGGGGCCTCGTCCCGGGCGGTCAGGAAGAGGACGGGGGTGTCGATCTCCTCCCCCCGCAGCGCCCGGCAGACCTCGAAGCCGTCGCCGTCGGGCAGCATGACGTCGAGGACGATGCAGTCGAACCCGCCGGCCCGGGCATGGGCCAGGGCGTCGACCGCCGTGGAGGCCTCCTGGGTGGCGAACCCCTCGAAGGCCAGGGCCGAGGATACGACGTCGGTGATGTAGGGCTCGTCGTCGACGACGAGGACGCGCACCGGCGGGTTCACGGCAGGGGCATCAGGTGTGCACGACCTGGGGCGTGCTGCGGAGGGAGCCGAACAGGCGTTGGACGGCCCACAGCGTCACCAGGGCCAGGGCCTCGACCACGATGAAGGTCGACATCTTCGACTCGCCCTCGACCCGGTCGACGAAGCGGATGGGGACCTCGACGATCGGCGCCCCGGCCCGCCGGGCCGCATAGGTCATCTCGATCTGGAACCCGTAGCCCTCGGCCCGGATGGCGTCGAGATCGAGTCGTCGGAGCAGGGGTGCGGCGTAGGCCCGGAACCCGGCCGTGGAGTCGGCCACCCCGAGTCCCAGCAGCGTCGACGCGTAGATGTTGCCGCCGCGCGACAGCAGGCGCCGGTGCCAGGCCCAGTTGGGGATGACCCCGCCGGGGACGTACCGGGAGCCGATCACCAGTTCCCTCCCCTCGGCCAGCGGGGCGATGAGAGACGGCAGCGCCTCCGGTTCGTGCGAGAGGTCGGCGTCCATCTCGATGCAGGCGTCGAAGCCCCGCTCGAGGCCCCAGGCGAACCCGGCCCGGTAGGCGCTGCCCAGACCGGATTTGCCGGCCCGGCGCATGACGTCGATGTTGCCGAGCTCCTTGGCCACGATCTCGGCCAGGTCGGCGGTGCCGTCGGGACTGCCGTCGTCGACCACCAGCACCGAGGCCGCCGGCAGGGACGTCCGGATCCGCCGCAGGACGTGGTCGATGTTCTCGGACTCGTTGTAGGTCGGCAGGACCACCAAGACATCCATCGCTGTAGCTTACGGGACCGACCGACCCCCGAATGTGTCGGCCCGGTCGCCTCAGGCCCCGTCCGGGCCCGGATCGCCGATCGGGAAGGACGGGACCCCGGCGGCACCCGCCACGCCGCCACCGCCCGGGAGAGCGGCGTCCGCATCGTCCCACGTGGTGGGCCGGCCGGCGGCACGGGTGCGCACCCACACCTCGCGGAACACGACCTGGATGGCACCACCCACGGGGATCGCCACCAGGGCCCCGGTCAGGGCACCCAGGGTCGACCCGAACACCCCGCCCAGGTTGGCCCCGATCAGCACCGAGAGCAGCACCCACAGCGGGTTCATGCGCACGGTGCGGCTCATCACCACCGGGTAGATGAAGTGGTTCTCGATCACCTGGAACCCGATGAACACGATGGCCGTCACCACCCCGGCGGTCGGTGAGTGCAACAGGGCCAGGGCCACGGCCGGGACCCCGGCGATCAAGCCGCCCACCAGGGGGATCATCGCCACCAGCGCCACCCACAGACCGATCAGGAGGGCGAACGGCACCCCGAGGACCACCATGGTGATGAAGACCACCAGTCCGAACAGGAGGCCCATGGCGAAGGTGCCGAGCACATAGGCCGTCACCGAGCGGGACACGGTGGCCGAGATGTCGAGGACGGTCTCGCGCAGCCGCGGGTTCATGGTCCCGAGCGCGCCGCGCCGCAGGACCGGGGCCTCGAGCAGCATGAACAGCGAGAGAAAGGCGATGGTGGTGAGGGCGATGATGGTCGAGAAGACGGCCTTGCCCAGGTTGGCGCCGATCGACAGGGCGGGCTTGCCCAGGTTGTGGGCCGCCTGCTTGAGGCGGGGGGCGTTCTTCTGGACCCACTCCAGGAGCCCGAACCGCTGCAGGGTGTGGGCCAGCCAGCCGTGGCCCCGCTGGACCTGGTCGACCATGGTCGGCAGGCGCTCGGCCACATGGGTGAGGGAGTTGACCAGCGGATAGCCGAAGAGGGCCAGCAGGCCGGTGAAGGCCAGGACGGCGGCGGCAAAGACCACACCGACAGCCGCCCCCCGGCGGAACCGGTGCCGCTGGAGCACGACCACCGCCGGGTTGAGCACCAGGGCGATGAAGGCGGCGATGAGCAGCCACAGGATCACCTCGCGGAGGCGGCCCAACAGTCGGTAGAGGACCCAGGTGGCGATGATCACGGCGTCCACGGTCAAAATGGTGCGCAGCGGCACTCCCTTGGCCGACGCCGCGGCGAACAGCCGCTCCCGTCGGGGCGCATCCGGCCCGACCGCACGGTCGCTGCGCTCCACCGGCGTCTCGCTGACGATGGTCGGGGGCACCGTCCCGTCGTCCTCGGACTGCTCGCTCGGCACCGCCACGTCCTCAGCATGGCAGGTCCGGGGGTCGCGCCGTGTCAACATGGGGCCGATGGTGGCCGACGCGGCAGAGGTGCCGGAGGGAGATCCGGCAGGTGGTACCCGGCGCGGCCGGTGGTGGCACCGTGGCCCGTTCGTGCGCCGCGAGGTCCGCTTCAGCGTGGCCACGGTCCTCGTCTTCCTGTTCGTCTTCTACGTGGCCATCCCCCTGCTGGCCAGCCACCGCACCCAGGTGGGGGCGCTGGCCCACATCAATGTGGCCTACCTGGCGTTGGGCGTCCTGCTGGAGGTCGCCGCGCTGGTCGCCTACACCCAGCTGACCCACGCCGTCCTCCCCCACGGCGGCCCGACGAGGTTCCGGCTCTTCCGGATCAACCTCTCGACCCTGGCCCTCAGCCACGTGTCCCCCGGCGGCACCGCACCGGGAGCGGCCCTGGGCTACCGGCTGATGACCCAGTCGGGCGTGACCGGGGCCGACACCGGATTCGCCCTCGGCACGCAGGGCATCGGGTCGGCCGTGGTGCTCAACGTCATTTTCTGGTGCTCGCTGGTCGGGTTCCTCGGGACCCACGGATTCCGGGTCCCGGGCGTGCACGGCCACGCCTCCAGCTCGGCGTCGATCCTGGTGCTGGTGGCCGCCGCCGTCGGGGTGGTGCTCCTCGGAGCCTTCGGCGGCCTGTTCTACCTGTTGACCCGGGGTCAGGAACGGGCCAGCCGCATCATCCACAGCGTGTCCGAACACATCCGCTTCCTGGACGCCGACCGTTTCACCTCACTGGTCGAGCGCCTGGCCCGGCGGTTCGCCGTGCTGATGGAGGACAAGCCGCTGCTCGGCCGGGCGGTGGGCTGGGCGACGGCCAACTGGCTGCTCGACGCCGCATCGCTGTGGGTGTTCGTGGCCGCCTTCAATCACGTCATCTCGCCGATCGACCTGCTCACGGCCTATGGACTGGCCAACATCCTGGCTGCCATCCCCATCACCCCCGGCGGCCTCGGCGTCGTCGAGTTCGTCCTCATCTCGATGCTGGCCGGCTTCGGGCTGACCAACGGCCAGGCCCTGTCGGCGGTGCTGGCCTACCGGGCCGTCAACTTCTGGCTGCCGATCCCCTTCGGCGGCCTGGCCTACGCCTCGCTCGAACTCGAGCACCGTTCGGTGCGGCGACGCCTCTGGATCCGGACCCTCCGCCTTCAGGTCCGCGCCGGCGAGTTCGTGGCTAGGACCCTCGACCGGAGCGCCCGCGCCGACGCCGCCACCACGGGCCCTGCGACGGTGCAGCCGACGCCGGCGCCGGAGTCGGATCTTGTCCCGAAGCCGCCGGTCCCACCACCGGGGACCCGGATCCCCGAGCCGACGCCGTCGGCGTTCCGCCCGACGCCTCCGGAGCACGGAGGGACGGGACGACCTGGGTCGCATCTCGGCGACGCCGTAGGGCTTCGAGCGCCAGCGATCGGCACCGATCCTGCAGGCTGAAGCCCGGCCCCTCGGTGCCGGCCCGGGGCACCGTCCGCGTCCAGGTGCCGTCGGCGTCCAGCGTCCACGAGTTCGCCTCGTCGCGTAACGCGTCGTCGAGTATCCCCACCAGCCGCCGCTGGATCACCGGGTCGACCACGGGTACCACCACCTCCACCCGCCGGTCGAGGTTGCGCTCCATCATGTCCGGTGAGCCGAACCACACCCGCAGGGGCCGACCGTGCTCGCCCCCGAAGCGGAAGATCCGGGAGTGCTCCAGGAAGCGGCCCACCACCGACCGCACCCGGATCCCCTCGGAGAGCCCCGGCACACCGGGACGGATGCTGCACCGTCCCCGGACGACCAGGTCGATCGATACCCCACCGGCCGACGCCCGGTACAGGGCGTCGATGACGTCGGGATCCGTCAGCCCGTTGGTCTTGATGACGATGCGGCCCTCGGAGCCGGCCGCGCCCTCGGCGTCGATGGCCGCCACCACCTCGGCGCGGGTCGACACCGGCGACACCACCAGGCGCCGGAGCTGCAACTCGGACCCCGACCCGGTCAACAGGTTGAACACCTCGGCCACGTCCGCGCCGATGTCGGGATCGGCCGTCAGCAATCCGATGTCCTCATAGGTGCGGGCCGTCACCGAGTTGTAGTTGCCGCTGCCCACATGGCAGTAGCGACGGGTGTGGTCGCCCTCGCGCCGGATGACGAGGGACATCTTGCAGTGGGTCTTCAGCCGGGCCAGGCCGTACACCACCTGCACGCCCGCCTCCTCCAGGGCGCGGGCCCAGGCGATGTTGGCCCGCTCGTCGAAACGGGCCTGGAGCTCGACCACCGCGGTCACCTGCTTGCCCGACTGCGACGCCCGGATCAGGGCGGCCACGATCGGGCTGTCGGTCCCGGTCCGGTAAAGGGTCTGCTTGATGGCCAACACGTCGGGGTCGGCCGCGGCGCGCTCCACGAAGGCCTCCACCGATGCCGCGAACGACTCGTAGGGGTGGTGGAGCAGGACGTCGCCCTCGGACAGGACCTCGAACAGGTCGCGGTCGCCGGCCAGCTGGGGCGGGACCAGGGGTGTCCACGGCTCGGGTGCGAGGTCGGGCCGGTCCACCCCGGCCAGCGTCCGCAGTCCCCCGAGGTCGATCGGGACATCGGACAGGAAGACGTTGTCCTCGGGAACGTCGACGGCGGCCACCAGCAGGTCGAGCAGATCCGTCGAGATGCCGGCGGCCACCTCGAGTCGGACGGCCTGGCCGAACCGGCGCCGGTGCAGCTCCAGCTCGACGGCGGCCAGCAGGTCCTGGGCGTCGTCCTCGTCCACCGACAGGTCGGCGTTACGGGTGACCCGGAACACGTGGTGCTCGGCGACGGCCATCGCCGGGAACAGCGTGTCGAGGTGGCTGGCGATGACCTGTTCCACCGGCACGAGGCGCTGCCCGTCGGGCAGGGCCACGAAGCGGGGCAGCAGGGGTGGGACCTTGACCCGGGCGATCCGCTGCTCGGCCGTCGCCGGGTCGACCACCCGGAGCACCAGATTGAGGCACAGGTTCGAGATGTACGGGAAGGGGTGGCCCTGGTCGACGGCCAGCGGGGTGAGGATCGGGAAGATGGTGCGGGCGTAGACCTCGTGGAGGTGGTCCCGGTCGGCGTCGTCCAACGTGTGCCAGTCGGCGAGCAAGATCCCCGCCCGGGACAGGGCGGGACAGACTCCCTCGGCGAAGATGCCACTCTGGCGGGCGACCAGCCGGGTCACCCCCTCGGTGATGGCGGCAAGTTGGTCGCCGGGGCCCAGCCCGTCGGGCGAGCGGGTGCGCAGGCCGGCCGCCACCTGGTCCTCGAGGCCGGCCACCCGGACCTGGAAGAACTCGTCCAGGCCCTCGGCGAAGATGGCGAGGAATTTGACCCGCTCCAACAGGGGTTGGGCGTCATCGGCCGCCAGGTCCAACAGGCGGTGGGCGAAGTCGAGCCAGGACAGCTCGCGGTTGGCGAAACGGGAGGGGGACTCGACGAGGGCGACGTCGTCCGGCGCCGACGGTCGGTCGCTGGACCCCAGTCCCAGCTGTTCCCAGGCGCTGCCGCGCCGACCGGCGGTGGCCGCGGCGGTGGGCGCACCGGACAGGACCACCTCCCCGATGAGCGGTGTGGCGCCCCGGTCCCGGGTGGCCGCGGGCGGCCCGGGCTCCGTCACGGCCGCGGCCCGCCGGCGAGGTCGGGTCGGAGGCTCGGCTGGGTCATCGTCGCCTCATGGTACCCCCGGGGCCGATCCGGGGCCTCCGGGATGCCCCCGTGGGGGGGCTGGCTCCCCCGCCGGCCCGCCGGGCGCCGGTAGGCTCGCCGCAGTGCCGCTCACCTCCCTGCGTTCCCCGACGTCGAATCGTGCGCGCCGCGGCATCAAGGCGCGTCGACGGACCGAATTGGGCCTGCTGGTGGCCGCCGGGATCATCATCGTGGCCACCTACGTGCTCATGATCCTCGGGAACACCTCGAAGCTGCCCTCGAACCTGACGCCGCTGCTGTTGTGCATCCTCGCCCTCGGAGTCGCCACCCACCTGGCCAATCGGGTGTTCCTGCCCGATGCCAATGCGGTGGTGATGCCGCTCGTATTCCTGCTCAACGGCATCGGCTACGTCATGATCGCCCGCATCGATCTGGCCATCTGCCACCACCGCACCCCGACCTGCCACATCATCTACCCGTACTACGCCCCCCTCCAGGCCGCCTGGACGGCCGGCGGCGTGGCTGCCTACGTCATCACGCTGGCCGTGATCCGGCGGTCCCGGGACCTCGACCGCTACCGCTACCTGCTGCTGGCCGGCGGCGTGATCCTGCTGCTGCTCCCCCTCGTCCCCGGGTTGGGTCGCAACATCAACGATGCCCGGTTGTGGATCCAGATCGGATCGTTCGAATTCCAGCCGGTCGAGATCGGCAAGATCGTGCTCTGCATCTTCTTCGCCTCCTACTTCGCCGACAAGCGGGAACTGTTGACCATACCGACGGCACGGCTCGGCAACCGGTTGGTGCTCGATCCCCGGCCGTTGGTCCCCATCGTGCTGGCCTGGGGCTTCGCCATCCTGGTCATGAGCGTCGAACACGACATCGGGTTCTCGGCGCTACTGTTCACGCTGTTCATCGGCCTGCTGTGGGTCACCACCGGTCGGACCGGCTACCTGGTGCTCGGTCTCGTCCTGTTCGGCATCGGGGCCTACGTGACCGGCAAGTACTTCTCCCAGACCCACATCCGGGTGGAGGACTGGCTCAATCCGTGGCCGCTGGCCAACGGCAGCGGGGGCCAGCTCGTCCAGTCGTGGTACGCCCTCGGCAACGGCGGCATCGGGGGCACCGGCCTGGGACTCGGACAGGCCGCCTACCAGGTCACCAACTCCAACACCGACTTCATCTTCGTCGTCATCGGCGAGGAGATGGGCCTGTTGGGCGCCACCATGGTCCTCGTCGCCTTCCTGCTCCTGGTGGGGGCCGGCCTCCGCATCGCCCAGTCGGCCCGCTCCGAGTTCGCGAAGCTGGTGGCCGCCGGGTTGACCATCATCATCGGGTTCCAGGCCTTCTTCATCATCGGGGGGATCGTCCGCATCCTGCCCCTGACCGGCATCACCCTGCCCTTCATCTCCTACGGAGGATCGGCGCTGATCGCCAACTACGTGCTGGTGGCCCTGCTGATGCGGATCTCCGACGAGGGGACGGCGGCGGCCGACGCCGCCGAGCAGGCCCAGTACGAAGCGGACCTCGAACGACGGCGGAGGTTGCTGACCGGGAACTGAGTGGTCGGCCCGGCGCGCCTAGAGCCCACTGCCGACAGGAGGCACGTCGTCCCCGCTCTCCAGCAGGCGGACGTCGATCAGGATCGGCACCTGCACCGGCTGCTGGAGGGCGAGCGTGAGTGCGTCCGTCGGCCGGCACGAGTGGACGGAGCGCCCGCCCCGTCCCCGCAGGTCCAGCTCGGCGAAGAGCATGGAGCCGACCCGGCCCACGATGCGCACGGCCACCAGGTCGATGTCGAACCGCTGGAGGACTTCGCTCATCAGCTCATGGGTGAGCGGGCGCGGTGTCGGGACCCGACGCATGGCGTGGGACAGGGCCACCGCGTCCTGCAGTCCGGCGTAGAACGTGAGCTGGCGCCCGGGCATCTCCATCTCGCGCAGACAGATCGCCGGGTGCTGGTTGGGGAGATCCACCGTCACCGACGAGACCAGGGCCATCCGGAAGTCGGTGGCGTCGGTCGCCGGCGGCGGCTCGATGGCGGGTTGGAATGCCGGCTCGACGGCGGGTTCGAATGCGGGCTCGAGCGAGGGAGCGGCCTCCTCGACCGGCGTCGGCTCGACGGCGTCCTCGGCGCGGTCGGCTCCTGCGGGTCCGTCCCCGGCGGTGTCCACCGGACCGGAGGGTGTCGGATCGGGCACGGTCACCGGGCGCTCCGGTAGTGCACGTTCGAGACGATCCCGATGGCGGCCATGAACCCGATCATGGACGACCCGCCGTAGGAGAGGAACGGGAGCGGGATGCCGGCCACCGGCATGATCCCCATGTTCATCCCGATGTTCTCGAACACCGAGAACATCAGCAGCGCGAACACCCCTGAGCACAGGAGGCGACCGAAGACGTCCTTGGCCATCTGGGCCACCCGCAGGATCCTCCAGGCCAAGATCCCGTACAGGACGATCAGGACGCCCGCGCCCACGAACCCGAGCTGCTCCCCCACCGCCGAGAAGATGAAGTCCGTCTGCTGGTAGGGCACGTAGGCCAGGTTGGTCTGGGCGCCCTTGAACAGGCCCTGGCCGAAGATGCCGCCGTGGGCGATGGCAAACTTGGCTTGGTCCACCTGGTACTTGACCGTGGTGCTGGCGCTGCCGGGGGAGATGAAACTCGTCAGTCGCTGGATCTGGTACTGCTTCACGAGCCCGAGATTGACGGCCAACACGACGACGACCACGGCACCGACCACCAGGAGGACCAGATAGCGGCCGGGCATGCCGGCCACGGTCAGCATCACCAGCAGGATGACCGTGCATACGATGGCGGTGCCCAGGTCGGGTTGCTTGATGATGAGCAGGATCGGGAGCCCGGCCATCAGCACCATGCGCACCAGGTCGCGGAAATCGAGCCCCTCGGGACGCCGGGCGCAGTAGGTGGCGATGGCCACGATCAGCACCAAGGTGGCGAACTCCGACGGTTGGAGCTGGAGCGGCCCGACGGGAAACCAGCGCTGCGACCCGTTGGAGGTCGAGCCGAACCCCGCCAGCACGGCGAGGAGGGCCAGGACGATGCCGATATACATGGCGGTGGCCAACTGCTCCCACCGCCGGTAGTCGAAGAGGGACACCACCACCAGCACGATCAACGAGACCAGGAAGAAGATCACCTGGCGCTTCACGTAGTAGCGCGGGTCCAGTCCGGCCAAGGTCAGCTTGCCCTTGGTCGCCGAGTAGATCATCACGATCCCGATCAGTGCGAGGACCCCGGTCGTCACCAGCAGGATCGGGTCGAACCTGGCGGAGACGTGACGCGAGCGTGTCGCGAGGGTGTCGGTCGAATAGGTCACCAGGGGGCTCCGGGAGGACAGGCTACCGCCCCGCGCCGACCGTCCCCAGGCGTGCCCGGCGGGTCACCGGGGGGCGTCGTCGTGTCCCGGGCCGGCCACGGCGGCCCACATGGCCTCGACCGGGGCCGGGAGACTGGTCCAGCGTTCGATCTGGAGCGCCGCCTGGTGGACCAACATGCCGAGACCGTTGACCGTGGTCGCGCCCCGCGCCGCCACGGCGGCCAGCCAGGGGGTGACGGGAGGGTGGTAGACGAGATCCACCACCACCTGGCCGGGACCGAGCAGCCCCGGCTCGACCGGCCATCCGGTCGGGGCCCCGGCCACGTCCCCCATGCCGGCCGGTGTGGCATTGACCACCAGATCGCATCCGGCGGCCTCCTCGGCCGTCCCGACCCGGCCCGCGGCGCCGGCCAGCCGCGCCGCCGTCTCGGCCCGGGCGACCGTGCGGTTGACCACCACGACCTCGGCCGCCCCGGCATCGCCCAGGGCCGCTATGACCGCCCGGGCCGCGCCGCCGGCCCCGACCACCAGGCACCGCCGGCCCTCGGGATGGAACCGGTCGCCCCGGGCCAGCGAGGCGACGAACCCGGCGCCGTCGGTGTTGTCGCCCCGCCACACCCCGTCGGACTCCCACACGCAGTTCACGGCGCCGAGCCGAGCGGCCTCCGGCGTGGTCTGGTCGACGGCGGCGGCCACGTCCTCCTTGTGGGGCATGGTGACCGACAGTCCCCTCACCCCGAGCGCGCGGGCGCCGGCCAGCGCCACCGCGGCGCCACCCGGCTCCACCGGGAACCCCACCGACACCCAGTCGAGCCCGAGCCGGGCGAACGCGGCGTTGTGGAGCCGGGGCGACAACGAGTGGCCCACCGGGTACCCCATGACCCCGACCACCCGGGTGGCGGCCGAGGGCCCGGGCGCCAACGCCGCGTCGTCGCCGTCTTCCATGACCCCAGTCTCCACCGCTCAGCCCAGCCCGCGCTTCTTGGCCAGCGCCTCGTTGGTCAGCTGGCCGGCATAGGTGTCGCTGAAGGCTTCCGTGCCGTCCTGCTGGACGACCACGAAGTAGAGCCATGGCCCCGCGGGCGGGTGCAGGGCGGCCTGCAGCGCCTGTTCGGAGGGGAAGCAGGTCGGCGTGGGGGGCAGGCCCTTGTGGAGGTAGGTGTTGTACGGATTGTCGGTGGCCAGGTCGGCTGCCGTCACCGGCCCCCCGTCCCGGCCCAGGGCGTAGAGCACGGTGGAGTCCATCTGGAGGGCGGTGCCCGCATGGAGGCGGTTGTAGACCACCCGGGCCACCGGTCCCATGTTGCGTAACAGGACCCCCTCCTTCTCCACGATCGACGCGATGGTCACCACCTGGTAGGGCGTGAAGCCGAGCTGGGCCGACTGGGCGGCCAGCCCGAGCCCCGCCGCCGACGAGTCGAACCGGTCCACCATCTTGGTCAGCAGTTGGCGGTCGGTCTCACCGGGAACGACCGTGTAGGTCCCGGTGCCGAGCAGCCCCTCGAGGCTGGTCACGCCGGGCGGCTGCCACGGTGAGCGCACCTCACCACTGGTGGCCAGGTGGTTGAAGGTGTCGGCGAAGTGGCCGGGTAGCTGCCCGACCCGCTGGGCCAGCTCGGACACGGTGAACCCGGGTGGGACCACCAGGAGGAAGACGTTGGGGCCCGCGGCCAGCACCTTGCGGACGGCGTCGAAGGACGAGTTCTGGGCGAACTCGTAGAGCCCGGCCTGGACCCCGGGCACGCTGTTGAACTGGCTCCACAACCGGAAGGCGAACGAGCTGCCGATCACCGCCTTGGCGGCCAGCAGGGAACCGGTGGCGTTGACACCGGAACCGGCGGGGACTGTTACCAGCACCTGGGGCCCCGGAGGACCCGACGGTTCAGCCTCGCTCTGCACCCACAGATAGCCGCCGACCAGCACGACCAGGCCAGCCACGATGACCGCGGCGGCGGCGATCCGCCACCGGCGGCGGCCCGATCGACGTGGGGCGCCCGGACGGACGGGGGTGGCACCGTCGGGCGCCACTTCGTAGGGGACGGCGTCGTCCCCCGGCTCCCCTGCCGGCACGCCCGGCTCGGTCACGATGGCCGCCGTCCGTCGAGCCAGGCCATCAACAGCACGGCCGCCGCCGTCTGGTCGACGACAGCCCGCTGGTTCCGTCCCTTGGTCCCGCCGGCCGTCAGGGCCTGATGGGCGCTGACCGTCGTCAGCCGCTCGTCGAACAGTTCCACCGCCACCCCGCGCCCGGCCAGGAGGGCGCCCAGTGCCTCGGCCTCGGACTCGGCCGCCCGGGCCGCCGGGCCGCGGGTGCCGTCGAGCGAGAGCGGGTGGCCGACGACGACCACCACCGCCTCCTCCTCGACCACCAGCTCGACCAAGGCGCGGCGGTCCCGTGCCGGGTCGCCCGTGCGGACCAGCGTCCCCCGCGGGGTGGCCAGTGTGCCGGCCGAGTCGCTCACGGCGATCCCGATGCGCCGGGCACCGAGGTCGACCCCTATGGCCCGGCCCGGCCGGGACCCACGATCCCCCGTCACCGGTAGGTCAGGCACCCTGGGTCAGTCGGCGCGCCTCGTCGAGGGCCCGGTCGATGCCGGACGGGTCCTTGCCGCCGGCCACCGCCAGCTCGGGCTTGCCGCCGCCTCCGCCGCCCACCAGCGGGGCGATCTGCTTGACCAGCTCGCCGGCGTGGGCCCGGCCCCCCGGACCGTTGGGGGAGCCGGACCGGTCGGCCGCCACGGCCAGCGCGGCCTTGGACCCGTCGGGGCTACCGCCCAGCACCACCACGCGTAAGGAGCCGAGGGACCGGGCCGCCTGGGCCAGGTCGCGCAGATCGTCAGGAGCCAGTCCGTCCCGCCGCGCCACCACGGTCCCGTCCACCGCCGCGGCGGCCAGCGACGCCGCCTCGGTCTGCAGCTCGCGGGACCGGGCCTGGTCGAGCGCCTTCTCGGCGGTCTTCTGGCGCTCCATCAGCCGCTCGATGGCTTCGCCGACGTGCTCGGGGTCGGTCCGCAGCAGCGCTGCCGCCTCGGCCAGCAACTGCTCGCGTTCGGCCAGGCGGGCCAGTGCCCCCGTGCCCGTCACCGCCTCGATCCGTCGGGTGTTGGAGCCGATGGACGCCTCGGAGATCACGGTGATGGGGCCGATCATCCCGAGCGCACGCACGTGGGTCCCGCCGCATAGCTCGACCGAGTGGGGTCCGGCCTGGACCACCCGCACCTCCTCGCCGTACTTGTCGCCGAAGAAGGCCAGGGCACCCATGGCCTCGGCCTCGGTCTTGGACGTCTCGACGACCACGACGGCGGCATCGGTCAACACCTCGGCATTGGCCATGGCCGTGACCGCGGCGAGCTCGTCGGGCGTCACCGGCCCGTTGTGGCTGAAGTCGAAGCGGAGCCGGTCCGGCGCGACCAGCGAGCCCTGCTGGCGGACCTGGTCGCCGAGCACCGCCCGCAACGCGGCGTGCAGGAGATGGGTCCCCGTGTGGTTGCGTCGGAGGGCGTCGCGACGCGCCCCATCGATGGTGGCCAGCGCGTCCTGGCCGGCGAAGATCTCGCCGGTCACCGTGGCCCGGTGGGAGGTGAGGCCGGGCAGGGCCGACACCGTGTCGTAGACGAGGGCGGTGCCCGTCTCGGTGACGATCGTCCCGGTGTCGCCCATCTGCCCACCCCCCTCGGCGTAGAACGGGGTGCGGTCGAGGAAGACCTCGATGTGCCCGGCGCGGTCGGGTTCGTTGTCGACGAGGACCGCCACCACCCGGGCCGGGGCCGAGTACCCATCGGGCGACTGTCCCACGAAGCGGGTGCGCCCCTCGGTATCGAGGACGGAGCGGTAGGCGTCGTCGCCCGCGGGGGTCCGACCCGCCCTCGCCGCGGCCCGGGCCTGGCTGCGCTGGCGCTCCATGGCCTCCTCGAAGCCCTCGAGATCGACCGCCGAACCGACCTCCTCGGCGATCTCCACCGTCAGCTCCACCGGGAAGCCGTAGGTGTCGTGGAGCCGGAAGGCCACCTCGCCGGGCACCGTGGCCTGGCCGGACGCCAGGACCTCCTCGAGGATGGCCGAGCCGGTGGCCAGGGTGCGCAGGAACCCCTCCTCCTCGCGGGTCACCACGTCGACGATCAGACCGTGCTGTTCGGCCAGGTTCGGGTGGGCCGCGCCCAGCATCCCCACCGCGGTGTGCACCAGACGCCCGGTGCAGGCCACATCCACGCCCAGCTGGCGGGCCCGTCGCACGGCGCGGCGGATGATGCGGCGCAGCACATAGCCCCGTCCCTCGTTGGACGGCAGGACCCCGTCGGCCACCAGCATCGACATGGCCCTGCCGTGGTCGGCCATGATGCGCAGGCCGACGTCGGTCGCCTCGTCGGTGCCGTAGGTGCGTCCGGTGATCGACTGGGCCGTCTCCAGCATGGGCAGGAACAGGTCGGTGGCGTACAGCGAGTCGACCCCCTGGAGGACGGGGAGGATGCGCTCGAGACCGGCACCGGTGTCGATGCTGGGTCGGGGCAGGGGCTCGGTCGATCCGTCCGCTCCCCGGTTGTACTGCATGAAGACGAGGTTCCAGATCTCGACGAACCGCTCCGGGCCGCCGAAGGCCGGGCCGCCTTCCGGCCCGTAGCCGGGTCCCTTGTCGATGAAGATCTCGCTGCTCGGTCCGCACGGACCGGTATCGCCCATCTTCCAGAAATTGTCGTCGCCCAGGCGCTGGATCCGTTCGGGGGGGACCCCGACGGCGTCGCGCCAGATGGCTTCCGCCTCGTCGTCGGACTCGTAGACCGTCACCCACAACCGGTCGCCGTCGATCCCGAGCACCTCGGTCACCAGCTCCCACGCATAGGGGATGGCGTCGGACTTGAAGTAGTCGCCGAAGCTGAAGTTGCCGAGCATCTCGAAGAACGTGCAGTGGCGCAGCGTCGTTCCCACGATGTCGATGTCGACGGTGCGGAAGCACTTCTGGACCGACGTGGCCCGCGTCCACGGCGGGGTCTCGTCACCCAGGAAGAAGGGCTTGAACGGCACCATGNNCGGGTCGTGCGGGATCAGGCTGGCCGACGGCACGGCGGCGTGACCGCGCTCCACGAAGAAGCGGGTGAAGGCGTCGCGCAGGTGATCGGCGTCGGGCGCCGTGCCAGGGGTCACGACCCGAAATCCTACTTGCCCAGGTGGGAAGGGGATCTGCGGGTGATACGCCGGATGCGCCGGGACGAGGCGTGGGGCCCGGGCCGCGACGTCGCGGCGGGCGCGCCGTTCGGATCCCCCGTGGCCGCGCCGTCGGGGCCGGTCGCCGAGGTGGCGCCGGGACCCACGCCGGGCGCGCCGTCGTCGGTGGTCGACAGTTCGGCCCACAGCTCGTCCTCGCGCCGCTGTTTCTCCTCGCGTGCCGACGCCACCGCGGCGCGCACCCGGCCGCCGGTGGTGGAGGCCGCCTGGCGGGCGGTGCGGCCGACTTCGGCCACCAGGGCGTCGGGCTGCAGACGGGCCGAGGCGGCCTCGAGAGAGCGCTTCAGCTTGCGTTCGGCATAGAGCGACGACGCGGCTCCCGCCACGACACCGGTCACCAGCCAGACGGAGCGACGGGCCACCGCTACCGGCTCCTGTCCCGGACGACGGTCGTGCCATTGCGCGGTCGGGAACCGTCGCCGTCGGTGCCGGCCAGTCGCCGGATGCCGGACGCGGCTCCGGCCCGGACGGCCAGCACCTTCACCACGGGATTGGCGAACGCCCGGTAGGCGAGCCGTGAGGCGGAATCGACGGTGGCGGCCACCGACTCGGTGGTATCGAGCACGGCGCCGACGCGCTCCATCTCGGTGGCGGCCTGGTCGACGACCCGGTGGGCGTCGGCCACCAGAGGGACCGTCTGGCGCTTCAACTCGTCGGCCAGGGTCTTGATCCGGGCCACCTCGCGCCGCAGCGAGGCGACGGCCACCAGCAGGCCGACCACGGCGAGGAGGCAGGCGACACTGGCCACCAGGACGGCGATCTGTCCGGAGCTCATGATCGACTCAGTGTAGATGGACGCCCGGACCCGGTGGCGAACGCGTGCCCGGTCAGGTCGAGGCCATGCCGACGATGGGCTCGTTCAACCGGATGCCGCCGGTGGAACCGTCGAAGGGGGCCGAACCGAAGGCGAAGATGCCGCCGTCGGAGGCCACCAGCCAGTAGCCGTCTCCGGTCAGGTCGGCGGCCATGCCGACCACGGGCC
>PLZW01000027.1 GCA_003153575.1 Acidimicrobiaceae bacterium | reverse complement strand
CGGCGTCGCCGAAGGCGAAGAGTCCCCCGTCCGCCGCTACGTTCCAGTAACCCTTACCGTCCGGCGTGGCCGCCATGCCCATGATGGGCGAATTCAGATGGCCGGGGGCAGCGGCGCCCAACCACCCGGTGAGCTGTGCGTTCTGGTGGAACTGGGGCCACGACCGCAGGCCGAGGGAACGGCCGGCCGAGCCGGCCACCACGTAGTGGAGGACGGTCCCCTGGTTGTATGCGTTGTACCCGGCAACGGTGATGCCGATCGAGCCGTTCGGGTCGATGGTCACCAGCGGTGAGTTCTGCAGGGCCACGGCACCCTGACCGAGCGTGGCCACGATCTGGGCGGACCTGCCGTCGATGACCACCAGTCCCTGGGTGGTCGGAACGAGCACGTCGTTGTAGCCGGCGCCGGTCAGGTCGGCTGTCGTCACGCCACCGATGATGCGGCCGGCCGTCGGCACCGGCCAACCGGGCAGCGCGCTCCCGTTCGACCCGTTGAGAGCCCACACCAGGCCGCCCGAACCCGTGTCCACGCCTTCGATGACCTGTTCGGTGCTGTTCCCGAGGACGTCGCCGATGGCCGGGCTGGGCTGGGTGTTCCCTCCCAGATCGACCCGCCAGACGACGTTGCAGTGGGCGTCGGTGGCGAACAACTTGTTGGAGTCCGAGGCGCCCCCGTAGTAGTTGCCGGTCCCGAAGGCGATCCCGACGGCGCCACCGCCCAGGAAATTCCCCACGGCGGGCGACGAGTCCACGGTCTGGTTGGTGTCGTGCGAGCAGATGAGGTTTCCGCCGGATCCGATCACGCGGATGTGGCCGCCGTTCTGGTACTGGACGCCGTAGGCGTTCCCGGCGGTCGAGTCACCACCCTGGACGACCTCGGTCTGGCCGTTGCCGTACAGGTCTGCCAACGACGGCGTGGTGAACCCACTGTCGGCGGTGAAGAACGGCCAGCCGGGCAGCACACCGCCGGTACCGGCACTGAGTGCGTAGGCGTCCTGGCCCAAGGCGGGTGCCACCACGGACTGGACGCCGTCCATGGTGCCCACGGCCAGTGACGCCTGGACCCCGTGGTTCCCATTGGGGTCGGTCCCCGATCGTGACCAGACCTCGTGGCCGGCGTTGGTGATGGCGACGTAGCCACCGGCCGACGGATTGGCGGCGTTGCCGGTCCCGACATAGATGAAGTCGGTGCCCACGGAGTCGGGACCGGCCGACGGGGTGGAGTCGATCGGTACGCCGAGGTGGGCCGGCCATCCGGGCACGCCCGAGCCGTTGGACAGGTGGAAGGCGTACACGCCACCGGCACGGTCGCCGACCACCACCGACCGACCACCGCCGTCGAGCGTGGCCACCGTCGGCGAGCTCTCGGCGACGGGATTGCCGTTGTCGGGGAGGTTCTGTTGCCAGGCGAGCGAGAATCCGAGCGCATGGGGGGCGGGTGCGGCGCCGACGGGCGGGGTTGGGGCCAGGAGGGGTGTGGCGCCGACCACCAGAGCCGTGACCGCCAGGGCGCCCACGACCGTCCCCGACCGTCGCCGGGGGTGTCCAGCCGTGGCCGTCGACATGTGTCCCTTGCCTGCTCCCTGCCCCATCGCTTCCCTCACTTCGTCGGTTGGTCCGATCGTCCTGCCCCGCGTCGACGACCGTCTCGGCCGCAGAGATCTCCGAGCGGACACCTGTCTTCCCCGTGTATCGGCCTCGACCGGCGCGAACTGAACCGGTTTCCGGCCTCCGGGACCGATCCCAACCCCCGGAGATACCTGGAATCCCTGGTGGGACTCGGTACCCTTATGCATGCTCTACGAACGGTTCGTGACGACCGCGGGCAACGCGCCCGCCGTCCGCGGTCCGTCGATCACCATCCCGGCCACCCGTCGCCCCCCGAACCGGGACAAGCAACGCTCGCCACGACCCGGGCGGGTGGCGTCCGACCGGGCGAGCACCGTGCGACTCCAGATCTTCGACCTCCTGGTGCCGTGGGTCGTGGCCGCAGCCACCCTGGTCGCCCGGCTGGCGACCGCGGCCACCGGCCCCTCCGACTGGGATTCCTCGCAGTACGCCGCCGCCGTCTCCCGCTTCGACGTCACCCACGGTCGCCCTCAACCACCCGGTTACTGGCTCTACGTGACCGCCGGTCGGCTCGTCCATGGAACCGGGCTCGGCACCGTCGAGTCTCTGGTGCTGGTGTCGGCCCTGGCCTCGGCGGCAGGTGCCGGTCTGGTGGTGGTGGCCGGCCGGGACCTCGGCGGCCGCTGGGTCGGCATGGCGGCGGGCCTGGTGGTCGCCACCTCGCCGTTCGCCTGGTTCAGCGGATCCATCGTGTCGAACTACTCCTTCGACCTCCTCATCGCCCCGCTCCTGATCATCCTGGCCTGGCGGGCACGCCCCCACTCATGGCACGGAGCGGCGGCGCTGGTCGCCCTCGGACTGGTCGCCGGTTTCCGTCAATCCGCCCTGATGATGTTCGCGTTGTTGGCGGCCCTGGCGGTCGCCGGATCCGTCCGTCGCGTCCGCGAGGCGCTGTGGGCGTTGTCCGCCGGGGCAGTCGCCCTGGCCGTCTGGTTCGTCCCCATGGTCCTCGCCCAACCCGGTGGGCTCCGTGCCTGGTCCCAGGCGACCCGAAGCGAGAGCCGCGGTGCATTCCAGGTCACCTCCATCCTCGACCACGCCTCCGGGGGGTCGTTGAATGTCGGGACGTTCGCCGCCTACACCACCGTGGCGCTGTTGCCATTGGTCGCCCTGGCCCTCCTCGCCGTCGTCGGTCTCACCGTTCGCTCCCTTGTCCGGCTGGCCCGACGTGGCCGAACCGGGGCCTCTGCGATGACCACCCGGGATTCCGCCCGGGTCACGAGCAATTCGGCCGGCACGGTGGCGACAGGCCCGAGCAGCCCGGCTCGCGATCAGATGCATGCGGGTCCGCGACACCGCAGGCGGCTCCGCAACTGGACCCGAACCTGGTACCAGTCTCGGGTTGCCATCCTGGTGGCCGCCACCGTGCCCCCGATGGCCACGGTGGCGCTCGTCCAGTTCGCCAAGGGCGGCTATCTCCTGAGTTATCTTCCCGGCGCCGTGATCGCCCTGCTCCTGGTGCCCGCCGCCCTGCTGCGACCCGGGCCCGGACGAGCCGACCGTCGTCGATCCTTCGGCGTGCTGGTGTGGTGTCTGGTCGCGTCGTTGTGCGTGGTCGCCACCGCCGTCGTGGGCGCCGACCGTTTCCTGTATGCGTCCGCCGTGCTCCCGGTGCCGGCGAATGCGGCCCAGGACGGGCCCTGGTTCGTCCAGACCCGCTACCAGGCCCCGTATGCCGACACCCGGGCGACGATCCGTTCGGACGATGCCATAGACGTCGCCCTGGCCCGGCTCGGGCCACTGGTCGACGCCCGACGCGACGTGATCGTGGTCGACTCGGTCGACGGAGGGGTCGACTTCTACCGCAACGTCGGGTGGTCGATGCCCACCCAGCGGGTGGCACTGGTCGTACCCGGTGCCGCCATCTACAACGAGCAGGGCGGCTCGCTCTTCTACACCCTCAGCCGGACGGTGCCGGTGGCACCCGGCGGGTCGGTCTACCTGATCGCCCCTCCCTCCCTGTCCAGCGTCAAGAGCCTGGCCAAGGCAGGCAAGGTCACCCTGATCACGGCGGCTCCCCACATCGGCGGCTTCCTGGTCTGGAGGATCGCCCCGGGGTCCTCGGTCCTCGGGGTGCGGATCACGGCTGTGGCCGGGCCGCGCCCACTGGGCTCAGGCCTGCTCGGCTGAGCCACGCCGGCCACCCTGGCGTCCGAGCCATCCTGGCGTCCCGGCCACCCTGGCGTCCCAGGCACTCCGGCGACTCCTGCCGCCCAGGCCCGCCACGCGACCCGTGCGACTTCCGGCTCAGGCCCTTGCCACCCGTTGGGCCGACCGGGCGACCACCGACTCGACGAACGCCGCGTAGCGCTCGATGACGAGTGGCCAACGGAAGTGGGCGTCGACATAGGCCCTCCCCCGTCGCCCCAGGTCGGCCCCGAGGTCGGCATCGGTAGCCAGTCGGTCGACGGCCACCTCGAACTCGCCGAATCCGTCGAAGCGCAGACCCCCACCGGAACGCCGGCAGTGCTCGACCGTGGCCGCGCATCCGGCGTTGACCACGACCGGGGTCCGTGCGCTCCACGCCTCGGCCACCACGAGGGAGAACGCTTCCCACGGCGACGGCGACACCAAGGCGGTCGCCCCCTCCAAGAGTGTCCACTTGTCGGCCTCGGACACAGGGCCGAGCAGGTCGATGTCGGGATGGGCAGGGGGAGCGTCCACCACGGGGCCGGCCAGCACCAGGCGGAGGGAGCCCGGGTGTCGCTCCTTGTAGCGGGCGAAGTACGCGGCCAACATGGTCGTCCCCTTGTGTCCGTCGACCCGTCCGAGGCACACCAGATAGGGAGCGTCACGCACCGGCGACCGGCGATCGAGCGACGAACTCCCCGGTGACTCCCCGCCAGGGCGTGAACGGATGTCGGGGTCGTCAACTCCCAGGCCCATCAGGAGCTGGTGATGGCTGGCCACCGGGAACAGGCCTTCCACCAGGTGGCGCTCGGCTTCGGTCTGGAAGACGAGGGCGTCGGCCGCCTCGAACACCCGGGGGAACACCGGCAGATGGAGGGCGGGCTCGTCGTGGGCCGCCGGGTGCAGGATCGTCGGGACCGCCACCCGCTCGATGATCCGGACCGTCGGCCAGTAGAGGTAGGGGTAGAAGACCATGGCGTCCCCGTCCCAGTGGGCCGCCGTGTCCGCCAGCGCCGGGGTGACCGGTCCCTGCAGGTCGAGCCAGCGCTCGGCGTCCTCGGCCGATGCCGAGGCCGGTTCGGCCAGTAGCGAAGCCGACAAGGGGTGGAACGCCGGCTCCCGTCCGGCGGCGGACCGGTGGCGCACGATCCGCACACCGTGGATCGACTCCTCCCCGGGTTCGTAGACGTCGTCCCAGGTGACGAAGTCCTCGGCGCACGTGGTCAACACCTCGACGTCCCAGGCCTTCTCAGCAACCAGGTGCTCGGCCAGCAGACGCGCTGCCGTCTCGGCACCCCCGATGATGGCCGGCCCGTAGCGGGGCACGACGAACGCGATCCTCACGCCGATCGGACCGTCACCGCTCGTGGACCGATGGTCCGAGACCCATGGCCGGTCCGGGTGCCGTCACGCCGCGCAGGCGGCCTCGAGGGCTGCGACGAACCCTTCTTTGACCCTGGCGAGCGCGAACCAGTCGACCCGTTCCTCGGCGCCGGCGGCCAACTGGTCGCGCAGCCGGGCGTCGTCCACCACCCGATGGATGGCCGCCGCCACCCGGGCCGGCTCCTTGTCGGGCAGGATCAATCCGGCCTGTTGCACCGTTTCCGGCACGGCGGTGAACCGGTAGGACACGATGGGCAGCCGGTGGTACATCGACTCGAGCAGAGGCACGCAGAAGCCCTCGTGGTTGGAGAGGCAGAGGAAGACGTCGCATCCCTCGTAGTAGGCGATGAGCTCCTCGTGGGAGACCGATCCGGCAAACTCCACCGCATCGGCAAGTCCGAGCTCGTCGGCGAACCGCTCGACCGCCAGTTGGTACTCCTCGGAGATGGCGCCGCCCACGATGTGCAGGCGGGCATCGGGATCGTAGAGCCGGCGGTAGGCGCTGAGCGCCTTGACGAGGTCGTCCTGCCCCTTGTGGGGGGACACCTTGCCGACGAACAGCAGGTCGGTGCCGCCCCGTGACCGCTGACGCGCCAGTCGGGCCGCCAGTGCCGGATCGGGCGATCCCGTGAAGTCCTCGGGATCGATCAGCAGGGGCACCGTCGTGGTCGACGGGTAGCCGGCATCGCGGAGCTCCATCTCGTTGAAGACCGAGTCGGCGATGGCGAACTCGGTCACCTGGGCCAGGTCCCGCAGCTGGGCCCGTCCCCAGCGGACCTCCTCGCCGACCGCCGGGACCCAGGACTCGATCAGGTCGGCCGGAGTGATGTTGTGGTAGTTGACGAACTTCCGTTCGGGACGGTCCCGGAAGATGTCGGCCACGCCGCTGCCGATGGACATCTGGTAGAGCAGGACCCGTCCGGTACTCGACGGCTCGCCGATCCGGGTGATCGGGAGGCCGTCGTCGAGTCGGTCGGGACTGGCATTGCCGTAGTAGATGTCCGACCGGTAGCCGCGGGAGCGCAGCAGGTCCCGGAGCTGCATCACGTGCCCGCCGATGGCGTCCCGGCTGGCCAGTGTGGGGATCACCTGGTCGATCCGGGTGACGGTCACGCCGTCGACTCCTCCCAGCCCGGCAGGGCGGCGGGGGCGAACTCGGCGCCGATGGCCGGCACCTCCCCCGTGTGGCCGAGTCCGCGCAGCCGGAAGCTGATGTCCGGAAGGAGGCGCACCCGGCCGGTGGCGCGGCCCGGATTGGCCACTTCGAATTTGGTGACCTGGTCCTTCCAGTCGAAGATGGCGGTGTCGGTGGCGCTCCGGACGCCGACGCTCACTGAGTACGTCCCGTCGAGCAGTGGGACTTCGGGGAAATGGAACCGGACGATGCCGCCACCTTCGGGCACCTCGATGGCGCACATCGGGTCATCGGGGTCTGAGGCGAAGACCAGCTCGTTGTCGTCGCCGTGGATGGCGATCGTGGCCATGGCGTTGGGCACGGCGGCCAGGCTGTCGAGGTCGGCGGTGATCGTGAGGGACTCGCCCGGATACAGATGCAGCCGTTCGCCGCTGCCACCGTGCTCGGCGTGGACGGCGCCGATGGCCAACACGTTCCCCTCGATGCCCCCGGACTCGGAGTGCTCGAGTGTCCCTACTCCGAGCAGGTCGGCCAGGAACACCCGGATGCCCTCTCCCGGCTCGTCGATGGTGATGACCTGACCGTGGTTCATGACCATGACCCGTGAGCAGTTCTGGCGCATCACGTCGGTCGAGTGGCTGACCACGAGGATGGTGCGACCCTCCCGCTGGAACTTCCTCACGTGGTCGAGACACTTGCGTTGGAACGACGCGTCACCGACGGCCAGGACCTCGTCGACCAGGAGCACGTCGGGCTCCACGTTGACCGCCACCGCGAAGCCGAGCCGGACGTACATGCCCGACGAGTAGAACTTCACCTGGTTGTCGATGAAGTCCTCGAGCTCGGCGAAGGCCACGATGGCGTCGTAGCGCTTCTCGATCTCGGCGTGGGACAGCCCGAGCAACGATCCGTTGAGGAAGATGTTGTCCCGGCCCGAGAGGTCGGGCTGGAAGCCGGCGCCGAGCTCCAGCATGGCGGCCAGGCTGCCCCGCACCCGGATCTCGCCCGTGGTGGGCTTGAGGATGCCGGCGATGCACTTGAGCAGCGTCGACTTGCCGCAGCCGTTGCGGCCGAGGATCCCGAACGTCTCGCCTTGGTTGATCTCGACGTTGATGTCCCTCAAGGCCCAGAACGGGGTGTAGGGCATCTTCCCGCCCTTGATGATCCGCTCCTTCAGCGACGTCTGCTTCTCGGTGTAGAGCTTGAACTGCTTGGAGATGTCGCGGACCTCGATGGCGGTGGTCACGCCTCAGAGCTCCTCGGCGAAGTTGCCCTCGAGCCGACCGAACACGATCAGCGAGAGCAGGAAGAGGCAGACACTGACCACGAACACGATGCCGATCATCCCGGCATACCAGCCGTCGCCGTATGTGGGAAGCAGCGGGACGACGGCGTGCAAAGAGTTGGTGTACGACGTCTGGTTGTAGATCACCCGTTGGAAGGTCATGGCGATCGGGGCGATCGGATTCGCCAGATACAGCCACGTCAAGTGGTACTTGGCCAAGTGTGCACTGAGCTGGCCGAACGGGTACACGATCGGGGTGAGCCAGAACCAGGCCATCAGGGCGACCTCGGTCAGATGCTGGGTGTCCCGCAGGTAGACGTTGACGGCGGAAAGGAAGATCGACACCGCACTCGTGAACACGAGCAGTGCGATGAAAGCGAGAGGCAGGAGCCACAGCGAGCCCCAGTCCGGCACGAGCTGGAAGGCGGCCAGGAAGATGATCAGCACGACCACCTGGATGAAGAAGAGCACGATGGCGACGCCCACCGTAGACATCGCCAGGAGCTCACGCGGAAACGCAACTTTTTTGATGATGCCGGCCTTGCCCACCACCACTGTGGTCGAGCTCTGGGCGGAGTTGTTGAAGAGGTTCCACACGATCAGTCCGCAGAACAGCCAGATGGCGAAGTGAGGCTGCTGGGTTCGGGAGATGACTTTGAAGATCATGTAGTAGATCGCCAGCACCAGGGCCGGGTTGAGCATCGACCAGGCGTAGCCGAGCACCGACTCCTTGTACTTGACCTTGAGCTCGGTCCGCGTCAGGAGGACCAACAGGTCCCGGTTGCGCCACAGGTCCCGCAGGCGCTGGCCCAGTTGGACCTTGCCGTTGACGATCGTGACCCGGTCATTGCTCTGACCGGGGACGAACCGGGTGCTCCCGCCGATCACCGTCGGTCGCTCGGGCTCGGAGTCGGCAGAGGCCGGCTCGTCGATGCCGAGACTCATCAGGTAGCGGACCCCGAGCCGGCTGCCGGCACTTTCATGGCGTCCTTCTGGATCACCTCGTCGATGAACCCGTACTCCCGGGCCTCTTCGGCGGTGAACCACCGGTCGCGGTCCGAATCGGCCTCGATCCGGTCGACCGGCTGGCCGGTGTGGAAGGCGATGCGCTCGGCCAGCATGCGCTTCAGGTAGATGATCTGCTCGGCCTGGATGGCGATGTCGGAGGCCTGGCCCTGCATACCGCCCGAGGGCTGGTGCATGAGGATCCGGCTGTGGGGAAGGGCGAACCGCTTGCCGGGGGTCCCGGCGCACAGCAGGAACTGCCCCATCGACGCGGCCAGGCCGACACAGATGGTGCGCACGTCGCAACGCACGTACTGCATGGTGTCGTAGATGGCGAGACCGTCGGTCACCGAGCCGCCGGGCGAGTTGATGTACACCGAGATGTCGCGTTCCTGGTCCTCGGCCTCGAGCAGGATCAGCTGCGAGCAGACCAGGTTTGCCGTGTTCTGATCGATGGCCGAACCGATGAACACGATCCGCTCCTTCAGCAACCGCTGGAAGATGTCCGAGCCCGGCCCGACCTCGTCGCCCGTCTTCATCGCCGGGGTTCCGACGGGGGTTGTGGAGAACGTGAACGGGGGCGCGCGAAAAGGGGAATCCATGAGGGATGAGCCTAGTGGCTCAAGGGTGCTGCCGGACGCAGGGGGACGTCCGAGCCGGGCACGCCGGAAACGCCCGGCGCCCGACCGGCCACGCCCAGCAGGGCCGCCACCAGGTCCGATCCCGCCCGATCGAGGCCGAGCGCCGCGGGGCGGGCGCGCCCGGCCACCACGAGCGACTCCCTCCGGACGGGGTCGTCAATCAGGGCGGCCAACTCCTGTGCCACGCGTCGGGGACCCTTCTCCTCCAACAGGACCCCCGCGTCGCCCACCACCTCGGGAACGGCGCCGGCTGCGAAGGCCACCACGGGTAGGCCGTGGGACATCGCCTCGACCAACGGCACCCCGAAACCCTCGTGCTCGGACAGCATGACGAGCACGTCGGCGGCGACGTAGTGGGCCGCCAGCGCACCGTCACTGATTCCGGACACGAACGTGACGGCCCCGTGCATGCCGAGCTCGGCCGCGTACCGCCGCAGGGCCCGTGCGTAGGCGGGCTCCGAAGGCGATCCCACGATCGTCAACCGGGCCTCGGGGGACGTGGTGGCCCGAGCGATGAACAGGGCGGCGATGGTGTCCTGATGGGCCTTGTTGGGGGCGAGACGTCCCACCGACAGCCACCGGGGCCCGTCCTCTCCCTCGGGTCCGCGCAGGGTGGCGAGGGTCGTCGGGTCCGGGGGCGTGGGCGGGATCCGCACGTTGGCGACCGGCACCACGACGACTTCGGGACAGCCGCACCGGCGGAGCTCATCGGCATCGAAGGTCGACACCCCGATGCCGAGCGCCGCCGTTGGGGCCAGATCCTCCAACTCGAGCACAGCCAGCGCCTGGTGCCGGGCGATCCAGTTGTTCCACGGCGCGAAGTACTCCGAAGGCGTGATGTTGTGGTAGTTGACCACGACCGGTTCGGGTCGGCCGGCGAGCCAGGCGACCATGTCGGACCGGGTGGCCATCTGATAGACGAGCACGTCACCCGCGATGGCGTCGTCCTCGTACTCGAGGTAGTGACGGGTCTCGTGGACGGTATTGGGGTCGGGATTCTCGATGTAGATCCGGCAGTCGACGCCCTCGGCGACCAGGAGGTCCCGCAGCGCCCGGGTGTGCTCCCCCACCGCGTCGCGCACATGCAGCATCGGAACGAACAGGTGGATGCCGCTCATCGGCCGACCTCGGACACCACGGCGTGGACGCTTCCGCTCGTGGGTCGGTGCCAGGTCGCCCCGCGCAGCCCCCGCTGCTCCAGCACGGCCTGCCATGTCTCGGGGTGGAGTGGCCGACCGGGCAGCAGGTCCCGGACCACCGGGGCGAGGGACGCGTCCCACGCCGACTGCTCGGTCACCAGCACGACCATCGCTCCCCCGGGGGCCACGACCCGGCGTGCCTCGTCGATCAGATCGACCTTGCCGGCAATATCGGTCCGGTCGACGCAGCCGGCGAGGACCACGCACCCCCGGCTGGCGTCAGGCAGAGCGCGCAGGTAGTCGATCACCTCGGCGATGGCGGTCGCTGGGCCGGCCTTACCGTTGCCGACGTCGAACGCGGCATTCGCGGCCCAGACGACCGGGCCCCGCGGGTCGACGCCCTCCACACCGGTCCCACTCGCGGCTAGGGCGGCCAGGAGACCGTCATCCGCGAGCTCCCCCAGCAGCACCGGCAGGTCGGAACGGGCCGCGGCCCAGGTCGGGGCGTCGTCGAACCAGGCGGAGGCGTCCATCGCCGGAAGGTCGAACTCGGCGGCCTCCATGCCCAGCGGGTCCACCGACGACTCGAGCCGTTCGACCCGGGCCGCCAGGAACCGGACGGCGTCGAAGACGGTCCGGCGGAGCTCGCCGATCGCGTCCTCCGACCGCTGATACGACTCGTCGACAGCGCGGTCGGTGTATTCCGAGAGGTCCTGGGCCACCGTGGTGACCACGTCGCCGAGTACCCGCTCGCTCGCCTTGGTGCCGCGCCCCCGATCCCACAGGTCGGCGGGAAGGCCAGCCCACCCGTTCGGGCGACCCGGGAACTGAGGCCGCTCGAGGAGGCGTCGGACGGTGTCGTCGAAGTGCCACCCCAGGGAGCCCTGGGGCCGGAGCCGGTCGAAGGCTTCGAGGAGCCCGCGCTCGTCGGCCGACAGCCCGGACCGGGGGTTGTCGCCTTGGTCTTCCGGTGTCCCGCTGTCCTCAGCCGTGACCCCCACCTCCCGTGCGCACATAGGCGGTTCCCCCGGCATGAAGATCGAGACGGGTCGTTCGCAGCGGAGCCCTTCTCCCGCGCGCCGCCACCCCTTCCAGGAAGGCGGTGTACTGGTCGATGATCGAGGGCCAGAGATAGTTCCGGGCCGTGTAGCGCTTTCCGGATTCGCCCAGCACGGCACGCAGTCCGGCGTCCCCGACCAGTCGGCCCACGGCGGATTCGAAGCTCCGGAAGGAGTCGAACCAGAGCCCACCGCCCGACCGCTGGCAGTGCTCCATGGTGGCGGCGCAGGCGCCGTTGACGAGTACCGGGACCCCGAGGGTCCAGGCCTCCAGGACGACCAGCGAGAACGACTCGTAGGCAGAAGGGTTCACCATCACCCGGGCCCCGGCCAGGATGTCCCACTTGTCGGCTTCGGACACCGTCCCGGTCACCACGATGTCCGGGTGGTCGGGCGCCGCGTCCGATACCGGTCCTACGAAGGCCAGGGCCAGGTCCGACGGGTTCCGCTCCTTGAACCTGGCGAAGTAGTCGGCCAGCATCCCGCAGCCCTTGTGCTCGTCGACGCGTCCCAGGTAGCAGAGGTAGGGGCGGTCGCCCAGGCCCAGGATCTCGCTCCCCCTGCGGCCGCCGCCGGCCGGGTCGTTGACGCCGAGCCCGAGCACGACCTGGGGACGGGCTCCGATCTTGAAGACATCCTCCATCAGGTCCCGTTCGGCACGGGTGTGGTAGACGAGGCCGTCGATGTCGCGGAAGCTCCTCCGGAAGGCCGAGAAGTACAGGGCCGGCTCGTCGTGGGCTGCAGGATGGAGAATCACCGGTACCTTCGAGACGGCGATGGCGTCCACGGTCGTGGCGAACAGGTAGGGGTAACAGGCGATGATGTCGGCATCGCTCTCGGCCACGGCGTCGACCAGGTCGGGGCACATGGGTCCGTTCAACGAGATCCACCGCCGCGACTGCGCGAGTGAGGCGATCTCGGGGGCCACCCGCAGTTCTCCGTCGAGCGCGAAGTAGTCCAGTGTGCGCCGCGAGGCGGTCGGGAATCGTCGGACCGTCACCCCGTTGACGACGGTGCTCCCGGCGGGTTCGGTGTTCTCCCACGTGAGGTGGTCGAGGGCGCAGCTCGTGAGCACCTCCACCTCCCAGTCGGGGCGCAGGCACAGGCGCTCGGCCAGCATCCGGGCCGCCGTCTCGGCACCGCCGATCACCTCGGTGCCGAACCGCGGGGTCACGAAGGCCAGCTTCACGCCACCCCCCGCTCGGCGTCGGCCACCCCGGCCAGCACGTCGACGAACCGCTGTCGCGTGATGGGGGCGGCGAAGTCGGCCAACCGCCGGCGGCCGGCGTCGGCCAACCGGTGTGCGAGAGCCGTGTCCCCTCGGATGCGGGCGACAGCGGCGGCCACGGTGGCCGGGCGGGCGGTCGGGAGCAGGATCCCGGCGTCGGCCAGGGTCTCCCCCACGGCTCCGGCGTCGAGGGCCACGATGGGTGTGCCGGCCTGCATGGCCTCGAGCAGCGGGATGCAGAACCCTTCGTGCTCCGACAGGCACACGAACACGTCGGCGTCCTGATACCAGGCGGCGAGCTCCGCCTCGGTGAGGTCCTCGCCGTGGCGGACGGCGTCGGCCAGGCCGAGCTCGTCGGCGAAGGCGAAAACGGCATCGGCGTAGGCGGGCGTCACTGCGGGGCCGACGAAGTGGAGACGGGCACCGGGATCGTAGATGCGGCGGTAGATCCACAGGGCCTCGACCAGGCGTTGATGGGCCTTGTTGGGAGAGATGCGACCGACGAAGAGGAGCACGGTGGATGCTCCATGGTCGGCGGCCAGCCTGACCCGTTCGTGCCCGTCCACCCGATCGGCGTCGACGTGGAGGTCGACGAGGATGGGGACCACCGTGGTCGCCGGGCAGCCGAGCTCCTCGAGCTCGCGGGCGTTGAAGGCCGAATCGGCGATGCCGAGCACCGCCTTCGGGGCGAGAGCGGCCACCTGCCGGCGCGCCAATGCCACCTTGACCGCGGTGTGGTCCTCCCAGCCCTCGTAGAAGGATTCGGGGGTGACGTTGTGGTAGTCGAGCACCAAGGGCTCGGCGCGCCCGAGCAGGAACTCGGCCACCGGCGACGACGTGCCGAGTTGGTAGAGCAGTACATCCCCCGGGCGGGCGCGGGCCGGGTACTCCTCGAAGTAGGTCGCCTCGTCCTGCAGTTCGTCGTGGGCCGCCTCGACGTAGATATCGGACTCCCATCCGGCCGACCGGAAGGCGTCCCGCAGAGCGCGGGTGTGATCCCCCGTCGCGTCGCGGGGCAGGAGCGCCGGCACGAACTGGTGGACGGCGGTCACCGCTCCCGCGTGGCGACCACGAGGTACTCCGTCGGCCCCAGCAGCAGGTCGTTGATGGCGTCGATGGCCGCGTTGACCTCGGCGGCGTCGGCGGCGCCGGCACCGACGCGGGCGAGCTGCCGATCGTCACCGCCGAAGATGGTGGCGGTGACCGTGAATCCACGGGACCGGAGGAGGTGCGCCCATGTCTCGGGATGCAGCGGCTGCCCCGGGGCGAGGTCCCGGACGACGGGAGAGGCGGTGGCGGCCCACGCCGCGGGCGAGGACGAGTGCAGCACCAGGATGCCGTCCACCACCAGGCGGGTGGAGGCCAGGTCGAGCAGGCGCACACGCTCGTTCGGGCGGAGCCACTGCACCGAGCCGGTGAGGACGATGCCGCCCAGTGCCTCGTCCGACACGACGGCGAGGTGGCCGAGCACCGGCTCCGCCCGCACGTCGGCACCGCGGTCGAGCGCGGGCTCCAGGGCGATGTCCGAGGGGTCGATCCCGTAGGCGTCCACGCCGGCCGCGGTGAGGGCCTCCACCAGCGATCCGTCTCCGCAGTCACCCACCACCACCCGGTCCGACACGCCGACCAGGGCATCGACCGCCGCCGGCGCCCACCAGGTGCTCCCGGTGGGGGTGGCGGGGACGAGGCCGGACGGCAGATCGGGCGACCGATTGGCCTCCACGGTGGCTTCGAGGTCCTCGATGTGGTCGACCACCACATGGAACATCCGCGACACCGACCACGCGAACTTCACGATCTGGGCGACGACGAAGTTCATGTACCAGCCGAGGCCCTTGCGGATGGCCCGCTTGACGTAGCTCCCCACCGCCTTGTTGGAGGAGGTCGGCACGGCGATGTCGACGTAGGCGGATCCGTCCACCAGCGACAGCGTCTCGCGCAGGCGGGCCCGGCCCTGGAGCCCGACGGGCGAGAATTCGAGGAACAACTCGTCGAGTTCCTGCTCGAGTCCGGCCGGGAGGTCACCCGAGGCCCGGCGGCGGCGGACTTCGGCGTCGATCTCGGCCATCACCTCGTCCAGGTAGCGGATCCGGTCGGCTACGTCGCTGGTGACATCGGCATCGGGGCCGCCGTCCGGAGCCGGAACGTCGGGGCTCACAGGTGAGGGGGCGGAGGGCGAGGTCGGCACAGGCTGACTATAGCCAGGGGCCTCGGGGGGCCCTGTGAGGCACCCCCGGGCCCCGACCCGCGCTCGGTAGGCTGAGTACCACGCGGGCGTGGCGGAATCGGCAGACGCGCCGGGTTTAGGTCCCGGTCCCTTCGGGGGTGGAGGTTCGAATCCTCTCGCCCGCACTGTCTCGCCCGCACCCTGAGCGCACCGATCGACGGGCGGACGGCTCCGATGTACTCGGCGCGGCCGCAGCTCCCGCCCACCGTGCGGCCGCAGCTCCCGCCCACTGGCACGAGCCGGCCCCACGGTGTTCACTGGGACCATGCCGCTTACAGGAGAGTACGAGCCGAGCCCGCAGGAATGGGTCCGCAACCAGGTGGACCTGTACGAGACCTCCGGTGGGACCGAAGGGACCACCCTGCTCGACACCGGGATGCCGGTGGTCATCGTCACCAACCGGGGCGTGTCGACCGGCAAGCTGCGCAAGACCCCGTTGATGCGCGTGGAGCACGACGGGATCTACGCACTCGTCGCGTCCCAGGGCGGGGCGCCCACCCATCCCCACTGGTACCGCAATCTCGTGGCCGACCCGCACGTCGAGCTCCGGGACGGGCCGGCGACGTCGGACCGCGTGGCACGCGAAGTCCAGGGCGACGAGCGGGCGCTGTGGTGGGACCGGGCCGTAGCGGCCTATCCGCCTTACGCCGAGTACCAGGAACGGACCGATCGGGTCATCCCCGTGCTCGTGCTCGAGCCGGTCGCCGACTGACTCCAACCGGCTACCGACTGACGTGGCGCGCCGACGGTCGGCCGATCGCCGGTGTCGGGGCGTCAGCCGGGCTTGCGGATCAAGAAGGCCAGCAGGTAGCACTCGTCGGCAGCGTGGAAGACGCCGTAATTGGCCGACAGCGCGCCCAGGTCGAAGCGGCCCTGGGCGACCCCCGGACCGCCCCAGTTGAGCCCCCGGATCGTTTCGACCTCGAAGCCGGCCCGCAACACCTTGGCGCGCAACTGCTCGAGGGTGTACTCGACGTCGTGGTCGGGGTCGATGAAGTCGTCCTGCTGCATCCGGCACAGGCGACCGTTGGGGGTGTCGATGGCCATGTAGCCACCAGGACGCAGCGCCCGGAACGCCCCATCCAGTACCTCGTCCCCCGCCGACTCGGGGACGTGTTCGATCGACTGACCGCTGTAGACCAGGTCCACCGATTCGTCCTCGGCGAACGACAGGTCGACCATCGACCGGTACTCGTAGCGGACCCGGCCGCGCTCGGTATCGCCGTCGCCGAAGCGATCCGACTTGTAGAGGTCGTGGCGGTCGTCGGGGGGAAGGTCCACGATGACCAATTCCTCGAACCCGTAGGGATAGCCGAGCGTCACCAGTGCCCCCCGCGGGTCCGACGTGTGACCGCCGCCGAGGTCGATGATGCGGCGGGCCCGGGGCAGGCCGATGATGAACTCGCACCGGCTGGCGTGCAGTGAGCCGTGCAGGCCCGACGCCTGGGGTTGCGCTACGACGCGGAATTCGTTGGACGTACGGATGCGGTCGACCATGTCCTCATAGGTCATGAGGTGGTCAGTCAACGCCCCCGTGTACTCGTCCCACGCCGTGGGATCCGGGTCACGCCGCAGGAGCACGTTGTAGGCCATCCGGGCGGCCTCCCGGGGCGGCAGCTGGGTGAAGGACAGTCCGGCGAGCCGGGTCGCCTCGCGGCGCACCTTGTTGTCGATGCGGTCGTACTGCGGGATCAGCTTGGCCGGGAGGCCGGCGATCGGGCCCTTGGCGCCGGCTCTGTCTGCTCCGCTCATGCCTGCTCCGATCGTCGGTCCGGTCCCCTATGCCCCGGTCGGCGAACCTACCATCGGCTTCCGGAACGACTGTGCCGTCGACCGCGCCCATGGCGGTGATCGACCGGACCTCCGGTGGCCGAACCTGGATCATCCGGCGCCCGGCGCTCCGACGGCAGCCCCGCCATGCCTGGACGGGTGACCCGGCCGGGGGTGTCGTGACAGGCACGCTCTGTCTTGCGGCGGGAGTGGGTTTCGGCCATGCTTCCCCGGTTCCGCCACTTCGACAGCGTGCGCGGCCCGGTGATCGATCGCAGATCGACGACAGCTACAGATCCACTCAGGAGGACACCCATGGGAATGCTCGACGGCAAGGTTGCCATCGTCACCGGCGCAGGCCGGGGAATCGGACGTGAGGAGGCCCTCCTGCTGGCCTCCGAGGGTGCCAAGGTCATCGTCAATGACGTCGGCGCGTCGCTCCAGGGCGAGGGCGGCGACAAGCACCCGGCCGAGGAGGTCGTCGAGCTGATCAAGGCGGGGGGCAGCGACGCCGCCGTCAATGCCTCGGACGTGAGTTCGTGGGAGGGCGCCAAGGCACTCGTCGACCAGGCGATCGACACCTTCGGCCAACTGGACATCCTGGTGAACAATGCCGGCATCCTGCGGGACAAGATGTGCTTCAACATGGATGAGTCGGACTGGGACGACGTGATCCGCGTCCACTTGAAGGGCCACTTCGCCCCCGCCCATCACGCCGCCGTGTACTGGCGGGGCCGGGCCAAGGCCGGCGAGGACGTCTCCGGCCGCATCATCAACACCTCCTCGGAGGCGGGGCTCTTCGGCAACGCCGGCCAGGCCAACTACTCGTCGGCCAAGGCCGGCATCGCGTCGATGACGTGGGTCCTCGCCCGCGAGCTCGGCCGCTACGGCGTCACGTCCAACTCGATCAGCCCCCGAGCCCGTACCCGCATGACGGAAAACCTGTTCGGCGAGATGGCCAAGGCCGACGATGGCTTCGACAAGTTCGACCCCCGCAACGTCGCCCAGCTGGTCACCTTCCTGGCGACTGACGAGGCCGCCGACATCAGCGGCCAGAACTTCATCGTCTACGGCGGCGACATCTGGGCCATGGGCGGCTTCCACCCGGTGGGCGAGATCCACCGTGACTCCATGTGGACCCCCGCCGAGCTGGCCGCCGCCAAGGGCGAGCTGTTCAAGGACATCTCGTCGGGCGTGCCGCCCTTCAGCCTGGCCTGACGCCACGCCGCCGACATCGTCGGCCCCAGCGCGGATGTCCACCGGGGATCAGGGGAATGGGAAGGTCCTAGTGGTCCGTCGCGGATTTGACTGAAGCCAACGCCGCTCGGCCCCGCTTGACCTTGGCGATGATCTCGTCGACGGGCTTCTTCCAGACGAAGGGGGTGGGGTCGTCGTTCCAGTGCTCGGCCCAGAGCCCGATCGCCTCTTCGAGTTGAGCCACCGAGGAGAAGGCTCCCTTCTTGAGGCGGCGCTTGGTGAGTTTGGAGAACCAACCTTCGACCAGGTTCAGCCATGACGACGAG
>PLZW01000040.1 GCA_003153575.1 Acidimicrobiaceae bacterium | reverse complement strand
TTTACGATTGACTTGAGCTGGAGGGGTGACCCGACCGCCGGGTCGGTGGGACGCGGCGAATCCAGTGGGGCAGAATCAGGAATGTGAGCGCCGAGCGTTGCGTGGAGTGTGGATTCGACTCTGATGATTGGAGCGATGCCAGTGCGATCGCAGCAATCCAACGTTTGCCGGCACAGTGGACTACGGCTGTGGCTGGACTGACTCCGAGCGATCAGCTTCGGAGACCCGTTCAGGCACTGTTGCGTTAGGCCGCGCAGGCCAATTCGCAGTACAGAAAGCACCCAGATTCTTGTACTGAAATGCTCTGTAGATACATGAAATACCGGATTCCGGCAGCCACCCAGAGCGCTGCCAGAAGCACGATCGGCGTCGATCGCGCTTAATGCAACAGTGCCGAACAACGAAGTGTCTCACGCGTTGTGGACTGAGAGAGCGGATCGGCGGCCCAGGGCTCCGAGCCGCCTGCCGCCAGCGCCCCTCGGTCAGACCCGGTGGTCACCCAGTGGGTCTATGGGGCTGTGTAGGGACAGGCCGCCGTCGCACGGCACGATCTGGCCGGTCATCCAGTGCATGGCGTGGATGGCCTCGACCGCCTCGGCAATGTCGTCGGCCGTCCCCAGCCGTCCGAAGGCCGTACGTTGGGCCACCCCCGCCAGCCAGGCACCGCTGCGGGGCGCCCGGCCGAGCATGGGGGTGTCCGTCACCCCGGGGGCGATCCCGTTCACCCGCACGTCGGGCGCCCACTCGGCTGCGGCCACGGCGATGAGCATGTCGAGGGCCGCCTTGGACGCGCAGTAGAGGCCCATCGACCGGTCAGCCAGGCGGGCGCTCACACTGCTGGTTGCGACGATCGAACCACCCTCCCCGGCCCGCATGGGACCGGCCAGGGCCCGCATCACCAGCCAGACCCCCTTGGCGTTGACACCGAGCACCCGGTCCCACTCCTCGGCCGGCGTGTCGGCCAGCAGACCCGAGTGGCCGATGCCCGCGGTGATGGTGACCAGGCCGGGGACGCCGAGCCGGGCCACGGTGTCCGCCGTGGCCGCTTCGATCGCTCCAGCATCGAGGATGTCGCATTCGAGATCGCCACCGGTCAGGTCCCACGTGAGTACCTCGACCCCGGCCGCCCGTTGCCGTTCGGCCACCGCTGCACCGATCCCCGAGCCACCACCGACCACCACCGCGGTCACGGGCGCCATCATCTCGTCCTCTCGGCTCGCCTCCACCCGGGCCCGGCTGTCCGGGCCCGGCTCCAGTGTGACGTCCGCATCGCCTCCGGTAGGGCACCCATGGTCGATCCCGTCCCCCGGCGACAGCGGTGGGGGAAATCTATACTCCCGCCCATACTCATGCTTTTGACCGAGTCGTGACCGAAGACGACGGCGTGCCGGTGATCCACCACTCTGCCATCTGTGTCCGGGACCTCGATGCCAGCCTGCGCTTCTGGCGCGATGGTCTCGGCTTCACCGTCCTCATGGACGAACGGTTCCCGGGCGACTGGCCGACCCTCTTCGGGGCCCCGTCGACCTCGCTGCGGACGGTGTTCCTCGGCGACCCGTCCCGACCGGATTCCGGCATCGTCGAGCTGGTCGACCTGGGGGTGGTCGCCGGGCCCGAGCGCCCGCCGACCGGGCCGGCCGTCGCCGGAGTGCTGCTGCTCTCGGTCATCACCGACCTGGACGGCGCCCTGGGCCGACTCGCCCCGCTCGGCCTGGGTGGGACGCCACGCCGGATCAAGGTGGCTGGGGTGGGCCTGGCCGTGGTCAGCGACCCGGACGGAGTACGGGTCGAGCTGGTGGACTCGGGGGCCCGTGCCAACCTCGCCCACCTGACCGCCACCGAGGTGGGCGACCGGTGACCGCAACCGGGGTGGAGCACGTCGAGGTCGCCATCATCGGGGCCGGGTTCGGTGGACTGGCCACGGCCTACCAGCTGGCCGGCGCCGGGATCGACGACGTCGTCATCTTCGAGCGTAGCAACGGGGTCGGCGGCACCTGGCGCCAGAACCACTACCCGGGGGCGGCATGTGACGTGCCGTCGCACCTCTACAGCCTCTCGTTCGCCCCCAACCCCGACTGGTCACGCACCTACGCCAGCCAACCCGAGATCCTCCAGTACATCGAGGACTGCTACGACCGGTTCGACCTCCGCCGACGGGTGCGTTGCGCTACGGAGATCCACTCGATGGCCTGGGATGGGGACCGCCACCTCTGGCGGCTGTCCGACCGGAACGGGGAGCGGTACGAGGCCCGGATCGTGGTCTCGGCCATCGGCCTGTTCCACACGCCGTCCGTCCCCGACCTGCCCGGCCTCGACGCCTTCGCCGGAACCGCCTTCCACTCGGCACGATGGGACCACGACCACGACCTGACCGGTCGGCGAGTGGCCGTCATAGGGACCGGGGCCAGCGCGGTCCAGATCGTCCCGGCCATCGCCGAGCAGGCCGGGCGGGTCGACGTCTACCAGCGGACCCCGGCCTGGGTCCTGCCCCGCAAGGACGAGCCGTACTCCGACGAGCAACGGCGCATCTTCGCCGACCGGCCCGAGGTGGCGCGCCAGCTCCGGGACGAACAGCACGACGCCTTCGAGTCCGCCACCACCTTCTTCACCGGCGATCCCACCGGGGCGGCCATCGAGATGTTCGCCCGCGACTACCTGGCCCGCAAGGTGCCCGATCCCGAGCTGCGGGCCCGCCTGACTCCGGACTACCCCATCGGGTGCAAGAGGGCGCTGGTGTCGAGCGCCTTCTACTCGGTCGTGCAGCGCGACGACGTGGAACTGGTGACTTCCCGGATCGAACGGATCGGGCCGGGGGGCATCCGCACCGTCGACGGCACCGAGCGGCCGTGCGACACCATCGTCCTCTGCACCGGCTTCCACGCCGCCGAGTATCTGCGCGGCATCGCGGTCACCGGACGGGATGGGACCGACCTCCATCGGCGATGGGCGAGAGTCCCCCGCGCCTACCACGGCCTGGCCGTCCCCGGGTTCCCGAACCTCTTCCTGCTGTACGGGCCCAACACCAACCAGGGTGGCAACTCGATCGTTCTCATCCTCGAGGCCCAGGCCCGGTTCGTCGCCGAGGCACTCCGAGCCATGCAGGAGGAGGGGGCCACGGCCGTCGAGGTCCGCACCGAGGCCATGGCGCGCTATGTCGAAGACCTCACCACCGCCCTCGAGGGGACGGTCTGGAACGGCGGCTGCGACAGCTACTTCCGGGCCGCCGGCGGTGAGGTCGTGACCCAGTTGCCCCACACCTCGGGTCAGTACCGCCTCCAAATCGAGCGGTTCCCGACCGGTGACTTCGAGCTCAGCGGCGGCCTCTCTGCGGGGCACGGCCCCCCATCGCCGACCGGCGCACCTGATCCACGGGCGGAGGCACCCTTGACGCACTAGATCCGTCACCAGACGCGCACCCGGGGCCGACCGACCGTCCTGGGGCCAGGGCTGCCGCCACCTCGGGGTGCCGGGCCGCGGCAAGGAGCGAGACCGGGCTCCGCCTGAGCCACCCATGAGGATGACCGGGCCGACCCTCAGGTGATCGAGGAGGCCGGCCAGGGCGTCGGCCTCTATGGCCCGACTCGGAGCGTTGAACGGCTGCTTGCAGTCTCATCAACGCCCTCTCGCGATCCTCCGGCAGCATCGGGTCCACTGAGAGGAGCGTCAGCACGGACCCGGACCGAGTTCTCCATCACCCCGATAGGCACCGGAGAGTCTGTCGGCGACCTGGTCGCCGAGACAGTCCGCATCGTACGCGCAAGCGGCCTTCCGAACGAGACGAACGCCATGTTCACCAACCTCGAGGGCGAGTGGGACGAGATCATGACCGTCATCAAGCCGTGCGTGGACACAATGGCTCAAGCCGCGCCGCGCCCCGCGTTTCGGTGGTGGTGAAGCTGGACCACCGCCCCGCCGAACCGAGCGGCCGTATCCACCGAAAGGTGGAGTCGATCGAACAGAAGCTGCTGGACGAAGACTGAGTAAGTGCGAAGTGGCGCCTGGACTGGTCGCAACGCCCTGAAGCGAGGACCTTTGGCCACTTGCGCGCCCAGCAGCTCGACCAAGCAGGCAAGCAGGTGCTCGACGTGTAGGCGATCCTCGCCGCCGGGTAGGTGCAACGCTTCTGACGCACAGACCCCGATCCAATCGGGTGCCAAGTCCAGGGGAACGCGAAAGCGCCCGCCCCACGAACTGACGGGGATCGGGCGCTCTACTTCACTTGTACTCCGAGAACGGGTGGATTGGGGAAATGGCACCCAGTGGGGCTTCCTTGTCCCGTGCCGTTGCAACGCTCCCACTTCGAGCTGCTTGCCTTGGATCTACCTGGGCCTGCCGAGATCTCTCCCGTACAATCCTCTGCCATCCGCTCTCAGAATGGCCCTCCATGTCTGCTACCCATAAGCGCCTCCTTCCGAGATCCTTCCGGATCCCTCACCATCAGTATGCGCTTGAAACGTCTCAATAGACAGGGTCGAACTACCTGTTCCACCTCGATGCCGAGCAACGCCCAGGTCGCTTCCTTCACAGCCTCTCCCGTCATGGCCGGGTCGGGTTCGGACGTCCGTCGCCTCGCCCAAGGAGCCAGTGTTCCTTGACCCCAACGGAGCGGTCCCCCGGCTCGACGATGACAAGGCGTTCGGTGTGTCCCCTTGGACCGCCACTCGGGCTGCTGACACGCCGTCCCCTCGGGCGCCGTCACCCAGTCCATGCCCGCACTCGAGAGGGGGCTTACCCACTACCGTTTGGGGCATGTGCCTCCTCGTGGTCGCGTGGCACCACACCGGGCGGTGGCCGCTCGTCGTCGGCGCCAACCGCGATGAGTGGCTGGACCGGCCGACCACGGCGATCACCGTCCTGCGTGACGCGGAACCGAGGATCCTCGGCGGCCGCGACGAACGGGCCGGCGGGACCTGGTTGGCCGTCAACGAGCACGGGGTCGTGTGCGGACTGACCAACCGCCCGGTAGCCGACGGTCCCGATCCGGGCCGGAGGTCGCGAGGCAGGCTGCCGCTAGTCGCCGCCAGGGCCCGGACTGCCGAGGAGGGAGCCGAGGCGCTCGCCGCCGAGGCAGCCACGGGGGCCTACAACCCGGCGTGGCTGCTCGTCGGGGATCGGCGGTCCCTGTACTACCTTGCCGTCGACCCGGACGGGGCGACCCGGCCAGAGCGCCTTGGCCTCGGGATCCACGTGCTCGAGAACGCTGCACTCGGGGCCCCGTCGGCGAAGGTCGACCATGTCCGGTCGGCGCTGTCCAGGGCCGACGTGGCAGGCACCCCGCTATGGGAGGCACTCCCGGGAGTGTTGCGTGACCACACCGTGATCGACACGGAGGACGGGCCGCCACGGTTTCCGGACGGGCGTGAGCGGAGGGCGGCCACACTGGCCCCGTGCGTGCACACGGACGGCTACGGCACCCGGTCGTCGGCCCTGGTGCGTGTGGGTGACGACGACGCCCTGGCCCCCGACCTCCTGGTGGCCGACGGACCCCCCTGCACTACCCCGTTCGTCGACGCTCGGGATCTCTGGTCCCCTGATCTGACCCCCTGATCTCGGTCAACCTGACCTGGACCGATGGATGGGGTCCGGTCAGTCGGAACGCAGCGTGTGGGTGACTGATCGCCGGGAGCGTGTCACACTCGGGCCCTTCTGCTGCAGTGATGCCGTGCCACACCACGTCACTGCTGCGTTGCGTCGACCGATCCGGCAGCGCCCCCGTTTGATCGTGGCGCATCAGCCTCGATCAAGCTTGAGGGTCCGGAATGCCTAGTCGTCAGGTGCGGGGAAATTGGTCGATCGGGGATCTCGACTATTCGAGTTCCTTCCAGTGCGGCCGCCTGAAGAGCCGGGCGAATCGGGCACTGAGGGAAGAACCTTCGTCGTATTCCGCGTCGAGGTGAAGAACCGGGGGTCCGTCGGGTGCCGGTAAGGCTGCTGCCGGCACTGTTGCGTTAGGCCGCGCCGGCCAATTCGCAGTACAGAAAGCACCCAGAT
>PLZW01000025.1 GCA_003153575.1 Acidimicrobiaceae bacterium | reverse complement strand
TTCGCGCTCAATGCAACAGAGCCTCTTCCAGCGACTCAATGATGCAGCACAGCTCTACAAGGACCATCTCAGCATCGACCTCCCGGCTGCGCTGGGAGCCCCGTCGTGGGATCGGCTGTGCCTGCTTTACGGCGTACGGCACCTCCTGACCCACACGAACGGCATCGTGGACGCCAAGCACCTGACCAGATTCCCAAGCCACGGCTATGTCCTCGATCAGAGGGTCAACGTCTCGCCGGACGAAGCTCGGGAGGCTGTCACCCTCGCTCGGAAGCTCGTTGATGCCGTACCGTAGGGCCGCCCCGAGCCAGCACGAAGATCTTTTCTGCCCCTTGTCTGACGATCACTGGAGATTCACCGGCATCCCAAACAAATCCCGAAAACTGTCGGGACCTTGTGAGATGCCTCCTCCCTGCCCCGAGGCCGTGTCACCGATAAACTCCCAGTCAGCCGCCAAATCTGGCGGACGCTGGCGGACCGAGTTGGAAGCTCCGTACAGGTCAAATAGGGCTCATAACCCGAAGGTCACCCTCAGATCCTCAACCGACCATGTCCCTGAAGTTGTTGAAGTAGGGCGGTGAGTATAAGTGTTCTTGCACGTTGGGGGTAGAACACTTATACTACGAGCATGACGGTGATGGAGACGAAGCCCAGGGTGCGAAGATGGGGTCCAGCCACGTCGCAACTTGTGCGCCGTCTGGCTGTAGATGCCGAGCCCATCAACCAAGTTGCTCTGGCACGAGATCTCCGGGTGAGCCAGCCCCGGATCTCCCAGATCCTCCGGCTCCTAGCTAGCCACGACATCGACATCGAGCACCTCGACGACCCGGAACAGCGCCGTCGGTTGGTTGATCTCTATGTGCGGCACCACCGTCCCTATGCGGTGTCGGAGTCGCTCTTCTACGGCCTCGATCCGGCGTATGAGCAGGTTCGCCAGGTGATCGAAGCTGCTCACCGACAAGATGTCCGCATGACGGTAAGCGCCGACTTGGCGCCTGACCTCATCGCTCCGTGGCGAACACCGACGCTCACAGTCATCTACGCCGAGGCATCACTCGACCTCGAGCCCAGCCTGTTCGCACCAGCGATGGCCCGGGGCGAGGCCACGCTTCTCATCCGCCATGTCTCGGACGATTCGCTGCTCGCCCCTTGGCCGACCAGTCGGCCAGACATCCCAATTGTTCATCCGGTCCAGCAGGTGTGGGATCTCTATGACCTTGGCGGTGAAGACCGGTTCGAAGCAGCAGAACGGCTCATCGGCGTAACGCTGCGCTAGTGGAGCGACAGGATGCCCGCCATGAGTGACTTCAAAGAGGAGAAGCACCAGAGCGAGAGCCATCCGGGGAGATCCCGAGACGAGTCTCTTCCCGTGCGCGATCTAACGATCGCGGAAGACTCGGAGGACCCACCTCGCCGGATTCTGTTCCCAAGTGAATCGCTGGCCACCGATGGTGGATTGATCGCCATCACGGATGTTTCCGAGGCCATGAGCAATACCGGACTCGAATCTGACTATCGAGTTGTGGGTGGTTTCGCCGTGATGCTCCATGTCCTTCGCACGGGGGCAGACATCCCGATTCGCAGTACGGGCGATGCCGACTATGGCGTGCCTCCTCGGGTTCTCACCGAAGGAAAGTTGGTCCGGGAGATCGAGCGTCGGGGGTACGCCAGAACAGAGGGGAACCGTTGGGAACGTCAGGTCGACGACGAGCGGACAGCGACTGTCGATCTTCTCATTCCTGTGTACACGTCACGCGCTCGATCCTCGAGACAGGTCGGCGAGGTGAATACCACTGAGGTGCTTGGGCTTACTGAGGCGTTCCTGGCCGAACCGTGTGTAGTCGACGCAGAGTTCATTCTGACCAATGGAGAGCACCTCAACGCCAGGGTGCTGCTTCCCGATTCGAAGAGCATGATTCTCTTGAAGGCCGGTGCTCGCAGAGTCAGGAACGAAGATCGAGATGCCACGGACCTATGGCGGTGCCTTGAGGTAGCGATGGCAGATGGTGTCACCGCTACAGATTTCACAACCTCCGACGTTGATCAGATTCGGGACCTCCTTCAACGCGAGCTTGGCCGAGGGGGCAATGCATTGGGGATCATCACCCGGGATCTATCGCCAGGGGCGGCCGGTCAGACTGCAACGCGAATCCAGGCCCTCCTCGGACGTATCGTTGGATTCTGAGGAGAGAGCCTGATTGCTTTGCTCAGAATCAGGTCCGATCAAGCTTCCCAGCTGAGGTTCCAGCTTGACTATCCGCATCAGTAACTGGCAACAGGTTTGCCAGAGGCAGACCACGTGCCGCCAGACGGGTCTCCAGGGTCCCGGCGGTGGCAACCGCCCGATCGTCGCTGGCGAGAACATAGGAGCCGAGCATCACCTCCGTTGTGTGTCCGAGGCGACGTGCCGACGTGTCGACGTCCACACCGGACGCCATCAGTTCCGTGGCTGACGCTCGTCGGAAGGTGTGGGTCGTGGCGGTGACACCGACAGACTTGGCCAGCTTGGTGATCGCAGCACCCAGGGCTTTGGCCCTCAACGGTGTCGTGCCGGCGTCGTAACTCAGGAGCCACCCTTCGGGCTCCCGGTTCAGCAGGTCAGCCATCCGGCGGCGGTACCGGTCGAGCAACGCCATCCCTTCGGCACCGAGTACCAAGGTGCGGGCGGTGTCAGACGACTTGCACGGCCCGAGGTACTGACCGCCTTCACCGGGGATCCACTGCCTCTCGATCCGGATCGAACACGACTCCTCGTCAACATCATCCCAGCGGAGCCCGGCCAGCTCGCCACGGCGTGCTCCGGTGAGCGTCGCCAGAGTGACCGCCATCGCCAGGACATCATCCCCGTCCCCGCCGTCATCCTTCGGGGTCTGAGCACGGATGATCATCTTGTTCACGTCCCCCATGGCGATCGCCTCGCGCTTGGGCTTGAACTTGGATGGGGGAGTGGCACCGGCGGTCGGGTTGGCGACGATCCATCCCCATTTGACCGCCTGAGCCAGGGCAGCACGCAGGACAGCATTCGTCTGCCGGATGGAGTTGGCCGAGAGGGTCTTGGCCAGTTCCCCATAGAACTGGTCGAGATCATGGGCGGTCAGCTTGTCGATGGGCTTGGTCTTGAGTGCCGGGGTCAGCCTCTTGGTGGTCATCCCGTAGGACTCGATCGTGCCCTGCCTCTTGCCCGTCCGGCGGCAGTGTTCCACGTAGGCGTCCATGAGATCGCCAAGGGTCCGCACCACCTGTTCCGCCCGGTTGCGCTCCAGTTCCACTTCGCGGGCGAAAGTTTCCAGTGCGGCGACAGCCTCGCCACGTCCGCCGCGGTCCCGTTGAGCCACATGGACGACCTTGGTCCGCTGTCCGGTTTCGCCGGGGACACGGACCCTGAGACGTGCCCGTCGTGGGCCCAACCACGTGATGCCGCCGGTGCCGTATGTGCGCTTGGCGGAGTCTCTCATAACGCGAACCCTAGCAGAAATTGAGTCATATTTGAGTCATGATCACCCCTTGTCGGGGTAAAAGTCCTGGTTGACGGTGAGCCGGCCTGTAGGCGGGATTCTGTCCGCCCTTTGCGGGGCGGGGTGGCCATCCATCTGAGCGGTCTACCTGGGGCTGGTACTCGTCGCCGAGCGCCGGACGGGCCGCCCATGTCCCCTGTTCGACCTTGCTCCGGGTGGGGTTTACCNNCTGTTCTCTGTGGCACTGTCCTGCAGGTCGCCCCGACTGGCCGTTAACCAGCACCCTGCCCTGTGGAGTCCCGACCTTCCTCGACCTGTCGCCGCTCAGGGGCGGACCCCCGGTCGACACGGGCCGCGACCACCCGGCCGGCTCACCGTCCCGACCATCGTCCCACAGGAGGAGCCCCGTCACACCCCGGATCGGCCGGGACGACCCAACCGGGTTCTAACCTGGCCCGGTGTCCCTCGAAGAACGAGCCCGACGTCTGATGGCCGAACCCCCGGGCACCGACGCGCTTTCCATCACCGACCTGTACGCCAGGGTCGACCGGGCCGTGCGGTCGACGTTCCCCGAGGAGGTCTGGATCACCGGGGAGATCCGGTCGATCAAGGTGAACGCCAACGGTCACTGCTTCATCGACCTAGTCGACCCGGCGAACGCCCAGAGCAGCGGAGCCCCCCAGCTGAGTGTCAAGTGCTGGGCCAACCGCTGGCGGACGGTGCGGTCCACCCTCGAGCGACTGGGTATCACCCTCGATGCCGGCATGGTGATCCGGGCCCGGGGCGAAGTCGAGTTCTACAAGGTCCGGGGAACCGTCGACTTCAAACTGTCCGAGATCGACACCGACGCGCTCATGGGCAAAGTGGCCGCCGAGCGGGCCCGACTCATCCAGGCTCTCGTCGACGAGAACCTCTTCGACCGGCAGCGCCGCCTGCGGGTTCCGGCTCTTCCACTGCGGGTGGGTCTGGTGGCGAGTCCGGGGACCGAGGGGTCCAACGACTTCCTCGGCGGCCTGAAGGGGTCGGGTCTGGCCTTCCATGTCACACTCGCCCCGGTGGCCGTCCAGGGCAAGGACGCTCCCGCCCAGGTGGCGGCAGCTATCACTGACCTCCAGTCCGGGGCCATCGACGTGATCGTCGTGGTCCGCGGCGGGGGCTCGAAGGCCGACCTCGCCGCCTTCGACCAGGAGCCGGTGGCCCGGGCCATCGCCAGCTCCGACATCCCGGTGTGGACCGGCATCGGGCACACGGGAGACCAGTCGGTGGCCGACGAGGTCGCCAACCGGGCCTTCATCACCCCGACCGAATGCGGCCAGGAGCTCGCCCGACTCGCACTCGACTTCTGGCGGGAGGTGGAGGCTGCCGGCTCGGTGCTCGCCCGGATCGCCCAGGAGCGACTCCTCCACGCTGACAAGACCCTCGCCTCCCACCAGCGGGCCATGGCCACCGGAACCCGCAACCAGCTCGACCGCCATGCCGACGGTCTCGGGCACCGGGCACGCAGCCTGCGCACCGTCGTGCGGGGCCAGCTCGACACGCACGCCGAGCGTCTGGTCGTCGCCAGCGGTTCCGCGGCCAAGACGGCTGAGCGGGCCGTGCGGGCCGAAGCGGCCGGACTGGCCGATCGCACCCGGCGCCTGGCCGGGCTGCCCGGGGGGCGCCTCGAGGTCGAGGAGCTCCGGGCCGGCCAGCGCCGGCGCCTGCTGGGTGCCTACGACTACCAACGTCAGCTGGAACGGGGCTACTCGGTCACCCGCGACGGGTCGGGTGCCGTGCTCCGGTCGGTGGCCGGCCTCGCCCCGGGCGCCGTCCTGGCCACCCAACTTGCCGACGGTACGGCACACTCGACGGTCATGGACACGACCGCCAACGACACGGACGACGCAACGGAGGGAAGGCAGTGATGGCCACAAGCACGGGGAGCGCCACCGACGGCGCCACGCCGGTCGACGAGCTCAGCTACTCGGACGCCGGGGCCGAACTCGACGGCATCATCGGCGAGTTCGAGACCGGGGTGGTCGACGTCGACCGACTCGTCGAGCAGCTGGAGCGGGCCACCGAGATCGTGGACGAGCTCGACCGGCGCCTGCGCCGCACCCGGATGCGGGTGGAGGAGCTGGTGCCCCGGCTCGAGGCCATCGGCCAGTCCGACGGCGGTGAGGCGGGGGACGCCGCCGACGACGACGAGGGGCTCGAGGACGCCGAGTCCGACGCCCTCTTCTGACGGGACCTCTCAGCTGATATTGCGCTCCCGACCCTCCCAATAGGGGGCGCGAAGCTCGCGCTTCAGCACCTTGCCCGAAGGGTTGCGGGGCAATTGATCGACGAAGTCGATCGAGGTGGGACACTTGTAGTGGGCGAGACGCTCGCGTGTCGAGGCCATGATGTCGACCGTCAGGGCCTCGATGTCCGATGGTGCTCCTGGAATCGTGACCACCACGGCCTTGACCGTCTCGCCCCACTTGTCATGGGGTACGCCGATGACGGCGGCATCGGCCACCATCGGGTGGGCCAGCAGGGCGTTCTCCACCTCGGCCGGATAGATGTTCTCGCCGCCCGACACGATCATGTCCTTGATCCGGTCGTGCAGGAAGAGGTAGCCGTCCTCGCTCAGCCACCCGGCATCCCCCGTGCGGAACCACCCGTCGGCGAAGAGGACCGCCCCGGTCTCGTCGGGCTTGTTCCAGTACCCGAGCATGTTCTGGTCCGATCGGGTCAGGACCTCGCCTACCGCTCCTACCGGAAGGTCCTCTCCGGTGGCGGAGTCGACGATCTTCAGCTCGACATGGGAGAAGGGCCGACCGGCCGAACGGAGCAGATTGGCCCGCGGCCCATCGGGGTCGTGGTCCTCGGGCATCAGTGAAGTGATCGCACCCGTCGTCTCGGTCAGTCCGTAGACCTGGGCGAAGTTGCACCCGAAGGCGGCCATCGACTTGACCAGCACATCCTCGCTGATGGGTGATGCCCCGTAGACGATGGTGCGGACCGAGCTGACGTCGGTGTCGGCCAGTTGGGGAGTGGCGAGCAGGAACATCAGGACGGCGGGCACGAAGAAGGAGTCGGTGACCCGGTGCTGCTCGACGAGCCGGAGGATCTCGACGGGGTCGATGTCCCGAAGGATGACCGAGTGCCCGCCCCGGGACATGCCGGCCAACGCCCATCCCGTCCCGCCGATGTGGAAGAGGGGCATGGCCACCATCGACACGGTGTCCTCCTGGATCCGGAAGGCCTCGACCGCTCCACCCAGGATGGTGGCGAGGTTGCGACCCGAGATCATGACCCCCTTGGGCAGCCCGGTGGTGCCCGAGGTGTAGAGCTGGGTGACCACGTCGTCGGGTCCCGGCTCGAACCCGGGGTCGCCCGCCCGCTCCCGGTCTGGGCCGTCGCGCCACCCGGCGAAACCGTCCAAGGTCACGTAGAGGCGCACGGAGGCCACCTGGGAGGTGAACTCCTTGACGGCGGCTTCATAGTCCGAGCCGTAAAAAAGGACGACGGCCCCGGCATCCTCCACGATGCCGGCCATCTCGAGCGGGGCGAGCCGCCAGTTGACGGCGACCGACACGGCGCCGAGCAGCGCGCATCCGAAGAACACCTCGAAGTACTCGATGCCATTGCGGTCGAGGAAGGCCACTCGGTCGCCGGGTCCGATGCCTTCGGAGGCCAGGGCCTCGGCCACCCGGACGGCACGCCGGTAGAACTCGCCCCAGGACAGGCTGCGGTCGTCCTGGGTGAACATCGGGGCGTCGGGCTGGACGGTTGCCCAGTGCCGCAACATCGAGCTGGCCGAACGGGCGAAGGCACCCGTGGTGGTGTCGGTGTCGGTCATCGCAGCGCCATCCCCCGGTCGGATCGTGTGGTGGTCCGGGCCGTATCGACCCGTCCCCGGACGGTGGGAACCCTACAGTGGAGGGGTGACCGACGCCTCCAGCGACACCAGCATCGCCCCCGGACCCGATCGCCTGTACTTCCGCCAACTTCTGGCAGGCCGGGACTTCGCCACCGACGACCAGGTGGCCCGCCAGATGGTCAACTTCGTCTACCTGGTGGGTGACCGCGCCACTGGAGAGGCGTTGATCGTCGACCCCGCCTACGGGATCGACGACCTGCTCGGCATCCTGGCCGCCGACGGGATGCGGTGCGTCGGTGCCCTCGGGACCCACTTCCATCCCGACCACGTCGGCGGCAGCCTGCAGGGCTGGTCCATCGAGGGCATCACCCGTCTGCTCGAGGTCGCACCGGTGCCTATCCACGTCCAGGCCGACGAGGTCCTCTGGGTCGAGCGCTCGACGGGTGTGGGGGCCGGCGACCTGGTGGCCCATGCCGGTGGGGACGTGGTCCAGGTGGGCGGCATCCCGATCACCCTGGTCCACACCCCAGGTCACACCCCGGGCAGCCAGTGCTTCCTGGTGGACGGGAAGCTGGTCGCCGGCGACACGCTGTTCCTCGATGGGTGCGGGCGGACCGACTTCCCCGGAAGCGACCCGGCGGCCATGTACGACTCGCTGATGCACCGGTTGGCCCGGGTACCCGACGACACCGTGCTCTACCCCGGCCACTTCTACTCGCCCGAGCCGTCGGCCACGATGGGCGACACCCGGGCCCACAACTACGTGTTCCGCCTGAAGACCCCGGAGCAGTGGATGACCATGTTCGGCGGTTGAGCCGGCAGGCGCGACCCTTCCGGCCCCGGCCCTACGATTCTGTCCATGAGCGAACCCGTGCCCCAGGACGGAACCGTCGTCGTCATCGGTGCCTCGCTTGCCGGCCTGCGGGCCGCCGAGGAGGTGCGCCACGAAGGACACACGGGTCCGGTCGTGATCGTGGGCGAGGAGATCCACGCCCCCTACGACCGGCCCCCGCTGTCCAAGCAGGTGCTGTCGGGCAAGTGGGAGGTGGAGCGGACCCACCACCACACGCCCGACGCCCACGACGCTCTGGGCCTCGAATTCCGGCTGGGCCGACGGGCCACCGCCCTCGACACCGGGGCCCGGACCGTCGCCTGCAGCGACGGCACCGAGCTTGCCTACGACGGGCTGGTCATCGCCACCGGGGCGGCCACCCGCAGCCTGCCGGGCACCGAGGGGATGCCCGGGGTGTGGATGCTGCGCACCCTCGACGACTGCCTCGGCATCAAGGCCGGACTGGCCGCCGCCGGCGATGCGCCCCGGGTGGTAGTGATCGGCGCCGGGTTCATCGGCTCGGAGGTGGCGGCCACGTGCCACGGTATGGGTGCCCAGGTCACCCTGCTCGAGGCGTACCACACGCCGCTGGCCCGCGTGCTCGGGGACGAGATGGGCCGGGCCTGTGCCGACGTCCACCTGGCCAACGGCATGGATCTGCGCTGCAACATCACCATCGACCACCTGGAGTCCGACCCCGGCGGTCCCGACCCGGTCGTTGTCTGGCTCGACGACGGGACGCGCCTGCCCGCGGATGTGGTGGTGGTGGGGATCGGGGTCACCCCGTCCGTCGACTGGTTGACCTCTTCGGAGATCACCCTCGAGAACGGTGTCGTCTGCGACGGCGCGCTGTTTGCCGCCGACCGGGTGGTCGCCGCCGGCGACGTGGCCAACTGGTTGCGTCAGAGCACGGGTCGGCCGACCCGTGTCGAGCACTGGACCAACGCCGCCGAGGGGGGCCCGGCCGCCGCCCGCAACCTGCTGGTCGGCTCGGCGGCTGCGGTGGCCTACGACCCCGTCCCGTTCTTCTGGTCGGACCAGTACGCGAGCAAGATCCAGATGATCGGGCTACCGGGACCCGATGACGAGGTGGTCGTGGTGAGCGGCTCGGGCACCGAGGGGAAGATGGTCGCCCTCTACCGCACGGGTGACCGGCTGGGCGCGGTGCTGAGCATCAGCCAGCCGGCCAAACTCATGGGCTACCGCCCGCTGCTGGCCGCCGGTGCCTCGTTCGACGAGGCGCTGGCCCACGCCCGCGGCTGACCCTGCAGGTCGCCGCTCCCGTCCCGGCCGTCGGGTCGGCGTCGGCCCCGTCGCTTGGCCACCGAGCGGAAGTGCCGGGTGACGGTCAGGGCCGCGGCGATCTCGGCTGCGCTCGGCTCCACGCCCCCGTAGGTGGCCCGTTCCACCAGCCCGGCCACCACCAACAGGTCGCGGCCCTGGTCGGGCACGGCCGGTACCAGCCGCCGGGTGTAGTCGGTCAGGGTCTCGTCGGACCGACGGGGCATGCCGATTCGTGCGCCGCCGGTCGCCAGGTCGGCCGCCACCTGATGGGCCCAGGTGGCCGGGCGCCGGAGGCGGCGCCGCCGGAGCCAGACGACCACGGCGACCACGGCGACGCCCAGGGCGAGGGGGAGCCAGGGGACGCGGGCGAGGTCCCGGCTGAGGGAGCGGGCCAGTACCGAGCCGGGCGCGGGGTTGGCCAGCGGCACCGTGGCCGTCGGGTCGAAGTTCTGCCAGCCGTAGCCGGGAAACCAGACCTGGACCCAGGCATGGGCGTCCTTGGCCTGGATGTCGTAGAGGTCGGTGATGGGATTGTAGGGGCCGGGCACGTAGCCGACCGCCTCCCGGGCCGGGATGCCGAGGCTCCGCAGCATGACCACGGTGGCCGTCGAGATCTGCTCGCAGTAGCCGCGGCGGGTGCCGAACAGGAAGGAGTCCACGGCGTCGGCCCCTGCCGGCAACGGGGGGATGTCGGTCGTGTACCGGATGTGGGCGGCCATCCAGCGGTCGATGGCCTGCACCTTGTCGTAGGTCCGGGGATCGGTGGTGGCCGCATCGCCGGTGGTGCCGATGCCGGCGGTCACGGCGGCGGCCAGGGCGGTCACCCGGGGGTCGGCGTGGGGAAGCTGCAGATAGCGGTTCTGCTCGGCCTCGCTCAACGGTGCGGCCCGACTCCCGGGTATGCCGTACACGCCCACTTCGGTAGCCGCCCGCAGTTGGGCCGCCGAGGCCACGGTGTCGTTGGACACCACGGTGTAGATGGCGCCGCTGCCCATCGAGGAGGTGGAGGCGATGGTGCCGTCGGGGGTCACGTAGACGGCCCGGGACTGGAGGTAGACCCGCTGGACGTTGTCGGCGTGAAAGACCAGGTTCGGTCCGTCGTCGGTCAGGTAGAAGGTCTGGATGTCCTCGGTGCCCGTCGCCAGTTCGGCCACCTGATCCGGATAGGTGGGAATGGTGAACGGGGAGCCGCCGCTGATCTTCTCGACGTGGCGCCCGTTGACCGGGTTGGTCGACTGGACCCAGTCCTGGCCGTTCCACTCGTCGAACGTCTGGCCCACCCAGTAGTTGGGTCGGGACGCCCGGACCCGCATGATCACCTGGTTCCCGAGGGAGACCCGGTTGGCCGTGTCGAGCGACTTGGCGAAGCCGAGGAAACCGCCCACGCCGGTCCGCCCCGAGGCGGTCGCGGCATGGGCGGGCAGGGCCCCGCTCCCGTCGGTCAGGTTGTTCGACGAGGTGACGGGCGAGGAGTTCGGCGACGCCGACGTGAATGCCAGGGTGGTGGAGACCTTCGGGGCGGGCAGGACGGCGACGAGGAGCACGGCGACCACAGCCACCAGGGCGCCGGCCTCGAGAAGCGACCGCCACGGCACACCCGCCGTCTCCGACAACGACTGCCACATGGCGACCAGGCCCCAGACCCCGCAGCAGACCCAGGCCAGCACCCAGGCCCCGAGAGCCAGGTCGACCGACTGTGCCGCGGCGACGGCGATGAGAGCGGTCGATCCGGCCAACGAGTAGGTGACGTCGCGCCGGGACGGGACGTCGAAGGCGTGGGTCGAGAGCACCCAGGCGAACAGGACGGCGAGGGGACTCTCGACGGTGGAGATATCGCCCGGGGTGGCGGTGTGGGTGACGGTGAGGATGAACCACACGAATCCGCCCACTGCGCACAGGGCCAGGACGGGCTTCACCCCCGGCCACGGGTGGGACCGCCGGCGGTACGACACGATGTTGCCGACCACGGTGGCCGTCACCGCGAACAGTGAGACCGCCGGGCTCAGCTCGCCTTCGGACCAGCAGGCCCCGATCCCGACCAGGACCGCCATCACGGAGGCGACCCGGAAGGAGATGGAACGTTCCGGAGGGCCGGGCCGGTTGACCTCGACGAACCGCTCCCACGGGGTCACGGAGCGACCGCCCGGGCCAGGCGCCGGCCGAGGTCGACCCGGTCACCGACCCGCCGGGTCACCATCCCTCCCGGCTCGCGGGTGACGAGGACCACCGGTCGGAGCCGCTCGAGGCATGCACCGATGGCGGCCATCATCCGCTCCGCCTCCGCCTCGGCCGCCTCCGGGTCAGCCGGGAGCACCAGTTCCACCGTCACCGGGTCGTCGGTCTGGCGCTCGGACTCGCGCACCATCAGCGTGCCGGCATGCGAGGTGGCCGGCCAGTGCACGGCCCGGCGGGGGTCTCCGGGTGCATAGGGCCGGACGCCCCGCGGCTCGCCGATGACCGAGGGGATCCTCAGGTGGGACTCGCCGAAGACATCGTCGGCGGCGACGAGGACCTGGTCGGGCTCGCCGGCCCGGGGGGCGACATGGAGCGGGCGGGGGAGGGGGAGCTCGACGTCCCGGCTCCACCACAGGAGGCCGAAAGGAGCGCTGGACGCCACCTCGACCACGACGGCGTCGAGGACGCCGCGTCGGACGGGGGTGCAGTGGACGACCACCGTGCGGGCTCCCCGCTGACCTCCACCGGCCTGCTGCTCGGGCCCGGACGGGTAGCGGGGTCGCACGCGCACCGGGCGGTCGGCTTCGACGGTCAGATCAATGGGCCGCCCGGCCTGCCCGTCGGACGGGCAGTCGATGCAGGCCACCCGGGCCCGTCGGGCGGGCACGACCGGGGCGAGGAGGCCCACCAGCAGGAAGGCGCCGAGCAGGGCGCCGACCGACTGGACCCAGCCCGATCCGCTGGAATGAGCGACGCCGGCCCACGCCAGCATGGTGATGATGCTGCCGGCCACCGGCCCGAGCCAGGCCTGCGGGTGGACGCGCCGTCGGAGGTGCAGGCCGCGGGGCAACGAGGTGGAGTCCGGCGGCCGCCGGCGCCGGTGCATGCTCCAGGACAACAGGGTCCCGATCGCCAGGGCGGCGCCACCGATCACGATCCCCACCGGGGCGGCCGTCGGGCCGAGCAGGATGCGGGACACGGCGACCCCCGCCATGCCGGCGGCGATGCCCACCACTGCGGCATGGGCTGCCCGCCATCGACTCGGCCGCCGGTCCGCAGCCGCGGCCCGCCTCATGTGGGGGGTGCGGGGGTGTCGGCGATGATGCGGCCGACCAGCAGCGCACCCTCGCCGGCGGTGCCCTCGGCGATGAGCCGGTGGGACAGGCACGCCACGGCCACGGCCTGCACGTCACCGGGGGTGACGTAGGGGCGGGCCCACAGGACGGCGTGGGCCTGCGCACACCGCAGCAGCGAGATGGCGGCGCGGGGACTGGCTCCCAGCCGGACGGACCCCGTCGAACGGGTGGCCCGGATGAGGGCGACGGCGTACTCGGCGACCTCGCGTACCACGTGGACCTGTGCGGTGGAGGCGATGGCCCGCTCCCACTGGGCGGTGTCCGACACGGGCACCATGGTGTCGAGGGCGTAGCGGCCACCGTTGTGCAGGACGAGGCGGGTCTCGACGTCGGCGTCGGGGTAGCCGATGGACGTCGAGAGGCCGAAGCGGTCGAGCTGGCTCTCGGCCAGTGGGTAGGTGCCCACCTGCCCGAGGGGATTCTGCGTCCCGATCACCAGGTGCGGCCGCGGCAGCGGCCACGACTCGCCATCGACGGACACCTGCTGCTCCTCCATCGACTCGAGAAGAGCCGACTGGGTGCGGGGCGGGGTCCGGTTCATCTCGTCGAGGAGGACCACGTTGGCGAACACCGGGCCGGGCCGGAACTCCCACTTGCCGGTGTCCGGAGCGAAGACGGTCACCCCGGTGATGTCGGACGGGAGCAGGTCGGGGTGGCCCTGCACCCGGGACAGCTCGGCGCCCAGCGCGGTGGCCAGCGCCCGGGCCAGGACGGTCTTGCCCACCCCGGGCACGTCTTCGATCAGGAGGTGGGAGCCGGACAACGCGGCCACCACGGCGGTGGTGACGGCGACGGGTGTGCCGAGCAGGACCCCCGACAGGGCAGCGTGGAGGTCGCGGGCGAGGCCGACGGCGTCCTCGATCGGCGACGTCGAGGGGACGGACGCCGCTTCGGGCCCGCCGGTCGGAGCCGGTCCCTGTCGATCGCCCGCATCCCGTGTCTCGATGCCGGTGGTCATGGGTCTCCTGCTTCCCCGGCCCGTGCCGGTGGGTTCGGCGACAACGCCGCACGTGCTCCACCGCCCAGTGTAGGGGGCGCAATTGTGACTCCACAACGCATGGGATCGGCCGTGTCTGCGATCGGCACCCCGACGCGACGCCCGTGGCGGCCCTCCGGAGAGGTGCCGGTAGCCGGCGGGCCGGGAGCCCGGCACCCAGCCGGAACCCGCCTCAGAAGTCGAGGCCCGACAGTTCGGGGATGGCCCCTTCGGCCCGGGAGCGGGCCTCGAGCCACCGTGACCGGGCCGAGGACCGGTCGGCCTCGCTCAATCCCGGGGTCACCTCCGCCCGGGGGATCCACGCCGCGGCCACGTCCTCCTCGTCGGCCCAGGTGCCCACGGCCATCCCGGCCAGGAACGCGGCTCCGAGGGTGGTCGCCTCCAGGACGGGAGCGACCTCGACCGGCCGCCCGCAGGCGTCGGCCAGGGCCTGGGTGAAGACATGGTTGGCGGTCATGCCGCCGTCGATCCGCAGGGATCCGACGGGCATTCCCGAGTCGGACTCGGCCGCCTCCAACAGGTCCGCCCCGCGGTGGGCCACGCCCTCCAGGACGGCCCGGACCAGCTCCGGTCGTCCGCTGCCGCGGGTGAGTCCGGTGAACGTGCCCCGGGCGCCGAAGTCCCACACCGGTGTCCCGAGCCCCAGCAGAGCGGGCACGAACCACACGTCTCCGGTGTCGGCGCAGGCAGCGGCCACGGTGGCCGAGTCGGCGGCATCGTCGATGATCCTCAGGTCGTCGCGCAACCACTCCACACACGTGCCGGCCGAGAGCATGATGGCCTCGATGCCCCAGGTGATCCGACCGTTCCGACGCCAGGCGATGATCGGGATGGTGCCCGCCGGGCCGCGGACGGCCTGGGCCGGCCGCTCGGATCCGATGCATTGGTCGAGCATTCCTCCGGTCCCGAACGTGGCCTTGGCCTGCCCCGCCCTCGTGCAGCTCTGACCGATCAGCGACGCCTGCTGGTCGCCGGCCATCCCGGCGATCGGGGGCGAGCCGGGAAGCGTCGACGCCGTACCCACCACGCCGGACGAGTCCACGATGGCGGGTAGGACGGCCTCGGGTATCCGGAGCGCGGCCAGCAGGTGGTCGCTCCAGCCGCCGCCATCGCCGTGGATGAGACCCGTCACTCCGGCGTTCGAGGCGTCGGTGACGTGCAGCTCGCCCTCGGACAGGACCCAGGCCACCCAGGTGTCGATCGTGCCGAAGGCCAGCTCGCCCCGCTCGGAGCGGGACCGGTCGGGATCGACCTGGTCGAGGATGGCGGCCAGTTTGGTGGCCGATGCGTTGGGGGCGATGCGGATGCCTTGTCCTTGGAGCTCGAGGCAGGTCCCGACGGTGCGAAGGTCCTGCCACCCGAGCCCCGGGCCCACCGGGATGCCCGAGCCCCGGTCCCAGACGAGGGTCGAGGCCCGCTGGTTGGCGATCCCCACGGCGGCGACCGGTCCCCCGTCGGCCAGGCTGTGGGCGGCCACTTCGCAGACGGCGCCGGCGATGGCGGCGCCGTCGAACTCGACGAGTCCCGGGAACGGGGTGTCCGGCAGGACGGGCACATGATGGATGTGCTCGACGGTGGCATCGGGGCGGACGACCGCGCCCCGCACCCCGGAGGTGCCGACGTCGATGACGAGGATGCTCATGGCCAGGGCACCGGGCCGAAGGGCGTCGGCAGTCCCAACTTGCCGGGGTTGAGGATGCCGTGGGGATCGAGCGCCCCCTTGACGGAAACGAGCACGTCGAAGGCCGGTCCCAGGCCGTCGGCCAGGAAGCGGCCCCGGTTGAGGCCGATGCCGTGGTGATGGCTGATGGCGCCGCCGGCGTCGATGGTGGCCCGGGTGACCTCGTCCCAGGCGCGGCGGTAGTAGTCGCCGACCCAGGCGTCCCGCCCACCGCCCTCCATCTCGTCGGGCGGGCGGCCGGCGAAGGTGAAGTACAGGCAGGCGCCGTCGGTGTAGGCGTGGCTCTGGTGGGAGGAGGCGACCAGGGTGCCGTCGACCCCGCCCAGCGCGTCGAGGACCGCCGCGTACAGGCCGGGCAGCGCCGCCCAACGGGCCGAGATCTCGACGGTGTCGACGACCACGCCCGACCGCCACAGGGGGGCGAGGGCGGAGACGTCGTTGCGGTGGGTGAGCCACCGGTCGACCAGGCCGAGGTCGAGGACCGCCGCACCGGCGCACTCCTGGTCGACCACGTCGAGGGTGGCGCCGAGGAGCGACGGGTCGGCTTCGTCCAGGACGACCAGCACGTTGGTGTCGGGCTGGTCGAAGTTCCGGCCCGACTCGGTGGCGTCGTAGAGGCGGAGGACGGCCGGCGATGCGCCCCGGCGCAGGATCCGACGGCAGGCGTCGAGCCCGTCGGCGAACGAGGGGAACCCGACGGCCCGACGTCCCTCGTCTACGGGGACCGGGTGCACCCGGAACCGCCCCTCGGTGATCACCCCGAGGGTGCCCTCGCTGCCCACGAAGAGCTGGGTGAGGTCGGGCCCGGTGGCCGAGCGCGGTCCGGTGCCCCCGGTGCGGACGATGCGACCGTCGGCCAGGACGACCTCGAGTCCGAGGACCATGTCCTCGATCTTCCCGTAGCGGTTGGAGTACTGACCGGCGCCGCGGCAGGCCAGCCAGCCACCGACCGTCGAGAGGTCCATCGACTGCGGCCAGTGGCCGAGGGTGAGCCCGTGCCCGTCCCGCAGGCCCGACTCGACGTCGGGGCCGAAGGTGCCGGCCCGCAGGTCGGCCACCAGAGAAGTCTCGTCCACGTCGCCGATCCCGGCGAGACCGCACAGGTCGAGGGCCACGCCGCCGAACAGCGGGACCGATGCCCCACAGACCCCGCTGCGACCGCCCGCCGGGGTGACCGGCACCCGGGCCGCGTCGCACAGGGCGAGCACTGCCGAGACCTGTGCGACATCGGTGGGCCGGGCCACCAGGGCGGGCCGCGACGGCACGGCGCCGGCCGCTGCCCAGCCGATGGCGAGCGGCCACCAGTCCCGGCCGGCCTCGGCCCGGTCGGCGTCGAGCACGGACACGGCGTCGCAGGCGTCACCCAGGCGCCTGGCCAGGTCGTCGTCGACGGCCACCCGGGCACTGTCCAGCCGGTCGACGACATCGGCCGGGGACGCGTCGATCGGGGTGACCGGCGTCGGTTGGCTCACGGAGCAGCCTGTCCGGAGGTGTCGCCGGCCCGGCCGGCGGCCGCCACCGTCGGCGCGTCGCCCACGGTGTCCGGGTCGAGACCAGCCCGGGTCAGGTCGGACCGGATGCGGGCGGCGTAGGCCGCCGCCTCGGTCCGGCACCGGTCGTCGTCCCAGCCGAGCCCGGGTCCGATGAGCGCGGCCACCGCCGGCGCCGCCGCAGCCGCGGCCCGGGCATCGCGGTACGACGACTGGGTGCGGCGGTCGAGGACGTCGGAGATGGACCCGGCCATCTCGCGGCGGACGGCCCACAGGGCCTCGACGGCCAGGTAGGGGAGACCGGTCACCATCGGCTCGAGGAGTTCCGGCCGGCCTTCGGCCATGGCCAGCACGGCCGGCGCCTCGGTCCCGTAGCGGCCGGCCAGGATGGTGGCCCTGGTCATAGCGGGGTGGTCCGGGTCGGTGCGTAGGTTGACCCCGGCACCGCCGGCCTCGGGCTCGGACCGCTTCCCGGCGGGCGCCCCGTGGAGGCGAAGGTTCCTGGTCCGGCAGCGCAGGCCCTTGCGACCCAGGACGGTGACGGCCGTATCGACCGTGTCCTCGGCCATCTTGCGGTAGGTGGTGAGTTTGCCGCCGGTCACGGTGACCAGACCGCCGTCCGAGGCGCGCACGGTGTGGCGGCGCGACAGGTCGGCGGTGCGCTCGCTGGTGGCCCCTTTCTGCTCGGGGGCGAGCAGCGGGCGCAGGCCCGACCAGATCCCGGTGATGTCGCCCCGGGTCAGCCGGCGGGTGGAGACGGCGTTGGCTGCGCCGAGGATGTAGTCCACGTCCTCGGGGGTGCACGACGGGTCGTCGAGCGGGCCGTCCCAGGCGGTGTCGGTGGTGCCCAGATAGACCTGGTCGCCCCAGGACACCACGAAGATGGAGCGCTTGTCCTCCTTGACCGGAATGACGGCGGCGATGTCGCACGGGAACGCCTCTTCGGGCACGGTGATGTGGATGCCCTTGGCCGGCCGGATGGAGTGGGGGTCGTGGCCTTCGTCGAACGCGCGGACCTGGTCGGACCAGACACCGGCGGCGTTGATCACCACCGAGGCCCGGATGTCAAAAGGTGCGGCGCCGTCGGGGGCGACGGTGGCGCCGCACACCCGGCCGACGTCGGTCACCAGGCCGGTGACCCGGGTGTGGTTGGCCGCTGTCGCCCCGTAGTCGAGGACGGCGGTGCGGAGCACGGTCAAGGTGAGCCGGGCGTCGTCCGAACGGGCGTCCCAGTAGAGGAAGCCGGCGGCCAGGCGGTCGGCCCGCAGGGTCGGCATGTGCTCCAGGGCCTGCTCCCGGGTGACCTTCTCGTGCCGGCGGCCGATGCGCACGCCACCGGTCAGGTCGTAGAGCCACAGGGCGGTGCGGTAGACGCGGGCCACGCTCTTGTTGACCACGCCCGGCTTACCGAACAGAGGGATGAGGAAGGGCAGAGGTGACACCAGGTGGGGTGCATTGTCCAAGAGTCGCTGCCGCTCGGCCAGGTTCTCGTAGACCAGCCGGTACTCGTGCTGCTGGAGGTAGCGGAGCCCGCCGTGGATGAGCTTCGAGGACTTGGACGAGGTGCCGGAGGCGAAGTCGTCCCGCTCGACCAACGCGGTCTTGAGGCCCCGGCTGGCTGCGTCGAGGGCCACCCCGGCCCCGGTGATCCCCCCGCCGACGACCAGGACATCGAACGTCTCGGTGGCCAGTCGGGTGAGCGCCCCGTCCCGGTCGAATGGCTCGTGGCCCGTCGAAGGAGACGGTGCGGGGTCGGGCATCCCGAAAGCCTGCCACAGGTGGGCGGGTGGCCTACCCGGTGCCGGGCTCAACCCTCGGCCCGCACCCCGAACTGCTCGGAGTAGCAGGCGAAGGTCTCCGAGAGGACGTCCCGGTCGAGGCCGAACGGGGCCAGGTCGTACTCGATGTCCCCGAAGCGGCCCCGTGGGTGGGCCTTGGTGAACGCCCGCATCGACGCCTCGGCCGCGCGGGAGTCGGGGAGCCCGGCCACGGCGTGGATCCGACGGACCATGGACAGGTCATCAGCCATGAACTCGTCGAAGTGGACGTCGATGGTGCGCGCTTCGGGCAGCAGGTCACGGTGGTCGACGCACGACCGCAGCATCCGCTCGAGCCGATCCACCCAGTAGGCGGCGATGCCGATCGTGTCCACCCGGTCATGGGCCAGGCGGGCGGTGTAGGCGAGCATGGTGACCATCGAGACGGTCACCGGCACGGGATCCCGGTGGGTCACCACGAACGTGGCGTCGGGGAACGTGGCCAGGAGCGCCGGGAACTGTTCGAGGTGTTGGGGGGACTTGAGCACCCAGCGGGTCCCTCCTCGCGACCACTGCAGGACCTGGAGCACCGTCCGCAGGTTAGCTCGGCCGCTGGTCGCGGGCCAGGTAGTCGTCGCGCCACGACGGGATGGGCGCCACCGTCTCGAACAGCATCGAGGACATGTCGATGGCCAGGAGTTGGATCTCCTCGTGGGCGTGGTCGACGGTCATCTCGTGCATCCGCCGGAACTCGGGGAGGGCGGCGTTGAGGAAGTCGAGGCCTGCCTCGGTGCGGGCCCGTCGGGGATCGGGCGCTCCGGGTCCCGGGAGCTCGGCGTCGGCCAGGACGGGCTCCAGGCTCTCCCAGTAGGGGAGCGACCGGAGCCGGTCGTCGGCGGAGAGCAGGTTGTGGAGATGGGTGGTCCCGGTGCGGGGCAGGCCGCAGATGACGATGGGGGCGGCGATGACCTCGTCTCGGATCTCGGGATGGCGGGCCAGCAGGTCCTGGATCAACAGCCGGTTCTTCAACAGTCCGGTGAGGAGGACCGACTGGGTCAGCACGCCGGCACCGTTGAGCCCGGCCTCCTCGCGCAGGGCGCGGCACAGGACCTCGAGGCGGGCCGTCACGTCGTTGTCACCGAGGTCGTCGAGCCCGGTCTCGGCTGTGGCCTGGGCCAGCAGCGACGGACCGTCCAGCGAGACGGACGCACCCATGTCGGCCATGAGGGCCAGCACCTCCCGGGTGGTGTCGTCGAAGCGGGGTTCGACGAGGTCGTCCAAGGCGATGGGCGGCGGTCGGTCGCCGGTCGTCATCGCAGTGTCGCCACCGGTACGACCTCCACCTCCGGCCCGTCGGGCGTGTGCTCGGGTAGGAACCAGCGGAACCAGATCCACCCCGAGTGGTGACCGGCCGTGGAGATCCAGTTCGGATGGCCGGGGTCCGAGGGCGAGATGACCAGGACCCACGAGCCGTCGGGCTCGTACCGGCACTGGGCGCCGTTGAGGGTGACCCGCTCGTAGTCGTAGTTGTAGGTGTGCAGGAAGGGGTTCCAGAGGCAGACGTTCCAGAAGGCACAGTCCGGGGACCGGCCCCGGATCACCAGTGCCTCGTCGTCGTCGAGCCGGTAACGGCCCATGGCGTAGGCGGCGTCCCCTGCCGCCCAGCCGAACGTGGCGGTGGGCACCGGATACGGCGGGTCGATCGAGTTGGGCTCGCCCTCGGGGAGCGGCACCATGGCCGACTGGTCCCGGATCCAGGTGAGGGCGCCCCGGAAGCGGCGGGCCAATGAGGCGTCGTCCTCCCGGTAGGTGGCCGGGGCGTCGTCGGCCTCGATGGACCACGCCGCCCGCGTGTCGTGGACCGGATCGGCGAGGTAGTCGCGGGTGATGATGGCCACGGCGTCCTCCTCGAGCCGGATCCAGGGCGTGCCGTCGCCGGGATCGTCGGCCGAGAGGACCATGGTGATGGTGCCGTCGGGGCCGACCGGTGCCTCGCGGCTGTTGAGGCTGCCCACGATGCGCTCCGAGTAGTGCCCGTCGCTCGGGCCCCCGTAGACCGTCAGGGACAGGTAGACGGCGTCGCCGGGCCGCACCTGGACGCGGTAGGTGCCGGCCGGGTCGACCGGGGAGTAGCAGTAGAAGGCGTCGGCGTTGTCGCCCCCCCACTTCTTGTAGGGGCCGACGATCTCGACGAACCGGGGGCGGGCCGGGTCCGCCCACACCTGGGTGTCGACGGCGACCTGGAGGATGGTGACCAGCCACCGGTGCGCCTCGAGCAGGGTCTGCTCGTCGCCCGGGCCCGACAGCTGGTCCACCAGGCGGCGGTGCTGGGTGGCCAGTTCGTCCAGCAGCTCCGTGAACACCGCTTCGGTCAGTGATCCCATCCGGCACGTCTAGCACGACCGACCTTTCGGGCAACCGCTCGACGGGAGAGTTCGACAGTGATTGTTGATTAACAAAGCCTGGTGATATCATGCCCCCGATGCGTACTCCCGAGGAGCTGACCGACGTGTTCCGGGCCTCGGGCCGCAACGTCACGGCCCAGCGACAGTGCATCTTCCGGATCCTCCAGGGCGACGAGACCCACCCGTCGGCCGAGGCCGTCCACGCCGCGGCGTGCCGGCAGATGGAGACCATCTCGCTCAAGACCGTCTACCAGACACTCCACGACTTGGCCGAGCTGGGCGAGATCGCCGCCCTCGACGTCGGCACGGGCATGACCCGATTCGACCCCAACGTGGACGACCCCCACCACCACCTGGTGTGCCGGCGCTGCGGCAGCGTCCGCGACCTGGTGGTCGACTTCCCCGACCTCGCCGTTCCCGACGGTGCCGACCTCGGTTTCGAGGTCGGCTCGGCCGAGGTCGTCTTCCGGGGCCTGTGCCCGTCCTGTCAGGACGGAGCGCGCAGACCGTCGGCCGCCGCCCGCGTCTGAACCGCCGGACCAACTTCGTAACGACCACCGACACGAAAGGACCACCATGCCCGCACTCAAGGACAGCAAGACCGAGGCCAACCTGAAGGAGGCCTTCGCCGGCGAGAGCCAGGCCAACCGCCGCTACCTCTACTTCGCCCAGAAGGCGGACGTCGAGGGCTACCCGGACGTGGCCGCCCTCTTCCGTTCGGTCGCCGAGGGCGAGACCGGCCATGCGTTCGGCCACTTCGACTTCCTGCGCGAGGTGGGGGACCCGGTGACAGGAGCCGTCGTCGGCGCAACCGATGACAATCTCAAATCGGCCATCGAGGGCGAGACCTACGAGTACTCCGAGATGTACCCCGGCTTCGCCCGCACGGCGCGCGACGAGGGCTTCGAGGAGATCGCCGAGTGGTTCGAGACTTTGGCCCGGGCCGAGAAGAGCCACGCCGGTCGCTTTACCGAAGGACTCGCGTCGGTCTCCTGACCACGGAAACCGGCACCGGCTGCCGGGGGAGGCCCCGGGAACCGGTGCCGGCCGTCCGGGGCACCCGACAGCCGACGACCGAGGACCAGCCATGACGACCACGTACACCCCCGACGACCCCGCCTACCTCGACGAGACCGACTTCCGGGTCGAGCTCGAGCGCGTGTTCGACCACTGCCACGGCTGCCGGCTCTGCTTCAACCTGTGCCCGTCGTTCCCGACGATGTTCGACCTGATCGACGCCAACGACGGCGACGTGTCGGCCCTGACCGCCGCCGACCAGGACCGCGTGATCGACGAGTGCTACCAGTGCAAGCTCTGCTACCCGAAGTGCCCGTACGTCCCGCCCCACGAGTGGCAGCTCGACTTCCCCCGCCTCATGATGCGGGCCCAGGCCGTCCGTCACGCGGCTGGCCGGCCGGCAGGAGAACGCGTCACCGACCAGGTGCTGGCTCGCACCGACGTCATGGGGCGGGTCTCGACGGCGGCCGCACCCGTGGTCAACGCCCTGATCGGCACGCCCGGCTCGTGGGCCCGAACGCTGATGGAGAAGGCGACGGGCATGGCGAGCGAGCGGCTGCTGCCGCCGTATGCGCGGACCCGCTTCTCCACCTGGTTCCGTCGGCGGGCCGGCGGTGGGGGCGCTCGCGCCCATGTGACCGGTAGCCCCCAGGGCGAGGTCTCGGTCTTCCCGACGTGTTTCATCGAGTACATGGACCCGGCCATCGGCCAGGACCTGGTGAAGGTCTACGAGCGCAACGGCGTCTCGTGCTCGCTGCCCGAGGGGACGCGGTGCTGCGGTGCCCCCTGGCTCCACCAGGGCAACATCAAGGAGTTCACCAAGGCGGCCTCCCGGAACGTCACCGCGCTCGCCGCCGAGGTCCGGACGGGCAAGGCGGTGGTGGTGGCCCAGCCCACGTGCGCCTACGTGGTGCGCAAGGACTACCCGCTGTACCTGGCGGGCACGTCGCTCGCCGCCGATGCCGAGCTGGTGGCCCGGCACACCTCCGATCCGGCCGAGTTCCTGCTCGCCCTCCACCGGGCCGAAGGGACCAGCCTCGACACCGATTTCAGCGGCCGCCACTCCGGTGCCGTGCCCGATGAGGTCACGTACCACGTGGCCTGCCACCTCCGGGCCCAGCACATCGGCCTGAAGAGCCGTGACCTGCTGAAGGTGGCCGGTGTCCGGGCCACCCTCGTCCAGCGGTGCTCGGGCATCGACGGCACCTGGGGCTATCGGGCCGAGAACTACGAGCTGGCCCGCGCGGTCGCCGCCCCGATGGCCAAGGAGATCCTGCTGGCCGGCAACGACGTCGTCTGCGGCGACTGCCACCTGGCCAACGGCGCCATCGAACAGGAGACCGGCATCCGGCCGTTGCACCCGATGCAACTGATGGCCCGTGCCTACGGGATCCCCGAGGAGCCCACGTGACCCTCCGTCCCTTGATGCTCGACGACATCGCCGACCAGCGCGCCTACGAACGCCAGCGGGACGCGTTCCGCCGTGAGGTGATCGCCGCCAAGCGGTTGCGCCGTGTCTCGGTCGGACCGATCGTGACCCTCACCTTCGAGAATCGACTGACGATGCGGTTCCAAGTCCAGGAGATGGCCCGCGCCGAAAAGTTGACCACCGACGCCCAGATCCAACACGAGCTCGACGTCTACAACCGCCTGCTGCCCGCCGAAGGCGAGTTGTCCGCCACCTTGTTCCTCGAGCTGACGACGGAAGAGGAGTTGCGCACCTGGCTGCCGCGCCTGGTCGGCATCGAGCAGTCGGTCGTCCTCGAGATCGGTGCGGGACCGGGCCGCCTCCAGGTGCGGTCGGTGCCGGAGGCGACCCATGGGTCGCAGCTGATCCGCCAGGACGCGACCTCGGCCGTGCACTACGTGCGGTTCCCGTGCGGCTCCGGTGGGGCGGCAGCCGTGGCCACCGGGCCGGCGCGGCTGCTGGTCGACCATGCCGAGTACCCGGCCGGACGACCCGGAGTGGAGCTGTCGGAGGCCACCCGGGCTGAGCTGTCCGGTGACCTCACCGAGCTGTAGCGGTCACTCCCCGCGGAACTCGGGCGCTCGTCGGGCCATGGAGGCGGCGATGCCCTCGCGGAAGTCGGACGTTTCCATGAGGCGCACCTGTTCGCCCCGCTCGTGGTCGACCATGGCGCCGAAACGGTCGACCAGATCGGCGCGCAAGGTCCGCCGGATCGACCGGACGGCCAGGGGCGCCGATGCGGCGATCTCGGCGGCCAGGTCATGGGCACCGTCCCGCGGGTCGTCGACGAGTCGGTCGCACAGGCCGATGGCTGCCGCCTCGGTCCCGTCAATGCGCCGACCGGTGGTGAGCAGTTCGAGGGCCCGCTGTGGTCCCACCACAGGCGGCAGGGTGAGGGAGATGCCGAACCCCTGGTGGAACCCGAGTCTGGCGAAGTTGGCCGAGAACCGGCTCGTGGTCGCCGCCACCCGGAAGTCGGCGGCGAGAGCCAGTCCGAGGCCGCCGCCGATGGCCGACCCCTGCACGGCGGCGACCACGGGGAGGGGACCGTCGACCAACAGGCGAGCCGTGTCGTACAAAGTGGCGAGCGCACCTGGTTCAGGCCTGTCGGTGGCGCCGAAGTCGAGTCCCGCGCAGAAGTGGCGACCCTCGGCACACAACACGACAGCGCGACCTCCAGCTTCCGCGGCCCAGGCCATGGCCTCGACGACACCTTGGAGGAGCGCGACGTCGAAGTAGTTGGCCGGTGGACGGTGCATCTCGACCTCGGCCACGAGCCTGTCGTCGATCCGGGCGGTGACGTCGCCGAAGGTGGCGTCGGGTGGCGTGGTCATCGGATCTCCTCGTTCGTCCGGTCGGGCCAGGCCGCCACCTCGGCCATCACCTCGTCGTTGTGCTCGCCGCTCAAGGCCGCGTGGCGGTGGACGGTCCGTCCGGTGTGGCGGGAGAACCGGACCGGCTGGGGGATCACCTTGTAGCGGCCGGCCCGTGGGTGGTCGTCCTCGGGGAGCGCGTCCACCAGCTCCTCGAGCGTCGGCAGGGTGGAGGCGGGGATCGCCGACCGGGCGCAGAACTCGAGCCACTCGGCGGTGGTGCGGGAGGCGAGCGACTCGGAGACGTCTCTGTAGAGGCTGTCGGCATGCGCGATGCGGGACCGGGCCGACGCGGTGCGCTCGTCCCCGACGAGGTCGGGGCGGCCGGCCTCGTGGAAGAGGTCGTCGTAGTTCTGGCGGGTGTAGGCCAGGACATTGATCCAGCCGTCACTGGTCCTCTGGGGCCGGCGCTCGGGATTGAGGATGCGGGCGTAGCCCGGAGGGCCCTGGGGCGGGACGGCGGTGGCCGCCCCGGCGTGCTCCACCAGGGTGAAGGCGGTCATCACGTCGATCATCGGCACCTCCACCCGCTGCCCTTCCCCCGTGCGCTCCCGCTCGAAGAGGGCAGCCATCACCGCGTAGGCGATGGTGAGTCCACTGACCTTGTCGGCCACCAGTGTGGGCACCAGCACCGGGGTGCCGGTCTGGCGCCGGAAGGCATCGGGGATGCCCGACCCGGCCTGGATCACGTCGTCGTACGCCGGGGCGTCGGCGGCGGGGGAGTCCGACGGGTAGCCCTGGGCCTGGCAGAAGACGATGTCCGGCCGGACCTCCCGCACGTAGTCATAGGAGAGGCGGAGCCGTTCCAAGGTGCCGGGTCGCAGGTTGGTCACCAACACGTCGACGGTGGCGGCGATGCCGAGCAGCTGCTCACGACCTCCGGTGTCCTTCAGGTCGAGGACCACGTTGCGCTTGTTCCGCAGGAGGTTGAGGGCGATGCCGGAGAGCTGCGGCACGGGGCCGGCGGTCATGACCCGGCTGAGGGTGCCCTTCGGGTCCTCCACGGTGATCACGTCGGCCCCGAGATCGCCGAAGATCTGGGTGGCCAATGGGCCCATGACCACCGTGCTCAAGTCGAGGACCCTGATCCCGTCGAGGGGGCCGTTCGACGTGGATGGCATGGCGGTGTCCTTTGGTCCGACGTCCCGTGGCGCGACGTCCCCTGCGGCGGTGCCCGGTTCCGGTCCGGTCGGGCCAGGTGGTCCATGGTACCGAGCGATTGAACGTGTCCAGGATCGCGCCCACCAGGTCGAGGCGGATCGAGATGCGACCGACGAGGCAAGCGGTCCAGCTCGGTGACCCGGCTGTCTGGGACAATGCCACCGGGTTCGAGGAAAGGTCGTGTTCCAGTGTTTCGTCGAAGGGGACGACGTCAAGACGCCGAGGATCAAGAGCTGGAGGTTGATTTCCACCTGGAGAGCGACATCGAGAGCATCGCAACCCTGGTGCTCTCCTTCCTGCAGCGCCCCGACGACGAGTCCACACGCATGGCACTGTCGAGTGAGCTGGAGGTGCTGGACGACCAGACGGCGAGCGCTGATTCCTACAGCAACTTCAAAGCCGCCTGGGTGAAGCTCGCCATGCCGGGCTCCTCGGTGATCGGAGCGACCTCCGACTACTCGCCGGGAGAAGATGTGCCAAGCCCCGAGTTTGCCACGCAGGTGGCCTTGGTGAAGGCGGCCAAGAACGCCGTCCGGAACGCCACGACAGAAACGCTGGGGGCATTGCAGAAGGCAAGCGACGACCTCGCCGACGTCCACCGTCGGGCCGGGGAGCGGGAGCCGCAGTAGGGGCCTCCGACGACCGCACGTCGCCCGAACGACGGCGCCGAATTCCTCGCACTCCATCTGGATGGATCCGTCATTCAAGATTGTCGGTGATGAAGCCGATTACCTACACAGTCGAACAGTGCCTGGACGGCCAGAGCGCTCGATCGACCGCGAAGAGCGGAATCCGCAGAACGGAGTGGGTCGCGTGTCAGAAGTTCACGAGGGTCCACTCTCCTTTGACGCCAAGCCACCGGTGCGGCCGGCCACGCCGGGACTCCCGCCGCTCACGTTGCCCGCGCTCCCTCCTCTACCTCCCGCGGTTGCCACACGTCCCCGTTCGGCGACCTTCGACGAGCTCCCGATCCCTCCCGGTTTCGGTGCACCTTCCGGTCCACCGGAGACCGGCGCGCTGCCGCCATGGCAACCAACGGTTCAAGCACCGACCCCTCTGCCCTCCGTTGACTTCTCGGCCGCCCTCCAGGAACCCAGCAAGGGAGTAGGCAGCAAGTTGGTCATCATGGCGTGCGCCACCATCGCGCTGGTCTGCGTCGTTGTCGCCGGGTTGGTACTCGTCACCGGTGGCGGACCGGCTCCGCAGCCCATTCTGTCGCCCACCGTGGCCAATTCGAAGGTATTTGCATCGGCCATGACGTCTGGGGGCTTCCACTACGCAAGTGTGTCCTCGGGGACAGTCGGGGGCATTCCGCAGATGGTGACCCAGAGCGGTGATGCGGGTAACGGCGAAGGTGTCCAATTCATGACCAGCGTGGTTGGCGACAATGAAGTCATCGTCATCGGCTCGAAGGTCTACATGATGGCCAATGCCACGATGTTGGAGAACATGCTCGGCGACGGCGAGGTCGCCCCCTATGTGGACAGGTGGATCGCCTTTTCGCCTTCTGACTCCTTGTATCGGACCGTTGGTGCCGGTGTCACCGTCGGATCCATCTGGGGCGATTCATCAGAGTCGCCTACGGACCAACTCCCTCAGCATCCCGAATCGGTATCCGGTCTCTCGACGTTGAGCGGGATCCCCTCCGAGTCCGTTCGATACGCACTCCACGGTGTCGATCAGGCCGCTAGCGCTTCGTACACCGGGAACGAGACAATCACCTTCTCGGCCAACGAACCACATCTGCCCAGCCTTCTGACCGAGCACCTGTCGGGAACAACGACCCACGGTGCCAGTACGGCGACAGATCGAGTGACGTTCACCAATTGGGGCCACCCTGTCAGCGTGCACCCGCCGACAGCGAGCATTCCGTTCTCGGCTCTTCCCCCGCCTTCATCCACGGTTTGACACTGAGGCCGGTAGCCGACAGGGGGTGACGGACCCAGTTCACAGCGGACCCGTCCAGTCCTTCACCGATCGGGTCCGGCGGGTGGTGCTGGCCCTCAGCCCTGGGCGGCCAACGGGTTGGGCGTGGGCGGTGCCACCCGCACCAGGGTGTTGCGGTCGGTGTGGGGGAACGGCTCGCCCCGCCCGGGGATGACCAGGACCCCCTCTTCCTCATAGGACCAGGTGCCGTCGGCGTGGACAGTGACGTGCATCCGGTAGCTGAGTGTGCGGAAGTTGGCGTCGAGGAACGGGTTGGAGAGGATCCCGTAGACCTCGGAGCCGACCGCCGCCCGCACCTCGAAGTCGGTGGCGCCGGGCTCGACCTGGCCTCCGGCCAGCAGCACCTGGCCCCGGGGGATGCCGAGCGTGAGGGTGACGGTGCCGGTCGTCGGCTCCCACAGCCAATAGCCGACCTGGTCGTGGAACATCTCGACCTCGCCGGGTTTGGTGATGTGGGTGTGGTAGCGGAGCCCGTACAGGAGCTGGGGGCCGTTGGTCTGAGGATCGATGGGCATCAGCTCGTACCGCTCGACGAAGGCGTCGCGGCCGGTGCCGTCCGCCTCGGGGTGCTCATCGGCTCCGCGGAGCCCCTCCCACACGCCGGCCATCGGCGTCAGCGGCCCGAGGTTGGTGAGTGTGTCCGTGTCGGCATCGGGTTCGGTGTAGATGTCGTCGCCGTAGGCGTTGTCAGTGACATCGGGTCGCTTGGCTCCGGTCCTTTCGTCTCCGGGGGAGCAGCAGGTCGAGCCTAGGTCCGCGGGCCCCGGCAAGGTAGCGGGCCAAGTGGAGGACCGGGCCCCGGCAAGGTGATCGGTCCAGGGTGCCGGTGCCGCCCGCACGGGCGGCCCGTCCGGTCGCCCGAGCGACCGGCGGCGACGCACTCCGGTGCATGGAGGGACAGAGACATGAGCAGCGCAACCACGACGACGATCGTCGGGAACCTGACCCGGGACCCTGAGATCCGCTACACCCGCGAGGGCCAGGCCACGACCACGCTCGGTGTCGCCGCCAACCGGCGGTGGCAGAACCGGGAGACCAACGAGTGGGAAGAGGCGACCTCGTTCTTCGACGTCGTCGCCTGGAGGGACCTCGCCGAGAACGTCGCCCTCAGCCTGACCAAGGGGATGCGCGTCATCGTGACCGGTCGACTGGAGCAGCGGAGCTGGGAAACCGAGGACGGCGACAAGCGGTTCAAGGTGGAGATCGTGGCCGACGAGGTCGGTCCGGCCCTCCGCTTCGCCACGGTCGACGTCCATCGGGTGGCGCGTCCGGCCACGGTGACCGACGCGGGCTCCCTGGCCGAGGACGGGGTCGGTGCCTGACCGCCGGCCAGCCGGTCCCGTCCACTTCGGTGTCCGGGTGATCCTGAGCAAGGAGGAGGCGTTCACGGCCTGCCAGGCCTTGGCCGACGCCGGGCGGATGCTGGTGCGGTCGGGCGGCCTCGACGAGGCGGACTCCCTCGGCACTTTGTTCGACCTGTTGGAGGAGCGGCTGGTCGTCATCTGACCGGCGCCGTCACGCGCATCCGCCCCCGACCGGGGGAGTCAGGGGCGGATCGCGGGGGTGGGGGGATCGGTGAGAGGGGGTGTCGGTCAGTCCTCGGCCGGCTGGAACTCGAGGGACAAGGAGTTGACGCAGTAGCGCAACCCGGTCGGGGCTGGCCCGTCGGGGAACACGTGGCCGAGATGACCGCCGCAGCGTGCGCAGGTGATCTCGGTGCGGCGCATGCCAAAGGTGCCGTCCTCGTGCTCCTCGATGGTCCCGTCGGCCAGCGCCCGGTTGAAGCTCGGCCAGCCCGACCCCGACTCGAACTTGGCGTCGGTCGGGAACAGCTCGGCCCCGCATCCGGCGCAGGTGAACATGCCGCTGCCTTCCACGTGGAGCAGCTCGCCGGACCAGGCCGGCTCTGTCCCCTTCTGGCGCAGAACGGCGTAGCGCTCGGGCGACAGCCGGGCCCGCCATTCGTCGTCGGACAATTCGACGCGCTCCGCGGACGTGGTGGGGTCGTTGGCGCTGCTCATGGCGTCTCCTCGGCTCAGTGGGCGTCGACCCGTCCGGGTAGTCCGGGAGGGTGCCGACTGCGTTCAGTGTGGACAACGCCTCCGAGTCGCACGGTGTTCCCGGGATGCCCTCCCCGGTCCCCCGGGGCTGGCGGCACCCCTGGTCGGGGCCGAAATCCCCTTTGCTAACGTCGCGTCCACTCTCGTACCCCCTCCGTACCCCCTCCGAACCCCCTCCCCACAGGACGCCCGACACCCATGGACCTTCGAGACCGACCAGAGGACGAGGCCTTCCGCAAGGAGGTCCAGACCTGGTTGGCCGATCACGTCGTGGACGAGTTCGCCGCCCTCGGCGGCCGGGGCGGCTCGGGCGACGAGACCTACGGCTTCGACGTCCGCCTGGAGTGGGAGAAGGTGTTGGCCGCCGGCCGGTGGACCTGCCTCGGGTGGCCGGTCGAGTTCGGAGGCCGGGGCGCGTCCATCGCCCACCAGGTCATCTTCAACGAAGAGTACGTGAAGGCCAAGGCGCCCGGACGGGTCAGCATCCTCGGGGAGGGGTTGCTCGGCCCGACCCTCATCCAGTACGGGACCAGGGCCCAACGGGACCGGTTCCTGCCCCGGATCGTCGGCGGCACCGAACTGTGGTGCCAGGGCTACTCGGAGCCCGACGCCGGCAGCGACCTGGCCAACGTGGCCACCCGGGCCGAACTGGACGGGAACGAGTGGGTCGTCACCGGCCAGAAGGTGTGGACGTCGCTGGCCCACCAGTCCGACTGGTGCTTCGTGGTGTGCCGTACGGAGCCCGGCTCGGCCCGGCACAAGGGCCTGTCCTACCTGCTCGTCCCCATGGATCAGCCCGGGGTCGAGATCCGGCCGATCACCCAGCTGACCCGCACCTCGGAGTTCAACGAGGTCTTCTTCGACGGTGCCCGGACGGCCAGGGACCTGGTGGTGGGGGAGCCCGGCGACGGTTGGCGGGTGGCACTCGCCACCCTGGCCTACGAGCGCGGTGTGGGCCTCCTCGGCCACCAGCTCTCCTTCCGCCGCGAGCTCGACCACCTCATGGAGGTGGCCCGGGAGAACGGTCGGGCGCAGGACCCGGTCATCCGCCAGCGTCTGGCCCGGTCCTACGCCGAGCTCGAGGTGCTCCGTTACAACACCTTGCGGAGCCTGTCCGGCTACGACGGGCCGGTCGCCCCGCCCGAGGCCTCGATCATCAAGCTGTACTGGGCCACGTGGCACCGTCGGCTGGGCGAGCTGGCCATGGACGTCCGCGGTCCGGCGGGCCTGGTGGTCGAGTCGGCGCGCTACGAGCTCGATGAGTTCCAGCGCACCTTCCTGTTCAGCCGGTCCGAGACCATCTACGGCGGCTCCAACGAGATCCAGAAGAACATCATCGGCGAGCGGGTCCTCGGCCTGCCGCCCGAACCCAAGGGGGACCTCCGATGACCGATGCAGCGAGCGGCCCGCCCGCCGCCCCCGAGCCGCCGGCCGGCCACGGGCTGCTGGTCGGCAAGGTGGTCGTGGTCACCGCGGCCGCCGGTACCGGCATCGGGTTCGCCACCGCCAAGCGGTGCATCGAGGAGGGGGCCACGGTGGTGGTGTCCGACGCCCACGAGCGCCGCCTGTCCGAGGCCGCCGACGCCCTGGCCGCCGTGCCCGAGGCCGGTGGCGTGCGCCCGCTGGCCGTGCCCTGCAACGTGACGGTGGAGGCGGAGGTGCAGGGGCTCTTCGACGCGGCGGTGTCCGAGCACGGCCGGTTCGACGTGGCCGTCAACAACGCGGGGCTCGGTGGCCAGGTCGACCTGGTCGAGATGACCGACGCGCAGTGGGACCTGGTGCTCGATGTGACCCTGACCGGCACGTTCCGGTGCACCCGGGCCGCCCTCCGCCACTTCTACGCTCGGGGTGGGGGCGGTGTGATCGTCAACAACGCCAGCGTGCTGGGCTGGCGGGCCCAGGCCGGCCAGGCCCACTATGCCGCGGCCAAGGCCGGGGTGATGGCCCTGACCAGGTGCTCGGCCATCGAGGCGGCCCCCCACGGGGTGCGCATCAACGCGGTGTCGCCGAGTCTGGCCGTCCACCCGTTCCTCAACAAGGTGATGGCCGACGAGGAGCTCGCCGAGCTCGCCCGGCGCGAGGTCTTCGGGCGGGGTGCCGAGGTGTGGGAGGTGGCCAATGTCATCGCCTTCCTGGCCAGCGAGTACGCCACCTTCATGACCGGCGAGGTCGTGTCGGTGAGCAGCCAGCACCCCTGATCACGGGTCCGGTGCCCCGACGGCGCCCGGGAGCGATGCACTACCCTGACGGCGTGTCAGATGTGACCGATCCCCGCGGTGACCTCGAATGGGGGACGTTGCCCGGCCTGGTCCAGGACGCCGCCGCCCGTTTCGGCGAATCCGAGGCCGTGGTCGACCGCAACGGACCGGGCGGGACCACCACCCGGTGGTCGTTCGACCAGCTGGCCGACGAGGTGGCGACCGCCACCCGCGCCGTCGTGGCCAACGGCATCGAGCCGGGGGACCGCGTCGCCATCTGGGCCCCGAACTGCGCCGAGTGGATCGTGGCCGCACTGGGCGCCGTCGGGGCGGGGGCCGTCCTGGTGCCGCTCAACACCCGTTACAAGGGGTCCGAGGCCGCCTACATCCTGCGGGCATCGGGAGCCCGGATGCTCTTCACCGTCCAGGGCTTCCTCGGCACCGACTACCCCGGACTGCTCGACGAGGCCGCGGCCGCCGGCGAGTCGGTACCCGACCTGGAGCGGGTGGTGGTGCTCCGCACCGACGCCATCGACGACGGGGTCGTCGCCACCACGGCCGGCACCCGGGCCGTCGGGTGGGCCGACTTCCTGGCCGAAGCCGAACGGTGCGAAGCCGAGGTGGCCGCCGGCCGCACGGCGTCGATCTCGCCCGAGGACTTGTCCGACCTCGTATTCACCTCGGGCACGACGGGGCACCCCAAGGGGGCGATGACGACCCACGGGCAGTCGCTGCGCACGTTCGCCACCTGGTCCGAGCTGGTGGGGCTACGGGCCGGCGACCGGTACCTGATCGTGAACCCGTTCTTCCACACCTTCGGGTACAAGGCCGGGATCCTGGCCTGCCTGATGGCGGGGGCGACCATGGTGCCCGAGCCGGTGTTCGACGTCGACGTGGTGCTGCAGCGGGTGTCCGACGAGCGGATCAGCGTGCTGCCGGGACCGCCCACCATCTTCCAGTCGATCCTCGACCACCCGAAGCGCGACGCCTACGACCTGGCCACCCTCCGCCTGGTGGTGACCGGCGCCGCCGTGGTACCCGTCGAGCTGGTCGAGGCGCTGTGGTCCGACCTGGGGATCGACACGGTGCTCACCGCCTACGGGTTGACCGAGGCCACCGGGACGGTGACGATGTGCCGGCGCGGCGACTCGGCGGCGGTGATCTCAGCGACGTCGGGACGGGCCATTCCCGATGTGGAGGTCCGCGTCGTCGACGCCGAGGGGGATGCGGTGGCGTCGGGCGGGGCGGGGGAGATCCTGGTCCGGGGCTACAACGTGATGTCCGGTTACTTCTGTGACCCCGATGCCACCGCCGCGGCCATCGACGCCGCGGGCTGGCTGCACACCGGTGACGTCGGCTTCCTCGATGGCGGAGGCAATCTGACCATCACCGACCGCCTGAAGGACATGTACGTGAGCGGGGGATTCAACGTCTACCCGGCAGAAGTCGAGGCCGTCCTGCGTCGCCACCCCGGCGTGGGTCAGGTGGCGGTGATCGGGGTGCCCGACCACCGCATGGGCGAAGTCGGCCTGGCCGTGGTGGTGCCCACCGCCGGAGCCGATCCCTCGGCCCTCGGCGACGAGCTCCCGGACCTGGCCAGAGAGCAGCTGGCCAATTTCAAGGTGCCCCGCCGCGTCGAGGTGGTCGACGTGCTGCCCACCAACGCCAGCGGCAAGGTCTTGAAACGCGAGCTGCGAGCCCGCTTCGGCGGTTGAGCGGCCGCCGGTTCTCACCCGCGCCCCACCGATTAGAACGAAACAACCAATATAAAGGAGCAACACGTGCGAGGCATCGTCTACACCGGTTCGGATGTCGAGGTCACCGATCAGCTGACCATCGGCGACCCCGGGCCGAAAGAGGTCCGGGTGGCCATCGGGGCGGCCGGCGTGTGCCACAGCGACCTGTCGGTCATCAACGGCACCATCCCCTGGAAGGCCCCCTCCGTGCTCGGCCACGAGGGCGCCGGAGTGGTGGAGGCGGTGGGGAGCGAGGTGCGCTCGGTCAAGCCCGGCGACCACGTCGTCATCGCCACGCTGGCCAGCTGCGGCACCTGCCGGGCTTGTGCCACCGGCCACCCGACCTGGTGCGTCAAGACCCTGGGCAACGTGTCGACGCCCTTCACCTACAAGGGGGAGCCGGCCTCCAACTTCGCCGCCACGTCGGTGTTCGCCGAGTCGACCATCGTCCAGGAGGTCCAGGCCGTCAAGATCTCCAAGGAGGTCCCCATGACCTCGGCCTGTCTCATCGGCTGCGGCGTGTTGACCGGCGTGGGATCCGTGCTCAACCGGGCCAAGGTGCGGGCGGGGGAGACCTCTGCCGTCTTCGGCGTGGGTGGTGTCGGGCTCAATGTGATCCAGGGCCTGCGTCTGGCCGGGGCCAGCCGGATCATCGCGGTGGACACGCTCGCCTCCAAGGAGGATCTGGCCCGCCAATTCGGTGCCACCCACTTCGTGGACGCCTCGCAGACCGACGCCGTGGCCGCCATCCGCGAGATCGTGCCGCCGGGCCCGGCCCAGGTGACCGGCGCCCTCGGCTGGACGGGCGGGGTCAACTGGTCCTTCGACTGCGTGGGCCACCCGGCGGTCCTGCGCAACGCCCTCGACGTCCTCGACTGGGGCGGCAACGCCCTCGCCATCGGGATCCCGCCCCAGGGGACCGAGGTGTCGGTGGACGTGAACGCCCTGGCCTACGTCGACCGCGGGCTGCTCGGCTGCCGCTACGGGTCATCCCGTCCCCACCACGACATCCCTCTCATGGTCGAGCTGTACCTGTCGGGAAGACTCATGCTCGACGAGCTCGTCACCGAGCAGAAGCCGCTCGAGGGATTCCGGGAGATCGTCGAGGACATGGAGGCGGGCAAGCTGGCCCGCGGCGTCCTGACCTTCTGACGTCGTCCGGGTCAGCCGACCCGGTTCAGCGGATCCCGTCCCACACGGCGCGCTGCCCGGATCGGGGATCGGACACGACCGACGAGGCCACGTCGAACCGCATCGTGTGCCGCCCGTCAGGGTCGTAGGTGTCCCATCCCGGATCGCCGGTGTGGGCGAACGCCACCCACGCGTCGTGCATCGCCGCGGCCAGGACACGGGGTGGGTCGAGGCCCCACAGCGGGCCGCCATCCGCCTCGTCGAGCGTGTCGAACACGAAGCCCACTTCGAGGGCGTGACACGCGCCGAGCCGGCCGTCGTAGAGGGGCGAACCCCAGGCGAACTCGTAGAGGTGGGAACGACCGTGGTGGGCCTCGGCCATCCGGATGGCCGGGATGCGGAAGTACCAGTCGGTGTACATGTTGGCGAACGTCTCGCCCGGGTGGTCTGCGGCGGTCGCATAGGCGGACATCTGGTCGGGGTCGAGGCCGAGCCGGGCACCGAAGCCGGACAGCGCGCCACCGTCGATGAGATCGATCACCCCGTTGGGGACGAGGTACAGCCGTAGTTCGTCGCGGTTGGTGCCGACCATGAGGTCGACGCCACCGCCGTGCCCTGCCGCGATGGCGTCGATCGGCCGGGCCGCCAGGACGTCGCCGTCGACGACGGGCGCGAACGGCAGCTTGTCCAGGCCGATCTCGCCCCAACGGTCGGGATCGGGTTCGGCCTCGATGTCGTCGGACAGCCGCCGCTGCTCGGTGACGAGGCGATCGGCCGGCACCGTCGCCATGCCGTCGGTCGTCGGCTCGACGCCCAGCCGCTGGGCGAGCGCTTGCGTCACCCGACGGGCGGTGTCGGACGTCAGCGCCTGGTGGCCGGCACCGCTCTGGGCGATGGCCCGGCGGAACAGTCCCGCCGACTGGGACATCGACAGCAGTGCCGCCACCGACATGGCCCCGGCGGACACCCCGAAGACGGTGACGTTGTCCGGATCGCCGCCGAAGGCCCGGATGTTGCGCGCGACCCAGTCGAGCGCCGCCAACTGGTCGAGGAGGCCCCGGTTCGCCGTCCCGTCGTCCAGATGCAGGAAGCCCTCGCAGCCGAGTCGGTAGTTGAGGGTCACGCACACCACCCCGTCGCGGGCGAAGCGGTCGCCGTAGTACCAGGGAACCCCGCTCGACCCGTTCCGGAAGGCGCCGCCGTGGATCCACACCATCACCGGGAGACCCGTGGCGCCCGGTGATGGTGTCCACACGTTGAGGTTGAGGCAGTCCTCGCCCGGAACGTGCACGTCCGGCAGCAACTCGTCGAGCGGTGGAGCGAACGACGGGCTCGGTGCCGTCGGGCCGAAGGCCAGGGCGTCACGGATCCCGACCCAGGGCTCAGGAGGCTCCGGGGGGCGGAGCCGGTGGGCACCGAATGGAGGCGCCGCGTACGGGATGCCCAGGAACGAGGTGACGCCGTCGGCCCGGCGTCCGCGGACGGCGCCGCTGTCGGTGGTGACCACGTCGTCCATCGGTTCCCCCTGTGCGATCGTCGTGGGATCCTGCCCCGGCGGAACGCTATCCCGGACGATGGTCGCCGAGCGCCTCGAGGGCCCGATCGCGGAGGTCCTCGACGCCCGCCGCGGTGGCGTCGGCCACCACGGCGACGTCGGGCGTGGACCGGAAGTCCCCGGTGATCCCGAAGAACAGGCGGCCGTTGTAGGACAGGATGGCTGTGCCCACCCGCAACCCGTGGCTGATCGGGACGAAGGGACGGTACTCCTCCATCTCGCGGCCCATGCAGTACAGCGGGACCTGGGGACCCGGCACGTTGGTGGTCACGGTGTTGAGCGACTGCTGGCCGAACCGCTGCATCGAGCGGATGGCCGTGCGGCTGACGATACCGAGCACCAGCGGCGGCACCAGGTCGCTGGCCGACGCCATCCGCCGGCCGGCCTCGGCAATACCGGAGGACTTGAGATCCGCCATCTGGGACTTGACCGATTCGAGCCGTTCGACGGGGTCGTCGAGTTGGACGGGGAGGTCGTAGAGGAGGGCGGACACCCGGTTGTCGGGCACGCCCTGGGCGGACTCGGCGCGGGTCGACACCGGGACGAGGGACCGCACGACGGCCTCGGCGACGTCGTCGCCCCGTTCGACCAGGAGGGCCCGGTACCCACCGGCCACGGCGGCCAGTACGACGTCGTTGACCGTGCCGCCGAATGCGGTGCGGATCGTCTTGACGGCGTCGAGGGAGGCCGAGGAGTGGGCCCATACCCGATGCGGGCCGACCGGCCCCTCGATGGAGAGCGCCGAGGTGGGTCGGAGGCGCTCGGTGAAGCGGGCAGCACCTGCCACGGTGGCGGCCACCGAGCGCAGCGTCCGCACCGGGTGGGTGATGGAGTCCGGCGCCGACCGCGTCATACCGACCAGGTCGGAGGCCAGTCCACCCCAGGCGTCGAGGACCTTCAACGCTCCGTGGGGCTCTGCCTCCGGCTCCCACGGCTCGGGCTCGCCCACCGGGGTGTCTGCCGCAGGGTCGAGCAGGACGGTCAGCAGTCCCACCCCGGCGATGCCGTCCACCATGCAGTGGTGGACCTTGAAGACCATGGCCCACTTGCCCCCGGCCAGGCCCTCCACCAGCCAGATCTCCCATGGCGGCCGGTCGCGGTCGAGGTCCTGGGACATCAGCCGGCCCATCAGCCGACAGAAGGCCCGGTCGTCACCGGGGGAGGGGAGTGCGGTGTGGCGGACGTGGTAGCCGAGGTCGAAGTCCGGGTCGTCGACCCATATCGGGCGGCCCAACTCGAAGGGCACGGTGCGGACCCGCTGGCGGTACCGGGCGATGAGATGCATCTTGGAGGCGATCAGCCGCTCGACCTGGGCGACGGTCGGCGGCGGGTCGGCGAAGACGCACGCCCCGGCGATGGCCATGTGGACGGAGCCGTCCTCGAGGTTCAGGAACCCCGCGTCGAGTGCGCTCAGTCGGTCCATGTCGCCTCGCCTCCCCGCGTGGTCGTTCCCCGTACCCTACGACCGGTGGCCGATGCTCGACAGGGCCGATCGTCCACGCCCGTTCCGGGGCGCACTGGGGGCCCGATCAGGTGCTGGCGAGGTGGCGGCGACCCTCGGCGTAGGTCAGCCAGCGTCCGGCGTCGAAGTCGTAGAGCTTGCATGCGCGCGAGTTGGCGACGAACTCCGAGAACCGCAGGGGCTTGTCGATGATGGTTCCCGGAAAGGCGGCCTCGATGGCATCGGCCGCTTCCTCGAGGTGGTACATCGGCACCCGCATGTCGACGTGGTGGGGGACGTGGACCATGATCCAGTGGAGGAAGAAGTTGAAGCCCTTCGGGACCCTGAGCACGGTGGTGCCCTCCATCTGGGCCTTGTACTTGTTCCACTCCGTCTTCTTCCACCAGCGGATGTCGGGGGCGATGTGGTGGGTATGGACGACGGTGCCGATCAGGTAGGCGAAGCCGACGAAGGGGAGCACGACGGTCCGGACGTCCAGCCACAGGATGCCGGCGACCGAGTGGCCCTGGGCCATGCCGATCAACGTGAACAGTGCCAGCATCCCGGCGATGAACGCGGTGACGATCCAACGGTCGCGCCGGATGGCCTTCACCCATCGGGCGGGATTGGACCCGACCATCATCTTCGTCCACCACACCTGGTGGGCGTAGTAGGCGCCGGCGCCGGCCCACGACCACTCGAAGCGGTGGACGGCCCGACGCCACCAGCCGAATTCGGCGAACTGTTCGGGGGTGGTGGGGTGCCAGACGAAGTCGTAGCCCTGGCGGACGGTGTAGGGGTGGTGGACCCGATTGTGGCCGAGCACCCATCCTTCGTAGACGTGGAAGCTCGGGAGCATGGCGATGTGGGCGACCGTCGAATTCATCCGCTTGGACGAGAAGAGCGCGCCATGGGCGGCGTCGTGACCGACCACGAACAGCCCCGACACCACCACACCCATCAGCACCTCGAGGGCCAGCACGGCGAAGATGTTCGACACCACGACGAGGATGGCGAGCAGGGCCACGTACATGGCGGCGTCGCGCAGGAAGTAGGACATGCCCCGCCAGGTCGGGTTCTCGTACACGGAAGCGGGCAGCACGTCGATGACGGGCTTGAGCGAAGTCGGCGGGGTGGCGAGCCCCACTGTGCCGACTGCACCTGCGGGTGAACCTGGCAACGTGCCTCGTCTCATCAGGGACAGGGCCGCCACCTGTCTTCACCCCAAGCCTACCGTTCCCGACCCGCCCCCACCGGTCTGGCGGGCCACCCATGTGCCCGATCGGGCACGATTGCCGCGCCACTGCGGACCTGGGAACATCCTCGTATGCCCACCGAACCCGTCACGGACCCGGCAACCGCCCGGGCCCGGGCGTACTTCGAGGAGTTCGCCGAAGTCTATGACGAGGCGGCCAGCGACTCGGGGTGGCTGCTCAACGGTCGCCTGGTCGAGGCGTTCGCCGGGGTGGGGCCGGTCGACGGTGCCCTGGACCTGGCCTGCGGGACTGGCGCCACGCTGGCGGAACTCGAGCGGGCGCTGCCGGAGGCGGCCCTGGTGGGGGTGGACATCGCCGGGGCCATGGTGGCCCGTGCCGCCGTCCGGGTGCCGGGGGCGCGGTGTGTCCGGGCCGACCTACGCACCTACGTCGACGCCACCGACGAGCGGTTCGGCGTGGTCACCGCCATCGGGGGATTCGAGTTCACCCCGGACCTGCCCGGGATGTTGCGCGGGGTACGCCGGCTGGTCCGACCCGGCGGGCATCTGGTTTTCACCTACGAGCCCGTCCTGTCCGGCTGGGCCCCGCAGTCGGAGAGGGTCGAGACCAACTTGGGCAGCAACGGCCTGGAGTTGACCACCTTCCGCTGGGAGCCGGGTGAGGTGGCCGCCGCCCTCGACGGCTGGCCCGTCGTGTCCAGCCAACTGGTGGCGGCCTACCAACGCGACGGGCTCCCGACCGTCTACGGCTGGATGCATGTGCGACGACCCGGCGCCGGCGATCGACGTATCCTGATCTCGGCGTGACACGGCACCTCCGGCGGCGATGTAACAAATGACGCGGACCCCCGGTGGTCCCGGTCCCACGGTGCCGCGCCGAACGCGGCCCGACCGCACAAGGGGAAGACGACCATGACGACCGTTGTCCGATCCACCGTCCGTGCCGGTGCGGTGCTGGTGGTGGCAGCCGCCGGCCTCTTGGCGACCTCCCCGCCGGCGGGTGCGGCCGGTACGGCCTCCATCGTGGTCTCGGCCACCCAGCCCGCCCCGGGCATCGGCCCGGGGCAGACCGGTTCCTCGACCATCACGGTCAGGGACGTCGGGACCATCGGCCAGGCCAGCACCAAGATCAAGGTCACCCTGCCCGCCGCCGTCGCCGGCCAGCCCACGGTCGGCCTCACACCGGCCACCGGGGTGTCGTGCGTGCCGAAGCTGACCAAACCGTCTGTCCAAGTGTGCACGGTCGGCAGGATCCGGGCCGGGGGGTCGGCCACGGTCGCCACCTTGACCGCCTCGGCGCCGAGTGACACCGGCAGCGGCCTGTCCACGTCGGTCACCGTGACCGGTCCCACCAACTCGACCTCCGTCACGTTCCAGTGGGCGGCGAGCCTGCCGGCTCTGACCACCTCGGTCTCGCTCAGCCCGACGGCCATCGAACTCGGCCAATGGATCACCGGGACGCTGACCGTCGCCAACACCGGCTTCGGGACGGCCGGGTCCTTCCTCACCTATGTGCCGCTGTCGTCCCCGTACGACCCCGACACGCTCGTCAGCCAGACTCCGGGGACGTCGTGCATCCCCTACTACGGGAACCTGCAGTGCCTGATGCCCGGCCTGGCACCCGGGGCAGCCGTCACGGTGGTGTGGTCGTTCCAACCGCAGGCCGGACCGACCGCACAGGTGACGGCCACGGCCGACGTGCAGGGCACGCTGGTCCAGAGCACCCGCGCCGGCGACGTGGCCACCTCCAACGCCGTTCCGGTGAGCGGGACGGGCGCCGTGCTGACGGTGGCCTCCACCAACGCGGCGGCCACGCCCCAGGGCTCGAACTTCACCCGCACCCTGACCGTCACCAACTCCGGCGACACCCCGGCGTTCAACACGGTGGTCCAGGACTGGTCGGGCTGGTTCAACTTCCTGGGCACCGTGAGCGGCGGCACCTGCGCCCAGTTCACCACCGGCGTCGGCGGCAAGGGCGGGTCGCACCCGGTCCAGGCCGGCACCGAGTGCTCGATCGGGACGGTGCCGGCCGGCGGCTCGGTGGCGGTCACCTTCACGCTCGAGTCCGCGCCGAATCAGGCCGTGACCACGTACACCAACAAGGTGGTGATGACCGACACGACGCCCGGCGGCTCCCGCACCCCGGGCACCTCCGTCATCTCCGTGGTGGTGCCGAGCTCCCCCGTGGCCCCGGCACTCCTGTCGGCACCCGGCGCGCCCTCGGGCAATGTGGTGGTGGGGGACACCCTGGTGACCGGCGACGGTTCGTGGAACGGGACCCCGACCATCGGGTTCACCTACCAGTGGCAGGACTGCGCCGGCGCCACGTGCACGCCGATCCTGTCGGCCATGGGCGGCACGTACACCGTGCAGGCGTCCGATGTGGGCTCGACCATCGAGTGCACGGTGACAGCCACCAACGGGGGCGGGTCGGCCAGCATCACCACCCCGCCCACGGTGGCGGCCATCGCCGCCGTGGCGCCCACCGTGGTCACGCCGCCGTACGTGAGCTCGGCCGAGCCGGCCGTCGGCGTCACCTACTACGGCTCGACGGGGGTCTGGAGCGGCACCCCGGACATCACCTACACGTTCCAGTGGTACGGGTGTAACTCCAGTGGCACCGTGTGCAACCCCATCGCCGGGGCCACCGGATCGACCTACGTGCTGACGGCGGTCGACACCGGCGTCTTCCTGCAGGTCCGGGTCACGGCCACCAACACCGGTGGGAGCACCACCGCGGCATCCAACCTCGCCACCACCAGCGGCTGACGCGCAACGGGCGCGGACCGGATCAGTTCCCGAATATCGAGTTGATCCCGCCCGACAGGTTGAACCCGCCGCCGCTATTGGAACCGGACCCTTCGCCGCCCGGCAGGTAGTCGCCCACCTCGGCCGCCAGCTGACTGATGCTCATCGACTGGAGCCAGATCCGACCGGGGCCGGTCAGCATGGCCACGAAGAAGCCGTTGCCGCCGAACATCTTGTTGGCGATCCCGGGGATGGTGGCGATGGAGAAGTCCACCCCCTCGGTGAAGGCGCCGACGTGACTGGGGTGGACCCGCATGGTCATGCCGGGCTCGAGGTCGTAGGCGAACACCTCGCCCGACAGCTCCAGCCACGCCTGGCCCTGGCCGGTGAGGTGCTGGAGGAAGAATCCCATGCCCCCGAGGAAGGCGCCCCCCAGCTTCTGCTGCATGGCCACGGACGCCTCGATGCCGTCGGTGCCGCACAGGAACCCGGACCGGTGGACGAAGTAGGAGTGGTCTGAGGTCACGTCGACGCTGATGATGTTCCCGGGCAGCTTGGCCGGGAAGGTGACCGTGCCCGCGCCGCCCTCCGAGGTGTACCGGGTGAGGAAGAGCCCGGCACCGCCGACCATCCGTTTGGCCGCCTTGAGGAAACCCTTCCCACCCGTGGTCTGGCTGAGCTGGATGGTCGGTGTCATCCATCCGAGGTCGCCGTGGGTCGAGATGATGGCCTCGCCCGGTTGCAGGGTCGCTTCCAGTACGGGGAGCACGGTCCCCTTGACGACGAAGTCCACGATCGAGCCACCTCCGCACGGGGCCGGCCGGGCGACCGCGCCTTCCGCCGCGAGGCTACCGACCGGCGCGGGCCAGGTCTTGGACCCTCGTCGGTCCACACCGACTGCGCTCCGGATCACGTGGCTCCGACCGACGCCGGATTGGTCGCGCACTGGTACAGTCGCCCCCGATATGACGGCGCGTCAGATTGAGGGGGACCACGCCACGCTGGTCGACGTCCTGCGGGCGGCCGGTCGGGTCAACGGCGACGCCGAGGCCTACGTGGAGCCGGCCACCGACACCCGTTCCAGGACCGTCGTCACCTTCGGCGAGTGGGACCGCGCCGCCGACGGGGTGGCCGGTCTGTTCGCCCGCCACGGCGTGGGCCCCGGCACCGTGGTCTGCCTGCTCCTGCCCAGTTCGATCGACTACATGGTCTGCTACGCCGCCGCCGTCCGGCTGGGGGCCATCACCTCGGGGATCAACCTCCGCCTCGGCGCAGCCGAGGTCACCTCCATCCTCGGTCGCACCGTGCCGGCGGTGACCGTCCTCGACGACGGGACGGCCACTCCCGACGGCCCGACCGGCTCGCTGCTCAGCCGGTCGGACTGCCGTGCGGCGACCATCGGTCCGCCCCCGGACACCTGGCCCGGCGTGGCGCCGTCGGACCCCGTGGCCGTGGTGTGGACGAGCGGGACGACGGGCCTGCCCAAGGGCGCGGTGTTCGACCACGACAGCCTGCGGGCCGTCGCCGAGGCCGCCGACGTGCTGTCGCGGGCGGGCGACCGGCGGCTGTCGCCGCTGCCCTTCGCCCACGTGGGCTCGATGACCCGGGTGTGGGACGAGGCGGCCAACGGGGTGACCACGGTCATCACCCCCACCCCGTGGAGGGCGTCCGACGCCGTGGCCGTCATGGAGGCCGAGCGCGTCACGGTGGCCCAGGGAGTCCCCACCCAGTGGGCCCTGGTGCTGGCCCGGCCGGAGCTGGCCGGGGCCGACCTGTCGTCGCTCCGCGTGGCCGGCACCGGCGCCTCGCGGCCGCCGGCCGAGTTGGTGGCCGGCATGCGGGAAGCCCTGGGGGTGCCCGTGGTGGTCCGCTACACCTCCACCGAGACATCCCTCGGCACCGGCACCATGCCCGGCGACCCCGACGAAGCGGTGGCCACATCGGTGGGCCGACCCGTGCCCGGGGTTGAGATCCGGGTGGCGGGCGACGACGGCTCACCGGTGGTCGACGGCGAGGTCGGCCGGATCCGACTCCGCTCGGCCGCCGTCATGCGGGGCTACTGGGGCGGGCCGCCCACCGGCCCCGGTGCGGCGGGACTGCACTTCGACCGGGCGGCCACCGACGCGGTCCTGGCCGGCGACGGCTGGCTGACCACCGGCGACTTCGGGTACCTGGACGACGACGGTCGCCTCCATCTGGTCGGACGGGCCAACGAGCTCTACATCCGGGGTGGCTACAACGTCTACCCGGCCGAGGTCGAGGCCGCCCTGGGCGACCATCCGGGCCTCGAGCAGGTGGCCGTGGTCGGTGCGCCCGACCCGGTGCTGGGGGAGATCGGGGTGGCCTTCGTCGTGGCCACTGCGGGCACCGAACCCGACCCGGCGGCACTGCTGGCCGACCTGCGCCGGACGGCCCAGGCCACGCTGGCCGACTACAAGGCACCGGACCGGGTGGTGGTCGTCGACCGGCTCCCCCTGACCTCGATGATGAAGGTAGACAAGAGGGTCCTGGCCGACCGGGCCGGCCTGGAGACGAACGGAGCACATCAGCCATGACCGGCCATTCGACGCCCGCCCAGGGCGGCGTCACCGACGACCCCATCCGCATCGGGACGATGCTGTACACACTGGTCGAACCCCACCGGGGCCACCAGGTGGCCTACAACCGGTGGTACGAGCGGGACCACTTCTACGCCGGCTGCCAGATCGGCGCTTACAACTTCGCCGGGGCCCGCTTCGTGGCGACGGCCCCGCTCAAGGGCCTGCGCTACCCCGGGGGCGAGGGCGCACTGGTGGCCGACCCGACGGTCGGCAGCTACGTCGGCATCTACTACGTGCTCGACGGACACCACGACGAGTGGAACCGGTGGGCCGTCGACCAGGTCAACGTGCTGCACGCCGCCGGCCGCATGTTCGAGCAGCGGGACCACATCCATACCGGCCTGTACCGCTACGAGTGGGAACACCGCCGTGACGCCGACGGGGTGCCGGCCGAGTTGACCCTCGACCACCGGTTCGCCGGCATGGCCTCGGTCTTCCTCGAGCCGGCCGACGGCGTGACCGGCGACCAGGTGGGGGCGTGGCTCCGCGAGCGGTACCTACCCGGCGTGCTGCCCGGCTCGCCGGTGGCCACCGTGCTCGGATTCAGTCCGCTGCCGTTGCTGGCCGACGCCCCCGGTGACGTACCCCGGGGCGAGGCCCTCGACGAGCGGGTGCTGGCCCTCTGCTTCGTCGACGACGCCCCCGACGGCTGTTGGGACGCGGCGTTCGCCCCCCTCGGGGCGGCGGCCGCCGACGCCGGCATCGCCACGGTCATCTGGGCCTCGGCGTTCATCGGCACCGTGCCCGGCACCGACACGTACACCGACCAGCTCTGGTCGGACGAGTGACCGACAACTCCGCCATCCGACCACCGAGACCAGGAGCACCGACAGGATGAACGACGAGGCCTTGGCCGCAATGGAGCGCCGGGCGGCGGCCCGGGGATGGGTGTTCGCACCGACCCTGTGGCAGCTGATCGAGGCGCGGGCGGCGGCCACGCCGGACGCCGTGCTGGCCCACGAGGACACCGGTAGGGAGCTGACGTTCGCGTCCTACCGCGACGCATGTCTGCGGGCGGCCGCCGGATTGTTCGCCCACCACGGAGTGACGGCCGGCACCGGCGTCAGCTGGGAGCTGCCCACCTGGAACGAGTCGCTGGTGCTGGTGGGCGCGCTGTGCCGGCTGGGGGCCCGCCAGAACCCGCTCATCCCCATCTATCGCCATCGCGAGGTCGGGTTCATCACCGCCCAGAGCGAGGCCGCGCTGCTCGTGGTGCCGACCGAGTACCGGGGTTTCGACTTCGAGGCCATGGCCCGTGAGATCGCGGCCGCGCGCCCGGGCCTGTCGGTGCTGGTGGTCGACCGCGACCTGCCCGACGCCGATCCGGACGTGCTGCCCCCGCCGGCACCGGCCGCCGCCTCGGCCGAGGGTGCGCCCGTCCGGTGGCTCTTCTACACGTCGGGCACCACCGCCGACCCGAAGGGCGCCCCCCACACCGACCTCACGGTGACGGCCGCCGCCCTGGCCATGGCCGAGTGTCTCGACATCCGGCACGACGACGTGTCCGCCCTGGTGTTCCCGTTCACCCACATCGGTGGGATCGGCTGGCTCATCGCGTCGCTGCTGACCGGATGCACCCTCCTCACCACCGAGGCCTTCGACCCGTCCGAGACCCCGGCCTTCCTGGCCGGCAACGGCGTGACCCTGGCCGGCTCAGGCACCCCGTTCCACTTGGCCTACCTGGCCGCCCAGCGGGCCGCCGGCGACGGCCCGATCTTCCGGGAGGTCCGGTCGTACCCCGGCGGCGGGGCGCCGAAGCCGCCCCAGCTCCACCACGACCTGAAAGCCGAGATCGGCGGCGTCGGCATCGTGTCCGGCTACGGCCTGACCGAGGCCCCGATCGTGGTCATGGCCACCACCGAGGACCCCGACCGGAAGCTGGCCGAGACCGAGGGCCGGCCCACGCCGGGCGTCGACCTCAAAGTGGTCACGCTCGACGGCCGGGTGGCCGGACCGGGTGAGGAGGGGGAGATCCGGCTCAAGGGGGCCCAGGTGATCTCCGGGTACCTCGACCCGTCGCTCGATGCCGAGGCCTTCGACGACCAGGGCTACTTCCGCAGCGGCGACCTCGGCATCGTGGACGCCGAAGGCTTCGTCACCATCACCGGCCGCTTGAAGGACGTCATCATCCGTCACGGCGAGAACATCAGCGCCAAGGAGGTGGAGGACCTCCTCTACGAGCACCCGGCCGTGGCCGACGTGGCCGTGATCGGCCTGCCCGACCCGAAGACGGGGGAGCGGGCGTGCGCGGTGGTAGCGGTGGCCGAAGGGCAGTCCTTCGACTTCGCCACCATGGGCGCCTACCTGCGTGGCCGTGGCCTGCGGGTCAACGCAGTGCCCGAGCAGCTCGAGGTGGTCGACGCCGTGCCGCGCAATCCGGCGGGCAAGATCTTGAAGCACACGCTGCGCGACCGGTTCACACAGGGCGACAGCACGAGCGACGGGGGGAAGCCATGAGCCCGGTGGCGAGCACCAAGATCACACTCGGCCGGGGTGGCGAGCAGCACGACGCCGCCGACGCCATCCTGGCCGGCTTCCTGGTCAGGCGGTTCGAGGGACGGGTGGCCATCGTGACCGGGGCCGGTTCGGGCATCGGCCGGGGCACGGCCCGGCGGCTGGCTGCCGAAGGCGCGGCCGTGGCCGCCCTCGACGTCGTGGGCGACGCCGTGGCCGACACGGTGGCCGGCATCGTCGCCGACGGCGGCACGGCCAAGGCCTACACGTGCGACGTCACCTCCGAGGAGTCGGTGACCTCGACGGTCGCCTCCATGGCGGCCGACCTCGGGCCGCCCACCGTGGTCTGCAACGTGGCCGGCATCGGTGGGTTCTTCAACACCCACGACATGCCGTTCGACCGTTGGCAGAAGATCCTGGCCGTCAACCTCACCGGTCCGTTCCTGGTCTGCCGGGCCGCCTTGCCCCATCTGCTGGACCACGGCGGATCCATCGTGAACGTGTGCTCGAACACGGCGCTGATGGGCCAGGCCTACTCGGCCGCCTACTGCGCGTCCAAGGGCGGGCTGCTCATGTTCACCAAGGCGTTGGCCGCCGAGTACATGGGCCGGGGGGTGCGGGCCAACGTGGTGGCCCCGGGCGGGACCGACACCCCGCTGCTCGGCACCTTCGACCTGCCCGAGGGCGCCGACCCGAAGGAGCTGACCAAGATCATGAGCCCGATGGGGTTCTCCACCCCCGCCGAGATCGCCGCGTCCATCGCCTTCCTGGCGTCCGACGAGTCGTCGTACACGACGGGCGCGGTGCTGTCGGTCGACGGCGGACTTACCATCTGAACAGGGCGGACTCCTCTTGGTCGCGTCCGGCGACCCCTGACAGCGGGCGGCGTGCAACAATGCGACAACGAGCGACAGTTTGTCGCTCGGGACCTGCGAGGTGAGCGATGCCCGACGTTCGACCGGTGGAGCACTGGGACTCCGACTTCGATGTCCTGAGTCCGGCCTATGTGAACGACCCGTTCAGCATCTGGGACGACCTGCGCACGGCGTGCCCGGTGGCCCACACCGACCGCCGGGGGAGCACGTGGCTGCCGACCACTTACAAGGACGTGGTGGCGCTGGCCCACGACATCGACCACTTCAGCTCGCTCGACATCACGGTCATCCCGTTCGACGGCGAGGAGCCCGAGGAGCCCGTCCTGCCCTATGGGGTGCCCCCCATCTCCGTCGACCCGCCCATGCACACCTGGACCCGGCGCCTCCTGCTGCCGTGGTTCTCGCATCGCAAGGTGGACAGCTACGAGGCGATGACCCGCGATCTCTGCGCCCGGCTCATCGACGGCTTCGTGGCCGACGGACGGGCCGACGCGGCCGCCGACTACGCCCAACAGATCCCGGTGCGGGTGATCGCTTCGATCCTGGGCGTGCCGGAATCGCTGTCCGACACCTTCACCGGATGGGTCCGGGCCGTGCTGGAGTTCGCCGACGACATGGAGGTCCGCCGCGAGGGCACCATCGCCCTCATCGAGTACTTCGTGTCCGAGGTCGAACGTCGCAAGACCGAGCCCGGCGACGACCTCCTGAGCGCCCTGCTCCAGACCGAGATGGACGGGCAGCCCCTCGAGGACGCCGTCGTGCTCGGGGTGGCCGCCCTCACCCTCATCGCCGGGGTCGACACCACGTGGAGCGCCATCGGCTCGTCGCTGTGGCACCTGGCCACCCATCCCGACGACGCCAAGACCCTGGCCACCGATCCGGAGGCCATGCCACTGGCCATCGAGGAGCTGTTGCGGGCCTACTCGCCCGTAACCATGGCCCGGGTGGTGACCTCGGACCTCGAGTTCGAGGGATGCCCGATGCACGCCGGCGACAAGGTGCTGATGAACTTTCCGGCCGCCAACCGGGACCCGGACGCGTTCGAGCACCCGGACACGATCATCCTCGACCGGGCCCACAACCGGCACGTGGCGTTCGGCTCGGGCATCCACCGCTGCGCCGGGTCGAACCTGGCCCGCATGGAGTTGCGGGTGGCCATCGAGGAGTGGCTGAAGCGCATCCCCGAATTCCGGATCGAGGAAGGGGCGGAGGTGACCTGGGCCGGGGGCCAGGTCCGCGGCCCCCGCCGCGTCCCGGTGGTGTTCCCGTGAAGATCCGGGTCATCGAAGAGAAGTGCACCGGCCACGCCCGGTGCTACGGCCTCGCCCCCGACCTGTTCTCGGTGGACGACTACGGGCTCTCGTCGGTCGTCGGCGACGGCACCGTGCCCCCGGAGCTGGAGGACAAGGCGCGCCTCGCCATCGCCAACTGCCCCGAGTACGCCATCGAAGAGGTCACCGACTGATCGTTGGCCGCGCCGACCGTGCCGGTAGGGTGAGTCCCCTGGTCAGGCACGGGGTCGTGACCGTCGGGGAGGCGCGATGCGGCTAGGCAACATGTACGGGCCCGACGCCACGTTTGCCGGGGTGCCGGCCGCCGACCTCGAGGATCCCGCCAGCTTCGCCGGCGCCCAGGCCGTGATCATCGGCGCTCCGTTCGACGGCGGTACGAGCCACCGTTCGGGATGCCGCTTCGGGCCCCAGGCCATCCGCTTCACCGACTACCTGCCCCACGACGGGATGCGTCCGAGCCTGGCCCTCGGGATCGACCCGCTGATCGAGCTCGGGGTGGTCGACGTGGGCGACGTCGAGATGCCCTCGGGCGCCACCGACCTGTCGTGCGCACGGCTCGAGGCCGCCGTGGAGACCGTCGCCCGGAGCGGGGCCATCCCCGTCGTGCTCGGCGGTGACCACACCATCGCCTATCCCGATGCCACCGGCTGCGCCCGCCACGTCGGCTGGGGCCGGGTGTCGATGATCCATTTCGACGCCCACGCCGACACCGCCCAGGAGCAGTTCGGGCTCCTGGTGGGGCACGGCACGCCGATGCGCCGGCTCATCGAGTCGGGCGCCGTGCGCGGCGACCGCTTCCTCCAGGTGGGCCTGCGCGGCTACTGGCCCGATCCCGGCACGCTGGACTGGATGGCCACCCAGGGCATGCGCAGCTACGAGATGACCGAAGTGGTGACCCGGGGCCTCGACACCTGCCTGACCGAGGCGTTCGCCATCGCCCTCGACGACTGCGACGCCGTGTTCCTGTCGGTCGACGTGGATGTCGTCGACCCCGGTTCGGCGCCGGCCACCGGCACCCCGGAACCCGGCGGCCTCAGCGCCCGCGAGCTGCTCGACGCCGTGCGCCGGGTCGCCATGGAGCTGCCGCTGTGCGGGGTCGACGTCGTCGAGCTGTCGCCGCCCTTCGATCACGCCGAAGTCACCGCCTACCTGAGCAACCGCATCGTCCTCGAGGCGCTGTCCGGCATCGCCTGGCGCAAGGCGAGAGAGGCGGGTCGCCCCGTGCGCGACCCGACCTCCCCGCTGCTCGACCGGTAGCACCGGTCGGCGGCCCGTCCTAGGAGAGGCGCTCGACGATCATGGCCATGCCCTGGCCGCCGCCGACGCACATCGACTCGAGGCCGAAGGTCTTCCCGGTGTCCTCGAGGGCGTTCAACAAGGTGGTCATGATGCGGGCGCCGGTCTGGCCGAAGGGGTGGCCGAGGGCGATGGCCCCGCCCCGCACGTTGAGCTTGTCGTAGGAGATGCCGAGCTCCTTGGCCGACGGGACGACCTGGGCCGCGAAGGCCTCGTTGATCTCGACGAGGTCGATGTCGGCGATGGTCATGTCGGCCCGCTTCAGCACCTGGCGGATGGCCTCGACCGGGCCCAGGCCCATGATCTCGGGGTTGAGGCCGGTGACGCCGCTGGCGATGATGCGGGCGAGCGGGGTGATGCCGAGCTCCTTGGCCTTGGTGTCGCTCATGACCACCACGGCGGCGGCGCCGTCGTTCAGCGGGCAGGCGTTGCCGGCGGTGATGGTGCCGCCCTCGCGGAAGACGGGGTTGAGTGTGGCCAGCTTCTCCAAGGTGGTGCCGGCCCGGGGACCGTCGTCCTTGGTGACGACGGTGCCGTCGGCCAGGGTCACCGGGATGATCTCCCGCTCGAAGAATCCGGCCTCCTGGGCGGCTACGGCCCGGTGCTGGGACTGGACGGCGAACTCGTCCTGCTCCTCACGGCTGACGCCCTTGAACTCGGCGACGTTCTCGGCGGTCTGGCCCATGGCGATGTAGACGTCGGGGAACGCGCCCTCGAGCGGGGTCCAGGGCGCGCCGGCGGCCGGGGTGCGGGCTGCGGTACGGGCCTCGGCCTCGGCGAACAGCTCGTTGTGCGGGCCGATGTCGGCCGCACCGTGCATGTAGCGGCTGACCGTCTCGACGCCGGCGGCCACGAAGACGTCGCCCTCGCCGGCCTTGATGGCGTGGGCGGCCATGCGGATGGTCTGCAGCGACGACGAGCAGTAGCGGTTGACGGTCACGCCGGGCACGTCGGGCAGGCCGGCGAGCACGGCGGCCACCCGGCCGATGTTGTAGCCGGCCTCGCCGGCGGGCTGGCCGGAACCGAGGATGACGTCCTCGACCAGCTGCGGGTCGAGGTTCGGGATCTTGGCCAGGACCTCGCGGATGACCAGCGCGGCCAGGTCGTCGGGGCGACATTCGACGAGCGAGCCCTTGTTGGCCCGGCCGATCGGGGTCCGACCGGTGGCGACGATGACTGCTTCGGGCATGTGGTGCTCCTCGGTGACGGGCGGCGGTGTGGCCGCGTGTGGTGGACAGCTTCTCGCAGTCTGACGCTGCGGGACTGCAGGCTCGTGGTGCCGGCGGTGAGCCGTGGTCCGGAACCTGAATGGTGGTGCCGGTACGAGCCTGGCGGCGCCCTCCGGAACTTACCGGATGGTAACCCTAGCGGCACTCGGCGCCGGTGTGACGACCGGCCGAGGCCAGTGGCGACGGTGGCGCCCAGGGATGGTCGAATGTAACGTGTTCTAGTCGTCTGGACCGCGCGCGCGCGTGGACAGCACCCGACCGGGAGGGACCCCATGGAGATCGGTTACACCGAGGAGCACCAGGCGCTCCGCAACGAATTGCGGGAGTACTACGACAAGCTCCTCACTCCCGAAGTCCAGGAGCAGCTCGTCCGGGGCCACGGGATCGGCCCCGACATGCGTCGGGTCGTCAAGCAGATGGCCACGGACGGTTGGCTGGGCATCGGCTGGCCCAAGGAGTGGGGCGGCCAGGGCAAGGGCCCGATCGAGCAGTTCATCTTCTTCGACGAGTCGATGCGGGCCGGTGCGCCGGTGCCCATGCTCACCATCAACACGGTGGGCCCGACCCTCATGGACTTCGGGACCCAGGAGCAGAAGGAGTTCTTCCTCCCGAAGATCCTGGCCGGCGAGATCCACTTCTGCATCGGCTACACCGAGCCCGAGTCGGGTACTGACCTGGCCTCGCTGCAGACGCGGGCCGTGCGCGACGGCGACGAGTACGTCATCAACGGGCAGAAGATCTACACGTCGCTGGCCGGTGACGCCGACTACATCTGGCTGGCCACCCGGACCGACCCCGAAGCCGCCAAGCACAAGGGCATCTCGATGTTCGTGGTGCCCATGGACACGCCGGGCATCAAGGTGGTGCCGATGCGCCTGCTCGGCGACCACAACATCAACTACACGTTCTACGAGGACGTCCGGGTGCCGGCGGGCAACCTGGTAGGTGGCGAGAATCAAGGGTGGTCGCTGATCACCAACCAGCTCAACCACGAGCGGGTCACGCTGTGCTCGCCGGGCATCATCGAGCGGGCCGTGACCGACGTCCGGGCCTGGGCCCAGTCCACCAAACTGGCCGACGGCCGCCGGGTGATCGACCAGGAGTGGGTGCAGGTCCACCTGGCCCGCATCTACGCCCGCCTCGAGTTCCTCCGGCTCATCAACTGGAAGGTGGCGTGGACCGCCAGCCAGGGCCACCTCGACGTGGCCGACGCCTCCAGCATCAAGGTGTTCGGCACCGAGTTCTACCTCGAGGCCTTCAAGCTCATGATGGAGATCATCGGCCAGGCCGGGTACCTGGCCAAGGGATCGCCCGAGGCCGTATTGGCCGGGCGGCTCGAGATGTACGCCCGCAGCCTGGTCATCCTGACCTTCGGCGGCGGCACCAACGAGATCCAGCGGGACCTGATCGCCATCTTCGGCCTGGGTATGCCCCGGTCGCTGCGTTAGTCCCGCCCGTCACCACGTAGAGAGAGAGCACGACATGGACTTTGCATTTAGCGAGGAGCAGGAGGCCGTGCGCGAGCTGGCCGACCGCATCTTCACCGACCTGTCGACCCAGGAGCGCCTGCGCCAGATCGAGGCTGACGTCGACGGCGACCGTTTCGACCGCAAGTTGTGGTCGGAGCTGGCCGCGGCGGGTCTGTTGGGCATCGCCCTGCCCGAGGACGTCGGCGGCGCCGGACTCGGCTTCGTCGAGACCGGGCTGCTGGCCGAGGTGGCCGGTCGCACGGCGGCCTACGTGCCGGTGGTCGAGACGCTGGCCGCCGCCGCGCCGGCCATCGCCGAGTTCGGCGACGACGCCCAACGACAGCGGTGGCTACCCGGCGTGGTAGCGGGCGACACCATCCTCACCACGGCACTGGTCGAGCTCGGCGGCACACCTTCCGCCCCGGCCACCGTGGCGGAGCCGGCGGGTGACGGCTGGACCCTGACAGGGGTAAAGGCCTGCGTGCCGTCGGGCACCGTCGCCGACGCCGTCCTCGTGTCGGCCCGGATCGAGCCCGATGCCATCGCCGTGTTCCTGGTCGAGACCGGGGCCGCCGGCCTGCACGTCGATCGCCAGACGGCCAACGACGGCCGGCCGGAGGGACTGCTGACGATGTCCGGCGTAGCGGTCGGACCGGAGGCACTCCTCGGCCGTGTGGCCGACGGCCCCACCATCGTCGAATGGTTGGTCCAACACAGCACCACGGCCCTGGCCCTGGCCCAGGCCGGGGCGGCGGCGGCGTCCCTCGCGTTGATGGCGGAATACACCAAGACCCGCGAGCAGTTCGGCAAGCCCATCGCCACCTTCCAGGCGGTGGGCCAACGGGCGGCTGACGCCTATGTCGACGCCGAAGCCATCCGCCTGACCGCCTGGCAGGCGGCATGGCGCCTCGACGAGGGGCTGCCGGCCGACAAGGAGATCGCCGTGGCCAAGTTCTGGGCGGCCGACGGCGGTCAGCGCGTGGTCCATGCCGCAGTCCACCTCCACGGAGGCGTCGGCGTCGACCGCGAGTACCCGCTCCACCGGTTCTTCCTCAACACCAAGCACATCGAGCTGACCCTCGGCGGGGCCACCGACCAGCTGCTTCGCCTCGGGGCCACGTTGGCCGCCGAGCCGGCCTGATCGCCGGCACCGACGCGGGCGAGGGCGCCATGGGGCGGGACGGGCCGGGACTGTCGGTCTCCCACATCGGCGTCTGCGTCTCCGACCTCGACGCGTCCCTCCGCTTCTACTGCCAGGGGCTCGGATTCGAGGAGGTGGCCGCCCACGAGGTGGGCGAGGAGTTCGCCGCCCTCATGGAGGTGGAGGGCGTCCGCCTGCGGTCGAGGATGGTCCGACGCGACGGGGTCACCCTCGAGCTGCTCGACTACGACAGTCCGGGTACGACGGGCTCGGCCGAGCGCCGTCCCATGAACCAGCTGGGCCTCACCCATCTCTCGCTGCGGGTCGACGACGTCGGTGCGGTGGCCGCCACCATCGAGTCGCTCGGTGGCACGGTCGTGCGCTCCACCCGGACCACGCTCGACTTCGACGGGACGTCGCTCGACTTCCTCTACTGCACCGACCCCGACGGGGTCCGCATCGAACTCATGGACCTGGGGGGCTGACCGTGGCGCCCATCGGTGCCACCGGGACCGGGCCCGACGTCCCCTCCGCTACCGTGAGCACGTGAGCTCACAACCCGTGGACGTGGTGGACGTCGACCCCGCCGAGGCCGACCGGCTGGTGGCGGCGGGCGCAGTGATGGTCGACGTCCGCGAGGACGACGAGTGGGAGGCGGGGCACGCTCCGGTGGCCGTCCACGTACCCGTGGGCCAGGTCGTCGACCGCATGGACGAGCTGCCCACCGACCGGACCATCGTCTGCATGTGCCGGATGGGCGGGCGCTCGGGCTCGGTCGCCGTGCATCTCGCCGGTGTCGGATACGACGTCCGGAACATCGCCGGTGGCATGCAGGCATGGGCGGCAGTGGGCCTCCCGGTGGTCGACGCCTCAGGTGCTCCCGGACGGGTCATCTGAGCCCGGTCACGGACCCCCGCCCGCAGTGACCGTCTACCTCGACGACTGGCGCCAACGCGCCCAACTCGGCCCTGTCGACGACCGGTGGTCGCACCTGGTGGCTGACACCGACGAGGAGCTCCACGCCTTCGCCGAGCGGTTGGGCATGCGGCGCGAGTGGTTCCAGGGCAGGACGAGTCGTCCCCATCACGCCCACTACGACGTCCCCGAGCGGGCCCGGGCCGAGGCCCTGGACCACGGCGCCGTCGAGGTGACGTGGCGCGAGCTCGGCCGGATGCTGCGGAACCGCCGGGCGGGCACGTCCCCGGCGCCGGGCGGGGAGGGTCGGTGAGCGGCGGGGCGCGGTCCGGCCCGCCCGACCCCCGCACCCCGGTGCTGGTCGGCGTGGGCACCGCCTCGGCCGATGCCGAGGCGGTGGAGCTGATGGGCCTCGCCACCGAAGCGGCACTGGCCGACGCCGAGGGCCGCGGCCTGGCCGCGCTCGTCGACCGGGTGGCCGTGACCCAGGGGAGCTGGGCCTATCCCGACCCGGCCCGCCTGGTGGCCGACCGGATCGGGGCGCCCACGGCCACCACGCACTTCACCGAACTGGGAATCCCCCAGCAGAGCGTGATCAACGAAGCTCTGGCGGCCATCCTGTCCCGCCGGTCCGACGTCGCCGTCGTGGTCGGAGGCGAGTCCAAGCGCTGGACGCGGGACCGGGAACGAGCCGGCCTACCGGCCCACGAGACGGCCCAGCCCGGCGCCGTCCCCGACGTCGTGCACCGGCGGGCCGGGCCCCTGCTCGAACCGGTGGAGATGGCCCACCGGCTGTGGGACCCCGTCCAGCAGTACGCCATGGTCGACAACGCCCTGCGGGTGGCGGAGGGCCGGACCATAGCGGAACATCGTGCCGAGATCGCCGGGCTCTGGGCGCGCATGAACGCCGTGGCGGCGACCAATCCCGAGGCGGCCTTCCCGGAGCGGATGGATGCCGAACGGATCGCCACGCCCACCCCGTCCAACCGGCCACTGGCCTTCCCGTACAACAAGTGGCACTCGACCCAGTGGACGGTCAACCAGGCCGCCGCCCTGGTGCTGTGTTCGGTGGAGGCCGCACGCCGCATGGGCATCCCCTCCGACCGTTGGGTGTTCCCCCTGGTCGGCCTGGAGTCGAGCCATGCCGTGTCGTTGTTGTGCCGCCGGGAGATCCACGCCTGGCCGGCCATGGAGGTCCTGGGGGCCACGGCGGCCGCCCGGTTGGGACGGCCGCTCGACTCGATGGAGGTGGTGGAGCTCTACAGCTGCTTTCCGGCGGCGGTCCGTGTCCAACAGCGGACCCTTGGTCTACCGACCGACGGGACCCCGACGGTCACCGGTGGGATGGCCTTCGCCGGAGGCCCGTACAACAACGCCGTGTTCCAGTCGGTGGCCGCCGTGGTGCCCCGCCTGCGCGCCTCCCCCGAGGTGCTGGGTGCCGTCACCACGGTCAGCGGGTTGTTGACCAAGCCGGGGCTGGGCGTGTGGTCGGCCCGGCCCGACGGGCGCCCGCCACTCCTGGCCGACCTCGCCTACGAGGTGGCCTCGGTGACGGGGGTGGTGGAGGCGGTCCCGACCCTCGAGGGGTACGACGGGCCCGGCACCGTCGCCACGTACACGGCGACCTACGAGGGGATGGATCCGGTCCGGGTCGTGGCGGTCTGCGACACGGAGGACGGGAGGCGCTGCGTCTCGATCAGCGAGGACCCGGAGTTGGCGCGTCAGGTGTGCGCGGCGGAGTTCGTGGGCACCGCGGTCATGATCCGTTCGGGGGCGCTCACGCCGGCCTGACCGGCGACGGGCTCAGGACGCCCGGCTGCTCCGGGCCTGCTCGTCGCTCCACTCGTGCCCGCAGCGACGGCACTGCAGGCTCGTCCCGTGGCTGCCCTTCCCGGTGCCCCGGACAATCAGCTTCGGGACGTCCGCTGAACGGCACGCCGGACACGACGGGTCGCTGCGCACTGCCTTCACCGCACAACCTCCACTCGTACGATCGTCGCCCTGCCCGTCGGGACGGCTGATTCCGTCCGAACCCTAGAACGACCGCCGGGACCGCGCCAGCCGAAGTCCGGCGGCCGACGAGGGCCACCATCCGGGCGGCGGCGACCACACCTAGGGTGGAGCCGTGACCGCCGTCGACGCCCTCCGATCCAGCCGCACCGGCCTGTGGACGGCCGCGTTGGACGCCCTGCCCGGACCCCGGGCCCAGGAGGTGGCGGCCGAGATCGAGGGGCTGGGCTACGGGTCGCTGTGGCTCCCCGAGGCGTTCGGCCGGGAGGCGATGACCGCCGCCCAGGCCTATCTGGCCTCCACCGGCCGGATGGTGGTCGGGACCGGCATCGCCAACATCTACGCACGGGGTGCCATGGCCACCAACGGCGCCGCCCGACTCGTCGAGGCGCTCGCCCCGGGCCGGTTCGTCCTCGGGATCGGGGTCAGCCACAAGCCGAACGTCGAGCGGGACCGTTTGGAGACCTACCTCCCCCCGGTCGGCGCCATGACCACCTACCTCGACCGTCTGGAGCAGGCCCCCTACTTCGGGCCCGACGCCGTGCTGCCGCCGATCGTCCTGGCCGCCCTCGGCCCGAGGATGCTGGGACTGGCCCGGGACCGGGTGGCCGGTGCCCACCCGTACCTGGTCACCCCGGCCCATACCGCCTCGGCCCGCCAGACCCTGGGCCCCGGCCCGTTGCTGGTGGTCGAGCAGGCGGTCGTGCTCGGCCAGGACCGCGCCGAGGGACGGCGCCGGGCCCACGCGCACCTGGACATCTACTCCGGGCTGCCCAACTACCGGAACAGCTGGCTCCGTCAGGGCTTCCACGACGAGGACCTCGTCAGGGGCGGCTCGGACCGACTGGCCGACGCCCTGGTGGTCCAAGGCGACGAGGGAGCCGCGGTGGACAGGGTGGTCGAGCACCTCGATGCCGGTGCCGACCACGTCGTGCTCCAGGTGCTCGGCGCCGACCTCGGCGAGGTGCCGATCGACGAGTGGCGGGCCATGGCGCCGGCCCTCGCCACCCTGTAGTCGCCCCTGTCGGTCCCGCCGGGCGGCGACGGACCGTCAGGCCGCTTCGGCGATGTCGACCGGCTCGGTCGCCACCATCGCCGAGTCCCACTTGGCCTCCACGTCGCCCAGATGCCAGTAGATGGCAGCTATGACCCAGGTGGCCACGAAGGCGCCGACGATGACGAACCCCGCGGTGTTGATGTTGAAGTGGGCGAAGAAGGCGAAGAAGGGGTCGCGCAGGTTCAGCTCGGTGGCGAGCAGTCCCAGCAGTTCGATGGTGCCGATGAAGAACGCCACGAACACCGAGAGCCCGGTGATGGTCAGGTTGTAGAAGACCTTGCGGACCGGCTTGGCGAAGGCCCAGTCGTAGGCGAAGTTCATGAAGCAACCGTCGATGGTGTCGAACAGGCTCATGCCGGCGGCGAACAGGATCGGCAGCGACAGAATCGCCCAGAAGGGCAGCCCGCCGGCGACCGCCGTGCCGGCCAGTACGAGGAGGGCCACCTCGGTGGCGGTGTCGAAGCCGAGCCCGAAGAGGACGCCGACCGGGTACATCTTCCAGGGGCTGTCGATGCGGTCGCCGTACCCGCCGAACAGTCGGTTCATGAGCCCCCGGTTGTCGAGCTGGCGTTCGAGCTCGGCATCGTCGTACTGCCCCGAGCGCATCGCCCGGTAGACCTTGACGATCCCGACCAGCACGACCAGATTCAACAACGCGATCAGGTAGAGGAAGGTGCCGGACACCGAGGTGCCGATCAGGTCGGTGGCCCGGTGGAGGCCCGATCCACCGTCGGCCACCTGAGTGTCGAGCGCCCGGATGCCGAAGTTGAGGGCCACGGCCAGGGCGAAGACCACCGACGAGTGTCCGAGTGAGAAGAAGAATCCGACGCTGACCGGGCGCTTGCCGTCGTTCACCAGCTTCCGGGTGGTGTTGTCGATGGCCGCGATGTGGTCGGCGTCGAAGGCGTGGCGCATGCCCAGGGTGTAGGCGAGGACGCCGGTGCCGAAGCCGAAGAGGCCGGTCTTGGACACGTGGTAGTGGCGGCCGGCGGCCAGCCACAGCAGTCCCCAGCCGATGACGTTGAGCGCCACGACCACGAAGGCCATGGCGCCGACGCGCCACCATTCGCCCCGGGTCAGCCCGTTGCGCAGACGGGCCAGTCGGGACGGGCTGAACGACTGCCCGACAGCGGTGGCGGTGCCGCCCGTGCCGCTCCTCCGGTCAAGGGTCATCATCGCCAGGGTAGAGCAACTGCGAACCACAAGCAATAAGGATGGCTTAGCGGTGGGGTCCAGCCGGCGCCCTGATCAGGCGCCCCGGTCAGGCGGTCCCGCCGGCCGCCTCCGCGGAGGTGTCCCATGCCCGCTCCAGCAGGCGGAGGAGCACGTCAGGCGGTTGGGCGCCGGGCACGCCGAGACGCTCGTCGAATACGAAGAACGGCACACCGGTCGATCCGAGCTCCATGGCCCGGTCCTCGTCGGCCCGCACGTCGGCGCCGTAGTCGTCGCCTTTCAGCACGTCGGCCACCCGACCCCGGTCGAGCCCGACCTCGACGGCCAGTGCGGTCAAGGTAGTGGGGTCCGAGATCGCCCGTCCCTCGGTGAAGTAGGCCCGCAGTAGGCGCTCCTTCATCTCGTCGGCCCGTCCTTCATCGGCAGCCAGGTGGATGAGGCGGTGGGCGTCGAAGGTGTTCCCGATCTGGACCCGGTCGAGGTGGTACTCCAGCCCCACCGTGGCGGCCAGCTCGGTCATCCGGAGGTTGGCCTTCGATGCCTGCTCGCTCGTCATGCCGTACTTGCGCTCCAGGACCTCGTCCATGGACAGCTCCACCCGGGCCGGGGTGGTGGGGTCGAGCTCGTAGCTCCGCCACTCGATGGTCACGTCGTCGGCATGGGCGAACGCGGTGAGGGCGGCCTCGAGGTTCCGCTTGCCGACGTAGCACCAGGGGCAGACCACGTCGGACCAGATCTCGATCAACATGGCCGCTCCTCCACTCGTGTCCCGTGCCGTGCTCGTCCCCGACGCTACCGGGACGGCGGCGGGGAGGAGTCCTGCTCCATCCCGGAATGTACGCCGGTAACGTCGGGCCATGATCCTCGAGCACGCCCTCATCACGGTCCGGCCCGACGCCCACGCAGAGTTCGAGGTGGCGATGACCAAGGCCCGGGAGGTGATCGCCGCGGCCCACGGGTTCGGGTCGTTGCGGCTCCTCAGTGGCGTCGAGTCACCGGACCGCTACCTGCTGCTGGTGGAGTGGGACAGCCTGGAGGACCACACCACCGGGTTCCGGGAGTCACCGGCCTTCCTCGAATGGCGGTCCCACATCGGCCCGTTCTTCGACGGACAGCCGGAGGTCGATCACTACGCCCCGGTCGCCGGACTGCCCTGATCGACAGGCGGGACATGACCCGTCCATCCGGGGCGCGGCTCAGCCCGTAGTTCCGGCCAGGACCCACGCCGCGGTCAGGTGGTCGGCCAGCTCGTTCAGTGACGTCCTGGCGTTGAGACCGCTGGTGGAGGGCATCACGTAGGCCGGTCGGCCCCCGATGCGGTCGGTCTGCACGCCGGCCACGGCGCGGCGGTCCACCACCGTCCTCCAACCGGAGAGCCCGACGAAGCAGACCGCCCCGGGACCGAGCCACTCGACCAGCCGGGTGACCCGGCCGAACCCGGCTTCGTACTCGGCCCGGGTGACCTCCGCCGCGGTGCGGGTCGCCCGCTTGGCGAAGTCGGTCATGCCGAGGCCCCGGGCCAGCGCGGCGACCGGATCGCGGTCGACGGTGGCCACGCCGGCGGCCAGAGCGGCCGGCCAGAACCGGTTGCCCGGCCGGGCGTAGCCGACCCCGGCGTCGGCCGAGTGCAGGGACGGGTTGACGCCGCAGACCAACAGGCGCATGCCCGGGGCCACGGAGTCGGCCAGCGTGCGCTGTCGTTCGGCCACCACCTCGAGGGTGCCGCGGCGCGTGTCCGACGGACCGCTCCGAGCCATGAACCCCGCTCCCGCCACCAGGTCACCCAGCCGGTCGGCGCCGATGGCGGCGGCCACGCGCAAGGCCAGCAGCGTCCCGACGGTTAGCCGGCGCTGGGCCACATGGAGGGTCAGCGGCAGGGCGTCGGTCGGCGTCCCGCTGAGGTCCCAGGTCCACGGTCCACCTCTGTCGACTGGCGGCTGCGGGCCGCCGACGGATCCGGAGTCGAGGTCGGGCACAGGCGGAGCGTACCGGTGGCTCCCGACCGGAGCCGATGGTTGACTGGGCCCATGTCCAGCTGTCCCACGCTCACCACCGAACGACTGGCCCTGCGTCCGTTCCGGGCCGAGGACCTCGACCCGTTCTTCGCGGTGATGACGACCGACGAGGTCCGGGCCTCCCTCCACGTCCCCGACGACTACTCGCGGGGAGCGGCATGGGGATCGCTGGCCGCCTTCGCGGGGCTGTGGGAGCTGCGGGGGCTCGGCCAGTGGGCGCTCGAGGAACGCGCCACAGGCCGGTTTGTCGGGCGGGCCGGGCTCTACTGGCGGGTGGAGGACGACTGGCCCGGGGTCGAGGTCGGCTGGATGCTCGATCCCGCCGTGTGGGGTTCGGGCTACGCCACCGAGGCCGGGGCCCGGGCCGTGCGGTACGGGTTCGAGGAACTCGGGGAGAAGACCCTGCACAGCGTGATCCTGCCGGAGAACGCCCGGTCGGCGGCTGTGGCCCGTCGGCTCGGCTACCGGCCCGGCGCCGAGCGGACGCTGTCCTTCTTTCCTTCCCGCCTCCATGTGGTCTGGGACTTGGGACGGGCCGAGTGGGAGGCCGCCGCCGGCCGTGTCAGCGGAGGTTGATGCCGCCGTCGACGAGAACGACCTCGCCCGTCACGAACGTCGAACGGGCCAGCGCCAGGATCATCTCGGCCACGTCTTCGGGCGTGGCGACCCGCCGCATCGGGGCCTGGGCCTGGACGAACTCGCGGACCGCGGTCCAGTCCTCGGTCCACGGGGTGTCGACCAGTCCGGGAGCCACCGCGTTGACCCGGACGTCGGGACCGAGCGTGCTGGCCAGGAGGTGGGTCATGTGCGACAACGCCGCCTTCGAGCAGGCGTAGGGGATGGAGCTGCCGACGGGACGGGTGCCCGCCAGCGACGAGACGTTGACGACCTGGCCCCGACCGGACGCCCGCAGGTGCGGGACGGCGGCGACCGTCAGCTGCCAGGTCCCGATCACGTTGACGTCGAAGATGCGCCGCCAGACGTCGGGGGAGGCGGCCTCGAGGTCGCCGTGGGGGATGACCGCCGTGGTGCCGGCGTTGTTGATCAACGCGTCGAGCCGGCCGTGGACGGCGACGACCTCGTCGATCATCCGGCTGCAGGCGGCCCCGTCGGCGATGTCGGCCTGGACGTAGGTGGCACCGGGCAGTTCGGCGGCCACGGCCGCGCCGGCCTCGACCGACGTGGCCGAGTTCACGACCACGGTGGCGCCGGCCGCGGCGAACTGCCTGGCCGTGGCGGCGCCGATGCCGGACGACGAGCCGGTGACGAGGACGACGTGGCCGTCGAATCTGGAGTCGCCCGAGGCGGGCCCGGCAGCGGTGGACATGGACGGAGTGTAGGTCGCGGGCATCCGGCGCCAGTAGCTTCGGGGCATGCGCCCTGGCACCGTTCCCGCCCCCGGGTCGGTCCCGCGGTGAGCCCGGACACCGGCGCGCCGCCGGAAGGGCCTGATGTCGTGGTGGTGACCTCGTCCCTGCGGATCCCGATGTCGGAGCTGCAGTTCCGCTTCAGCGCCAGCGGCGGGCCCGGTGGGCAGAACGCCAACAAGGTGGCGACGCGGGTGGAGCTGCGCTTCGACGTGGCGTCGTCGCCGTCGCTCGGCCCCTACCAGCGGTCCCGGCTGCTCGACAAGCTCGGGGCCGAGGTCCGGGTGGTGGCTGACGACGAGCGGTCGCAGTTGCGCAATCGTCAGCTCGCCGTCGAGCGGTTCCGGGAGCGCCTGGCCTCGGCCCTCCGGATCGAGAAGTCACGGCGCCCGACCCGGCCGACGAAGGGCGCCAAGGAACGGCGCCTGGCCGACAAGCGGCGTCTGTCGGAGCGGAAGCGGGCCCGGCGGCCCGACCACGATGACTGAGTCAGCCAGCCTTCTTGGCCCGCCCGGACGGGGTCGCCCACGCGGTGTCGAGGAGGCGGTTGATCTCCTCGGTCAGCCGTTCGGGGTGGACCCGCAGCTCCAGCATCGAGCTGGCCTGGATGAGCTGGCCCTGGGGGAGCCGCCGGGCCAGTTGCTGGGCATCGTGGAACGGGTGCAGGTGGTCGACCTTGTGGCCGATGACGAGCGCCGGGATCTCCATGGCCGCCCGTTGGTCCACGGTGGGGGCGATCGGCCCGGCCAGGATGCCGTGCAGGACGGCGGCCGTCTCGCGGGGCTCGGCCGCGAACATGTTCATGACGCTGTCGAGCGGCCCGTTGCCGGTGCGCGGCAGGGCCCGGAACACCTTGGCCACCCGGTCGACGACGGGACGGGCGAAGTGGGTGGCGAGCAGCATGGGCACGAAGGTGATGGCGGCGGCGGGCAGGGCCCACTCGAGCACCGGCATCTCGACCACCAGGCCGCGCACGCGCTCGGGGGCCTGGGCTGCCACCAGGAGGCTGACGTTCCCGCCGAGCGAGACCCCGCCGATCACCGCCTGCTCGATGCCCAGATGGTCGAGGAGGGCGACGACGTGGTCGGCGTAGGTGTCCATGCGGTGGTACGACGCCCGCTGGGGGCGGGCCGACAGCCCGTGGCCGGGCAGGTCGAGGAGGATCACGCGGTTGCCCTTGGCGGCCAGGTCGGAGGCGAGCCGCCGGTTCATGTTGGCGTCCATAAGGATGCCGTGGAGGAAGACGAGGACCCGGGGACCGCTCCCGTGGATCTCGTAGTAGAGCTCCAGGTTGTCGCTCACGAATTGGCCGACCTCGTAGGGGGCGACCGTTCCCGGCTTGTCATCGGGCAGGTCCTGCGGTGCCCGCAGGACCTTGCGGGGAGGCATCCCCGAGCCGTCAGAACGTGGTGCCCCTGTCGTTGCCATGCAGTCCACGGTACGCCGCGGGTCGCCGGTGCGCCAACACCGGCAGCTGCGAGCGCACCTCGGCGAGGTGGGAGAAGTCCAGGTCGGCCGCTACGACGCCGGGCGTCGGGTCGACCCGCTCGGCCAGCACCGTCCCCCACGGGTCGACGATCATCGAGTGCCCGTGGCACCGCGGCATGCCCGGCGGGAGCTCGCCCACCTGTGCGGCGCCGATCACGAAGACCTGGTCCTCGACGGCGCGGGCCCGCAACAGGAGTTCCCAGTGGGCCGGACCCGTCGCCGCCGTGAAGGCGGCCGGCACCGTGACCACCGTGGCCCCGTCCAGGACGAGCATCCGGTAGAGCTCGGGGAAGCGGATGTCGTAGCAGAGGGAGAGCCCGAGGACCGCCTCCGGCCGGTCGGTGTCGGACGCACCAAGGGGGACCACGGCCACCTGGTCGCCCGGGGCGATGGTGTCCGACTCCCGGAAGTCGACGCCGCCCAGGGCCACGTCGAAGAGGTGGATCTTCCGGTAGACGGCCACGGTGGACCCGTCCGGGCCGACCAGGCAACTGGTGTTGGCCAGGCGGCCGTCGGTCGCTCCGGTGCGCTCGGGGAAGCTGCCGGCGACGAGGTGGATCCGGTGGCGGGCGGCACAGGTCGACGCCCAGGCCATTGTCGGTCCGTCGAGCGGCTCGGCCCGGTCCCGCAGGACCTCCGGGGTCCCCGCCACCGAGAAGTACTCGGGGAGGACGACGAGCTCGGCCCCGGCGGCCGCCGCCTCGTCGACCAGGGTGCCGGCGGCCTCCAGGTTGGCCGCCCGGTCGTCGTTGGCCGTCGTCTGGATGGCCGCTACGCGCATGGCACAGGGTAGGTCGGGGATCGGGCACAATGACCCTCGGCGGTGGCCTCCCGGACCGACCCGGGAGCCGCCCCCGAGGAAGTGAGCGCCGTGTCCTTCGAAGACTCCGATGTCGTCCGCAGTGCCGTCCGGGTGGAGGGCTTCCACGACGACGAGTTCAACTACCAGTTGATCCGGGCGATGGGGGTCGCCGACTACGGGGGCTCCACCGTGGGGGAGTGCCTCGCCGTGGTGGCCGAGATCACCGACGGCAGCCCCACCAGCTGGACGCGGGCGTTCGAGCGGCTGGCCCAGCGGGTGGAGGCCGAGGGGCGGGTCTCCCTCGCCGCCGGTCACCGGGTGAGCGGTCGGGACCACCTGCTGCGGGCCTCCACCTACTACCGGACCGCCGAGTACTACGCCGGGGGGTCCGCCGGCGGAGCCGACGCCGCCGGTGCGCGGAGCCAGGCCTGCTTCTCCGACGCCGCCGCCGCGATCGACCCCCCGGTCGAGCGGATCGACGTGCCCTTCGATTCGGGAACCTTGCCGGGGTATCTGGTCCGGCCCGTCCTGGGGGCGTCGGGCACCGGGCCGCTCCCCACGGTCATCGCCGTGGGCGGCTTCGATTCGAGCGCCGAGGAGTTGTTCTTCCAGCTCGGCGTTCCCGGCGCCGAGCGGGGGTGGAACGTGGTCGTGTTCGACGGTCCGGGCCAGCTGGGCTGTATGCGCACCAATCCGGGCATGACCTTCCGTCCCGACTACGAAGTCCCGCTGGCCGCCGTCCTCGACGCCGTCCTGGCGCTGCCCGACGTGGATGCCGGTCGCGTGGCGCTCGCCGGCCAGAGCTTCGGCTCCTACTTCGCCGCCCGCGCCGCGGCCACCGACCTCCGGGTGGGGGCCCTGGTGGCCAATCCGCCGGTGGTCGACATGGGCCGCTACATGGAGGCCTGGGTGGGCACCGACGTCTACCGGATGATCCGGGACATCCGGCCCGAGGACGTGACCGGGGTGCCCGAGGACCTCATGCCCCGCCAGATGCAGTGGGGGATCGAGGCCATCTGCACCAGGTTCGGGGTGCCGTCCTTCCACGCCTGGCGCGACGCCATGGCGTCCTACCGGCTGGGCGACCTGACCGGGGCCATCTCGTGCCCGGTGCTGGCGCTGGTGGGTGAGCGCGAGGGAGCCGAGCCGCGGGCCCAGTTCGACGCGCTGGTGGCGGGGGTGACCGGTCCGGTGACCTCCCGGGTCTTCCGACCGGCCGACGGGGCCTCGGCCCACTGCCAGTCGGACAACCTGCGGCTCTCGGCCCAGGTCACCTTCGACTGGCTCGACGCCGAACTGGGCGCACCCACCGGTTGAACGCGGCGGTCTCCCGGACGGGCTCTACTCGGTGTGGGTGCCCAGGGCCGCGGCCAGGGCGGCGCCACCACCGTCGGACACGTCCTCCCGCACGCCGACCAGCGCGGTGACCGACGCCCAGCCGGAATCGAGGAGGGCGGCGTCGGAGCCGGGCTCGAGCTCGGCCCGTTGCTGCATCCGGTCGGCGTCCTCGCCCTCGCCGCGCAGGGCCAGCACGATGGCACCCCCGGTCCGGTCGACGGCGGGGCCCTCCACCGGCATCGGGGTGTGCTCTGGCCGCACCGAGCGGATGAGCCCGACCTTGCCCAACGTGCCGTGCCGGAGCCCGCGCAGGTCGGCTGGTTTCACCGCCGGGACGTTGAGGTTGAGCACGGTGGCGGGCTCGGCGGCGGCGAGCACGGGGACGATCCCGCACGCCAGGTCGACGGCGGTGTCCCAGAAGTCGGGTTCGGTCGCCCAGGCGATCGAGACGGCCAGACCCCGGACGCCGAACTGGGCCCCGGTCAGGGCGGCGCCGACGGTACCGGAATGGAGGGCCGAACGACCGGCGTTGATCCCGTGGTTGATGCCCGAGACGACGAGGTCGGGCCGGGGACCGAATCCCTCGATGCAGGCCAGGATGACCGACAGGGCGGGGGAGCCGTCGATCCCGTAGGTGGGGACGTCGGCCAGTCCGGGGATGTCGACGTGCTCGTAGGGGATCGACTCCCGCTCGTAGACCGGGCCGACGGCGGCCGAGGCACCGCTGTGGTCGACCAACGGGGCGACCACCACGAGATCGTGGGCGGCTCCGAACGCCGACTGGAGGCCACGGGCCAAGGCGGCGATCCCAGGTGCGAACACACCGTCGTCGTTGGTGATCAGGATGCGCATGGCGGGGGATTCCGTTCGTCGGGCGCCGCGCCCTTCCCCGCCTGGAGAGGCGTCGGCTCGTCGCGACTGGGTCTCGGCGGGCCGGTGCGGCCTCTTCGCCTACCATACCGGTCGGCATCGCCGGTCAGGCGACGGCCGGCTGGCGCCGCACCCTTCTTCCCATGTCCCCACGAACCCTCCACACCGACCAGCAGTCGGCCCAGACGACGGCCGCCACCGGCGCCCAGTGGGTCATCGGGCACGGTCACCAGCGGGCCGTGATCACCGAGTCGGGTGCGACTCTCCGCTCCTTCACGAACGGCGACCGCGCCGTGGTTCAGGGCTTCGGGCCCGAGGAGTGGAGCCACGGTGGCCGCGGCCAGGTGCTGGCACCATGGCCGAATCGCCTGGACGGGGGCACCTACGAGTTCGACGGCGTCCCAGCCCAAGCGCCGATCAACGAGATCGACCGGCGCAACGCCATCCATGGCCTCGTGCGCTGGATGACCTGGCGCCTCACCGGGCGGGCCCAGAACCGGGTCGGACTGGCGTGCGAGCTCCACCCGTCACCCGCCTACCCGTTCTCGCTGGGTCTGGAGGTCGAGTACCGGATCGGGCGCGAGGGCCTGACCGTCACCACCGATGCCGAGAACCTCGGCCCGACGGACCTACCGTTCGGCCTCGGGTTCCACCCCTATCTGACGGTGGGCACCGCCACCATCGATCAGGTCCGACTGCGCGTCCCCGCCCACCGCCGCCTGGTGACCGACGAACGGGGCCTGCCTTCGGGATCCGAGGGAGTGGCCGGGACCGAGTTCGACTTCACCTCGGCCCGACCGATCGGGGTGACCAGGCTCGACACCGCGTTCGGTGACCTGTCCCGCGACCCGGACGGGCGCTTCCGGGTGGACCTCGACCAACCCGACGGAGGAGCCGCCGCCACACTGTGGGGTGACGAGCGTTTCCGGTACGTGATGGTCTACTCCGGCGACACGCTGGAGCCCGGCGAGCGGCGCACGGGACTGGCGGTCGAACCCATGACCTGCCCCCCGAACGCGCTGCGGTCGGGAACCGACCTCGTGGTACTCCGGCCCAGGGCCAGGTGGACCGGGTCGTGGGGGATCACCCCGAGATAGGCATCTGATGCCCCGAGGGGCAAATCGGTCTCGACTCCATTGGACGGTCCTGAGGTATTCATTTGCCGGGCGGCGTCGCCGTACACCCGACGCAAGGACCCAATCCGCTGAAGTAGGCCGGGATGCTCGGCGAGTCGGTGGGGGGATTGGTTGCGAGCAGGACAGGGGCCCGTGGAGTTTGGTTGAAGTCGAAATCATCTGCCATATTGCTCAGGATCTTCTCGTTCTCCCGGACATCTGGTCTTGGATCGGGTCTCCCGTCCGTCTTGGGATTCAGCCTGGACCCACCCAAGAAGTCGTCCTCGATGAACTTGAGGTAGGCGTCGCTCGACAGAGTTTGGTGATCGATGTACCCGGCCTTGGCGTAGGGCGAGATCACGATCGCCGGGACCCGCAACCCATAGCCGTTCTGGTCGACGGGGGGCGGCACGACGTTGTCGTAAAAGCCGCCCCAGTCGTCCCATTGCAAGAAGATGGCGGTCGAGTCCCAATCGGGACTCTTCATGGCGGCATTGATGACCGCCGTGACGTAGGCCTGACCCTGATGAACGCTCGCCGGCGGATGCTCGCTGTCGGCCTGGGACGGAGTGATCCACATGACCGATGGAAGCGTCCCCTGTTCGGCCTCGGCGAAGTAGTTGTTCAACGGCTGGATGTTGCGGATCTGGTGGTCCTTCTGGACGTCCTCGAAGACGGGAAGCGGATTCCAGATGCCGGGAGTGAGGTAGCTCTGCGCCACCGGCGGGCAAGCCACGGCCGAGTCGTTTGCGCAGTCGGGTTGGTGGCCAGTCTGCACGTAGTAGGCCCACGAGACGTGCTTGTTGTAGAGGAGCCAGGTGATGTCGGTCCACGCGTTGCTGATGTCGGCCGCACCGGTATCGATGGCCTGGTCCACGTAGTTCTGCATCTGCGCAGGCGTGTACGGTCCCCGAGTCTCGTTGACACAGCTCGTGGGGGAAGGGCTCGAGCACTTGGCCGACCAGCCTGAGACCAGGTAGAGGTGATCTGGTAGCGACCATGATGCGACCGGCTCGAACATGTGGTCGTCGAGCGTGAAATCCTTCGCGTAGGACCAGTAGTTCGGGATCTCTGCCGCCGTGTGATAGCCCATGACGTCTGGTGTGGTCGAGTTCGAGCACGCGGGATTGTCGACCGTATTCTGGCCGCAGCCCTTCTTTCCCTTAGTCGCTTGCGTGATGAACCCGTCCATCTTCCCTCCGTTGACGTCGACGCGGGCGCTACCCACGTTGTGCGGCCCGCCTCCGTTGACATCGGCCGTGTCGGGGTACGGCTTCTGGCATCCGCCCGCGGGCACCGGGACACACACGGTCGGTTGGCCGTTCTGCATGGGGATGCCGTCCGCCCCCGGATACGTGCCGAAGTAGCTGTCGAAGGAGCGGTTCTCCTGTTCGATCACGATGATGTGCTTGATCTTGTGGATGGCGGCCGCCACCTCGTAGTGACCGGTCGGCCCGCCGGCCACCAGCTCGCGGGAGGCGGTCGGGGCCGAACTGCCGCAGGCACTGAAGGCGAGCACAACGACAACGCCGCTGGCCAAGGCGATAGTCCCGCCCGCACCTCGCCGACGTGACCTTGTTCCTCGTGTCATGAATGCCTTCCTTTCGACGAAACGGTCAGGTGGACAGCATCGGGCGTCGGGAGCAAACTGTCAACTAAGTTCACAGTTTGCTAACATGGTCCCTCGTGGTCGCCGACACGGACGCATCGAGTGGCGAGTCGGCATCACCCGGCCTCGGCGCCTCGCTCCGGAGCGCCTGGCTCGGTTACCAGGTTCGGTTGGACCGTGCCATGGCCGAGGCAGGCTTCGGCGAGCGCAAATTCCCCGACAGCCGTGTGTTGCGTGTGTGCTCGGTTGACGCGGGATCAACCATCTCGGCTATAGGACGAGAGCTCGGCGTCACTCGGCAGGGCGCGAGCAAAGTCGTTGCACACCTTCGTGACCGTGGCTACGTCGTGGTGGCCGACTCGACGAGCAGCAAGCGAGAGAAGTCGGTCATCCTCACTCCGCGGGGGATCGACTACCTGGCGCACCAGCATGCGGCGGCCCGAGCGATCGAGGACGATCTGCGAGCTGAACTCGGGGAGGTGGTGCTTTCTGCGCTGGGGGCGCTGCTCGACGCGTTGGACGCTGGGGAGGGGGTGCGCCTGCGCGCGTACCTGCGTCGCTCGTCCAGCATGTAGCTCGAGCTGGAACTCCGATGGCTGTCCAGATCGGCCACATCGCCGGGAAGATGACGCCCCTGTGCCGGTCGACAGCCCCATCGATGGAGGTGCATACTCAATTTCGTGAGTGCAGTCCCGAATCGCCTCAACATCCCTGACACCAGAGGTCACGGGGCCTCGCTACGGGTTACTAGGCATGCGGCTCAGCACAGAGTGGTGCTGAGCCATTGGCGGGATGGCGTTTGCGTGGCGTCCACACCCATCGATCTCTCCGAGGTTCCTTCACTGATCGGGTTACTTGCAGAAGCACTTGGCGACGCAGTGGCTACTTCCGATTCGCACTCCGCTCATCCGCCTGCGCAGCGTTTGCCGTGGTCCAAGATCAGAAACCTCTTTCGTCCTACTCTCGCCAAGGTCGTCGACCTCACTGACATGAGTGCAAATCGCCGGAAGCGGCCGAACGTCCCTTAGGTCGGTTTGGAACACATCTCAACCTGGCCCGAGCGCCAGATGGGCGACCATCTCAGGTTGCTCCGTCTCTCTGTCGTAGGGACCAGGCTCCTAGGAAGTCAGGCCGCTGCCGGTGACGACTTGACCGTCGCCAGGATCTGCTTCTCCAGAGCGATCTGCTGCCGATTGCCGGAGACGGCCCTTGACGGTGGAGCGGGACTGATCGTGATCCACTGGTCCACGCCAGGGAAGGTGGCGGTCACGCTCGCATTGGAAATGTCCATCCCGACGAACGCCTGGATCCCGTTGATCATCGTGGGCGTGCCACCCGGAATGAGCCCCGTCTGTCCCTCGTAGAGGTGGAGTCCGGACGGGGCATTGCTGCTCTCCATGGGGCAGTTGCACACTGGCCCTTCACCCTGAGGACCATTGTTCAGTGTGGCCGTGTCGGGCTCGCCCCATCCGCACCTGCAGGTTCCGTAGCCGACCGCCCAGGTGGATGGCAGCGCAAACGTCAGTCGCCCCGCAGAAACCACCTGTTGCCGAGAGGCTGCGGCCGATGGTCGGGTTGTCGTGGTCGAATGAACGGATTGCGCCGTTCCTCCACATGCGGTGCCCATGACTGCAACGATGCACAGCGACGATACCGCCAGTCGTTTCAGACCTATCGTCGTACCGTCTCCAGGACGGAATCCGACGAGGCCCAGAACTCTGCCGAAGTGTCCCACGAACAAGTATGACTCTCGGAGATCGGGATCGGTTCGCGCAGTTCTCGGATGCGCAGGATCGTCCCCGAACGCAAATGACAATGACGGTCGTCGCTAGTTCGGTGGAGGACTTGTCCGCCAGCCGAATCGTTCACGGAAATCGTCGCCGACCATTCAGTGATTGTCTCATCCTCCCGACCGACGGGGCTATCCCCAATCTTCGGGTAGGACGACGCCGTAGAGTCTGTCCATGAACGATGCCCATCGCGAGTTCTGCGCCAGTCCTGAGTGGCGGACGATGGTCGAGGAGCAGATTCTCCCCGACGCCCTGCGCGACGTCGACCTTGGCTCTGAGGTCATCGAGATCGGCCCCGGACCCGGGTTGACGACAGATGTATTGCGCAAGCGGACCGACCACCTCGTCGCGGTGGAGTTGGACCCCGATCTAGCTGCCGTACTGAAGAACCGCTTTCGGGGAACAAATGTCGAGGTGATCCGCGGTGACGCAACCAAAATTGATCTGGCCGACGACAGGTTCAGCGCGGGCGCTTCATTTCACATGCTTCATCACATCGGGTCAGATGATGCTCAAGATCGGGCGTTCGCGGAACTGGCCAGGGTTATACATGCGGGTGGCCTTCTCGTCGCAGCCGACGGCGTCTTCAGCGAGGGATCGCTTGCGTTTCACCAACATGACACCTACAACCCCATTGACCCGGAGAGTCTTGGTCATCGCCTCGAGCAGGTCGGCTTTCGGTCGATCAATATCGCCAGGCACGAACTCGGCTGGTATTGCAGCGCAATCGTGGCCTAGTGGTCCGTCGCGGATTTGACTGAAGCCAACGCCGCTCGGCCCCGCTTGACCTTGGCGATGATCTCGTCGACGGGCTTCTTCCAGACGAAGGGGGTGGGGTCGTCGTTCCAGTGCTCGGCCCAGAGCCCGATCGCCTCTTCGAGTTGAGCCACCGAGGAGAAGGCTCCCTTCTTGAGGCGGCGCTTGGTGAGTTTGGAGAACCAACCTTCGACCAGGTTCAGCCATGACGACGAG
>PLZW01000029.1 GCA_003153575.1 Acidimicrobiaceae bacterium | reverse complement strand
GCACGGTGGCCCCGGCGGTGGCGGCAGTCGCAGTCCGGCCCTACCGGGCCACAGGCACTGCCGACCCCCCCGAGATCGTCGTGCTCGGCGACAGCACCGCGCTCACGCTCGGTGTCGCTCTCGCCGCCACCGCACCATCCGGGACCGCGGTGGAGAACGGCGGTCTGTACGGGTGCGGACTCGCCATGGCGAGCTGGGTGTCGAACGACCCACCCAATCCCCAGCTGCAGATGTTCCCAGCCTGTAACGAGGCGACGCCGGCGGTCGGCCAGTGGCCTGCCCTGGATGCCGACAAGATCGCCGACACCAGACCGGGCGACATCGTCCTCTTCGTAGCCGGCACGTGGGAAGTCCAGGATCTGCTGCGCAACGGGCGCTGGAGCAATATCGGTCAGCCGTCATTTCAGCGCTACGAACTCGACCAGATGCGCAAGGTGGTGCGGATCGGAACGGCACACGGAGCTCACTTCGACTTCGCCACCATGCCCGCTATGGGCACCGCGGCGGACTCCCCCGAGGCGTCCCGATCCGATCTTGCCCATCGTCGGAACATCTACGACCGGCTGATCAGCGAGGTGGCGAGCGAGGACACCGGAACCGTCAGTGTCGTGGGCTACGGCCAGGTCATCTCACCAGGGGGCGTCTATCGCGAGTTCCTGGACGGCGTACAGGTCCGGTCTCCCGACGGCGTGCACACGCCTGCCTACGCTCCCGGTAACGCCTTCGCCGGCAACGCAACCGAGCCCGTGGCCCACGCGTTCTACGACTGGCTCTCTCCCCGCCTGTGGCCGCTGATCTTTGCCACCGACACGTCAGGCGGGTCAACCAGTCGCTGATTGGGGCCGGTCACGGGTCGGATTCGACTGCGCTCCTCGCGACATGGCTCGCAATCACCTCATAGGGGATGCCGAACACCCCGGCAAGATCGGTGACGGTCATACCCTCGTCCAAGGCCGCCTTGATGGTTGCCGTGCGCAGATCGATCCGTCGCTCGTAGAACGACCGGACAGCTTCGGAATTGGCTGCCCGTTCCTCAATGGTGGGCATGGCGCGCAACGCCGTCTCGATCGACGTACCTTCCTCGATACAGGCCAAGGCCGATCGAAGCAGCCGCTCGTTCTCCTCGAGCTGTTCCCGGGCGGACAGATTGGCCCGGTTGAGTTCCTTGATCGCCGTGATCACTTCCAGTCGCGCATCACCCACATTGCGACCCTATCCCCACCGCCGCACCGCCCCGCCCTCTGTCGCCCGGAGTCGCCCATCACGTCCTCCGTGCCTGTATGCACTCCCCGGCCCGTGGACGGTGTCTCCAGCGGGCGTCCCAATCGGGAAACGCCGGCCATCTGACGTCCGGCCAGCCTCAAGGTCCTCCGTCAACGGGCCGATGCAAACCATCTCCGAGCAGCACTACGAAGCAGGTGGCGGGTATGAGTCCGATGGCAAGTGATCTTGTCGATGAGGGAGGACCTCAGCGCGATCAATCGAGCCGACCACCCGCCGGCCGACGCCTGAGCCCCAAGCTCCTCGCCTATCTCATGGGACCCGCCGCCTTCGTGGCGATCCTGATCCTGATGCATCTCGGCGATCTCGACCGCGAGCCGGCCTGGCTGTGGCTGGGTGTCTTCATCGCCATTCCCCTCGCAAATCTGGTCGTCGACCGTCTGTACGCAGTGCGCCAGACCTCCTTCACCTTGAACCTGCGGGTGATGAGCCAGATCGCGGCCGTCACGGTGGTGATCTTCCTGAGCGGTTGGGGACCGGTCTTGTGGGGGGCGTACGCGTTCGTGGCGCTGGAGACGATTGCCGTCGTCGGGTCGGACACATGGCGACTGGTGACCGCCTGGTGCTTTGTCGGACTCTCCATCGGCGACCTGAGCATCTGGCAAGGATGGATGCCGTCCGAACTGTCCTTGCCACAATCGATCGCCCTGACTGTGATGGGAGCCTTCGTGCTCCTGTTCGTGATCCGGATGGCCGGCGCCACCATGGAGCAGAAGGAGAGCGCTGAGTCCGCTGTCCGGATGAGCGAGGACCGCTTCCGCTCGTTGATCCAGAACTCGTCCGACGTGACGTTGATCATCGGTGGCGATGGCGTGTTCCAGTTCCTCTCGCCGGCGGTGGAGGAGCTCCTCGGCTACCGACCGGAGGAGCTCATCGGGACCCGTGCCGCGGCGATCGTCCACGAAGACGACCGCGATCGCGTCGAGTACCGCCTGGGTCCGGATTTCCAACACGCGTCGACGGTCGAGGGCGGCACGGCGTCGCTCGAGTTCGCCATGCGGACGAAGACCGGCGTCACCCGCTACGTCGAGGCCGTCGTCTCGAACCAACTCGATCGTCCTTCGGTCGCCGGGTATGTGGCCAACGTTCGGAACATCACCGAGCGGAAGAAGTTCGAGCATCTGCTCTCGCATCGGGCGTTGCACGATCCTCTGACCGGGCTCGCCAATCGTCAGCTCATCCTCGACCGGGCTGAGCAGATGCTGGTCCGTGCCCGCAGAAGCGGCGAACCGGTAGCGGCACTGTTCATCGATCTGGACAATTTCAAGGATGCCAACGACTCCCTCGGGCACGAAGCTGGCGACCACCTCCTCCAAGCGGTGGCCAACCGTCTCGTGGGACTGCTTCGGGTCAGCGACACCGTTGGGAGATTGGGCGGCGACGAGTTTGTCATCCTCGCCGAAGGGATGTCGCTCGCAGCGGGTCCACAGGCGATCGCGGAGCGAGTCTGCAAGGTGCTGAAGCCTCCATTCTTCGTGGAAGGCTTCAAAGACGTGCCGATCTCGGTGAAGGCAAGCATCGGCATCGCGGCCGGAGATCGGGATTCCGCCCAGGATCTGCTGCGAGATGCTGACATCGCCCTCTACCGAGCCAAGGGTCAGGGTCGCAACCAGGCGGTTGAGTTCGAGGCAACCATGCAGGTGGCGGCCAACGACCGCCTCGCCCTCCGCAACGAGTTGGAGCTGGCGTTCACCAGAGGGGAATACTTCCTTCTCTATCAACCGATCTTCGAGCTCGACACCATGCGCATCCTCGGGGTCGAGGCGCTGCTCCGCTGGAATCACCCGGTGGAGGGCACCATCCTGCCCGACCGTTTCATTCCCGCACTCGAGGAGGGCGGCGACATCGTGAAGGTTGGACGGTGGGTACTGAACCATGCGTGCGAGCAGCTGTCCCGTTGGAGAACAGACGGCCACGACGTGTCGATGTCGATCAACGCGTCCATGCGGCAGCTCGAGTCGGACACGTTCGTCCAGGATGTGCGCTCCGCGCTGGAGACTCGTGACCTACCACCTCACCTATTGACCATCGAGATCACCGAGACCATGTTGATGAAGGACGTTGAGGCGACGGCAGTGCGACTGTCGCTCCTCAAGGAGATCGGCGTGAACATCGCGATCGACGATTTCGGCACCGGCTACTCGTCCATGGCCTACCTGCGACAGTTCCCGGTGGACATCCTGAAGATCGACCGGTCCTTCATTGCGGAGATGAATGGGTCGCTCGACGGGGCGGCGCTCGTCCACACGTTGATCGAGCTGGGGCGCGCGCTCGGACTCGTCACGCTCGCCGAAGGAATCGAGGAGGCGATCCAGATGGAAGGGCTGCGCACCGAGCGGTGCGATCACGGACAAGGATTCCTCTTCTCCCGCCCGATTCCGGGATCGGAGATCGAGACGATGCTCGGCGACGCAGAGCGCGGCTCCATCCAGCGTGCGTCCTTGTTCGATGCTCCGTCGAGATAGAGCCGGCTTCCGAACGAGCCCGAGCCGACCGGCACCATCCCCGGTATGCCAGCCGACTCAGTACCAGCGTTGGAGCGCAGTGGCGGGACCGTGCTCGACAACCCTGAATGGCACCATTTCTCCTCCGATCTCAGTAGTTGATAAGGGCCTTTAGTCATTAGTTCGTAGGAGCGGCGTGATCCGTGGCCGAACAGCCCGTTACCCTTCTCGGATGGTCGACGGATCTCCCGACGAAAGGGTCCCCGGGCTGGAACCGACGTTCCGCCACCTCGACGACCCGGACGTCCCGTGGCAGCAGGTGAAAGCCATCCGCCGCGCCGACGGAACGGTGGCATCGGTCTGGGAGAAATGGTTGGCCTTCTCGCCGGACCCTCTCTACCTCTCCCTCTACGCCAAGTGGGATCCGGGTGTCATCCAACGACGGCATGGCCACCTCAGCCCGCACGTGCTGATGGTCCTCGAGGGCGAGATCCTCTGCGGTGACCGTCCCTGTCCGGTCGGGACCCACATCGAACTCCCTCGTGGTGCCGCTTTCGGACCATTCATTGCCGGCGCAGAGGGCGCAGTCCTCTTCGAAGTGATGATGGGCGACCCCCGGGGGTGGGGCGACGACCCCGACTCGTTCCAGCGGGTGTTGGCGGAGCACGGGGCCGAGGCGCTGCCCGATCCACCCATCGATCTACCCGACTGGCTCGACGATCTCCGCAACCGGTGGATTGCGGACTGATCGACGACACACCGATGAAGCGGACGGCGGGCGCCTTGTGGGCGTCGGGGCCGGAGGCGCGCCATAGGCGCCATCCGCCGGCGTGGTACCCGCTCCCTCCCACTCGGCACCGGGACCGTCAGGCCGGCGGCTCTCCTTCAGGCTTGGCGGGTCGCGCCACATCGCGTGGGTCCTCGCCTGCCCATCGGGACGGAGGATCGCTCGCCGGGAAGCTCTCGTCGACCATCTCGTCCACCAGGTCCTGGATCTCCACCTTCGGTCTCGCAGATGACGATGTTCCCTCGGAGTCGGATGTCATCTGCTACCTCCTTGCCCACGCGGAGCGGTCGAGCCCCGGACTCAGCGCACCCATGCTAGATGCACCCGGGACGGCGTGGACCGCCGGACTCCCATCTGTCGATCCCCGGTCCGGACTCCCTAGCGCGCCTGGTGGCGCCGGGGTGGCCGTCGGGAGTCCCTCCTACAGATCCCTCCGACCGACCGCACGAGACACGGACGAGCGATCGACCCCGACGCAACCTGTCCGCACGCACGAGGAGGAATGCCCATGACCACTCCGTTCGTCGAAGCCTGGCGCACCATCGTTCCCCGGTCAGACGACCCCCACGGGCCCCTGCCGCCGCTGTTGCTCACCCTCACCGTGGTCACGGGCCTCGTCGATGCATTCAGCTACCTCACCCTCGATCACGTCTTCGTGGCCAACATGACCGGAAATGTGGTGTTCCTCGGATTCGCGCTCGCCGGGGCGCGCGGGTTCTCGGTGGCCGCCTCCTCGTTGGCGCTCGGATCGTTCGCCGCCGGTTCCCTCCTCGGGGGCAGGCTCGTCGTCGTGATCACCGGTGACCGGGGTCGACTGCTGGCGATCGCCACCTCGATCCAGGTGGTGCTGGTGGCTGCGGCGACCGTTGTCAGGATCCTGGTCGGCTCGGCCGGTTCGAGTGCCGGCCACTACCTCCTGATCTTCCTGCTCGCCGCTTCCATGGGACTGCAGAACGCAACGGTTCGGAAGGTGGCCGTGCCCGACCTTACGACGACCGTACTCACGTTGACGACCACCGCCATCTTTGCTGACGCCCGGCTGGTCGGAGGCCCTGGCTCCAAGTCCGGTCGACGCCTGGTCAGTGTCCTGGCCATGTTCGTCGGAGCACTGATCGGCGCCCTTCTGGTCGTCCACACCTCGAGCGGCCTGGTCCTGGTCATCGCCTTCGTCCTACTCGCCGCCGTGGCCGCCTCGGGCTGGACGCTCGGTCGGGGTCGGCCGGCGTGGTCCACGGCATAGGTCTCCCGACCGGTGAGCCCTACTCCCGACCGGACGCGGAGAGCAGGTCACGCAAGGCGGCTTCGACCACCCGGTGAAACGTCGGATACGCATAGATCATGGAGCGCAGACTCCCGACCGGCACCTCGGCGTGGATGGCCAGCGTCAGCAGTCCGAGCACCTCACCACCCCATGGCCCGGCCGATGTCGCCCCGACCAGGACGCCCCTGTCCTCGTCCTGCACCAGCTTCACGAATCCCTCGTTCCCCGCCGCGTGGATCCAGCCCCGGGTCGACTCCGGCACCGGGGCCAGCCCGACCCTCACCCGCAAGCCATTGGCGCGGGCCTCGAGTTCAGTGAGTCCGACCGAGCCGATCTCCGGATCGGTGAATGTCACCCGGGGGACGGCCCGATAGTCGGCGGGGACCACCTCACCACCGAGGATGTCGTTGACCACGATGTCTGCCTGGTACATGGACATGTGGGTGAACGCGCCATGCTCCGTAATGTCCCCTACCGCCCACAGACCGTCGACGCCCTCCACGCGGAGATGATCGTCCACGCGGAGAGGGGCCGCCCCGTCGAGACCGACCGACGCCACATCTAACGCGGCGAGATCCACCCGTCTTCCGGTGGCCACCAGCAGCTGCCCGCTGACGATCGTCTCACGCCCCGAGACAGCCACCGCGAAGTGCGCGTCGTCGTGACGCACCGATTCGACCGTCACCCCCGTCATGACGGTGATGCCCTCGGACGCGAACACGTCGGCCAGCATCGACCCGGCTTCCGGCTCCTCCGGGCCGACCAGGCGCGGACCGGCTTCGATCACCGTGACCTCCGATCCGAAGCGCCGGAAGACCTGGGCCAGCTCGACACCGATGGCCCCGCCACCGAGGACGGCCAACGAGTCGGGGACCCGCTCCGTGCGAACAGCCTCCCGATTGCTCCAGTACGGGGTGGCACCCAGGCCGGCGATCGGCGGCACCCAGGGGCGGGCTCCGGTCCCGAGGACCACGGCCCGCTTCGCCTCGAAGATCTGGTCGCCGACCACGACCCGGCTGGCGCCGTCGAGACGGGCCCGGCCGCGCACGAACCGACCGCCCTTGCCCACGAAGCGGTCGACGGCGACCGAGTCGTCCCAGTTGTCCGTGGCCTCGTCACGGATGCGACGGGCGACCGGGGCCCAGTCGGGGCGCACCGTGGCCGAACCGGCCATTCCGTCGACCCTCCTCGACTCGGCCAGGAGGTTCGACGCCCGGATCATCATCTTCGACGGCACGCACCCCCAGTAGGGACATTCACCGCCGACGAGCTCGGCGTCGATGCCGACCACGTCGAGGCCGGCTTCTGCCAGCCGTCCGGCCACGTCCTCACCACCGGGTCCCATACCGACCACGACGACGTCCGCGGATTCGTTCATCGAAACCTCCTCAGTCGGGGCCGACTTCGCCACGTCCCTTCGGTGACCGGGTCTACTTGCCCTGACGTCGTAGGAACCTGCCACGCATACATTGCGCCACCGGCTACAGGTTCGACGCCAGCCGCCACCACACTACAAAGGCGTCACGGAGTCCAGCGCTTCGACAGACTGGTGGAATGGTTACCTGGCTGTTTCGCAATCGATCGACCAGGCGGATCACGGTGGCCCAGCGGCCCAACCTGAGTCTCACTGTCTTCGCTCTGTGCGTCTCGGCCCGATGGCTCTTCTCCCCGGTGGGTACGGCTGCCGCAGTGATCAACATCATCGGCGTCGCCGCCCTCACGTGGTGGTCGTTCGACGAGATCCTCCGCGGAGCAAATCCATTCCGACGCATCCTCGGGGCAGGGGTGCTTGCCGTCACGTTGTTGGCCCTTGTCCGATCTCTCAGATGACGGCCGACTGGAAATGTCACACTGTCGGCCATGGCGAGGATCGTGATGGTGCATGGAGCCGGGAACTCGCTCTGGGGACCAGCGTCGATCCGGTCCCGGTGGTATCCCGCGCTGTCAGACGGGCTCGCCTGGCACGGCGTGGAGGTCGCCGAGTCGGACGTCGAGGTCGCCTTCTACGGCGACCTCTTCCGCAAGGACCCCGAGCGTGGCTACGACCCCAACTTCGACATCAAGGAGATGCTGACCGGCGTGTCGGGCATCCTGCGGGCACACGACCAGGAGATCGACTTGGACGAACTGGTCAAGGTGCTGGTCGACCGGCACCTCGACCGCCTACTGGCCCAAGCCGGCGCCGACCTGGAGGACGACCGGATCCGGCAGCTGGCCCGAGCCCGCCTGGAGGCCGTGATCGGTCCGGAGACCGAGGTCGTGGTCGCGCACTCCCTCGGGACGGTGGTCGCCTACGAAACTCTGTGCAGGCACCCGGAATGGTCGGTGACCGGGCTCGTCACCATGGGCTCGCCGCTCAGGGGCGAGATGATCCTCAACATCCGCAATGCCGACGACCCGGCGTGCATCCGCCCCCTGTCGGAGGTGTTCGACGGCCCGGTGAGCGAGCGCCTGGTGGACAACGGTCACCGGGTGCACGACCCCGAGCCCTACCTGAACAACGCCACCACCGGTGGGGCGGTCGCCGACATGCTGTCGGCGTAGTCCCGGCCACGCCACCAGTGGGTCCGAATCTTCCATCGGCGTCCTGTCGGTGCCGCTGCCGCCCAGGGTCGAGACGATACCGAGCGGAGGCTGATCGAGCTCAGCCGCCGTCGCCAGGATTGGTCAATCCGGTGAAGTCACCCACGACCTTGGCGTCGTAGGGCGCATTCAACTGGTCCGGACCGTTGCCGTCGACCTGCATCTGGCCCTGGGTGAAGTCGATGGTGCCGCCGTGGGTCACCTCGATGACCTGGTCGTTGAACTGGTCGCTGATCAGCGTGTCGCCGTCGGCGAGCCGCACCGCACGGGTCGGGAGCGGATCGGCGATGCTCCCGGGCCGCAGATTGGTCACGTACGACCACACCACTGCCTTGCCCCGCGTGACTTCCACCACCCGGTTGTTGTTCGAGTCGCTGATGAGGGTGTGGCCGTTCGGAAGGCGGCTGGCGAACGCCGCCCCATTCAGGACCGAGGTCGAGGAAGGACTCCCGTACTGCCACACGATGTGGTGACCGCGTGTCACCTCGATCACCCGATTGTTGCTCTCGTCTGCGATCAGGATGTGCCCGTCGGGCAGGAGCTCAGCGCTGTTGGGGTTGTTCAGCTGGTCGAATCCGGATCCAGCGGCGCCGGTCATGCCGTACTGCCATACGATGTCATGACGACGGTTCACCTCGATCACCCGACTGTTTCCCTGGTCCGTGATAAGCACGTCCCCGCCCGGCAACGCGGTCGACTGGACAGGCGCGTTGAGCTGGTTGAACGCACTTCCCGTGACTCCGGCCTTGCCGTACTGCCACACGATATTCCCTTGCCTGTTCACCAACATCACCCGATTGTCTGCGCACCCGGCCGGATTGGTGCACGACGGATCCGCTCCGGCCGGGGTGCCCGTCCCCGCGATCAGGGTGAGGCTCCCGATGCGTTCCGCGTCGTTTGGTCCGACCACGGCATCAGGACCGGGGACGGACGAGCCGTTCCCGAACTGCCACACCACCTTGTGTCCATCGATCTCGATGATCCGATTGTTGAACTGGTCGGCGATCAGGATATTGCCCGGCGTGTTGAACCCTCCGGGCCCGTCGGCACCGGCGGGGGCCGCCAGGGCAACTGCCGTCGGGACGGCAGCAGCGGTCAGTCCGACGCACATGAGCGCGACCGACGGCCGGGCCCACTGCCGGGTGCGGTGACGCGATGGGGGCGGGGTGGGGGCAGTGGTCCACATGTAAGTCTCCTCTCATCGTGCGGACCGCGGTGAACCGGTCCGCCCTTGGCCTTCAGAAGACATATACGACCGAGGGGCCGACTTTGTTCAGACGGATCCGCACCGGGTCGTCCGTCGACCTATTGGACGCCCCGGAGCATCCCCCCTGTCAACTGACGACAGCCACCGTGAACCCATCGACGCCGTTGCCCGTAACACTGGTCCCCGAGTCCCCGATGAAGGTATTGAGCGGCCTGCCGTGGTAGGTGACCTGGATCTTCGTGACCCCTCCCACCATGACCTTGACGGTGCCGAGTCCGGGTGTGCCCCTCGGGGCCCTGCCCTTGTGGATGTAGAGCGGTGGCCAGGCGGTCAGGCACCCGCCAGTGCAGCCGGTCGTGGGCGCCAGGTACAGACTCGCACCTAGTCTCGTCGTCAGCATGTTTCCGAACGGGGGTCGGTCGGCTACCTTCACAATCCTCTGCGGTACAAGTGTGGCGGGTATCGCCGCCGCCACCGAGCCGGTGGCCATGACCCCGACCATGCCGACCGCACCCAAGGTCATCGTCAGCCTTCGCATCACGGTCGAATGGCGCGATCGGGTCTGCAGGTCGTTCACACGATTGGTCATGTTCCCTCCGAAGTTCGTTCCTTGGATGGCTATTCGCCCCTTATAGCGAGAGAACGCACGAGCGGCCGATGTCGTTCACGTTGCCGCGTACGGAGTGCGATCCCGGGACAAACGAGCTGCAATCGCCACGTTCCGTGGCGGACCGGCTACGCGGCCGGTCTCACGGAGGAGGTCGCATCCGCATCCTGACCCACCGGTGACCGATGGCATCTCTCGGACGGACCGCCGCCCAGACCGACGCCCGACCAACCCGCGGGCGCGGAAGTCCGCGACAGCATACGCTTTCCGACAGGAGCCGTGCGGGGCAGCCCGGTGAGGAAAGTCAGGGGTACACCATGTCGACGACCAACCATTCCGCTTCTCGAATTATTCGCCTGTGTCTGGGCGCGCTGCTGACAGCGGCACTGGTGGTGACCGCCTCGGGCACCGCCGGCGCGGTGGCTCCGACCATCGCGGTCACTCCCACCACCGGTATGGCCGGTCACTACGTGACCGTCAGCGGTGCCGGCTGGCCGGGCTACGACGGCATCGTCGTGCGCGTGGGCACGACCTACATGTGTTCCGTGACATCGGACTCGACGGGCACGGTACCCACCCAGAGCTGCATCGTGCCGACATCCCTGACGGCCGGGGCTTATGTCGTCAGTGCCAGCGATGGCACGAATACGGCCAATGCACCCTCGTTCACCTTGGCTCCGGGACTCACCCTGTTCGGGTCCGGAGGGTCCGCCACGGGGGCGGCCGCCGTGGGCCAGGCGGTGAGCGTCACCGGGAACGGATTCGCCGCCAGCTCGCCGGTGACCGCCAAGTTCAACGGGTCGGCGGTCGCGCTCACACCGGCCGCCACGACCAACGTCAACGGCACCTTCCCGGGGAGCACCTTCACCGTCCCCAACGTCGCCGCGGGCTCCTATCCCCTACTGGTGACCGCAGGAGCCGGCCACACGGCGACGGCCACACTCGAGGTCGATGCGGCCACACTCGTCGCCCCGGCCTCGGGACTTTCGGGCGGCGCCATCTCCGTCAGCGGAGCGGGATGGCCCGGTGACGACTCGATCGTCGTCCGCCTCTACCTCGGAGCGTCCGGGGCGTATGTCTGCACCATCTACACCGACACCACAGGTGCCATCCCCGCCCAGAGCTGCATCGTTCCCACCAACCTCCCCGCCGGGAGCTACCAGATCAATGCGAGTGACGGCTATTTGTCGGTGAGTCATGCGTTCACGGTGAGCCCCGGACTCGTCGTCTATGGGTCGGGCGGGTCCGGTTCAGGCGATGTCGCCGCCGGCCAGACAGTGGGGCTGACCGGTAGTGGCTTCACACCTGGTTCGGCGGTCACCGCCAAGTTCAACGGTGTGGCGGTGACACTGACGCCGTCCATCACGACCAACAGTGCCGGTTCCTTCACCGGGGCCACGTTCGTCGTGCCGGCCAAGACGACAGCGGGCAAATCGACCCTGGTCGTAACCGACGGTTCCTCGATCAGCTCCAGCCTCTCCATCGCCATCTACAAGGCGAAGCTGGCCGCACCCGCCACTGCGGCGTCGGGCAGTCTGGTGTCCTTCAGCGGATCCGGCTGGCCCGGGATCGACTCCATCGTCGTCCGCCTGTACCAAGGGACGTCGGGCAGCTACGTATGCACGATCTACAGCATCGCCGGAGGGACCGTCCCGAATCAGGGCTGCACCGTACCGACCGGGCTCCCGGCCGGTAGTTACTCCCTGGTGGCGAGCGATGGTAATGCGTCAGTCACCAAGCCCTTCAAGATGACGCCCGGAGTCACGATGCTTGGTTCGTCGGGCTCGGCCACGGCGCGGGCCGCAGCCGGTCAGATCGTCGGCCTGACCGGCACCGGTTTCACGCCGGGTTCGGCCATCACCGCCAAGTTCAACGGTGCGGCCGTGGCCCTGTCGCCGGCCACGACTGCGAACGGTCAAGGCGCCTTCACCGGGGTGATCTTCACCGTCCCGGCGGTCGCCGCCGGCAGCTACCCCCTGCTCGTGAAAGATGCCAGCGGAGCGACCGTGACGGTCTCCCTCCGGGTCTTTGCCGCCACGTTGACCACTCCGGCCAGCGGAGTGTCGGGTACCCAGGTCCCGATCAGCGGCACGGGCTGGCCCGGCAACGACAGCATCGTCGTCCGCTTGTACCAGGGCACGTCGAACACCTACGTCTGTTCGGTGTACACGGACTCCACCGGGGCGATCGCCCCCCAGACCTGCGCGATCCCGACCGGGCTCCCCGCCGGCACCTACAACATCGTGGCCAGTGACAGTCTCATCTCGGTGACCCGCGCCGGGTTCGCCATCCATGCCGGCATCGCGCTGACCAACACGAACTCCCAGCCGGCGGCCAGCGCTGCCCCCGGCGCCACGCTCAACCTGGCAGGTTCGGGATTCACCGCCAGTTCGATCATCACCAGCGCGAAGGTCGGCACCACCGCGGTCACCCTCACGCCGGCGTCGCCGCCCACATCCACCAACGGTTCGTTCAGCGGAGTCACATTCGTCGTCCCGGCGATCGCCGCCGGCACCTACGTGGTGACCGTCAAGGACGCCTCGGCCAACGTCGCCACGGTCCAGCTCATCGTCACCTGACCAGGACGGTCAGAGCATCTGTCGTCGCCCCAGGCGCCACGCCCACCGGCCGACGACGGCCAGCACGGCGAGGCACAGGAGGACGAACACCGTGCGTCCGGCGATGCGGACCAACCACTCGATACCGGACGTGAAGCCGCTGACCGACTGGTGCCAGGCCCGGCCGAGTCCGGACTGCGGGACGGGCGGAGGGACCGGGCGATGGCCGGCCTGGGACAGCGACACCGTCAACGTGGCGTAGGTCGTCTGACTTTCCAGGAGGTTCAGCTGGCCCTGCAGTTGCTCGATCTGGCTCTGGATGGTGTCCAGTTGGCTCTGCACAGCCAGGATGTCGCCAATCGAGGTGGCCTTGCTGAGAATCGTCAGGTACTGCAGCCGGCTCGCCTGCAGGGCGTCGATCCGGGCCTGGAGGTCGACGTACTGGCCGGTGACGTCGGTCGAGGCCGTCGTCATCGACGTGACCTTGGCGATCTGGCGCACCTGGGCGAGCACGGCGGCGAATGATGCCTGCGGCACCTGGAGGACGACCGTTCCCGACGACGGACTGCTCCCGTCAGGGGCACCGACCTGGAGGCTGGAACTCGCCACGAAACCGCCCGCCCCGGCGGCGACTGTCGTCAGCCGGGTGACGGCGGGGGCGAGCGGGGCACTACCCAGCGCGAGGTAGATGCTGCCCGTCGTCACCACCTTGGCCGGCTGTCCCACGACGCCGGACGGCAGCGGCGCCGGGGAGGGGTTCGCCAGACCCGGATTGGAGGCCGGCGCGGCCTGCGCATTCGAGCCTGCGGCGGTGGTGCCGCCGGCCACCCCGAAGCCGGTGCTGGCGCCGGACGACGCCCCCGTGCGGAACGGGACGGTGGTCGTGGTACTCGTGCTCGGCCGGCCCGGCGCCGGCACCGCGGGCCCGGCCGCCGTTCGATGTCCCTGTCCGGTACCCGGCGATTCGCTGATAACGGCCACGCTTCCGGCCACGATGACCGCGGCCGCCGCCACCAACGCCGCCCGACTCCAGCGACCCTGGGGGACCATGGCACGCACCGCGCCGCCCGGCCGGGTGTCCCCGGACGCGGCCGACACGATCTCTTCGATCGCGCCGTCAGGAATGGGGTAGGTGTCTGCCGCGTCGCCGAGCAGCGTGCGCAGCCGGTCTTCGTCGATCATGGTCATCGGGCCACCTCCGAGTCGTGGGCACCCGGTCGGTCGTCAGACGACCGCAGCGCCGGATGGTCGGCTAGGAGTCGCCGCGCCTCGTGCAACCGGGACTTGACCGTTCCCGGCCGGCGGCCGATGGCCGTGGCGATCTCCCGCTCGCTCAGATCGGCGTAGTACCGCAGGACGACGACCACCCGCAGGTGGACGGGCAGCGACTGCAGGGCGCGGACGAGGTCACTCGACTGTTCGACGAGGCCCGTCACACTGTCGGCCACGGACAGGTCGTCGAGGTGCTCGTCCCCGGTGCGCCGGTCCCGATGCGGGATCTCAGAGCGCAACTTAGAATTGCAAGTATTGACCACGACGCGGTAGAGCCACGGTCGGACGTCCGACCCGGGCGTCAGGGACGACCGGAACCGCCAGGCCCGCAGGAACGCCTCCTGGACGGCCTCCTCGGCATCGGCGCGGTTGCCCAGGATCAGGCAGGCGGTGCGGAACGAGGGGGCGTACCCCTCCTCGAGCCAGGCTTCGATGTCCTCCGGCCCACCCTTGCCGCTCACCTGCCTCACCCCCTGGGGACGCATCGTCGTCGGGCGTTCGTGGTCACGGGAACTTCCGTCACCACTGATACTGACGCTCCGGCGACGGAAAAGGTTCGCGGGATGCTCGGATCCCGCCGGTGGGTAGGAGCGCGAGACTCCCCACATGGACACCGAGACCGCCCGGCTGGCCCTCGAGGCATGGCGGGCCGACTTCCCCTCCGACCCGTACACCTCCGACCATCAGCTGCGCACCGCACTGGCCCGCGTGCTGCCGGCCGCACGGCTGGCCGCGCTCGAGAAACGCGCCGCGGCCTTCGCCACCGAGGTGGTCCTGGTGGTCGGTCCCGCCGCCCGGCGCTACGAGCAGCGTTCCCACCTGCCCGAGCTCGCCCGCTTCGACGGCATCGGTCGGCGGGTCGAGGCCGTCGAGTTCGACCCCGGCTACGGCGTCGCCGGTACCAGTGTGTGGGCCAGCGGCCTGGTGGCGCTGTCGGGCCAGGCGGGCACGGCCTACGAACAGGCGACGTTGCTCTATCTCCTGTCCCTCGAAGGGGAGGCCGGGCACGCCTGCCCGGCGACCTGCACCATCGGCCTGGCGCGGGCGCTCCGACGGGTGGCCTCCCCCGAGGTGCGCGACCGCTTCCTGCCGCCACTCGTCGATCCGGACTACGCCATGTCGGTCCGGGGTTCGCAGTTCCTCACCGAGGTCCAGGGCGGATCCGACGTCGGGGCCAACGTCACCCGGGCCGTCCCCGGCCCCGACGGTACCTACCGCGTCTCGGGCGAGAAGTGGTTCTGCTCGGTGGCCGACGCCGGGCAGTTCTTCCTGACGGCCCGGGTCCAGGGCGGGCCCAGTGGTACCCAGGGCCTCGGGAGCTTCGTCGTTCCCCGCACGGTGGACGGCCTGCCCAACGGCTTCGTGCTCCGGCGACTGAAGGACAAGCTGGGGACGCGGGGCATGGCCTCGGGGGAGATCGACTTCGACGGGGCCCTGGCCTGGCCCATCGGCCCCGTCGAGCACGGCTTCCGCACGGCGGTCGGCATCGTCTTGAACACCAGTAGGTGGATGACCGCCGTCGGCGATGCCGGCATGATGCGCCGCGCCTATCTCGAGGCCTCCGCCTACGCCCTCCACCGCCAAGCCTTCGGACGTCCGATCGGCGAGTTCCCGGCCGTCCAGCGCACCCTCGCCGACATGGCGGCGGTGTCCGTCGGCGCGCTCCATCTGGTCGTCGCCCTGACCGGACTGGAGGACCGCATCGACGTGGGGACGGCCGCCGAAGAGGAGGTGCTCCTCCACCGGTTCCTGGTGAACCTGGCCAAGTACGTCGTGTCGTACCAGGCCACCGAAGTGGTGCACGCAGGCATCGAGGTCCTCGGCGGCAACGGGGCGATCGAAGATTTCAGCATCCTGCCCCGCCTCTACCGGGACGCCATGGTGTACGAGTCGTGGGAGGGCAGCCACAACGTCCTGGTCGCCCAGATCCTCAACGACCTCCGACGCCTCCCGATTCTCGACATCGTCGCCGGGCGCCTCCGACGGTGCGCGTCGGCGGCCACCGACCGGCGTCTGGGCGCACACCTGGAACAGGAGCTGACCGCGGTGATGGCATCCACCCGGGAGTGCATGGAGGACGAGACGTTCGGGTCCTGGCACTTCCGTGACGCGGCTGGCCGGATCGGTGTCCTCGCCGAGGCCGCTTTCCTGGTGGAGGCCGACGAGGAGGAGATGGCGTGGCACCTGCTGCTCGGGCGGCTGACCCCCGGCTACCGCGCCGAGGACGACGCCGGGGTGATCGATCGGGTGCACACGATCCTGGCTGCCATGGGCTGAACGGGCCGGTCGGGGAACGCCCTGCGTGACGGTCCGCACCACAGAGAGCCCCTCCCGCGGCCTCAGGTGCGGCGGGGGCCCGCACGCTGCGCGGTCGCCGGTTGCATCCGGCGCCGGGTCGGCAGACGATGGCGCCGAGACCGAACGGGAAAGGGCACCATGAGACTCCAGACGTTGGGGGACGCCATCGACGGGCGCATGCGGGACCGGGGCGACTCGCTGGCGTCCGCCGCTGCGGTACTCGGCGTCACTCCTGGTGAGCTCCTGTGCTGGCTGAGCGATGAGCGAGTCCCGGGCGGGGCGGCCGCCCGATCCCTCCTCGGGTACCTGGCCGTCGACGAGGACGGGTTCCACGTGCTCTCCGTCCGGGGCCAGATGCGGCACGCGCAGATCGCCATCCGCTTTGGGAGCCCGGTCGCCGCATAGGCCTGGGGAGGCCCGGAGGGAAGGCCACAGGTGCCGTGGCCGGGTGTCAGTCGACCGGCGCGGGCCACCCCGCCCGGGTCAGGGCCAGGGCTGACGAGGCGACCAGGGCCAGGGCGACGAGCAGCGGCCAGATCGTCCCGTGGCGCTGCAGCTCGGCCCCCACCACCGCCCCGCCGAAGATGCAGGCGACGGTGGCCACCCGTCGCCCGGCCCGTGGCGGTCGGCCGCCCACCGCCACCACGTCGGCGGCCAACGAACCCAGGCTCGTCGTCAGCACGGTGGTATTGGCCTCGGGCACACTCATCCGTCGGACGAGCGCGTTCTGGACCCCCATGGCCAGGGCCAGCAGGGCGATCACTGCGTCGCGTCGCAGTGCCTCATCGACTGAGCCGCCTGCCGTCACGCCGAGTGCGGCGGCCAGCAGCACCACTTCCAGCCCCAGGGCGGCCGGCAGGCGCGCGGCGCGTCCTCGACGGCCGGCCACCGCCGCCCCGAGCAGCGCACCCACCACGAATGCGACAAGGGCCACGGCGAACCCGCCCGAGCTCGACCCACCGCCGAGGGAGGTCCCGGTCAGCGAGAAGGCCAGAAGCAGCACGTTTCCGGTCATGTTGGCGGTGAAGGTGCGCCCGAGGTCGAGGAAGCTGGTGGCGTCCAACGCTCCCGTGGCGGTGGTGAGCAGGCACAGCCCGCCGATCACCCACCCGTCGGCGCGGGTGCCAGGCGCCGGGGTCATCCAGCGAGCGTACCGTCGGCCTCCGCAACCACGCCTGTAACGGTGGCGTCCTGCAACCGCTCAGGGCCGGTGGCTCAGTCGCGGGTCACCTGCGGCGGGGCGTCCAGGCCGCAGTACATGAACTCCCGCGATGCGGGTCCTGTAGCTGCCGTCTCTCCTCCCGCCACCGGGTTGCGGATGCCGAGACCGGCGACGACACCCCCGACCACGCACCAGATCCCGCCGATGACCGCGGCGGTCCGGAAGCCGGTGGCCAGCTGGTCCGGGTGGAGGTATGCGGACCCGCTGATCCCGCTCAGCGCGGGCAGCACGGCCACCGCGATCAGTCCGCCGATGCGGGCCACGTCGTTGTTGACCGCCGACGCCAGTCCCGCGTGCTCGACCGGGGCGGCCGACAGGGCGGTGGCCGTCAGTGGTGCCACCGTGATGGCGAGTCCGAGGCCGAAGAGGAGGACGGCGGGCAGCACTCCGGTCACATAGGAGCTGTCCGTCGTCACCCGGGAGAGCAGGGCGAGCCCGCACCCCACCACCACCGGGCCGACCGTCATCTGGAGCCGGGGCCCGATGCGCGACGCCAGCCGACCCGACGTCGATGACAGGAGCAGCATCACCCCGGTGAGGGGAAGGAGGGCCACGCCCGAGGCCAGGGGCGAGTAGCCGCCGACCACCTGCAGGACCACCGGCAGGAGGAAGAGGACCCCGCCGAGCGCGCCGTAGACCACGAACGTGACGGCGTTCGTCACCGTGAACTGTCGGCGGCGGAACAGGTCGAGCGGCAGCAGCGGGGCAGGGCTGCGGGCTTCCACCAGGACGAAGAGGCACGCCGCCGCACCGCCCACCACCAGTGCGATGGCGGGGCCGGGACCGTGCCACCCTTGGGCCGGCCCCTCGATCAGCCCGTAGGTGACCCCGGCGAGTGCCGTCATCACCAATACGGCCCCGGGCAAATCCACATGACGCGGGGCGTCGTCGTCGCGTGACTCGGGCACGTGACGGATCGCCAGCAGGAGCACCGCCAGCCCGATGGGGAGGTTGATGAAGAAGATCCACCGCCACGAGGCGACGGCGATCAGGTAGCCGCCGAGGAATGGGCCGGTGGCCGATGCCACCCCCCCGAGTCCCGTCCAGGCGCCGATGGCCCGGCCCCGGTCCTCCTCACGGAACGATGCCTGGAGGATGGCCAGGCTCCCCGGTGTGAGGAGGGCGCCCCCCACACCCTGCAGCACCCGCAACACGATGAGCACGGAGGCGCCGGGGGCGAGGGCGCACGCCGCCGAGGCCAGGGTGAACCAGACCACACCGATGGCAAACACCCGCCGGCGCCCGAACCGGTCGCCGAGCGAGCCCCCGACCAGCAGCAGCGCAGCCAGAGTCAGCGTGTAGCCGTTGACCACCCACTGCAGCTGGGCCACCGACGCACGGAACTCGCGGCCGATGGTGGGCAGGGCGATTCCGACCACGGTGGCGTCGATCGATGCCATCCCCGAACCGAGCACGGTGGCCGCGACCACCCATCGACCCGCCCCGGACTTGTACCGGAGCCCGCCTTGGTCGAGCATGGGTCCTCCCTTCGCGCGGGGACGTCGGCGGTACCACCCGCCGAACGGTCCGGGATCCGGATGCCCCATTGTCACCAGTTCCCGTCCTCCGCCCGATGGATCCCGCAGCCGTCTCCCTGACCAGGGGTGTTGCCCAGCGGAGACGACTGCCGCGGCCGTCTGGCGCAGGCTGTCCGGCCCGGATCCCGCCAAGGGCTCGAGGCGCGGGCCGGCGCGAAGAGGAGTTTGCCCCACCTTGGACCGGCCGCTAGAACGGATGCGTGAGCTCCGGCTTCCACTGTCCGCTCCGGTCCGTACCCGACATCCGGTCCTGACCATCGCGCCGGTGACACCGGGTTCGGGCCTCACCCGGGGCCCGGGCCGATGACCCACGTCGTGACCACCGCGCTGTCCGGAGTCTGGCCGTTTGCCGTCACCAACGTCGACGACTTCGTGGTGCTGACCGCACTGTTCGTCACCGTCGGTCGGGGGGGACCCACCAATCGTCAGATCGTCATCGGGCAGTACCTCGGGATCGGTGTCCTGGTGGCGGTCAGCCTGGTGGTGTCGATCGGGCTCGCTTCCGTACCCGACCGGTGGATCGGGCTCCTCGGCGTGGTCCCGATCGCCCTGGGCGTCCGCGGGCTCGTGGGCGCTCGGACCGTCCCGTCGAACGGGAGGGCGGCGGCCGCGGTGACCGGGGTCATCGGTGTGGTGGCGCTCACCTTGGCCAACGGGGCCGACAACGCAAGCGTCTATATCCCGCTGTTCCGCCAGGCCGGGGCCGGCACCACGAGCGTCTACGTCCTCGTGTTCGCCGTCCTCGTCGGGGTCTGGTGCATGGCGGCGCGGGCGGTTGCCGGGCAGAAGCCGCTGATCAGGATGGTCGAACGCGTCGGGCACTGGCTGGTCCCGATGGTCTACATCGCCATCGGCATCCGGATCATCGTGACCTCCGGACTGTTCGGCACCTGAGGAGGACGGGTCAGCGTCGGGCCCGGGCCTCCACATGCTCGAGCACCACGACCACCGGGTCGCCTTCGGGCGAGGGCGGCACCGCCACCCGCAGGCCGGCCGCATCCACCGACCACTCGAGGCCCCGGCCGTCCACTCCTCGCACATTCGTCGACGCGGTCGGGACCAGTTCGGCCAAGGTGGCCGATGGACCATCGGAACGGAGGAACGCGAAGACCTCGTCGTCCCGGGCCGTGTACCGAAGCGGATCCCCCTCGACGGTGGTGGTGCCGGGGGTCGACCACGGGCGGGTCCCGAACACGGCGTGCCCGTTGGGTGGCAGGTAGCCGGCCAGCCAGCCCAGGCGCTCGAGCTGCTCGTCGGGGATCCTGGCGTCGACGGCCCGGGGGCCCACGTTCAACAGCAGGTTCCCGCCCTTGGCGATGATGTCGGTCACCGACCAGAGCAGCTCGTCGCGGGCGAGGAAGTCGTCCTCGGTGGACTGGGCGTTGTAACCGAAGCTGTGGTCCATCCCCCGCACGCACTCCCACGCGGTGCGCTGAATCTCGTCGAACGTCATGTACTCCGGGGTGCGGTAGCCGAAGTGGGGCGGCTTCGGCGGCACCAGGCCTCCGTCGGACCGGGCCTGGCGGGCCGACAGCGCGTCGACCAGATCCCGGCCCCGGGCGGTACGGGCCATCGAGAGCAGCGGGGACCACGGCATCCAGCGGTCGTTGACCACGCCGTCCGGCACCACCCGGTAGTAGTGCTCGAGCAGGGGCCACAGGTCCCTCCCCGGGGCCGGCCAGGCGATGTCGTTCCAGAGCACACTCGGGCGGTAGCGGTCGATCAGCTCCCGGACCTGGGCCTCCGCGTAGGCCGGGTAGTCGCCGCGGGGGACGGCCGCCAGCACCCCGCCCATAGAGCCCATCGGGAACTCGCGGAACGTGGAATCGAGGCCGCCGCTGTAGTACAGGCCGAACCGCATGCCGTGACCGCGAACGGCCTCGGCCAGCTCGCCGACCAGGTCGCGTCCGGCGTGCCACCCGGGCAGATGCGGGTTCGGGACGCGGGAGGGCCACAGGCACCATCCGTCGGCGTGCTTGGACACCAGGACCACGTAGCGGGCACCGGTGGCGGCGAAGCTCGCCGCCCACTCGTCGGGGTCCCAATAGTCGAGGCCGGCCTCGAAGTCGGCCGCGAACGAGCGGTAGGGGCGGTCTCCCCAGACCTCCCGGTGGTGCTGCGACGCCGGACTGTCCGGGAAGCGAAGAGAGTTCTCGTACCACTCCACGTAGGGCGAGTAGGCGAAGGCGTCGGGCCGCCCCGACGTCAGCAGTTCGCCGTAGTCCCCCGCGGTCGGTGCGTAGGCCGGGATCGAGGCCGGGGTCCAGTGGACGAAGATTCCGAGCTTGGCATCCCGCCACCACGCCGGAACCTGCCGGGACCGGAGCCGGGCTAGCGCCGATCGGGCCGATGCCATGTCGGGGACCTTACGTCGCACCGCCGAATCGGTGCCGGCCCCACCCCGCGGCGCGGTCCTCTGGGATCGAGTCGGCCGTGCCAACCGTCGCGGGGGTACGTTGCACCCATGGCCTCCGACACCCTCACCCTGCCCGGATCCGACGTCGCCATCCCGCGCCTCGGGGTCGGCACCTGGTCCTGGGGGGACAAGTCCACCTGGGGCATGGACGGATACGACACCCAGCTCACCCGCGACTCGATCCGCGAGGCGTGGGACGCCTCGATCGACGCCGGGGTCACCCTGTTCGACACCGCCGAGATCTACGGGGGCGGCGAGAGCGAGCGGATCATCGGTGCGCTCCTGGCCGACGATCCCACCCGTGCGTCACGGGCGGTGGTGGTCACCAAGTTCATGCCCTCGCCGTGGAAGCTCGACGTGCGCCGTTCGCTATTGGCCGCGCTGCGCGCCTCCCTCGGCCGGCTCGGACTGCCCGCTGTCGACCTCTACCAGATCCACGGTCCGATCAGTCTGCGCTCCCACGCGGCGTTGGCCGGCGCCCTGGCCGCCGCCCGGGACGAGGGGCTGGTCCGGTCGGTCGGGGTGTCGAACTACTCGGTCAAGGAGACGCGGGCGATGGCCGCCGCCCTCGAGTCCCACGGGATGCGGCTGGCCACCAACCAGATCGAGTTCTCCCTCCTCCGGCGCTCGCCGGAGACGGGCGGTCTGCTGGCGGCCTGCGCCGATCTCGGCGTCGTCCCACTGGCCTACTCGCCCATCGGGCAGGGCCGCCTGACCGGCAAGTACTCGGCCGCCAACCCGCCTCCCGGCAAGCGGACCTTCTCCAACCATCCGATGGAGGTGGTCGACGCCGTCGTCGCCGAGCTCCGGCGGATCGGCGACGAGCACGGTGGGAAGCTGCCCAGCCAGGTCGCACTCAATTGGATCGTCGCCAAGGGGGCCGTCCCCATCCCCGGGGCCAAGAACCGGTCCCAGGCCGAGGAGAACGCCGGCGCCCTGGGTTGGAACCTCGACGGCGACCAGGTGTCCCGCCTGGACCGGGCCGCACTCCCCGGCATCCGCAACCTGTCCAGCCGCTTCTGGCAGCACGGATGACCCCGGGCGCGGGTTGCGCGCAACCGGTACGGTGACGCCCATGTCGGACTACGACGCCATCGTCATCGGAGCCGGGCACAACGGGTTGACGGCCGCAGTCGTCATGGCCCGCGGTGGTCTGCGTGTCCTGTGCCTGGAGAAGAACCACTTCATCGGCGGCATGGCCACCACCACCGAATTGACCCGCGGCTACCGGTTCGAACTGGCCGGGTCGATCCAGTTCCCGGTCCCGAGCGAGATCTACGACGACCTCGGATTCGCGTCGTGTCCGATCTTCGAGCCCGAGGTGCAGTCGGCCGCCATGGGGCCCGCTGGCGAACCCCCGCTCCTGCTCCACAGCGACCCCGACGAACTGTTCGCACACCTGAACGAGCGCCTGGGCCTCGAGGCGGTGCTCGGCATGGCCGAGATCGCCGCCTGGGCCGACGCCCCGGCCCGGGCCATCGGCCGATTCGACGTGCGCAAGCCCCCGAAGTCGCTGGACGAGATGTTCGCGTGCGCCACCAACGAGAAGGAGCGCCAGGCCATCCGCACCGCCATGTTCGGCAGCGTGATGGATGTCATCGACCGCCACCTCCCCGACCGCGTCCGGCACGCCCAGGTGCGGAGCATGCTCGCCTTCCTGTCGGTCAACTCCACCTTCCGCGGCCCGTACTCCGAAGGCAGCGCGCTGTGCCTGGCCTTCGCCCTGGCCTCCCCGACCGGCGCCACCATGTCCAAGGTGAAAGGCGGCATCGGCACCCTCTCGAGCCATCTGGCGGGACTGTTCGAGAAGCACGGGGGCGAGCTTCGGCGCCACGTCAAGGTGGCCGGGATCGTCACCGAAGCCGGGCGGGTGGTCGGCGTCCGACTGGCCGACGGCGAGACGGTCAGCGCCCCGGTGGTCGTGTCGAATCTCGACCCGACCTCCACCTTCACCCAGTTGCTCGACCGCGACCTCCTGCCCGACGAGTTCCTCCAGCGGGTCGACGCCATCGACCACCGCGCCGCCTACTTCCAGATGCACTTCGCTTTGAACGGCCTGCCGGAGTACGCCAGCCCCTACGAACAGCTCAACGAGGGCGGGCTCAGCCACAACGTGACGTTCTTCGGCAGCCCCGAACAGATGCAGGCCGATTTCGAGGGCTGCGTGCGGGGCGTCGTCCCCGACTCGCCCTCGTTCAACCTGTCCATCCCGTCGCTACGGGACCCGGACCTGGCCCCGCCGGGTAAGCACGTGGCCAGCAGCTTCGCCTTCTACGCGCCCATCGGGGCCGACCATGACGAGCAGTCGCGCCTGCGGGACGAGATGGCGGAGCGCATGGTGACCAAGCTGACCAAGGTGGCGCCGAACTTCCCCGACCTCATCGAGCGCCAGTTCAACTACCCCGCCTACACCTACGAGCGCATGTTCGGCTGCACGGGTGGCGACTTCTGCCACGGCCTCCTCCAGCCGGAGTTCATGGGCCCATTCCGCCCCGGGCCGCGGGGCTGGCCGGACAACCCGGTGCCGGTGGAGGGCTTGTACCTGTGCGGCGCCGGCTGTCATGGTGGACCGGGGATCACGTTCATACCCGGGTACAACTGCGGGTACGAGGTCCTGGACGGACCGGCGATCAGCTGATCCGTCGGTCTCAGGTCGTGCCGGCCAGGTGGGCCAGGGCCTCGGCCCGGGTCGGCACCGGGTCACATGGTCGAGGTCGACGACCACCGCCGAAGGGACCTCGGGGTCGTCTATGTGCAGCCGCACGGTCAGGAGTGCCTGCTCGGCCGTGGCGAACTCGATGTAGCCCTGCATCGACAGGACCCGCACATGGTCGTCGCCCGCGCCCGGCAGCGGCGGCCCGGGGGCCGACGGGCCACTCCGAACCGTCAGGGGCGACCCGCACGAAGGACGGCCCGCTGCGTGTGACCTGGTGCATGGCGTGGAGGGAGAACCGCTCGGAAATGGCCCGACTGGCTTCGACCCCCCGCACACTGTTCCCCCGTTCGTCGAGCCGGGGGCTGTACATGCCGATGCCGAACTGCGAGGGGCTGACGGCCATGAGGCCGCCGGACACGCCCGACTTGGCCGGAAGGCCGACGCGGAACAGCCACTCGCCCGAGAAGTCGTACATCCCGCAGGTCGCCATGACGGTGAGCACCTGCTCGGCCACCGCCTGGTCCATGGCCGCGGATCCGGTCCGGGGGTTCACCCCGCCGTTGGCCAGCGTGGCCCCCATGACGGCCAGGTCCGCCGCGGTGACCAGGACGGAGCACTGGCGGAAGTAGACGTCGACGGCTTCGTCCACGGCCACGGTCAGCGATCCGGCGGCCCGCATCAGATGGGCGAGCGCCCGGTTGCGGTCCCCGGTGTCGTGCTCCGACGTGAAGACCGCATCGTCGACAACCAGGTCCCGCCCGGCGCACCGCGACAGCAGGTCCAGGATGCGGGCGAAGCGCTCCTCGGGTCCCGTTCCGGCTACCAGCGACGAGGTCAGGATGGCCCCGGCGTTGATGAGTGGGTTGTCGGGGCGACCCGTGCCGGGCTCCAGGCTGACGGCGTTGAATGCCTCGCCGCTGGGCTCCACCCCCACCCGGGCGAGGACCTCGTCCACGCCGGCGTCGGCGAGAGCCAGGGCGCAGGCGAACGGCTTCGAGATGGACTGGATGGTGAACGGCGTGCCGGCGTCGCCGGCCTCGTAGACCGCGCCGGACACGCCGGCCAGGGCCAGGCCGAACGCCGCCGGGTCGGCGGTCGACAGCTGGGGGATGTAGTCCGCCATGGCCCCGCTGTCGTCACCGGCGAACTCGGCGCGCACCCGGCCGAGCATGTCGCCGATGGGGTCGAACGGGGACGCCCCGGCCGCCCCGGTGGGAGCCGTCACGGGGCGAGGTCGCCTTCCTCGATGGCCGGCAGTTCGGCGATGGCCTCGGACAGGTGCTTGGCCCACACCGCCTCGAGCCGGGCCAGGAACGGCGAGTCGGCCATGATCCGCGCCTCGAAGGGGGTGAAGGAGCCGGCACGGTAGATCACCAGGTCGTACGGCGGCCCGACCGATAGGTTCGCCCCGGCCGTGGTCACCATCGAAGTGAGGGCCAACTTGGCCGCGGTGGTCAGATTGACGTGGGCGGCCACGCCGAGCTCGAGCGTGAACTTCCCGTACTTGCTCTCGCCGATCTGAAGGAAGGGACGGTCGTCGGAAGCCCGGATGTAGTTGCCCTCGGGGTAGACCAGGTGGATGTCGGGCGGGCTGCCACCGATCTCGCCGCCCACCAGGAAGGTGGCCGTGCCGTCGGCCCCCACCTGGGCCAACCCGTCGCGATGCCTGGCCGCCACCTCCCGGCTGAGCCGTCCCACGTACAGGGACGCTTCGAACAGGTGGCCCACCGTGGCCAGGCTCTCACCCGCACCGGGATCGTCCAGGTCCAGGTGGATGCGGTCGAGGACCTCCTGGGTGGTGGCCAGGTTGCCCGCAGACTCGAGCACGAAGATCCGGTCGGGTGCGGGTTGGAAGACGTGCACCTTGCGGTAGGTGCTGACATTGTCCACGCCGGCGTTGGTGCGGGAGTCGCCCAGGAAGACGAGCCCCTCCTGAAGGCGGATGGCCAGGCAGTACGTCATAGGGAGTTCCCCGGTGGTCGCTCGGACGGGCGTGCGAAGCCTAGGCCGGGGCCCCTGGAGCACGGACTGTGCCCGACCCCTACCGCCCGACGGCGTGCGAGCCTGGAGGTCGATGCGGTACCTGCTCCTGTTCCTGATCGTGTTCGGGGTGAATCTCCTACCCGCCTTCGGTCCGCCCACCTGGACCTTGCTCGTCTTCGCCCGACTCACCTGGCACCTCGATCCGGTCGCCATCGTGCTGATCGGTGCGGTGGCGGCCATGTCGGGGCGCTTCGTGCTGGCCACGGGCACCCGCCACTTCCGGGGCCGCCTGAGCGAGAAACGACGCGCCAACCTGATGGCCGCCGACGACCTGCTGTTCGCCAAGAAGGGTCGGGCGTGGGCGGTCCTCGCCGTGTTCGTGGTCTCCCCTCTACCCTCGGCGCAGCTGTTCGTCGCCGCCGGGCTCCTCGACGTGGCCCTGGTGCCCCTGACCTTGGCCTTCTTCGTCGGCCGGCTGGCGAGCTACTCGTTCTACGTGGCGGTGGCCACGCTCGCCGAGCGCCAGCTCGGAGGGGTGCTGCGCAACGTCCTCGGCTCGCCCTGGTCGATCGCCCTGCAGGTCCTGCTCCTGGCCGCCGCAGCGGCCCTGCCCTTCATCGACTGGTCACGGGTCCGGGACCGCGTGCGGCGTCGGGCGGCGGCCCGGGGCGAATCTCCCCAGCAGACCGGTGATGACCTTCCGGGGCCACCGCCGCCGACGTGAGGCCCTGTGATCACTCAGGGGGGGTTCCGCATGCTCAGGAATGGGACCGCCTGCTCAGGGACGTGCCCGACCGCTCAGGGATGAGATGGGGAGGGCGCCGCGCCGTCGACCTCGAAGAACAGGTCGACGGGGTAGCACCACCACCAGTCCTCGCCCGACTCGAAGGAGCGGACGAGGGGGTGGTCGGGAAACGCGTGCCAGTGGGCGGTGGCGTGCCCATTGGGCGAACTGTCGCAACACCCGATGTGCCCGCAGCTCGGGCACATCCGGAGATGGACCCACTGACCCCCGGTGCGCAGGCAGTCCTCACATCCCTCGCTCGACGGTGCCACGTCGGCCACGGTGTCCAGGTGGCTGCAGGTGTCGCTCACGGCCGTGTTCCTCCGTACTCCCGTTCACACCGAATCGCCCGATCTCATCCATTCTACCGGGCCGACTCCGACGGCCGTGCCGGCGTCCCGGGCCGGAATGTTTCCGGGCGGGTGGCGTTGAACCGTACCCACCGCAGAGCAATCCGGAGGAACGATGAGCACTGCCCAGGACACGACCACCCACGAGAACCTGCCCCTGCTGCCCCTGACGTCGGGGGTCCTGCTCCCGGGGATGGTGTTCACCCTCGCCCTCGAGTCCGACGAGGCGATCGCCGCTGTCGAGGCGGCCGAGGCAGCGGGCGGGACCCTGGTGATCGTCCCCTTCATCGACGGACGGTACGCGTCGGTCGGCGTCGTGGCCGAGGTCGCCGAGCGGGGCGAGCTCCCCGGCGGCTTGGCCGCGGTGGCCATCCGGGGCGTGGCGCGGGCCCGACTCGGCACCGCGGTGCCCGGCACCGGGCAGGCGCTGTGGGTCGAGGTCGAAACGGTTGGGGACGAGGGGGCGGATCAGGACGCCGCCGTCGAGCTGGCCCGCGAGTACCGCGCCGTCGTCGAGAACATCCTGGTCTCCCGCGGGGCCGGACGGTTGGCCGAGGGCCTTCCCGAGGTGTCCGAGCCCGGCCGCGTGGCCGACCTGGCCGGCTACTCCCCCGACCTCACGCTTGCCCAGAAGGTGACCGTCCTCGAGACGGTTGACGTCGTGGAGCGGCTCCGGACCGTCCTGGCCTGGGCGCGCGAGGTCCTGGCCGACCTCACCCTCCGCGAGCGGATCAAGAACGACGTCGAGGAGGGCATGGAGAAGACCCAGCGGGAGTTCCTGCTCCGCCGCCAGCTCGATGCCATCCGCAAGGAGCTCGGCGAGGCCGGCGAGGACGACGGCTCCAACCCGGACGACTACCGGTCGCGTGCCGCGGCCGCCGAACTACCCGAGCACGTGCGCACCGCGGTCGACCGCGAGATCGGCAAGCTGGAGCGGACGCCGGAGCAGAGCCCCGAGCACGGATGGATCCGGACCTGGCTCGACACCGTCCTCGAACTGCCTTGGGGCATCGAGTCCGAGGACCGCATCGACATCGCCGAGGCGTCGCGGATCCTGGATGAGGACCATGACGGGCTGCGTGACGTCAAGGACCGCATCCTCGAGCACCTTGCCGTCCGCAAACTCCAGGTCGAGCGCGGCCTGGCTCCGGTCGGCGGACGTGGCGCGGGTGCCATCCTGGCCCTGGTCGGCCCCCCGGGCGTCGGCAAGACGTCGCTCGGCGAGTCGGTGGCACGCACCCTCGGTCGCTCGTTCGTGCGGGTGGCCCTCGGAGGCATCCGCGACGAGGCCGAGATCCGNNATCCGCGGCCACCGCCGCACCTATGTCGGTGCCCAGCCGGGCCGCCTCGTCCGCGCCTTGCGCGAGGCCGGCTCCATGAACCCGGTGGTCCTCCTCGACGAGGTGGACAAGATCGGCACCGATTTCCGGGGCGATCCGGCCTCGGCGCTGCTCGAGGTGCTCGACCCGGCCCAGAACCACACGTTCCGCGACCACTACCTCGAGGTCGAGCTCGACCTCTCCAAGGTGCTGTTCCTGGCCACCGCCAATGTGATCGACACCATTCCGAGCCCGTTGCTCGACCGGATGGAGCTGATCCAGATCGATGGCTACACCGAGGACGAAAAGGTGGCCATCGCCCGCAACCACCTGGTGGCCCGCCAGCTGGCCCGGGCCGCTCTGGCCGCGGACGACGTCGAACTGACCGACGGCGCGCTCCGGTCGATCGTCGCCGACTACACCCGCGAGGCGGGCGTCCGCTCCCTCGAGCGTGAGCTCGGGAAGCTGCTGCGCAAGGTGGCCGGCCGCGTGGCCGCGCCCGGCGACGCGGGTCCCCGGCCGCTCGTCGTCGACGAGGATGACGTCAGGACCTGGCTCGGTCGTCCGCGGTTCTTCTTCGAGTCCGCCGACCGGACCTCGGTCCCCGGCGTGGCCACCGGGCTGGCTGTGACCGGCGCCGGGGGCGATGTGCTCTCGGTCGAGGCGACGATGATGGACGGTCCCGAGGGCCTCACCATCACCGGCCAGCTCGGCGACGTGATGCGGGAGTCGGCGGAGATCGCCCTCTCCTTCGTCCGGTCCCACGCGCCCGAGCTCGGGATCGACCCGTCCGTGTTCGCCGGCAAGCGGTTCCATGTCCACGTGCCGGCAGGGGCCGTCCCGAAGGACGGACCTTCCGCCGGCGTGACCATGACCACCGCCCTGGTCAGTCTGCTGACCGACCGTCCGGTCTCCCCCGCGGTGGGGATGACCGGGGAGGTGACCCTGCAGGGTCGGGTGCTGCCCATCGGCGGCGTGCGCCAGAAGGTGTTGGCCGCCCACCGAGCCGGGCTGACCACCGTCGTGCTCCCTGAGCGCAACGGGCCCGATCTCGAGGACGTCCCCGAGGCCGTGCGTGAGGAGATGACGTTCACGCTCGCCGCCCATGTGCTCGATGGGCTCGACGCCGCCCTGTCCACTGACGGGGCGTCCGTCGGGCGCGTCGGCGCCACCGCGGCGGAGGCCGCCTGACCGACCCCGGTCGGGCCGCGGAGGATCCGCAGCGCCGTCCCCGGCGGCGGAGCATGCTGGTGCACGACCGACGGACCCGACCGAGGAGGACGGCGATGGGCAGCAACGAACTTCTGATGGACGCCTTCGAGCGGGTCCGGGACGGGGTGCACCCCGCGGCCAACGGACTCACCACCGAGCAGCTGGCCTTCCGGCCGGACGCCGAGTCCAACTCCATCGCCTGGCTGGTCTGGCACCTCACCCGGGTCCAGGACGACCACGTCGCCCACCTCCGGGGCGCCGACCAGCGCTGGCTGGACGGCGGATGGGCCGAACGGTTCGACCTTCCCCTCGATCGAACCGACACCGGCTACGGGCACGATCCCGCCCAGGTGGGCCTGGTCGTCGTCGAATCCCACCTGCTCCTCGACTACTTCGAGGACGTCCACGCCACCACCGTGGCCTACCTGGCCACGGTCACCGACGACGGGCTCGAGCGGGTCGTCGACGCCAGTTGGGACCCGCCGGTGACCGTCCGGGTCCGCCTGATCAGCGTCATCGCCGACGACCTCCAGCACGTCGGCCAGGCGGGCTACGTGCGCGGCCTCGTCCACCGCCGGTAGCCGCCGGCCGCCGGGTCGGCCGTGCGGGCCTGTGGCCACGTCGGACCATGACCAGGGGAAACCTCCGCATGTAGCGGTGGTCGCTCCTGCCCGTGCCTCAAGTTGCCGCCCCGCCGCGCCGAAACATGAGTGCCAACAGTAGGCAGAGTGACGCGACGAGGGGATCATGGAACTTCGGTCGACCGTCCACGACGTGGACGACGAGGAGATCGGGACGGACCGACAGCACCGGCACCGGGCGCGCTTCCGTATCGACCCCGCCCTGCTCGGCTACCTGATGGGCCCGCTCGCCCTCCTGGTCATCCTCGTACTCATGCATTTCGACTACGTGGTCCACGAGTCGGCATGGGTCTGGCTGGTCGTCTTCCTGATCATTCCGACGTCCAACTTCGTGGTCGACCACGTCTACGAGCTGAACATGACCGCGGCGACGCTCAACCTGCGGATCGTTGTGCAGGTGGCGGCCGTCACCGCCGTGATCTACCTGACCGGGTGGGGCCCGGTGCTGTGGGGTGCCTACGCCTTCATCGCTCTCGAGGTCATCGCCCGGTGCGGGTCACGGGCGTGGACGTCAGTGGTGGTGTGGAGCCTCCTCGGGATGGGTGTCGGCCAGGTCTGCATCTGGCAGGGCTGGCTCCCCTCGAAGCTCCCCCTGGCCCAGTCCACCGCGCTGACCACCATGGGCGCATTCGTCCTCTTCTTCGTGATCCGCATGGCCGGCGCCACCATGGAGCAGAAGGAGGACGCCGAGACGGCCGTCCGCCTCAGCGAGGACCGGTTCCGCTCCCTGATCCAGAACTCCTCGGACGTGACCATCATCATCGACGCCGAGGGCATCTACCGCTACCTCTCGCCGGCCGTCGAACAGCTGCTCGGCTACCGGCCCGACGAGCTGGTCGACAAACGGGCGACCGACTTCATCCACCCCGACGACACCGACTACGTGCGCGAACACCTCGGGGCTGAGTTCCACGCCACGACCGGGACCGCCTTACTCGAGTTCCGCATGCTCCGGCGCGACGGCGCCGCCCGCGATGTCGAGGCGGTCATTTCGAACCAGCTCGACCGCCCCTCCGTCGGCGGCTACGTGACCAACGTCCGGGACATCACCGAACGCAAGAAGTTCGAGGAGCTCCTGTCCCACCGGGCGCTGCACGATCCGCTCACCGGCCTGGCCAACCGGCAGTTGATCCTCGACCGGGCCGACCAGATGCTTGTGCGGGCCCGCCGCAACGGCGACCCGGTGGCCGCCTTCTTCGTCGATCTCGACAACTTCAAGGACGCCAACGACTCCCTGGGCCACGAGGCCGGTGACCTGCTCCTACAAGCGGTGGCGAGCCGTCTGGTCGGCCTCCTGCGGACCAGCGACACCGTCGGCAGGCTCGGAGGCGACGAGTTCGTGATCCTGGCCGAAGGGGTGTCCTTGGCCGCCGGCCCCCAGGCCATCGCCGAACGGATCCGCAAGGTGCTCAAGCCGTCGTTCTACGTCGAGGGTTTCGAGTCCATCCCCATCACCGTCTCGGCCAGCGTGGGAATCGCCGTGGGCGACCGTCCGTCGGCCCAGGACCTGCTGCGCGATGCCGACATCGCCCTCTATCGGGCCA
>PLZW01000004.1 GCA_003153575.1 Acidimicrobiaceae bacterium | reverse complement strand
AGCCCGGCTACCGCTCGAAGATCGCGGTCGTCTCCAACACCGACGGCGTCGACCCGGTCGGAGCCTGCGTCGGTCCGCGCGGCTCACGGGTGCGGATGGTCGTCTCGGAGCTTCGTGGCGAGAAGATCGACATCATCCCGTTCAACGACGAGCCGGCGCGATTCGTCGCCAAGGCGCTGTCGCCCGCGCGCGTGCGGGAGGTGCTCGTCGACGACGAGGCCAAGCAGGCGACGGTCATCGTGCCGGACGACCAGCTTTCGCTGGCGATCGGCCGCGAGGGTCAGAACGCTCGCCTCGCGGCGCGGCTGACCGGTTGGCGTGTGGACATCCGCTCGGAGACCGAGTTCGCAGCCGAGGAGGCCGAGCACGGCTATGAGGAGGAGGAGGTCCAGGGCCGTTGCAGCGCGATCCTCTCCAACGGGCGACGCTGTCCGAACGCCTCGCTGCCGGGCTCGCGCTACTGCGGCCTGGACACCCACCAGGCACTGGCGGGCATCGCGAGCGACAACATCGTCGACCTCTCCTCGGCGGATGCGGCTGGGGATGCCGCCGGCGAGGGTGAGGACGAGGGGGTGGGGCAGGCCGCCCCGTCCGTGGCCGGCGGCGAGCAACTCCACGCACAGGCCCCGCACGGGGTCGCCGAGGAGCAGGCGACATAGGCGTTCACGTGTCCCGGCGCCGGTGCGTCGGGTGTGGGCGGATCGCGCCGAAGTCCGAGCTGGTGCGGATGGCCGTGACCGATCAGAGATCGGCCAGCGAGGGCAGGGCCGACTCCAGACGGGCGGTGCTCGATCGGACGGGGACGATGCCCGGCCGCGGCGCCTATCTCTGCCGCGGCGTCGCCCCCGGGGAGCCGGTCGCGGACTGCCTCGCGTTGGCCACTCGGCGCGGCGGGATCGCCCGCGCGCTGCGCTGCGCGGTGAGGATCGACCCAGAGCTCGTAGAATCGGTGAGCCGATGAGCAAGAAGCGCGTACACGAAATCGCAAAGGAGCAGGGGCTCTCGAGCAAGGAGCTGCTCGAGAGGCTGCACGCCGCGGGCGTGGAGGCCACGGCGGCGGCGTCCTCGGTCGAGGAGGCGGTCGCGCTCGAGGCGCTGGGCACGGGTGGCTCCACGGCGCCCGCGAGCCCCAACGGGGGGACTGCAACCCCGCGCGCAAAGAGCCCCGTACCCGCCGATCCCGCAGACCCGGCCGGATCGCCCGCTGGCGCCGGCGAGGGCCCCGGTGGAGCGCCTGTCGACGGAGCGACGATCTCTCCGGTCGCACCGGGGCCCGGTCCGGATGGGTCGGGTGGTGGGCCCCCGCAATCAACCGGCCCGGCCCCGGCGACGGCCGAGCGGGTCCGCCCCACGCGCGATTCGCGGACCGGGGAGCGGACGCCGGGCGATATCGGCCCGGGAGGGCGCCGACGGGTGGTGATCGACTCGCAGGCGTCCCGTCGCCAGCAGGGCGGGCCGGCGAACCAGCCCCAGCGACGCCCGCGCCGTGGCCGTCGTCGCCGTGGTACCTACGACGAGACGATCGCCCCGATCGACACGGCCGCGATGGAGGCGACCGATCTGATCCGGATCAACTCGGGCTCGACGGTCAAGGATGTCGCCGAGTACCTGGGGGTGGCCGTGCCGGAGGTGATCAAGAAGCTGATGACGCTGGGGGAGATGGCCACGCTCACCCAGACGCTGTCCGACGAGGCGATCGGGGTGCTCGCGGATGAGTTCGAGAAGCAGATCGAGATCGTCCACGCCGCCGACGATGTCGAGGTTGAGCCGATGTTCGAGGACGCCGAGGAGGATCTGATCGACCGCCCGCCGGTGGTCACGATCATGGGGCATGTCGACCACGGGAAGACCTCCCTGCTGGATGCGATCCGCGAGACCGAGGTCGTCGCCGGGGAGGCCGGTGGCATCACCCAGCACATCGGCGCCTACCAGGTCGAGTGGCAGGACCACCCGATCACGTTCATCGATACACCGGGCCACGAAGCCTTTACGGCGATGCGTGCCCGCGGTGCCGAGGTGACAGACATCGTGGTGCTGGTGGTGGCCGCCGACGACGGCGTCATGCCCCAGACCGTTGAGGCCATCGCCCACGCCAACGCCGCCGACGTCCCGATCATCGTGGCCGTCAACAAGATCGACCGCGACGAGGCCGACCCGAACCGGGTGCTGCAGCAGCTGTCGGAACACGGACTGGTGCCCGAGTCGTGGGGCGGCGACACCATCACCGTCGAGGTCTCGGCCCTGCAGTCCCTCGGCATCGAGGACCTGCTCGAGCAGATCGTCCTCGTCGCCGAGATCGAGGAGCTCCAGGCGTCACCGGAGGGCAGGGCCCGCGGTGTCGTCATCGAGGCCGAGCTCGAGATCGGCCGCGGCCCGGTGGCCTCGGTCATCGTCGAGCGGGGCACGCTGCGTGTGGGTGACCCCGTCGTGGCCGGTGCCGCATGGGGCAAGGTCAAGGCCCTGGTCGACGACCACGGCCACCAGATCAAGGAGGCCCCGCCGTCGACGCCGGTGCAGGTGCTCGGGTTCTCCGAGCCGCCCGAGGCCGGCGACGAGTTCCGAGTCGCCCCCGAGTTGGCCCAGGCCCGCACCATCGGCGAGGCCCGTGCCCACCGCTACCGGGTGGCCGGCCACGTGCCGGCGGCCACGTCGGCGCTGGGCGGTGCCAAGCTCGAGGACCTGTTCGAGCAGATCCAGCGGGGCGAGACGGCCACACTCAACCTGATCCTGAAGGCCGACGTGCGCGGCTCGCTGGAAGCGGTCACCGAGAGCCTCCGCAAGCTCGAGCGCGACGACGTGAAACTGAGCTTCGTCCACCGCGGCGTGGGTGGGATCACCGAATCCGACGTCGAGCTGGCCCAGGCCTCGAACGCCACCATCATCGGCTTCAACGTGCGCCCCGACCGGCGCTCGCGGGAGATGGCGGCCAAGGCGGACGTGGAGATCCGGACCTACGAGATCATCTACAAGCTGCTGGAGGACCTCGAGGCGGCCATGCTCGGCCTCCTCTCGCCGGTCTTCGAGGAGGTCGTCACGGGCGAGGCCGAGGTCCGCCAAGTCTTCCGGGTCCCCAAGATCGGTGCCATCGCCGGCTGCTACGTCCGGGAGGGCGTCATCACCCGTGGCTCCAAGGTCCGCTTCCTGCGCGAGGGTGTGATCATCTGGAAGGGCGCCATCACCTCACTGCGCCGCTTCAAGGACGACGCCCGCGAGGTCCAGGCCGGCTTCGAGTGCGGCATCGGCCTCTCGGACTACCAGGACCTGAAGGAAGGCGACATCATCGAGACCTTCGACGAGCGGGAGATCCCCCGCGTCTGAAGGTGACCGCTGCCCGGCACTCCCGGGCGGCGGGGACGGGTGGTCGAAGACGGACCGGAGGGCCAGTGGCACGTCGTCAGGACAACCGGGGCGTGGCCCCCTACTCCCGCACGCTGCGGGTCAACCAGGTTCTGCGCCAGGTCGTGGCGGACGAACTCGAGCGGTTGGCCGACGCCGATGAGCGGTTGCGCCTGATCACCGTCACCTCGATCGAATCCACCGCCGACCTCCGCCAGGCCACGGTCTACCTGAGCTCGCTGTCCGACGACGCCACAGCCGCGCTCGACCAGCGCCGGGCCCAGCTGCAGCGGGCGGTGGCCAGCCAGACCCAGCTGAAGCGCACGCCGCTGCTGTCGTTCGTCCAGGATCCGGCGGTGGTGACCGGCAACCGGATCGAGGACCTGCTGCGCCAGATCAAGGAGTCCGACACGGCCGCCGGCCGTTCGGAGGTCGACGGCGGGGACGACAACTACCGGTGAGTCCTCCCGCATCGGATCAGATCAACGGCCTGGTGGTGGTGGACAAGGAGGCCGGTTGGACCTCCCATGACGTCGTCGCCCGCTGCCGGCGCATCTTCGGCCAGAAGCGGGTCGGCCACGCCGGCACCCTCGACCCGGACGCCACCGGCGTCCTGCTGGTCGGGCTCGGCCGCACCACCCGGCTGATGCGGTTCCTGACGGCGCTCCCCAAGACCTACGAGGCCGAGGTCGTGCTGGGCACGGCCACCTCCACCCTGGACGCCTCGGGGGAGGTGACGGAGACGTGGGACATGGAGGACGTGTCGCTGTCAGCGGTGCGGGAGGCGGCGACCACCCTGACCGGCCCCATCGACCAGGTCCCGCCGATGGTGTCGGCACTGAAGGTCGGGGGACGCCGCCTCCACGCGCTCGCCCGCGAGGGCATCGTGGTCGAGCGGGCCGCCCGTCCGGTCATTGTGTACCGCTACGACGTCATGCCCGGCATGACCCCCGGGGTCTTCCGCATCGAGGTGGAGTGCTCGTCGGGCACGTACGTCCGGGTGCTGGCCGCCGACCTCGGTGCCGCCCTCGGCGGCGGTGCCCACCTCCGCAACCTGCGTCGGACGCGGATCGGCTCGTTCAGCACCGAAGATGCGCGCCTGGTCGACGAGTTGACCCCTGCGGTCGTGCTGACTCCGGCCCAGGCCATGCGCGACCTCGACCAGGTGGTCGTGCCGATCGATGCGCAGAAGTTGGTCGCCAGAGGCCTCCCGCTCGACCGGGTGCCACTCGGCGTGGCCGGCGACGGCCCGTGGGGACTGGTGGACGACGCCCATCATCTGCTGGCCGTCTACGAGGCCACCGAGACCGACCGGATCAAGCCGGCCGTCGTGGTCGAGTCGGCCGGATGAACCCGGGCTGCGCCGCCCCGCCGTCCGGGGTCCAGGCCAGGGCTACCCGGCGGTAACCTTTCCGGATGTGGAGATCGTGACCGACAGCGCCCCCCTGGCGCCGCCCGCCGCCGGCTCCGCTGTGACCATCGGCGCCTACGACGGCGTGCACCTCGGACACCGGGCCCTGTTGGCCGAGCTCAAGACCCGTGCCGAGGCCAACGGTCTGGCCACGGTGGTGGTCACCTTCGACCGCCACCCGGCGGCCGTGGTCCGACCGGAGTCGGCACCGCTGTTGCTGTGCGACCTCGACCAGAAGCTCGAACTGCTGGCCTCGGCCGGCGTCGACCGGACGGTGGTCGTCCGCTTCGACGAGGAGCGGGCCAACGAGTCGGCCGAGGAATTCGTCACCCGTGAGCTGGTCGAGGGCCTCGACGCACGCCTCGTGGTGGTGGGCGAGGACTTCCACTTCGGCCACGGCCGCAAGGGCAACGTGGCCCTGCTCACCGAGATGGGATCCGTCGCCGGGTTCGCGGTGGACGGCGTGGCCCTGTCCTCGGAGGCGGGTGCAGGTGGGGCGGGCGCTCCAGCGGTGTCGTCGACCCGGGTGCGCACGCTGGTGTCCCAGGGCGACGTCGAGGGCGCATCCAAGCTCCTCGGCCGACCGCACCAGGTCCGGGGACCGGTCGTCACCGGCGATCGGCGCGGCGGAGCGGAACTCGGGTTCCCGACGGCCAACATCGCGGTCCCCGCCGAGGTGTGCCTGCCCGCTCCCGGCATCTATGCCGGATGGTACGAGCGGCCGGACGGGTCGCGGTTCCGCTCGGCGGCGTCGGTCGGGCGGCGCCCCACTTTCTACGGCGCCGACGGCGAGCTGCTGGTGGAGGCGTTCCTGCTCGACTTCTCGGGTGACCTCTACGGCGAACCGGCCCGCCTGTCGTTCGTGCACCGGCTCCGGGACGAGCTGGCCTTCGACTCGGTCGACGAGCTCGTCGCCCAGATGGGACGCGACGTCGAGCGCACCCGGTCGCTGCTCACCCACTGACCGAGGATCTACGGGCTCATGGGTTGGGTTTCCTCCCGAGGACCTTGAGCACCCAGGCGCCGAACCCGGTAGGTGGCCCGTCCCGGTGGTGGTCCGAGCCGTGGCCCGAACGGCCGAAGGACCCGCCGCCGGCACCTTCGATCCGGTTGGGCTCCTCGTACTTGGGCACTTTGGGGAGGTGTGTCGACTTCTTGCGCGGCTTGTCACCTGAAGATCCCATGGGGCCATCCTGTCAGGTTGCGACGCGCCGTTCAGTCGTCATCCATGGGCTTTGTGCAGAAGCGTCGCACATCACCGGCGGGGCTCTCAGAAGACCGGCGCGTCGCCCAGCAGCTCGGTGCGTAGTTCGCGCTTGAGGATCTTGCCGGCCGGATTGCGAGGAAGCGCCTCGGCCCGGAACCAGTAGCGGCTCGGGACGTTGTACGCGGCCAGCCGCTCGCGTACGTGACGGGAGAGTTCGTCGGCGGCAACGTCCATGCCCGGACGGAGCACGATGACCGCGCCCACCTCCTCGCCCAGCACGGGGTGGGGCACGCCGATGACGGCGCAGTCGGCCACCGCCGGATGCTCGTGGAGGGCGGCCTCGATCTCGACGCAGTACACGTTCTCGCCGCCCCGGATGATCATGTCCTTGGCCCGGTCGACGATGTGGACGAAGCCCTCCTCGTCGATGCGGGCCACGTCTCCCGTGTGGAGCCATCCGTGCGTGAACGACGCGGCGGTGGCTTCAGGACGGTGCCAGTAGCCCCGCACCACGTTCGGGCCCTTGATCCACAGCTCGCCGGTGCGGGTCGGGTCGGGGATCTGGTCGGCCGGCGGCTCGGCGCCGTCCCAGTCTTCGGGCACCACGGCGACGTCGCACGCGGGGGACGGCGGCCCGACACTGTCGGGCTTGCGGACGTAGTCGTCGCCTGAGTTCATGGTGGTCATGGCCGAGGTCTCGGTGAGGCCGTAACCGTTGCCCGGTGCCCCGGTCGGGAAGTGCTCCTTGATCCGGCGGACCAGGTCGGGGGGGCACGGTGCGCCGCCGTACGAGATGGACTGGACCGAGGAGGTGTCCCGCTTGGCGAAGTCCGGCGAGTCGATGACCTGCATGACCATGGCCGGCACGCCGCCGAAGACGGTGATCCGCTCCCGCTCGATGAGCTCGAGGGCCCGTTCGGGGTCGAAGTGGTGCATCATCACCAGCTTCCCGCCGGCCGCCGTGTTGGTCACCAGCAGCGCGTGGCACCCGGTGGCGTGGAACAGCGGGACCGACAGCAGGTTGGCGTTCTGCCCGCCGGCCGAGGCCTCCTTCTGGGCCGCCGTCCGGCGGAGGCCACCCATGGTGGCGACGAAGAACAGGTTCATCAGGTTGGAGCAGCTGTTGCGATGGGTGCCGACCGCACCTTTGGGTCGGCCGGTGGTGCCAGACGTGTAGAAGATGGTGGCGTCGTCGTCGGGATCGACCGAGACCTCGGGCAGGGCGACGTCGTCGGCCGGCGTGCCCACCACCTCCTCGAAAGGGATGACGTGCATGGGCTCCACCCCAACCCGATCGAGGAGGCAGCCCACCGCCGCCCGGCGGCCACCGGTGTCGGGATCGTGCTCCTCGCACGACACGATCATCGCCTCGAGTCCGGGGAGTTCGGCCAGGTGGTGGGCGATACGGAGCTGGCGCTCCTCGTCCACGAAGGCCACCTTGGCGCCCGAGTCGGCCAGCCCGTAGGCGAGCTCGTCGCCGGTCCACCAGGCGTTGAGGGGTACGGCCACGGCGCCGACGGTGATTGTTGCCCAGAAAGCCATGACCCAGTCGGGGAGGTTGCGCATGGCGATACCGACCCGGTCGCCCGGTCGGATGCCGAAGCGGTCCACGAGCTGATGTCCCAGGGCGGCGACGGCGCGGAAGTGCTGTTCGAACGTGACCCGCTCGTCCTCGTAGACGAGGAAGTCCTTGTCGCCGTGGAGGGCCGACAGCTCGAACACGGCCCGGAGACTCGCCGGGGCCCGTTTCCACGTGCGGGTGGGGATGCCGCGGATCACCGTCTCCTCCATCTCGAAGGGACCGTCCGGGGCGGTCAGGGTCGCCGTCACCTCGGCCCGGGTGAGAACGGCTCCGGCATCGCCTGCGTCGTCCCCGGTGTGCTCGACCGCTTCGGCCATGGCTGCTCCTGTCGGTGGTGGGCGCGGCGGCAACCGCCGGCGGCGCCCTACGGGGTGGGGTCGCGGAAGACCGTGGACCGGTAGTAGGCGAGCTCGGCCAGTGACTCACGGATGTCGTCGAGGGCCCGGTGGCCGCCCGCCTTCGCCGGAGCGGCAGCCAGGGCGTCGGGATACCACCGGCCGGCCAGTTCCTTGACGGTCGAGACATCGACAGACCGGTAGTGGAGGTACTCCTCGATCTCGGGGAGGTGGGCGGCCAGGAAGCGACGGTCGGTGCCGATCGAGTTGCCGGCCAGCGGCACCGTGCGGGGCTTCGGCACGTGGGCCCGGATGAAGTCGAGCGTCTGACGCCCGGCCTCGGCCAGGGTCAGTTCGGAGGCGGCGATGTCCGCCAGGAGGCCGCTGCCCGTGTGCATGTCGCGCACGAAGTCGTCCATCGCCCCCAACTCGGCGTCGGTGGCGTGCACGACCAGATCGGGACCTTCGGCGAGCACCACCAGTTCGTCGTCGGTGATGAGGGTGGCGATCTCCACGATGACGTGGCGGTCCGCCTCCAGTCCCGTCATCTCGAGGTCCATCCACACCAGCACGCGGTCACGCTACCGGAATAGGACCGAACCTCCAAGATGGCGGACCGGCAGACGGGGGTCGCCCCCTGGCGGTGCCGATACGGTCGGGTCGGGGGCGGTAACGTCGAGCGGGAATGAGCGGATTGATCGGATGACCCTGGATGACGGCAGCGGGCAGACGGTCGTCCCCCCGGAGCAGGTACTGCTCTCCGTACACGTGGTGCGCCTCGACCCCGACCTGCCGCTGCCGGGCTATGCCCACGTCGGCGACGCCGGCGCCGACGTGGTGGCCCGCATCGAGGTCCTCCTCGAGCCCAACGGCGGACGGGCCATGGTCCCGACCGGCATCGCCCTCGCCATCCCGCTGGGCTATGCCGGATTCGTCCAACCCCGCAGCGGGCTGGCCCTGCGCCACGGGGTCACCTGTCTCAACACCCCCGGCCTGATCGACTCCGGGTACCGGGACGAGCTCGCTGTCCTACTGGTCAACACCGACCCCGAAGTCCCCTACCGCGTCCGTCGCGGGGATCGGATCGCCCAGCTCGTCATCCAGCAGGTGGCAACGGCCGACTTCGTCGAGGTGGCCACATTGGCCCGGTCCGAACGGGGCCTCGACGGCTTCGGGTCGACGGGGAGGTGAGGGCATGGTCCGCTTGACCGGCCTCGACGGGGCGTTCCTCGCCCTCGAGTCGCCCACCACCCATCTCCACATCATGGGGACCATGGTCTTCGACCCCGCCGCGCTGCCCGGCGGACTCGGCTTCCGCCGCATCCGTTCGCTGGTCGCCGAGCGGGTGCCTCTGGTGCCGCCCTTCCGGATGCGCATGGTCGGGATCCCCTTCGGCCTACAGCACCCGACACTGATGGAGGACCCGGAGTTCGACATCGACTACCACGTGCGCCGGACCAGTCTCCCGGCACCGGGAGGGCGAGAGGAACTGGCCGAGCTGGTGGCCGACCTGGCCGCACGCCCGCTCGACCGGGATCGCCCCCTATGGGAGTTCCACGTGGTGGAGGGCCTGGCGGACGGGTGCGTCGGTGTCGTGGCCAAGGTCCACCACGCCATCATCGACGGCGTATCGGGGGCTGAGGTCCTGGCCGCCTTCTTCGACCTCTCGCCCGACCCGACGCCCCGGGCCCTGTTCGGTGGCGACCCCACCGGGGCCCGGCGCCCCCTCGGCGCCCACCCCGTGAACGGGGCCGACGATGGTGGCGGTCGACTGGAGGCAGGATCAGCCTGGGAGCCACCATCGCTTCCCGGCGAGGTGGACCAGTGGAAGCGCACGCTGGGCGACCTGCCCGGCCAGATCGACGCGGTGGCCCGCACCCTCGCCCGCACCGTGCAGTCCGTACGGGCGGTCGGTGCCCGTCACCGGGCCGAGGGGGCGAGCCTCGCCCCGTCACCCTTCGATGCGCCGCAGACCTCCCTCAACGGAGCCATCTCGTCGCACCGGCGCGTGGCCTTTGCCGACCTCTCATTGACCGACGTCCGCACCGTGGCCCGGGCGGTCGGGGGGACGGCCAACGATGTGATCCTGGCCGTCACCGCAGGGGGCCTGCGGATACTCCTCGCCGAGCGCGGCGAGGAACCGGAGACGTCTCTGGTGGCACTGGTTCCCGTGTCGGTGCGGTCCGAGTCCGAGCAGGGGACCCTGGGCAACCGGGTGTCGGCGATGTTGGTCTCGCTGGCCACCGGCGTCGTCGATCCCGAGGCCCGGCTGCGCCACATCCGGGACGGCATGCGGGCGGCGAAGGAGCAGAGCCGGGCGGTGGGTCCCGAGGTCTTCGCCTCGTGGGCCGAGGCGGCCTTCCCGGCGCTGGCGACACGACTGTCGCGCCTGGTCACGAACTTCCGGCTGTTCGACCACCTGGCGCCGCCGTTCAATCTCGTGGTGTCCAACGTGCCGGGACCGGACGTCCCGATCTACATGGCCGGGGCCCGGATGGTGTCGATGCATCCCTTGGGGCCCATCGTGGAGGGGATCGGGGTCAACGTGACCGTGTTCTCCTACCTCGACACCGTCCACGTGGGCATCCAGGCGTGCTGGGACCTGGTGCCCGACGTGGCCGTGCTGGCTGCTGGCATCGAGGAGGCCATGGCCGAGCTGGTGGCGGCGACGGCACGGCGGGACCGGCCGGTGCCGTGGTGGCACGCCGAGCTGCCGGCCTGAGGCGATTCAGGCCGACCGCGCCCTCCAGTGGTCACGGTCCATCGACCACACCTCCCACCGACCGGAGTGCCCCGGGGCGTCGATGGCGTGGTCGACCTCGCCGGTCAACCGGAACCCGAGCTTCGGCGGCACCGCCGAGCTGCGGCGGTTTGACGCGTCCATCTGGATCTCCACCGCACTGACGTAGGCGAGGTGGGCGAAGGCGGCGGTGGTGAGGGCCCGGGCGGCGGCGGTGGCCAGCCCGCCACCGGTCCGGTCGGAACGGATCCAATAGCCGATCTCGACGGTGTCCGGTGCGCCACGGTGGTGGAGGCCGGTGGCCCCGAGCACGCCGTCCGCTCCCGGTTCGGCCACCACGAACTGCCACTCGCGGTCGGCTTCGAACGAGACTTCGCCCTCGCTGAGGACCTCGGTGATCCCGACCACGGTGGGTTGTTCCTGGGCCCAGGGCATCCATCGGCGCAGCTCGGGCATGCTCGCCTCGACGGCGGCGGTCAAGGCCTCGGCCTGGGCCGGTCGCCACCGCCGCAGCTCGACGGTCCCGGCGGGGATCAGGTCGGGGAGGAGCGCCATCCGGGCAGGATGGCACACGCGGTCCATCAGGCGTCCGGATGGGGGATACGAATGGCCAACTGCTACAGTGATGGCCTCACGCGGACGTGGCTCAGCTGGTAGAGCACAACCTTGCCAAGGTTGGGGTCGCGGGTTCGAATCCCGTCGTCCGCTCCAGGTCAGAGGCCCTTTCGGGGGCCTCTGCTGCGCGTTCGGGGCCTTCCATCGCGCGTCCATCGCGCGGGCCAGATCCTTCGGCGGTCGTCCCGGGGACCTCCTCGTTGTCGTTCGGCGAGTCCGAAACCGGCTGTCGGGGCGACTTCCCGGGACGGCGAGTTCGGACAGGGCAGCGGCGATGGCATTGTCCCGTTCGGCCGTAGCGTGCTGGTAGATGAGGGCCGCCCGGGGATTGGTGTGCCCCATACGGACCATGGGCTCCTTCGTGGAGGCTTCCCTCAGTCGGTGTCTTCGAGTGCGGCCAGTGCATCATCAATCCGGATATACATCCGACCACCAGCGTCGCCCTGGATCTGCTTGAAGGCGAACCTGTCGTAGAACGCCCTCGCGCTCTCGTCGATCTGGTCGACGGCGATGAATCGAGCGGCAACCTGGGTGCCGGCATCCGCTGCGCGCTCGATCGCCTCGATCAGTAGGTCACGACCCAGTCCCTGTCCCTGGTGGTCGTCCGATATGGCGAAGCGGGCCAGGAGCACCATCCCGATCTCGTACTGGGGTAGTCCCCGCCCATAGCGAGAAGGCAGCGCCTCCCGGCGAACTCCGCCCATCGTGAGTGCGTAGTAGCCGACGACGCGGTCGCCGTCATCGAGCAATACGAACGTGCGCGACAGGTTGCGTCGTTGGTTGTCGATGGAGTGGTCTCGCAGCCAGTCGTCGAGGGCCTTTACCCCGCAGCTGAAAGAGCCAACTTGGTGGTGTTCTTCGAGGCGCTCGACGCGCACTCAGTCGACTCGCTTCAGTCGACGCGCTCGACGGGCCTGGGCTACGAGCTCCTCCGGTGGGTGGACGGGACCGTCGAGCGCCTTGATGAACCGCTCCTGGTCGTCCTCGGCGAGCCGGATCGTCCTGTGCGCGTCGACGATGGTGGCAGCGTCCGCGATCGCCCGATCGAGGAGGAACTCCGACACCGAGACGCCCGACAGGCCAGCGGCCTCCGTCAACAGGTCATCATCGTCCGCTGAGATCCGAACTTCTCGCCGCTTGTCTTTTACCGTAATCATTCCTCCTGTCCGTACAAGTGTACGGGCACAGACGCTCAAGGTCAATCCGGGCCGTTCGACGCGAGGGACAAGGCAACCCCCCGACGGTCTTCCAAGACGACGACAGGGCCTCCCTTCTGGTGATCTGGGACATCTCGACTTCGGGCTGGTGGCACCAGCCCGAGCCGCTGATCTATGCGGCGCCGATGACGTTGCCGAAGTGGACGGTGTCGAGCTTCACCCCGC
>PLZW01000017.1 GCA_003153575.1 Acidimicrobiaceae bacterium | reverse complement strand
CAGGTAGACGCCGGCGGTCACCATGGTGGCGGCGTGGATGAGGGCGGAGACGGGCGTCGGGCCCTCCATGGCGTCGGCCAGCCACGGGAACAACGGGATCTGCGCCGATTTGCCCATCACCCCGACGAGGAGGAGGAGGCAGATGGCGGTCACATTGGCCGAACCGATCTTGTCGATGTTGGCGAAGATCACCTGGTAGTTGAGCGAGTGGACCCTGTCGTACACGAGGAAGATCGCCAAAAGGAAGCCCACGTCGCCGATCCGGTTGTAGACGAAGGCCTTCTTGCCGGCGCTCGCCGCCGAGTCGCGGGTGAACCAGAACGAGACCAGCCAGTACGAGCACGTGCCGACGCCCTCCCATCCGACGAACGTCACCAGGAGGTTGCTGCCCAGCACGAGGATCAGCATCGAGGCCACGAAGAGGTTCATGTAGAGGAAGAACTTGGGGTAGTCCTTGTCACCCTTCATGTACCCGATGGAATACAGGTGGATGAGGGCGCTGATGCCGGTGATGAAGAGGACCATGGTCATCGACAGCGGGTCGACGTACAGCGCGGCGTGGACCTGTAGTCCGCCCACCGGGATCCAGGTCCACAGGTTCTGGCTGTACGTCCGCACCGGGGCGTGCACCCCGAGCAGGGCCAGGTAGACACCCACCGACACCAGGAACGAGGCACCCACGAAGCACGTACCCACCACGCCGGCCGCCGGGTCGCCCAGACGCCGTCCGGCGGCCAGCAGGACGCCGAAGCCGACCAGGGGCAGCAGGATGATGAGGTAGGTCACTTGCAGCATCGGACCGTCAGCCCTTCATCATGTGGAGGTCGTCGGCGTTGGCGCTGGCCCGTCGCCGGAAGATGGCCACCACGATGCCCAGGCCGACCACGACCTCGGCCGCGGCCACGACCAGGACGAAGAACACCAGCACCTGTCCGCCGATGTCGTGGAGGGTGCGGGCGAAGGTCACGAAGGCCAGGTTGGCGGCGTTGAGCATGAGCTCCACGCACATGAACATGATCAGCACGTTGCGCCGGACCAGGACGCCGAAGGCGCCGATGGCGAACAGCACCACGCTGAGCGACAGGTACCAGGTGGGGCTGATGCTCATGCGTCCACTTCCGCACCGGGCGGCGTCGTCCCGGTGGCTCCGCCGTCTGCGGGCGCGACCGCGGGCCCGGCTTCGGCCACGGCCTCGGTCGTGGCTCCCGTCTCGCCGGGTCGGTCGGCGGCGGTCGACCCGGAGGTGGCCTCGTCCGTCGCCGCGTCACCGGTGGCGGGCGGCCGGCGGGCCAGCACCACGGCACCGACCACGGCGATGATCAGCAGCGCGGAGGTGGCCTCGAACGGGAAGAGGTAGGTGGTGTAGAGCGACTTGCCCAGCAGGTTGACGTTCGGGGCCCCGGTGTCGGTGCCGGCCACGTGCGGCTGGCCCGTCGTCCACTTGGAGACCTCGCCCAGTAGCAGGAGCCCCGTCGCCCCGAGGACCACCAGGGCCACGGCCAGCGGGCGCTGCCCCCGCAGAGGCTCGACGGCGATGTTCTCCTCGCGGTCCACGCCGAGGAACATGATGACGAACAGGAACAGGACCACGATGGCGCCGGCGTAGACGATGACCTGGACGGCGGCCAGGAAGTTGGCCTGCTGGAGCACGAACATGACGGCCACCCCGAACAGCGTCATCACCAGCATCAGGGCCGAATGCACCGGGTTACGGGCCACCACCACGCCGACGGCACCGGCCAGGATGATGGCGGCCGCCACGGCGAAGACTCCGACGTCGGGGATGGTCGGATGAGCGCCGGTCACGACGAGGTCGATCCACGGGGTCACGAGTCGCCCCCCTCGGTCGGCCCGGGCACGGTGGGGGCAGCGGGCGTGGTGGAGCCGGCTGCGTCCCGCTCCGAGTTGCCGGCCCGTCGGGCGTCGACATAGGCGGTGTCGGCCAGCTCCTTGTGCCTCTTCCCGAAGCCGGGGGCGAACCGTTCCGCCTTCTCGCGCATCCGGCCGATGGCGCCGCGCGGGCCACGCTTGGCGGCCGGCATGTCGGCCGGGCGCAGGTGGCGCTCCAGGGTCTCCCGCAGCGGCATGCTGCCGGTGGTGGCGTCGTCGCGGGTGCCGCTCTGGCCGCCCTCGGGGGCCCGCACGCCGAAGCCGAGCTCGCCCGACCACTGGACCTGGCCCTCGAAGGCGGCGTCGCCGCCCGGCGACGTGGCCCGCATCCACCCCGACGTGTGGAGATCGTCGCCCTCGCGCCAGTCCTCCCACGGGAGATGCTTGGGCTTGCCGTCGTCGTCCACCAGCAGCTCCTGCTTGGTGTAGATGGCGTCGCTCCGGTTGGTGAAGGAGAACTCCATCAGCTTCGACTCGGTGATGGCCTCGGTCGGGCAGGCCTCCACGCACAGGTCGCAGTGGATGCAGCGCAGGAAGTTGATCTCGTAGACGTACCCGTACCGCTCCCCCGGCGACACCGGGTGGTCGGGCGGGTTGTCGAGGCCGCGGACGTAGATGCAGTCGGCCGGGCACACGCCGGCGCACAGCTCGCAGCCGATGCACTTCTCCATCCCGTCCTCGTACCGGTTGAGGACGTGCCGGCCGTGCTGGCGCGGCTGCTTCGGGCGCTTCTCCTCGGGGTACTGCCGGGTGACGGGCGGACGTCCCAGGTGCTCGAGGGTCAACTTGAAGCCCCCGAAGAAGTTCTGGCGACCGCTCGGCGGTTCGGGTTGCGCCATCAGCGCTCGCCTCCTTCGGTGGTGGTGGCGGGCGGGACGGGCTGCTCCTCGGCGCGGGACCACAGGCGGATCCCGACGGCCGGGAGGACGGCGTTGGTGTCCTCCCGCAGGGCGCCGATGGCGAAGGCCCGGGTCAGCAGCACGCCGGCCACCAGCACGGCGGCGACCATGCCCACGCCCCAGAAGCCGTCGATCATGAAGCCGGCCACGATCAACAGCCAGCCCAGCGAGAGCGGGATGAGGCGTTTCCAGCCGAGGTCCATGAGCTGGTCGTACCGGAGCCGCGGCAGGGCGGCGCGCAGCCACACGAACACGAAGAGGAAGAGGATGGTCTTGCCCAGGAACCACAGGATCGGCCAGAGCCACTGGGTGTGGGGAATGTGGGGTATCGGGCCGTCGGGGCCACCGAAGAACAGGGTCACCGTGATGGCCGACATGGTGATGGTGTTCATGAACTCGGCCAGGAAGAACAACGCGAAGCGGATCGAGGAGTACTCGGTGTGGAAGCCGCCGACCAGTTCCTGGTCGGCCTCGACCAGGTCGAAGGGGGGACGGTTGGTTTCGGCCACGACGGCGATGAAGAAGATCAGGAACGGGACGACGGCCAGCCGGATTGCGTTCCACTGCCAGAGGTGCCCGGCCTGCTCGTTCACGATGGTCCGGGTGCTCAGCGACCCGGTGATGAGGACCACCATGACCACGGTCAAGCCCAGGGCCGCCTCGTAGGAGATCATCTGGGCGGACGCCCGCACCGAGCCCAGCAGCGGGTACTTGGAGCCGGACGACCAGCCGGCCAGCATGACGCCGTAGACGGCGATGGCCGACATGGCCAGCAGGAACAGGATGCCCATGGGCGGGTCGGCCAGCTGCAGCTCGAAGGTGTGGCCGAACAGGGTCACCTCGCCCCCGATGGGGACGATGGCGAAGGCCAGGAAGGCCGGGATGATCGTGAGGTACGGCGCCAGTTTGAAGACGAACCGGTCGGCCTTGTCCGGGATCAGGTCCTCCTTGAAGAACAGTTTGATCCCGTCGGCCAGGGTCTGGGCGATCCCGAACGGCCCGGCCCGGTTGGGGCCGATGCGGCTCTGCATGTCCGAGATGACCTTGCGCTCGAACCAGATCATGAGCATGACGGCGACCATCAGGGCGCCGAACACCACGAGCACCTTGATCAGCACGATGAGGACGACCTGCCAGTTCAACCCGCTCGAGTACAGCGGGTCGGTCCCGAGCAGGGGGGCCAGCGCCGCGATCACAGCGACTCCATCCGCAGGTCGACCACCGGGAAGGCGCGGTCGATCAGGTCCGCCACGGTGCCGTCACCGAGCGGGACGTTGAAGTCGGCGGCCACCACCTTGCGGGGCAGTGACGCGTCGGGCTCCACCGGGACCACGGCCGAGGCGGTGGCCGAGCGCAGGCGGACCTGGCCCCCGGAGGACACACCGAGCTCGTCGAGATCGTGGGGGTTGGCCCGCAGGGCGCCGGGCGCCACCAGTCCGGCCAGGGTACTGACGGAGGCGACCGCCGCACCGCCGTCGTAGAGGACGCGGGAGGCGACCAGGCGGACCGAGTAGCCGTCGGCCGGGGCCACGTGGGGTACGGCGAACTCACCCGGCCCGGACAGCACGGCCGGCCGGGACGGGCCGCCGTCGCTCGGATCGGCGGCCTCGGGGCCGTCGGCCGCGGCATTCGGGGAGGCGGCGAGGCCGGCCTGCAGGCTGGCCCCTTGGCGCTCGACCGACTCCACACCGGGCACGGCGACCGGGTCGAGCGGGGCGTTGCGCCGGGCGAGCGAGACCTTGGACAGGCTGAGCGGGGCCACGACGCCGTCGGCGGCACCGTGGGCGTCGAGCACGGTCCGGGTGATGCCACGGTGGGACACGGCCACCCGCTCGATCTCGTCCCAGACCGTCCCGACCGAGTCGAAGCCCAGGTCGTGGCCGAGGTGGACGGCGAGCTCGCCGGCGATCATCCAGTCCGGCCAGGCCTGGCCCGGCGGCACCAGCTTCTGGCCGAGGCGGAAGACCCTGCCCTCGAGGTTGGTGGTGGTGCCGGGCCGCTCGTGGGCCTCGGCGGCGGGCAGGACCACGTCGGCATGGTCGAGCGCCGCACCCGGGGCGGTGACCACAGCCACCACGAAGTCGGCGGCGTCCAGCGCCCGCTCGGCCAGTCGGCGGTCGGGAAAGTCGGTCAGCGGGTCGGCGCCCAACAGGACGAGGGCGGTCACGGCCGACCCTTCGGCCTGGTCGCCGGCCGCCGCGGCCAGCATGTCGGCGGTCCCCCGCCCACGGGCCAGGGGCACCGAGCCCCACGCCTCCTCGAACCAGGCCCGTCCGTCCTCGAGCGCCACCCGCCCGGGCAGGACCCCGGGGGCCAGGCCCATGTCCAGGGCACCCAGGACGTTGCCGCGGCGCAGCGCCGGCAGGAACCGGGCTTCGGGCAGGGCGGCGGACAGCTTCCGGGCGGCGTCGGCCACCAGCTCGCCGTCCTCGGCCAGTGACGGCCGGCCCACGATCACGACGACGGGACCCTCGCCCATCAGTTGGCGGGCCCGGTCGAGTGCCCCGGGCTCGGCGGCCGCATTCGGCGGGGTGCCTCCGGAGACCAGGGCGTCCACCAGGGCGGCGGCGTCGCCCGGGCCGTAGCGGAGGGAGACCTCGGCGTGGGCGGTCAGCGAGGTGGCCTGGGGCGAGAGCTCGACGATGGCCACATCGCCGTCGACGGCGGCGGCCCTCAGGCGGAGGAACAGGACCGGCAGCTCTTCGCGGACGTCGCCGGTCAGCAGCACCACGGTCGACGCCGAGGCCGCCTGGTCGATGGTGGCCCGGGGCAGGCCGAGGACCAACTCGGCAGGCAGGCCGTCGCCGATCTGGGCGTCGACCGAGTCGGTCCCGAGCACGCCCTTGGCCAGGCGGGCCCAGGCGTAGGCGCCCTCGTTGGTCAGTCGGGCACCGCCGATGATCCCGACCGACTCCGGCCGCTCGGCCACCGCCGCCTTCAAGCCGGTGGCCACGGCCTCGAGGGCTTCGTGCCAGGAGACGGCGACCAGGGCGCCCTCCTTGCGGATCATCGGCTCGGTGAGCCGGTCTTCGCTGTTGACGGCGTCGGCCGCGAACCGGCCCTTGTCGCACAGCCAGCCGTGGTTGACCGGGTCGATGTCGATGCCGAGCAGGCGGGTCAGACGGTTGGACGACGACTGCACTGCCACCCGGCACCCCACCGAACAGGTGGTGCAGGTGGACTCGACCTGGTCGAGGTCCCACGGCCGGGCCGTGAACCGGTACGGCGTGGCCGTCAGGGCGCCGACCGGGCAGATCTGCACGGTGTTGCCGGAAAAATAGGAGGTGAAGGGCAGCTCCGGGAAGGTGCCGATCTGGATCTGCTCGCCCCGGCCGATGAAGTCGATCTGGGCCTCGCCCGCCACCTCGTCGGCAAACCGGGTGCACCGGCTGCACTGGATGCACCGCTCGCGGTCGAGCAGGACCAGGTCGGAGATCGGGATCGGTTTCTCGAAGTGGCGCTTCTCCTCGACGAACCGGGACTCGCCCGGGCCGTAGGCCAGGGTCTGGTCCTGGAGGGGGCACTCGCCGCCCTTGTCGCACACCGGGCAGTCCAGCGGGTGGTTGATGAGGAGGAACTCGAGGACGCCGTCCTGGGCTTTCTTGACCTTGGCGGAGTCGGTCACGATCTCCATCCCGGGGGCGGCCTCGATGAAGCAGCTCGGCATCAGGGTGGCGCCACGGGGGCCGCTGACCTCGACCAGGCACATGCGGCACATCCCGACCGGCTCCATGCGCGGGTGGTAACAGAAGCGGGGGATGAAGGTGCCGGCCCGCTCGGCCGCGGCGATCAGCATCTCGCCCTTGCGGGCGCGGACCGTCCGCCCGTCGATCGTGAACTCGACCCCTTCGTCCACGGGTGCGTCGGTCCCGCCGGTTTCGGCATCCTGGTCACCCATAGGGGCAGCCCCCCTCCTTGATGTGGACCAGGAATTCGTCACGGAACATGGTGATGGCCGAGCTGATCGAAGAAGGGATGGAGGGCCCGAGCACGCAGATGGTGGTCTGCTGGGGCGGCCAGGCCACACCGGGCGAGATGTTGTCGCAGGCGTCGAGCAGCAGGTCGAGATCCTCCTCGCGGCCCTCGCCCCGCTCGATGCGATCCATGATCCGCTCCAGCCAGCCCGAGCCCTCGCGGCACGGGGTGCACTGACCACAGGACTCGCGGGAGAAGAACTTGGTGATCCGCCAGGCGGCCCGCACCGCGCAGGTGTGGTCGTCCATCACCACGATGGAGCCCGAGCCCAGCATGGACCCGGCCTCGGCCACCTCGTCCTGGCCGAGGGGCAGGTCGATCTGGTCAGGTCCGAACCACGGGGCCGAGACGCCTCCCGGAATGAAGGCCTTGAGGCCGCGGCCGTGCGGGACGCCACCCCCCAGCCGCGGCGCGTTGATCAGGTCGTTGAATGTGGTCTTGACCATCTCGAGTTCGAACACGCCCGGGTTGTTGACGTGCCCGGCCAGGGCGAAGAGGCGGGTGCCGGTGGAGCGGCCGGCACCGAGGGCGGCGAACGCCGCCCCGCCGTTGGTCATGATCCACGGGAGGTTGGACATCGTCTCGACGTTGTTGACCACCGTCGGGTCGCCGTACAGCCCGATGGCCGCCGGGAAGAACGGGGGCTTGATCCGGGGGAAGCCGCGCTTGCCCTCCAGGGACTCGAGCAGCGCCGTCTCCTCGCCGCAGATGTAGGCGCCGGCGCCGGGGTGGACCACCACGTCGACCGAAAACCCCGAGCCGAAGATGTCCCGGCCCACGGCACCGTGGGCATAGGCGTCGTTGAGGGCGGCCTGCACCCGCTCGAGCCCCAGGGCGAACTCGCCGCGCACGAAGATGAACACCCGGGTGACCTGCAGGGCGTAGGCGGCGATGACCACGCCCTCGATCAGCTGGTGGGGGTCCCGCTCGACGAGCAGGTGGTCCTTGAAGGTGGCCGGCTCCGATTCGTCGCCGTTGACCACCAGGTAGGTGACTGCGGCCTTGCGCAGCATCGACCACTTGCGGCCGGCCGGGAACCCGGCACCGCCGCGGCCCAGCAGGCTGGCCGCGTCGACTTCGGCGGCCACGTCCTCGGGGGTTTTGGCCAGCGCCGTGCGCAGGCCCTCGTAGCCGCCGGTGGCCAGGTAGCGCTCGAGCGTGTGCGAGTCGTCGAACCCCAACCGGGAGGTGACGATCTTCGGCGGGTCGGCGATGGCCATCAGGCACCTGCCCCGTCGGCGGCGTCGGCGCGGGCCGACCGGGCAACGGCGGCCAGGCGGCGCTCCTCGGCCACGGCCACCGGATCGGCCTCGATGCCGGTGGTGCGGCGCACCCGGATCAGGGTGCCGTGGGGCGGGATGTCGGCGTCACGGGCGCCGGACCGCAGGTCGGCGACGAGCTGGTCGAACGACTCGGGGGTCTGGGCGCCGACGTAGCGGTGGTTGACCTGCACGCACGGGACCCGGTCGCAGTCGGCCAGGCACTCGGCCTCTTCGAGGGTGATCGCCCCGTCGGCGGTGGTGCCGCCGGCCCCGATGCCGAGCGAGTGCTCGGCGTGCTCGAGCAGCTCGGCGGCGCCCCCCAGCAGGCAGGCGATGTTGGTGCACACCGCCACCACGTGGCGGCCCACCGGCTCGGTGTGGAGCATGTCGTAGAACGAGGCCGTGCCCAGCACCTCTCCGGGGGTGACGCCGACCAGACCGGCGATGTCGACCATGGCCTCGGGGGTCAGCCACCCGTCCTGCTCCTGAGCCAGGTGGCACAGGGGGATGAGGGCCGAGCGGCGCTCGGGGTACAGGGCGATCAGCTGGCGGGCCCGGACCACGATCTCGGCGTTCAGGTGGACCGGCGCGGCCGGGGCCAGGGCGGCGCGGCGCGGCGGGGCGATCGGGGTCGGCTCGCTCACCGGTCCACCTCCCCCATCACCGGGTCGACCGACGAGCAGGCGGCGACGGCGTCGGCCAGGAGACCGCCGCGCATCATCAGGGGCAGAGCCTGCAGGTTGACGAAGCTGGGGCCGCGGATGTGCATCCGGTACGGCTTGGGCGACCCGTCCGACACCAGGTAGCAACCGAGTTCGCCCCGGGGGGACTCGGTGGCCACGTAGACCTCTCCCTCCGGTACCCGGAAGCCCTCGGTGAACACCTTGAAGTGGTGGATGAGGGCCTCCATCGACTCGTCGATGCGGCCGCGGGGCGGCGGGGTGACCTTCTTGTCCTGGACCCGGTAGTCGCCGGCCGGCATCTTCTCGACCACCTGGCGGATGATCCGGATCGACTCGCGGATCTCGTTGAGGCGGATCGAGTAGCGGTCGAAGTTGTCGCCGTAGGTGCCGACGATGACGTCGAACTCGACCTTGTCGTAGCGCAGGTACGGCATGGCCCGGCGCAGGTCCCACGGCACGCCGGTGGACCGCAGCAGCGGACCGGTGAGCGAGAGGGCCAGGGCCTCCTCGGCCGACAGGTTGCCCACGCCCTCGGACCGCTGGCGGTACAGCGGCTGGCCGGTCAGGAGCTCGTCGTACTCGTCCAGCCGGGGCAGGATGGTGTCGCAGATGACGGTCACGTCGTCCTCCCACCCGTCGGGCAGGTCGGCGGCCGTGCCCCCGGGTCGGATGAAGTTGTGGTTCATGCGCAGGCCGGTGGTCTTCTCGAAGAAGGCCAGGATCATCTCCCGCTCGCGGAAGCCGTAGATCATCATCGACGTCGACGCGTGGTCCATCCCGTTGGTGGCCATCCACATCAGGTGGGAGGAGGCCCGGTTGAGCTCGACCAGGAGCATCCGGATCCAGTCCGAGCGGGGCGGCATCTCGACGCCGAGGAGCGCCTCGACCGCCAGCGACAGGACCAGTTCGTTGTGGAGCGGGGACAGGTAGTCCATGCGGGTGACGTTGGTCGACCCCTGGACGTAGGTCAGCTCCTCGGCCGTCTTCTCCATGCCGGTGTGGAGGTAGCCGATCACCGGCTTGGTCCGCAGCACCGTCTCGCCGTCGAGCTCGATCATGAGCCGGAGCACGCCGTGGGTCGACGGGTGCTGCGGGCCCATGTTGATGATCATGGTCTCGTCGTCGGTCTGCTCGATGTCGATGTCGTCGGCGTTGACCACCACACCCTCGGGCAGGCGCAGCACGGCACCTGCCTCGCGGCGCAGCTCGTCCGGCTCGGTCTTCTTCCGGGGGAAGAGCTCCTGGGCGCCCTCGGACGTCTCGATGATCAGGCCGCGCTCGATGCCGGTCTCGGAGGCCTCGGCGTAGGCCAGGCCGGACACCGGGTCGGGCAGCACCGTGTCGGTGTGGGGCACGCTGTCGCCGGCGTCGGTCGCCGTGGTGTCGCTCATCGGGGCCCCGGGGCGCCCTTGAACTGGACCGGCACCCGTCCCACGCCGTAGTCCTTGCGCAGGGGATGGCCCTCCCAGTCCTCGGGCAGGAGGATGCGGGTCATGTCGGGATGGCCGGTGAACACGATGCCCAACAGGTCGTAGGCCTCCCGCTCCATGGCCTCGGTGCCCGGATAGAGGTCGAACAGGGTGGTGATCACGGCGTCGGTAGCGGGCACCTGGACCCGGACCCGGACCCGTCGGACCTGGCTCATCGACAGCAGGTTGACGACGACCTCGAACCGCTCGGCCGCCACGCCGTCGGGCAGGTGGCGGCCGGGGTGGGCGAGGTAGTCGACGGCGCACAGGTCGGCGCACATCTCGAAGCCCTCGTCGCGCAAGGAGGCGACGACCCCGATGTACTGCTGGCGGGTGGGGAACAGGATCTCCGGGGCGCTTCCCCGCCGCAGGCGGGCCGAGGCGCCCCCGGTCGCGGGCGCGCCCGAGGTGGTGTCCCCGTCGGTTGCCGTGGTCACAGGGGCTCACCCACACTGCGGGCGATGATCGGGTTGCGCTTCGGGGTGCCCAGGTGGACGGCGTCCGGTCGGTCGGGGTTCCACCCGGTGGTACCGTCCGAGGGGCTCTGGGCGTCGTCGGTGTCCGCACCTGCGTCCGAGGCCAGCGGCAGCTCGAGGCCCAGCCCCGGGCGGCGGGTGATGTCGTCGGACCGCACCTTCTCGTGGAGGGTGAGGATGGCGTGCATCAGCGTCTCGGGGGTGGGTGGGCAGCCCGGTGCGTACACGTCGACCGGCACGATCTGGTCCACGCCCTGGACGATGGCGTAGTTGTTGAACATGCCCCCCGTGCTGGCGCACACGCCCATCGACAGCACCCACTTGGGCTCCATCATCTGGTCGTAGACCTGACGCAGCACCGGGGCCATCTTCTGGGACACCCGGCCCGCCACGATCATGAGGTCGGCCTGGCGGGGGGAGGCCCGGAAGACCTCCATGCCGAACCGGGCCAGGTCGAAGTCGGCGGCGCCTACCGACATCATCTCGATGGCGCAGCAGGCCAACCCGAAGGTGGCCGGCCACATCGAGTAGGTGCGGGCCCACTTGACCAGGTCCTCTAGGCGTCCGGTGAGGAAATTGTGCTGGAGGTCTTCGAGTCCCACGTCGCGTACCCCCCGCTCAGGCGGCGCGGCCGGGGCCGGGCGGTGCGGTGGTCGGGCGATCGGCGGCGGGCTCGGAAATGGCGGCGCCGATGCGGGCGATGGTCGAGCTCGACGTGCGCGACGGCATGGCACGGAGCACCCGCTTGGACGGGCCCCAGTTGAGGGCCCCGTTGCCGACCAGGAAGACGAAGGAGACGAAGACCACGGCGGCGAAGACGAGGACCTCGACCAGGCCGAACGACCGCAGCTGGCGGAAGATGACGGCCCACGGATAGAGGAAGACCACCTCGATGTCGAAGATGATGAAGATCATCGCCACCAGGTAGAACCGCACCGGGAACCGGGTCGGGGGGTCGATGCCCGGGACGATCCCGCACTCGTAGGGGGCGAGCTTGGCCGCCGTCGGCTTCTTCTTCGGCGCGAGGAGGGCGGACGCCACGAAGGACAGGGACGCGAAGAGGAACCCCAGGATGATGAGGATCAGGATCGGCAGGTAGTCGGCCACAACATGTGATTTTTATCACGCACCCCTCCGGCGGGGCACATCCGCTGTCCCGGGCCACAACGTGGACCACGGGCGGGCGACGGCCGCCCTGCGGGCCGGCGGCGGGGCCGCTGTGACGACCCCTCCACCACCCCCGTAGCATGGCGGCGTGCTCTCTGGTGCCCCCCAGCCCGACGACCCTTCCCGCGTTGCCTCTCCTCCAGACAGCCACGTCCACGACGTGCTGATCGTGGGCGGCGGGCCCTCAGGCTCGTCCTGCGCCTACTGGCTGGCCGAGGCCGGATGGGACGTCGCCCTGGTGGAGAAGAAGGTCTTCCCCCGCGAAAAGACGTGCGGCGACGGCCTCACCCCCCGGTCGGTTCGCCAGCTGGCCGACATGGGGGTCGAGGGCTCGTTGGCCGGGGCCCACCGTTTCTCGGGCCTGCGGGCCCACGGCTTCGGTAAGGTGCTCGACCTCCCGTGGCCCGAGCACCCCTCCTTCCCCTCCTACGGCTACGTGATCACCCGGCACGATCTCGACGCGCTGGTCAACGACCGGGCCACCAAGTCCGGCGCCACCGTGTGGCAGGGTACCGAGGCCGTCGAGCCCATCCTCGACACGTCGCTGTCCAGGCCGGCCGGCGCCGGTCTCCCCTCGTGCGTGGGTGCGGTCGTCAAGGACAAGGCCACCGGGGACCGGCGCGAGATCCGGGCCCGCTACGTGGTCGTGGCTGACGGCGCCAACTCGCGGTTCGGCCGCGCCCTCGGCACCAGCCGCGACCGCAAACAGCCCATGGGCATGGCCCTACGCGGCTACTACACGTCGCCCGGGCACGATCAGCCCTTCATCGAGTCCCACCTCGACATCCGCGACGCCGAGGGCGAGGTGGTGCCGGGATACGGCTGGATCTTCCCGCTCGGTGACGGCCGGGTGAACGTCGGCGTGGGCCTGCTCTCGACCGACCGGCGGTGGAAGGGCGTCAACACCGGGACCCTGATGCAGCACTTCGTGGCCGGGGCCCCCGAGGAGTGGGAGCTGACGCCGGCGACGGCTCTCGGTCCCCCCACCGGGGGCAAGCTGCCCATGGGCCTGGCCGTCGGGCCCCGGCTCGGGGCCACCACCCTGGTGGTGGGAGACGCCGCCGGCTGCATCAACCCGTTCAACGGCGAGGGCATCGCCTACGGCTACGAAACCGGCCGACTGGCCGCCGTGTCGCTCGGCGAGGCCCTTTCCGGCGACGGGTACGCCGCCCTGCAGCGCTACGAGGACCGGCTCGAGGAGGCCTACGGCCTCTACTACCGGGTGGCCCGGGCCTTCATCCGGGTGATCGCCAACCCCGACCTCATGAAGCTGTGCGTCGGGACGGGCATGCACTCCGAGACGCTGATGAACTGGATCCTGCGCATCATGTCCAACCTGATGCGACCGGACGAGACGGGACCCGCCGAGGCCGCCTACAGGGCCCTGTCCGGCATCGCCCGCCTGGCCCCCGCAGGGGCCTGACCGGGGGTCGTCCCCCGACCGCCGCTACCTGGCTCGGGCGGCCACCCGGGCGGCCACGGCGTTGAAGGCCGGGCCGAACACGTTCGAGGAGATGGCCGCGCCGTTGGTCGACGGCTGGATGACCGTCACCAGACGCCCACCGAGCACGTAGGCATCGCCCACCACTTCGGTGCCGCTACCAGGCAACGTGTAGGTGCTCACCACGCCGAAGGCCAGGGCGCCGGTCGGGGCGGTCAACGTGACTGGCTGAACCACGACCGTCGAGCCCGGCGCGGCGGCCTGGGCCAGTGAGGTGCGGTACTGCTGGTAGCAGGTGTCGAACTTCGGGTTGGTGAACACGGCGTCGAGCGCCTGGACCTGACCGGCCGAGGCCAGCGTGGTCGTGCGTGAGGCCATCTCGAACGACGAGCCGGCGGCGCTCTGGAACACCGGCGTCTGAACCAGGCTCGTCTGACCGGGCAACGAGCCGGAGTCGAAGAGCCCGGAGACCACGGCCAAGCTGGTGTTCAGGCACGAGGCCATGGTGTTGGCCGCCGTTGCCTGGGCGGCCGCCGGGGCGACGGGCGGGCGGATGACGGCTTGGGCCGGCGGGGACTGGGTCCAACCGACAGGTAGGTCGGCGAGCCGGAGGTTGACCGACGCGGCCAGCGCCGTGTCGGCGGTGGCCGACGTGGCCGGGGACGAGACCGGCGGGGTGGTCGCCGTGTTGTTCTTCTTGTTGATGAGGTAACCGCCGGCCACGGCCACCACCAGGACGAGCACGGCGACGAGCGCGATCAGGTTGCGGCGGCTGGGCTTGGCGCCGCCTTCGGCCAGGACCACGCCACCGCCCCCGGAAGCGCCGGACGGGAGGCCGGTCATCGGGTCGATCGGGCGCGGATCGGACCCGGGGGGGATCGGCTGGACTGCGGTGTCCGCCGGCTGCACGGGCGCGGCTGGACCGGCGGACGCCACCGGCGGCGGCAGTTGGACCGCCAGCGGAATGGGGTCGGCCGGCGGGGCGCTGGGCGGCGCGATCATCGACGGTCCGCCTGGTGCGGGAGCGGGAACGTCCGTCGGGGCCAGCGCCGACGAGGTACCTGCCACTGTGGCTCCGGCGGCGGCGGCCTCAGCGGCGCGCAGCTGCTTGCGGGTGAGGGCGAACTTCGGCTTCTTCACCTTGGCCGGAGCGGGGGCGGGGGCGGGGGCGGGGGCAGGAGCGG